>CALOBL010000001.1:0-58931 GCA_942491655.1 Cloacimonadaceae bacterium (SeqCode)
TTGGCGTAAATATCGGGCAGACTGAGGCAGCCTTCTTCCATTGTCTCTTCACCTTCGAATTCCTTAAATTCAGGATTGATCAAGATGACTGGATTTTTCTCATTCCCTTCTTGGAACCAGAAGGGGTCTACAACAAAAATCCTGAGAGATCTACCTACCTGAGGAGCTGCCAGCCCTACTCCATCCTTTTCATACATTGTTTCTGTAAGATCTGCAATGAACTGCCTGATCTCATCATTAAGTTCGATTACAGGTTTTGCTTTCAGACGCAGCACCTCTTCTCCGTAAACTTTAATAGGTAATATTTTACCCTTTAACTTCTTCATTAATAACACCGGAAACTGCATTACGCTGAAATTCTATTTTTGTATTGTTAGTTTCATCAACTCTTACTACCAGAATGTTTTTATCTTTTTTAATGTTAACTATCTTACCGATCATTCCGCCGGTAGTAATGATCTTATCATTGATTTTCAGATTATCGATCATTGCCTGATGCTGTTTTTGTTTTTTTCTCTGTGGTCTGAAGATAAGAAAATAGAGAACCAGGAACATTAATCCCATTGTGAACAGGAACTGCATTGATCCTCCCCCTTGTGGTGCTGCTTGTAAAATTAAATAATTCATTTCTACTCCTTATTTTTTATGTTTTTATCAATTCTGGAAATACTCTAATCACAATTTGCAGACAGATATTTGTATAAATACCTGCCATAATATCATCTGCCATTATTCCCCATCCGCCTTTAAGCTTTTGCAGAATATTCACAGGTTCCGGTTTAAAAATATCGAACACCCTGAATAAAATAAAAGCAGATAGCAATAAAACCAATTTTTTCGGCAGAAAAAAAACTGCAAAGAAAAAACCGGCAAATTCATCCAGGACTATGCGTTTATCATCACGGTCCATTTTGCTTTCAGCAGAACCGGTAATACCGACTGCTGTTAATGAAATTATTCCCAGAATTAGAAATCCCGGGAATAAATTTATAAAGAACATTTCAGGTATCAGCAGGTAAACAACTGTTGCTGCCAGAGTACCTGCAGTACCGGGTGCTAATGGTATATACCCAATACCAAAAAGAGTAGCTAATAATTTTTCAATGGACTTATGAAAAGAACTGAACTGCAAAATTATTCTTCCAGAAAAATTTCAACATAAGATTCTTTTACTAGTTCCTTTATCCAATTATCATAAAGGTCTACTTCTTTCTGGGAATGAACTATCTGTCTTAATCTGTCGTAGATCTCATCGTAAGTATAAGGCTGCTCTGGAATCTGCTTAATTTTGTCCAGAATATAGAAATTATCGCCTTCTCTAATAACGTCCGAATATTGACCGTAATCAAGTTTATTAAATTGATCTTTGAATAACTCGGGATATTCAGCCGGAATAAATTCACCGATCACTCCACCTGAAGAAGCTGTGGAATCATCTTCTGAATATTCTCTGGCCAGTTCAGCAAAATCCTCTCCGGCTTTTAATTTTTCCAGGATTACATCCATCATATCTTTTGTTCTCTGAATATCTTCTTCAGTTATAACAACTTCCTTAAGAATATGACTTACCCGGATTTCATCATCTCGTCGTTCTTCCATTTTTATTATATGGAATCCAAACATAGTCTCCACAATACCGCTTACTTCACCCGGTCTTAAGGCAAATGCTGCATCTTCGAATGATTTTATCATCTTGCCTCTGCCAAAAAATCCCAGATCACCACCTGTAATATTTTCACCAAACTCAGGCAGTTTTTTAAGTATCTCCGAAAATTCTTCACCTTCCGCCAGCTTATCGATTATCTTGTTCATTTCCTGCAATGCCTTAGAACGTGTTTCCTTGCTGGCTTTAATTTCTCTCACAATCATTCCCAACTGATCCTGAGCTGGTTTAAGAGGTAATTCAGAAATGTTTTCATTGAAATATTCTTCTATTTCGGCTTCAGTTATATGTACTTTGGTCTTGATCTCATTACTGATTATCTGGTCTTTCAATCTCTGTTCAGTGATCATTTCAGTATAGAATTCTTTAAGTTCGGGAACTGTCAGTCCCATTTCTTCCATTAAAACTGTTTCAAACTGTTCCTTCGTACTGAAATCTTTGGAAATTCTCTCTATCTGTTCCTGCGCCAGAGCATTTACTTCCAGTTCGTCAACTTCATAGAGTTCATTTTTTGCTTTCTGCAGGATTAACTTGGATTCTATCATTTCATTCAGAATATCAATATCTCCGATATCTTCGTTCATCATACCTGCAGCAGAAAGTTGTTGTCTTCTGGTATCCAGTTCACTGGCAAGAATAATGTCTCTTCCTACTTTAGCGATAATTTTATCCATAACTTCCGCATTGAGACCAACTATTAAAGTTACGATGATTAAGATGAAATATTTTTTCATTCCTGCTCCTATATTGAGATAGATATATCTGCGTTTCTTTTCAAATCTTCAATTATTTCGCTGACAATTTCTTTTTTCTTCTGATCAAGCACTATCTTTCTGATCTCATCTTCTGCCTGTGTAAAATCTTTGATATGCTCAACTTCCTGACTATCATAATATCTGAATATGTAATATCCGTTATTCAATTTAACACTGGTATAATGCCATTTTTTAAGATCCTGAAGTTTATTCCAGATCGCCGGATCTATGTCATCTTTTCCAAGGAAACCAGTGTAACCTCCGCTGGCAGCCAGTTGCTCCTCAGAATATTCTTTTACCGTTTCGGTAAATGGTGCACCCTTTCTTAAAAGTTCCATCACCAGATCCAGCTTTTCTTTCTCGTTCAGGTAAATTCTCTGGATCTTATATTCTATTTTTGTTTCCTGATATTTACTTTTATGAAGTTTATAATAATTGAACAGATCGTCTTCCGTGATTTCGATCTGGGCTATTTTCTGAGCCAGAAGCAGATTGGATTTCACATTTTTTACAGCTGTTTTTATTCTTTCCCTGGCAGCAGCCTGATCACTTAAACCAGCTCGATCTGCTTCCTGGGCCAGCAGAGTAAGATTAATCCATTCATTAATATATTCCCTCTTTGATTCAGAATTCATTGTCGTCCATTCCTGCTCCGTAAAAAAAGCCTGGAACTCTTCCAGTGTCAGAATTTCATCATTTACTCTGGCTACAGATTCCACTGGTTCTTCCGAACAGGAAATAAGCAGTATGATTAATAATAAGCCAAAAAGAATTTTTCTCATATTACCTCTCTATTCATCCAGATAGGGTGGTGTATAAATGATCCTCAGTTTCGGTCTTTTTTCTTCTTCAGGATAGCACATATCAGCAAAGACTATATTTAGGAAATCTCTATTTTCGTAGATGGATTTGATCATTATACCATTATTTTCCTTTTCTCCTGCCGTAATATACTGAATAATATATTTCATGTTTATACTGAAACTTTCTGTATCCAGAGAATCGCTGGAAGCACCATCATAGAGGGATTCATATTGATCATCCTGAAGCAGAGGAGCAGAAGTATCTTCCAGGTTAAGTGAATCGGCCAGAACTAGGTAGGGTGTAATACTGACATTTTTATCCAGCGGATAATTATTAACATCAGCAGTTGATAGAATAAGTTCAGCTTTGTTAATTGTCATACGTCGGTAATCATCAGAATTATTTATCCCTGAATTGGGATAATTTATAAATACAGAATCTGAAATATCAAATTCCAGGAACATTTTAATCGGCTGAATATTTGATATTTTAAGTTCATTTGTAAAGATCTGATATTCCTGATCGGTTTGAGAAATGAATGTGTCTGAAGTGAACTTAGCACTGAAATCTAAGGCAGTATCAGCTTCAGAAGGAGTATAGCTGAAATTCAGGTAAACAGATTCTGATTCGGCTGAAAGTAACTCCAGAAAAGCATCTTCCTGCTCGGTATAGATTACAATACCGAAATTAGTAGAATCATTTTCCACCCAATCGATCAGCATATCCCCAGGAATTTCCAGAAAAATTGAATCGTTTACAACTTCCACACTGCTGAAATCATGAGGTTCATAATCAGCTTCAGAAAAACCTTCTGTCCCGGACCAGGCGATAGTATCGCTGGCAATATACCAGGTTGCTTCGTTCTCTTTAAAGGTTTGAAACAATTTACCGAATTTAATTGTTTCTGTACTGATATCATCGAAATTATAACTGTCAGTTTTTTCCAGCTGAATAGTAACTGGACTTGTCAGTTCTGCAATAGTATCAGGAAAAGTAACTGTTCTTAGAAGGGTGAAGGCTTTGTTCTGAAAATTGCTGGAAAAATAATTTCCGATCAGCAATTTACTGTTATTGTAATAATTTCCAGAAGAATCTTCGTAACTGATAGAATTTTCAAAATAGTTATAATCTAATTCGATTATTTTAGGTTCTATCCCAGGCTCAAATCCAACTGAGTTTTTTTTCTGTGTACATGCTGTTAACAATATCATCAATAATATAATGATGAATATTAATTTATATAAATTCATATTCCTTTATAACTCCTTATTATTATTAAGAAAATTAGAAGAAGTAGTAGGTTTTGTGGATAGGGGGATAACTGTAAAGAATTTTATTAACTTTATTGTTTTCATTAGGTTGTAGTTCAAAGCTGGTGTGATTTGTCTGTGCATAAGTGTTTTCTTAATACACAGTTATTCACAAAATAAAAAAAAGTTTTCATTTGAAACGAGTTATCAACGATTATCAACATAATACCATGTGTATAAGTGCATAACTACCGTTTGATCTCTTTGATCAGCTTCTCTATCTGTATTCTCAGATCACGGTCTTCCTTAAATTGAGCTTCAATTGTCTTCTTGGCATGAAGTACGGTGGTATGATCTTTTCTTTTATAATATTGAGCAATATCTTTTAAAGATAATTGCGGGATAAGAAGATTGGAAAGGTACATGGCTATCTGTCGCGGAAAAGAGATGTTCTTCTTTCTGGTTTTATCAAAGATCATGGCCGGATTCAGGTTATATGCTGCACATACATTCTGCATTATCGTCTCCAGATTAACTTCCTGGATCTTGTCGGAAACCATGTCTATCAGTATTTCACTGACCATGTTTACAGAAATATCCATCGTCTCCAGATTATTGTAGGAAGCATAGGCCAGAATTCTTATTAAGGAACCTTCCAGTGCCCTGACATTACTGAATATATGTTCGGCTATGAATTCAATTACATCCTGCTTCAGATTGATGTTCTCAAATTCTGCTTTTTTCTTTAAAATTGCTACTCTGGTTTCAAAATCTGGACTTTTCAGGTCGGCCAGTAAGCCCCATTCGAATCTTGTTACTAATCTTTTTTCCAGGTCAGGAATATCTTTAGGTGGTCTGTCACTGGTAAGTACAATCTGTTTTTTCTTTTCATAAAGTGCATTAAAAGTATGAAAGAACTCTTCCTGGGTTCCCTCTTTTTTAGAAAGGAAGTGAACATCATCAATTAACAGTACATCGAAATTCCTGAATTTATTGCGAAAAGCAGACATGGAATTTGTTTTAATGGAATTTATCATGGAATTAGTGAATTCCTCTGTAGAAGTATAAAACACTTTCTTACCGTAAAGCTCTGTATTCACAAAGTTGCCGATGGCCTGCATCAGATGAGTCTTCCCCATGCCGGATTCCCCGTAAAGAAATAATGGATTGTAGGTGTTACCCGGGGATTCTGCTACCGCCATAGAAGCGGAGTGGGCGAATTTATTGTTTGTACCGATTACGAATTCATCAAAATTATAGTTGGGGTTAAGTTTAGATTGAGCATTGACGCTGTTACTGTCTGGTATGCTCAAAGCTTCTTCCTTTATAAAAGCCGGTTCATGCTTTTTGGAAGTAAATTTAATTTTATGTTTAGATTTATATAGATTATAAAAAATCTCAGAGATCATTTCACTGTAATTCTTGTTTAAATAATCTGCAATAAATTGAGTTGGGACCTTTACATTCATTTGATTTTCGTCAATATTCAAAGGAGAGGTTTCACTGAACCAGGTACTATATCCCTGTTCACTGATATTGTCCCTCAAAGTATCTAAAATATTGTACCAGACAGTATCAATTTTTTCCATATTCATCATCCTAATTTGTTATAGATAAATGAGTAACAATAATCAGAAAATAACTTATCCACACATTATCCACACGTAAGTCCATAAAGCCTAAGCTTTTTAAAATTAATGAGTTATGACTTCTATCTTATTAATTTTACAATGTTATCCACAAAATTATTTTACAATGTTAAATTTTAAAAAGCATAAATTAACATCTCAAATCTTAGAGTTGTTTAATATTTGTCAAGAGTGGAAAATGGCACTAATTTTAATGTCCAATTACACTTTTTTATAAATAACTTACACAGGTTTAATATGTTATAAACATTACTCCTCAACTTGAAGTTAAGATGTAATAATTGTAATTAACTATATTTAAATGAATTAACACTTTTTTTAAGTTTTTTTAAGTTGCTTAATTATTATTGACAAAGAAAAACCCAACTCAGGTATTGTACTTTCCAAATTTATAAAGGGTAAAGACATGGAATATACAGAAGAATTGAAGATTATCCGCAAAGGAACGGAAGAGATCATAACCGAAGAAGATCTCATAAAAAAACTGCAGTACAGCAAAAAAAACAATAAACCTTTGCGCATAAAATACGGGATCGATCCCACCGGATATGATGTACATATCGGCCACCTGGTCCCGATCAGAAAAATGAGAGAATTTCAGGATCTGGGACATCAGGGAGTGATCATAATCGGGGATTTCACAGCTCAGATCGGAGACCCGACCGGAAAAGATGAATCACGACCACCCTTAACAGCTGAACAGGTCAAAAAAAATGCGGAACGATATATGGAACAGCTGTTCATGGTACTGGATGAAAGCAAAACAGAAGTCCGCTGGCAGACTGAATGGTTTGGTAATATGACGATGTCTGACGTTCTGAAACTGATGGGAAAATTTACGCTAGCTCAATTCATGGCTCATGATACCTTCAGAAAAAGATATGAGAATGGTCTTCCACTTGGCATGCATGAGATCATGTATCCGATCCTGCAAGCCTTCGATTCTGTGGCTATAGAAGCTGATGTAGAACTGGGAGCAACAGAACAGAAGTTCAATATTCTGGCTGGCCGGGATATGCAGAGATATTTCAATATGCCGGAACAGGTTGCTATCCTCTCCCCTATTTTAATGGGAACTGACGGCCGGGAAAAAATGAGTAAGAGTCTCGATAACTATATTGCTGTATTTGATCCGCCTAAGGAAAAATACGGTAAAACAATGTCGATACCGGATGATCTGATCATTAATTACTTCAATTATGCTACCAAGACTTCTCCCGATGAAATTGCTTCCATACAGGAGCAGATGAAAGAAGGAAAAGTAAATCCTAAAATTATTAAACAGAGACTGGCCAGGGAAGTCGTTGCCCTCTACCATGGAGATGAAGCTGCTCTACAGGCGGAAGAAGAGTTCAATCTGATTTTCAGTAAAAAAGAGATCCCGGACGATGTGCCGGAATTTAAGCTTCCGGGAAAAATGAAAATAATCGATATTCTGGTGCAAAGCAATACCTGTAGCAGCGGTGGCGAAGCACGCAGAATGATCAAACAGAACGCAGTCAGCCTGGATGGAGATAAGATCACGGATATTTTTGCTGAGATCTTCTCTGAAGGCGTTATTAAAGTAGGAAAAAGAAGATTCCTTAAACTGATAAAAGAGTAGAACATTATGGAATATATAATATTAATACCAGCAATTTTAATGAGTATCATCGTCCATGAAGTAAGTCACGGTTATGCTGCTTATTTACTGGGTGACGATACTGCTAAACGGCAGGGAAGACTGAATTTCAATCCCTTGAAACATATTGATACTTTCGGGACCATTATTCTTCCTTTATTACTGTTGATCTCTACCCGGGGCGGACTTGCTTTCGGTTACGCCAAACCGGTTCCCATAAACCCTTACAATTTTAAGAATTACAAGAAAGATACAGCGATAACAGCAGCAGCAGGACCACTGTCGAATTTTATTATAGCAGTAATTCTCTCGGTTATTCTCAGGCTGATAATTGGCTCCCTCGATCCGCTTATGCAGATCGGAAGCGGACAGGCAGTTCTCCTTAAAGTGATCTATAACGTGATTTTTATTAATCTGTTTCTGGGGCTTTTCAATCTGATCCCTTTTCCTCCCCTGGACGGCTCCAAGGTACTGGGTGCTTTTCTTTCTGATGAAATGTATTTCAAATTTACAGCCCAGGAAAGAAAAGGCATGATGATCTTTATGGGGATCATTCTGGCTTCTTATGTTTTCAGGTTAAATATTATTGGAAGTATTATTGTTCCCCCTCTAAATGTAATTATGAAGATATTAACAGGAATATAAATAACAGGAGTAAAAATGACAAAGCAACAATTATTGAAATTGGTTGAAGATAACGATATCCGGTCCATCGACCTGAAATATCCTGATCTGGTCTGCAACTGGTATCACATCTCCTTTCCAGCCAGAAGGTTGGAATATGTTCTGCAGAACGGAATACCATTTGACGGATCCAGCATACCCGGGATGAAATCCGTAGAAGCCGGCGATATGATCATGATGCCTGATCCGGATACTGCCATGATCGATCCCTTTACTGAATTTCCAACCTTGCGGATGCTCTGTTATATCTGTGATGCAGATAATAGGATCGGCGTAAAAAAAGATCCTCGCAGTGTTGCCAAAAGAGCTCAGGATTATCTGCAGAAAACCGGAATTGCGGACAGTTCCTACTGGATTCCTGAATTTGAATTTTATCTCTTTAATGATGCACTTATCAATAATGGCAAATTCAGTGCCGGTTATAGTTTTACCTCTTCCGAGAACAAGGAAGACCTGCCGGGAGGTTATAAAGATCGAGATGGCACAGCTGTTGCCAACCGTAAAGGGTATCATATAGATATCCCGTTCGACAAATTTGCCCACGTGCGGGAAGACATGGTCAGCCTTATCGAAGATATTGGCTGTCCTGTGCGCTATCATCATCATGAGGTAGGATTATCAGGTCAGCAGGAGATCGAGACCGAGCTGATAGAATTCGGGCAGATAACGGACAAAATGATGTATATCAAGGACATCATTCATAATTGTGCTCTGGAACATGACATGTCTGCCACCTTTATGCCGAAACCCCTATATGATGAAGCCGGCAACGGTATGCATTTCCATATTCAGCTAAGAAAAAATGGTAAAAATATCTTTTTCAAAACAGGAAATTATGCAGATCTTTCCGATGAAGCGCTTTATTTCATTGGCGGAATTTTAAAACATGGAAGATCATTAACTGCCTTTACTAATCCCAGTACAAATTCCTTTAAACGTTTGCTGCCGGGCTTTGAAGCACCTGTAAAATTATTCTTTGGTCTGGCAAATAGAAGTGCAGCTATCAGGATACCTAAATATGCAACCAAAGAAGATGATAAACGGATCGAATTCAGAACAGGGGACGGAACCTGTAATTATTATCTGGCAATGAGTGCGTTATTGATGGCAGGAATGGATGGTATAAAGAACAAGATCATGCCTACCCCGGAAAATGGTTACGGTCCTTATGATGATAATGTCTTCAAATGGTCTGCAGAAGAACAGGACAAATTACATGCTATCCCAACCAGTCTGGAAGAAGCATTGGAAGCCCTTAAAGAGGATTATCAGTATCTGCTGGCCGGCGAAGTTTTCAATGAAGAATTGATCGAAAGCTGGATCACAGAAAAAATGAAGGAAGTCGTGGCGGTACGCAACAGGCCGCATCCTTTTGAAATGAATTTATATTACAGTATTTAGTTGTTTATAATAACTTAAAATATCTTCTAAAATGGAGTCAGGGACCAGTCCGGTTATGGGCTGGTCTTTTTTTATTCTATACCTTATTTCTGTTGAAGATACAGGAACTGGCGTCATATCTACAAATTTCAACTTTTTTAACTGCTCTTCAGATAATTTATGATCGATCTTTTGATCTGGTCTTTTAATTACGGCAAAGGTGATATTTTCCAGCAGCCACTCGTATTTATACCATTTTGTCAATTCATTCAAGATATCTGACCCGATGATGAAAAAAGGTTCAATTGCAGGATTTTCTGACTTAATTTTTCTGATCAGATCATAGGTATAGTTTTTGGCATCTTGATCTGAATCAAGCAGGGATATTTTAAAATCAGGGTAGGGTTCAATTGCTTTCAAGATCAGCTTCAATCTTTTTTCAAAAGGAAGCAGCTGCGATTTCTGTTTAAAAGGATGAAAGGCGGTGGGAATAAACCAGATATCGGACAGGTTCAACTGGCTGTAAACTGCTTCAGCAATGGCCAGATGTCCAAGATGGATCGGATTAAAGGATCCGCCTAAGAGGCCTGTTTTCATTTCAATTTGGCAAACAGTTTTTCGATGGTAGCCGTTTCATCAGCTTCCGGATAACGTTGACTCATTTTATCCAGAACCAGCAATGCATTTCCTTTATCCTTACGATAGCAAAAGATCTTGCCGCTGTAAAACAGGGCCATTTTATCCAGTTCATCGACCATATTCAACGAAGTTATCTCATTCAGATATAGCAGGGAAGAACTGTAATCACTCAACTTATAATAGGCATAACCGTTATAGTAGGTTTTCTCAAGCAATTTATAATTACATTTATTCAGGTATTCAAGTGCTTTCTCTTTTTTTTCATGGAAAGGAAATTTCTCCAAAAATGTATTAAAAGCCAGAATAGCTTTATTCGTTTCTTCCTGAGTATAATGAGGATTCAGGGATTCTTCAAAATAGCAGACACCAATTCTGTAGTAGGCTTCACCAACCTCGGGGTAATTTTTGAATAGCCTGATCAATTCCTGATATTCGAACCGGGCTTCCATATATTTTCCCTGCATATAGTAAGAGTTTCCCAATTTCATCTGAGCTTCAGCAGTATAAATGGAATTACGATCCAGAACAACTTCCGTATAATAGGGAATGGCCTTATGGTATTTTTCCTGCTCATAAAAAAGATCTGCTTTTGCCATCTTTTCCTTAACCGGCATGGATTTTCTTATTTTGTTAGTACTGCAGCCGGCAAAAAGCAGTAAAAAGATGAGCAGATAGATTGTATTTTTCATTATAACCTCATTGATTATCAAGCTTTTTCAAAGAAAGCTTTATATGCTTTGTAAGAGGAATAAACATCGGCTTTACTGGTGAGTTCATACAAGGAATGCATACCGAGAACCCCGGGGCCGCAGTCTATTACTTCTGAGCCGTAAAGTGCCATGAATTTTGCGATAGTACCACCACCGCCAACATCAACTTTACCTAAAGTTCCTGTCTGCCAGTTCACTTTTTCCTGATTGAAGAGATTGATTATCTTTGCATTAAATTCTGCATTGGCATCATTAGAACCGCCTTTTCCACCGCTGCCAGTATATTTTGTAACGCTTACTCCAAAACCGAGTCTAACAGCATTCTGGGCTTCATGAACATTTGGATAGTTAGGATTTATGGCAGCGTTTACATCAGCTGAAATGATCTGACTGTTAATCAGGGTTTTCCTTAGTGTATTGCTGTCATTGCTTTCGTTATTGTATTTCAGCAGATCAGCGATGAAATCGATAATAAAATTGGATTTAGCACCTGTGTTGCTGTCGCTGCCGATCTCTTCCTTGTCTGCCAGAAAGACAATAGCTGTTTTGCCGGCATTTTTAGCGGTGAAGATAGCTTCCAGAGAAGTATAGGCACAGATTCTATCATCCTGTCCGTAAGCTGCTATCATACTTCTGTCTATGCCGCAGTCTCGAGCCTTTCCAGCCGGTACAAGCTCCAGCTCAGCACTCAGGAAATTTTCTTCCACCAGATCATATTTTTCGTTCAGCATTGCCAGAGCATTAAGTTTAACAGCCTCTTTAATGTTCTTTTCAGCAGAATCGAGGTAGGGAATGGAGCTGAAGACCAGGTTCATGGCGGAAGCATTTATTGCTTCACCAATTTTTTTACTGTACTGTTCCTCTCTGGCCAGATGAGGCAGCAGGTCTGGCATTATGAAGACAGGATCATTCTCATCTTCACCGATGCTCAGGGTTACAGTTTCTCCGGTTGATTTAACGAAAACACCATGTAAGGCCAGCGGTGTAGACATCCATTGATATTTCTTTACTCCGCCATAATAATGGGTTCTCATCATTCCCAGTGAAGTTCCACTATCTTCATACAGGGGATTCTGTTTCAGGTCGACCCGGGGAGCATCTATATGGGAGACGATCAAATTTACTCCGGAGCTCACTGCATCTTTTCCGATTAGAGCCAGAGCAGCATTTTTATGCCTGAAAGAGCGGTATACTTTTTTACCGGCGGGTTTTGCATCGAGGTTTGTGAACTTATTTTCGACAGCTTTTTTTACAGCTACCGTGATAGATTCTCTATCTGTTTTACAAAGATTGAGAAATTTCTTATATTCTTCGCAGAATTTCTGTGCTTTATTTTGTTCCGTTTTAGGGAAATCCTGCCAGAAGTTTTTTCTTTCATATTTCAGTTTTTTGGTGAGTTTTTCTAGTTTAGACATTTATTCTCCTATTCAATTTCCAGAATCTGATAGTTTTTAACACCGATAGGCGCTTTAACGGAAATTTTATTATTCTTTTTCTTGCCGATCAGCTGTTTTCCAACCGGAGAAGCAATAGATCTTCTTTCATAACCATCATCAGTTTCAAATACTTCATCTACTCCAACCATCTGAACCTTTGTTATCTCTTCATTATCAAGATTCAGCAAAGTGACCTTCGCACCGAACCGAACGGCATCTTTGGGGATTTGGGAGACATCCAGCACCTGAAGTTTGGAAATTCTATTTTTTATGTGATTGAATTCATTTTCTATATTTCTCTGTTGCTCCCGGGCCGCCTTATATTCTGCATTCTCACTAAGGTCGCCCATTTCTCTTGCTGTAACAACCTGTTTAATGACCACACTTCTCATTTGGACTAATTTCTGCATTCTTTTCCGCAGACGTTTCATGCCTTCTTTTGTAATATATTCTGCCATTATTTTTTTGCCTTTTTCAGGATTTTCCGGGAATGTAAACCGATTTTTTTCAGGTTAATATTACCACTTCTTGACCAGAGCTCCACCATCTTTTCGATCGCCGGACTAGTTGCGCAGATAGCGTCGCTTAGAATTTCAGCAAAGACGGGATTTCTGGTATTCTGATAATTTGCATATATCTTAAAATAGTATTCTTTATCAAATTTATAGATCTCTTTAATAATGTGATAATTGACTTTGATCATGGTTGGTGTTGCGTATAACCAGGAGAGTTCCAGTTTTGTGAAGATCGGCTTGATCAGCTCAGGATCATTGTGGATCAGCTTGATTAATAGTTTCTGAATACTTACACTTAGATAAGGATTATCTTTTTTCAGCCAGTTTGCCAGTAGATCAAGATATTTTACGGGATCTTTCTTCACCAGAGGCAGGATCGATTTATCAACGATCAGATTACAGTTTTTCTGTTCTGTACGGGATAAAAGGATTTTTTCCAGATACTTCAGGAAGACTTCAGGTTTCTTTTTAACTGCTCTGGCCATGATATAGGAAAAAATAATGATGCCATGTTCGCCTTTATGCTTTATCAGGTAGTCGTAAAATTCAAAATACTGATCAGCAGTTTTCGTCAGTTTTCCGGCCAGTGTTTTTCCTACCAGGGTGATTACAGCCAGAGGTATTTTATTATCAATTCTCTGCGGGTATGCATTGTAGACTATGTCTATATCATAATCTCCATCGGCAAGTTTCCGGCTATAAAAATCTTCTGTATCTTTTATTAATCTTTCCTTCCAATCTAAGGATATCATTTCAAGCTCCTTTTAAAATTACAGATTCAGGATTAATTTTCTGATCCGGACCCACGGAGTAATCATCAAATTCACGTCATCTGTTCATCTCGCCTAATTAATTAGAACTAATTTCCCCTTTTTAACATCACCGGCAATTTCGATTAAATAATAATATAAACCCGATGATATTTTATTACCGCTTTTATTCCTGATATTCCAGCGATAATAATCATTAGCATTAAAATAAGGACCAAATCCATCACTAAAAACAAGATCTCCGCTAAGATCGAAAATTTTAATCTTTCCCTTTTCCTCCAAAGGAAGATTTATGAAATTAAATCCTATCTCTCCCCCCAACGCTATCTCATTTAGATTCAGAGGATTAGGGTAAACTATCAAATAGTCCAGGTTTTTGATATCTGTCAAGCTGAAACGACACTTATTGCCATGATTGGCTAATTTGTTACCGGAAATATCTTCCGCATTTTCAATCTTCAAAAAGTAGCTTTGATTTGTATATTTCATCTCTTCCTGTAGGGAGATCAACACATAATATCTGGTGGACTCTTCTCGGTATTCCAGCCCGGCCAAAAAATTATTCTGGTCTATATCCGGGAAGATCAAAGTGTAATTGCCGAAATTTTCCAGGGCAGTATTTTCCATGGATTCATTAAAATAGATTTCAATGTCCTTGTTGCCGGGGAGTACTTTTGTTTCAGTTATAAACGGAGGTTCAGTGTCTTCAGTAAACAGGAAGCTATAGGTTCCATCAGGAAATTTTACACCTGAGATACCGGTTAATCCTGATATAGTTATCTCGTATTCATCGAATTCACCAAAACAGAGATTGAAGGTTAGTATAACTTCCGTATTTTCTGCCACCATATTAACAGCAGTTGGATATCCAGTTCCGCTGGAAACAAAATAGTGACTTACAAAAGCTGCACTATTTGCTAACGGTCGGTCGAACTCAAGCTTCAGGGTATGAAGTGACAACATATTGATTGCTTCCAGCCCCGGGGGATAATCAGTTACGGCAGTTTTCCATAAGGTAGGAAGACTTTCAACTGGATCGAAAGCTTCATTTACAGCAGTTATTCTGTAGCATATAGAGTCACCGGCAGAGAGTCCTTCATCAAGAAATGAATTAATCTCAGAGGTAAAAACAAATTCATTATTTTCCATTTTTTTATAAATATTGAAATGATCTGCGCTTTGATTGTAGTTCCAGCTAAGTTGCACAGAACTTTCATTCAAAGGAAGAATGTTAAAATTCTCCGGAGTGGTCGGACCGGTGAAATCTCCAAATGCCTCGAAAAGAGTACTGTTTTTCTGGTCTTCAGTTATATCATATGTGTTAAGAATAAAATAACTATCTTCATTTGGTCCAGGTGGAACAGCCATGGAATTATTATTATAGTCTCCGCTTGAACTTCCTTTCCACACAGGTTTAAACCGGCCGTCGATATAATCAACTACATAGGCATTGGGAGGTAAGGAAAGGATAAGTTCCAGATCATTATCGCCGTCCAGATCTGAGCTGAGCAGGGAGTTTTTATTTCTAGCTCCGGAAAATTCCAGCTGATCAAATACAACAAAATCATTTTCTGCTACATCATAACGGAAAAATTTAAAAGAAGAAAAGGTTTTAGCTGGATCATTGTAGTCAATATTATATCCACCGGCACAGAATTCAAGATTTCCGTCACCGGTAAGGTCTCCGGCCGCAAGATAATAGGCATTTGCAACCGGCAGACGGTAACTCCAGATCATTTCAAATTGATCAGCAGGTTCCGAATACTCGTAAATTATTACATCGCCATCCTGGTCAGATGCCAGAATATTGATGTTTCCATTATCATTTAAGTCAGCGCTTTCTATTCTGTTCAGGAAAGTATTCTTAACAGATGCAGGCGTATCATTGAATAAAAGATATTCCCGGGTGATAATATTATTTTCCCTGTTATATAGGGCAATAACTCGTTTTGTTACTGAATTTATGGTTTCATTTTTAACCAGGGCAATTTCATCATACTCGTCATCGTCGTAATTTAAGAAAGTTCCCCCGTAAACATTGGATTCAATCCAAATTATTTCATTGGGGTAAAAAGAGCCGGAAGTGCTTTCGTAGAGATATGCATAATCGAGGTTAAGACCGAGAATTTCAATTCCGTTTTCATTGGTGTTACCCAGAGCATGGGGCCAGAGGTTAAAATTGAATAAATGTTTCATGATCAACTGATCATTATCTATCTCGTAGATCGCAGAGACTTGTTCTTCCACGCTATCCGTTAAAGCCCAGAATTCCTGCCTGCCGTTATTATCAAAATCAAAATGATTATCAGCAAAAATGAAATCTTCAAAGCTATTAACCGTATTGAAGCAATTTACATCGATACTATGCAGATCAGGTTCTTCAGCTTGCGGATAGATCTGCCCCGTTACAGGTAAGCCGCAGTAATTTACTGCAGAAACCTGCACCATCTCGTTATACCAGTTGCTGCCCAGTTCAAGATACTGCAGAGAATCACAGAAATTACCAGCCTGCTCACCCCAGCCATTACCGGACAGCTCCAGATATACAGGTTCATTAAAGGAAGCTTTCACGTAGTTATCGACATATTCTCCATTGTATCTGATCAGAAATTCAGAATTTTCTGCCTGAAAGACTGGTTCTGTTAAGTCGATAGAAAAATTCCTGGTGATATTAAAATGCTTGTTATCAGACGTGATCAGTTCAATTTTTACGGTGTATAAATCCAGTTCTTCCGGCAAACCTTCAACATCAAAATGAGCAATTACATCATCAAATACTTCATCCTGATAATTTACGGGAATATTACTGTGCGGGTAGTTAATATCATACCAGTCGGAAATAGTCGGATCTACGGTTGTAGAGTACATAACATTATAGCGTGAGAAATTATCCGCAGCAACCGTTCCGATAAGATCAAAACCGCAAGAATGTCCGGAAAAATCTGCCGGCAGAGCTATCTCTATTTCGAGGGTTGAGGTTAGGTTAAGCAGGGCATGAACGTCGATCAATCCGCTGCCGTATTCAACATCATAACCCTCCTCCCCCAGGTCGATGGCTGTTGAATGAAGGTGAGATTTAACCTCATTGAAGTTCATACCGCTTGTTTCCGAAAACAGAAGTCCCAGGGCGGCAGACACAAAAGGCGCCGACATAGAAGTGCCTGACTGTTCAAAATACAGATTATCACCTTCACCGCTATAGGTACTTAAAACATTTACACCGGGAGCTACTACATCCAGTTCTGGACCATAAGAGGAGAACTCGGCCTTATCCATGAATTTATCCACCGAACCGACCGCGATTGTACTGGAAAGCTTAGCTGGATACATTAATCCGTAAACATAATTATTCCCGGAGGAGGCAACAATAATGCTGCCCTGACTCAGAGCATATTCACAGGCATCCTCGATGATAGGTGAGTAGTTCTCGTCGCCCCAGCTGATATTGATTACATCAGCACCCATATCAGCAGCATAAATAATGCCGGCCGCAGCATCATCATCCTGCAGGAAACCGGTACCGGAAGTTGTGAGAAATCCTGCCCTGATAATAAGCATTTCAATGTTCCAGCAAATACCGCTGATGCCCTGATCATTATTTGTGTCTGCCGCTATGATTCCGGCAATGTGAGTTCCATGATTAATGTCGTCGGCAGGATCATTGTCCTGTTCAAGATAATCCCCCAATGCAATATCGCTTAGATTGGGTGCATCAGTGAAATCCCAGCCGTGCCAGTCGTCAATATAACCATTATTATCGTTATCGATATTATCATCAGGGATTTCAGCAGTGTTAATATAGATGTTATTTTGCAGATCAGGGTGCTGAAAATGGATACCTGAATCGATAATTGCGATCAGTATTTCAGCATTACCTGTTGTGTAATTCCAGGCCTGAGGCAGGTTTATATTATCAAAATTGATTTGCTGATCATAATAATACTGATCATTGGGGATGAAATGCATCTGGTTAATATAGTTGGGCTGGATATAACTTACTCCCGGAAAATTCGCGCTCATTAAGAAATCCCAGTCAGGTTCAGATTCCGTTTCTATCAGGAAGTATTTATTTTCCTGTCTGCTAAGAATAGACTTAACAGCAATAACGCCTTTGTTTGACAGGTAGTTGTCCAGGTCCCGCAACCCTAATCTGTTACCCATTATTCTTTGAGATTCGGAAGTTTTAACGATCAGCTGTCCTGGAACCCGATCAATTCCGGAAGCGATAGTACTAAAAAAGCAGATTAGGACTAAAATTAGTGTCCTTTTCATATAGGCCCCGATAGAATGAATTATATTCTTCAGTTAAAATTTATAATTTATACCGATCATGTGAACATCATTGATCTCATACTGGAAAGGAATATAGGCATAATCAATGCTGATCTTTTTAAGATTAATTCCGATCCCGAGAGACAGATCTTCTGCATCGTAATTGAACTTATAGCCAAAACGGAGATCAAGTTTTTCAATTGGTCTAATTCCAAGCCCTATAACCGCTCTCATCTTATCATCATCAAAATATTTAACAGCCTTTGCCTCGGTAAAGATCAAGATCTTGTTCAATTGAAAATCTTCAACTACTGAAAATTCTGCCGTTAAGGGCAGATCAATATCGTCTTCATTCATTTTGGAAGTGAGTCCCAGGTTTTTTATAGCAGCTGTCAGTTTCAGGTTTTTAAGATTTGTTAAGTAAATATAGCCGATATCTGCTGCTGCTCCCAGGCTGGAAGAGGTGTCTATCTTCTCGTAAATCCCGCTCAGATTAATACCAACATAATGATCTGGCGTGATCCTGAAAGCGTAGTTGGCCGAAACGGCCAGGTCCATCGGGTGAAACTCACCGATAATCGTGCCTGTTTCATCTCTGCTTTCTATTTTACCGTAATTCAGATATCGGTACCCAAGAGAAATAGAAGATCTTCCCTTACTGTTGGTATAAGCCAGGCTGTTAAGAGTAGTATCAAAGATCCAGTAATTCTGGGTCATGGAGATCACTTGATTTCGGGTGATCAGGTTGGCAGCAGGATTCTGCAGGAAGCCGAAGGCGTTTCCGGAAAAGAAAGCCCCTGTGCCTCCCTGTGCAGAGATATCCGCTCCGGAAGCAATTCTTAACATCTGAAAGCCGTACTTGCCGCTTGTTTCAGCAAAGATAGAAGCAGAAATCAGCAGCATGATCAATATTATATATATTTTTTTCATTAATCCTCCCAAAGACGTAAACCAGTTTTTAAAGTACTACTTCTCTATTGCAAATTTTAATTTTAATATTTTTCCCCCGGCAGTTAAATTTGCAAAATATATTCCGGAAGACATTTTTTCAGCATTAATAAATATGCTGTTCTCCATATAGGCTTCACAGTATTTCTTTTCCTTGAACACTAAATTCCCGGCAATATCAAATACCTTAAGCTTAACATCAGTATCAATGCCTGTCATTATTCTAACTGTAAGCTCCATCTCCCTGCTCTGCCCGTTGAAAATACTGCGGTTGAATATTGCGCTGAGCGGATTGGGGAAAATATACGTCTGGTCCTGCAGAAATACGGTGTCACTCTGGTAATTGTTACCGGGAAGTTCCCCTCTGTAACAGGCAGTTCTCTGCAGATCACCAAATTCCGTAAGCCAGTCATTTTCCGTTATCTGAACCGGCAGCTCATGCCTGTAAAGAGTTCCATTAAAGGAAGCGAAATAGACGGTTCCCACCAGATCTTCACCCGGGACAGGAACAGGATAATTTGCGCAGAAATCTCCCAGGGCTATCGGGTATCCCCGCTTCATTTCAAAAGTGTTGTTATTAACGTTTTCCCAGACGGTAAACCGGTTTTTGGACATGCAGCCTAGAATCTCTTTCTGGTCGTCATTATCAATATCAAGAACGATCATGCCAGGAGCGGAATATAAAGAATCAGGCGAATCAATTCCCTCATGAGAACGGGTGATCCCACCGTTTTTATCAACTACCGCAAAATTGTTTAATCCTCCAATTATTATATCTAAATATCCGTTGCCGTTCACATCTCCAATAGATGGAACAGAAGTGGAAATTAATGGTAATTTCACAGGGAAACCAGGATTCAGGGTGCCGTCGACATCAAACAGGAAAAGCAGTGTATCTGCTGTTGTAATGATCAATTCATCCACAGCATCGCTGTCAACATCTGCCATAATTGAAGACTTAATCCCGCTTGTATTGTTAAGTTCCGTCAGATCAAGATCTAACGTTTCCAGGTTACTCAGATCCGTTATATTAAATTTATATTGTTGTTGTAGATCCCTGGTAATAGAATACAAATTATTGCCTTTCAGCATCAGGTTGGAAGCTATAGTCGCATTTTCAAATAATATCTCGTCAACTTCCTCCATAAAGGAATCATACAATTTTATCGTACTGTTACTTCCTTCAGTTTCCCTTAAAGGAAGGAAAACCCTGTAAGCATTATCTTCATCCGGATTTACAACAGGATTGCCGGCCCAGAGTAAATCTATCAACGGCGGATAGGTTATCCCGGTGTTGTTAAGAAAACAAACTCTTGATAAATTCTGATCTTCACTATAAGTGGGAATAACAAAGGTCTGTGAGAATTCATCAAATGCATAATAGGCTGCCAGAGGATGGAAAAATAGAGGATATTCATCCAGCAGGATGTAATCTTTCCAGACATAAATTCTGCCGTCAGGCATGGGATAAAAGATCTCCAGATCGTCTTCATTATCAAAATTTACAACTGCTGCATTAAAGGGATTTGATCCGGAATAATTTCCATCCAGAAACCATTCAAATCTTACAGAGAAACTCATTACCTGGCTGGATGCACCAATGTTGTAAATTTCCAGCTGGCTGCCGCCGTAATAACTTTCGGAAGTAGGCAGAGAAACAACACCCGGTTCCGGGTTCAACTTACCGAAATAACTGTTATTTCCTTCCCGGTAAGAATCATCCATGCCGCCGAAGAAACCCCATTGATCCATGTTCTGCACGCCGTCCGCTTCTTCCAGGTCAACACCTTTGTGGGATTCATCGCCATTCACGGAGTTATTGGTGAAATCTGCACTGAAATTTTCTTCAATAATATTTTCATCAACGTGCCAGATCAATATTCCGGAACCATCGTTATCGGGGTCATCCCCGGAAGCATAGCCGGGCAGGAAAAAATCCCACTCACACCCTTCGTAAGTGTTCTCCATGAACATGAACCTGGGTTGACCGGCATAAGGATGTCCATCAGGATAAACTTCCTGATTTTCAATAGTCTGGAAGGTAAAGGTAACAAGAGTATCTCCATTGACATTCACAAAATAGCTGTCATCAGGGTTCTGCTGGCGGTTTTCCAGCAGAAAATATTCCTTATCTGAAATATCTATTTTATAAAGTCTAGCCGCTTCCTGGTCGAATTGAGGATAAGCTAATTCCTGCATCTCAACATCTGCAGTTATTTCTATCAGGCTATTATTTTCCCAGCCCAGGAAGTAACGGGACCAGGCACAGGGAAGAGGTGGAACATAGCCGTCAGCATTCCATACACCCCAGCCCATAATGCCGAAGCTGCCGATCCCGGCAGATCTGCCGTTAGAACTAACGTTGTCGTAAAGAGTGGGAAGGCCAATTTGATAACCATAACCCTGTGCGATAACCCCCAGCATCCCGTAGATATGGCCATCTTCTGGCATATCAGAAAGATTTTCAGATTCGGGGAAGAGCGTAATTTCATTAAAATAAGTTCCATCATCGGTTAGGACACCCGGGAATTCGTCGTTTTCCGGATCCAGCGCAGCCTGAAAGGATTTCCTGGAAAGAAAGGTGCTGTAAAGCAGCTGGGGTTCAGCATCACCATGAGCTTCCTGTCCGGCTCCGGCATGAAAGATCATGTAAGTGTCATAATCGTTAAAATTAATGACAGGATCAACCTGCTCCAGAAGGTCTGTGACCAGTTCGATCTTCCTTTCTATTATATCGCCACCGTCTGAATCTTCGCCGTAATATTCCATTGTGTTAGGCAGCGTGATAACGTGTTCATAAATTGTATAAAGTGAATCGGTTTCTGTAACAATTTTATAGTTTCCATAAGAAGCATCCGACCAGTAGCTGGAAAGATGGAACATGAGCCTGTGAAAATAGGCTTTATCATGCGGAATATAGTCGGGAAAATCAGCAACGGTATCGAATTTCACATCTTCAAATTGGACAAGAAAGACCAGGATGCTGTCGGGGACCTCGGTTGTTTTGTTCTCTACCCGGGAAGAATATCTGATTCCAGCGAATTCATGTGTTTCCACCGGTTTCAGTTTTGAAAAACCGTTATTTTGAGCAGAAAGCAGAAATGTACAGGCCAGGATGATCGTGAGCAGCATGAATTTTCTCATATCCCTTCCTTTTTAAATAAAACGCCCCCTTAACATTGTAAAAGGGGGCTTCAGTGAATTGGTTATGAAGATATCAAATTATATCTTACCACTCAAAATATCTTTTTCATTACACTTGCAAATTTCCACGAAATCATAGCGTGGTGACCAGGTTTCTGCTTTTGATTTTTTACTTCTTACAAGTTTTATCCTTTTTATTTCAGAATTACATTTTGGGCAAATAATTTTACCTTCTGAACTGTTTTCATGTGCAAGTTTGGCTGCGAATGATCTACCTTTAGGCATTTTTCCTCCTTATTATATTGCGTAATTAAACACGCTCAATATATTCACCGCTACGGGTGTCAATTTTAATTTTATTTCCCACTTCCAGAAAAAATGGAACAGTAATATCCAGACCTCTATCGGTCTTAGCTTTTTTACCACTTACCGAAGCAGAATTTCCTTTCACATTCGGTTCACATTCAACTATTTCCTGAATAACTGTAACCGGCAGTTCAATACCCAGGATCTGACCGTCTGGATCGAGCTTCATGGCCACTTCCATATTCTCGATCAGGAATTTGTCATCAGAACCGATCACCTCTCTTGGTACCTGGATCTGCTCATAGGTGCTACTGTCCATGAAAACATAAAATTCACCGTCAAAATAGAGATATTCCTTTTTGTGCTTTTCTACTCTTATCTCTTCCAGCTTTTCATTAGTTCGGAAAGTATTTTCCAAAACTTTTCCTGTTTTAACGTTCTTTAATTTAGTTCTAACGAATGCTCCACCTTTACCAGGCTTTACATGCAGAAATTCAATAATCTCAAATAGATCATCCTTGAACTTGATGATCATTCCGTTTCTAATATCTGACGTTGATGCCATATTCTCTCCTAGCTAAAGTGCTAACTTCCTATCGATAAAAAAATTACCTTAATTTACCGAAAATCCAAATTTAATATTACCTTTATTATGGCAAGTAAAAAAATGCCTGATCTAACTGCAGCTAGGGTTTTTAGATAACTTAAATTGACAACGAACGGTTATTTAATTTTTTTGCTATGAATTCCTGAAATGGAGATATTAATTTCTGGAATTGATTTCCCGTTTTAATTAAGGAGAATAGAATGAAATATAAAATATCGTTAGTATTGCTGATCCTGGCTTCGGCGCTGGCTTTGACGCTGTCCGCAAATTCCATCTTTTCCTTTTATGGATTTCCTATCCAGAATTACGGAAATGATGTTTATGGTTCCGGTATGGGCGACACCGGTTCAGGCGACCTGTTCCGGATCAACACTAATTATCTGAACCCTTCTATTGCGACTACTTCCACCAAAGTTACTTTCTCTACTGCGGTAAGCATGGGTTATATTAAATATAAAGATCAGAATAATTCTTATACTGACGATGGATTATATTTTCCATACTTTACAATTACAGTTCCCACCGGGAATCATAAATTTGCTTTCAGTTTCAACTCTTTCGCTTCCGGAAATTTGGAAAATGAAGTATCAAAACTGTGGGAAGATTATGATTCCAGCGAAATAAACCGCATCAATTCAAGCATTTATAAATTAGACCTGATCTATGCCTTTAAAAATAAATATCTGAATACGGGGTTTTCAGTAAATTATTATATCGGCCATAGAACCAGATATTGGAAGTTAGATTTTGACGATTCTGATTTGATTGATCCTAAATATGAATTGGAAAAGAACTTCAAGAATCCCGGGTTCACGGTCGGTGTCAGCAAAAAAATCGGTAATTTCTCAATGGGGCTTTCTTACAACACAAAAGTTGACATGGAAGGAGACGTGATCTACAAATACGGACATCCCCCCTATGCAGATACACTTATTACCAATGCTGATTATGGTTTTGATCTGCCGGCCAGATATTCTGCTGGATTAACCTGGAGATGGAAGGATTATCTCAAATCATCGGTTGACGTTTATTATGATCTGTGGGAAGATACGGAAGAATATGATAAAAATACTCTGAAAGTTGCTGTCGGTTTCGCCTACGATCCTCTAAGCGGGTACGGTAAATGGTATGAACGTATTCCAGTTAGATTTGGTGCTTACTTAAGAGAACTTCCTTTTGAAGTCAATTCAACAAAGATAATGGAAAATGCTATCACCTTTGGTACTTCTGTGCCACTGAAATCCAGTAATAAAAAGATCGATCTGGCCGTAAGCTATATTGTCAGAGGAAAACTCAGTGAACATGATCTGCAGGATAATTCACTCTTCTTCAGTTTCGGTATAACCGGCTTTGACATTTTTTCCAAACGGATGAAAAGAACCGAACACCGCGATATACCGCAACCGGATTAGGATTAAGCATGGATTTTATCTGGGAGACCGGAAAAAAAATTAGAACTTCCATTACTGAACAGATCAAGATCAATCGGGAGATTTCTCAGGAATTTCTGGAAGCTTCCTTTGATAAACTGCCCGATATCAACCTGTTGAAGGACCTGCAAAAAGCTGCTGAAAGAATAATTGAAGCCGTCCGTAACAAAGAAAGGATCATGATTTATGGTCACGACGATATGGATGGTATCACAGCAACCTATGTTTTGTTCGATTATCTGGAGAAGATCGGTTCTCAATACCATTACTACCACATTCCAAATCGCATAAAAGAAAGCCATGGCATCAAAGATCATTTTATCAATAAGCTGAAAAAAAAGAAAATTGACCTCCTGGTTACGGTCGATGGTGGAATCTCGGAATTTGAGGCAGTTGATAAAATTAAGCAGTTGGGTTGTGATGTGATTATTACCGATCATCATATCGTTCAACATAAAGTACCCGATGCCTGTTGTGTAGTGAATCCTAAACAGGAAGACTGTGACTACCCCTTTGACATGCTGGCCGGAGTGGCAATTTCTTATTTCCTGGTAAAAAAACTCTCCCAATTGCTCAATATTCCCGAGGAAAGAGAATATCTTTTCTGGGTTAGCGTGGGAAGTATTTCAGATAAAGTTCCAATGCGGGGAGTAAACAGGATCCTGATAAAAAAAGTACTGGATGAATGGTCTTTTTTCAGTAACGAGAAATTGCTTCATTTTGACAGCAATTTCAATTCTGTTCGAAGCCATACAGGCAGAATGAATGTGATCCGCAATATTATAAAAATTCTTTCCAGCAGTAGAGATGTGGAGGGAAATTCAACAGCTCTGCATTTCATGTTGGACAGCAATCATGCTACCGGCCCGGACTGGGCGGAATTATTCGATAATTACAGCCAGCAGGAACAGAAGCTCTATGAAATCAAACAATGGTTAAATCTGAAGTTCACAGATAAAGTGAAAGATGCATTTGTTTATTATGATATTGATGATAATATTCCGATTGAATATCTTGGAATGTGTGCTTCCCATATCAGTAAAACTTATCTCATTCCGGCAGTCTTCCTGAAAAAGAAAAATGATATAGTGGCCTGCGAAGCAAGATGTACAGAAGGTTTTAATTTGATCGATGCATTTTACCACTGTAGTGATATCCTGATCCAGTACGGGGGGCATAAACAGGCGGCTGGTTTTACTGTAGAAGAGAAAGATGTGCTTGAATTTATTGTTTGTTTTAATAAATATTTGCAGCAGAAACACAAAGATATAGCTGATAACAGAAAACTGATTATCGATGCCGTTATAAACAATACTCAGATTGATGAACTGGAACAATTCTTTTATACAGATTACCAGTTTTTTCAACCCTATGGGGAAAAAAATCAGTCACCCCTGATTTTATTAACAGGTTATTCAACCCTGGAGAAGGAAAACACCAGCGATCTAATTAAATTCAAGGATAATTTTGATCCCGAAAAAAGTTATGACCTTGTTTTACAGATGAATAATTCCTTCATTAAAGTTTTGGACTATAAGATAAATTAATAATGGAGTAACAATGAAGATCAATAGAGAATTATGTGATATATGCGGTACCTGTGTTGCTGTCTGTCCGGTGGATGCTATAATCGTTAAGGAATTCATCGTTGAAATAGACAATGAAAAATGCACAGGTTGTCTTAACTGTCTGAAGATCTGTCCTGCGGAAGCTATAAAGGAAGGGGAATAATGGTTAAGGAATTTTATGACGTTGTAGTAATAGGCGCAGGACCCGCCGGAAGTGTTGCTGCCCGTTTTGCGGCTGAGAACGGAGCCAGCGTATTGATGCTGGAAAGGGATCGTGAGCCTGGTATACCTGTACGCTGTGCGGAAGGGGTTTCTCATAATGGTATAGCTCCTTTTATCGAGATAGATAAACGCTGGATAGCTGCCGAGATAGATGTGGCAAAACTCAATTCTCCGGACGGAAATTATGCCGAAATGCATAATAACGGGAAAGGTTATGTGCTGGAACGTCGCATATTTGATACTGCCTTGTGCGAACTGGCCTGCAGGCATGGGGCAGACCTGCTTACCAAAGCAGATGCAGTTGATCTTATCTGGGATGAGGGTAAAATTTCGGGTGTGAAATACCGCTACCTGGATCAGCTGAAAGAGGTAAAATGCAATATCGTAATCGGTGCTGATGGAGTTGAATCCCGGGTAGGCAGATGGGCCGGCATAAACACAGCTGTTAAACTAAGTGATATTGAGCCCTGTGTACAATACACCGTTGCGGGATTAAACATTCGGGCCGACATGCTGGAGATGTATTTTGGTGAAGAAGTCTCTCCAGGTGGATATCTCTGGGTCTTCCCGAAATCTGCTGGAACGGCTAATATTGGGATCGGTATTGCCGGACATAGAACGGCAGAAGGCGGGCCCAAATATTATCTGGATAAATTTATGGAAAAACATTTTCCGGAAGCGAAAATAACCTATACAATGTTCGGGGGAGTTACAGTTTCCGATACACTGAAAGAAATAGTAAAAGACAATATAATGCTGGTAGGAGATGCAGCCCGGCAGGTAAATCCTCTCACCGGAGGAGGTATTGTACAGGGAATGATAGCAGGCAGTCTGGCCGGAAAAGTAGCTGCTGATGCCGTTAAAGCCGGAAGATACGATAAAAAATTCCTGAAAAAATATAGAAAAGACTGGGATAAGAAACTAGGCAGAAATCAAACCATGATGTATAATATAAAACAAAGATTCATGAAAATGAATGATGAACGATTTAACAACATAGTTGCATTCTGTAAAAGGATCCCTGCAGACAAATTTACCCTGGGAGAATTATTTAAGGAAGCCATAAAAGATGATCCTAAATTGGTCATCGGTCTGGCTAAGTCTGTATTTCTTGGTAAATGATCTGAGATTTTGAGGAGAAAAGATGGACCTATCATTTGTAATCCCCGTATATAATGAAGAAGAAAGCCTGGAAATTCTCTATGCTGAGATCATAGCTAATCTGAATGGTAAAAGTTATGAAATAATTTTTATTGATGACGGCAGCAGTGACAGTAGTTTTAAAATAATGAGTCAGCTGGCGGAAAAAGATAATTGTGTTAAGATCATAAAATTCCGCAGAAATTTCCGTAAGGCTGCTGCTCTGCAGACAGGTTTCAATGCAGCTGAAGGCGATATTGTCTTTACTATGGATGCAGATCTGCAGGATAACCCGGTTGAAATTCCCCGATTTATTGAAAAACTTGAGGAAGGCTACGATCTGGTAACGGGCTGGAAGAAAAAAAGACATGATCCCATAGGGAAGACGCTCCCCTCCAAATTGTTCAACGCGGTTACCTCCAACACGTTCGGTTTGAAATTACATGACTATAATTGCGGGTTCAAAGCGTATAGAAAAGAGCTGATCAAGGAATTGGATATTTATGGTGAGATGCACCGTTATATTCCGGCTCTTGCTCATTCGAAAGGTTTCCATGTAGCTGAAATAGTTGTTGATCACAGAGCCAGAGAATACGGTAAATCAAAATATGGGAACGAGCGCTATATAAGGGGCTTTCTGGATCTGCTGACAGTGAAATTCGTGACAGGATTTACCTCCAGTCCGCTTTATCTATTCGGTCGGCTGGGAATCCTTTTCAGTTTTCTGGGCATTATTACTGGAGCCTACCTTACTGTAATGAAATATTTCTTTATGCAACCCTTAACGAACAGACCCCTGCTTTTCCTGGCGATTCTGCTGATCATGGTGGGGCTGCAGTTCGTGTCTGTAGGCCTGCTGGGGGAACTGATCGTTAATCAGTCCCGGAATGAAAGAAAAATGCAGCAGGTTTCTATTGAAAAAAAAATAAATCTATCTTAACTGAAGGGAGTAAAAATGCCGGATTTTACTGAAGATTTAGCTGCTTTAATGCGTAAAAACGGTCTGGATGAAACCGTTATTAAAATCTTTGCAAGTCAGTATAAAAAAGTTAAATCTGGGGAAACCGGTATTATTCCGGAAACTACAATCACTGCACCCGGAAAAGCGAATCTTATCAATCTGTCTGATTTGAAGGACAGGTCTGAAGAACAATTAAATAAGCTGCTAGTCCTTAAATTGAATGGTGGGCTTGGAACCAGCATGGGATTGAGCAGGGTAAAGTCTCTTTTAAAGGTGAAGAAAGATCTTACTTTTCTTGATATTATTGCCCTTCAGAGCCTGGCTCTAAGAAAAAAAAGCGGTAAAGATACTCCCCTGATGTTTATGAATAGTTTTAATACAAGGGCTGACACATTGGAAAAACTATCTGTCTACGACGATCTGAAAGTTGATGACTTACCGTTGGATTTTTTGCAGAATAAGTTTCCCAAAATAAAACAATCAGACCTTTCCCCGCTTAATTCCAAAGATGAAAAACAGAACTGGAATCCTCCCGGACATGGTGAGATCTATACAGTCCTACAGGTATCAGGAATACTTGATCTTCTCTTGGAAAGAGGCTATGAATACGCATTTATCTCAAACTCAGATAATCTGGGAGCAATTTCAGATACCAGGATCCTGAACTATTTAGCTGCTTCCGGGACCCCCTTCCTGATGGAAGTTTGTGAGCGAACAGAAATGGATAAAAAGGGTGGGCACCTGGCAGAATCTTCATCTGGACAGCTCCTGCTGAGGGAAGTAGCGCAATGCCCTGCAGAAGAAATTGCTTCTTTTCAGGATATCAATAAATACAAATATTTCAACACCAATAACCTCTGGGTAAATTTAAAACAGCTTAAAAGTAAAATGGAAGAAGTGGATAATGTTCTAACACTTCCCTTAATATTGAATAGAAAAGAAGTGGATGGAGTGAAGATTTTTCAGATAGAATCAGCCATGGGAGCTGCTATCAGCAACTTTGAGGGATCTAAAGCGGTAGTGGTGGACAGAAGCAGATTCATTCCCGTGAAAAAGACCAACGATCTGCTGGCTGTCTGGTCGGACAGCTATAAACTTACAGACCAATATCATCTCATTCTGGAAAACAGTTACAATTGTTCACCCACAATAACCTTGGATGAGGATTTCTATAAAACTATCGATCAGCTGAACGAAAGGATATATAGTGTTCCTTCCCTGAAGGATTGCCGGGAATTGACTGTGCGCGGTAATATCTATTTTGGAGAAAATGTTACGATAAAGGGAAACGTTGAAATCGAAACTTCTGAAAAAAGGACTATCTCGAATCAGGTTTTAAGCTGAATCAGCTCTTGATCAGATATTCAATATCCTCTTCCAGATCTCCGTAGGTATCTTTCATTATTTTTTCCAGAGCTTTTTTCTGGATTTGTCTTACCCGTTCCCGGGAAAGACCTAACTCTTCACCGATCTGAGCAAAATTCTTACTTTTTTCACCTTCCAGACCAAAGTATTTTCTAACGATATAGGCTTCTCTGCTGGGAAGTTGTTCGATAGACCTTTCAATATTGTCTTTCACTTTTTCCCTGAAATAAAGTGTTTTGGGATCAGTATCCTTTTTGTCTTGCAGAAAATCGAGCAAAGAAACTTTTTCGTGGCTATTTGAGTAATTTATTTCATCGATGGATACTGTATTTATGGTTTGCCGATTCATTTTCTTGATAGCTTTTTCATTTAGATCTGTTATATCAGAGATCTCTTCAATAGAGGCTGATTCGCCAGTCTGGTTAAAAACCCTGTCCCGAGCTATCTTAATTTTACTGGCAATATTGGCTTTCCCCAGGGGCATTCTGATGACGTTGGTCTTTTCTGCCAGTGCAAACAGGATCTTCTGTTTGATCCACCAGACCGCGTAGGAGATAAGTTTATTATGCTTGTCAGGTTCAAATTTCTCGATCGCCTTGATCAATCCCATATTTCCTTCACTGATCAATTCGGACAGGGTGAGCCCCCGATTTTGATACTTGGCGGCAACCTTTACAACAAATTTCAGGTTAGCATTAACCAGTTTATTGATCGCCTCTTTATCGCCTTTCTTAGCCTTCTGGGCCAGTATTTGTTCTTCTTCCCGGGAAAGCGGTTTGATCCCGGCGATCTGGTTCAGATAACTCTGTAATGCTTTGTCTTCAAATACATTTTCAGCCATATAATTTCCTGATTCTAGGCCTTGAATTCCAGGCTGTGATCATAAATAAAATCCAGTAATTCATCGTCAGACATTTTTAATTTCCTGGCCAGAGAAAATACAATTTTTACTCCGGAAAGGTTGAGCCCAACTTCCTGCGTTAAGGTTATTATTATTGTTATTTTTGTCATGTCATTTTTAGAAAAAAACCTTGTTCCGTTCACTGTCCTTTGAGGTTTTATAAGATTTTTCCTCTCATACATCCTTATGGTCTGATCGTGTATACCAAGCTGTTTAGCTACTTCTCCGATCAAAGTTAAACCTGTATCCTTTTTCATTTTTTCTCCTAAAAATCAGGGAATAATTCGCGTGGATTTCTGGCTACACCCTTAACCCTGTACTCAAAATGCAGATGAGGCCCGGTTGTGGAACCTGAATCGCCAAGAGTAGCAATGGGCTGTCCCCCGGCAACATCGTCACCCTCTCTTACAAGGTTGGCTTCGTTGTGGGCATATACGGTCATAATAAAATCATTGTGCTCCAGAATTACCACGTTCCCATACCCACGCTGATTTCCTACATATGCAACCTTTCCGGGCAGAGCGGCTAAAATGGGGGTTCCCATAGGTGCAGATATATCTATTCCCTTATGCGGTTTCCCATTACGCAGACCGAATTCTGAAGTAACATCTCCATTCAGCGGGGTGAACTTTTTTGAAGCATTGCTTTTAACGGTCTCTTTCTTTTTAACTTTCTCTACAGGTTTCTCAACTACTTTTTCTACTGGTGTTATTTCGGAAATTTTGTTCTCATTAATACTTTCTTCTGGTTGAACTTTATAATCACTATAATTATCTTCCTTTAAATAGATCTTCTGCCCCGTCTTGAGCTCGAAGGAACTCAAATTATTGAAATTGAGAAGATCGATCAGGCTGACATCGTACATTTTTGCGATAGTCGTTATTTTTTGGCGTGAGAGCACAATATGATAACCAGAAGCTGGGATCGGCCTAACTGTAACATATTCCCTTTTGCGTGAAAGCCTGGGCTGCAGATAGATCTTCTGTCCGGGAAATATTACATCCGAATTTAAATTATTGAATAATTTCAGCTTTTCCACTGAAAGGTCATATTTTTGTCCGATCGAACTAAGGGTTTCTCCCCGCTTTACAATATGACAATCTGAGGTAGGCGTATAGTAGGCGGGATTGCTGCTCATTATGCAGGAAACGGTGATCATTAATGTAGCCGTCAGAAGAAAAAGCAGTTTAATAAACGATTCTGAAAATCTCATATTTCTCTAAAGGAAGTTCATTCACTATCAAATCTGTAATATTGGCCATTGAGGGTCCCCGTTTTAATTCTTCCAAAAATAATTCAAGGTCAACATCATTACCCGTTACTATAATCTTTACCCTGCCATCACCCATATTTTTTACATGACCTTTTATGTTGTATTGAACTGCCTTTTTGACAGTATAATACCTGAAGCCAACACCCTGTACCCGGCCAGACACTAAAATATCAAGAGTTTTCATCCTGCCTTCGCTCCTGGAACGCGATTTCATATAACATTATAGAATTGCATTTAAAGGATTTGAGTCACTTGTTGTCAAATTAAATGAATTGATTTCAGCTGCAGGTGCAGATTATCACTTGACACAATGTAGGACACTTGCCCTAGAACAAGTCAGGAGTTGGGCATGAATAAATCAGTTTTAGATGATTTTATAAAGAGCAATTTTCCTTCGGACCACGAGAGGATCATGAGTGATTTCGATAAATATTTTCACATCTTGCTGGAAATCAATCGAGTCGTTAACCTGGTTTCACGTAAAACATTGGAAGACGATATCTGGACCAGACATTTTCTGGATTCCGTGTTGCCGGGTAAATTTATGCGGTTCGAAAACAAGCGAATTTTGGATTTTGGAACAGGGGGAGGAATGCCGGGAATACCGCTTAAAATAATCTTTCCCGCTACAACCGTCTACTTGCTGGATTCACGCAGAAAAAAAATCGAAGCTGTAAAAAAGATCATCAAAAAGCTTGACTTCTCTGGGTGTTTCACGATTGTTTCACGCCTTGAAGAGCTAGCAGAGAGCTGGCATGGTTTTTTTGATGTTATAGTGTGCCGATCGGTTAAGATCCTGCCGAAATATAAAGAAGATCTATTGAGATTGCTTAAGGATGACGGGGAAATTTTATTTTATAAAAGTAAAATTTACGATGACATGGATCACTTTTCCAGAAGGAATATCATTGACCTGTCGCACCCGGCAATTGGTGAAAGGAAATTGATCCAAATAAAGAAAAAATGGGAAGGCTATGAGTAGAATTATCACTATCGTAAACCAGAAAGGCGGGGTAGGAAAAACAACTACAACAGTGAATCTGGCTGTAGCACTGGCAATCTATGAAAAGAAAACCCTGCTGATCGACCTCGATCCACAGGGAAATTCTTCCAGCGGGATAGGATTTAAGCTGGGAAGCCCAAACATCTACGAAGTTCTTATCGGGCAAATTGACTTAAAAAAGATCATTAAACCATCCAATGTACTTAAAAATCTACATGTTGCTACATCAAATCAGGATTTGAGCGGAGCGGAAATTGAACTGGTTAAGGAATATTCCCGGGAACAGAAACTGAAAAAAGCGATAGAAGAAGTTAAAGACGATTATGAATACATCCTGATTGACTGTCCACCTTCATTGGGACTCCTTACGGTAAATGCCCTTACGGCCTGTACTGATGTAATTATTCCGATCCAGTGCGAATATTATGCGCTGGAAGGAGTAAGCCAGCTGCTGAACACGATCAGGCTGATTAAAAGAAGCTTGAATCCGAACCTTAATATTCAGGGTGTTCTGCTTACAATGTTCGATAAACGCCTGAATCTAGCGCTGCAAGTGTCTAAAGAGGTGCGCCGGTATTTCCAGGAAAAGGTATTTGAAACAGTTATTCATCGTAATGTAAAGATAACGGAAGCTCCCAGTTTCGGGAAATCTATCTTTCATTATGATATTAAATCGGTGGGAGCGAAAGATTATCTGCAATTTGCAAAGGAAGTGATATCAAGATGACAAAACTAGGAAGAGGTTTAGAAGCATTAATTAATTCTGTACCTGAAAATCAGGATCAGACGATGGGGGTGACCACCCTGAGGGTCTCCGAGATCGTACCAAACAGGTATCAGCCCAGAAGAACATTCGATAAAGATAAACTGCAGGAACTGGCAAATTCCCTGAAAGAGAACGGAATAATCCAACCGATCATTGTTACCAAACGAGATGATTCTCTGTATGAACTTATAGCCGGTGAAAGAAGGCTGGAGGCATCCAAACTGGCAGGTTTCAGAGAGGTTCCGGTTATAGTTAGAAGCGTTACACCAAAAGAACAGCTGCAGTTCGCTATAATCGAAAATGTTCAGAGAGAAGATCTGAATGCAATCGAAGTAGCTAAAGCTTATCAGCAGCTGAACGAAGAATTTCATTTAACCCATGCCCAGATCTCGGGGATTGTAGGAAAAGACCGCGCAACAATTTCGAATTTTATCCGTCTGCTGAAACTTAATAACCAGATCCAGAATATGATTCTTTCAAATTACCTCTCATCCGGCCACGCCAGAGCAATTCTGCAGGTTGATGAAAGTCAGCAGAATGCTTTTGCTGAACTTATAGTTAAAAATAAATATTCAGTAAGAAAAGCTGAAGCAGAGGCTAAAAAGATAAAAGAAAGAGGAATGGTTTCCACCAGTAAGTCTGCTGAGATCAAAAGAGATCTGTTGTTGGATTACGAAAACAGGCTGGCTAAGAAATATAAAACAAAAGTAGTAATTAAAGAAAATAAACAAGCCGGTAAAATTACAATCTATTTCAGTGGAGAGGATGATCTCGACCGGATAATCGGTGAGCTCAATTAAATGAGATTCCTTATTGTGCTGTTGCTGTTGATATCAGTGGCAATTATTTTAATGATGATCAAAACCAACGGTGAGCTGAATTACCAGCTGGAACAACAAAGGCAGGAGATTGCCGCTTCTTCCAAATATATCGAGCTTCTTACAGAACAACTGGTCAATAACGGTCAAAACAGTCATGAAAAAATAAGTGATTCGGATAAAATGTCAGATCTATTGTCGGATTATCTGAAAGACAATTCAGAATCCGTAACGAACATGGTTAAGGATGAAGATAAACAAAAGACATTTAACCCCGATCTTGTGCCGATCAGGGGAGAATATTATGTTAGTCAAAGGTTCAAGCTCAATCATAAGGCCATAGATCTTGCTTCTGCTCTCGGCACCCAGGTAATTGCTGCAGCAACCGGTGAGGTTGTCAGGGTGGAGCAGGACAAATATTTCGGCAACTTGCTTGCTCTGGATCATTTTAACGGATATGTAACGGTTTATGCCCACCTGGCGAAAATTTTAGTCGAAGAAGGAAATATAATCAAAAAAGGAGCAATTGTAGGATTGGTCGGCAACACAGGAAACAGTACCGGTCCTCATCTGCACTTTGAAATAATTAAAGATGGAATCCAGCGGGATCCTGAAGAATACCTGGATTTATAAGCAATGTGAGGTAACTATGGAGAGAAACAAAAAAGTAGAACTTTCAACCATAATAGGTAAAGGCACCAGAATTGAAGGCACTCTGCATGTAGAAGGAGGCGTACGGATCGATGGCAAGATTGATGGCAAGATCGAATCGAACGGCTTCGTAACCATCGGATTATCCGGGGAAGCAAATGCCAGTATAAAGGCTAAAGAATGCCTTATATCCGGGAAAGTTATGGGTAATATACATGTGACTGAAGGCCTGGAAATGGATCGCACTGCGGATCTGACCGGCGATATTGTGGCAAAAGTCCTGAGAGTACATACGGGAGCAAAATTTAACGGAAACAGCAAAATGGGGGAGATCAGGAAGCCGATTATCAAGGATAACCCAAAGCTAGATGTTGAAAAGACAAAACCCGTTTAAAACTGAGTTTTTCAAGCATATTGGTCTCATCACACAACTTGGCACCAGCGTGGTGCTGGCCATAATTTTGTGTATTCTGGGATTCAGTTATTTCGATAAAGTTTTTCAGACACAGGGTGTGCTTAAGATTGCAGGAGTTCTGTCCGGGGTTATTCTCGGTCTGTTCGTGGCCTATAGACAATTAAAAAAATACTATGAAAATAGTGACATAAACAGTGATGGATAATAGAAAGTACGTAATCAGGCTGGTAACGATTATTCTCTTGACAAACATTCCGGCGATTTTGACCTTGCCGATGTTTTTTAAGGTCTCTCTGGGATGGATTCTGGGTTCATTGGCCGGCGCTGGAAATCTGATCTGGCTGGCCAGTAATATAAACGCCAGTTTAATGCAGACACCGGGTAAATCTAAATTGAAAGCTGTAAAAAGCTCTTATTTAAGAATGCTGGCGCTGCTGGTTTATTCCATCCTGATAATGTCGCTTTTAAGACCAAATATTATCAGTTATGGTCTGGGGCTGCTTTCGGGGCAGATGGTAATATATATTTATGAGTTTTTCAGCAGGATAAATAGCAGGGAGAGTTAAGGGTTATAATGGCAAAGAAAAAAAAGCCGATGCTTAGATTATTGCTGATCTTCTTTGTGGTTGAAGTGCTGCTGGTGCTTCTATCGGGCAGTTTCAGCAGAGAACTTACAATTGGATTTCAGGATGGCAAGTTCACTCTAAAGAATATTGAAGGCCGGCTTGATCTTCAGGAAAAAATCACGGAAGAATTCCAGATCGATGAATATTATACAAAACACAATAAACAAGAATATTACAGTAACCCTTTGTTTGATAAATTTAAAAGTGTTTTTAATAAAATTTCTTTAGAAACAACTCCTGTCGGAACCTTTATGCTGCTGCGCATGATCCTGATCGTGGATCTGCTCATTTTGTCGATCATATTTCTTGTTCGTTCCGTTTTAAGGAAAAGACCCTCAAAGTCACAGATCATGATAGAACTCACTTATACATCTCTGGAAGGTTTTGTAATAGACACTCTGGGGAAAAAACGAGCTAACTACACCCCATATATTGTTACACTTTTTCTCTTTATCTGGATCTCCAACATGATCGGCATGATCCCCATTCCGGGTTTTATGGAACCGACCAGGAATCTTAATGTCCCGCTGGGCTTGGGCCTGATGGCGGTTGTGGTAGTGCACTATTCGGCCTGTAAATTTAAAGGTGTCTGGAATCATATACAGGGATATATGCCGCATAAAAACCCGCTTTTCATTCTGGACATCATAGGGGAAGTGTCCAAGGTGGTTTCAATATCTTTCCGTTTATTTGGAAATATACTGGGTGGTGCAATAATTATTCTGGTTGTTTCCTCACTGGTAAATTATGTACTTTTTCCGGTTGGCCTGAATCTATTCTTTGGAATATTCGTCGGCACTATTCAAGCTTTCGTTTTTACAATGCTGGCTTTATCGTACATTGGCGCTGAAATAGCGGAGTAAGATATGATGATAACGGTTGAACACATACAAATAGCAGCTTTCCTGGGAGCAGGTATCAGTGTTGGAATAGGGGCGGTCACTACGGGCATTGGCTCTGGTATGATTGCCGGAGAAAGTGCATTCGGTCTGATGAGACAGCCCAAAGCTAACGATCAGTTATTCAGAACAATGTTGATCGGGCAGGCAGCTGCACAAACCGCGGGTATTTTTGCTCTCGTAATTTCCATGCTGCTTATTTATGGAAGATCAGATCTGCCGGAAGGGGGCTGGTACAGAGCAGCTTCTTATCTGGCGGCAGGAATTGCCATGGGTTTGGGCTCGGTTGGTCCATCTCTGGGTGCCGGTTATGCCGGTGGGCAGGCCTGCAGCGCTGTAGCAAGAATGCCGAAAGAAGGCAATTCCATTATGGGAAATATGCTTATCGGCCAGGCACTTTCACAAACTTCAGCGATCTTCGCTCTGGTGGTAGCCTTTCTTTTAATGTATTCAATTCCAGATCAACCCGCCGGTGCTTCCATCGGTAAGATCATAGCAAAATCTCTGGGTCTGCTCGGAGCCGGACTTTCAATAGGCTTAGGAACTCTGGGGCCCGGTTCGGGAATTGGCTTTGTGGCAGGAAAGGCCAGCAATATGGTGGGGCGCTTCCCACAGGAGAAGACAACGATCCTGAGGACAATGTTCCTGGGAGCAGCGGTTTCTGAATCTACCGCAATCTACTCGCTTGTAGTATCATTTTTATTAATCTTTGCATTATAAATAATTAAATGGAGGAATCATGGATTTCACATTAGCACAGGGAATAGTTAAGGCTGCAGCCCTTCTGGGCGCAGGTTTATGTATGGGCATGGGCGCTCTGGGACCAGGAGTTGGTGAAGGTTTTGTAGCAGGAAAAGCCTGTGAAGGTATTGCCCGATCACCCGAAAATGCCAGCTTGATTACCAGAACAATGCTGGTAGGACAGGCAGTTTCCGAATCTACCGGTATCTACTCTCTGGTTATTGCTCTTTTATTGATATTTTCTGCATAAGGAAGAGTAAACTGGTCGGCATTACCGACCTTAAGTTATAACTGGAGAAATTATGATAACAATAAATTATGCGTTTATAATTGTCATACTGAATTTTATTCTGTTATTGATAATTTTAAATAAGCTTTTGTATAAGCCGATCAGGAAATTTCTGGAAGATAGGCAGGCGAAAATAGGTTCAGACCTGGATAGCGCTGAAGATTCCAGAAAACAGGCCGAAAAGCTGGTTGAGAAAAAGAATGAGGAACTCAAACTATCTGCTGATGAGATCCGTAAAATGAAACAGGCCTCCAGGCATGATGCAGAAAAGCAGGCTTCTCTGATAGTAAAAGATGCCAAAGAAAAAGAGCGGAAGATCCTTTTCGAAACCGAAGTTCAACTGCAGCATGAAAAAGACAAAGTAATGCATGCGATGGAAGATGAATTGACCAGAATGGTGACCGATCTTTCCGGAAAATTCCTTTCCAGCAAAATTGAAAAAGAACAGGACATTAAGTTGCTTAATAAATTGATAAGTGAGAGCGAAACCAAGTGAGAAATAACCTGATAGCCCAACGCTATGCCAAAGCTGTTCTGAAAAATGTAGAACATGCCAAGCATGGTGTTCTAAATGAGGATATTAAAGGCTTGCAACTTATTTTTACCGGGAATAACGATTTTGCCAGATCCCTTAACTCTTTTCTGTATCCCTTAAAGGAAAGATTAGAACTGACGGAGAAAATTGCCGAGAAACTTAACCTCAAAGAAGTGTGGGGGAATCTCTTTCGAATTCTAATAAAAAAACACAGGTTCAATATTATTTCCGATATCATAAGCAGGCTGGAGTATTATATCCTGGCTGAACATAATAAAGTGAAAATCACACTGACACTAGCGTTTGAACACGATGAAAAGATGATTGATAAAATCAAAAAAAGAGTTGAAGAAGTACTGAACTGTGGAATTGAAACAACAATAGTAATAGATCCTTCCATTATTGGCGGTTTTGTAGCAGAGACTGAAACAATGCGGGTTGATGGCTCTATCCATAATAATTTAGTTAAACTTGTACAGTCAGGTTCAAAAAGATTCTAATGAGGTCCAGATGAAAATACAACCAGATGAAATAAGCGCGATTTTAAAAAATAAGATCAATAACTTCAAATTTGAGATCGATATTGCAGAAACAGGAAAAGTAGTCCAGGTGGGTGATGGAATTGCCCGTGTTTACGGCATAGAAAATGTTATGGCCGGAGAAATGGTTGAATTTCCCGGCGGAGTTGTAGGTATGGCTCAAAACCTGGAAGAAGATAACGTAGGCTGCATCCTGTTCGGCGAGACCAGTAAGATAAAAGAGGGAGATATTGCCCGTAGAACTGGCAAGATTCTGCAGGTGCCTGTGGGTGAAGGTTTGCTGGGAAGAGTTGTTAACGCTTTGGGGCAGCCACTAGACGGAAAGGGCGGTATCAAAGCAGATGAATCCAAACCTGTCGAAAGAAAAGCTCTTGGTATTATTCAGCGACAGCCAGTAAAAGAACCATTGCAGACCGGCTTGAAATCCATAGATTCCATGATCCCGATCGGAAGAGGGCAGCGTGAACTGATAATTGGGGACAGGCAGACAGGTAAAACAGCGATCGCGGTAGATACGATCATTAATCAGAAAGATACTGATGTATACTGTATCTATGTTGCCATTGGACAGAAGAAATCTTCGGTTGCCAAGTTAGTAAAAACGCTGGAAAACTACGGTGCGATGGATTATACGATCATTGTCGCAGCCTCTGCTTCAGAATCAGCATCACTTCAGTACCTGGCACCCTATTCCGGTTGCACAATGGGGGAATTTTTCCGGGATAACGGAAAACATGCTCTGGTGATATACGATGACCTCTCAAAACATGCAGTTGCTTATAGAGAGCTTTCCCTGTTGTTGAGAAGACCTCCCGGACGTGAGGCTTATCCGGGTGATGTATTCTATCTTCATTCCAGATTGCTGGAAAGAGCGTCCAAACTGAGTCAAGATCTGGGGGGAGGTTCCTTAACCGCGCTTCCTATAATTGAAACTCAGGCTGATGATATTACTGCCTATATTCCCACCAATGTAATATCCATTACAGACGGCCAGATATATCTTGGCGCTAAACTTTTCTACTCAGGCGTAAGACCAGCTATTAATGCGGGTCTTTCTGTATCAAGAGTGGGTGGAAGTGCCCAGAAAAAAGCAATGAAGAAAGTGGTTGGACAGCTGCGGCTTGATCTGGCTCAATACACCGAACTGGAGGCGTTTTCTAAGTTCGGATCAGATCTTGATAAGGCTACACAGGCGCAGTTGCTCAGAGGTCAGAGATTAATGGAGATCCTTAAACAGGATCAGTATGAACCCCTTTCGGTTGCAAAACAGGTGATGATAATATTTATGGCTAATCAGGGTTATCTGGATAAAGTTGAAATTGGTCAGGTTAAAAGGGTGGAAGAGGAATTATTCTCCACGCTTGATTCGCAATACGCTGAATTTATGAAAGAGCTTACAGAATCTGATCTGAATGATGAGATAAAAGAGAAAATGAAAAAGATCTGCGACCAAGTAATGAAGAAAATCTAACCGGGTTTGTAAATGGCTAATATTAGAGATATTAAAACAAGAATTAAAAGCGTAAAAAGCACCAAGCAGATCACAAACGCCATGAAAATGGTCGCCTCTTCCAAATTGAGAAAAGCACAAAGCAACATTGTGAATGCCCGGCCTTATGCAAATTATATAATCGAGATACTTAGAACTCTGAAATTTAAGAATAGACAGTCACAACATCCTTTGTTGGACGATGAGAAGGCCGATAAAGGAAAGAAAGCTATAATTGTTGTTACCGCCGACAAGGGATTATGCGGTGCCTTCAATACTATGATCATCAGGAAAGCAATGGATTATATTAAGGAAAATCCAGATGCAGATATAATCTGTCTGGGTAAGAAGGGCAGAGATTACATCAAAAAAAGAAGTGATAAGATAATATGGGACTATATAGATCTTTTTAATGAGATGGATTTTTCAGTTTCAACAGAAGTGGGAGATTTCGTGCTGGATCTCTTCCTGCAGAAGGGTTACGGCAAAGTGGAAGTGATCTATAACGAATTCAAGTCAGCTATCCAGCATAATATTGTGATGAAACAATTGCTGCCGGTTCAACCGGTCGAAGGGGAAGATATCCCATCTCTGGACTACATCTATGAGCCGGATGAAGATTCCCTGATTGAGGAGCTGGGCAGGAAATACGTACATGTAGATATCTGGCGGATTATGCTGGAATCCTCTGCTGCCGAACAAGGTGCCCGGATGACTGCCATGGACTCTGCTACAGAGAATGCTGCTGAAATGATAGGGTTGCTGACTTTGCATTACAACAGAGCAAGACAGGCAACTATTACTAAAGAGATCATTGAAATAGCTTCCGGAGCAGAAGCAATAAATAATTAAATTGAAAATTAAATAGAGGTTATTATGAATGAAGGAAAGGTTATTCAAATTATTGGGCCAGCGGTTGATGTGGAATTTCCAGAAGGACATTTACCCGCTATCCATAACGCACTCAAAATAAAGAGAAATAACCAGCCGGATCTGATCCTGGAAGTACAGATGCATCTGGGTGAAAATAAGGTTAGAACGGTTGCGATGGACTCCACTGATGGTCTGGTGAGAAAAGAGATAGTGATTGATTCAGGTAATCCGATCATGGTTCCGGTGGGAGAAAAAGTACTGGGCAGGATAATGAATGTAATTGGAGAACCGATAGATGAAGCTGGACCGATTAAAGCAGAAGAAAAATATCCTATCCACAGACAGGCTCCGGTATTTGAGAACCTTTCTACAGAAGAAGAGATCCTGGAAACGGGAATTAAAGTTGTTGATCTGATTGAACCATATTCAAAAGGTGGCAAGATCGGTCTTTTCGGTGGAGCTGGTGTTGGTAAAACAGTTCTGATTCAGGAACTTGATCAGAAATATTGCAATTGAACATGGTGGTTTTTCTGTTTTTTCCGGAGTAGGTGAAAGAACCCGAGAAGGAAATGATCTCTGGCTGGAAATGAAACAATCTGGTGTAATTGATAAAACAGCTCTGGTTTTTGGACAGATGAATGAACCTCCGGGAGCACGTCAGAGAGTTGGTCTTACCGGACTTGACAGTTGCGGAATATTTCAGAGATGTTTCCAAAAAAGATGTGTTGCTTTTCATTGATAATATTTTCCGTTTTACACAGGCAGGTTCTGAGGTTTCTGCACTTCTTGGAAGGATGCCTTCAGCTGTTGGTTATCAACCAACACTGGCTACAGAAATGGGTGAATTGCAGGAAAGAATTACTTCTACAAAAGATGGTTCAATTACTTCTGTACAAGCTATTTACGTGCCGGCAGATGACCTGACAGATCCGGCTCCAGCTACAACTTTTTCACATCTTGATGCAACTACTGTACTTGATAGAAGGATTGTGGAACTGGGAATTTATCCTGCTGTTGATCCACTTGATTCTACCAGCAGAATTCTTGATCCGAAAATTATTGGAGAAGAGCATTATTTTGTTGCACGAGAAACACAGAGAATTATTCAAAAATATAAAGATCTGCAGGACATCATAGCAATTCTTGGTATGGATGAACTTTCAGAAGAGGATAAATTAATCGTAAGCAGAGCAAGAAAACTGGAAAGATTTTTCTCTCAACCTTTCTTTGTTGCAGAAGAATTTACCAATACACCCGGAGTGTATGTTCCACTGAAGGATACAATCGAAGGATTCAAAGCTATAATTAATGGTGATTGTGATAATTGGCCGGAACAGGCATTCCTGTATGTAGGAAATATAGAATCTGCTGAAAAACGTGCAAAAAAGATAATGGAATAATGAGTAAAATTAAAATTGAAGTATTACAGCCCAATAAAATTAAGATCAAAGACGAATATGATCACGTTATTGTTCCCGGGACCGAGGGAGATTTCGGGGTCTCGGAAGAACACACACCTTTTATAACAAAAATGAGACCCGGCATATTAAAACTTTATAAAGGAAACCAAGAAGAGAGATATGCTATCCATGACGGTTTTGTAACAGTTGAGAATAACGTTGTAACAATAGTTTGTGATACAATAGAAAAAGAAGATGAATTGATTATGCCAGAGCCGAAGCATCTAAAGAACAGAGCTGAAAAGAGATTGAAATCAGCAGAGGAGAAGATATTGATTTTAGACGGGCTGAAATTGCTTTAAAGAAAGCACTGGTAAGAATAAAAATTACGAACAGGTGACAGAAGTCGCCTGTTTTTTTTAGAATGAAGAAATTTCTGATAATAATTGCAGTAGTTATAATACTTTTAGGATGTGAAAAAAATATTCCTGAAGAAAAGGAAAATATAAAAAGCAAAATTAGTAATGAAGAAATTTCAGAAAAAAAAGAAGCAGAAAAAAAAGAGATCGTAGAATTATATAAGAAAATTAAAAAATTAAATGATCCGGATTTCACAAAAGGAATATATTTAACCTCATATACAATTGCATCTGAAAAATTTAAACCAATTCTAGATAAAGCTGAAGAAGCAGGGATAAACACGGTTGTTTTTGATATCAAGAACATGAAGGGAGACGTTTTTCTTTCAGGGGGCCAAAAAGACTCTGTGAGAGCAGAAAAATATAAACCGATAATTAACATTGCCGAGACCGTGAAAGAGCTACACAGGCGAAAAATGAAAGCCGTCTCCAGAATAGTCGTTTTTCATGATCAGCAATTAGCTAAAGGCTTTCCTGATCTGCGTCCACAGCGAATAACTGGTGGTGCCTGGAGTGAGAGCAAGAGAAGAGAGCCCTCCTGGCTGGATTCCTCAAATCCTAAAGTTCAGGAAGAAGTTTTGGATATAATTGAAGGAGTTGCCAAATATGGTGTTGATGAGATCCAGATGGATTATATAAGATTTCCAACCCAGGGAAAACTAGCTGAAGCAGATTTTTATTTTCAAAAAGAAGACAAAGCTAAAAAATATTAATAGATTAGCACCTATATTCAATAGGGAAAAGGCTGATATTATTGATAATTTTATAGAGAGCAAAAGAGAATTTGAAAAATACGATGTTACTTTAACCGCTGATGTTTTTGCGATAGTTGCCTGGCAGGCTGAGGCTGATATTAAAAATACGGGACAGGATATTGAAAGATTATCGAGACACTTAAATGCGGTTCATCCGATGATTTATTCTTCGCATTTTGCAGATGATTTCGGTTACCGGGAAGATGTCTATAACGAACCATATAATATTGTCTATGAGGGAACTAGAAGAACAGTGAACAAAGTCAGGGGAAACTGCCTGGTTGTTCCTTATATTCAGGCAAACACTTGGAAGGTGAATTACGGTAAGGAATATGTGATTGCACAAATAAGGGCAGTGGAAGACGCTGGTGGCAGGGGATATATTTTGTGGAGTTCTTCTAATATTTATACAAACACTTTAAACTGGATCAGCGAATATTATAAAAAATAATGTTTCACGTGAAACAAAATATTCTTTATTTAAAATATTTTTTGTGTTAAAACTATATATCTCTTCTGGATCTTCTGTTGCTTTTTTAGCGTCTGGAAAATCTTTTCATTCATTAACAATTTTGAAATATATGATATTGAGAAAAGATGTTGTTGATCATCATGCAGTAACAACATAAAGAAATGTTAACTGGTTTATTGTCTACCGCATCAAATTCTATTTCAGTTGCTGATCGACCAAAGATAATAGCCGGTTTTTTTAACTTTTGGAGGGATGAAAATGTCTTGGATGTAATAAGGCAACACCTTTTCCAATAGCCGTAGAAACTAGTTCTTCTCTAGCTACAACAACCTGGTAAAGCCAGCGATGATCTTTAACAATTTTTAGATCTTTAGCTTTTTTTGACATTTCTGCAATAGCTTCGTATTTATTGTCTGCTTCAAAATCTAAAATTTAATATATTTGCTTTAAAATAATCAGAAAATCGGCAAACAGATCTTTTAAAGCCAGTTGCTCAACTTCTCTTTCATTAAGATTTGCCAGCCATTCATCTACTTCAGCTTTTTCAATTTGAAAACTGTTTCCTTTTTTGATGGCTTTAAAAACGTTTGAACGGATCATTTCTTTTATAACGGAATCAGTCACTTTTAAATAGGTTGCTGCCTGTTTAATTGTTAAGTAACTTTTCGACATATCTAATCTCCTTATAGTGCCTTATGTGCTGTGAGGCCAGAAAACTGTCAAGCTTAACGAGTAATTTCTTGACAGAATACTTTTGCCGAAAGTTGTTAAAGTATGTATAAAATAATAATAACATTAATGTCCATGATCCTTATAAGCTGCAGCTACTCGGTATATTCCACCGGATACCCGCATTTAAAGACGATCGCGGTCCAGCAATTCCAGAATAATACAACTGAATATGAGTTGGAGGGAGATATATTTCAGTATCTTTCAGATAAATTTGAACAACGATGGAAGACTTAAGCATTGTTACGATATCTCCCGACTGTCAATTAGAAGGTGAAGATTCTAGATTATTCGGATAAAATCTACAGCTATTATACCGGGTATAGATGAATATCAAATCAGAATCTTATTTAACATTCTATTCACCGATCTGAAAAAAATGAAATTATCTGGCAAAATGAATCTCTTGTTATAGGCGAAACTATATTCTGCTTGCGAATCCTGAATTTAAAACAGAAGAAGCTGCCAAGATCAAAAATTACAGTGATCTGTTTGATACGATATTAAAGGAAACAGTTGGAAGAATGGTAAGAATAAATAAATATCTGGCTCAATGTAATCTTGGTTCCCGTAGAGACGTAGAAAAATCATTCTAGAAGGATTGATTGAAATCAATGGAAAAATCAGCACAGATCTATCTATGGTTGTGGATGAAGATAATGATATTGTAAAATATAAAGGAAATATTTTACAACCTTCCAATAAAAAAATCTACCTTATGCTGAATAAACCTGAAAAATTCCTGGTCACTTCGAAAGACAGTTTCGGACGTCAAACTGTATACGATCTCCTGCCGGATTTTAAAACTAATCTGCATTATATTGGAAGACTAGATTATATGTCCACCGGACTGCTGTTATTAACAAATGACGGTGATTTTGCACAGAAGGTAATCCATCCCAAATACAAATTGCCGAAAGTATATAAAGTAACCGTAAAAGGATTTATTTCTAAAGGAAAAGTAGAAAAACTTCGAAAAGGTGTTATAATAAGACAAAAGAAAGACAAACCAGCTATTGTTTATGTTAAAAGTATGATGAAAATATAACACTTTGAAAATTACTATTTTCGAAGGTAGAAAACGACAAATTAGATATATGATAAAAGCTGTTGGTTCAGAAGTTATGAAACTTAAACGACTTACAAATAGGTGATCTGAAATTGGGAAAACTTCCTTTGGGAAGCTGGCGTTTTCTCACCAGAAAAGAAGTATCTTCATTATTGAATTATAACCAGGATGTGAAAGAATGAAAATAGGAATAGTAGGTCTGCAAAATTCAGGCAAAACAACAATATTTAATGCTTTAACGGGTCAGGAAGCGAAACTGCAATGTATTCTTCTGACGAAAAGTAGAGCCAAACCTTGGAATTGTAGAAGTTAATTGATGCACGAGTAACAAAACTATCAGAGATGTATCAACCCAAAAAAACGATTTATGCACATATTGAATATATAGATTTTGTTGGATTCGGGTTCGGAAGAGAAAAAAAGATCTCTTTAGTTCCGGAATCAATGGCTTTAGTAAAAACTGCAGATGCTCTGGCTTTGGTTGTTAGAAATTTCAATGATGATTTTTAACAGAAGATCCTGATCCTTTAGCTGATATTGAAAACATAAATCCGAACTGATTATCGATCTGATAATTGCTGAAAAGAGAATGGAAAAAATTGAGCTTAGCAAAAAGAGGCATAAAAGACATTGCCTTTAATGGAAGAAAGCTTGTTAAAGATATTGTTTCTGGAACGAAATCAACGGTACGCCAATCCTTAAACTTAGTACCTTTCGAAGAAGAAAAAGCTGTTCGTGGATTTCAATTTATAAGTCAAAAACCTATTATGATAATCTTAAATTCCGATGAAGGTAATTTTCAGACAATTCAGATCTGATAAAAAATCTCAGAGAAATTTTCAAAACAATTGAATTTGCTGGAAAATTTGAAGAAGAATTAAATAATTTGCCGGAAGAAGAAGCGGTAGAATTCATGGAAGATATGAACATTAAGAATCAGCCACGAGATAGATTAACAAAATTCTCTTATGAACTTCTGGGTTACATCAGTTTTTTTACGGTTGGAAAGATGAAGTTCGAGCCTGGACGATAACAAAGGGCAAAATGCTGTGGAAGCTGCCGGAAAAATTCATTCAGATCTGGCTCGAGGTTTTATTCGAGCTGAATGTTTTTCTTATGAAGACCTAATGGAAGAAGGAAGTGAAAAAAATCTAAAAGAAAAAGGATTATTCCGCCTGGAAGGAAAAAATTATATTGTTAAAGATGGAGATATAATCAACTTTCGTTTTAGTGTATTGATTTTAACGTTTAAATGGTAAAGATAAAAGAGTAAAAGAACCAAATTTCTATACTAAGAATGTTAATTTTATTAGTTATTTTTTATTATCAATACTTGTTTCTGATTGCAGTATCGGGTGATACTACTCAACTCTATTTTGATTATAAACATTTTAAATGAAACTCATATGAATTTTTTTAAAATATTCAAACTAGATTTCCGCCAGTTAGTAATCCGATTGGACCATTTGGTGTGTTTTTCGGTTTTTGGTTGATTACATTATTCGGTAAATTTCTAAGTATATCATTTCTGGTCACAGCTTTATTGCTCGGCTTTTTCAGCATTTTTTAAAAAGAAAAGCATTTTATTGCAAAAAAGCTTTGTTTTCTGATTTTTGCTTTTTCTTGAATTTAGATTTGTTTATAATTAATCCAACAGCCATCGCTTATGCTGGATTATGTTCCTGGAAAGTATTTACTGTTTTAATTCTTGGATTTTTCATGAAAAACGGGAACTTTTATCATCTGTACCGCATTGTTATTGACTGTCTTTGTCTTCATATTTTGAATTAGAAAATCTAAAAAATTCTTTGTTTTTGGAAATTGGAAAGTAACCATAAGATATTTAATTGCATTATTTTTTAAATTGCTTTCATTAGAATCAAAAACTGTTTAAGAAAGAAAGAAAAAAACCGAAAATCTAAAAAAAAAAAGAGAAAAACAAAACCGAAAAAGAACCAACAGGGATTCCTCTAAAATATAATAGATCATGCAGCTTTGGATGATGAAAAAGATCAATATCAGGACCAGAAAAAAAACACCAAAAATCAACCTCGAAAAACTCTAAGATAAAGGTGAAGTTCCGATGAACCAACCCGAAAATATGAAAAACCGCAGATAGAAGATTTTTTGTCCAGTGTTCAACCCATCCAAGAAAGACAGAGAAGAAATTGAAAAAAACATTAAAAAAGTAAGCAAAATTCTGATGGAGAAATTAGCTGAATTTGGAGTTGATGCTGAAGTTATTAACGTTAATATCGGGCCAATTATTACTCAATATGAAATCAAACCTGCTCCTGGCGTTAAAGTTAATAAATTTCACACTTTAGCCGATGATCTGGCTTTGGCAATAAAAGCAACAAGTATTCGAATTCAAGCACCTATCCCGGTCGTGGTTTGGTTGGAATTGAAATTCCAAATATTAAACGAGATACTATTTATCTGAAAGATATTCTGCTTTCCGATGAAATGAAAAAAAGGACAGCCTGCTGGCTATTGGTTTGGGAAAAGATATTTCTGGGAATCCGGTTGTTGCCGATCTTGCCAAAATGCCGCATCTGCTTATTGCCGGGGCTACAGGTTCAGGTAAAAGTGTTTGTGTTAATTCAATTATTTGCAGCCTTTTTTCAGAACGACTCCGGATGAAGTACGCTTCATAATGATCGATCCAAAAAGGATTGAACTTTCCGGTTATAAAGGAATTCCCCATCTGATTCAGGATGTAGTAACCGATAATGAAGATGCTTTAATGGCTTTGAACTGGGCTGTTGCTGAAATGGAAAAACGCTATGATCTTTTTGCAGGAAATATAAAGTAAAATATCTCAAAGCATACAATTCAGAGATCAAAAAACTCAGAGAAAAAGATGATACTGAAATCGAAGATAACGTTCTGCCGTATATTGTTATTATCGTAGATGAACTAGCTGATTTGATGATGACAGTTGGTCGAGATGGAACGTCCGATTACACGACTGGCTCAGATGGCAAGGGCAATTGGAATTCATTTGATCCTGGCTACTCAGCGTCCATCCATCAAGGTTATTACCGGTATTATCAAAGCTAATTTCCCATCCCGAATTGCTTTCCAGGTTTCTTCCAAAATTGATTCCAGGGTTATTATTGATGCCAATGGAGCTGATAGGCTTTTGGGAATTGGCGACATGTTGTTCCTGCCGCCTGGTAAAGGGAGACACGGAGAGAATTCATGGAGCTTTCATCCCTCCAGGAAATTCATGAACTGATCAATTATCTGAAAACTCAGCCCAAACCTGAACAGGAGATCAAGATCATTTCGATGAAGAAGAAGGATCTCTGGTTGATTTTGAATATGACGACGAATTATTCCCGGAGGCTGCAGTTGCCGTTGTAACGGCTGGTTCGGCCTCAGTGTCTATGCTGCAGAGGCATTTCAAAATTGGTTATGCCCGGGCAGGAAGATTGATCGATATGCTGGAGCGATCTGGAATAATCGGGCCTCATGTGGGCAGTAAATCGCGGGAAGTTCTAGCAACAGAAGAGGATTTGAAAATATATGGATACATGCCGGATTAAGATAATTTTAACCATTTTATGCGCTATTTCACTTTTATTCAGTGCGGAAGCTGATCCAGAAAACCTGAAGCAAAAGCTGCTGGATGCTTATTCCGGCATCAATACATTTGAAGCTGAATTTGTGCAGAACAATTTCTGGCCGGAACTGGATAAAGAGCTGATCTCTTACGGCAAGATCTATTTTGACAATGATCATCTGAAATTGGCCTATACTGATCCTGAAGGGCAATTTCTGGTTCTGGACAGCCTTATCGTTACAATGTTCGATCCCAATTCCAACCAGGCCATTATTTCTGCCAGCAGTGAGATTGATATCAGACCGCGTTCAATTATCAAAAATTACTGGCAGGATTCATTGCTGGTATCTTTCCAGCAGAAGCTGGAAACTGCTGACATTGAGCTGCGAACTGAAGCTGGCGACAGGATCAGCTTCCATACAGAAAATACACTTATAACTGAACTAACATATTCAGATGCTGATTCCAATAGGGTGACATACAAATTCAGTGAGCTCAGGTTGAACCAAGCCTTGCCGGAGAATGTCTTTGATATTATTCTTCCAGATGATGTAAATCTGCTGGACACAAGAGAATAATAGAGGGAGAGATAAATGATAGCATTGATAATGGCGGGTGGAGTAGGCACCCGATTCTGGCCATTAAGTCGGGAAAAGAGACCCAAGCAGTTTTTGAATATTCTATCTGACAGGTCAATGATCCAGATGACAGTAGATCGGCTTCTTAACAGGATAAAGCTGGAAGACATATATATTGTTACGGCCGCATCACAGGTAGAGTTGACCAGGGAGTCCCTGCCCAAGCTTCCCCCGGAAAATGTAATAATTGAACCATTTGGTATGAATACGGCACCTTGTATAGCCCTAAGTTGTTTATATCTGCTGAAAAAATATGAGAAGAATGAGACGATGCTGGTACTGCCGGCTGATCATTTAATTCAGAAAGAGGAAGTTTTTCTGGAGGTAGTGGAAACTGCAAATGATTACGCGTTGCAGGATTACCTTGTCACCTTCGGGATAGTACCGCAATATCCAGCTACAGGATACGGATATATTGAAGCCGGGAAAAAACTGGAGGAACCTGCTTTTGAAGTAATCCGGTTCAAAGAGAAACCTGATTTTGTCACAGCAGAAGCTTTTCTAAAAGCAGGAAATTTCTTCTGGAACAGCGGCATGTTTTTGTGGAAGCTGTCTACGATACTGAAGGCTTTTGAGAAGCATCTGCCCAAAGTGATAGCGGTGTTGGCGGAGGTGTCTCTAAAGTGGGATGAAGATGGGAAAGAAGCGGACATTTCAAAGGAATACGCAGCTATGCCAAGGATCCCGATCGATATCGGCATAATGGAGAAAGCAGAGAAAAGAACAGTTCTTAAGGTCGAATTGGGCTGGAGCGATGTAGGAGGCTGGAAATCACTTTATGACGTTTCCGGGAAGGATAGTGACGGAAATGTGCTCAACAGTGAAAATGTGACGATCGACAGCCGCAATAATTTTGTACACGCAAAGAAAGAAGTGGCACTTATCGGGGTGGAAGATCTGGTTATAATAGATACAGAAGATGCTCTTCTGGTGGCCACCAAAGAGAGATCCGAAGAAGTGAAGGAAATAGTAAACAGGCTGAAAAAGAAAAACAGAAAGTTGATCTGACCGGTGTAGCACATTTCCTTAAAATAGAATTACCGTAAGGAGTTAAAATGAAAACTCTTTTACTGGTTTTAGTTACCGCATTTATTCAAATATTATTTTCTTATACGTGGATACCATTCGGTGATTTCCAGGAACCGATCTATAACATTGATTTCTTTCTGGATGAGCTTGATATTATTGTTGTGGCAGGAGAAGACACACTCTATGTGCAGCAGGATGATATCTGGCAAATCGCTAATACACATCGCTTAACAACCTGGGATACCGAGATCTATGACGAAGACCAACTGCTGCTGGTTATGGGTGGTTATTCAAATTCGGATGGTCTCTATATGCTCTATCTGGATGATCTGAATGATAACGTAATAGAATGGATGCAAGTTCCCCGTTTTATTCACTTCAATAATTATGATAACAGGTATTATCTGGGTGCTTCACCCGGGATCGGATTATCACCGGATGCCTACAACTGGACTGGAATACCTTCGTTTGAACAATCGGCTTTTTACCGGATCGCGAATTATAACACGAACTATCTGATCACAACATCAAGTGGGGTTTACCATAAAGAATTTACCAACCCACCGGTCTTTAGGGCTCAACCGGATCCGGGTGAAATCGAGAACGATGAACTGAATGAGATCTCGGGGATCACTGCCAGCGTTAAGAATAATGGCATCTTCTGGGCGATCAATGATTCCGGTGGTGATAATGCCGTTTACGGCTTTAATGAGAACGGAGAACATGTCGCAAAAATATATCTGCAGGGAGTAGAGAACAGAGATTGGGAGGACATTACCATTAGCAGAAGCACACAACAGATCTTTGTGGCTGATATTGGGGACAATGGCCATGTTTACGACACAAAATATATTTACCGTTTCGAAGAACCCTGGCTAAATCTGGAGGAATTACCATTAATAGATACAGTTAATGTAGCGACAATAGCGTTTCAATATCCGACTGGAAACTATGATGCGGAAACCTTAATGTGTGATCCCGAGTATCAGGGATTGTACATTGTTACAAAACGCAGTTCGGAATCCCCCGGTGGGGAAGACCTGGTCTTTAAACTGCCGTTTCCCCAGAGTACCAATGAAGTGATCATGGCAGAAGATGTTGGCAGCATCTCTGTTCCGGCCTGGTACTATTCGGGTGATGAAATGTATTACGGTGCAACAGCCGGTGCTATTTCGACAGTTGGCGATGAAATGATAATTAAAACCTATTCCGACATTTTCTACTGGAAAAAACAGCCCGGGCAGACAATTGACGAATTATTCGCTCAAGATTTCGAGACCGTGGAATATCTGCAGGAACCGCAGGGCGAAGCTGTTTGCTGGGATAAGTATGGAACAGATTACTATACTGTAAGCGAAGAGCCTGTCTCAATTATTCCTGCCGTATTAAAGAAATACAAAAGGGACGACTGGAAAACCTCACAGGACTCTCTGGAGATAGTAGATGTCTGCTTCAATTCTGCGGGGACCTGTTACGGTAGATCAAATGCACAGGATTCGGTCTCATATTTATACATTTCGGAAGATTTTGGGGAATCCTGGGAGCTGCTGACAGATTCACCTTACGGTTACCTGGGTGCGCTGGTAATAGATTCCCAGGGCAATCTGTTTGCCGGCTGGAGAGGCTATAATAATGAACCCTCCGGTGTTGCGCTTTGGGATGGGGCTTCAGGTGAATTTATTTTCCTGAACGAAGGCATAGAAGGGAAATCCATAAACAAACTGCTGCAGTTTCCTTTATTGGAAACTCCCTCGGTAATCGCCTGTACAGACAGTGGAGCCTATTTTTTAACAGATTACACCGATACTGATCAAACAGAGATCATTCCGCCCTGCACGGAATTGAAGGTATTCCCCAATCCAGCCCTATTAAGTGAAAATAACGTCAGGAATAATATTATAACCACGATCCAGTATGAGATTTCAGTAGAGGGACATGTTTCTGTTGTCGTGTACAACATTAAGGGACGGAAAGTGAAAACACTGATTGATAAAGGAATGTCCGGCGGAAGGCATCAAACAGGTTGGGATGGTTTGGATGAGAACGGCAATGCAGTAGGCTCCGGCATCTATTTTTGCCGGGTTACGGTGAAGGGAAATTCCAGCTATTCCAGAATAGTTGTAATAAGATCATGAAGCTGGCAGTGATCGGCAACAAAGAATACTACGATTACAGCAAATTGAGCAGTATTCTGGCAGGAATGGAGAATGTTTCACTTATCATCAGCGGAGGTGCAGCCGGGACAGATACAATGGCAAAACAATATGCAATGGAGAAAGGGATCACTTTCCAGGAATTTCCACCTGATTATGCAAGATACGGAGACGAAGCGAAACATGTAAGAGACAGGCAGATCATAGATAGTTGTGACCGAGTTCTTGCTTTCTGGAATGGCAAATGTGAAGGCACATTATATACGATTGAATATGCTTTAAAAAGAAACAGATACCGGTTGAAACCATAAACATCAGCTGTTAATTTCTGATTCAAGCGGGGAGAAGCCAACGCTGATAGCGAAAAACCTATGTTTGGCGTAATTTCCCGCTTATTGAATATCATGCGGCAGATCGGATATTTCGGCCTTCTGGAGATCAGTTTCCTTTTTACCAAATAAACTGAATACAGGAACCAGAAGCAAGGAAGTGATCATTCCCACAGAACCTGCCTGCGGAACCATTTTTGCACCCCAGACGATGAACAGGATCAAACAGACCAGCAATCCGCCCACAGAGGCAAAGATCGCTCCCGTTTTATTTACTTTGCGGTTGAACAATCCCCAGATGAAGGGTCCCAGAAAAACTGAGGCAATGGCACCCCAGGAAATTGACAGGATGGTAACGATCACAGCAGGTTTCAAATAGGCCAGGAACATTGAAAGTAAAATAAAAAAGCCACTGGCAAGACGAACCAGTTGTGTAAGGGTCTTATCTGAAGCATTTTTATTGATGAAACCATGATAAAGATCTTTTGTAACTGACGAACTGGAGATAAGCACAAGCGAAGCCAGGGTTGACTTGGAAGCGGCCAGAATAAGCAGCAGAATTACCACCGTTAGAGCTGATGGTATAACGGTAGCCAGCATTTCCGGCATCAGGGCATCAAAGATCGGCTTTCCATCCAGGAAAGCATTTGGTGTTTTTTCCGGACTAAGAAAGATGCGGGTGAGAGAGCCTGTGAAGTAGGCTGTTCCGGTTACCAGTAAAGCGAATACAGTAGAGGCATACATGCCTGTTTTAATAGTTTTTTTATCTTTTACAGCATAGAATTTCTGTAGCAGCTGCGGCATGGCAAAGGGGGCCACGCTGATGAGAAATATAAGTGAAAGTAGCGGAATCAAACCGGGAGGTCCGACCGGGGTAATAAGCCTGGGATCAATTTCCTTTAAAGCAGCAAGAATATTGGGAATTCCACCCCCCGTATGGATTGTACTGATAAGTAGAATGATAACACCAACGGTCATGATCACCCCGAAGATAACATCGATCATGGCCATGGATTTGTATCCGCCCATAACCAGGTAGAATCCAGTAAAAACGCCCATGAAGAGCAGAACATACAGGTAGGGAAGGTTGAAAGTGAATTCAAACAGGTAGCTTAAACCCATGAAAACGGCTGCGGTATATGGAATGAGAAAAACAAAGATAGCGGCTGAAGTGAACATTTTCAGAAAGGGGGAATTATACCGGGCTTCCAGCAATTCGGGCATTGTCTGAACATCATATTTCATTGCTTCGGTTTTGATCTTGTTACCCAGCAGGAGCCAGACTCCCAGAACACCTATCAGTGTGTTGCCAAGCGCGATCCAGAGGCTGGAAAGACCGAATCCCCAACCGATCTTGCCGGCAAAACCAATAAAGAGTACTGCAGAGAAATAGGCGGTACCATAAGAAAATGCGGTCATCCAGGGGCCGACTTTACCACCGCCCAGCAGGAAATCGTTGAATGATTTTGTACTTTTCCTTCCTCTAAGTCCTATAATAACTATTAGAATTGCATAGGCTAATACTGCTAAATATCTTGCTGTCATAAATTCTCCTGCTCTAAATGTTTTTTATCCCGAAATGGAATTAAGTGTATCCAGAAGTTCTTTTCTAATATCTTTTACATCTTCAAAAATAATCCGCGTAACGCACGAGATCAGTGGAATGGAGAGATTGAACTGGGCTAATTTGATAATTGTTTTAGCCATGGAAACACCTTCCACCTCCATGCCGACCTCTTTTAATGCTTCATCCCGGGAATAGCCCTGAGCCAGAAGCCTTCCGAATTTGCGATTACGGCTGTTTTCGGAAATACAGGTGGTGATAAGATCGCCCATACCGGCAATACTGTATGCTGTTTTGTGGTATACGCCCAGGAATTTCATAATGGTGACGAATTCGTGTACGCCGTAGGTCATTATTAAGCCAAAAACATTGGTCTTGAAGCCCAGACCATCTGCTATCCCAACCGTGATAGCTATCAGGCCTTTCATGGCAGCGGCCAGTTCCACGCCTTTCACATCACGGCTGAATTCAAATTTCAGCAGATTATTTTCCAGCGCTTGCTGCAGTTCGAACAGAATTGCAATATCGCGGGAAGCCAGTACTGCTTTAGCAGGAATGCCTTCTGCCAGCTCGCGGGAAATGGTAGGGCCGGACAGGTTAGCGAACTTAACGAAGGGCATGCGCTCCTTAATGATCTCCAGAACGGTCATCAGCGTTGTATGTTCCACACCTTTGGAAGCGTTCACCAAAACGAATTCTTCAGCCTTGTTAGCGAAAAAATCATCGATGAGATAGTGTATATTGCGGGAAGGAATTGCCACGATCACAATATCTTTGGGGTTTATCTGGCGACTGAATTTCTTCTCCACAACGATATTATCAGGAAGTTTTATTCCGGCAGGAACTGAGATTCACGTGCTTTGTTTATACATTCAGCTTCGGCCTGATCAATTGTCCAGAGATAGATTCTGTTCTTCTGAGAAAACAACAGGGCCAGGGTTGTGCCCCAGTTGCCTGAGCCGATCACAATTATTTTTTTTCTGTCATAATCTCTCCTCTTTTAACTGCTACACAGATTGGAAAGCAGAGTGTAACTGTAAAGAAATTTTTATGCACAATGAAATTAACGGGCAAGTTTTAGAAGTTGATAAGTTCCAGATAATAAAAGCAGCCGATTTCAGGACTTTCAATTGATGATCTTTGATATAATTATCCAGCCAGAAGGTTCGCTTGAAATGGGTGAAGTTTTTGAAATGATCTTTACCGGCAAGTGCTTCCGCCAGCCAGTTGAGCAGACCGGCAGGATTTATTGGTTGTGGAGTAACGTAATCTGCAACTAGCACATTATCTGCCAGTTGCAGCGCTTGCACCGCATTTGTTCTCTTTTTTCGGGAATAATGTTTCATGCAATACGAAAATGAACACAATCGATTTTATCTTCTGATCTGGTGTCCACTCCAGAAAATCTTTCTGCACAAAATGTCAGATTTGTAACGTCTGCTTCTCAAGCACTTTTTCTTTGGCCTGGCTAATTAGCATTTTGGGGATAAATCCAGACCGGTACCAGAGTTTATCTGAAGTACAGCTCAGCAGGAATTCTCCGCTGCCGCAGCCAATATCAAGAATGTTTTGACCCCCGGCTCAAGCCAGCCTTAAAGCTTCCCTGTAAACGAGCAGGTTCCAGTTGGAACAGAAGGATCTGAAAAATGATCTACATGGTACCAGTTCTCTTTCTTTCGGCATAAATTACTCCCTGAGAGAAAAATTAGATATTTAGTTTTTAAAGCAGCGCTTTTGTGATATGGAGTAATTTAAAGCCAGGTAAATTCATCCTTGCTCTTGGTGAGATTTTCCAGTTCAAGATTGTTAATTGACGGGTTATAGATAACCGTTCCGAAGGTTAACGAACGTAACCTTGATGTCCAGTCCTAAAATAGTTTACAAAAATAATCATAAATTATGCTGCATTTAAGATCTCATTTGGTGTTTTGTAACCTTTAGTAATAATGATCCTTTTTTCATTATAGATTTTGATAGCATCTTTTACATAAATAAGAGCTTCAGCATAATCTCTAAATACTCTTTTCAAGCCTAATTCATGCTTTAATATTCCGTTGATCCTTTCTGCTTTAGGATTATCATAACACTTACCTATGCCGGTCATACTTGGTTTATAACCATACTTAATAAGTGCGTCTTGAAATTTATCACTGGTATACTGGCTGCCATGATCTGAATGATGAATAACTGCTGTTTTCTTTTTCCCCAGTTTCTTCCTGGCTTGATTTAATGCAACTAAAGGACCTTCTGTACTATAATCTCTACGAAGTGAATAACCTAAAATATAATCAGAATAATAATCCGATGTTAAAGACAAGTATAAACGGCTTCTTCTAGTATAAAGACATGTAATGTCACTGGCTATTATTTCACCAGGCTCCTCTACAGGAGCATGTTCCTTAACAAGATTAGGATGTTTTACACCAGTTCCGGTACCGGAACTGGTGCGGTATTTACGACGATAAACTTGGGAAAGCATCTTATTTCTTTTCAGTAAATCAAATAATCTGTCTCGGCCAATGAATAGCCCTGATGACCTGATCATATCTTTAAGCTTTCGGCAGCCTACTTCAGGTTGCTCTGCACGGATCAATTTAACTGCCTTCAAAACCTTAGATTCAAAAACCTTATTTATAGTAAGGTATTGCCGACGTTTATAATAACCTTGTCGTGTTATGTGATAGTAGTTACAAAGCTGACCTACAGTGATTTTATGATGTCCCATTCTGACTATTTCCCGGCATTCTTCGAGGCAGGTTTGTCGCTCTTTTTTTTTAAGTCTATACCGTATTTCTTCTGAGCTACATTTACCATCGCCTGCAAAGCACAGTTCTCCAAAACTTTGTCACTTAATGCTGATTCTAATTGCTGGATCTTTTTCTCTAACTCGGAAATTCGCTCTAATCTGTCTTTATGATCTTTTATATCCACGTAACAACACCCCCCTGATGGATTTTGAATCCCTTTTTTACGCATCCATCTATAAACGCTTTCTCCATCTACTTCATAAAGCTTTGCTATTTGGGAAATACTCAGCTCTTTTTTCCTGACTTCATTTAATACAGTATCTTTAAAACCCTGGCTGTAGCGATAAACTCTATACTTCTTTTTCATTGCTCCTCCCTGATATAAGTTGTAGTCAACCTATT
>CALOBL010000002.1:0-94144 GCA_942491655.1 Cloacimonadaceae bacterium (SeqCode)
TTTTGTAAGCTTGGGAAAAGTGATTAAATGTCCAGTATTATTTTACTGTCAATCTGTTACCTAACTTTCTGTAGACGATTTGGAAGTGGGGCTTGAGAGATTAGATTCCAAATAATGGGATAGACATAGCTGAGATCACACAGAATAATGAACCGATCAACCATCGGGAAATGGAAATTACGGGTTGAATTTTGACATTCAGAGGCCCGAGAATTGATGCAATTATAATAATCAGCTCCATTTCTTAGTTCGAGAGCAATTTTCTCTATTGACCACTAAAAATAATTCCTGGTAAATGGAAATAGAGGAGAATTTTAATGAATATAATTCCTAAACCATTATCTGTAATGAAAAAAGCCGGCAGTTTCAAATTAAGTAATAAAACTGATCTAGCTATAAATAATGAACGAATACCCAATTTTTTGAGAGATCATATTACAGCGCAAGTTGAAGAAATTTCAGGTAATCTGCTTAAGCATCTCTTTTCAACTGTACCGGATTCAATAAATCCTAAGATGCAGAAAAAAACCGGGTTTGATGATGAAGGCTACATACTGTTAATCGAAAACGATCAGATCATAATTTCTGCTGAAGCGGCGCAGGGTATTTTTTATGGAATTCAAACCCTGCTGCAGCTTATTTTTCAGAATAAGAATGAAAATCTCCAGATGATTGAATTGCCCTGCTGCCGGATAGAAGACAAACCCCGCTTCAGCTGGCGCGGTAGGCAATTGGATGTATCACGTCATTTTTTTCCAGTTGAATTTATTAGGAAATACATAGATCTACTGGCATTGCATAAGATGAATAAATTCCACTGGCATCTTACAGATGATAATGGCTGGCGAATTGAGATCAAGAAATATCCACTGCTTACAGAGACAGGTTCCTGGCGGAAAAACCTGGAGCACCTGCCCTGGAATGAACGAGAAAATTCTGATGAACCCGGTAACGGGATCTATGGTGGATTTTATTCGCAGGAAGAGATAGGGGAGGTTATAAAATATGCTTCGGATCGTTATATAGAAGTGATCCCTGAGATCGAAATGCCGGGCCATTCAAGTGAAGTGTTCGCCGCTTATCCGCAATATTCCTGCCTTGAAAAAACTCTGAGAGTCGCACCTGGCGGATACTGGCCCAATAGAGATATTTTCTGTGCCGGAAAGGATGAAACTTTTAAATTCCTGACAGATATATTACAGGAAGTAGCCCGGATCTTCCCCTCAGAATTTATTCACATTGGAGGTGATGAGGCTAACAAAACCTACTGGAAAACCTGTGTCCTCATTGTCAGCAGCGTATTATTAATGAGGGGCTTAAGAATGAATCTGAGCTGCAGAGTTATTTCATTGGCAGGATCGGCAAATTCCTTCATTCGATTGGAAAGAAAATGATCGGCTGGGACGAGATAATGGAGGGAGACCTGCAGGCTGAAGCTCTGTTATGTGCTGGAGGGTGATGGATCTGATGCGGCCCTAGAAAGCAGCTGACAGTAAATTAAGAATGATCATGTGCCCGAATCAGTTCGCTCTATTTCGACTGGCATCAAAGTGAAAATGATGCTGGTGCGTTCGGAGTAACTTCCCTGGAAAAGGTTTATCATTATGATCCGGTTCCAGAAAATTGCCTTAACTGCAGTTCCCTTATTCTGGGGGCACAGGGCAATGTCTGGACGGAGTGGATGGAAACAGGTGATAAAGTTGAATATATGGCCATACCTCGATTAAGTGCTCTTTCAGAGGTGGTCTGGTCACAAGACAGGACAAAAGATTTTATCGATTTCCGCTCAAGGCTGCAGATTTTTTTGAAATTTATTGATCTCAAGGGTTTTTCCTATAATACTTCCTTTTAAAATTATTTGACAAATTAGCTGATGATGACTATTAAGCTATATAAGTTCTTTTGGAGAGGGTTGAGGATACAGGATAAGCCTGAGGAGAAATATGCAGACGATAAGTGAACTGGAAAGAACCTTACAATTTGTTAAGAAAAAAGACAAAGTTGAAACCCTGATTCAATTAGCCAAATTATACCTGGAAACAGATTTGCAGGCTGCTTCCATACATGCCAGAAATGCAAAAAAACTGGCTCGTAAATTAAAACTGGATCAGGCTGAAGCTGCAGCTTCACGCATTGTCGCAGAAATCCTCTTTCTTACTTCTAAATATCGCAACGCTATTGAACTTCTGGGAGAATCACTTAGTTTAACCCGGAACTCAGACGACCAGGAAGGACTGGGAGCTACCCTGCTTGATCTGGGTAAAAATCATTTCAAATTAAGTGAATATGATAAAAGTGTAGAATTTTATTTTGGAGCACTTGCACTAGCTAAAGAACAGAAAGATAATTTTCAGCAGGCTGAAATCCTCAACAATCTTGCACTTACCAGCATTGTTACAGGAGATTATGCCCAGGCTAAAGATCATCTGCTGAAAGTTATCAAGGTCTGGAAAAATAGAGATTATGATACCGGCATATTCAATGCCCTGTTGAATCTGGGGATCATTGCATTGCGCCAGGATAGAATTGACGAAGCACGGTCGCAGACCAATAAAGCACTGGAGCTGGCAGAAAAGATAGGCAAGGAGAATTTCATAGCTGCTGCCGCCAACAGTCTTGGTATATTACTAATAAAAGAAGACAAGTATGAAAAGGCTCTGGATCTGCTGCTGGAATATGCTGATCTGCTGGAAGAGAACGATCAGGCTGTCTGGGTTTATGCTGATATTCTCAATAATGTATCCACCTGCTATTTAAGACTCAGTGATCTGGAGCAGGCAAAGGAATACGCTAACAAATCGCTGAAAATTGCCCGGGAAATCGAATCCAGACTGTTGATCGTAAAAAACCTGGAAGTGATCACTCAACTGGCACTGGAACAGGAAGAGTACAAACTGGCTTACGAATCTTCCAATGAGCTTTATGAACTGAAACAACTGATCTATGACAGGGAAGTTGCAGCCAAAATTGCAGCTGTCAGACTCAGATCGGGCGAGAGCATGAAATCAAGTGGTTCAGATAGATCCGGCCAGAAAAGGCTGCTTTCGGAAAATGTTCTGGAGCAGCGGATCAAAGAGATCATTCAGGACAATGAACAATTCCAGCTCATTATTGAGAGTTCGGAAGATGTAATCACTCTGCACGACAGTAAAGGCAAATATCTCTACTGCAATCGGTCCTTTCTTTATAACATCAAGTCGGAAGATCTGATCGGCAAATCTCCCTATAATTTCTATAAATTTGAATATGGCGATGCTCTGGTTCGTCAGATCAAATATACTTACTCATCCGGTAAAAGTAATCATATGGATTCCTTAATGGAAGTAGATGGCCAGGACAGGTGGTTCAACAATTATATTTTTCCGGTAAGCGATATAGATGGTAATATTCTGGCTGTAGCCATGCTCAGCAGGCTTGCTTCCACTAAAGCTGACAAAATAGAACCGGTTGCTCCCAATCTGGATGAAGAATTGGTAAAACAGCTGGAGGATTTAAAACATAAGCAACTGATCTGGCAGTCTTTTCAGGAGGACGTGCGGAAATTTGTTACCTTCCGGGTTGAGCTTAATGATGAAGCTCCGGTGAAGCAGAAGGTTGTTTTTTTCAGCTCTTCCTTAAAGGATATGCTGGGCATTAACCTGGTGGATGATTTTGCCAAGTGGTTTCAGAATATTCATGCAGACGAGAAAGAGAAACTGGTAAATGCTTTTCGCAATACGGTGGAAGATGGAAAATTCCTGAAAGAAGAAATCAAAATATTACACCCCGAACTTAATGAATACCGCTGGGTCGAGTTGATGCTTGATCCGGTTGTCAATAATGGTAAAGTTGATTTTCTGAATGGGATCATCACCGACATTACTTCCAGAAAACAAGAAACAGAATCACTGCAGAAGAAGCTGGCCTCTACACTGCTGAATAAGGAACTTCTGCAGATCTCATTACAATCTTTTGTTCTAACCGAACTGGACGGAACAATTGTCGATTTCAACCGTGCTTTCCCGGCCCTGATCGGTTACAACCTGAAAACTGTTGCCGGACTTAACTGGAAAAAAGACCTGACATCTGCGGAATTCCTGCCTGAAGAAGAAAGGATCCTGCACAATTTAAGTGTGGAAGGAAAACATCAGATCTACGAAAAAGTGATCCCCGGAAAAGATAAACTGAATATTGAGACGGAGATCAGTGTGCATGCCATTCTGAATGATATCGGCAAGATCCACAGGTATTGCTATTTTATCACAGATATCAGCAGCAGAAATAAACTGATCTCCCAAATGCGCTCTTCCAATCTGGAATTAACAGAACTGCTCAGCAGCATTCCAGAAGTACTACTGCAAATAGATAAAAAGGGCCTGATCAGGAAGGTTATTCCTACACCTCTGGCAGAAAAGCTCGGGTTAAAACAGAACCTGGAGGGCAAGGGCCTGGATCAGATCTTTCCGGATGAGATCTTAACCGGTCTGAGATCTATAATTAAAAAGTGTCTTAACACAAAGGAACCAGCCAGATTTGATTTTCAGCAAAACGATCTGATGCTTCAGGCTGAAGTTGCGATACATAAAGATAATCTCCTCATCCTGATGATCAGAGATATCTCCAGTTTAAAGGAAGCTGAAACAGATCTGGAAAAAAGCAGACAGAAATATCTCAGGATCTTCCACACAGCACCACAACCTCTATGTCTGCTGAACGAAGACATGAAGATCGCGGCAGTTAACGCTGCTTTTGCTGCTCTTACCGGCTTCAGTCAGGAAGAGTTACAAGACAAAAATCTTAAAGAGCTAATTTCCGGTCAGGAGGAGATCAATCTGATCTCAGAGCATTATTCCAATCCGGAAGCAACCGCGCTGCTGGAACTGGAGATCTCCCGGAAAGATAAATCTCTTCTACCTGTCAGCCTTAAATTCAGTTTATTTGAAGATCAGCAGAAACAGCTTCTGATCTCCTGGCAGGATCTCTCCATGCAGCTAACTCAACTTGATGCGCTGGCAGCCCAGTTCAGGGAGAAGGAGCTGGATTACCAGGATAAGATAAAAGCAGTTCAGAACGAGATCAGCAGCAACCAGAAAGACCATCAGGCTGAATTGGATAATGTTAATCAGGAATTCAAAGTTAAAGAAGAGAAACATCAGGCAGAGATCGACAATCTCAATCAGCAGTTCAAAGCGAAAGATGACGAGCATCAGAACGAGATCGACAATCTCAATCAACAGTTCAAAGCGAAAGATGACGAGCATCAGGCTGAGATTGATCAATCTCAATCAGCAATTTAAAGTGAAGGATGATGAGCATCTGAACGAGATCGATCAACTCAATCAGCAGTTCAAAACGAAAGATGAAGAGCATCAGGCTGAGATTGATCAACTCAATCAGCAGTTTGAGCTTAAAGAAGACGAACACCGGGCTGTTTTATCTGAGATCGACAGCAAATTCCTGGAAAAGGAAAAAGAATTACTCGACCAGGTCGCTTCCCTGGAATCAGAGCTTGCCGAACTGAAGAAATCGACTGCAGAACCGGTCCACTATGCCTCTTTCCGTCTGGCTGTAGATCTGGACAGTAATAAAACCCTTAAAGTGATAAGCAGCAGCAATTCCCTCAAAAAGATCTGCGGCACAGATGATACGACCGAATTTGATAACTGGTTCCTCAATGTTGTGGAAGAAGATAAACATGCTTTGCAGGAAGCTCTGAAAAAAATGATCGGTTCGACCCGGAGTGTGGATGAGACTTTCCGGTTGCAGCACCCTGACCTGAAGCAGCTTTTCTGGCTGCGTCTGATCGCTGAGTCAGCTAAAAACAGTTCCGGACCAGACATTATTAACGGAATTATTTTTGACGTTTCAGAATCCAAACAGGCAGAAGCTGATCTGAGGAAAAAACTTCGAGTGGCAGAAACGGCCGCCGTTGTCCTGGATGAATTCAATCAACCCTTTGCAATTTGTGATGCCAACGGAATGTTTCTGCGGGTTAATGAGGCTTTTTGTCAGCTTAGCGGCTATAAACGCAAGGAATTGCTGCAGAAGGTAACCTGGGATCAAATAACGGCAGGAAAAGATAGAGAGCAGTTCTCCGAGCTTGGCTTTACTTCCGGGAAAACACTTGTTGCGGAAAGAGACCTGCAGCCCAGAAAGGGCGCAGCTTTGGCCGTGAAATACATTATGCATCCACGTTTTGAGTTATCTGGAGAATTATTAGAGATCTTTTGCTTTGCCATTGATCTAACCGGTCTTAAATCAGCCATCTCCGAGTTGAAGGAAACCGGAACTGATCTGAAAGCATTGTTCAGTACTCTTCCCCAGGATATTCTGCTTCTGAATCATAATGCTGTTATTCTAGATATTATCAATCTTTCCGGTGCAAATGAGCTTCCATTAAAAGAAGACGATAAAGGGAAGAAATTGCATACTTTATTCCCGGCAAATGCAGCTGATGCTGTTTTACAGGGGGTTCAGGAATCCATAAAACATCAGGGTTCTCTGGAAATCGAATATGTTTTTGATACTGGAACAGTGCAAAAATGGCAGCGGGGGAATTTCCACTACAGGTCGCAGGATGAGGTCTATTTCCTCTGCTCAGATATTACTGAGCAGTCCAGACTGAACCAGAAGCTTAAGACCATGAAGGAGAATCTGGAAAGCATCTATAATAATTCACCTGTCGCAATGCTTACACTGGATGACCAATTCACCATACTTGAAGTCAATACTGCGGCGGAAAAGCTGACCGGTAAAACCGGAGATGAACTCCGTCAACTGAATCTAAGCAACTGGAATCCGAGGAGTATAAGCTTCTCACACCATATCAGCAGGTTTTGGCAGGCAGTCCAATTGAAAACCTGGAACAGCAGCTGCAAAGATCCGACCATGAAACGGTAAGCTTCCTGAACTATTCCGTTCCAGTAAAGAATAAGCAGGATAAGGTTAAACTGATCCAGAGTTTCTGGATCGATATAAGCGATCGCAAACTGGTGGAAAAAGAGATGCTGCTGCGCAAAAAAGAATTGGAAAAAACTACTGCAGATAAACTCGCTGAATTCAATTCTAAGCTGAAACAATATCGATCTCTGCTTTCCATCAATAATCAGACAGCCTTTTTCAGCCTTAAGGCTCAAGCGGATCAGATTGGCCAGCAGGAAATTACCTACACTTCACCCGGTTTCAAAAAACTTCTGCAGCTTAAAGTCTCTGGTGATGTGAACAACTGGGTTACTAATTTTCAGCCTGATGATGCAGAACTTTTCCTGGAAATGGTCGAAAATTCTTTAACAAACTGTAGTGCTGGGTCCGGCATCTTCCGAGTTAAAGAAAACTGGCTCAGGATCGACCTGAATCCCACCAGGTTCACTGAACAGAACAGCATTATTTTAAACGGAATTTTAATTGATGTTACGCTTTTAAAAGAAGAGCAGATAGAATTGAAATCCAGTCTGGAAACATCTTCAGATGCAGCTCTTTTACTGGAGGAAAGCCCGGTGGCCTGGGCAAATGTTTCCAATACACATAAATTAATAGAAGTTAATAAAGCATTCACTGAACTTACCGGTTTCAGCCAGGCCGAATTGCTGAAAGCTTCATCCTGGAAGGATCTGCTTACCGATAAACTTTTTTCAGCAAAACATCAGGAACTGCTGCAGCAGTCTTTGCAGGAAAGGAATTTCAACCGTTTCGATACGATCCTGATCAATAAAAATGGTGATCATCTTGATGTGGAGATAAAGGTACAACCTTCCAGCCGGGAAGATGAAGATAAATACACAATGTTCATCAGTGATATCACAGAACGAACAGCGATGATCAGTAAGCTGAAGAATTCCGAGCGGGAACTGCAGAACATTATCAGCAGTCTTCCTGAAGATATCCTGGAACTGGATCATAACGGCAGGATCAAACAGGTGATAAGTTTCAGCGGATCAGACAAGTTCCTGCCGACAACAGCTTCCGAAAAGGCATCTCTGCACAGTATCTATCCCGGAACAACGGCAGATGCTATTTTGAAATCACTCCAGAAATGTCTTAAAGATGGTTCAAATGAACAGATCGGATTCACGGTAAATACCAAGGATAAACAATTCTGGTATAACGCCGAACTGAGTTATAAAGATAAGGATTCACTGCTCTTTATACCGGAAGAAATAACTGACAATGTTGAGCTGGAAATGAAATACCAGATGTTGCTCGATAAATATAAGAACAGTATAGAGGAATGCCCGTTGGCCTTTCTTACGATTAACCGGGATCTGCAAATTGAATATCTTAATAATGCGGCTGCCGAACTACTGGATCTGAACCGTGAAAAAGCAGTTGGGAAAATGATCAGTGAATTAGCTTCCGGGAAAGAGGATTTAATTGGCAAACTGAAAAAAGTTCTGCAGGGTAACGCCATAACCAATATCGAACAGCAGATCATTGATGCCCGGGAAAATCCGATCTCTATTCTGAATTATTCCTACCCGGTAAAGAATAAGGCCGGTGAAGTAGTGAAGATCAACAGCATGTGGGTTGATATTTCCGACCGGAAGCTGATCGAGAAAGAATTTAAACTTAAAAAAGCCAGCCTGGAAAAATCCGTTGATGAAAATATTTCTGAACTGGCCGGAAAACTTTCCTGGTATGAAGATTACATTAAGCAGCAGGACAGATTTGCACTTTTTAAAGCTGAACTGAAAAAAGATAAATCACCCATTCTATTCAGCAACAAGATACTGTTTAAATTATTGGACAGTGCCGTAACAGATGATCTGGATCAACTGCTGAAAAAAGTTCCGGAGACTCTGAATCAAAAGATCAAAAATGCCATAAAACAGCCTGCTGAAAGCATGCAGGTAATTGATGAAACTATCAGCCTGACAGGAAATGACAGTAAATGGTTGCGAGTTCATCTTACATTCCCGCCGCCAGAAAAGGAAAAACGCATAATCCAGGGTATCATTTTTGATGTTACGGATAAGGTTCTGCTGGAAAATGAATTAAATAAAAGTCTGGAGTCCATTGCTCGCTCGAAAGAAATAATTTATGATTCAGCTCAGCCCTTTGCAGTTCTTTCCAACCAGAACCAACTGCTTAATTTTAATAAAGCTTTCTGCAATATGTCCGGTTATTCTTCAGACGAATTAAGCAAATTGACCTGGAACGATACTATCGCTACAGCTGATGAACTGGAAGCAGAAAAAAAATATTTCAAGCAATTGTCGGCATCCAAAGGTTCACTCACTTTCAAAAGAACGTTTCTCGCCAAAAATGGTAAGAAAATAGAAACAGAGATCAAAGCTCATTCACCGGGACAGGATAAATCTGACATCTACCTGTTCTTTACAGATCTTACAGGACTGGTTCAATTGAATAATCAGCTTGATAAAGAGTTGTCCAAATTTAATGAACTGCTCATCAACTATCCTGTTTCGGCACTGCTGTTAGATGCAAAAAACAAGGTCATTCAGTCTCTAGGAAATTCCCTGCAGGAGATACCCGGATTCCCGGCCCAGGCGGAAGGCAGTGAGCTTAAAGAACTGTTCTCTGCAGATACTGCTTCTCTACTGTTGGAATTTATCAGCAATTTCAGAAAAGCGAAGAAAGTTAATGTGATTGATATCCCTCTGGATCAGGAAGCTGAGAACTGGCTGGAAGCTGAACTTGTGGAATTGGAAAACGATCTATTGCTTTTAACTTTTAGAGATATAACAGAGCGCAAAGTTTCAAGTTTGCTGATAGAAAAAGAAAAAAATCACTTTAAAACACTGTTCGAAAATACTCCCTTGCCCGTCTTCATCCTTTCTCCGGAATGTAAATTCACTTCAGCCAATCAGGAAGGTCTGGAACTGCTTGATTACAATTTGGGAGACCTGCTGAATCTGAATCTGAAAGAGATTGAATTGCATAAGAAGAACGCACCTTCCGCAGTTGAAAAACTGCTTAAAGGTGAAGAATTGATCAATTTTGAACAGACCCTGAAGGGTCGTGACGGACGCAATATAACCGTTCTGCACAATGCTTATATAGTTAAAGACAACAAAAATAATATCACTTCCATTCAAAGTGTTTTTATAAATATTACAGAAAGGAAGAAAAAAGAGGATGATCTGCAGCTGCAACTTACTGGCAGTGTTTCAGAGGTTCAGGAAAAGATCTCGGATCTGAATGAAAAGATCTCGAATTATGACTCATTTTTCCGAAATGCTGATTCCTTTGCAGTTTTCAGGTTCACTCTTAAAACCAGTGATTTGAATGAATTGAAGATTGATCTGAGCAGCCCTTCTCTGGGCAGACTGGTTGATAATCATGAAATTATCGTCTTCAATGATATGTTGAAAAATGTTCAGCAGGAAGAACAGGATAAGATGAAAATTTCCTGCCGGGAAGCGATCGAAAAAAAGATCTCCTTTAATAGAATTATCCCGATGACTGCACAAAATAATGAATATCAGAGGTGGATCAACCTTAGTTTTGATCCGGTTAAGGACAGGGAAGGCAATTTTACTGCCAACGGATTTGTTTCTGATGTCAGTGAAATAAAACTGGCTGAAACGAAGATGCATAAAAGTGAACAGGAGTTAAAACAGATAATTTCTGCAACTCCCCATGCTTTCTACACCTGCTCATTATCCGGAAATATTACCCAGATGAACACAGCTTTTCGTGAGATGTTCGATCTCCCGGATGATAAAACTTTAAATTGGAATGATCTAATTAGTTCTGATCCCGAGAATGATGCTGCCAGAAAATCTGCGCTCAAATCTCTCAAGGCTGGTTTACCCGCTGAAAAGTATCAACTGGAACTGGTTGCAAAAGGTAAGAAAAAAATTATTGCTGAACTTAGAGAAGCCCCGTTATTGCAGGAAGGCGAACCGATTTCGATTGTCGGGGTTGTTACCGACATAAGTCAGCAGCAGCAAATAGAAGCGGAACTGCATACAATGAATAACGCAGCCCGGATCTGCGATCTTCCCTTACTTATAACTGATCCTGAACTGAACATAATTTTTGCCAGCCAGAGTACAGCTGAACTTCTGGGTTTAGAAGCATCTCAGAATTTTGTCGGTCAACAGCTGACCAACTATCTGCGGCTGGGAGATTTAGATGCTTTTCAGTCACAGTTGAAACAGGTACTTTTGAAGGTAAGTATCTGGCAGGAAGAACTGGAACTTCTCCAAAAGGATAATACTGTTATCAGGAAACTTGTTACCATTAAGGCATTTACAGGATGGCAGGATAAAGCCTTCCGGGTAATTTCGATCAGAGAGATCTCAGATTCAGCTGATCTGAAAAATCAGCTGGAATTCATCCGGGAGGAACTGGAGACCCAGAAAGCGAAAGAATTGAAACTGATGGAAAGCCGCAAACTGCTGGAAGATACAATTAACATTGCCGGTTTAGGTGTCTGGAACTGGGATATTAATAAAAACGAAATCCATTGTTCAGAGGGTTTCTTTAAGATCCTGGGTATGGAAAAGCCTGACAAGATCATCGACCTGGAGCTCTTCAAACAACTTCTTCACCCGGAGCAGAAGATCGAGTTGTCTGACTTCCTGGAAACAGCCGAAAACAGCGCTGAAGAACAGGATCTGAAACTGAAAGTGATCGATCCACAGGGAGAAACCAGGTACCTGGATCTGCGAACAATTACCTATTTTGCAAATGACAAACCAGTTAACCTGCTGGGAGTTGTGTACCAATTACCGGCCATTCCAGTCCAAGCGGCAGAATTAGCCAGAGCGACAGAACAACAAGAAGCGGATTTACCTACTGAATTGGTCCCGGAAGCAGTAAAAGAAGAAATGCCTTCCGATACCGCGATGGTTACACCTGCAGAATCATCCCTGGATATTCATCAGCTGGTAATTACTCATTTGATCGATAAACAACCTGATTTCAGCTCCAAACAAAAGAATGTGAACATTTTAAAAGACATTGAAGAAAGAGCTGAGATCATACAGCTCATGCTGCAGCAGGCAATGAGCTCAAAAGATCCGTCCATAATTGTCTTCCAGAATTTCCTGCAGAATCTGCTGCAGAACTTCGGGAAAAAAATGGGAGCAAAAAAACTAATTTCCATGCGGATCAATGCCAAAAAGATATTACTGCCGATAGAACAGGCCATTCCCTGTGGGTTAATAGTGCATGAACTTGTTTCCAACAGCGTAAAATATGCTTTCCCGGAAAAACGCAGATCATTCTTTGAAAGTACGATCAAGATCGATATGACCAGTAATAATGAAGAATTTCTCCTCACGGTTAGTGATAACGGGGTAGGGCTTAATAAGGAATTCGATTTTGATACACACAGTTTAACCGGGCTGAAACTTGTGAAGTTGTGGAGTACGCACCAGTTGAAAGGCAGCTTTGATATTGAAAAGGATACAAAACACGGAATTGCTTTTTTAATTTCCTTTAAAGCCAGATAGAATAAGGTTCTGTATCTTATTCAAAAGAAGAATATAATTAGAAAAGTGATGACTTAGTACTAATTCTGAATTAAATTGTTTGAGCTTCTTTTTTTCCAGGAAGATGAGCCGGGCCAGGAAAATTGCCAGGAAGATCGCGAAGTGACAAAGAACGGAAGTTAAAGAATCATCCGCCGGTGGATACGCAATAGACAGCATCATGGCTGGAAAAACGAATGAAATTGTACCCAGTAGAACCTGTCCCATTTTCTTACGTTTCGTACCATCCGCAGTCTGAATTACCCCCAGAGCAGACAGTACCAGCATAGCTAATAACCCCAGCTGGTAATAAGCTCCATAGATCAGGATTTTGGCAGACGAACTATCGTAACTGGCAAAGTCTATCTTACATACAGTTCCCTTCACAAAGTTTGGATCTGATATGATCCAGATGTTCAGCAGGAAAGCCGCCAGCAGCATTAACTGCACGAATCTTAAAAGAATCTTACTCCGATATGGAAATAGAAAACAGATCAAAAGCAGTCCTGAAGCCGGCAGCCAGGTTATTACCAGGAAGCCCAGACGGGAAAATAGCAACGAACTTGTTTCACTACTACATACAAATACTTCCAGGATCTGATACAGAATTAGCAGTAATAAAATAGCACAGCTGACCACTGTTACATTAGTACGCTTTACACTTTTCAAGGTCCAGACGATTATTGATAGTTCGAATACTGCAGTAATAATAGATAAAATGGGTGAATAATTCAAATTCTCCTCCCTCAATTCTATTTCTGTATATTTCATGTATTCGGGCAATGAAAAATATTATTTAATGCAAAATACTTCCGGTTACCCCGATAATAAGAGTTTTGAATTTTCAACCTGGTAACTTCACCAACAATTTATTGACTTATAAACTTAATCACACAATTTCTCTGCAGGAAGGAGGAAGCATGAAATATTATATTTCTTTTGATTTCGAAGGGCTGGCTGGGATTACCAACTGGCAGGAAACTCTGGGGCAGACCCGGTGCGAAGAACTGGCAACTGAACAGCTTAATGCTTTTTTGTCCGGACTCTATGAAACAGAACCGGAAGCGAAGGTTGTAGTTGCAGATTCACACGCTTATGGCGTTAATCTGCACTGGGATAAACTGGCCGGTAATACAAAGTTGATCAAAGGGTTCCCACGCAAATACTATATGGTTGAAGGTCTGGATGAGACTTTTGATGGACTGATCCTCTTTGGCTACCATGCACCAGCCGGATTCAAAGGAAATATGGATCATACCTACTCCTCTTCTTCCATATATTCAATGGAGATCAATGGCAAAATAGTCAGTGAAGCTGATATCAACACAATAATTGCTTCTTATTATAAAGTTCCGCTTAAGTTTGTTTACTGCGATGATGGAGCAGCAGAATGGCTGAAAACAAGCATTTCACCCAACATTCCCCTGCTGATTTCAAAAAGATCGATCTCCCGGTTCGCGGCGGAAATTCCTTCCTTTCAGCAAATTCTGAATGATCTTGTTCGGGCCGGGAAAGAGCTTCCTGCCTGTAGTGGTTTTAAATTTCCTGTAGAAAAGGAATATGTCTGCCGGATTCAAATGATAGACAGTTGTATCGCGTATGCTTGCTCGATCGTACCGGGAATAAAGGAAATAGATGCCAGAACTATCGAATTCAGGTGCTCTGATCCGCTGACAATGTACCGATATTTAATAACAGTTACCATGGTGTCAGGTTCGGTAAGGGATTTGTATAAATAAAGTTAGCTGTTAAGTTTATTAATCACTATACGGGGTATCTTACTCGGAAGCCGGGTAAGAAGTTCATAATTTACAAAATTGGTTAGTTCAGAAAAGGATGCGACTGTAATCTTATTTTTTCCCTGATTTCCGATCAAAACTACTTCATCTCCTCTTTTCACGCCGGGTATATTTGAAATATCAGCAGTAAAAACGTTCATACCTATCATTCCTACCACAGGAGCTTTTTTACCTCCGATCAATACAAAACCAATATTACTAAGACTTCTTCTATAGCCATGAAAATAGCCCACTGGAATAATAGCAATTTTAGTAATTCTAGTAGTTAAAAAGGAATTACCATAACTGATAAACTCGGCTGGTTGAACAGTTTTGATGCTCATAACTTTAGTTTTCCAATGTAAGATTTGTTTCAAGGGGTCTTGTGGAATTTTTATATTACCTTTGAAGAGTTTATAAATTTTTGTTTCATTACTGGGCCAGAAACCGTATTGAGCTATTCCTATTCTAACAAGATCCATTCTGGTGTGTGGATAAAGTAGTGAAGAAGCAGATGAAGCTGAATGCCTGAATTCCGGCTTTAACTTTTGGTCGGCTATATGATCAGATAGTATATTGAAATTATTGAATTGATCATGAATACGAACATAATTGGCAATACTTTCTGCTCCTGCATAATGTGTACAAATTCCTTCTAAATAGATGAATTCATAATTTTTCTTAATAAGGTTTACAGCTATCTCTAAATCATCATTATATAATCCAGACCTGTTCATACCAGTTTCCAATTCCAGGTGAATTTTAGCTTTTTTCTTACAAATGCGAGAAATCGTTATTGCCTTTTCCAATCTCTGCAGATCAAAGACAAAGAACGAAATATCATTTTCAATAATCCACTTTAAATCTGTTTGATCAATCATGCCCATAACGATCAATTTGCTTCCAGGAGATTTCACTGAAAAAGCATCTGCAGCTTCACAAGCATCTGAAACAGCAAAAAAATCAATACCACAGGCTTCGGCTAATGGGAGAAAATCTTTTATACCATGACCATAGGCGTTTCCCTTGATTACTGAAACAAATTTCACTGCCGATCCGATCTCATTCTTTAAATAGCGAATGTTCTTTTTCAAGGCTTTAAAATCCAGTTCAATATATGATGAATGTATCATGGATTTTCCTTATTAATTTCTTTAATGATCTGATAAAAAATTTCAACTCCATCATTAATTATTTCATCCGGGAAATCATAACTAAAATGATGTAGCTGGTAGTGATCTTTACCTGCTCCCAGACCAAAAAAAGCTCCCTTTATTTTCTGAGTGAAATAAGAAAAATCTTCAGTCCAGGCAAATGGATCACTTTTATGGATTATTTTCTTTTTAACAGAGTTAGCAGCTTTTTCAATGAAAGTTACGCATTCTGAGTTGTTAATTATTTCAGGAAAATATTCCACCCATTCAATGGAATGATCCAGGTTCTGAGAGGTGGCAATTTGCTGAACAAGATCAGTTGCTTTCTGCTGCATTTTCTGTAAGATCTCTTTATTGTATGATCGAAAAGTAGCCATGATAACAGCTTGCCCGGCTGAAGTACCAAAGGCGATTTCTCCAAGTTTCGTATAAATCATGGTAACCAGAGAATAATCTGGAATCTGATCTGGGATTTGAAGAAGTTGCCTGATTATTTCTATCATTGCAGGAGCAGGATTATTGCCATCTTCAGGATGACCGGCATGTGATGTCTCGCCCAGCAGGTTAATGATTAATCCAATCGAAGTAGACGTGAAGCATTCATTTTTTATAATTATTGAACCTGTTTCATAACCAGGTAAATTGTGCAGAGCAAAAATGTAATTGGGATCTAGCTGCTTGAATTTTGCATCTTCCAGAACAGATTTTGCTCCCTGAGCGGTTTCCTCAGCAGGTTGAAACAGTAATATAATTTTACCTGAAAATTTCTTTTCGGACAGCTTTTCTGCTAATCCAATCAAAATTGCCATGTGTCCGTCGTGCCCGCATTTATGGGAAACATCAGGTATTTTGCTGCAATAAGAAAATTTATTTGATTCCGCTATGGGAAGAGCATCCAGTTCAGCCCTGAACATAATAGTTGATCCGGGAAGTTTGGAATCGAAAACAGCAGCTATTCCGTGGCCACCCAGATCTGTGATGATACCATCCGGAGAGAACATCTTCAGAGCTTTAATTAATTTGGCGGCGGTTTTCTGTTCCATACCGGAAAGTTCAGGGTCATGATGGATATCCTGGCGCAATTTTATCAAATCAACGTTCAATGTTTTAATATCTATCAACCTCTTCCATTTTCTGATATCACCTTTTTCGGCGTCTTATTAATGCTCTGAGTTTCCAATTCAAACTTTTTGGTTTAACTTCAATCAAATCCGAATGTATGTTTAACTTTTCCTCTACCAGATCAGCATGTCACCGGTCAAGGTATTCATCAGATTTTTTTTACACAACTTAACATAAATAAATGTAATAAGATAAATGCTAACTAGTTTATAATTAAAAATATAACCGTCCTTGACGTAATAGCCCAATAATGCTTTTTTGACCCCATGCATTTTTGGTAAATTATTTTCAATCGTAAATATCATTAACTTTTTTAAGAAGTTTTTAATCTAAATCGGAGAAGGATAATACAATGTATATTGATTTTTATAGTAATTTGAAGCATTTATTAACGCATGAGATGATCGTGAGTTTTTTGTATAAACATTTGAATAAGTATCGTGATTCAAAAGAAGATATAAAAAAATGTCTGGATTATGTGTTTTCAAAAGAGGAAAGTGAAGGTGGTTTTATACTTTGCGCCTTAGAAGATGATAAGCTTATGGGTGTAGTCGTGATGATAGAAACAGGTATGATCGGCTACATACCGGAAAATTTTCTGGTCTATATAGCAGTTGATACTGAAAAACGAGGACGAGGAATTGGCAGCAAACTTATCAGAAAGGCGGTTGACAAGGCAAAAGGCGATGTAGCACTACATGTAGAATATGATAATCCTGCCAAAAAACTGTATGAACACCTTGGTTTTACATCCAAATACGCTGAAATGCGTTTTAAAAAATAAGGAAGGAATTTTGGCTGAATTATTGGTTCGGACAAAAAAAATAGTTGAAAACATTGAAAATTTATCGGAATATTTGAATTATCATAATATTCATTGGAGTTTAACTACCAAAGTCTTATCAGGCCATAAAGAAATTTTAGGGGAAATCTTGCATTCTCCAGCCATCAGGAAAGTACATTCGATAGCTGATTCCCGGTTCTCCAACTTGAAAACAATAAAAAAGATTGCTCCTGACATTGTTACGATGTACATTAAACCACCAGCCATAAAGTATGTGAAAACAGTTTTAGATGTAGCTGATATTTCTTTAAATACTTCATTCAAGACTATTGAAGCATTAAATAACGAAGCGATGAAAAGAGGTATAACTCACCGCATTATTATTATGATCGAGATGGGAGAATTACGAGAAGGTGTTATGAGGGATGGACTTGTAGATTTCTACAGCAGATGTTTCGAACTTCCCAATATTAAAGTAATTGGTTTGGGTACAAATCTGGGTTGCATGTATGGAGTAGAGCCCACCTTTGATAAGCTTCTACAGCTTTCTCTTTATAAACAATTAATCGAAGCAAAATTCTCCAAAACAATCGAATTTATTTCTGGTGGCAGTTCAATAACTTTACCTTTGATAGGAAAGAAAAAAATACCAAAATCTGTGAATCATTTCCGCATTGGAGAAGCAATTTTTCTGGGAGATTCCCCCCTGAATGGAAAGAAATTCCGCAATCTCTCGACAGAAGCCTTTGAATTCCAGGCAAATACTATTGAGATTGAGCAAAAAGATAACGAACCCGACGGAATCATCAGTGAAGGTAACGTAGGACATGCTGAAAGCATCGATATGGTATCGGGAAGCTTCAAAACGATACTTGATTTCGGAGTAGTGGATGTGAATCCTGATGATATCATTCCCAAAGATAAAAATATTAGATTTATCGGTACATCTTCCGATATGACGGTTTACGATCTTGGTAAGCTTGATAGAAAAGGGAAGAGCAAATATCGGCTCGGCACCAGGATCAAATTCCATCCGAACTATATGGCTGTAGCACGCTTAATGAATTCCAAATTTATTACTAAAAGGATTGTATAATGAAAGATAAAGCATTTATAAAAGAGCTTGAAAAAGCTACTTCAGTATCTTATGATGAATGGAAAGATATTGCCATCCTCACTTACTTAACGTCAGACTCGTCAGTTGAAAGAAAATTGAAGAAGAAATTCGATCTGGATGATAAATATATTAAGTTCATTTGCCAGCATTTCCTTGAAAATTACAGGGGAAAAAACTGATAAGACGAGTTATCGATTCTGTTTGAATAGTTTTTTTTATTCTGATTTTACACCATTTTAGTACTTGACTTTCATCTCCCCATATCTCCTATAGTCTTTTTAAAAGAAAGGATCAGGAGGAAGGGGAAATAAAATTATCTCATTTTTTTTTAATTCTACTGATTGCTTTTTTCTGTTTTACTTACGCTCAGGAAAAGGTAATTCTTAAAGTATTTGAACTACCTGACCCCAAGGATACTGATGCTTTTGCTAAAGCAGATCGCGCTGTAATTGAAGCTTTTAAAGAAAAATACCCCCAGATAGAACTCCGTTCATTTTCCGGAATAAATATTGAAGGCATGGACCTGGATGCAGGACCTCTTATGGCCATTGCCGGTGGCGTTTCACCTGATATCGTATATGTGAATTTCCGACAATCTGATACCTATATCCAGAACAATTTCCTTTACCCATTAGATGAATTCCTGGCCCGGGAAGATCCACAGGAAATTGACTACAGGGTGGAAAAGCCTGTCTGGCCGGTGATCAAGCGTAAGATGCTCGGCGAAACCGAAAAGAAGGTCTGGTGCCTTCCTTATGAAACACTGGTTAGAGTGCTGATGTACCGTAAAGATCTGTTCCACCGGGTGGGAATTGATCCGGATCAACCGCCCCGGGACTGGAATGAACTGGTGGAGTATGCCCGGCGGTTAACGATACCGGAGGCAGGGATCTATGGAATGGTATTAGCCAGTGGACCGCAGGCAGCCTATGACTGGATCACTTATCTCTGGAGTGCCGGGGGAGATGCTGTGCGGCAGGATCCTGCCACAGAACTCTGGTACGCTGATTTCCAGGGGCAGCCGGCCGTGGATGCCATGGAACTTTATATTGATCTGATCAATACTAGCTGGCTGGATGCTAATGGGAACGATCAGCAGGGTTTCGTAATTCGGGAAGGTGACTGGGGCACCCTCTGGCGGGAAGGCAAGATCGGGATGCGCATGGATTACATGAACCAGAAAAGCCTGGGCGGTCAGATCGATCCCAATCTCTACGGTGTTGCACCTCCTCCTTATGGTCCGACAGGTGTACGTGGTTCGGAGATCAACTGCCGCATGATGGGTATATTTTCCGGAGCTGGTGAATCCAATAATGCCGGATTGGGTGATAGGGATCCGGCAAAAGTGCGAGAAGCAGCCTGGAATTACATCTGGTTCTACGACAGCGAGGAAGCGCGCAAGATCCGCATGAAAGTGATGATAGATGCTGGTTACGGCAAAATCCAGAATCCAATTTACCTGAAAAGATATGGTTACGAAGAATACCTGAAATACTCTCCACCCGGCTGGCTGGAAACCTTTGAAGAAGCTATCGAGAATGGCAAACCGGAACCATACGGACACAATTGCCAGAAAGTATATGAATTTATGACCTATCCTGTGGAGAAATGCCTGGCTCTGGATCTTTCCGGTGAACTGGGTTCGAACAGGGAAGAGAGATCAGGGCAGATCGAAGCAATATTTTCTGAAGCTGTTGAGCGAACCAATGAGAAGATGATCGGCACTATATCAACAGAGGAAAGAGCTTTCCGCAACAGAGTAGCTTCAGTGGTTGCATTTTTTGTTTTCATTTTCTTCATCTATGCCCTGTACCGGGTCTGGAATATCTTTTCACATCAGGAACGGCAGCTGGGCAAAAGGAAAAGCAGATACTACCTGTTAGCTTATGCCATGCTTATTCCGGCTCTAGCTTCAATTCTTCTATGGAAGTACATTCCTATGATCATGGGCTCAATGATGGCTTTTCAGGAATACCGGATAGTGGGCCCCTCGGAATGGGTCGGTATGCAGAATTTTGCAGATGTTCTATTCGATCCAGTCTTTTGGTCAGCAATTGTTAAAACTATATATTATATGGCTTTATCGCTGGGATTGGGATTTTTCCCGCCGATAATACTGGCAATATTGCTACAGGAAGTGTCGCATGGAAAGCTGTTCTATCGTGTTATCTATTACTTACCGGCAGTGATTAGTGGGATAATTGTTATTTATTTATGGAAGCTGCTTTATGATCCATCCGATGCGGGGGCACTGAACCAGATCCTGATGAGTCTGGGTCTGGAGAAAAGCCGCTGGATCAAGGATGAGAATCTGGCCATGCTCTGTGTGATCCTGCCATCCATCTGGGCCGGGATAGGTCCTGGCAGTCTAATCTACCTGGCTGCTTTAAAAGGTATTCCCAATGAGACCTATGAGGCAGCAGATATTGATGGGGCAGGCTTTTTTCAGAAGATCAGAACTATCGTGCTCCCCAGCATGAAAGCTTTGATCATTATTCAGTTCATCGCTGCTTTTATTGCTTCAGCTCAACAAAGCGGATTTATATTGGTAATGACGTTTGGAGGACCGAACGAAGCCACAAAAGTAGCTGACCTGCTTATTTTCGAAAAAGCCTATCTGTATTTGAAATTCGGCATTGCCACCACCATGGCCTGGGTACTGGGTATTATCCTGATGGGATTTACAGTGCTGCAGATCAAGCGTATTTCCAATATGGAATTTAAGACGGTGGATAGTAAATAGAGGTTGAGTACAACCCTGAGATTCAGACTGAGGTTGGGTGGTACCTTTGAAAGGTTAGGTTTAATTGAGTAAAACATAAAAACCTTCGGAAGGTTCAAAACCGTTCCGAAGGGGGGTGAAGTGAAATTACCTTTCGAACGGTTTCCAAACTTCGAAATGAATGGTTAGATAAAGGAATTTAGTATGTATTATCAAAAGGGGGAACCAGCCTATGGTGATGCGGAGTTTGGCAGGATTCATACCAGTTCGAATGGGCAATGTTAATAAAACAACAGCAAAATAGGCGACACCACAGGAAAGTTAAAAAGAAAGAAATTAAAAAGAACAATATTTAAGTGAAGTTTGTTTTTTCTTTGAATCGTTTGGGATTCAGTGTTTAGTGGATACATTGGGGAGGGAGTTTAAGAACCATGAGTCTCAGAGAATGAATTGAACTTGATAATCTTCGGAAGGTGTTCTTGTAATAAGAATAGTGATTAGGTTATCTTTCCGAATTAGGGTATCCTGTTTTAGAAAATTTGAAGTTGGGTGGGGTGGGGGGGGGGGGAGGGTGGAGGAAGCATTGCCCATTATTGGTAAGGTAGGCCGAAGATCGAAAAAGATAAGAGTAATAAACACCGCCATACATGTTGTGTTGTTGCTGGGGGCGGTAACAATGATCTATCCTTTTATGATGATGGTGTCAGCTTCCTTTAAAAGCCATGTGGATTCTGTGAAATTCAGTGTTTATCCCCGCTTCTTCCTGAATGAAGAAGTTCTATATAAAAAATACATCGAAGCTCGATACAATGAAGAGTCGAACCAGATGCTGGAGAATTACAAGGGGCGCTTCATCTCTTTTGAACAAACCGGTATTCCGGAAAAACAGGTTCGGCAGATCTACGATGACTGGCAGCAGTTCCTGCAGGAAAATGGGGCGGAACACAATCTTTACGATTTTTATATTTCAGAACAGTTTGGCCGAGGGATCTACCCCCGCAATGAAAGGATCTTCCGGCAGCTGATAAAACAGGAGTCTGAGGGTGAGTTACAGAACTTCAACCGCAGATATAATACATCGGTACTTTCCTGGGACGAAGTAAGGGTGGAAGAAAGGGACATCCTTTCCCGAAATATCACCGGCGATTATAAAGGATTCCTTAAACGTTACGAGGAATTCCGCTCTGAACTGTCGTACTGGAATAGAGTTTACTGCACACTGGATGGGAACTTCATAAAGAACGAACTGATGCCAGCTTACCGCTCTGATCTGGAACAGATGAACAAAGCATTGGGGACAGATTTCAAGAGCTGGGATGAAATACAATTGAGCCCTGTAGTGCCCCAAAACAGTCTGGCAGAGCACTGGGAAAATTATGTGAAATATCAGCTTAACATTCATCATGTTAATGTTCTTCCCCAGGCTGAAAATCTATATCTTGAATTTCTGAAACAGAAATATGGTGAGATCGGTCTGCTAAATAAAACTTATAAGACATTTTACCAGAGTTTTGCGGAAATCAAACTGCCGAAGGATCTTCCCGGATCCGGAGCTGTGCTGGTGGATTGGATCTACTTCATTGAGAATTTTGTTCCGGTAGAATTTCTGACTGTGAAGAGTGTGGAGCTGGACTACCGCAACTGGCTGTCCAGAAAATATGCTTCTATCGAAGACCTGAACGATCAATATGAGAAAGGATATGATTCTCTGCAGGAAGTTCCTCTGGCAGAACAGTTTCCGGCCGGGAATCTGGCTCTGCAGAAAGACTGGACTGAGTTTGTGAGAGGACAGTCTGATTCGGGGAATGTTGGATTATTAATGACCTCTCAGGCGGAGTACCTGGAATTCTTAAAAGGTGAATTGACGGACTTTGAAGGTGGATCAGGACAGACCGAATACAACAATATATCTGGTCGGAAATACACCAGCATCATGAACATTTATCCTTCTGCAAAACTTCCTGATGAGGGAGAATATAGCGACCTCTGGCTGAGATTTGTTAAAAACTATGTTTCAGGAAGGTTTTTGACCGTTTATTCTGCAGAAGAGCAGGCAAACTGGCATTCATTCCTGAAAGAAAAATACGGCAGTGCTGCCGGTCTTAACGAATCGTATCATTTAACTTATGATAATTTTAGCCAGGTAGAACTGGATAGTTATACGATAGATTATTTTGTTTTTAAAGAGCATCAGAAGAGCATTTTCTGGGAGTTTGTTAAACGTAATTACGTGATGGTTCTTGATCTGATGCTTATATAACGGCAGAGCGATAATGAATACAATGATCTATTGCCTGCTGGCGATAATTACGGCCCTGGTTATCAATCCTCTGGCGGCTTATGCCATGAGCCGTTATAAGTTGCGATCCTCATACAAAATATTGTTGATCCTGATGCTGACAATGGCTTTTCCGCCCATGGTGATGGGGATTCCGAATTTCCTGCTGCTGAAAAGGCTGAACCTGTTGAATACTTTCTGGGCCCTTATCCTTCCAGCTGCGGCAGACGGGTATTTTATCTTCCTGCTGAAGGGCTTTTTTGACTCGCTTCCTAAAGAACTTTTTGAAAGTGCAACCATTGATGGTGCGGGGGAAGGTAGGATCTTCTGGCAGATCGCTATGTCCCTTTCCAAGCCGATAATGGCAGTTATTGCGCTGGGTGCGTTCAATGCTGCTTACCGGAATTTCATGTTCGCCTTCATTGTCTGCCAGGATAAAAGCATGTGGACGATGATGGTACACATTTATCAGCTTATTCAGCGCAGTGCCCCGGGAGTAGGTTTTGCTGCTCTGGTGATCGCAGCGATCCCTACCTTCGCTGTATTTGTCTTTTTCCAGAATATCATAATCCGGGGAATTGTAGTGCCGACGGAGAAATAAAGTATGGCTGGGAACAATCATCAGTGCAAGGTTTATCGCATGTTTATACATTTTGAGGCTGGAAAGCTCGAATTGTATGAAATGTTAAAAAGGAGACTTGGATGAATAGTTATTTATTTCCATTAGAGAAGTCATTCCGGAAAAATGCCGATCCCGAAAATGCCGTTCCCATGGCAAAATACATGAAGAACAAGTTTGCATATCTCGGTATTAAAACTCCTTTAAGAAGAGAGTTGATGCAAGATTTTTTCCAGCATAATGGCAAGCCTGAGATTGCCGACCTGAAAAATATCGTTTTGGACCTCTGGCAGCTTCCAGAACGGGAATTTCAATATTTTGCTCTGAGCCTGCTGCGGAGTTATGCTATGAAAGTTCCGGAAGATTTCATTGAGTTATATGAATATCTGATAGTCACTAAATCCTGGTGGGATTCGGTGGACGGCATAGCCAGCTGGCTGGTTGGAAAGCATTTTATGCGCTTCCCACACTTGAAAGAGCCATACATCGAGAAGTGGATGAAAAGTGGTAACATGTGGCTGCAGCGCACCTGCATCCTGTTTCAATTGGGTTATAAGAAAGATACAGATATCGTGCTGCTGGGAGGACTAATCATGAGTGTAGCAGATTCGAAAGAATTCTTCCTGCAGAAAGCGATAGGCTGGGCTTTGCGGGAATATTCCAAAACAGATCAGCAGGCTGTAATAAATTTTGTGGAAAATAATGAACTGGCACCTCTCAGCAAAAGAGAGGCTTATAAATGGATGAAGAATAGAAAGGAAAAGTAGAAACGTTGCAATTACGGGATATCGATTTAAATTGAAAAAAAAAAGGGAGGAGAATAAATCCTCCTCCCTGTCCAATTAATATAGTCTTAGAAATTCCATTTAACTGCTAAGGTAGGATTAATAACAAGTTCATCAGTTGCAGGAGTCCAGTTTTTGGTGATTTCAATTTCTCCACCAAGGGAGATATGTTTATGCAGATTATACCATAATTGAGGTTCCATTAAAAAAGTAACCATCTGATCGTCAGCATCATCGAATGTATAGAAATCTTCCTGAGACCAGACATCAAGGCAGCCTGTAAAGGTTATCTTATTATTCATGAAATTAGTAACCCAGGCTGTACTGGTTTGCCAGTGAGGATTATTATCAGATCCTCTATCGAATCTTATTAAAACGCTTTGTTGAAAAACCGTAGCGATCTTAGCAAAATAGGTTTGATAGGCAAAACCGGCATTAATGGCATCGCAGTAGCTACCAGCACCATAAGTGTATGGAACGCCGTTATATTCACCGCCGCCCCACTGGAATCCATCTTGATATTCCAAATGAAGCATTAAACCACTAAGTTTAGTATCTTTTAACCAGGGAATTTTTATGTAACGTTCAATTTCAAGGTACATAGCGCTGGCTGATTTTGCTCCGAAGGGAGCATTATAATCAACATCAACCATCCAAAACCAGCCACCCCATTCATCCATTGTGAAATCTGTAATAGTTGAGGTGAAATATTCACGTTCAGTTTTGTCAGATCCAAAATCATAATGCAGTTGCAGATTTGGAGTTGCAAATACCGCAACTGACAACATCAAAAAAAGTCCAATTACAATAGTTCTTTTCATTTTCAAAATCTCCTTTGTTTTTTAATTCCACATCCCCGATTTTTTTTAGGATGCAAAAACTTAATTTATGTTATTCTCTTTCCATCTAAATGAATTATTTGCCAGGGCTTTTCAGCCAGTGAACAAAAATAAGATTAAGAACAACTGCCAGTACAACGGTTGTTCCGATATGGTTTCCAATAAAGAAACTAAAGAATAAAGGGAATTGTTGAGCAACTTCATAAGGTACAAAAGCGCAAGCGATACCCACAAAAGTAGCAAATCCAACAATCAGTTTATTCGTTTCAGTCATTTTCATTGAAACGATCATCTGAATTCCAACTACCAGAATAGTTCCGAAGAGTACTATAAGTGCGCCACCATAGATAGCCCAGGGAATTACAGTAAAGAAAACACCGAATTTGAAGAACAAACCGATTAATATCATCAGTATCCCACCAGCTATCATAATACTTTTAGCACCTACCCTGGAAAGGGATAGAACACCCAGATTCTGACTGAAGGAAAGGTAAAGGATATGCCCAAATATAGTTGTAAAAAGAAGCGAGGTTTCTACAAATAATCCCGGTTAGCTCTTTCTGGAGACATTTTTTGACCTACCAGATTAGCAGTAGCCTGATAACAGCCCATAGTGTCCAGAACGTTACTGAGTTCAGCAATGAAAAGAATTAAGACTACAGGAATGAAATTCCAGCTAAATGCAATTGGCCTTCCCATGTTTCCTTTAAAAAGTACCCAGAATGCTTTTGGTGAAATGAACCAGGGTGCTGCTGCTACTTTAGCAAAATCTATTTCACCCATAATACCAGCTACAATTATAGCAATAAGAACTCCCCAAAGAACGCTAGCATATCGTAATATTCCTTTAGGAACAAGAAATGCGATTATTAATGGAACGAACATGGCGATCCCGGCCAGGATCAAGTTTGTAGAAGATACTATAAATCCGCCATTTACATAGTCTGGGGGAAATATCAGATCAACACAACTTGCTTTGGCCAGCCCGACACTCATTACTATAAATAGTGGTCCCAGAACAACAGGAGTTGCCACGTAGGGTAGAAATCTTCCTACTAGACCCTTTTTAAATGGTACAACCAGAAGCATTGTTACAAAGCTGACAATCATTAACCCTATCCAGGTCATTACTGGTCCGATTGTGTAAATTGCAGGAATCATAGCTGCAATAAAAACGATATGCTGTGCTTGAGCAACTGGAAGCTTCAGCACTTTAGCCTGTACCAGAGTTTCTATACCGGCACCTAAAAGCATTATTGCCATAAGGTAAGCGGTTATAGAAAAATCCCATTGAAAAACACTGGCGAAAATAATTGGAGTAACCAGGGGAGCAAGCATTAGAACAAGCACATGCTGGAATCCATAGAGTACATTTTCCCCTAAACTTAACTTATCATCTACACCAACAGTTAAACTAGACATACTCTCAAAATCTTTGTTTTGATCAACGTCCATTTTCTACCTCCTAAATTTGATTAACACTCTTTTACATCCTCGCTAAACATGCTGCCAACCAGATAAATCAATCTTACCAGTAAAGCATCATATTTCAACCTCCTTGGTTCATTTTTTTATTTGTAATATTCCTGATTTATTGCTTTTACAGGACATACACTTTTACATAATCCACAACCTATGCACAATTCATCCTTGATATTAGCTTTTCCATTATTCATATAAATAGCCTCATATGTACAAACGGAAACACATTTTCCACAACCAGTACAGATCTCTTTATCAATAACCGGTGTAATTGGCTGAATGACTGCCATCTGCCCATTTTCTCTGCGTTCGTTAATACGCTGTATGGTTAATCCTCTCAGTTCTTCCGGGGAAGTGACGTTATGGCTTTCGAGCAGAATTTTCAAATCTTCAATTATCTTTGTATATCTTTTAGGACCATCCACATGACCTGCTGTGCACACACCTACCAGAGTGGCTCCTGCCATAATATACTGAAGAGCGTCATTGGCACAGGAAACTCCTCCCACTCCTATTATAGGAAGATCAATAGTCATCGCGGTTTCCAATACCATTCTTAATACTAACGGCATAATAGCCGGGCCTGTTAAACCACCAATTCCCCTGGGTCCGCCCAACATGGGCTGGCCTGTTCTTGTATCAATAGCTAAAGCAGGTCCAAATGCATCTGAAGCCGCGATTCCATCTGCTCCTGCTGCTTTTATTGCTTTTGCCCATTCAGGAGTAATATGATTATGAGAACCTGACAATTTAACAACAACTGGAATTTTCAGAGCAGATTTCAAAGCTTTGACAGTAGCTATCATACCAGCTGTATCTTCCAACCCTGCTTCCTGGTAATTCATATCAGGGAACATGGCATTTAGGATTTCGCCCATATGGGGGCAATGAGTTGGGGTAATGATGAGATCCGCACCTGCTTCTTCAGCTTTCAAAGCCAGTTCAGCAGCCTGTTGCGGATAATATCCGGCCAGGTTGGCAAAAACGAGGGCGTCGCCATCCTTGGCCTCTTTAATGCCATCGGTAAACCAGTATTCAGATGTTTTATCCGAACCAAATACAGAATTAATCATTCCAGCGCCGTTTGGTACTTTAGAAAAACAGGGTAATACATCAGGTGCCGGTTGAGGAACTATTGTTTTTGTACAAATAGCGGATACTCCGGATTTTGAGATTTCCTTAATTATCTTACCACTTCTGCCGTGTACTCCAGCGGGAATGATAATCGGGTTTTTAAGCGTTAACCCGCAAAACCTTGTTGTTAAATCAACTTGGCTCATGGCAATTTCTCCTTCTTAATTTTATAGATCATTCTTTATAATACATATTCTCAATTGCTTTAACCGGGCAAGTCCAGATACAGCAACCGCAGCCGTAGCAAAGGCTTTCATCAATATAGGCCCGGCGGTTCCTGATGATTATGGCATCGTAGATACAGGCGTTCTTACATTTTCCGCAGCCGATGCATTTATCTTCATGAATAATTGGGGGAATAGGTTCCAGATTACATTCCCAGCCTTTTGTTTTACGTTCTTCAACCTTGCGTAAGGCCAGACCTCGGATCTCATCCAGAGTTATACCCCTTTTATCCAGGTAATTGTTAAGATCTTCGATGAGTGAAGTGTATCTGTTTCTTCCTTCTAAATGACCAACAGTACATACACCAAAATAAGAAGCACCGGCCATTGCGTATTCTATAGCGTCTTCCGCTGACTGGATTCCTCCGGAAGCAATGATGGGGATATCAAAATTCTGAGCTATTTCAAATACCATTCGCATGGCAAGAGGTTTAAGAGCTCCTCCCGATAAGCCTCCAAATCCGCGGGGACCACCAAGTTTAGGCTGGCCGGTGTCTATATCTATTAACATTACCGGGCCGATTGTATCAGTTACTTCTACTGCATCCAAGCCGGCCTTAATTCCTGCTTCTATCCAGGGCAAGATATCTGTGAAATGACATGCAGATACTTTACCTATAATCGGAACATTTACAGCTTCCCTGACAGTTTTTACCATAGTATAAAATGGTTCCGGATTATCCATTTCCGGTGGGGGAATTTTCAAACCAGGAAATTGAGCTTCCAGGTTTTCTGCCAGATGAGGACAATGAGTTGCAAGTTCAATCATATCAGCACCAGCTTTAACGGATTTAACTGCTAATTCTGCCGCTTCTTTAGGGTCTGCTGAGGCAAGGTTGGCAATAATTGGGATGCCAGATTTTTTTGCTCGTGGGATTTCTTCTTTAAACCACTGTTCACTAGGCATTATTGCTGCCAGGACACAATTAAGAAAGCCGTTTTCCATAGGAACACAACATGGCCTGGGATCAGGTGCTGGAACGGGGACAATAGTTTTTGTTGTAATAGCACCGACACCGGTTTCAGCTACTTTTAAAATCTCCTCTCCATCTCTGCCGTGTTCTCCAGCGGTTACAATGAAGGGATTTTTAAGTTCTACATTTCCAATTTTACAACTCAGAATAGCCATTTCCAATCTCCTTATTAATAATTTCTATTTCAGGATTCCAGTTTTAAATTGCAGGAAATATTAAACTTCAATACCATTTCTTTTCCAGAGCATACGTGCATGTTCAACGCAATTTTTTCTGATCAAAGCTTCATTAACGTTCTTCATTTTATATTCTTCAACCACAATGTTTCCATCTACTATTACCGTATGAACATGTTTTCCCTGGAAGGTCATTGTGAAATAAGATAAGAAAGTAGCAGCTGTGGTTGGGGAAGGTGAATCCGGTTCTATTAAGATAATATCAGCTTTTTTGCCGACTTTCAGGCTGCCGATCTGATCTTCCATACCCATTGCTCTGGCACCCTGCATCGTTACCATGTCCAGCATCTGGAAGGGGGAAATTACCAGCGGATTATGATGATGATTTTTCTGCACCAGGTAAGTATATCGCATGTATTCAGAAATATCCAGAGTAAAAAAGCAGTCGTGACCAATAGTAACATTCATGTTTTTTTCCAGCATTTCCGGAACACGGGCAACAGGATTTCCTCCCAGAGAATCAGTCATAGGAGTATATGATACTTTCACATCATTTCGTCGCAGTATCTCCAGGTCTTCATCATCCAGATCGATACTATGACCCGCAATAACATCCGGGCCAAGCAGGCCTGCATCTTCCAGATATTTGGGAGCAGATTTTCCATATTTTTCCACCAGGAAAGCACGAGGTATTTCTGAAACATGTATCTGAATTCCGCATTTGTGTTCATCGGCAATAGAGCGTACTTTTTTGAGGGTTTCTTCAGAAACGGTATAGGCTGCGTGAACAGCCAGTCTGGCTTCAATACGGCTACCGTTATTACGAGGATATCTGGCTAGAAAATCCAGATTTTCCTGAATACCTTTTGCCGCCCATTCCAGGCTCTGGGTAGTTAATATATCTTCTCCCGGGACACGTTCAGTGATCTCATAACCAACCTGAGCTCTTATCCCGATCTCTTCTATAGCTCTGGCACTGGCCATTAGAGGTCCTGGCAGAGCATTAGGAGCTTCCACTGTTTCGCAAACTGTTGTATTTCCGCTTTTTAACATTTTCATGGCAGAATACATGGTTGCCGCGTAAACATCATCAGCGGTTGTAACATCTTCCAGCCATTCCCATCCCATTTTCATCAGCATATCCCAGAATGATTTTAACTGGGTGAAATCAACCGGCATATTATGACCCAAAGGATATGCCATATGAGAATGGGTCATTATAAGTCCCGGCATGATAATTTTTCCAGAGGCATCGATGACTCGTTTTGAATTTCCAAATTCAACTTCCAGATCAGAAGTTTTTCCAATTGCTACGATAGTATTCCCGGTTACAGCGACTGCACCATTTTCTATAACAAGTCCGCTGAAAGTATCGGGTTCCATTGTTAATACTAAGCCATTTTTAATAAACAAATCAGCCATTTCAACCTCCTATTTATTTACATTTACTGCTTCTAATATTACCTGTCTTGTGATCGGCAATTTCCTGAACCGGATCCCGGTTGCATTTGCAACGGCATTAGCAAAGGAAGCTGCAGCACCCGATACCGGGGGTTCACCTATTCCCTTAACACCATAGGGGCCGGTGGGATTATATGTTTCTACCGAGATAGACTCGCTGGGGATGCGGTCTTTAATTGTGGGTACGGCATAATCAGCCAGATTAGGGTTTGTGATTACTCCATTATTGTACTGGATATTTTCCAAATGGGCAAGTCCGAAACCAGTCAGGGAAGCACCTTCCACCTGTCCTTCAAAAGCTTTAGGATTAACTACCTTGCCGGCATCATGAACGGCCAGATGTTTCAGAACTTTTACTTCGCCCGTAAGTTTATCTACTCTGATGTTCATCATATGAGTTCCAAAATTGTAGGCAATATAGATATTTCCCTGGGTATTGTCATGATCGTATTTAGCTTCAGGGGCTTTTGAAAAGGCCATATTCATGATCGGGAAACCAGTCCAATAGGCAGCCACACAAACTTCTCGTAATGGAATCCTGGCATTCTCATCAAAAATAAGCTGGGCGAAATCATCAATCAGCCTGATATTCTTTTCGTCAGTTTTAAACATTAGAGAAGCCATTTTTACGAGGGAAGCTTTTACCTCGCAGGCTGCTTTGTAAACGGCCATTCCACCTACAGTTGTGCTGCGGGAAGCAACAGTTGGTCCGGAATCATGAACTGAATCGGTATCAACCTGTTTAACAGTGACCTTATCCATCGACAAACCCAGAACTTCAGCAGCGATCTGAGCGAAAACCGTGCGTGAACCCTGTCCCAGTTCAGTTAAACCGATACTGACCAGAGCACTGCCGTCCTGCATAGCCTGAACACTGGCTCCAACCACATCAATACCTTCCGCACCATTGGAGATTCCCTGGTACATACTGGCAAATCCAGTACCATATAAATAACGGTCTGATTCTTCTTGGATCTGATCATCAGCATGATGAATTTCTTTAACTTTATCTATTGTCTCGATCAAACCAACTGATTCCTGGAAAACCTGACTTGTGGCAGTTGGATCTCCCGGTTTCAAAGCATTTTTCCTTCTGATCTCCAGGGGATCAATCTGCAGCTTTTCAGCCAGTATATCCATCATGGATTCCGAAGCAAAAGTAACCTGGGGAACACCGAATCCCCGGAATGCACCACAATAGGTTTTGTTAGTATAAACTGCGGTTGATTTTACTTTTATATTATCAATTTTGTATGGTCCTGCAGAATGGATCAGGGCTTTCATTACTACAAAGGGGCTTTCGGCTGCATAAGCGCCGCCGTCAAGCAGGATATTTATATCTTTTCCGGTAATCGTTCCATCTTTTCTGGCAGCTACTCGATAGTGAATCCTGGAAGCATGCCTTAAAGTTGAACCAATAAAAGATTCTTCCCGGTCGTTGGTTATTGTTACCGGGTGTCCCAGTTTAAGTGCTGCTATGGCAGCCAGACTGCCAAGTTCTGTGGCGGCATCATCCTTTCCACCGAATGAACCACCGGTATAGGCCTGGACAACCTTAACCCGGGCGGCAGGAAGATTAAGATTAGCGGCGATATGGCCGCGTATGTGGAAGGGAGACTGACAGGAAGCATAGACCGTGATCCGGTTGTTACCGTCCGGAACAGCACAGACAGATTCAGTTTCCATGTAAGCATGATCCTGATTAGAGGTCTCAAAAGTATCTTCAATTACAATATCGGCTTCAGCGAAAGCCATATCTATATCGCCTTTAATAAGATCCTTGGATACGGTAATATTGCCATTCGGATGGATCTTTCTTGCACCTTCGGCTAGAGCCTGGTCGATAGTAAGTACGGGAGTTAATGGTTCAATAACAGTTTCAACTGCTTTAGATCCGGCTTTTGCTGCTTTTAGGGAAGTTGCAATAACAAGAGCGTAAGATTCTCCGGCATACCTGATCTCTTTATCAGCTAGAAGAGGCTGATCAAAAGGGGGTAATATCCCGATAATATTGTTACCAGGTATATCGGCAGGAAGTATCACATCAATAACTCCAGGCAGGTCAAGTGCTTTGGTTATATCAATCTTTTTTATGACACCTGAGGCTATTTTACTGCGGCAGGAATAGCCGTGTAAAAGATCAGTAAACTGGATATCACCGCTGAATCTGGCTTTGCCTGTTACCAGCTCTTTGCCATCGACTTTGATTACAGATTTTCCAACCTTAGTTAGTTCCGGGTTTTTCATGCTTCCGCTCCTTTTAATTTTTGAGCGGCCGACTGGACTGCTTTTACAATTTTTGTGTAACCGGTACAGCGGCAGATATTTCCGCTTAGACCTTCTTCAATTTCTGCAACAGTCGGTGAGGGTGATCTTGCCAGCAGGGCTTTTGTACTCAGGATCATGCCTGGTGTACAGAATCCGCATTGTACAGCGCCTTCTTCCAGGAAGGCCTGCTGAATAGGATGTAGCTCTCCGTTCGGCCCTTCTAGTCCTTCTATAGTAGTAATTTCCTTGCCCTGTAATTTAGGGGCAAGCAACAGACAGGAACATTCCGGATTTCCGTTTAACCAGGATAGTACAGGCACCGCATTCACCTTTAGAACAGCCGCATTTTGTTCCTGTTAGTCCCAGCTCATTTCTAATCAGATCTAAGGCACGCATATCGGCGGGAACTTCAACACTAATATCTTTGCCGTTACATTTAAATTCTATTAACATGTTCTGGCTCCTTTACACTTCTAAAATTCGATAAATAATATCCTGGAAAAGAGCAGTTATTACATCCTTCCGGTAAATTGCTGTGGAACGGACATCACTGATGGGGCTGATACCCTGTTGAACTAAACGGCCAGCTTCAATAAGAATGCTTCCATTCGGAACTGTATGGCAGAGCAGCTGTTCAGCTTCAATAATTCTTACCGGGGTCGGAGCAACAGATCCTGCTCCAATGCGGATATCTTCAATTTCATTGCTGTTTTCTTTTCTATATAACCAGATGGCCAGATTAACCTGAGAGATAACCTGGCCGTTTCTTTGACCTATCATTTTGAAACCGGAGTAACCATTCAGGTACTTTTTTCCGATCCGGATTTCAGAAAGAATTTCTTTTTTCCCAAGCACTGTTTTCTTGGGGCCCAGGAAAAATTGTTCAGCTGGGATTATTCGACTTCCTTTTGATGACTGCAGTAAAAAATCGGCATTCAGGCAGATCAGTGGTGCAAGTGTATCACCGCAAGGGGATGCATTACATATGTTGCCTCCAATAGTTGCCATATTCCTGATTTGAGGAGAACCGATTGCTGCAGCACCCTCTCTCAAACAATCAGGAATGGAAGAATTGCTGGCAATGTCAGCTATTCTTGTGGCAGCACCAATTACAAGCCCTGTCTCTGTCATATTAATTCCAGAAATAGCTTCAATACCTGTCAGATCAATAAGAACAGAATATTCATCTGGCATTTGTTCAAGCGCTATTACCAGATCTGTACCTCCGGCAATAATCCTGCTGTTTTCCTCATAATCCAGAAGTAAAAGCAGGTCATTAAGTGTTTCGGGGCAAAAATACTGCATTAATAATCTCCTTCTAAGATCATTTTAAAAATATATTTACTAAACGGAATCTCCTGACGAAATGCCAGCTTTGTTTCATTAATTTCTACTATTAAATACTTCTCTAACCATACAGGCCTTGCTTTAGCTCTGCTGAATAAGGACAAATCAGGGTTTTTCAAATCCACACCAATCCATGATTGTAAATGCGTAGATTTTTGCAGCTTCCATTAATTGACTGATCAGTACAAATTCGTTAGAACTATGAGCTTGAGTGAGGCATCCAGGACCGATAGTAACAGCTGGAATACCTGCTGCATTCAGGAATGCAGCATCGTTGTTGCCCGGAAAACCACCGATTGGAATTTCCCGGTTGATAGCTTTCTGTCCTGCATGCTTAACAATTTTGCAGATATCAGATTCAGGATCTACATTGAAAGGAGGCCACCAGACAGGCCAGGAGATCTCAGGCGGGTTATCTTTGAGCCAGGGATCATTCTGTGAAATATTGTAAATATGATCTTCAATTTCTTTTATAACTTCTTCCCGGTTGTCCTGGGGTGCATAAAAAATGGCATATTGAATGATACTTTCTTCAGAAATTACAAAGGGTCCTTCAGGGCCGCCACTTATTGTGCCCGGATGTATTGTGAAATGTCCTGCTGGGAATAGGGGATGAGTTTTACTTAAGCCCCAGTTATCTTCCAGCTGCCTTAAAGCCTGGTAAATTATAAAAGACTTATCAATGGAAGAAACACCGATCTGGTCTCCTTTTCCTCCAGCCCTGATCATTTGCCCTCTTAGGGTAGAGTGACCGGCCTTACCTTTGACTTTACAGATCATGAGCAGTGTGCCTACACTAGCGGGTACAAGTTCAATATTTCCGTTTTTGCTGGTAGGTTCAACTACAATTGCTGCATCAGCTTTTATTCCTTTTTTTATCAGGGCTCCGGTGCCAGCTTCAGTATTCATCATTTCTTCGCCAACAACGGCCTCAATGAATACATCACCTTGAGGTATGAAACCTGCTTCTAACAGGCTTTTCAGTGCGATTATCACCGCACACAGACCACCTTTCATGTCACAGCTTCCACGACCCCAGACCTTACCTTCTGAAATTTCACCACTCCAGGGACCGGCTTTAGTCCAGGCAGACTCAGGACCAGGAGGGACAACATCAACATGACCATTAAAGATCAGGGATTTGCCTTTGCCGGATGATCTTAAAGTTGCCACCAGATTGGAGCGTCCCGGTTCTTCAGTTACTAATTCTGTTTCCAGTCCCATCTGGTTTAAATATCTCTGGAAATATTCATTAACTATGGTTTCAGCTCCCAGATAAGTTTCTTTATCGATGCCGGGATAAGTGGGAGTTATACTGGGTATTTTAATAGCGCCTGCCAACAGATCCAGCAAATCTTTGCTGTAATTATTTATTATATTTAATATTTGATTTTTATCCTGCAGCGTGATCATAATAACCTCTATATATTTTTAAAACAACGGACATAATGGCCGGGTTTAAGTTCTACAAGTTCAGGTTCTTCTAAATCGCATTTTACTTTAGCATAGGGACAGCGAGAGAAGAATCTGCAGCCAAGAGGTAGATCAACGGGGCTGGGGATTTCTCCCTGGGATTTTATTTCTTTGGGAATCAATTTTTCTTCTTCTTTGCTAACAACAGGTATAGAAGATAATAACATTTTTGTATAAGGGTGCATAGGAGATTCAAAGAACTCTTTGGTTGGGGCTAGTTCCATGATTTTACCAAGATACATTATTGCGATGCGGTCAGCTACATTCCGCATTAAACTCATATCGTGAGTTATAAAAAGGTAGGTAAGGTTTAAATCATCTTTTAACTTCAGCAGGGTGTTAATAATCTTGCCCTGAACAGAAACATCCAGTGAACTGGTTGGTTCATCCAGAATCAAAAATTCCGGATTGGTTGCGATTGCTCTGGCAATTGCAACAAGTTGTTTTTCACCACCTCCAATTGCAGGAGTGAATTTATAAAGGTGTTCTTCCGGGAGCTCTACGGTTGCCAGGAGTTCGACCAATTTTTTATGAAGGTCTTTTTTGGAAACGATCTTATGAAGAAGCAATGGGCGGGCGAGAATATTTGAAATGCTGATTCTCGGGTTCAAAGAACCGCTGGGATCCTGAAAGACGATCTGCATTTCACGCTTTATACTTAAGCTTCTTTTCTGAGCTTTCATGCCGATATCGATGTTTTTAAAAGTTATCTCACCGCTGGTGGGTTCATACATCCCCATAAGAGTATAAGCTAAAGTACTTTTTCCAGAACCGGATTCTCCTACCAGACCAACCGTTTCTCCTTTATTGATCTTAAGATCTATTCCATCTAAAGCTTTTACATTTAGATTTTTCCCAATAGAGAAATATTTTTTTACCTTACTTATATTAATAAATTCCTGTTTCATTGTTATTTATCTCCTTTCTGTTCAAAGAGATAACATGCAACCAGATGCTCAGGTTCTACCTCAATTTCGGGTGGTTTTGTAATCCTGCATTTTTCCATAACATGGGGGCATCTATCCTGAAACCGGCAGCCTGGAAGGGGATTAAGATAATCCGGAAGTCGCCCCGGTATTCCATTAGAGAATTCTTTCCCGGTTAATCTGGGAATAGAATTAAGCAAACCGATTGTATATGGGTGCAGAGGATTATCATACAGTCTTTTAGTTGGGCAGGATTCGATCATTGAACCTGCATACATTACATACATTCTGTCAGTAGTATTTCTGGTAAGACCTAATGAATGAGATATAAGGATAAGTGACATCTTCTTTTTATTGGCGATCTGATTTATCAACTCCAGGATCTGGGCCTGTATTGTAACATCCAGTGCAGTTGTAGGTTCATCAGCAATCAATAATTTATGAGCCATGGAAATTGCCAGTGCAATGCATACCCGCTGTCTCATTCCACCACTAAGTTGAAAAGGATAGTTCTTAAGGATCCGGTCTGCATCCGGAAGTGAAACACTGGTAATAACTTCACGAGCTTTCTGCTTTAGGTCTGCTTTTTTTAATTTTTTGTCACTGGCATGTCGAATAACATCTTCTATCTGCTGTCCTATTGTAAACACGGGATTCAATGCAATCATAGGTTCCTGGAAGATCATTGCAACTCGTTTCTTCCTATAATTCTGGAAGTCATTTTTACTCATTTCCAGCACACTACTACCTTCGATTTCAATACTACCCTGTCTTATAACAGCGTTATTCGCCTGTAATCGTAAAATAGCTTTCATGGCTGTGGTTTTGCCGCATCCGGTCTCGCCGATTATTCCTACTCTTTCATTATTCTTAACATAAAAATTTATGCTATCCAGAACTTTTAAGTATCCGCCATATACTTTGTATTCAACGCTAAGATTTTTTACATTCAATAAGATATCGTTTTTGATTTATTCCTCCCCGGCTGTAAACATATCCCGGACGCCGTCACCGATCAGATTGAGGGATAATACAAGCAGGACGATAGTAAAAGCCGGATAGATGGCTACCCACCAATTATCTGGAAGTAACCGAGCTCCTTCCGCTACCATTGTTCCCAGCGAAGGGGCAGGTGGTTGTTCACCCAGACCGACAAAACTTAAAGAAGCCGTCATTATTATTACCCAACCGAAATCAAGAGTCATTTTAGTGAAAATTGGAGAAAGACAATTGGGCAGTATCTCTTTAAAAAGGATATGCGCTTTAGATTCTCCCAGAAGTTCCGAGGAAATCACGAAATGCTCATTTTTAATGGAAACTACCATATTATATACCAAACGGGAATACCAGGGCCAGAAAGCCACTGATACTGCGATCATAGAATTGGTTAATGTCGGTTTTAAAATCGATGAAACTGCTAAAGCCAGGATGAGGGGAGGTAATCCCAGGAAAATATCGGTTAATCTCATAATTAAGTGATCGCTGAATTTTCCTTTATGATATCCGGCTATCAAGCCAAGGATCGTACCAATGGGAACAACTATAGCTAAAACCATAATTCCCATTAATAAAGCAGGGCGCAGAGCATAAATAATTCTGGAGAACATATCCCTGCCATAGATATCGGTTCCCAGAAGATGATGTGAATCTGGAGCGATAGAGCCGGTTATAAGATCAACAAAATTACCTGAATGACTCGGATATGGTGTTATCAATGGTGCAAAAATGGCAGCCAGTATAAGCAATAGAAATAGCATTAATCCAATCACAGAAAGTTTATTTCTAGAGAACTTATACCATGAACGGCCAGCATTCTCTTTCAGATAGGCGAGTTTTTTATTATTCATATTTTTAATCCGATAGTTGAATTCTAGGATCAAGGAAAGAGACTACAAGGTCAGTAATTATATTCATTATCACGAAAATGGCACCCAGGAGTATAATGACAGCAGAAATCGCATTCAGATCTTTCTGAAGCATAACATTTATTCCATAACGAGATAACCCGGGCCAGTTAAATACCATTTCCACCAGAAATGCATTACCAAATAGAATGGCGAAATCAAGACCAAATACAGTTACAGTAGGAATAAGAGAAGGCTTAAGAAGGTATTTAAAGAATACTTTTCTTTCCGGAATACCATAGGCTCTGTGACTCAGGATATAATCTTTTGACATGTTATCTAACATTGAAGAACGAGTTATTCTTGCTTCTTGAGATAAACCACCCAGTGCTAAGGCAATTGCCGGCAACACAATATGAGATAACCCGTCCCAAAAAGTTTCCCAATTACCGGCAATCAAGCTGTCGATTAGTACTAATCCAGTATGAAAAGGAGGAAGACTGATAAATCGGCTTAATCTGCCCATAGTAGGGAAAATAGGCCAGAGATAACCGAAAATTAGTACAAAGATTATTGCAAAGACAAAGGATGGTGTTACAACCCCAAGATAAGAAATTATTCGAATGATATTATCGATCCAGGTATTATTGAATTTTGTTGAGATTATTCCAAGGATCAAACCTCCCAGGCCCATCAATAATCCTGAAAATAATACGAGTTCTATGGTTGCCGGGAAAAACTCGGCAAGATCTTCTTTGACAGGTCGCTTTGTATAGAGAGATTCGCCAAAATCACCATGTAATATTCCAATGAACCAGTAACCATATTGTACAACGAGTGGTTCATCCAGATGCATTTCATGACGCATTCTATCGACTGTTTCCTGGGGCGCATTGGCCCCCAGAGACATTCTGGCGGGATCTCCCGGGACAACTCGCCCCAGTATAAATATCATTACAGATAATCCGAATAATACGATCAAAGCAAGCATTATCCTCTTAAACAAAAATTTTATCGTATTCAATTGTAGTCTCTTTCCTGATTATTATCAGAATTATTTTTTTGCTCGTTCAGGGAATATTTTAATATCCCGCATATACATATTATAACCCATAACAGGAATAGCTTTTCCGCCCTGAGATAACTGATCAACAACGCCCCATTCCAGATAATCTGACTGGTAGGCATGTTTTTCCAGTACATCTACCAGGAATATTGTGGGACAGATATCCAGAATGAGTTCCTGAATCTTAGTATATTTGCTGTATCGTTCAGCTACATCAACTGTTGCCAGAGCATCAGTTATCAGAGCATCGATCTCGTCACTCTGCAGCCATTCTGTCTGTTCCCAGGTTCCACAGTTACTGGATAAATAGCGTGAGATAAATGTTCCGGCTTCACCGTAATGTGGTCCTATTGTTAGAATATTAGCATGAGCAGTTGTTTCCATTTTTGAAACGTCTGAGATCATTTTAGCCCATGGCTGTTTAGCTATATTAACTTTAATTCCAACCTGTGAAGCACTGGCCTGGAAGAGGAGAGCCATTTTATCGGCAGTAACCCATTCCGCAGCATAACATACATCTACCGGATATTTATCTAAGTTTCCGTAGTATTTGGATAATTTTACTTCTTCCAAGGCTTTTTCCAGATTCTTTTCGTAACCTTTAATTGCCGGATCTGAACCTGGCATTAATAAGGAAACAGGACTTACCAGTCTTGAAGCTCCCGGATATACTCCCTTTAAAATTCCTTCATAATCCATGATGTAAGCTAAAGCTTTTCTTATATGAACATCATCTGTTGGTGCTCTTTTAGTATTTAATTGTATTCCCAATGTACTTCCGGATAAGAATTTAACTATTTCTACACCATCAATTTTATCGAGAGCTGCAAAGCTTTCTTCAGATTGCCACTGGTCGGAAATTTCCAGTTCTCTTTTACCCATCATAACACGGATCGTAACTGGTTCTGCTGTTCCGATCAGGATAAATCTATCAGGATTATTAGCATCGAAACCTGCCCAGTAATCTACATATCTTTCAGCGATAAGGTGTTCCTGTAGTCTCATTTCAGTTACCATATAAGGACCGGAACCGGCATCATTGGTGATAAGCCATCCTTTACCGTAATCACCGAATTCTCCATAAACACCTTCTGGGTTTATGTTTGCCATAACCTGATCTTTATTCAGAATGTATAAGTTTACCAGAGTAGAAAGAAAGGGGCCAAAAGATTTTTTCAGGGCAATTTTAACATTGTAAGGACCATCTGCTTTGATGGATTCTACAATCGGGATAAAAAGATAGCCGTAACCTTCACCAATTGTAATAATTCTATTCATGCTGAAGACAACGTCATCTGATTGTAATTCATCACCATTATGGAATTTTACGCCTTTCCTAAGCGTGATATCATACAATAAACCATCTTCAGAGATATCGATATTCTCTGCCAGGTGATTAATTGTTGTTCCATCGCTTTGTGGAAAAACTATGCTATCGTAAATATTAGCATAGCATATAGAGCTTGAAAAATCCTGTCCCAGAGCCGGATCAAGTCTAGGCGGCCAGGTCGCATCAAAGACAACAGTTTTATCTCTTTTTACATCCTTGGCAAAAGCAAGATCAGAATCTGAAACCAAAAAAATAAGAATAAGAGTTGCAATTACAGTTATAAACAATTTTCCTTTTCCGTACATTTTTTCTCCATCTATATTGAATTTGGTGCTTTTAGAATTCACAAAGCTGCAAAAACCTGAGATTACAAGAGTTCATCTAATGCAATAGCTGTTAACACCCTTCTAAACAGTACCTCCAACCAGAAGAGCAAGTAACGCTTCTATTGTATGCATTCTATTCTCAGCTTCATCAAAAATGATAGATTGAGCTGAATCCAGTACTTCACTGGTTACTTCTTCGTTACGTGCAACAGGAAGGCAATGCATCACGTTACAGGTTGGTTTTGCCATATCGACGATATCCTGGGTAACACACCATTTTTCCTTCAGAGTATTTTTCATTTCTATAAATTCTGGAGTACCTTTGAAATGTGTTTTAAGACTATCAGCAAAGACTTCCGGTGATACCCAGGAATAGACATTGATGAAATCCGCATCTTTTACAGCTTCTTCGTAAGATCTTACTATATTAATCTTTGCTCCGGTCAATTTTGCAGCTTCATCTGCCATAGCTTTGTAATTCATGTCAGGATCAAATCCTTCCGGACAGGCAATTGTAACATCAAATCCAAGTTTTGCACCCATCAGCATGGTAGAGTTGGGAAGTCCGGCGGGAGGATTAGCTGCGCGGTAGCCCCATAAGAAAGCTACTTTTTTACCTTTCAGATCACCCTGATGTTCCTGCATGGCTTGAACATCTGCCAGAGCCTGAGTTGGGTGTTCGACAGGACAAGAAGCATTGATAACGGGAACATCTGCGAATTTAGCTGCTGCTTCTAATTTCTCGCGATTAATGGTACGATAAGCAATTCCATCGACATAACGATCTACTGTTTTGATAGTATCGAACCAGTTCTCTTCAGCTGCATCTCCAGTCCATAATCGGTCTTGCCCAAGCCACATCATATGACCACCAAGATGGGTCATGGCAGATTCAAAAGAGATACTAGTACGAGTTGAAGGAGTTTCAAAAATGCCTGCTAAAGCTTTATCTTCTAATACTTTGTGAGGTATTCCAAGCCTTCTGTCTTCTTTCAGCCTTTTAGCGGCATTAACCACGAACTGAATTTCTTCAGCTGTTAGATCAGTAATACCTAATAAATCTCTTCCTTTTAATTTTCTCATAATTACTCTCCTTTATATTTTACCATTTTGTAGATATTCTTTAACCTGATCCACCGTCCAGTCTGGATCCAGTCCTAATTCTTCAACAGTTCGCCCTTCACTCCAGAAATCTCTATCCAGCAGAGCTTCCGCAATGGTAATTATTGAATCAGTGATCGGGGTAGGGACACCCAGCATTTTCCCCAATGATGAATAAGTTACCAGGCCATAAGGTATATCTTCGGTAAGATGTCGTGAATCCAATCTAAATGGTCCTTCACATACTTCCAGGAAGGGGGTGTGAATAGCTTCGTAGAAAGGCAGCGGATGATCAACTCCACCTCTATTCCATTTTACCATTGTGATCTCTTCTTCCAGAGTATACTGTTTCATACCGAGTTTTTCACCCAGTTTCATTCTTTCTCTATCAAGTCTTTCCATCACCTTGCAGACTGCGGGAGTGTTTTCCTGAACTCCAAAAAGGTGAAAATCTTTATCACCCAGTTCAATCCTGGCGGCATTACAGATCATAGGAGGAGTGTGAGTTATTGCATTGTAATCAACCAGTAAAGTGTCGATCGGATTTGCAGCTTTACGAATTGTATATCCGTTTTCTTTGTTCCACAGAGTTGAAAATACTTCGAAAACATGATCGTTATCTTTAGAGGGAAAGGAAGCAACCATAAGACTTTGAGTACGGGCTTCCAATCTTACCTGATTGTCATTTAATCTGGATGCTCCATAGGGCAGGGTGTTGCAGTCAGCCAGATATATTTTATTTTTATTACCGCTTTCTTTTAATACTTTAGCCCAGGTAAGTGATGCACCACCCTTTCCCAGGGAGATGACTACTTGACCTTCTTCCAGATATGGTGCAGCTAGTTTTGCATAAGTTTCGGTAACAAAATAAGGAACTGGATTAACAATAACATCAGCACCTTTTATTACTTCTTCAATATTTTCTGAAGCAAGAGCTATTTTTCCTACTACTCCAGACGGTTTGGAATCAATATCTAGTATTTCAATTTTTCCTGTTTTCATTACTCCATCAAGCTTTCCTTTCACGGCATCAAAAAGTCTGATTTCGTAGCCTTGATTTGCCAGGTCAGCAGCAGACATGAAGCCGCCGTTTCCAGCTCCCAGGATAGCAATTTTCTCGATTTTCACTACTATTCCTCCCTATTTATTTCTTAATTTTTTTGTTTCATTCCAGTTAATTTCCAGATTTTCATCTGAGAATACAACGCCGTAATTTTCCCTGGCGCTTTTTAAGGAGATGAGCTCATCCCGAACATCATTGCGAACCAGTTCAGGATCTCTTTCCAGGGGGTTACCCCAGCCACCGCCACCGGATGGATAAGAGGTGAAAGTATCATATTGTTTCAATTTAACTGATTCCTTTGCTTTTAGTTCTCGCTGATCTTTCTTGCCTTCATTTATAAAAGCATAGTTGCAGGAACCTGGTTTTCCGCCAAAAAGTCCGTAAGGCGGGAAGTCTTTACCATCACCAAAATTTACCAGTGTGGGTGCTTCATCATACAGTTTCACTCTGTATCTCGCTCCACAACCTCCCCGGAATCTTCCGGCACCGCAGGAATCTTGAGTATATTCATTGAATTCTGTAATATGGGGATAATCCATCTCGTTTGTTTCAATATTAGGAGCGATCAATCCGCCCAGATCAATACCGTCACCAATATAATGCCGGCCATCCATACCGTTCATACCGCCAGCACCTCCAAAACCATTGAACCCGAACATGACATAGAATCCTTCATTTCGCGGATCAATTCCTGTGATAGTAGGTCCATTCCAGCGATTCCAGCCAGCTGGAACACGATCAGGTATAATCCCGCTTAAAGCCTGCCAGCATGCTTCCAGAATAGCACAGGCTGTATCAAGTGTACAGGATGCTACTGGAGCCGGAAAGAGGGGATTTACGATTGTACCTTCAGGAGCGGTGATTTTAATGGGTCTATAAACACCTTCATTATGTGGAATGTCTGGAGTTGTTACCGTAGTAAGGAAAGCGACATATACACAGGTTGCCGTATTGGCAATGGGAGAGTTTACAAATCCAGTTACTTGAGGATCAGATCCGGTCAAGTCTACATGGGCTTCATCACCTTCAATTTTAATAGAGACAGCTATTTTAATTGGATCAGAAGTGAAGCCGTCATTATCAAGATAGCTAACTCCCTTATATTCACCATCAGGAAGTTTTTCAATCTCTTTTCGCATACGAGATTCTGCGTAAAGGTGGATATCTTCGATCGATTCTCTTATTTTTTCAACACCATATTTATCGAATAATTCTAATATTCTTTTTTCTCCCACCCGGCAGGAAGCTACTTGAGCTTTGATGTCTACCCAGAGGTCATCAGGCATACGGGTATTGATCTTGATCATCTCTGCTACATCTTCGATCGGCTTATTGTCTCGATACAATCTTACCGGCGGGATGCGGATGCCTTCATGAAAGAGTTCAGTAGCATTCGGGCAGTATGATCCCGGTTCCAAGCCACCAACATCTCCATGATGCGCACGATTAATAGATACGAACTGCAGTTCATTATTGAAGAAGATTGGTTTCATAATTGTAACGTCAGGAAGATGAGTCCCTCCCAGGTAAGGATCATTCATAATGAATACATCCCCCGGGTGAATATCAGTCCCAAAAACGCGGCTAACCGCTTTAACAGCTTCCATTGCAGATGCAGTATGGGAGGGAACTCCATCAACTTGTGCTACTATTCTGTTTTCCCAGTCGCAAATTGCACAGGAAAAATCATGTACTTCCGCAAAAATAGGGGAGATGGAAGTGTTGATCATTGTAATTCCCATCTCACGATTTATCGTAAGTAACCGGTTGTAAATAACAGCAAAGGTGATTGGATCTTTGGCACCTTCAAATTCATTAGTTCTTTTCTTTGCAACAGCCATTATTTCACCTCCATAATCACATTTTCATATCCATCGACATGAGCATTCCAGGCAGGGTGAACTATAATGGTGGTAATTCTTTCTTCAATTACTGCAGGTCCTTCAATACTAACACCCGGTTTAAGTTTGTTCCTGTCATATACAGGCACATCAATTGCCATATCATATTCTTCAAATCTAATTTTGCGTTTATTTTTTAAAGCTGTTTCGAGTTCGATTTTTTCTACCGGCTTTTCATAGAGGCCTGTTTTATCTACATGTCCTACAGCAGTGATCCTTAAGTTGATTATTTCAATCATTGTTTCAGGGGTAGAATAGGTGTATAATTTTTCATGAGCTTCATGGAAAGTATCAGCAATAATCTCCAGATGTTTTTCTTCGATAATGCAATTATTCGGTATCGAAACGGTTACTTCATGATGCTGTCCAACATATCGTACATCCAGATATCGCAGTAAAGTAGATCGTTCTTTTTCAACACCCTCTTCTAATAATTCTGCCATTGCTTCTTCTTCAGTCTGTGCGATCTTGGCATTGAAGAGATCAAGGTCAATTCCTGGAATTGTTCCTGTGAAACTTCTTACATTATCCAGTTTTATATCAGATTCCAGCATACCTAGAGCGCAGAATACAGAGGCTGCCTTAGGAACGATAATTTTTTGAGAACCAATTTCTTCGGCAATTTTACAGGCATGAATTGAACAAGCGCCCCCGGCACTGACCAGAGCAAACTCTCTGGGGTCGTGTCCACGTTGAACAGAAACAACTTTTGTGGCATCGGCCATATTCTGGTTAACGATCTTAAAGATTCCTAAACAGGCTTCTTCTGTACTCATTCCAAGCGGATCTGCGATCATTTTTTTAGTTCCATCAAAGGCTTTCTGATAGTTAACCTGCATTTCACCGCCCAGGAAATAATCTTTATTAAGATAACCCAGCAGCAGATTTGCATCAGTAACAGCAGGTTTTTCACCTCCAATATCATAACAGATAGGACCGGGATCAGAGTAAGCGGATTCGGGGCCAACTCTTAACATGCCACCAGCATCCAACCAGGCAACTGAGCCACCACCGGCACCAACAGTATGGATGTCGATCATTGGTTTGGCGATTCTGTAACCGGCTACTTCACCTTCAGTACTTAAGGTGATCTCACCTTTGTTTATTAAGGAAACATCAAAAGAAGTGCCGCCCATATCCATTAAAATTATATCTTCTTCGCCCAGAAGTTTGGAAAAGAAAATTGCACCTATAGAACCTGCTGCGGGACCGGAAAGCAGGGTTGCGGAAGCATGTTTAATGGCTGTGTCACAAGTCATCATCCCACCGTTAGAAGCTGTTACATAAAAAGCTTTTTCCAGTCCGTCATTCTTTAATTTATTTTCCAGATTAGAAAGGTAAACGGTTAGCTTTGGTCCTACATAAACGTTTGCCACAATTGTTGAACTTCTTTCATATTCACGTATCTGGGGAAGAACTTCTGAAGATTTTGAAGTAAATGCTTCCGGCATTTCTTCTTTTACTATTTCCATTATGCGATCTTCATGAACGCTGTTCAAAAAAGAAAATAGAGTGCAAATTGCTACTGCCTCAACACCTTCTTTTTTGAACCTGGAGCAGATGTCTCTTACATCCTGTTCTACCAGAGGAGTTATGATGTCACCTTTATAATCAAGTCTTTCAGTTACTCCGAGCCTTAAATATCGATCTACTAATGTAGGAGCGAATTCAAGGTAAAGATCCCAGATGTTGTTTTTGTGTGCGCGTCGCATATCCAGGGTATCTCTGAACCCTTTGGTTAAAATGAGGCCAGTTTTTGCACCAGTTCTAGTCAGCAGTGTATTTGTTGCTACTGTTGTTCCATGGGCGAACATTTCTGTGCAGCCGAGAAATTCCTTTAAAGAAAGCTTAAAGAAAGCGGCTGCTTTTTTTATTACGTTATACAATCCGATTGATTGGTCTTTAGGCGTAGATAGTTCCTTAAAAGTATGAATAACACCTTGCTCGTCGATAACAACACAATCTGTGAAAGTACCTCCGATATCAACACCAACTCTTAATTTCATTATTCCTCCGTATCTATCTCAATTACAAATTTTTATTTAACTAAAACCCTGGCATCCACAACCATTATACCTTGCTCGTAAACATAGGTAGGATTTAAATCTATTTCACTTATCTCGGGAAAATCAGAACACAATTCTGAAATTTTAACTATGGTCTCTGCCAGAGAAGTTACGTCTTTGGGAGGATTTCCTCTAATACCCTGAAGAAGTTTGTAACCCTTTGTTTCCATTATCATCTCTAAGGAGTCATCTAAAGTAAGCGGTATCAGGCGGAAAGACACATCTTTTAAAACTTCCACAAAAATTCCACCCAGGCCAAACATAACTGCAGAACCGAATTGTGCATCTTTAGTAACTCCAATAATGGTTTCCAATCCTGGTTTTACCATAGGATATACTATCACACCCTTTATGTCAGCTTCAGAATTGAATTTCCTGGCATTTAGTAGAATATCCTGATAAGCCTTTTCAACCTCATCTGAATTGGTGAGATTCAATTTCACACAATCAGCATCCGATTTATGTAGAATATCAGGAGAGACTATTTTTAAAACTACTGGATAGCCAATAGAATCTGCACCTTTCAAGGTATCCTCAAGGCTATTGGTAAAACAATATTCCGGCACCGAAATCTTATATGCTTTTAGGATCTGCATAGCTTCCGGTTCAAGCAACCAGCGTTTCTCCTGTTTTGCCTGTTGAATTATTGATTTAACTTGTTCGTTTATCATTTGAATTCCCATTAACTTTTCTTGATCGAATCAAATCCCAGTTGAAAGGCCTTAATATTTACATCGATAGTTTTTGGCGGTACTCTATCTTTGATGGCTTCTATCAGAAATTCCTTTTCTATTGGTAATTTACCCAGTGCTGTTAATGCTCCAATCAGAACTATATTTGTTGTCCTGGGATGTCCCGCTTCCTTTGCTAAAGCTGCTGCATCCAGGAAATAAACTTCTTTACCCAGTTTTTTCAATTCAGCAATTATATCCTGGTTGGAAGGATAAGGGGCACCACCAGCATTTGTATCTACCGGGTACCAGGGGCGGATATCTGATATTACTACTCCATCCGGAGACAGATAATCTACACTGATCCTCAAACTTTCCAACGGTTCCATGGCTAGAACTATATCGGCACTATTATGTGCAACCAGGGGGGAATGGATGTCTCCGATCTTAACATGAGATGCTACCGATCCACCACGCATTGCTGCCCCAAAGGTTTCTCCTACCCTTACTTCATATCCTTTTTTAATTGCTGCATCAGCAATGATCCTTGATGAAAGGATGCTTCCCTGACCGCCTACTCCGCATACAATTAGATTAAATTTCATTTTTGACTCCTTCCAATTATTGCTCCAACAGGACATACCTGAGCACAGATACTGCAATCTACACAAAGAGCCCGGTCTATATCTGCTTTTCCGTTTTTAAATGTTATTGCCGGACAACCCAATTCTACGCAGGTTCTACAGCCGATGCATTTATCTTGCAGGATCTCATATTTCTTTTCTTTTTTCTCTTTGCGTCGAAGCACCTGAATCGCGCATTCACGTCGTAGAATAACAACTGCCGGTCCATTATGATCCAGCCCTTCCTTAAGAACTTTCTTAGCGCCTTCTATATCGTAGGCATCGGCAATACTTACCGATTTAATTCCTAATGCTTCAGTTACTTTCTCAATGGATATCACTGTTGCTACATCACCATTACCCTTAATTCCGGTAACAGGATTAGGCTGGTGCCCCGTCATACATGTCCAGGTGTTATCAAATACCACAAAAGTTATGTCTGCATCGTTATATACCGCATTTGCAATAGATGGTAAACAGGTATGGAAAAAGGTTGAATCTCCGGCTACTGCCAGGATCTTACCTTTGTGCCCCACATGATACTGCCCCTGAGCCATTCCTATACCGGATCCCATAATATATATAGTATCCAGGATTTCGTAGGGAGAATTAATCTTGAATCGTTTGTTATTTTCATCTGTTATATCAAATTTATTGGTGGCTAATCCATATCCACCTTGTTCATAACACCCGATATCGCCATTAACAATAGGGTTGCCATCATATTTTTCTAAAACCTTGCGCATTGCCCAGTAGCTTCCCAGATGTGGACAACCGGCACAAAGAGTTGAAGATCGTGATGTGATGATGTTTCTGGCCTCAGTTTTTATCTTTTCTCTTTCAGGATCAACTTCAACAGTAAGGCTAATGGCTTTAGAAATACCTGCTTTTACGTTATCAGGATCCATTTCGCCTTCAACAGGGAATACTCTGTTATCAAATAGTTTACCCTGAATAATAACTTCCGGTTTAATATTCTTGGCTATGAGTCTTATTGCGTTTTCTACAACAGGATCACCTTCCTCAATAACAAGGATATGATCAGAGTTCTTTAACAATTCAGTTACTTTATTCAATGGCATAGGATTAACAATGCCTAAATCTAATAAATTTGTTTTTTCAGTGATATTCAAGTCTGCCATGACTTCTTTTGTATATGTAGCTGCAATACCGGATGTGACTATACCCAGTTTGGAATTACAGATATTCAATTTGTTGAATTCGGAATTTTCTACATATTCCGCCATCATCGGCAAACGGGAGTGAAGCCATTCGCGTTTGCTCTGAGGTCCGGGAGGTCCGTAAACATTCCAGCGATAAGGAATTTTCCAGTGTTTGTTGAAGCCTATTTCATTTGATTTTGTAGTGATCTCACCGAATTCCACGTTTCCGCTGGCATGTGATAATCTTGTAACAGAACGTAAAAATACAGGTAATTCCAATTTCTCAGAGATATCAAATGCTTCTTTGGTCATCAGTCTGGCCTGATTTTGATTTTGCGGTTCAAAGATCAGGAGTTCAGCAGCAACGGCTTCAATTCTTGTATCTTGTTCGTTAGAAGAATAATGAGCGCCGGGATCATCGGCAACAACCACCAGAAATCCACCCTTTATTCCACCATAAGTTAAAGTCATGAAATTATCCATAACTAAATTAAATCCGGCATTTTTCATAGCAGTAAGAGCTCTTGCCCCTGCCAGTGAAGCACCTGCTGCAACTTCAAAAGCTACAGTTTCATTTGTACTCCATTCAAAGTACATGTTCAGGTCTTTAGCTACTTCCCCCATCACTTCACCAACTTCAGAGCTGGGAGTTCCCGGGTAGCAGGCTGTTAATTGAACACCTGCTTCAATGGCACCACGGGCTATAGCTTCATTACCCATTAGAAGTTTAATTGTGCCTGGTTCGTTCTTTGCGATCCATTTCATGTTAGACCACCCTCCTGATATTTTATTTTTGTTTGCATAATATTCCTATTGCTTTTGCTGCTCTGGCTGGAGTTGGAAAGGTCGGGATACCGGCAAGATGCATCTTCCTTGTCTCTTCTTCTTCAACTTCTCCACCACCCAGGTAACAAACAATTATTGGTTTTTCGGTTTTTTCTTTTAAGCGGCTTACTACTTCAAAAGCTTGTGGGATCGGATCTCCAAATATCAGTAGAAACATGTCGGAGTCGTTGTGTTTTATTGCTTCTTCCACACATATTTCATAACGCAAGGCATCTGTGTCTCCGGTTAGATCCAGGGGATTTGCAACAACACAATGTGATGGCAGCTTGTTAATGAGGTCTTCTTTCAATTTGGAATTCATTTCGATCAGATCAACACCGTTCTCTTCAAAAATGTCAGTAGCCAAAATTCCGCTTCCACCAGAACTGGTTATAATCTGAATCCTGTTTCCTGCTGGTTTTGGCATAAAGGCCAGGATCTTGGTGAAATCGTATAGCTCGTCTACACCTCCAGCCCGGATCAAGCCATATTGACGGCAGGCTGCAGCGAAAATTTTATCGCTTCCGGCAATTGATTTTGTATGAGATTGTGCAGCGATCATACCTTTTGCAGTTCTTCCCGGTTTCAGGATCACAATAGGTTTTTTTCTGCGAATATCTTTTGCCAGACGAAGAAATTCCGGACCATCTTTAATTCCTTCCAGATTAAGAGCTATTGCCTTTGTATTAGAGTCGGCACCAAAAAACTCCAGAAAATCATTTTCAGTTAAACCTGATTTGTTACCCAAGCTAACCAGACCGGAGATTCCCAGGCCGTCTTTACCTGCTGAAATTCCAAATTGAGCAGCAACAGTTCCGCTTTGAGCAACAATGGCCATAGGTCCTTTTCCTTCTATGAGGGGCCAGGAAACACACATGTTATTGGGGGTATAATTGATACCCTGGCAATTGGGTCCTACTATATTTATATTATATTTATCAGCAGCTGCCAGCATGGCTGAGTCCAGATCATTACAGCCGATTTCTCTAAATCCTCCTGTAATTATGATTACATTATGTATTGATAATTCACCTGCTTCTTCAAGAACTGCAGGTACAAATTTGCTGGGTACAACAATAACAATGAGATCTATTTTATTGCCTACATGGGATAAAGATTTATAGGCTGTTATTCCTTGAATTACAGGATCTTTGGGATTGATGGGGTATATCTTGCCTTTATAGCCACCGGCAATTAGATTGCTGAGAATTTCAAATCCTTTTTTCCCCGCTTTATTAGATGCTCCGACTACTGCTACAGATTCAGCGTTGAAAAGTGTCTGCAGATCTTTCATGTTTTTGTTACCTCTATATTATTTTATCTGAGTTTGATCTTTCAATTTGCTTAAAAGACCTTTCCGTATTCTTTCAAGATGGATATGAAGCTTATCTTTAGCTATATCAGGATCACCCAGAATTATGGCCTGCACAATTGCTTCATGTTCAATTTCAGTTTGTTGAGCACCCTTCTCCAGGATATCTACTTTTTTCAATTCGAGCCATGATTCTTCTTTCAGTAGTAAGCTTATACTGGCATATAATTTGAATAAGATAGGATTGTGTGCCATTTCAGCGATTTTAAGATGGAATTTCCTGTCTTCTTCCATATAATCGTAAACTTTACCCGGTTCTTTTTTCAGAGATTTAAGAATTTTCAGAAGATTCTCTTTGATCTTCTGCAGGTCAGCCACATCTTTTTTGGTTTTTCGGATTGAAGCCAGGGTTATAAGGGAAGGTTCTATTTGTTGTCTTGCTTCATAGATATCGAATAAACTGTGATTCGCTAACAATTCTGTGATAATGGTTTCATCAATGGTTGATTCTTCAATATTAATATTTATATAGTTTCCGGATCCACTGCGGCTTTCAATAATGCCCATCATGTCAAGAGCGCTCATGGCTTCTCTAATAGAAGCTCTACTGCTTCCAAATTGTTGTGCTAAAACTCTCTCCGAAGGTAGTCTGTCACCTTTTTTAAGGGTGCCATCTTCTATTAGACCTTTAATCTGATCTATGATCTGCTCATTGAACTTCTTTACTTTAAGTTGCTTGAACATCTTACCCCCTAGCTTTTTGGCCTTATTGTCAAGTGGCCTGACCAATTTCTCGTCACCAAATTTGATGTGTCAAGAATTATTCTTCTCAATTAAGGTTTGTTTTGCTTCAAAGATTTTAGGATATTCTGCCAAAGTTAATTGTTAATTGCTCTTGAGGGAGTTTCTCTATAATTACTTTTTTTTGCGGGATTTTGAGGTTTTTGTGAATTAAAAACTTCGGACAAGATAATTTTGAGAGTAGAAATTCTTCCCGTGGTCTGCTATTATTGGTGATTTTTTTTAAGGCAGGAATTATCTCGATGGTTATAAAATTTCTTGCCATCAGAAATACAGTTTTCAATTTCAATTTCAATTAAATTTAAGGAAATCCATATGCAGAGAAAAAATATTTATCTTCAGAGGATTAAACGATTCAGTGAAAAAATCAGTAAACTCAAGTATTCCAACAGCGTGCCTCTACAGGCAGAATATATTTATCATAAATCCGAACCAATACCCTATGAAAAAGCTTTAAAAAGCAAATTCAAACCGATCTCGATCGGGGAGGAATGGGGTGAACTCTGGGGCTGCGCCTGGTTCCGTTTTAAAGGAAACATACCGGCAGGATTTGCCGGGAGGGAAGTTGGCGTACTTATCGATCTGAACGGAGAAGGTTGCGTCTGGAAAGATGGTTCACCCTGGCTGGGACTGACCAATAAGATACATTGGGACCTGCGTTCTGGAAAGTATTTTGTTCCTCTTTTCCAGGAAGCTGATGGCGGGGAAGAAGTAGATCTGCTGGTGGAAGCCGGCGCCAATGGTCTCTTCGGTTCCGGGCAGAATGATTACCGGCTTCAGCAGGCCGAGACGGTGTGTGTCGATCGTAAGATCTGGCGCCTGGAACTGGATCTGAAAGTTCTGGTCAGTTTAATGGAAGCACTGGAAGAGAATTCTCCCCGCCGTAATAAGATCCTGTATGGATTAAATGAGATCTGCAATAGATGGACAGGCGGCAAAGGAGTTGAACAATGTCTGGAAATATCTGCTGATCTGCTTGCTAAAACAGCCAATACCAGCAGCTTAACAGCTTATTCTATCGGTCATGCTCATCTTGACCTGGCCTGGCTCTGGCCGGTGCGAGAGACCCGCCGCAAAGGGGGCAGGACCTTTGCAACAGCCCTTAAATTGCTGGAGGAATATCCGGATTATAAGTTCGGTGCCTCTCAACCTCAATTGTATGAATGGATAAAACAGGATTACCCTGTGCTTTATAATAAAGTAAAACAGGCTGTGGCAGACAAACGCTGGGAAGTTCAGGGTGGTATGTGGGTAGAACCCGACATGAACATACCTAACGGAGAGTCCCTTGTAAGGCAGTGTTTATATGGCAAAAGGTTTTTCAGAGAGGAATTCGGGATCGAGATCGATAATCTCTGGCTGCCGGATGTCTTCGGTTACAGTGCAGCCCTGCCCCAGATCCTGAAAAAATGCGGCATCAATTACTTCATGACCCAGAAGATCAGCTGGAATGAGACCAACATTTTTCCTCACCATACTTTCATCTGGAAGGGTATTGATGGTACGGAAATTCTAACCCATTTTCTGCCGACCAACGATTATAACCTTGCTAATCTGCCTGCTCAGCTTATCGCCAGCGAAAAAAGATATGCCCAGAACGATATCAGCGACGAGTTCCTTAACCTTTACGGAATTGGGGACGGCGGGGGCGGACCTTCCCGCGAACATATTGAAATGGGGCTGAGGCAGCAGGATCTGGAGGGAGTACCTCGGTTCAAGTTCTCCTTTGCGGAAGATTTTTTCAGCAAGATCGCTGCAATCCCGAAAGAGAAACTACCGGTCTGGTCTGGTGAACTATACCTGGAACTGCACCGCGGTACCTATACAACTCAAGCCCTGATGAAGAAGCATAACAGAAGGCTGGAGCAGAAGCTGCACGACGTAGAATTTCTGGGATTCATGACAGGTGAATTTCCTAAAGAAAAAATAGACGAGATCTGGAAGAATACTTTGCTTAATCAGTTTCATGATATACTTCCCGGCTCTTCCATTAACTGGGTTTACAAAGATGCTAATGCACTGAGCAGGAAGAATCTTGAACTGCTGCAGGAAATACAGCTTAAACAATTGGAAACAAAATTCGGTACCCAAACAGCAGGAACCGGGAAATATATTGTAATAAATACTCAACCCTGGACCAGGGAAGAGATAGTAAGGATTCCGGCAGCTACTGATGGGCAATACTGGATAGGTGATGGAATTTCCAGCAGTATTAGAGATGCGGTGGATGGTTTCATTGATCTCGATGTTACAGTACCACCATTGGGTTACAGTTGTATCCAACTGGAAGAGGAAGCTCCAAAATTTCCTGATGAGAATCTTCCGCTGAAGGCAGATATTGGCTTACTGGAAAATGAATTGCTTAGGGTGGAACTGGATGCTGATGGAGCCATAATTTCTCTCTGGGATAAAGTTGAGCAGAGAGAGATCCTGTCCGGAAAAGCAAACCTGCTGCAGCTCTGGGAGGATGAGCCCAATAACTGGGGTGCCTGGGATATCAACCATTTTTACCGGGAAACTGTACCGGAAACGGCAAAAAGGATTTCTGCCCGGGTGGAAAGAGCAACATCCAATTCTGTTATTTTGAGCCAGGAACTTACTATTGGAAATACCAGCATAACCCAGAAGTTGTCTTTGCACAGAGATTCCAGACTGATCAGGATCGAAAATCACGTTGACTGGCAGGAAGTTCATAAAATGCTTCGGGTTTCGGCAGAAGTGCAGATCCAGAGTGCTGACGCTTCCTGCGAAATACAATTCGGCACCCTGAAAAGACCAACCCATAATAACACCAGCTGGGAAGCTGCCAAATTTGAAACAGCAGGTCAACGTTTTGCTGATCTTTCCCAACCGGATTATGGTTTTGCTTTGCTTAATGACTGCAAATATGGTCATTACATTAAAGGGAATATTGTTGATCTTACGCTGCTGCGCAGTCCACAGGATACCGATAAAGAAGCCGACCAGCATCAGCACGATTTCACTTTTGCCTATTATCCTCATAGTGGTGATCTGCAGAATTCTGATGTCCTGCAGCAGGCTCATAACCTGAACAGCCCTCTTATACTGCATGAAGTGAAAGAGCTTCCTGAAGAGAAGAAGTTTAGCTATTTCAAAACATCGGACAGTTCCGTGAAGATCGATACTGTTAAATTGGCGGAAAGTGGTGAAGGAGTTGTTCTAAGGCTCTATGAGACCAGGGGGAGAAGCACTGAAATCAACCTTTCCGCATATCGGGAGTGGCAGGAGATAATCGAAACTGATCTGCTGGAAAATGGTGAGTTGGCATTAAGTGAAAAATCTGATAACATTGACCTTCTCTTTGAACCGTTTGAGCTCAGGACTTTCCAGATAAAATTCTGATCCTCCAAAAAAAATTATTGACTACAAAACGATGATATCATTTTAGTAAACCAACAGTATACTTAATGTGAACACTAGTGTACAGTTGGAGGCTAAATGACTTTGAATAAGCGAAAGGAACTGGAGAGGGAGATCCGGCGCAACGATATCCTGGATGCTGCCGAAAAACTGTTTCTGGAAAAGGGTGTTGAACTTGTAACAATGGCGGATCTGGCTGATACGGCAGAATATACCAAGAAAACTATTTATACATATTTCAAATGCAAGTACGACATCTATCTGGCCCTGTTTCTTAGAGCCTGTGCCCGGAACAGAGATAAATATAGGGAAGTGCTGGTTAAGCAGGAAAAAGCTATTGATAAACTTCGAGCTTTCGGAACAGCCTATTACAAACTGAACTGCATATCTCCCTGGTATACTAAACTGGTGATCTACTGGGACCAGTTAACGGGAAATCCCGATAAACTGGATCCCGATTTATATGAATCACTTAATCAGGATAACAGAAATAATCTGGAGAAATTTACCATACTCTTCAGGCAGGGAATAAAAGATGGAAGTTTTCGTGAAGACTTCGATCCTGAGCAGGCTGCTGAATATTTCCTGCACAGCTTGATTTCCATATACTCCAACAGTTTTAATACTAAAAATGATCCTGAAAAGAAGTTTTTAACAGAGTTGGAATTTTTATTGCAAGCTTTTAGAAAAAATAGATAAATATGGGGGGAGAGAATATGAAGAGAAATTTTATTATGCTTATTGTGGCATTGTTTATTGCCATGAACCTGCCGGCAGCACTTTACCGTGATCTGCCTATGACTGTTACTCAACCTGATGGTACAACTATCGAATGTCTGGCTACCGGAGATGAGTATTTTAACTATCTGCACGATGAAGCAGGATTCACGATCATTCAAAATCCACAGGATGGCTATTATTATTATGGGGAAACTGTTAATGATGAAATAGTGCCGACCGGATACAGGGTCGGTGAAATTGATCCTGCCTTCACGGGAATCAGGCAGAGAGCCCTTATTTCCAAGGAGAATTATCAGCAGCGCAAGGATGCACGTGATCATGAAGTGAGGGACGGCAACAGAGCTCCCCATTTCGGTACAATGGTAAATCTGGTAGTCTATATCAGATTTGCAGATCAGACAGAATTCACCAGTACCCGTGCTTTCTTCGATCAGAAATTCAGTGACGATGAACCGGGTGCAAACTCAGTTTATAATTATTATCAGGAAGTTTCCTACCAGAACCTGGAGATCGAAAGTCACCATTATCCCGAATGTGAAATGGAAATTAATCTTTCCTATCAGGATTCATATCCGCGAAATTATTACAGCCCCTATAATGCCTACACTAACCCGGATGGCTACCAGAATTCCAGCCAGCAAACAAGTCGTGAACACACGCTTTTAGCAAATGCAATTGCCTATATCGAAGAGATGGTGCCGGACACATTGAACATTGATGCCGACGATGACGGCAGGCTGGACAGCATCTGTTTCATCATCAGGGGCGGCAATGATGGCTGGGCAGATCTGCTCTGGGCGCATCGCTGGGCTCTCTACTCACAATATGTTTACCTGCACGGAGCACGGATTTACGACTATACATTCCAGCCGGAATCACAGAATTCCATCAGTACGCTCTGCCACGAATTATTCCATCTTTTAGGAGCGCCTGACCTATATCATTATACTTCAGATGGCTTCACACCGGCCGGTCCCTGGGATATTATGGACGGCAGCTATACTCACATGACAGCCTATATGAAATACCGTTACGGTTTCTGGATCGATGAAATTCCCGAAATCTCGGAATCTGGCACTTACTGGTTGAATCCACTCACCGAACCGGAAAATAATTGTTACAAAGTTACATCTTCCCACTGCAGTACAGAGTATTTTGTGCTGGAGTACAGGAAGCAGGTTCCGGGCTCAGTAGAGATGAATATTCCCGGCTCAGGCTTGGTGATCTCGCGGGTAAATACAAATTATGATGGTGAGGGCAACGCCAGCGGACCTCCAGATGAGTTTTATATTTATCGTCCAGGTGGAACGCCAACCTCTAATGGTGATCTATCTTCTGCTTATTTTTCTCAAGATTCCTACCGGACCCAGTTCTGCGATACATCTGATCCCTGTGATTTTTTCAGCACAGGTATTCTGGGCGGGATCATGATCGGATCGATCGGTTCAGCCGGTGACTCCATCTCATTTATTTTGAATCCGCAGGATTCCTTTATGATGGGAAACGTAAGCAGTGATAACGAAGATGTGGACGTGACAGAAGCTGAGATCAGATTTAATGGCCAGGAGTTTGAGATCCTGGATGGCGGGGACTATTTTATATCCTATATGGAAGGAACTTACGAGCTTGAAATCAGTCTGGATGGACATGCCGGATTTAACGGGCAGGTGACGCTGATACCGGGTGAAATTACGACTTTAAATGTACAACTTCATTACCTGGAAGCACCTTTTGATCTTGACTACGATTACGATTACGATGCCAACGAAGTAACTTTGAACTGGCAGTTTGATGATCTGGAAAATCCGGAGTTCTCAAATTTCAACATCTATATGAGTATTAATGGGGAGTATTTCAACAACATAGCAGATTGTACTGAGCTTACTTACTGCAGACCGTTAATGCCGGTAATAAGCATATATTATGCAGTCGATGCCGAATATGTTAATGGAAACAGTGTACTGTCTGAACCTGTTCTGGTTGAATTTACTCCGACCAACGAAGTTGAGATGACCCCGGCGGTTACAAAACTTCATGCCAATTATCCGAATCCTTTTAATCCCAGTACTACAATTCAATTTGATATCAGCCAGGAATGCCCGGTTAATTTGAGTATTTACAATCCCAAAGGACAGCTTGTGAAAACACTGTTTAACGGAATAAAAGCTGCAGGAAGTTATTCTATGGTCTGGAATGGAACCGATGAATCAAATGTGCCTCAGCCATCCGGAGTTTATTTCTATAAGCTGCATTATAATAAGAAACAGATATATAAAAAGATGCTGATGATGAAGTGATCTGATGATTAATCCTTCCAGGTTTTCGTTAACCTGGAAGGTTTTTTACAATGTTTTTTCAACAGCTTTCGGAACGGTTTTGAACCTTCCGACGGTTATCGAGCGATTCATTCTCTGAGCTGGTTCCTGAACTTTTAAACTGTTTACCTTGTTGTATAACAGGGCTGCATAACAGTTCCTGTTTAGGAACCTTTTATCATTTGCTTCTACATCGTTCCCAAACTCAGCCAGGGTATGCACCCCGGTAAAGAGTTGAATCAGACGAACGAAATCATTGTCAAACAAACCAACCGTCAAACCTTTGAAAGGTGCTACACACCAGCAGTTCAATTTTATCATCTTCTACTTTCAACTCGATCAACGGTATGCCCCGGTAAAAGTTTGTGAACTAGCAAAAATCATTGTCAAACAAACCTAACCTTTCAATGGGTAGCAAACCATTGCGAAGGTTTTTCTATACCGCAATATTTCCTTCTCTGAAAATATTTCTTAATCAGGCCTGATACCGGTATTATAATTGGAATAAAAAATGCATCTAATAATAATCCTAAAATTAAAAGTTGAGGGTATAAAATGGAAAAATTAAGTTTATTTTTTATAATAGTTTCAGTCCTGTTCTTTGCTGGTTGCGCCAAGCCGAATGAACCAGCTGCCACTGCTAAAATTATGCAGGTTGAATATTTCTTTAAAACCATTGGTGAAGCCCGGGATATTTATATAACCGATGATCTGGTCTATGTTGCTGAAGATCAGGGAGAATATTCGATCTACAATTACCAGATCAACGAGCAGGTTCTGCAGCATGATGGAGATATGGATAACGCCAGGTTGATCTCGCTGGAAGAAGAGACCAATACATTGTTTGTTTATGACCGCTACGGAAGTCCAGCTCAGATACTAACTTATGATGTCACAGATCCCTATAATCCTGTACCATTGGACAACATTGTGGGTGGTACGGGTGGAATTGAAGAGATCAAAACTTTCCGCGGAGAAGGCGGGATCGTCGATATCTATTTTACCAGGAATGAAACAAACCACGAAATTTTTTATGGAAATTATGATGGCAATTATCTGACTCCGGTTTATAACTATACTTCATTTGAACATAACCTTTATGGCTTCGATCTGGATGATGATTACTTTTATCTGTCCTACCAGCAACTTGGTCTGCTTATCATCAGCAAAGAGACTGGGGAAATTGTAAGTATAACTGATACCGATGGTGACGCCAGAGATGTAAAAATAGTAGACAATTTTGCTTATATAACTGACCGTTATGAAGGTTTTGCTATCATCGATTTAACTGATGTCAGTAATCCTGTTAAACTTTCCCAGGAAGATACCAGCGGATATACCAGAAATATTGATGTAGAAGGCAATTATATGGTGATCTCAGCCGGTGGTTCAGGTGTTTACCTCTACGATATTACCGATAAAAGTGCACCTCAATATTTGGACAGAGTAGATGATTCTGAGATCGGCTACACTTACAAAGCTCTTATCAGGAATGGAACAATAATAGTCGCTACCCGTATGGGTATAGCCAAGATCAGTATTAATTCTTAAAGAATAGAGGAGAAGTTAATGAATAGAGTAATCGGCATAATCCTGGTTTTACTTATTTTTACACTGCAAGCTGAGAGAATAGAATTAACAGATACACAGCAGCCAGACTTATTCAACATCGCTTCCAGCAGATCAGATAATCTGGTAATAAATTTCTCGCTGGATCATTACGATCTGGAAACGATCGAAGCAAATGGCCTTTCGTTTCAGCGTATCAGTTATGAGGGAGAAGGAGAATTCGCTCAGCCCGGCAAACCGGATCTGCCTCGATTCACCAGGCTTATTGCTATTCCGGATATTGGATCCGCTGTTATTAATATTTTAAATCAAAATACACAGATACTTTCGGACATAGATGTTTATCCCCGTCAGGCCCTGGAAGATGAGGGAAGGTCAGATCAGCAGTTCCTGCAGGACGAAGATTTTTATAGTGGAAATGAACCATTTCCGGTAACGTCCGTTACTCTGGGGGAACCGGCTGTAATGAGGGATTTCCGGGTTGTTGGTGTTACAATTGATCCCTTCAGCTATGATCCTGTTTCAAGAGAATTGCAGATCATTGAAAATATAAGTGTTGAGATAACTTTTACGGAGCAGAACAGTGCTAATCCGAAAAGATCAGAAAGAAAATTATCCAGAGCTTTCGAACCTTTATATCGTTCCAGCATCTTGAATTATGATTCAACTATAACGCGTGATGCCGAGTATCAGCAGCCCAGTTATTTATTTATTTATCCTGAAGATAATCAGGTAGAGAATTATCTGGCTTCTTTGCTGGACTGGAAGCACGAGAAAGGTTTTGTTGTGAATGCAGCCAGTACGGCGGAAACAGGAACCAGTCTGACCCAGATCAAGAATTATATTCAGAATGCCTATGATAACTGGGAAGACCCGCCTGAATTCATCTGTATGGCAGGAGATGCCAACGGCAGTTATTATTTGCCCACTGGAACTCAGGGTGGAGGAATTGGCGATCAGTATTATGCCAGACTGGAAGGTGATGACATTCTGGCGGATGTTTTTATGGGCAGATTATCCTATAATTCCATCTCCGAATTAACCACAATTCTGGCCAAGATATTGAATTATGAGAAAAATCCTTATATGGGCTCAACTGACTGGTTCGACGATGCCCTGCTGGTTGGTGATCCCAGTTCATCAGGGGTTTCCACCATATCAACCTGTCTTTATATTAAAGATATTATGGAAAATTACTCTGATCAGTACGATTTCACAGAAGTTTATTCCAGTCCTTTCGTTTCAGGAATTGCCAACGGTATAAACAGCGGAGTTTCCTATTTCAATTACCGTGGTTATTATAATACCAGCGGCTGGGACAACAGTGATATCAATTCACTTTCCAATGGTTTTATGCTGCCGGTTGTAGTTATAATTACCTGTGGAACAGGAGATTTTGATTCTTCTAATAACAATGCATTAAATGAATATTTTATGAAAGCGGGAACTACAACTACTCCCAAAGGAGCAATTGCCTGTATCGGAACTTCTACCCTTTCCACCCATACCTGTTTTAATAATTGTGTGGCGGCCGGAACAGCGACAGGAGTTTTTGTGGACGAGATCTTCAATATGGGGGGAGCCTTAACGCGTGGAAAACTTGGACTTTATTTGAATTATCCCGGAAATCCGGGCGGCTGGGTTTATAATTTTTCCTACTGGAATAACCTGATGGGTGACCCTGGAATGGAAGTGTGGACAGGTGTTCCTCAGGTCATGACAGTTGATTTTGAAGAGGATGTGCCGCTGGGAACGAATTTATTTAGCGTATCAGTTACAGATTCGGAAGGCCAGCCCATAGAAAACGCCTGGGTTACCATTCTGAAAGGTGACGATGAGATCTTTGCCACAGCTTATTCTGATGGGGAAGGTAATGTCTTATTGCCATTAACGGAAGATGTTAGCGGAGAAGTTACGCTCACAGTAAGTAAACATGATCATCTGCCCGTAAGCACCTCTTTCGATATCACTCAGCATGACCAGTTCGTAAGCACAAATGATCTGGTGATAGATGATGATGAGCTGGATGCTTCCAGCGGAAACGGTGACGGCATTGTTAATCCTGGTGAAACAATAGAACTGCAGCTCAGTTTAAAAAACAGAGGAACCAGCCTGCTCAGCGGTATTACTGCTCAGCTTGAAAGCAATAATGAATTTGTAGAATTAGTGGAAGATGTGAGTGGATTCGGAGATCTTACCGCCGGTTCTGCTGCTTTCGGAGAAAGTGATTATGTGATCAGTTTCGATAGCAACACACCGGGTGGGGAGATCGTGCAGTTTACGCTCCAGATCTCTGATGATACCAAAAATAGCTGGACTGACCGTTTCAGCCTCATCGTTAACGGCCCTGTACTGGAATTTTTTGCTGCTGAAGCGGACGATGCCGGGAACGGTATCTTCGATCCGGGTGAAACTTCCCTCTTAAATATTGAGTTATTGAATGCCGGTATGGCTGATATCTCAGCTGTCAGCGGGATCATTTCTACAGAAGATGAACGAATAACAATTTTAGATGCGCAGGGATATTTCCCATCAATAGAGGTAGGAGAAACAGCTTTTAATGATGCAGATAATTTCCAGATCTCAGTTGATACACAGACCATTCCAGGTTCACAGATCCGCTTGGAACTGGAACTTACCAATGCATCAGGTTTTCAGCAGAATATTCCCTTTTTCCTGGCAATAGGTTCTGTAAATTCGGATGATCCATTGGGACCTGATGCACATGGATATTATATTTATGACGACACCGATATAGATTACAGCCTGGCGCCGGTATACAACTGGTATGAGATCGATCCCGATTACGGTGGAGCAGGAACAATTTTAAATATGAACGATTCCGGAAATGAAGGAGAAAGCGAAGTGGTTAGTCTGCCGAATGGTTTCAGGCTCATTTATTACGGGCTGGAGTATTCTGAGATAACAATTTGCAGTAATGGCTGGCTTGCTCCCGGCAGTACAGATAACTTTGAATTCATGAACTGGCATATACCAGGCTTACAGGGGCCATCCCCCATGATCGCTCCTTTCTGGGATGATCTGATGACCTCTAATGGCAATATTTGTTATTATTACGAGGAAGCTTCCAGCAGATTTATTATAGAATGGTCGCATTTAAGGAATGAATATAACAATGATACCGAAACGTTCCAGGTTATTCTTTACGATACACTGGTCTATCCCACTTTAACCGGAGACAGTGATATTCTTTTTCAGTACAATACAATAAACAATGTGGACCAGGGTGAATACAGTTACGGAGTGCAGCACGGCCAGTATGCCAGTGTCGGTTTGGAAGATCATACTTCTACTATCGGGCTGGAATATACTTTCAACAATGAGTATCCTGCTGCAGCAGTGAGTCTGCATGATGGCATGGCTCTGCTGATCACAACGAATCAGGCGATGATAGTTGATCCGCCCATAGCTGTTATAGATCAGGAAGAGATCTCGGTTTCGGTAATGCAGGGTGAAAATGGAAATGCCTTCTTCGAGATCGCTAATGAGGGAGAGGCAAACCTGGTTTATCACATTCAGAAAACCTATATTGATAACGAGGAAGCTGTTTACCGTGATGAAGGTGGTCCTGATGAGTATGGTTACATTTTTACTGACTCCAATGAATCTAATGGTCCGGAATTCAACTGGATCGATATTTCTGATTACGGAACCCTGGTGGAATTTGATCATAATGATGAAGGCAGTGATCCTTACCCGATGGATTTCACTTTTAATTTTTATGGAACTGATTACACTGAATTCAGGATCAATCCTAACGGCTGGATCGGGTTTGGCTCGGACAGTGAGGAATGGCTGAATACGACGATACCTTCCGCGGATGCACCACGCCCGGCACTCTTCCCTTACTGGGATGATCTCTATCCGGATGACGGCGAGAACGGTGGGGGACATGTATATTATTACAGCACACCTGAAAGTTTGATCGTGATGTTCAACAGTGTTATTCATTATCCGGGAGCCCATAATGGAACCTACGATTTTGAAGCCATCATCTATCCTGATGGCGAAATATTATATCAGTATAATTCTGTAAGCGGGGACATTGATACCTGTACAATCGGAATTCAAAATGAGAATGGCGATGACGGCCTGATGGTTGTTTATAACCTTGAATACGTTGAAAACCAGTTGGCTATTAGATTTAAAAGGATAATCGACTGGCTAACGGTTGAGCCTTCCTATGGAGTGATCGTTTCCGGTGATAACTCTGTGATAGATCTTAGCATGGATTCTTCCGAATTAATGCTGGGACATTTTCTTTGTGATCTGATCGTCACAACCAATGATCCCAATTTCTCAGAGGTTACAATTCCGGTTAATCTTTACCTGGCTACTCAGGAACAGAATATTTATGTAGAAGAGACTGAGTTGAATTTCGGGGATGTTAAAGTTGATTCAGTTTCAGTAATTCCTGTTACGATACATAATTTTGGTCTTGATTCACTTTATATAATTGATGCCTATTCTGATGATACTGCATTTACAGTTGATCAAACCGAGTATGTTCTGGGTTATAATGAAACTGCAGAGCTTATGGTCACCTTCCTGCCTTTGAATGAAGGGCATTATGATGCAGAGCTTTCCATTGCCAGCAACGATCCTGATGAGCAGATCGTGTATGTTGCTTTGAGTGGTACGGGTATTTCCGGAACTGGTGCTGAGGATGATCTTCCGGACAGAACTGCGTTGCTGGGGAACTATCCTAACCCCTTTAATCCGACCACGACTATTTCCTTTGCATTAAATCTTGAGGATGCTGCAAATGCGGAGTTAATTATTTATAATATTAAAGGTCAGAGAATTAAGCGTTTCTTATCCTTCGACTCCGCTCAGGATGACAGAGGTCTGGAACACAAAGTGATCTGGGATGGTTCGGATGAGAATGGTGAAGCGGTTACATCCGGGGTATATTTCTATAAATTAAAAACTGATAATTATGAAGCAGCCAGAAAAATGGTTCTGCTAAAATAGGATATTATGAAATTCAAAATTAACCTATTTGTTATATTCATCTGTTTTGCAGCTTTTCCGCTTTATTCGGAATATGTGGAAATCAACAGTTCGGAGTCGGCTGAATTATTTGAAGCCAGTTCGTTAAATGATAGGGAAATACATGTCAATTTCAGTCTTGATGGCTATGAAAGGCAGCTTGTAGAAGTTGCCGGGAAAGAGTATCTGCAGATATCTCATCCGCTGGGTGGCGATCTGCTGGGATTCGGGCTGCCGGAATTGCCTGTATTCAGTCAACTGCTGGCTATTCCTGATCAGGGTTCAGTTTCCTGGGAAATTATTTCTTATGAAGAGGAACTGATCACGGTTCCTGCCATTTTTCCACGCCAGAACCTGCAAAGTGAAAGCAGCAGGGAAGTGCCGGAATTCATTATTAATGAGGAATATTACAAAAGTGGTCAGCCATACCCGGCTGATCCTGTCATTCTGGACGATCCAGCCATTCTGCGGGACCACAGGGTTGTAAAATTCACCCTGCAGCCTTTTCAATACCTGGCAGCTGAAAATTCCTTAAAAATAATAAAAGAACTGGAGATCGTTTTTACAATTGATGGTGAAACTGGTGAAAATCCTAAGCTTCAAGACCAGAAAATTTCCCGCTCTTTCCAGAAATTATATAAGGCTGTTCTGCTGAATTATGAAGATCTTCAAACCCGGACCGATGAATATCAGCAGCCCAGTTATTTGTTTATCTACTCAGATGAAGATCTGCTCAATTGTCATCCCGGAGTTTTTGACCTGCAGGGGATAATGGACTGGAAACACCAGAAGGGATTTGTTGTGAACAGTGCTTCCCTGGCTGAAACAGGCAGTACTGAAACATCTATAAAAAATTATATACAGAACGCTTATAACACCTGGGAGAATCCACCCGAATATGTCTGTCTGGTGGGTGACCCTGGAACTAATTTTGATTTACCCGCTGGATACAGCAGCAACAGTGATTTCGGCTATACTTTGCTGGAAGGCAACGATTACTATCCGGAAGTTTTCATAGGCCGATTATCGGTCGATTCTGAAACAGATATGCAGGTGATCGGCAATAAGATCTTTAATTACGAGATGAATCCTTATACCGGCGATGAAACCTGGTACGAGAACGTTCTATTGATCGGAGATATCAGGCATGGAACTGGCTATTCCGCTATTGGTACCTGCTATTATGTTAAAGAGAGATTGGCAGAAGAGAATTCGAGTTTTAGTTTCACGGAATGCTACAGCGATAACGGGTTTGATGATGATAATGATTTCACCAATGCTTTTGCCAATAATTTGAATGCCGGGACAGGATTTGTTCATTATCGCGGCTGGCTGGGAATGAGCGGTATTGCGTAGTATAGTATGAATTCCCTGAACAACGGTTACATGTTGCCCTTTGTTACATGTATAACCTGCGGGACAGGAACTTTCAGCTCTGAATCGGTTACGGAAAATATGCTTGAAGCCGGTACGGCAACCGTTCCCAGGGGTGCTATCGCTGCTATAGGTACCGCTACAACCGGTACACACACCTGTTTTAATAATATCGTGTCGGGCGGGGTATACAGCGGAATCTTTGATCATGATCTCTATACTCCCGGCAGTGCGCTGGTACATGGCAAACTGCAGCTGCTGGCAGGCTATCCTACAGGACCTTTCAATTATGTGGAAAATTTCCTTTACTGGAACAACTTGATGGGAGATCCGGGCCTGGAATTATGGTCGACTATACCCAAGGAGTTGGTTGCGATTTATGATTCTGAGATTGCTGTCGGGACCAATTATCTTGATGTAACTGTAGAAAATACCGGTACCAGACCTCAGGAAAATGTCTGGGTAACGGCATTAATGGGGAACGATGATATTTTTGCTTCAGGTTATACTGATGCATATGGCTATGTAAGGCTTAATATTAATGCGGAGCAGGCCGGTACGATAACGCTTACTGCAACCAAACATAATTTTATTCCTCAGATAGGAAGCATATCGGTGCTGCAAGATGATCTCTTTCTAGGTGTATTTGAAATTGAAATTGATGACGATAATTCCGGAACTTCGTCTGGCAACAGCGATGGTCTGATCAATCCGGGTGAAGAGATCGAATTGAATGTAAGCCTGAAGAACTATGGAGCGGTGACGGCTTATTCGGTTTCTTCTACTATTTCTTCATCATCAGCGGGAATTCAGATCTCAGATGGCAGTGAAAGTTACGGCACGATAGCAAGCGGATCTTCTGCATACTCCAGCGATGATTTTGACCTCAATATTTCCAATAATATTCTGGGTGGTTCAACCCTGGAGATAGATGTTACCATAACAGGCAATGACCGGGAACAATGGCAGGACGTGATCCAGCTTCAAGTGGATGGACTTAATTTTAATGCTTCCGGTTATCAAATACAGGACGGGGAAAATAATCTTTTAGATCCGGGAGAAACTGCGGAACTTTCTATTACGCTGCAGAACCTGGGTACGGTATCAGGAAACAATATCCAGGCGGTACTCAGTACTACCGATCCCGGAATTAATATAATTGATGCTAATGGCTCTTACGGTACCATAGCTCCTGATGCGGAAGTTACTAATCTGTTTAATACTTATACGGTTGAATGTAGTGACCAGGTGATTCCGGGAGCACAGATAAGCTGTTCAATACTAATTAGCAATGGATCGGGTTTTCAGCAGGAGGTCAGTTTTCTGCTGCCGGTAGGTGATGTTACCGTTAATCACCCAACGGGACCAGATAGTTATGGATATTATATTTACGACGACAATGATGCTCAGTTTTCAGCAGCACCCTATTATTCCTGGGTAGAGATAGATCCCGATCTGGGAGGGAATGGCGCCGTAATGAACTTAAGCGATGATGGTGAAAATGGAGATATCCAGAATTTAATTCTTCCCTTTAACTTCATTTTCTATGGTATTCGCTATAATTCAATAACAGTATGTTCAAATGGCTGGATCTCTCCGGGGGGAACGGAGCAGTTCACCTTTATGAACTGGCAGATTCCGGGTGCTCTGGGACCATCTCCCATGATCGCACCTTTCTGGGATGATCTGATGACCTCCAGTGGTGGACAGGTTTGTTATTATTACGACAGTGCTGCTCACCGGTTCATTGTAGAATGGTCCGGCATGCGGAATCATTATGACAGCAGCGTGGAGACTTTCCAGGTGATCCTGCTGGATGAAACATATTATGAAACAACTACCGGAGATGGTGAGATCATTTTCCAGTATAAAGAAATAAATAATACTGATCAGGGAAGTTATCCCTCCAGTCATGGTCAATTTGCCACAGTAGGAATTGAGGATCATACTGCAACCAGGGGTGTTCAGTATTCCTTTAAAAACAGTAATCCTGTTTCAGCTAAACCGCTGACAGATTCTATGGCGCTTTTGATGACGACCAACGCATCAGCCGTGCTGGCACCGCCGGCAGCTGATATCGATCTGAGCAGTCTTAATTTTATTTTGATGCCGGATGAATCAGATACACAGCAGCTGACCATTTCCAACAGCGGTGAAGCAAATCTTGTTTACAGCATCAGTAAGGATTATACCGATTCCAGAATTATAGATCTGGGCAGAGATCTGGGAGGTCCGGATAATTACGGTTATGAATGGTTTGACAGTAATGAGCCCAACGGACCGGATTTTGACTGGATCGATATAACAACAGTTGGAACTGAATTAAGTTTATATGACGATGACAGTGAAGTGATAGCCTTACCCTTCGATTTTGAATTTTATGGTGATATTCATAGCACTGTAAGAATTTCTTCCAACGGCTATTTAACTTTCGGTGATTCAGGGAATGATTATTCTAATAATCCCATTCCGGACGGACAGACTCCCAATGATTTCATTGCACCCTTCTGGGATGATCTGAAGCCGATCGGTGGTGAATGGGGAACAGTTTATTATTATTCCGATGCAGCAAATAGCAGATTTATTGTTGAATATTATCAGGCTTCCCACTGGACCAGTTCCACGCCTCGGGATCCTGAAACATTTGAAGTTATTCTCTATGAAAGTGGGAATATGAAATTCCAATATCTTATTACAACCGCTGAAAGTGATCAAACTGTCGGCATCGAAAATCAGACAGGGAATGACGGTCTGCAGATAGCATATAATAATGGCAGTTATCTGCAAAATGAACTGGCCATTGATATTAAAACAGTTGTGGACTGGGTAGAGTTGGATCCTGCCAATGGAAATATAGCAAATGGTCAGCAGGACGTTATTTCTGTAAGTGTTGAGACGGCAGAACTGGAGCTGGGTGAATATTATTGTGATCTTATCTTCACTACAAATGATCCGGATGCATTAACAGTAACTCTTCCTCTTCATTTAACTTTAACCGATATTTACCTGCCGGCCCCGGAAAATCTCATCATTTCCGTGGTTCACGACAGAGTACTTCTGGATTGGGATGATGTAGATCTGGCTGATTCATATATTATTTATGCCAGCAACGATCCGGACCTTCCTTTTGGGGACTGGATACCTCTACTGCAAAACGTAACAGATTCCAATACAGAATTTCCATTAACAGGAAATTTAAGATTTTATAAAATTGTATCTATAAGAAATTAAAAAAATACAGGAGTATGTCATGAAAAATTTATGCTTAATTCTAATCATTCTAATGATTACAGTTACGGCTTCAGCTCAGAATCAATGGGCTGAAAATGGAATACCTTTAAGAACAGGAAAAAATATTGAGTGGTTCAGATCTGCCATTCCGGTTGAGGATGGATCTGTTGTTTATGTCTGGTCCGATACCAGAAATGGCGACAGGGATGTTTTTGCTCAAAAAATTAGTGAAAGCGGTGAATTGCTCTGGGGAGTAAACAGCAACGATCCGGATTTTCCGGAAATGAAAGAGGGTGTTCTGGTAAATGGAGAGATCAACCGTCAGGAAGATCCCGTGATCATAGATGCCGGAGATAACAGTGTAATTGTGGCCTGGGTCGATTTCCGTAATGAAGATGCCGGCGATATTTATGCTCAGAAGATCAATGGTGACGGTGAATTGCAATGGGATGCTGCTGGTGTTCCGCTTTGTCTGGCACAGGATATCCAGATCTCGCTTAATATTGCCAATGATACTAACGGCGGAGCTTACATTATCTGGCTGGACAGCCGGGGTACAGGTGGAACCGATATCTACGGAACCCATATTCTTACTGATGGGACTATTGCCACAGGTTGGGATGCCAATGGAAACGCCATAGCTGCCGAAGCCGGATCCCAGAATCAGCATACCTTCTGGGAAGATGGTACCGGCGGAGCAATTGTTGTGTGGCATGATACCCGTGTTGCAACCAATGAAAATCTTTATATGCAGAGAATCTCTTCTGACGGAACTTTACTCTGGGATACCAACGGCAGCGTTTTATGTGGGGAAACAGGAACCCAGCTTTCGGCTAAGATCTCACCTTTAACAGACGGAAATTTCATGGTGACCTGGCGGGATGAAAGAGTAGATTATAATGGTGATATTTATGCCATGAAAATAGATTTGAACGGAGATCTCCTCTGGACTGAAGAACTTATCGTTTTCGAAGATTCCTTTATCCAGGAAAATCCCAGAATTACCAGCTCTTCCGATGGTGGAGCATTTATAGCCTGGCAGGATGGACGTTACGATATAAATTTTAAAGAAATATTTATACAGAAAGTATCTTCTGACGGGGATATCCTGTGGGATGCAAATGCTGTAACAGTTAGTGATGCGGCTTATGATCAGTTGAATCCCAGGCTTGTGGGTGATGCAAATGGTGGAGTATTCATCGTCTGGGATGATGGCCGGGAAGGTGGACATCCTAATGAAAATATCTATATTCAGCATTTTAATTCCGATGTTTCCATCAATTTCCCTGAAGACGGAGAATTGATCTGCTCTTCATTCGGTGAGCAGTTCGGGCCACTGGTAAAAAAGAATGTGAATGGAAAATACTTTGTTAATTGGGGCGATAACAGAACCGGTTCAGTTGGTATGTATCTGCAGATCGTTGATACAGATGATGATATACTGCTTGCTGATAATGGTGAGATCATGTATTATGGACTTAATGGCGATGCCCAGGAATGTAAGCTTATCGAAAATGGCGATGAAGCCATTCTTATGTGGGTTGATACAAGATTTTCCAGTATTGCTAAAAGGATATATATGCAGGTGCTTAATAGTGACGGCACGGTAGATCTGGAGAAAAACGGACTCCCTGTTACAACTATGTCCGGCTATAATCAGGAACGTATTGATGTTGCTTTTTATCCTGGCTCCGATCTGGTCGCAGTGGTCTGGGAAGAGAATAGGATAGGGGACAAACAGGTCTTTGCCCAGGCTGTTAATCTGAATGCTGAATTTATCTGGTCTGAAGATACCGGTATTCAACTATGTCAGAATACTGCTACTCAGGAGTATCCGGCTATATCGATAGTACAGACTGGTGGGAATTTCGATTATTATGTAGGTTGGTCAGATTATCGTGACTGGATGACCGGTTACGGGATCTACGGCCAGAGAATAAGCGCCGACGGTACTCTGAACTGGGGCGAAGAAGGGATCCTTATCGGTGATGGTGATGGTGATGACGTGTTGAACGATGTGGTGGAGAATTTCTACATCTGGCACGGCGGCTCCTGGCCTTATCAGGACCTTTATGTTAAACTTGTTAATCCTGACGGTTCAACAGCAGACGGCTGGCCGGAAGAGGGGTTGACCATCTGTGATGCTGAGGGTTTTCAGGAGAATGCCAGAGGTATAATAGTGCCGGAAGGACTGCTGGTAATCTGGGAAGATAAACGTTATGGTGCAGCTGATCTGTTCGGACAGTTGATAAGCTATGATGGAGTGACTCTGTGGGCTGACAATGGGATTCCGATCAGTGATTCTCCCAACGATCAGAGAGCAGCGGATTTCCTTTATGACGAAGATATTTATGTGGCCTGGGAAGACTTCCGCAATGGCAATGATGAAGATATTTTTATGCAGAAATTCGATATGGAAGGTAATGAAGAATGGAACGCTGACGGTAATGAAATAGCTATTAAAGACAGTGCACAATTTGCGCCTGACCTGGTTAAAAATGGTGATTATTTTGTGGTTTTCTGGCAGGATAATCAGACTACCGGAGGTTCAGACCTCTACGCTCAACTGGTGGATCTTGATGGGGAAACAATCTGGGGCGACACTGGTTTTATTGTAAGTAATGCCATAAAGAACCAGAACAAACCACAGGCTATTCCGACAGGAACCAATATGGCGTTCGTGGTCTGGGAAGATACACGTTCCAGCGGTAAAACAGATATCTACAATCTCTATGCGCAAAAGGTAAGGATAGATGAGGTGGCTTCAGACGATGATGTGATACCAAACAGTAATATTACATTACAACAGAATTATCCAAATCCGTTTAATCCTGAAACAAAGATCAGATTTAGTATCGAAAGCGGTGAATATAAAGATTATAAATTGAATATATACAATATCAGAGGTCAGCTGGTAAACTCTCTGCCGGTTGTCACAAATGAAGTTACCTGGAAGGGTAAAGATCTGCAGCAGAATGCAGTTTCCAACGGAATCTATTTTTACAGACTTGAGTCTGAGGAAGAGAGTTCTTCCACCAGGAAAATGTTGTTACTAAAGTAACAGGAAGTTATTATGAAGTATATTTCTACTGTAGCAGTTATTTTAATATTAAGCTTCAATCTGGCTGGGCAGGTAACACTGGATCCGGCCTATCATACTTATCCGGAGATCCTGGCCGAATTGGATTCTCTGCAGTCACTTTATCCGGATTACATTCAGGTTGTTCAGATCGGCACCACTCTCGGGGCGGATCCTTATCAGGAACCATTACCAATCTATGCTGCCAAACTTTCTGCTAACGTTACAGTTACAGAAGATGAGCCCAAGGTAATGTATGCCGGGCAGGTTCATGCCGAGGAAGTTCTGGGGGTTGAAGTTACCATGTATATGATCAATGATCTGCTGGAAAACCGTATGTTTACTCCCTGGCGTGTCTGGCTGGAAAACCTGGAGATCTGGTTCGTACCCACCTACAATCCGGAAGGATTAGGCGTTGTTATGAGCGGTATTGATGATACTTTCAGGAAGAACTGCCGTGATAATAATGAGAACGGGATCTTCGATTATCAGCAGGGACAGGGTGGCGATATCGATGGTGTTGATCCCAACCGTAATTATGGGTTTAACTGGATCCACGGTGATACTCTTTACAGTACTAACGGTGAAGAAGATTACGATTATTACAGAGGTCCCGGACCATTCTCCGAAGGTGAAACACAGGCTATTAGAGATCTGGCGGCGGAACAGCATTTTATATATTCCATCAACTGGCACTCTTCCCGCAGCGGAAATTTCTCCGAAAAAGTTTATTATTCCTTTAACTGGGAAGGTGAAAAACACAATCCCGATTTCGCCATGTGCCAGCAGGCTGGAGTAAATGTAGCAGCACTTATACCGAAAGAACCGCCGCAGCCTGGTAATTATGAACCTTATCCTTCCCAGAGCAGGAAGGGCAGTGCACATGACTGGTTCTATCAGGCGCATGGTACAATTCAGCTGCTTATTGAATGCGGAACCTTGAACCTGCAGCCGGAAGAACCTATTATCATAGATACCGCTGAACGCTGCAGTCAGGGTGCTTACTGGCTGCTGAGTCGTACTCTGGGTTACCAGACGGTAGATCAATCTATGCTGACCGGGCACATCACAGATAGTGTTACCGGTGATCCTCTGGTAGCAGAGATCATTGTGAACGAAAAGCATGCATCATATTTTGCACCCAGACTGTCTGATATTTTATACGGCAGATTCTGGCGCGTGTTGCCGCAGGGTACTTATGATTTAACATTCAGGAAGCAAGGATATGAAACCCTGGAAGTGGAAAATGTAACTGTAAATAATTCCGGCTGGATGAACCTGGATAATCCGCCTTTTAACGGGATTCAGCTTGTTCCGCTGGAAGAAGCTTTTTTAAGTGGAACAGTAAGTTGTGACGGAACTCCGATCGCAGCCGATATTGTTACAATTAACGAATTTGGTAATGATACTCTACATACAGATGACGGTTCTTACCAGCTGGCAGCTTATGCGGGCCCGAATCAGTTCCTGATAATTGGTGAAGATTGCGTTCCTCAATATTATGAAATGGAACTTGCTGCCGGTGGACAAGCGATGGATTTTAATCAGCTGCAGCAACAGACCGTTTTCCTGGAAGACTGGAATGATGGTCTGCCGGAATGGAGCGTTACCGGAAACTGGTCGATCACTTCTGAAGCTGGGTATGGACATTATGTGGAAGACAGTCCCGGTGAATTTTACGAAAATGACTGGGATGTAATTCTTACTTCTCCAGCAATTAATCTGAACGGAGTAAGTGATGATGCAATGTTCATCCTGGATCACAGATATTATATTGAACATGATTATGATCGGGCTGTACTGGAGATCAAAATTGCCGGTTCCGATTGGCAGGAACTGAGCTCCTGGTCTGGTATTGATTATGATTGGCACAAGGAATATATCAGTCTGCAGGATTATGTCGGCAACTGGATCAATCTCAGGTTCAGACTGCAGACAGATGAAACAATTACAGATCCCGGCTGGAAGATAGGGCAGATAACGATTCTGGCATCAACAGGTGCAGATTCCGAGGATGATACAACACCTGGTTTCATAACAGATTTGAAGAACAATTATCCGAATCCTTTCAATCCGGTTACCAGAATAGATTATGCTCTGGCAGAGAACGGGCCGGTATCTCTAGAGATATTCAATATTAAAGGTCAGAAGGTGAAAACACTGGTTGAAACGGAATTAGATAAAGGTGAATATCATACCAGCTGGAACGGTACGAATGATAATGAACAGCCGGTTTCCAGTGGTATATATTTTTATAAATTAACTGCCGGCAGTTATAACAGTACAAAGAAAATGATCCTGATGAAATAAACCTTTCACAGGATAAATTTTGATAAAATAATGGAGGAATTTTGAAAAGAACAGTAATTTTACTGCTGATAACCCTGACAATTGGATTGTTATGGGGAGAATTAACCATAAGCAGCAGCAATAATGAACTGCTGGTAAATTTTACCAATGATGATCTGCGGCAGAGCGAAGAGAGTATTACCAGAATTCTGGCTTTGCCTTCCGAAACGGTTGAACTGGAGATTCTCAATTGTGAAACCGTTACATTATCCGAAACAGGTGAGATCCTTGAAACTCGCAGCAGCAATGGAGAAAACAGAGTTTCTCTGGTAGATGATTTTGTGATGCGAGAACTTTACGGACACACTGTCAGGATTGAACTTTCTGCTGATGTACTAGGTGAGAAAGAGATCCTGCGGCAAGTTGATTTTGCTGTAAGACAGGTTAACCCGGTCAGCAGACCACAGGTTATTTCATCTGTATTTGCACCTGTTTACAGGCAGATGGTGGACAACTACGAAGAGTCCTATCTGCGCGATGCTGAACTTTCTACTCCTTCCATGCTTATAATTACACCTCCCCAGATCGTGGGAACTTTGCAACCCTTTATCGAGTGGAAGAATGAACGTGGAATAGCTACAACAGTTGCTACCCTCGAGGAAACCGGTTCTACGGCTCCTGAGATCAAAGCTTATATTCAGAATGTCTATGACACTCAGGAAATTCCTCCGGACTATATCCTGATCTTTGGCGATGGAGATGAAGGATTTTTTGTGGTTCCTGCCTTTTTTATAAACAGTACCGGCGAGATCGATGTGACCGATCATCCCTATACTCTGATGCAGGGAGATGATTATTTTCCTGAAATGATCGTTGGCCGTATCTCTATTGATACAACTACCGAACTGCAGAGGATCATCGCCAAGATACTGTCCTATGAAAAGAGTCCCTACCTGGGCTCAGACTGGTTCGAGAACGGCCTTATCGTGGCTGGAAATTACAGCAGTACACCTCCAATTCCTACAACTCCGGTGGCAGTCAGCAAATGGCTCCGCGATAAAATGTATGATTATGGTTATAATAATGTAACAGAAGTATATTATCCACCTACCAACGATGGTGTTACAGCAATAAATAGTGCCATGAACGCTGGGGTAGGATTTGTTAGTTACCGGGGCTGGGGCGATGCTAACGGCTGGCACAAACCCGAATACCATACTGAAGATATGACCAATTTGAGTAATGGTTATCAACTGCCGATCATGACCTCTATCGTCTGTAATACCGGCGATTTCGTGAACAGTGTTGATCCCTGTTTCGGGGAAGCCATGCTGCGTGCTCATGTGGGAACAACACCTAAAGGTGCTGTTGCTGTCGTGGCACCTTCCGATCTTCATACCAGTACAAAATTTAATAATGCTATTTTTTCCGGCTTTTATTCCGGCGTGCTGGATGAAGGGATCTACTCCTTTGGAGCTGCTGTTCTGAGAGGAAAATACGAATTATACGATAATTTTCCGCTCAACTGGGAACCAGGCGATTATGTGGAATTCTATTTCCATGTTTATAATATTCTGGGTGATCCTTCTATTCAGATGTGGACGACCACTCCTCAGGAAATGAGCCTGGGAGAAGCCCTTCCTGACGAGATCGGTCTGGGTACCGGTTATCTGGAAGTTTCATTGCCAGGGCTTGATGGAGCCGTTGTTTCTGCTACTCAGAGCGGTGGAATAACTAAAGCTGCAATTCTGGAAGATGGTATTGCGCAGCTCATGATCTCCGGGCTGATGGAAGGTGAATTAAAGATCACTGCTGTAAAACCTAATTATCTGCCTTTTATTGAGACAATAGATGTTGTTCAGAACAGCATAGATATAGGAGTCGAAGGAATTTCCCTGAATGAAGATATGATTGCAGGAAGCGATATTACACTTTCGGTTACTCTGCATAACTTTGGTACTGAGACATCAGGAGATATTGATGCAGGCATCCTTACAGATAATAATTTCATTACTATCACCAATGGAGAAGTAAGTTATGGAACTTTAGCTGCAGGTGCTTCTGCAACAGAAGATTTTCAGTTCAGCATCGATGCTGGCTGTCCCGATGGAGAAATGATCCAGTTCGGTCTTGATCTGGGTGTTTACGGCAGCAGCAAGCTGCAATTTAATATAAACAGTCTTATCTTTGAAGTAACAAGTATACAGATAAATGATGCGAATGGAATTGCCGACCCGGGTGAAACAGTAGAAATGGAAGTGACCATAATCAATTCCGGCACTTTAGATGCTGATGACCTGCAGGCGGAAGTTTCAGCGTTAAGTGATGCTGTGACCATGCAGAGCAACGCGATCAGTTTCGGGGCTGTTAGCGTAAACAGCACAGCTTCGGGAAGTTTCAGCTTCAGTGTGGACAGCAGTTGCCTGGTTGGAAGAACTGTTTCTTTCCGCCTGGATCTTACCGATGCAGAGAGCCGGGAAGCACAGGTTATTGTATCTATTGAGATCGGGGATGTACAGAACACGGATCCGACTTTCTCATCTGCAATGGATTATTTCGGGTATGACAGTTTTGATACAGGTTATGCTGAAGCTCCAACTTACAGCTGGCTGGAGATCGACCCGCAGGAAGGTGGTGATGGTGATGTTACCCTGATGCCTGACGATTATTCTGCTTCTTATCCGCTTCCTTTTACCTTTACCTATTATGGAGTAGATTATGACAGCCTGACCATCTGTACCAACGGCTGGATCTCTTTTGAAACTACCTGGATGACCCTGTTCAGAAACTGGAATATTCCGGCTGCCCTGGGTGCTTATGCCATGGTGGCACCGTTCTGGGACGATCTGATCGGTGAACCCTATATAGTGAATGATAGTTTATATCATCACGATATGAGGATATGCCGCTATTATAATGAAGATGATAACACATTTATAGTAGAATGGAATGAATGCTTTGCTCGCTTTGATGATTCAACGGATGTGAAGATACAAGTAGTTTTATATGATCCTGCCTATTATCAGACTATTGATGGAAATGGTGAGATCCAGTTCAATTATAATCTGGTGGATAATGTTGATTCCGAGAAGAATTATGCTACTGTGGGAATTGAAGATCATACCCAGATGAATGGAGTATTATATACTTTTGCCGATATTTATCCGGCCAGTGCTACAGAACTGCAGAATGGAATGGCAATTAAATTTACAACTGATCCCCCGGATACTTTCGTGGAAAGCGATGAATCGCAGATTATTCCGAAACTGCCGCAGTTGCAGGCAAATTATCCTAATCCTTTCAATCCAGAAACCAGGATCAGTTTTTCCCTGCCGGAAACAGCCGAAGCAAAATTGGAAATATACAATGTGAAAGGGCAGCTGGTTAAAGTTCTGGCTCAGGAAGAATTTACGGCCGGAGATCATGTTGTTACCTGGAATGGAACAGATGCTGACGGCAATAGTGTGACCAGCGGTATTTATTATTATCGTTTGACAGCTTCCGGTTCTGTACAGACCAGGAAATGTGTGTTGATAAAATAAAATTATGAAGGTAATATGTACGGATTGATCATAGGGCTTTTCCTTTTCATAATGTATGGGGTCTTTGAATATCATCAGCATCAAAGTAATCGTAAAAAGATCCCGGAAATAATCCATGTTAATGGAACCAGAGGGAAGTCGAGTGTAACCAGACTTATAGCCGGAGGTTTAAGAGCCGGAGGTGTGAGGACCATGGCAAAGACTACTGGTTCGGCACCGGTGATTATTTTTGAAGACGGCAGGGAAACGCCGATAACTAGATATTTCGGGGCCAACATAAGGGAGCAGTTGAAGATCATTAAATTCGCCTCCCAGAGGAAGATCAACACGCTGGTTCTGGAATGTATGGCTGTGAGTCCGGAATATCAGTGGGAAACAGAGCGGGAAATGGTACGTTCCAGTATAGGCGTGATCACAAATTCACGGCCGGATCACCTGGATGTGATGGGGCCTGGATTGAGGAATGTAACCCTGTCTCTATGCAATTCCATTCCCTATAAAGGAGTTTCCTATACATCCGAACACCGGGTTCTTCCCTTAATGCAGAAACGGGCAGAAAAATATCACTCGAAGCTGATCTATGCAGATCCTTCTACTGTGAATCCAGAGGACATGACCGGATTTAGTCATGTGGAGCATGTAGAGAATGTGGCCCTGGCTCTAAAGATCTGCGAGAAATACGGAATCTCAAAAGAAGTGGCCTTAAAAGGAATGTATGAAGCCCTGCCCGATGTTGGTGCAACCGAAATATTTTCCGTAAAAAGGGAAGGGAAAAAGGTCCATTTTGTACACTCCTTTGCAGCCAATGATCCCGAATCAACTATGTTCATTATTGATTATGTGAAGAAGCTGCATCCCCACCTGGAATCAATCGCATTTGTTTTGAGTACCCGTGAGGACAGGATGTTCAGATCCAGACAGCTGGTAACAGTGTTGAAGGATCTTACTTTCGATGAGCTGTTCCTGATCGGTGATCAGACAGCTACCATAAAGAGTTTCGCAGAGAAAATTAATGTTAAAGACCAGGTTACCGACTGCGGATGGGTAACCGGAGAATCTTTCATAGATCGTGTTATGAAGCTGCCGGCGGAAGAGATTCTGCTCTTTGGGATAGGCAATATTCATGGCAATGGAAGTAGAATAGTAAAATATTTTAAAGAGAGGAAGAATAAAGATGTTTGATGCTGCGGTAGGTATTGGTGTTATAATCAGTCTTCTATTCCTGGAAGGCTTCGGCGTTGCAGCCGGGGGAATTGTTGTAGCAGGCTATATGGCCATGTTCATGCATCACCCCTGGTCGATCCTGGCCACATTGTCGATCAGTTTCACAGTTTACATTATCGTAAAACTGCTGAGTAAGGTGATGTTCATCTACGGCAGAAGAAGAATGGTTATTTCGGTTCTGCTGGGGTTTGTGCTGGGATGGATGGCCCGGACTTATGGTCTTTTCGATCCTCTCCCTTCAACTTATTCCGTTCAGGTGATTGGTTTTATTATTCCCGGTCTTATTGCCAATTCCATGGAAAAACAGGGAATATTGAGTACTTTAAGTGTAATGTTCGTGGCAGCTGTGATCGTTCGGTTCTTATTGATCATCATATTTGCCGGCGCTTTAATAAATTGATGAAGGTGAATTATGTTTATTCCTAGTGCTAAATCTAATACAAGCCTCTTTATTCTGCTGGTGGCAGCCCTGCTCCTTTTTGCCTGGGTTAACAACAGCAGGATGTTCGTTAAAGAAAAATATCATGATGAAAAACTTAAAGCCTCTGAAACAATGCAGCAGGCTACCGATCTGATTAGAGAACATAGACTGGAACAAGGTATCTATATCGATGAAGTGAATGATCCCGGTCTTACTACACTGATCGGTGACAAACAAACGATCATCACGACAGACAGGGGTAGCCTTACCGCCAAGCTTACTACTCTTAATCCTAACCTTGCTGCAGTCCTGATCGACCAGTTCAAGAAAGCCGGAGTAAAAGCCGGAGATAAAGTAGCCGTTAGCTGGACAGGATCTTTCCCGGCCATGAATATTGCGGTTATGGCTGCCGCTAAAACGCTTGATCTCGATCTGGTACCCATAACATCGGTTGGTGCTTCCATGTTCGGAGCCACGGATCCTGAATTCACCTGGTTGGATATGGAATCTTTCTTTGTTGAAAAAGGATTTTTCCCCTATAAAAGTGTGGCAGCTTCCATTGGTGGTGGACGCGATATGGGACGCGGGTTGAACGCTACAGGACGTGATCTTATTGAAGCTTCCATTGAACGGAATAATGTGCCCTTAGTTATGAATAACAGCCTGGAAAAGAATATTGAGAGTAAGATGGAGATCTATGAGGCTAAAGCCGAAGAATATAAATTGTATGTGAATGTGGGTGGTGGTCTTTCCAGTCTGGGGAACAGCATTAACGGAAGACTTATTTCACCCGGTATTCATAAACATCTTAATATCAAGAATATTCCTTTAAAAGGGACTCTCTTTCTGTTTGCAGAGAAGGGTGTACCGATTGTACATCTACTTGATATGGAAAAGCTGGCCAGATCTTATGAATTGCCTATTGCGCCGGATCCTGTTCCCGAACCTGGTACTGGAAAGATGTTCCGTGATGAAAGATATAATCTTACCGTAACCATAATCGCATTGCTGATTCTTTGTGCGCTGGTGCTGGTCGTAGTCCTCTTCGATCATTCCAGATTGAAATTCCGCGAAGGTGAAATTAATTCCTGATCGATAAGGGTGTGTTATGAATAAAGGACAGATTGCCGTTATTTTCGTATTTATATACCTGCTGGCTGCAACCTTAAATTGCGGTGAGATCAGGTTTACCGGTGAGCAGCAGGAGATCCAGTTATTTAACAGTGATAATAACAAGATAATGAATTATATTATTGTTGAACCGGGTGGAAATGTCGAATTTCAGACAATAAGTGTTGATTCTCTGATGATTTACAGCCGGATCATGACTGCCAAAGTCGATTATAATTATCTGGTTGAGATCAACGGAACTGAGAAAAATGTCAGCAGAACTTCCCGTAAAAGCAAATTGACGCGGACTTTGACCGGCAAAGAAGTTTCTGCTTACAATAGTTTTAAATTGAAGATCACGGATAACGAAAAAATTACTCTTACCAATAACTGGCAGAATGATATTTTATTCAAAATTGTCGCTGACAAGAATGAACGTGATTTCGATGAGTACGAATATATCCACTTTTCACCTCAGACTTATGAAAATGAGATAGCTGTAGATATTAATGGTAAAGCCTATACCTATTATCAGGTAAATGAATCCAATATTGCCTTCGATCTGGAGGGGCCGGTACTGGTGAAAATTGTCAGCCGCCTTGTATTTAACGATAATTTTCAGAATAATAAAGGTTATACATTTACGGTCTTTGATAACGGAAATGAGCTGGCTTCATTTCATGAAAAAGCGCAGCGCTCGGGTAAAGCCATTTTCCAGGACATGCCGGATAAAACTCCTTCCACCGGGGATGTGAATATAATCCAGCTCTCAGCCGGGCATCATCATATAGATGTTAAAGACGGGATTCTGAACCGGGATCTGATCTTCAGATTCTATATTAATAAATCTTCCATAGGAATAATTAAATAATGAAATATTTTCTTGTGATTTTAATAGCTGTTTTTGCCCTGCAGTCGGTTGCAGCAGGCGTAACCTTCCTGAAAAAATTAGAATTGGAAAACTATTACGACAACAATATACTCAGGTTGTCTGAGGCTGATCTGGAGCTGTTTGAAGCTGGTACGGCGCAGGAAAAGTTTGAGCTGGAAAGCAGTGATGATGTGGTTACTTCCGCTCAACTGGACCTGGGGATAAAACATAGTTTCGCTATGGGGCACACCCAGATCAACCGGATTGGTGGTAAATTACAATAAATACTGGAACAATGATTTCAAAGATGACGGCTACGTTCGGTTAAGTCTGAAACAATATTTCAGCAGGGAATTGAATTTTCAGCTCGATTACTACTATTATCCACGCATCTACAGTAACTATTACCGCAGTGAGATCGATGGCGAATATCATGCTTACACTTACGATAAAAATGTTTATAATGCCGCTATTGAATGGGATGTGTTAAAATCTCTGACCCTGATCTACAGATTCGAATATGCACAGCTTTATTTTAACAAATATTTCACCGAATATGATGCAAAGAACATGGAGAACAGGCTTGATCTGCGCTTTAAACTGCTGCCCAATCTTATCTCAACTTTAAGCTATGCTTTTAAAGTTTCGGATGCTGATGCTGAAGATGCTTATGATGACATTAACGGATCGATCCAGTTCAAGGATGCTTCTTATGAAGCGAATATTTTCTTTGTTCAGTTCCTTGTTCCCAAATTATTCCCCTTTAAATCAGGATACTCTCGCTTAAGAATTAGAACAGATTTTGAAGGTTATTATTTTTCCAGTAATTTATCCGGAGATACTTATCATCTGCAAAGGGATGATAATGTTGTTAAGATCTTCGCCGGCTTAACTTTGCCCGTTCAAGATAATCTGGATCTGGAATTATATTTCAAACGTGATTCAAGAAGGACTGATTCACCTTATTCGGTAGTGGAAGAAGATAAGGATTATTGCCGCTTAAGAACAGGATTTTCTCTCAGGTTCAGTTTCTAGGAAAGTTTAGAACAACAACTTCAATTTCCCTTTCAGGAAAACCGCATACTTTTATTTTCCATATAATTATAGGAAAACTTCTCGCTTACAGGAATAAAAAATATAGCCCGGTTAAGTTCTTTTATGGGAAAATCATTTTGAAAAAACTCTCTGATCATGTCCCGTCCCTTCTTTTTTGCTTCCTGCAAAGCGTTATTCTGCAGAAACTCTGGGTAGTAATGTGAGGAAGCAAAAGCGCACCAGTCCCAGCGCAGACAATCCAGAAAGAACTCCAGTTTTTCCGGTAAAAAATCAGCAATAAACCGGGATATCAATCTGCCGTTTGACTGCCAGTTTCTGGTCACCTCACTGAAATTATTCCGTTGCAGCCAGGAATGATAGTTCTGGAAGAGAGCCAGAGGAGAATTGAAATTTTTCACCAGTTCCTTTAAAGTAACCGGGAAGTGATTTGTATTATAAAGTGCATCCAGCAGATGAGAAATTTTACGGTAATGATCGATCTCAGTAAAATTCATCCAATTTGTGCTTAACACTTCGTAAGGCGGTTCGGCAGTGTGCGAGATCCCATATTCCTTGCATTTCTCCGCCATTTCAGTCCCGGGCAGAACCTTCAGGAATCCAAGCTGAAAATGATCGGCCTGCAACTGGAAAACCTGATTAAATGACCACTCCATACCTGCTGTATCTTCGAAGGGTAAACCCACGATCAGATCAACATGAACGTGCAGATTCTTCAAACCGGTCAGCGTCAGGATCTTCTCTTTGATCGATTCCCAGCCTGAATTTCTGCCAATAGCCTTTAAAACCTGCGGACTTAAAGATTGAATTCCGATCTCCAGTTGAAATCTTCCCTCCGGCACCTGAGCAAGCAGATCAAAATCCTTCGGTTGCAATAAAGCCGGATGAACTTCGAAATGGAATCTGGTAGAGGTCTCTTTAGCAATTAAATATTCCCAGATCTGGCGGGAATATTGAGGATCGGCATTGAAGGAACGATCAACGAATTTGACGATTTTTACCTGCTGGCTGCAGAAAATATCCAATTCCTCTTTAACCAGTTCCAGAGCTCTGAATTGAAGTTTTTGATCGCTGCGGGAAGAGAGGCAGTAGGAACATTTGAAAGGGCAGCCGCGACTGGCTTCATAATAAATATATTTATGTTCAAGTTCAGCCAGCTCTTCCTTTAAATAGGGGAAGGGAAGATCTGAAATATTTACTTCCGAGCTTGATATTATCTGTTCATCTGAATGCATATTATTCTGCATTAAATGCTGCCAGGCTGCTTCTCCGCTGCCGGAAATGATGCAGCTGATTTCCGGGAACTGTTGCAACCAGTGGACGGCATTATAGCTTACTTCCGGACCTCCCAGGATTATTTTTATGGTAGGAAGAACTTTGAATAGATTGGGAAGCAGAGATTTTACCAATGTCGTATTCCAGATGTAAACAGATATGGCAACGATATCGGGTTTTTCAGCGATGATCTCACTTAAAATATCAAGAGAATGCTGATTAATGCTGAATTCCAGTAGTTTTACGTCATATTTTCCGGACGGAGTAAGGTTTCTTAAATAGCGTAATGCCAGGTTAGTATGCGTGTATCTGGCATTTATCCCGACCAGAAGTATTTTTTCCATATCATTTACTGGAAAATAATTCTATGGCTTTTTCCAGGTCTTCCGGGAAGTCTATCTCGATGCAGGGAACATCGTCTGTAGGCACTGCTTCCAGTCTGCACTCTTTGGCAACGAAATTTACCGCATATTCAAAGAAATTATTTTCCTGTTTATCTGCCACACCCTGTTCCAGATGTTTGATGAAACTGGGGAATACTTCCTGCAGAAATTTACCCACACCTATGAATTCTCCGGCGCATTCGGCAATATTGAGCTTCTTGCCGATCTCAGTAATGAAATTGTTATCATTCAGAATAACTTTTACTTCTTCAGCACCACATTTTTTGGTTTCAACCAGCAGTTGTGAATGTTCACTTGGATCGGAGATCTTTTTAAGCAATTCCTTTTTGAAAAGCACATCGGCATTAAAATAAATGAAATCCTGATCCCAGTGTTCTCTGGTGAGATAGAGGGAATACAGGGTATTTGTTGTACTGAATATGGGATTTTCTACGAAGGTTACCTGTCCCGGTTGCAGAATTTCCAGAATATGTTTCTTCAATTGTTGTTTTTTGAATCCCAGCACAAAGATAAATTCTTCGATACCGACATCCAGACAGCTCTGGATCTGGTTGTGAATAATGGTCCTCTCTCCGATCTTGATCATGCTTTTGGGCAGCCCGCCGGATGCTTCCTGCAGTCTTTTTCCCATTCCTGCTGCTAATACAATTGCTTTCATAATTAATCCTTGAATTTTTTTAATTTGAATATCCCGGAGAGAGTTATCAGGTCAAATACTTTTTTTTAACTTAAAGGAAATATTTTACTTGAGGAAAATTTCAGGTTTTTGAGGTTGTCTTTTAGCTTTTTAATGATATATTGTTAACAAAAAATAGAACAATGTGGAGGAGAAATGTCAACTCAGGAAACAAACAAACCAGATGGTACTAATAACGATGCACGTTTGCAGGAGAATCTGGACAGGATCAAGCATAAGCTGATTGTGATAAGCGGAAAAGGCGGTGTTGGGAAGAGTACGGTTGCTGTTAATGTGGCCAATGGACTCGCCCGGGCAGGCAAAAAAGTTGGAATTCTGGATGTTGATATTCATGGACCATCCATCGCAAAAATGCTTGGGATTGAAGGTAAAAGCCTTCAGACCTCAGAAGATTCAGCTTCGGATCACCGACGTTGGCTTCTTCATCCGGATCGCCGACATTGGCTTCTGCATCCGGATCACCGACGTTGGCCTCCTCATCCGGATCACCGACGTTGGCCTCCTCATCCGGATCACCGATGTTGGCTTCTTCATCCGGATCACCGATGTTGGCTTCCTCGTCGCTGTCGGTGATGTCACTTGCCAGTAAGATACCTGGCGTCATTTTACGGGATGTCAGGTAAATATCTGAATATGAAGGTTGCTCGGAAAGCATTGAAGTGCTGATTCCGGTTGTTAGGTATAGAGTAAGAAGTGTGCTGATAAAAACGTTGGACCGCATTTTATTCCTCCTGTTAGTGCATATTGATAAATAACCTGAAACAAACTTGTTTTCAGATTATAAACTTTTCCCGAGACTATGCTTGGAAAAAGTGGCCCCTGCGGGGCAGCTAAACACGGATAAAACCGGAAATACCAAATTACAAGCACCAAAATACAAATAAATTTCAAATTACAATTTCCAAATCTCAAATAAGATCAAACACCAACACCTAAAACCTTAAGTTACTTACAATATGTTGTCAGAAAAAACGGCCTAAGGGCCTAGTCGGTAGACGTTATCTGATCATACACCTTTGAGGCCATTCGGCGAACCTCGGCATTGCTGTCATTTTCGGCCGCGCCTTTCAGCGCTTGCTTAGCCGACGCCGAATCTACGCCGATGATTCGCAAGCCCTCTGCGGCTGCATAGCGAACCGCAGGGCTGCCGTCATTTTGCAGGGTTTGGATGAGTGTCTGGATGTAAGCCGCCTGGGGGAGACCCACCATACCTAAGGCCTTGGCGGCGGATGCTCGTACTTTGGGATCACTGTCATTCTCAATAATCTCAACCAATGCCTGGGCGGCCGCATCAGAATCCAGGCCCACGAATCCCAGCTCTTTTGCAGCCGCACTGCGTTCCTGGGAACTTTTACTCGTATCTTGCAAAATTTCTACCTGCGAGGCGATTTGGGCGGCACTGCCGGCCATGGCAGCACTGGGTAGATTGAGTAAAGATACCGTTAAAAAAAATAGAAATGCGTTCCTCAAACTAAGTATTGGCTGTTTCATTGCAGGTCCATCCTTTCCGAGATGATTTGATCGTTCATCACTTTCTTACCTCCGACAGGCTCCACGCTTGCGCCACATCGCAAAATGCATGATGCGGCGCAAGCGCGGTACACGGCAGGCATTATTGGGCCGGATCAATTTTAGAGAATTTCGCGCCCTTGAGCGAAAGGTCCCCCATCAGCCCTTTCACATCGAATACATACCCCACGATGGGTTCGTTCACGTTTCTGGTTGTGGCCGCGCCGCCGCCGCCAACGTTAATAATGGCGACGTTACCGTCGATGCCGGCTTCCCAACCTTTGCTGGCCCGGAATTTATTCAGGACATCATCGGTCATAAAGGCCAGGATCATGTCCTTGGCTTCCGCACCGATTTGAAAACCGACGGAACCGGACACGATTCTGTAATAGCCAACGGTCTTGCCGTCAATTCTCAAGGCACCCGTGCCGTATTCACCGCCGATAATGAGTCCGGCCTTTTTTACATTCGGCATAATGAGCAGTCCTTTGGCATTCCGGGCTGCCTCGTCGGCGCCCTTGACCTGTTTGTGGAAGCGATCCAGGGCTGCATCGACGCCGGCATCGATCTCCTTGGCCGTTGCGGCCGCGCGCGCAATCTGTGTAAAACCGGCAACAGAGAGGATCGTTGCAAATAGGACCGCAATCAGAAACCCATTTAAAATTGTTGCTGGCGTAATTAATACTTGTCTTTTCATAATGTTATCTCCTTTTTTTAGTTATAATAGTTTCGCTCGAAATCAGGTTAACGGCATGTCAGTCAAAGCAGATAATTTAATGAGGTAATGAAGGCCTGCTTTTCATTAACCAAGTACTGATTGTTCGCAACCCAGGCGTTATCGGATATTGCCGAATCCCGGCAGCACTTTTTAGTCGCCATAACCGCCCATCTGGATACGTTCCACAATTCCGTTCGTAAAGCTCACATAAGATACAAATTCAGAAGGACCGAAATTGTAAAACCAGATAATGGGAGAGTCCACGTCTCTTTGGGTCACTTTCTGAGGGTCGCCGCATTTATCCCGCACGCTGTCTTCCGAGTCGCCCTGTGAAACGGTTCCGCCGTCGCACTCAAGTGATGATGTGCCATCCAGAGCCGACAAATTGGGCTGAATAACAAACATGCTCATAAATGCCGCGATCAATATTGTTAATATTAGTTTTTTCCTCATATTCAGACCTCGTTGAATAGTTTACGGGTTGAATGGTTGATTAGGTAAATTATAGTCATCATTTTATAATGTTACGATTGTTAAATCTGAAGTGTCCAATTATTTGGCAAATATGGGATAAATCCATATTTACAACCACTTAACCAATCAACTAATCAACGATATCTACATATTAGTCATTCGATCCTTTTTGGCCATTCCTCAAGGGCTTGCCAATCCGCGGAATTTGATCTCGCGGCTGGAAAGCCGCTCCCACATCCGATATCACTTGTCCGTTCGGTATAACTAGACTCCCTTGTAATTTGACGGGCCTATATTCTATATTTGGGCTAAAAAAAAACACCGAAATAACTGCGTGTGTTGGGTTTCGATCCTGATGTCGAATTAACCGCAGATGGCAGTCTATCGTAGGTTGGGTAGAGGAACGAAACCCAACAAAATACCGCCGGATCTCAACCCAACCTACAAATGATGAAGTCAAACCTGCATAATTGATCTATTCTTAATTTTTTCATATAGATACGAACTTTAATATTGGGGCCGCCACCATCACGGCAAATAGGAATACGACAACGCGTGCCGCATTTCTCATCGTATCCTCCTCTTTGTTGCTTTATAATTAGGAGTGGGCGCCCCTTTTGCGGGGCGCCCGTTTCTTTGTCACATCATACTGCCTTCACTTAGTTACTCACCCGCGTGGCTGACGTGTTTAGCATCCTGCATCGCGTGAATTATGTTATCCAGGTTGTAGCTTGCCGGAGTCTGCAGCGATGGGAAGTCTTTGTAGGTCGAGAGTTCCTTCAGCCACAGCAGCTGTCCGATGGGCAGCAGGTTCCAGTCATAGATCATCGCCGTGCTTGGCGCGGCCAGTGCGCCGCCGTAGCCCATGAGCGTACCATCAACCGAGGCAACCGACCGCTCGAAGGGATCACGCTTGAGGTTGTTGACCATGGTCCAGTGATAGGTCTTTGCGTCCATGAAGATATCCTTCGCATCGGAAGCAACCATCGTGTAGTAGAACTTCCAGTTCTTGTACCGCACCGCCGAAGGCTGTGCACCGGTGTAGTAAAAAAACGTGTCACGCGCTGAATCCGATTTGCCTTCGAGATAGTCCCGCTGGTCGAAGCCGTCGAGCGTGGTCTTGACGATGCCGGGATACTTGCCGGCCTCGATCTGCTTCTTCAGGCCATCACCCTTAGGCCCGCCGGCGATATTGACCAGTGTCGGCACCCAGTCCAGAGAAGAAAATATCTGGTCGGGATTCGTGCCGGGTTTGACGTGCCCGGGCCAACGAATGAGCATCGGCGCCCGCATACCACCTTCCCAGGTGGTGAGCTTGCCGCCCCTGAAAGGCGTGACGCCGCCATCCGGGTAGGTGATCGCCTCGGCGCCGTTATCGGTGGTAAAGACGATGATGGTGTTGTCCATCTCGCCCATTTCCTCCAGCTTTTTGAACACGTAGCCGATGTTGTCGTCCATCTGTTTCATGCCGGCTTCGTTGATACCCCAGTCCTTGCCGCCTTTCACGCCCAGCATGTCCGCGTACTTGTCCGAGAGCACAGTGGTGACGTGCATGCGCGCCGGGTTATACCAGACGAAGAACGGCTTGTCGGTCTTGTCGGGGTCGTTGCGGTCGAGGAAGTCGATGACCTGGGCGGAGATTTCCTCGTCCACGGTCTTGGAACGGTCCAGCGTCAGCGGCCCCATGTCCTTGCAGCTCTGGTTCGCCTCGGTGCCGTCCGAGGACGTACAATGAAGAACCGGCCGTGGCGGGGTCATACAGAGCGCGTCTCGTGGATCCACCGCACCGGGGACCTCTTCGAGACCCTTAACCGGGGTGTTCTTACAGGGTGGTACAACGGCCTGCTCGGTCGGCGTCTTATTGATGTCGGGGAAGCTGATACCCTGCATGGCGTCGAGGTGATACAGGTAGCCCCAGAACTCCTGGAAGCCGTGTGCCGTTGGCAGCGACGCCGATTTATCACCTAAATGGTTCTTGCCGAATTCGCCGGTGTTGTAGCCGAGGTCCAGCAGGAATTTTGCTATCGCGGGGGTGCCCGGCAACAGCGAACTGGTGGCACCCGGAAGCTGCGGCATGACCATGCCCGCCCGCAACGGATGCATGCCGGTGGAGAAGGCGGTGCGCCCGGCCGTGCAGCTCTGCTCGGCATAATAGGTCATAAACCTCGCGCCTTCATTCGCGAGGCGATCGATGTTCGGGGTCTCACCGACCATAAGCCCTTGGTGATAAGCGCCGACGTTCATGATGCCGATGTCATCGCCCATAATGAACAGGATGTTGGGTTTGTCGGCGGCAATTGCCGGATTGACCGTCAAGGCCAATGCCACAGCAAGCGCCACAATCCATAAGGTAACGGTTTTTCTTTCTGGTGTTTTCATGTTTAGCTCCTTTCTTTCCTTAGTAATGGGATCAATGGTTAGCGCCTCAGGTAACCCTCCGCGCCGGCGCAATGCGCTAGAGGCAGTCATGAAATTAATGGCTGGCTGCAGCGCAAAACCGCCTGGTGTCGAAATCGATAGATCTCAAATCCTGAGACTGGGTTTATGGTTTCACAGCCTCCAATTCCGACGAATTAGAAACCGTGTGAATCAGTATTTCCGGCGGCCGGCTCAAAAGGCTCGAGGCTCCCATCAATACCGTGAACCTGACCGACCGCAGGTGGTCATCCAATGTTTTCCGGTTTTCCCACGCTTCAACCAAAAAAAAATCATTTTCATTCTCGGCATTCTGGTAGAAGTTTGAATCCACACACCCATTTTCCTTTCTCATTTGGGCAACGATCGATTGAAAGGTCTGTAAAAGCTCTTTGTGTTTTTCAGGACGCACGTTCATTTTGATAAAGGCCAGGATCATGTGGATTCCCTCCGTGGGACGTAAGGGGTTTAGGTACTAATCGGGTTTTATTTGACTACGTGTTGTGAGGAACGTTTGGTTTCAGTGTTCAGGTTTCAGTAATTAAAAAATTTCAAATAACAAATCACAAATATCAAACAAATCACAATGATCTAAATTCAAAATCCCAAACAATTGGCGTTTGATCTTATTTGAGATTTGGATATTGTAATTTGGAATTTATTTGTTATTTGGTGCTTGTAATTTGTTATTTCCGGTTTATCCGGGTTAGGCATTTGCAGTTTCAATATTGGCATTGACAACTGCTCCGCAGCAGCCACTTTCCCCGAGCGCAGTCTCGGAAAAAGCTTAGTGCCTCAAGAACGTAATGACTGTTCTGGTAAAGATATTCCAAGATTCATGCCAACGGATTCATTAAAATTACATTGTCTTTAGATATTTAATTTAATTAAGAAAATTGTTTTTATTCGGGTTTCGGAGAGCCGTTTGAGGGATAATATTTTCCGTGGAATATCAAGGAAACGTTAAATATCGCGGATATTACCAAGTTCGTTCGGTTCGCTCACCATACATTATAGAAGTTCCGAGACGTTTATTAACGATGATTATCGACAGCAAAACAAAAGAAGTCTATTCTTGGAAGATTTTGATACGCGCCCTGATGGGGTCCTTCGGCACATGAGCCCGTTTTTTTTTGCAATTGCTAAGGAGACATTGAGGGAGGAGACATTTGCGGTCATGAAAAGGACTTAAAATAGAATTGGTTCTATATGCATTAAGACTTCTTGAAGTAATACCTCAGGACACATGCTGATAAAAATTGCTTTTCTCGCCCTGTGATCAAGGGAACGTAATTGATCTGTCATTATTATTCCCGTCACTTTCTCTGATTCTGGAATCGGCACATAAAATGGATTTTTACGTTTGGTGGTGCTGATGGGACAAACAAAAACAAATCCCATCTTTCTATTAAACGAAGTGTAGCTTAGACTATGGCAGGTCTGTTTCCCATTTGTTCATGCCCGGCTTGTGGATCAAAATTGAGACGAATAAAATCACCACGTCTGGGAATGTAGGTTACCAAATTTCTTCTCCTTCAGGTTTGCCCCACGATATTTCTTCGCCGGGTTCTTCAACTTTGGCTAACAGTTCTTTGAGTGTATACTTCCTGACAAGACTGACAGGCTTCAAAATCAATTTTCCATTTTCAATGGCACAACTGACCCTGTCTTTCGGCCTCAGGTGAAGCGCCTCGGAAATATGTTTTGGAAGCCTAATCCCAAGGGAATTTCCCCATTTTCCAATTTGCAATTCAATATTGCTTTGCATAGCCATGCCTCCTGAGTTTTATGATATACAATGTATATCCAGATGGGCATAATGTCAATCCCAAATGCTGACCATGTCAACTTACTTCTCACCGCTGTCTTCGCGCCAATGCAACCTTGCCGATGTCATCGCTAATATTTTTTTATTAAGATACTTGAGAATCGTCGATGAGTCTGGCGAGGATTATCTTTTACCCCGAATCTTACTTTATTTCTGTTGAGCTGCCCCGCAAGGTACAAGAGGCACTTCGGATTCCAGGATAGTCACCGACTTCGACCAGCAATGGCATGCAGATGGATAGGCTATAACGCTATATCTTGCGGCTTAGAGGATTCACGGTGCATTTTCTATTCTGGTCCTCTCACAGCTGCTCATGTTACATCCGCTCAGCACTTATGCAAAAGCGCTAACCCTCTTATTAAACATTCATTTAGACAGGATTTACAGGATTGACGGCCCCGGTTAAATGCGGTTCTACCGAAATAGGTAGCGATCCG
>CALOBL010000003.1:0-17686 GCA_942491655.1 Cloacimonadaceae bacterium (SeqCode)
TTATTAAAATAAGGTAGAGATACATGAAAAGAGTAAGACTTCTTTTAATATTGATTAGCTGTATTATAGTTTTTTCTGTGCTGCTTAAGGCGACAGAAAACAATAGTGCTAAAGGTAAATTTGATTTCGAGATCACTCCAATAAATCGTACCGACGGGACGGTGGATTTTCAGGTAAGAACATTAAGTTATAATGGCGCTTATGCTCCGGCACATTGTCTGGCTATCTGGGTTTGTGATGAAAACGACAATTTCGTAAGAACTCTGGTCCGCAGGGCATGGTTCTATATACAGCATCTGGTTAAATGGAATCAGATGACAAATGGAGATGACACAAATGCACTGATTACGGGAGCGTCACCAAATGTACATACCACCTGGACAGTTAACTGGGATTGCCTGGACAGATATGGGGAAATGGTACCAGATGGCAATTATAAAGTCTATGTTGAGTTTACAGAGGATAATTCTTTGCTTATACCGGTAAACGGACCCTGGACTATGGTAGAATTTACCAAAGGTGATCAAGCTCAAACCATAACACCTGCGGGTGATCAGTTTTTCCAGGATCTGCATTTAGAATACACTCCAGCAACTTCTGCTCAAGATGACCTTAATCCTTTCATCACAGAATTGAAAAATCACCCTAACCCCTTTAATCCAAACACAACTATCTCTTTCAGTACAACCACCCGTCTTCGTTCCAATGATGGGAACTACGCCGGGCAGGCGGAGAGCACGGAGTTAACTATTTATAATATTAAGGGGCAGAAAGTGAAATCTTTTGCATTCCCATCCGGCAGCTGCCGGATAGGAACGAGCGAAACTAGTGATCTCTCTCCGAGCTTGTTTCATCCTGAGCTTGTCGAAGGACGAGGAGAGAAGAAATATTCAATCACCTGGAATGGCACCAACGACAACGGTCAACCGGTTCCTTCCGGAGTTTATTTTTATAAACTAAAATCCGGTAAACATGAACAGACGCGCAAAATGCTGCTTCTGAAATAGTTTCGCTGAATTAAATAATACTTCTTCTTGCGAAAAACAGAATATAGGATTAATAAAAGCAAAAGGCAGTTTTATTGATGGGGAGGATTATAATGTTCGGGATTGAGAAATGTAAACTTTTTGGAATAATCATTTCAATTTTTCTTTTCACAGCCACAGTTTGGAGTCAGCCAATTCCTGTAGAACTGGTTCAGGCTGACAACGGCGGCTGGCAGTTATTGCGCGATGGCATACCATATTTTATAAAAGGAGCAGGCGGAGATGGTTCCAAAGAATTGCTGGTAGCAGCAGGTGCCAATACTTTCCGAACCTGGGGTGTAAGTTCTGATCTTGAAGAACAGTTGGATGAAGCACAAGAACTCGGATTGACAGTGGGGGTAGGCCATTGGCTGGGGCAGCCCCGGCATGGATTCGACTACAGTGATGAAGCGGTAAAAGCGGAGCAAAAGGAACGTGTTCGCAATGATGTCTTAAAATATAAAGATCATCCAGCTGTACTGTTATGGGCTTTGGGTAACGAGATGGAAGGTTTTGAAGCCGGTGATGACCCTAATGTATGGCTGCATGTACAGGATTTGGCTGCCATGGTAAAAGAGATCGATCCCCTGCATCCTGTCATGACAGTTACTGCAGAAATTGGAGGCGAACGTGTAAGGTCGGTGCATGAACTCTGTCCCGATATCGACATAATGGGGATCAATTCCTATGGTGGGGTACCATCAATTCCTCAGAGATATGAAGATCTAGGCGGTACGAAACCCTATATTATCACAGAATTCGGGCCTCCTGGGATTTGGGAAATCCCTAAAACCAGTTACGGTGTTCCTCCTGAACTTACAAGTACACAAAAAGCAGAATTCTATCGCAATTCCTACATTAAGGGATGTCTCGATAATAGTGACCTCTGCCTGGGCAGTTTTGCCTTTTTCTGGGGCCCGTTGCAGGAAGTTACCTCCACCTGGTACGGCATGTTCTTGCCCGATGGCGACAAACTGGCATCTGTAGATGTGATGACAGAGCTCTGGTCGGGAGAACTTCCTGATAATCTCTGTCCCGAAATAAATGCGTTTAAGGTGATAGGCGCGGATATCAAACAACCTGGTGAAAAGATGGAATTTGTGCTTGATGTTGTTGATCCTGAAGGAGCCAAGTTGGAAGTTAACTGGGCAGTTTATCAGGAAGCACCGGAATATTTGATCGGGGAACAGACCCAATGGGTGCCGCTTGAACTGGATGGCATAATAACTTCTTTTTCTGAGACAGGTGCAAGTTTAATAATGCCTGGAAGAGGTATTTATCGATTATTTATCACCGTCAGAGATGGATCTGGTGGTGCTGCTGTTGCAAACCTTCCCTTTAAAGTAGAGGGAGAAGCAGGAAATGTAAGGTACAAATTGCCAGTCCACGTTTATGCCGATGATGTTCCTTTGCCCTGGTACCATTCGGGCTGGATGGGGAATTATGATGCTTTGGAGATAGATCCTGTCTCAACTGTTAATTCGCATAGCGGAGAAACTTGTTTAAAGGTTAAGTACAAAGATCCAGGTAATTGGGCAGGTATTGCCTGGCAGCATCCGGCTAATGACTGGGGTGACCTGCCTGGTGGATATGATCTTTCAGGGGCTAAGAAAATGACCTTCTGGGCCAGGGTGAATTCGGTATTGAGATTGTTAGTTTTGGATTCGGTTTATTGGGAAGCGACAGGGAATTTTATGATACAGCTTCCGGAGAATTAAAAGATATCAGACTGAAACAGAAATGGAAAAAGTACACGATCGACCTGAAAAATAAAGACCTCAGCAGGATAAAAACTCCATTTTCCTTCACAGTTGTCGGTCAAAGACAGTCAGTTACTTTTTATCTGGACGACATCCGTTTTGAATGAAAGAATCTATTCCATGAAATATTTTATACTATTATTACTCTTCTCAATGTTACTGATCCCGGGAGTACTGGCAGGTCAGTGCATTCTGGCTAATCCCAGTTTTGAGTTAGCCGGATCAGGTGGAAATGTATTTGCCGGCTGGAACCAGGTAGGCAATGCTGGATCAACTGATGAAGCGGTGCACGGTTCTAAAGCAGCAAAACTCACCGGCCAGAATAATGGAGGCTGGGATATCTCTGTTTTCTGGCAGAATCTGGATTGTGATCCGGGGGAACAATGGGAGATCAGTGGCTATGTAAAGCATTCTTCTGCAGCTCCTTTAACTGGCGGTTGCACTGCCCTGATAAATGTGGAATGGCGAGATGGTTCAGATGGGTTGATCGCTTATGAATCCTTTACGGTTGCAAATCAAGAATCTGCGACAGATGTATTTGCACCTTTCGAACTCTTAAGTTCTGTCGCGCCAACAGGTACTGCAGCGATTCATTTGCTGGTCGGATTACTACAGGATCCGGAAGAACCTTCTCCGCAAGTCTATTTCGATCAGATCACTGCTTTCAGTACTTTATCCCCAACTGTATATAATGTTCAATGGGATGATTTTCCCAGTGGACGAACAATTGAATTCTCCAACTTCACCTGGCGGGTAAAGGGGACAGGCTATTACGGTCCTGGTCCTAACTTTTTCAGTCATACAGAGGAATCGACCTGGGTTGATGGGGAAGAGCAACTTCATTTGACTATCAAATATTTAACAGGTAACTGGTACAGTACGGAAGTTGTTCTGGAGGAAGCTCTGGGATATGGTGACTATATATTTACAACCCGTGGATCACTGGATCAGCTTGATGTTCATACAATTCTGGGTATGTTCCTCTATCAATATGCTGTTTGCTGGGAAGCCGGTAATCTCTGGTGGAATCCCCATAACGAAGTTGATGTGGAGATTGGATACTGGGGCGATGCAGAAGCAGATATAGCACAATTCGTAGCTCAACCCTGGGATTATGCAGGTAATCTGACCCGGTTTGATGTTGATTTCAACGGACAAGAATTAACCAGCTATGCCTTTAACTGGTTGCCGGACCGGGTGGAATTCCGCAGCTGGTACGGAGGCTCCGGGGATGAAGCTCCAGAGAATATGATCTTTACCTGGACCTATGATGGACCTCATATTCCCTGCCCTGAATTTCCCCGGGTTCATTTGAATTTATGGCAGCATAATGGTCCTCCGAGCACAGATCAGGAAGTTATTATTAATGAGTTCAGTTTCATTCCCCTGGGTGGTCTGGCAGAACCGGTTGAAGATCTGACAATTAATATTACAGAATCATATATTAGTCTTACCTGGACAGCGGTTCCTGAGGCAGTTGAATACCACATCTATGCAAGTGATGGGCCTGAGGGTCCCTGGGACTGGGTTGAGACATCTTCTTCAAACTCACAGCTGTTGGACGTTTCTGAAGATAAGAAATTTTACCGGGTTACCTGGGAATAAATAATAAAAGGATTAGATATGCTTAGATCAACAACAATCGCTTTGCTAATGCTCATACTGGTTGGATGTGCGACAACCGGAGATCTGGAAGAAAATAAACAGGAAGCTTCTTTTTCATTTAAGGAATTATCAGCGGCGGAGGTTGTCAGTTTACCTCTGGTCAGCTTCCTGAAAGCAGACGACGGGATAGAACTTGCTTACAGAGAATATCTTCCGGAACATATTGAAGCCCTATTACTTTTTTACCATGGTGGAGGAGCTCACAGTGCTGCCGGTTACGAATATATAGGAAGCAGGTTAAGCCAGGATTTTGAAATAGCAGTTATAACCCCTGATCTTCGAGGACATGGTGCTTCCGGTGGTGAAAGAGGAGATACGCCCTCGGTTGAACAGATATATAAAGATATGAGCAAGTTGATCCAATTAATAAGACAGAAATTCCCCGATAAAGCTCTTTTTCTGGGTGGTCATTCCTCAGGCGGAGGTCTGGTGTTGAATTATTCAAGTTTTGAACTAAAAGAAGATGTAGATGGTTATGTCTTTGTTTCACCTCAGTATGGATTCAGATCAGGTATTGAAAGAGTTGATAATCCAAATCCATTCGCTATTGTGAAAGAAATTTATTTCATTGAAAATGCCAGGTTTGGAAAATATGGGAATACCCATGCTGTTTTATTCAATTACCCTGAATCTGTACTAGAAGAAGATCCTTTATTACTTAAGTCTATCACTGTAAATATGGCAAAGGCAACTACTCCGGACTCTCCTGCAGAACAACTGCAATTCATAGATATTCCTGCAGCAACCTGGGTTGGCAAGAATGATGAATTATTAGATGCTGTTAAATTAATAGAATTCACCCAAAAGAATAATCCCTCCTTTTATACTGGAATTATTCCCGAAACGAATCATTTATCTGTCATATTAAATATTTCAGATCATTTAGGCAGATGGATCAGCTCACAGATTTAGAAATTGTGATACGAAACCTATTCCTACAAATAACTTGACTTTTAGAAATTATGGATTTTTTTTTTAACAAAATAATGAAGTTATTGTTTATAAAAAACACTAAATTAGGTAGTTTAGATTTGAGATTTTTTTATTTGGGGATATTCAATTATGTTAAGGTCCAAGAAGATGGATTTTTAAAGGTGGGGTCTTATGATAAATAGAATCAATTTACTTATTTTGGAAGACAATTACCCGGACGCTGAATTCCTGAAATATAACCTGCAGAATATGACATCTAACTCACAAGTTAATGAATAAAATAATAGATGTATTTACCGGTGAAGTTAAAAGTGCGGGAGAAAAAGACCAACTGGTTTCTAATGCAATTGGTTCCTGCATTGTTGTTACGGCTTATCTTCCGGGTAATTACTCTGCGGCAATGGCTCATATTATGCTGCCGGGAAAAGCTCCTGAAAAAAAACATTCTGACCGCCTGAAATATGCTGAAAATGCATTGGAAGAACTGCTGATACAACTGAACGCATCAAAAGAGCAATATTCTCACATCGAGATCTGCCTGATAGGCGGCGGAAATGTATTGAAAAGAGAAGATGATTCTATCTGCAGAAATAATATCTCATCAGTTTCTGAAATATTAAGGGTAAATAAACTTCATGTCTCCGCAAAGTCCCTGGGTGGTACGATGCGTCGGGCAGTAAGGTTTGATGTGGGAAAGGCAGAAGTATATTATAGAGAAGATAGTTCTGCTGAAATGTTATTATGGAAATCCGGGAGAGAGTAGATTTAATGTAATTTGGGATCGGTTTCGCAAGTTGATTGTCGGATGGGATAAGGGAGTTAGGATTAATGGGAAACAATATCTACTGGATTTTTTCATGAAGGGAAAAAACAATTATAGCAAAGATACTCTTTTAAGAGTTTGGATTGAATTTATTCTGGCTGTTCTGCTAATAGTTATTGTTTTATCTGGTTACACTATGATTTCTTTTAATAATATGAAGAAAACAACTATTTCACAAATAGATAATAACCTGTTTATCGGCGCTAAAACAATAAAACATATTTTACCGGATGATTTTCATGATCGTGTTACAGGACCTGAAAGTATCACCAGCAAGGAGGATGATCAAAACATTAATGATCTTTCCAGTTTCGCAGAGCAGACAGGTTTTAAATTTTTGTATACTTTGATCAGGAGATCTGATGGTATTTATATAACATCTTCAAATGCTACTGAAGAAGAAATTGCCAATAATACTGAAGTTAGATATTATACAAAATTTACCGAAGCAGATTCATTGTTTCTTCGATCATTTAAAAATAACGAACAGATCTCGTTTACCCATAAAGATAGATGGGGTATTTTTAGAGCGTACGCTTTGCCGGAATTAAGTCCTGAAGGCAAAGAATACCTAAGTGTAGCAGAATTAGATATTTCTCGTATAAATAAAATTATCACAAATAAATTATTAAATTTGATCATCGAACTATCAGTTTTAATATTAGCATCACTTCCACTGATAATTTTACTCTACAAACGAATGAAACAGAACTTTCAGGAAATTCAAAGAAATGAGTTACTTGAAAAATTGGTCAAGGAGAGGACTAAGAGTTTAACAGAAAGTGAATCTAAATTCCGTTCTTATATAAACAACGCACCAGATGGTGTCTTCATAACTGATGAAAATGGTAAATACGTAGATGTTAATCCAGCAGCCAGCAGGATAACAGGATATTCAAAAGAAGAACTTTTAAATTTATCGATACCTGAGCTTTTACAGCCCGAATATATAGAAAAAGGGATAAAGAGTTTTCTAGAATTGACAGAAAAGGGATCAATCAGAATTGATCTTGGTTATCATACTAAATCTGGTGAGAATCGTTATTGGCAAGTTGCCGGAGTTAAACTCTCTGCTAAACGGTTTTTAGGTTTTGCACAAGATATTACAGATCGAAAGCAGGCAATAGAAGAACTGCAGACGGCAAATCAACAATTAACAGCGAATGAACAACAATTGAGAGCTGCGGTCCATCAGCTTTCTGCCAGTGAAGAAGAACTGCAAGTTGCAAATCAGCAGTTGATCGCAAATGAAATTGAATTGAAAGACAGGGAGAATCATCTTCGTTCTCTGGTAGAGAATCCGGCAGGGTATGTAGTCTACAGGCATCGTTTTGATAGAGAAACAGGAAAACATGAAATTGTCCAGGTAAGCCCATCTATAACTGATGTAATGGGTATACCGGAAAAATATAAATATGATTTTACCAGGTGGTTCGATAATATGCTTCCAGAAGATCTACCTGAAATGGAAAAAGCGGAAAAAGAAGGTTTGAAACCTCCCTTTCAATTTTTTACTGAAATTCGTTATAGACATCCCATTGCAGGTATCAGATGGCTTGATATTCGCTCTAATGGAATTCCCTTCGCTGATGATCCATCTCAAAAAGAATATACCAACGGAATAATTATTGATATTACTGACAGAAAAATAGCTGAAGAAAAAATCCAGCAGGATCTGGAGGAAAGAACCGTTCTCATTAAAGAACTGTATCATCGCACCAAAAATAACATGCAGGTTATTATTTCTCTGCTTTCCATGGAGATACGTACATATAAAGATGAAAAAATTAAAACGCTCATCAATGAGATCAGCAATAAGATTAAATCAATGGCTCTTGTCCATCAGAAAATCTACCAGTCTAATCATCTTTGTGAGATCAGTCTAAAAAGCTATATCACTGATTTGACCAGATATATCTCTTCTGGAATGCAGCAGAAAGAAACTGAAATAGATTTTGACCATGATCTTAAAGAGATGAATATAAATATCGATACTGCGATTCCGCTTGGGTTGATAGTTAATGAAATTATTACCAATAGTATAAAATATGCTTTTCCAGAAAAAAACCATGGTACTATAAGTATTCGTTTAGATCTACTTCCGGATAAAACAATTGAACTGATGATAAAAGATAACGGAGTAGGGCTACCGGTTGATTTTGATGTTGGGAAAAGCGGTAACTTGGGATGGAAGATTGTTACACTTTTAATAAAACAGATAAAAGGTAAAGTCGAGTTTGTGAATGAGAAGGGTTGCAAAATTGTTATAAAGTTCAGAGACATCACTAAGAACAGGCTGGAAGATGTATCAGATATTAATGCTTAAACTGAAACTCTTAATGTAGAATTTAATGTTGACTCAGAATAAATAGGTTTTAAAGGAAGTTTTATGAGATCTAAATTAAAAATTATTATGCTGGAAGATAATAAATACGATCAGGAATTGATTCAGCGCGAATTGAAAAAAATCTGTAAAGACTGCAAAATAAAATGTTTGAATAAAAAAGAGGGATTTCTTGAACTTCTGCAGGAATTTGAACCGGATATTATCTTATCCGATTATCATTTAGGTCTTTCTACGGGAATGGAAGTTCTGGAGATGGCAAAACAGCAACGGCCCGAAACACCTTTTATTATTGTAACGGGAACTTTGGATGAAGAGACTGTTGTAACCAGCTTGAAAGAAGGTGCCTGGGATTATGTGCTGAAGGATAAACTATTTAAGCTGGGACCTGCTATTGAACATGCTCTGGAGGTTCAGAAAGAGATCATAAAAAAGAATAGATCGGAGAAAGCGCTGGCAGAGAGTGAAGAAAGGTTAAGATTGATCCTGGATCGTAATCCATTCCCTGTGGCAGTAGTAGATATTGAAGACGATAAAATTCAATATTGGAGCCATTCTGCAAGGGAAATGTTCGGACACGATCCTAAAACTACGGAAGAATGGTATGCTCTGGCGTATCCAGATATCAAATATAGAGAAGATGTGATCCAGCGTTGGAAACCATTTTTAGAAGAAGCGATAAAAACAGAAAAAGCCATAAATACCGGTGAATATAAGATCTCGTGTAAAAATGGTTCAGAGAAGACCTGTGAATTGTTTGCGCAATTTATTCCAGGGAATCTGATAGTTATATTGAACGATATAACCGAAAGAAAGAAAAATGAAGCAGAGCTAAAAAAGTATGAATGGCTTATTGAAGTAGAAGAAACTCAAAACAGAACGGTTGAATATGTGCCTGAATATGGAGATGTAACTGCTCTTAATAAAGAAAGAACTATTCTGGATAGTGTGGGTGCAGATCTATTGAAAATTATCGGTACAGACCTGATGTCGCTACTTGATACTTCGGTAGCGGTTTATGAAAAAAATGGTGATTACGCTTTTGGTATGTTTGTATCGGGCTGGTGTCAGACTATGGATTCTGCTTCCTGGAAACTTTGTGATACAGAATGACAACAAAAAAGCTCTTACTTGTGGTAAATGGCTGTGTCATGAAAATTGCTGGAATGAATCAGCCAAAGCAGCCATGGCAAGCGGTAAACAAACAGACATAGACTGCATTGGCGGAATCAAACTTTTTGCTGAGCCAATTTATGCGGGAGAAGAAATTGTTGGTGTGATCAACATTGGTTACGGAAATCCACCTTTGGATGACAAACGGTTAAGGGATCTAGCTGCAGAGTTTAATCTGGATTTAGCTTTATTAAAAAAGGTTGCGAAGCAATATAAACCAAGACCTTCTTTTATTCAGAAGGTGGCAAAAAAGCATTTAAAGTCAGCAGCTTTATTGCTGGGAAATATGGTCTATCGAAAAAAGATGGAAGAAAATGTGAAAGAACATATCGCTGAACTGGAGACCTTCAACGAAGCTGCAGTAGATCGCGAATTGATGATTAATGATCATCGTAAAGAGATAAATGAATTATTGAAAGAATTAGGTAGAAAACCAAAATATGATGTTGTGGAGTAAACCCGGATTCGAGTTCAGCAGAGTTGAGTGAAACTGGACTTGAGAACGAGAAAAGCCAAAGTTCTGAACTTTATATCAGGCCGTAAGTCCAGTCCTTTGCACCTGAGTTTAAAGATAATAAAGTAACAAATTATAGAGGGAATTTGGGATGAAAGAGAAGAAGCTTGTTAACGATTCAGAAAGGATTCTAAGATTATTGGAAGAGGGTTTTTTACGGGCAGATACAGACGGTAAAATCATTATGGCGAATGAAGCAATAGCTGCCATGTGCGGATATCCTTCGCCTGATGACATGATCGGGCTACACATGAAAAAACTATATGCCAATCCTACAGAAAGGGATCATCTCATCAAAGAGATCAAAGAAAAAGGAAAACAGCTTAACTGTGAATTGAAATTGTTACGAAAAGACGGATCCTGTTTCTGGAGTTTGAGCAATATTAAAACTTTCCATGATGAAAAAGGTAATTTTCTAGGAACCGAAGGTGTGATCCGGGATATCACAAGGCAAAAGCAGCTTGAAGAACAATTGCAGGCAACAAACCAGCAGATGGTAGCAAATGAGGAAGAATTAAGAGCTGCTAATCAACAGCTTGTTGCCAATGAACAACAGCTTCGTGCGTCTAACCAACAGTTGGTTGCCAATCAAGAAGAACTACAGGCAGCCAACCAGCAATTAACTGCAGGTGAACAGCAGCTGCAAGCAGCAAATCAACAGTTACAGGCTCAACAAAAAGAATTGTTAATAAGCAAATTGAGATTGAATTCCGCAGAAGATCTTTCTAAAATCGGTAATTTTACTCGGGATACAGCTACCGGTAAAGTTACCTGGTCGGATGGTTTATATCATCTTCTCGGGTACGATCAATCCGATGAAATTGATTATAACCAGGTTAACCAGAAGATACATCATCCGGAAGATCTGGAAAGAGTAACAGAATGGCTACAGGATAATATTCGCTCTGGTCGAGAAAAATTGACCCCCAATCAATATCGTCTTATCCACAAAGATGGAAAAGTGATCCATACCGAAGTTGCCGGAATAATTGAACGGAATGACGGTCATTGTAAGATCTTTGCCACAATCCAAAACATTTCAGAGAGAATAGAACAGGAAAATAAGTTGAAGCACCTGAATCAACAGCTTAGAGCTTTCAACCAGCAGCTGGCAGCTAACGAAGAAGAACTGCGAGCATCAAATCAACAACTAACCGCCAGTGAACAGCAACTAAGAGCCAGCGAAGCTGAACTTTCTAAACAACTGGAAAAAAGCGAAAAACTGCGTAAAGCTAATCTGATACTTCTAAAAGATTATACAAAAAACAACCGTAAATTGAAAAATATCATTGAGAACAGCACAAATCTTTTCTATTCGCACACAGTAGATAATGATATTACCTTTATCAGCCCTCAGGTACGAGATATTCTAGGTTATGAACCAGAAGAGGTAATGCAGAATTGTACAGATTTCATTACAGATAATCCAATTAACAAAGAAGCAGTTAAATATACAGAAGAAGCTATCCGAACTGGAAAGCGGCAGCCGATGTATGAGCTTGAGATGCAACGTAAAGATGGCTCAAAAATCCTGGTAGAAGTAAGAGAAGCACCTGTAATAGAAAATGGGAAAGTAGTATCCATAGTTGGTTCTCTTGCGGATATCACAAATCGCAAACAGGCAGAAGAAAAACTCAAAGCAAGCGAAGACAAATTCAGACAGATTTATGAACATATGGAAATCGGTGTAGCATTTGTATCCTTAGATTTCAAACTTCAACAGGTGAATGCTTCCTACTGTGAAATGCTAGGTTACAAAGAGTCTGAGTTAGTGGGTAAACATCTAAAGGACATTACGCATAAGGAGGTGATCCAGGAAAACCTGGAGAAACAGCGTAAATTGGGTAAAGGTGAGATAGAGCACTATCGAATGGAGAAAGCTTTCATTCACAAAGATGGTCATACCGTAGATGGGATACTCGATGCAAATCTAATTAGAGATATTTATGGTAAGCCGCTTTACTTCATTGGCAGTGTGGTTAATATTACAGAGCGAAAACAAATGGAAGAGAATTTGAGAGAGAGTGAAGAAGATTATCGCGTATTAGCCGAAAATGCCAGGCATCTAATTGTAACTCATGATCTTGATGGGAAAGTCACCTATGCTAACAACTTCGCCTTGGATTTCTTGAATATTAATAAAGATCAGATTATCGGACAGAGTATCGTTAAATTTATTCATTCCAGGGAAGATATTGATGAAATGAGGCAGAGACAGCATGATTTCATAACGGGCAAAAAAAATGTACATCACTACGAATTAAAGGTAAAATCACCCTCTGGTGACAATCATATTCTGGAAGTGTATGGAAATCCAATTGTTAAAAATGATGAAATCACCTCTGTGCTAATAGTTGCCTACGATATTACTGAGCGCAAAAAGGCAGAAGAAGACGTTAAATTAAGTAAAACTTATCTTCAAAATACAATTGATGGACTCGTCGAAAGTGTCGCATTATTGAGTGAAAAAGGAGAAATTTTATTAACCAACCGCAGCTGGCAGGAATTTGCTAAAGCTAATGATGCTGAAGAAGCATCAGTTTCCATCGGTGCAAACTATTTTAAGGCTTGTAAACATAGAAATGGAAGATGGCTGGAGGAAGCGAAACCTTTTGCTGAGAAACTGGAAAGGCTACTAAAGGAAGAAATCACATCTTTCCAATTAGAATATCCCTGCCATTCACCAGATACCAAGCGCTGGTTTGCCTGTACAATATCTATGTTTAAAACAGAAAATAAGCGTTATATTGTAAGTTCACATAATAACATAACAGAGAAAAAATTGGCCGAAGGCAAGCTGCAAAGATCAAAGCAGGATTGGGAAGATATATTCCACGCAATTGGGCATCCTACAATAATCATCGACAGGGAACACAAGGTTATAGCGGTAAATAATGCTGCTATAAAAGCATCCGGATTGGAAGAGAACAGGTTGATTGATATGAAGTGTTCGGAGATCTTCCATGGTTCAATGAATTTGCCTATTAACTGTCCTGCGGAACTATTATTGAGTAAAGGAGTTAGTGAAACTATAGAAATGGAAATGGAAGCATTGAACGGCACTTTTCTCGTTTCGACAACACCTATATTTGATGAAGCTGGTTGTATCGAAAAAATAATCCATATTGCAACAGATATCACCGAGCGTAAAAAAGCCGAGGAAGAACTGAAGATCAGTGTTAAAGAAAGAGAAACATTGCTAAGGGAACTTTACCACCGTACCAAAAATAATATGCAGGTCATAATCTCCCTCTTGTCGATGAAGATGCGTAATTTTGAAAATAAAGAAATGAAACAGATGGTAATCGAGATAAGTAACAAAATTAAATCAATGGCCTTAATGCATCAGAAACTTTATCAGTCCCAGGATCTGTCCGAGATTAAATTAAACGAATATGTAATTGAGCTTACTCAAGAAATTTGTATGAGCATGCAACATCATAATCTTTTAATCGAAACGATTTTTGAACTTGAAGAAATTAAAACTAATATAGACTTTGCCATACCTTTAGGGCTTATTATAAATGAGTTGATCACAAATAGTATTAAATATGCTTTCCCGGGCAGAAAAGTAGGAACGATCGGCGTTTCCTTGAAGTAAGATCTGGATGAGAATATAAAGTTAACCATTAAGGACAATGGGGTAGGATTTCCGGCAGGCTTTGATCTTGTGAAGAATAAGACAATGGGTCTTAGAATTGTAAAGTTACTTACTAAACAGATCAGAGGGAAGATCCAGGTTAGAAATGATTCTGGCTGGAGTTGTGAGATTACTTTTAAACAAAGGGATATTAATAGGTTGAATTATGATTAAGATACTAATTGTGGAAGATGAAGTCATCATCGCTGAATCATTGAAGCTGGATCTTGAGGATCAAGGATTAAATGTCGTTGGATGTGCATCCAGCAGCAAAGAAACTTTTCGCTTGATAGAGGAAGAAGATCCGGATCTATTGCTGCTTGATATTTACCTGAATGATGAAAATGATGGAATTGAAATTGCCAGAAAAGCACAGAAACTGAATAGTAGGATTAATGTCATATTTGTTACCGGTTATGCGTATGCAACCCATTCCGAACAGCTGGACGGCATAAAATATCTTACTTTTCTGGAAAAACCTGTAAATGTAAAACAGCTCATCAAAGCAATAGAACTGTACGATAAAGAGTAATATGCTAAGTCTTTAAATTTCATATTTTTCTATCCTGGGTTGTCTACTGCGATTATCTGTTGGTATAGACCTGCTGCAACACAGAAAAATAAAACCGTATAATTTAAAATATCTGTACGATTAACCTGCTGTACTATATTGTAAAAAAAATGACTTCATGAAAAAACAAATCAATTAATTATAATCAATAAGTTACTGAATAAAGATTCGTTATCTGTCTGGTGATGGAATATTCTTTCTAAATTTATCCTGTGCTTCAGGGATATAAACAGATAATCGAAAATGAAGCAAATAAGGTCATTTTGAGCTGAAATTTGGCCGGATAAAAGGGAAAAATGATTTTTTGTGGACGTACTTCCATAAATATAAATTAGTAGCGAAGTGATAAATTTACGATAATAAAATAAAGGAAGTTGATATGTCTAAAGATTTGAAAACTGACAAAAATTTTGCAGCTGTTTGTGGACTTTATTGTGAAGCATGTACTTTATATATTGCAACTAAAGAAGATCCTCAGAGATTGAAATTTCTAGCTGAAAGGTTCGGTGTTTCAGAAGAAGATATAAAGTGTTATGGTTGTCGATCAGATAAGAGGGGTCCTTATTGTGCAGTTTGTAAGATGTCTGCTTGTGCAAATGAAAAAGGAATAGATTTTTGCTCGGAATGCGAAGATTTTCCTTGCGAGACCATTACGAAATTCCAGGCTGAAGCTCCACATAGAATTGAATTGTGGGACAGCTTGAACAGCATCCGGGATGACGGTTATAAATCCTGGCTTCGTGATATGAAAGTGAGATACTCCTGCTCGGAATGTAATACAATAAATTCTGCTTATGATATGAAGTGTCGAAACTGTGGCCACGAACCTGCCAGTGAATTTGTTGCTGAGCATAGGAAAGCGATTGAGCCATTTTTGAAAGATCTGGTCTCCAGTTAACTATCCAATTTGCTGAAGCAAATTGGATTTAGCAGCTTTCCTTCGGAAACTGCAGGGCAATATGAGTTTAAGGTTAAGTATTCAATTATGCTTCGCAAATTGGATTTAGCAGCTTTCCTTTGGAAACTGCAGGGCAATATGAGTTTAAGGTTAAGTATTCAATTATGTATCACAGATTGGATTTAGCAGCTTTCCTTTGGAAACTGCAGGGCAAACAAGTTTAAGGTTAAGTATTCAATTATTAGCTTCGCAAAATTGGATTTACGGCACGCTTTCCTTCGGAAACTGCAGAGCAATATGAGTTTAAGGTTAAGTATTCAATTATGCTTCGCAAATTGGATTTAGCAGCTTTCCTTTGGAAACTGCAGGGCAATATGAGTTTAAGGTTAAGTATTCAATTATGTATCACAGATTGGATTTAGCAGCTTTCCTTTGGAAACTGCAGGGCAATATGAGTTTAAGGTTAAGTATTCAATTATGTATCACAGATTGGATTTAGCAGCTTTCCTTCGGAATGGTTAATAATAGAGATCAAGACTGTGATTGAGACAAAAGTAACTCAAGCTTTCCAGCTTGAGAAAAAAAAGCAGATCAGCAAACAGAAAAGTTTGCTGTACAGTACATCGAACAGCCTGCCCCGATGACTAACTGGGGTCCTGCTCGAGGAAAAGAGTAGCTCGAACTGTCTAGTTCGAGGAAATAGAATAGTGAGACTTTTCACGATCTAGGCCACGTAATACTATATGGCAGGCAGATCGGGGTACAAAAAAAGGAAGTGTAGTCATACGCCTTGGATTAAAGGATTAAAGAAATGTTCAGTAAACTCAAAGAAATAAATTCCAGACCAGAACCTTTTCAATTCTATACTGCAGAAGAGTTATGGACAAATGAATATACTGCGCAAAAGATGCTGGAATATCATCTGATGGAAGATGTTGATGTGTCATCCAGGAATATTAAATTCATAGAGAGATCAGTCAGGTGGATCATCGAACATTTCCAGGTTAACACTTCAACCCGAATCGCTGATTTCGGGTGTGGACCAGGTCTTTATTCAAATCGTCTGGCAGCTGCCGGAGCAGAAGTTACAGGGATAGATTTTTCTGCCAATTCTATAAAATTTGCCAGAAAGACGGCTCTTGAACGTGATCTTGATGTAAACTTCCTGGTAAAAAACTACCTGGAATTTGAAACATCTGATAAGTTTGATCTTATCATCATGATCATGTGTGATTTCTGCGTTTTGAGTCCACAACAAAGGAAATTACTTCTACAGAAATTCCGCTCAATCCTGAAACCTGAGGGTGCTATTTTGCTGGATGTATATTCCCAGAATGCTTTTGATCAAAAAGAGGAATCAGCAACATATGAATTTAATCAATTGAATGGCTTCTGGTCACCCGAAGATTATTATGGTTTCGCAAATTGCTTTAAATACGAAAAAGAAAAAGTCTCTTTAGATAAATATACCATTGTCGAAGAGAACAAAGTAAGAGTAATTTATAACTGGATGCAGTATTTTACACAAGAAACTCTTAGTCAGGAATTTGAAAGAAATGGTTTTCAAATAACAAATTATTTTTCTAATGTGGGTGGAGAACCCTATGAAAAGGATTCATCCGAATTTGCTGTAATTGCTAGGAAATCAAGGGATTGGGCTAGTGTTAGACTGTAAAACTCTGCTCGTTCCCAAACTCCTGTTTGGGAACGTTAGGGATTAGCTTTTGTTTCCTGAAGTATAAGCTCCCCAAACAGGAGTTTGGGTACCAGCCTGAAGAATCCAATCTCCAAAGGGATGATTTTTTAATTCTGAACCTGGTAGGCATATCTGAGTAAAGTACCTCGAACAGCCTGCCCTGTTGACTAACTGGGGTCCTGCTCGAGGAAAAGAGTAGCTCGAACTGTCTAGTTCGAGTAAAGAAGGAAAGCAGTTAATTCCCCGATCCAGGCAGATCGGGGTACAAAAATTGGATTTAGCAGCTTTCCTTCGGAATGGTTAATAAGAGAGATCAAGACTGTAATTGAGACAAATGTAACTCAAGCTTTCCAGCTTGAAAAAAAAGCAGATCAGCAAACAGGAAAGTTTGCTGTACAGTACCTCGAACAGCCTGCCCCGATGACTAACTGGGGTCCTGCTCGAGGAAAAGAGTAGCTCGAACTGTCTAGTTCGAGTAAAGAAGGAAAGCAAATAATTCCCCGATCCAGACAGATCGGGGTACAGTACCTCGAACAATCCTGTTCGAGGAAAAGGGAGAAGCTGATGACAGAGCAGAATATTTCAACCCAAAGAGCTGCAAAATACGCTGGATACGGTTTATTGCTGATGACCATACTGGCAAT
>CALOBL010000004.1:0-43224 GCA_942491655.1 Cloacimonadaceae bacterium (SeqCode)
TGTTCCTGGTCAAACCGCTTTTTCATAATCTGCAGAAACTACTAATTGAAAATGTAGGGAGCTCACTTACTACAGCTTACTGTCCTGGTTTTTGCCTGGTTTGCAGTTTTAACCGGTCTGGCCGCAATTACAGGAGCCTATTTTGCCTGTTTGTTTATCGGTCAAACAGAATACCGGCACTCAATTCAGGTTCGAGCCTTGGACTATTGGTAAATCCTTCTTTGTAGATGTCTTTTTTGTCGGCATCATTCACCTGAAATCGATCTCTTGAAACTGTAAGCTGAACCTCATATCTACCACGGATTATTCTTCCTGGCGGTAGCAGGAAAAATGATCGGTAGGGCAACAGGTGCCAAATTTACCGGATTTGACACTGTCAGGGCTTTCAGAATAGGTAGCGGCATGATCCCGCGGGGAGTTGTTGTTCTTAATTGTTGCAAATATGGCGTTGGAGAAAACCCCTATTAATTCCGATATATTGTCAGTTACCATTTTAATGGTGATATTCAGTGCAATACTAACACCTGTTTTGCTTAAATTCAGTTTTACTAAATTAATGAGGAAATCCTTTTAGGAGTAATTATGTGGAAAAAGATTATCGATAAAGATCTAATTGTTATCAATCCCGATATCAAAGACAAACAGGCATTGAACGAAGGCTCAGTGAATCTGGTTTATAATAAATGGGATGATATCCTCAATAGAAAGCAATTCCTGGAAGCTTTACAGGAGCGGGAGAAAGTTTCTAACACAGAACTTATACCGGGAGTTGCCTTCCCGCATGCACGTGGCGAGGCAGCTGCCTGGCTTTTTCTTTCAATCGTTATCTGCTAAGAGGGTGTAGATTAGAGAAATCCGGAGATGGGGCCTGCCCGGATAGTTTTCTTCTTCGGCTGTACCCCTGCCGATATTAAGCAGTATTTACAGATGCTGGCTAAATCCAGCCGTGTTTAAGAAAAAGAAAAAAACAGAGAAACTGCTGCAGTGTAAAACTCCGGAAGAGGTTGTTGATCTCCTGATCGAATTTTCTGATGATTGAGGCAGATGATCAGTCTGAAGAAAATTATCTAATGCTTCAAACCTTTAATAAAGTGGAAAATCTTTCAAATGCGAGAACGATTTCTCGTGGGGACAGAATGTGAATGAATGCCTCGATCTAAGATTTCACCACAATGGGGGAAAAACTCCATTCTGAGAATTCCGCTATTTCTGCCTGATTAGCTTACATCATACTGAAAGGCCCTAAGAAATCTCAACTGATATTTGCTCATCTGGAGCATAAGAAAATGGCACGACAGTTTGCTGAATTACTGAAAGAGCATAAAATTGATCTTGATCAGAAAGAAAGCGTTGGATATATTCAGACGATAAAAATTGATTCCATAATAGGCAACCCGGAAGAAGAAATTGAATTGTAGCATCAGGAGGACAAACAGCTCTCCATATTAGTGGTTGAAGACTACAGTCAAATTCGCATGGAACTGGCCCAGATTCTACTGGAAGAAGGGTACCAGGTAGCCAGTGCTTCTAATGGTGAGCAGGCTCTTTCAGAAATTCAGAATTTCCTCCCGGATCTTAATCGCTGATCTTATGCTGCCAGGTGCATCGATGGGCTTTCCTGATGGAAAAAGTAAAAAAAGAACACAAAATATTATAGTGATAATTGTTTCCGGAGCTTCAGATCTGAATCTGGCGGTTGGAAGCTATGAAATGGGAGCTTTTGATTTTATTAAAAAACCCTATATTGCCCAGGAACTGATTATGTATATCCGGAAAGCTCTGAATATAAGTTACGAAAGAAGAGAGCTGGATCATCTGAAAAAAAGGCTTATGAACATTCCAAACCTGGAAAAGGTGATGGGCGAAAGCTCTCTGATAAAAAAAGTGCTGAAACAGGTGGAACTGGTGGCCCTGACCAATATGAGTGTGATAATCCAAGGGAAAAGTGGGACTGGTAAGGAGGTGATCGCCAACCCTCATTCATGCAAAACAGCAAAAGGCGGAATAAACCTTTTGTGGCGGTGGATTATGGAGCGATACCCGATACACTGGTGGAAAGTGAGTTGTTCGGGCATGAAAAGGGTGCTTTTACAGGAGCAATAACTAATAAAATGGGAAAATTTGAAGTAGCCAACGGCGGTACCCTGTTTCTGGACGAGATCACCAATCTACCCGTTGACAGTCAGGCCAAATTACTGAGAGCACTGGAAGAAAGAGTGGTAATGCACGTTGGCGGGAAAAAAAATATTAAAATTGATGTGCGGATTATCGCTACTACAAATCTGAAGATTTTTGAAGAAGTACAGCAGGGCAGTTTCAGGCAGGACCTTTTCCATCGGCTCAATGAATTCAGGATTTATCTGCCCGATCTGTCAGAAAGAAAAGAAGATATCCCGGTTCTGGCTAATGAATTTCTACTTGAAGCTAATATAGATCTGGATAAAAGTATAAATGGATTTACCCCAGACGCGATGGAGATCATGGTAAATTATAAATGGCCTGGGAATGTAAGGGAAATAAAAAATATTGTGAAAAGAGCCGTTCTTCTTTGTGATACTGATCAGGTGGAATCCCGACATCTTCAACTTACAATGCAGCTCGATCCGGCTTCCTATAATATTCCAGAAATTCTCGAACTTCGGGATTTTCCTATCATATGATTATGGACGATGTTGAGAAGGCACCACTCACTAAAGCGATGAAACAGACCAGAGGAAATAAATCCAAAGCCGCTTCCCTGCTTGGCATAAACCGCAAAGCGCTATATCGAAAGCTGGAAAAACATGATCTTATCCACCTGGATGTAATTTAGTCTCAAACCCTGTGACCTGAAAGTCTCATAGTTTTGACGATATAGTAAATAAATAAAACTTCAAACCTGACCTCCCTATAATTCCTATCTTATTGTTTTACAAATATTTAGATGTCAGCATGTAATAAATTTCCGACTAGATATCCTCCAGATGGAACAATTTCTGTTAGAAAATTAAGGTAATTAAATTTTAATAGAGTGAATTGAAAAATTTCCGGGTATTGAACTTCATTATGTTACCCAGAATAATCACAACAGGAAGGTCAACTATGAAAACAGTAATAATTATTCTTCTTATGCTTTACAGTTACTTTTTACTACTTGGACATCAACAGGAGATGCATCAGCATATTACCCGGGAATCTTTTCAATTACTCAAATATTCTTTTCCGCAAGGTTTTACTGGTCTAGATGAAATGGAAGCTTATCTAGGCAGTGAAGAAACTGAAAATCAAGAAGAAGATGCTGTCTTGTTTAATTCTGTAGGAGCATTGAAGATAGTGGCGGGAAGCTGGTTTGAAGATGAATATGATATGGTCTACCATTATGGAACATATAGAATTCCAGATTATAATGAAACTCCCCCCTGGTTTGAAGAGCTCCTGTTTACAGAAGAATATAACCGTTCTGCCCATACAACTATAACACATTTCTGGGATGCAGATGAGGGCGAGAACGCTTCAACTCACCTGGAATATACCATTGTATTTCTTGAGTTCTCTCTCAACTGGGAATTCACTATCTCTAAAAATGCATTAAAAAAGATCAGAAAATATATTAATGGCGATTATGAAGCCCGATGGATCTATTCCGATGCGGTGGATTGGGGCAATTATGGCTCCTGTCTGGCTAACGATTTCAATATCCCACCCTTAACCGATCTCTATCACGGCAATGGCGCTCTGGAGGCCACATCCAGTCTTATTGAGGGTGAAAGTGATTGGCAGGATGTTACATCGCCTGTCCTTGATTTTCCCGATACAATCAGGAAAGGTATCGTCTATAATTTGCTGGGCAGGATGTGTCACCTGCTGCAGGACATGTCTGTGCCAGCCCACGCTCATTGCACGTCTCATGCTGGAATTTATGAGATGTATTCCGATATTTTTTGAATCCAATGAACTGGAGCATCTTAATGAAGTAGAGGACTTGACTGCGTTTGAGGTGTATCAAGAATATGGAGAATTTATTGATCCTTATGATCATGAAGATCCAATGTTCTATTTAGCCTATTTTTTAAATCAGATCGCTGATTATTTCCTTTTCCTGGATGGCAGGCAGGCCGGAGATGAAAATTATAATCCCGCAATTCCCGGTCTTGAGGATGTTATTTCATCTCTTGAGAATCAACTTGAACCCAATGATCTCAATGCCGGTAACTGCATCGACATGTACAACGTATTAATTCCATATGCCATTAAAGCAACAGCTGGACTGCTTTACTGGCTTGCCGTAGAATCCGGTCAGATAGAACCTATACCTGAACCCTGGCATGTGAGCGGAACGGTAGGTACCAGCGATGCTGCTGTTCCGGATGAGATTACAGTTCATTTTGAGAAATTGAATTCAGAACATAATTTCACCATTAATGCAGATGAAAATGGTTTTTTTTCGCGCTTGTTTTGTTATCGGGAATCAGGTCTATATAATCTGGAAATCAGAAAAGATGGCTACTATCCTGCTGTATTTTCCAATTTGAATATTAATACGGAACTCGATCTGGGAAAGTAACCGAACCGCTACAATCGCAGAATTACGTGCTTGTTTCGCAGGATACGAATATTGCTGCTTTTCGTAATTTAAAGGGAGCAATAGAATTCCTGCAAAACAGAAGCGGTGGAACGATATACGTTCAGCCGGGAGTTTATTGCGGAGAACGCAACCGTGAACTGAGCTGGATACCTCTAAATACAGTGGATCTTCAGGAAGAATGTCATATTCGCATCAGGGCATTTGAACCTCATACGGCTGTGATCGACTGTGAAAATCTTGGATCAGCTTTTGTATTTGATGCTGAGGGGCTGCAGGAAAGTTATACTGGTGAAGACGAAATATCCGGTTTGATCATTCAGAACTCACCTCAGGCGATCAGGATCCATAATGGATACCCCGTTATAAGGAATAATATAATTGAAAACTGTACGATACCCCAGGGATTGGAAAATGCACACGGCACGGGATTATTCTGTTTAAGTGGTGCCCAGATAGAGAACAATATCTTCAGGAACAATACCGGGAACTGGAATGGTGATGATGTTAGCACATATACTTACGGGGGAGCAATATACATTAATAATGAAACTTCTGATCCTTCATAATTTTTCAGAAACAATCAGATCTCAACTGCTCCGCACAGGAAGGGAGGGGCGGTTTATTGTCAGGGTTCAGGCACTGTAGAGATCTCGGGAAATCTTGTCAGCTGGAATACCCTGATTACCGGAGCAGGTTACAATAACCACCAGGGAGATTGTGAGGGTATTTTCTGTACAGGCTGTTATGATCTCCTGTTGCAGGGTAACACTGTTATTCAAAATCAACATTCTGAGGTTAATGACGGCAGTGCATTGTTCATTGCCAACTCAGAGAATGCAGTTATCAGAAATAATACGATAAGTAATAATGACGCTTTAATTGGAGTCCGTCTACTCAATAACAGTAACTGTGAGCTTTATAACAATATAATTACTGGAAATAATTATGGGATCTATTGCTGGGGCCCCGTGCCGTCAGTAGAATTCTGTAATGTTTGGAATAATCAATCTGGCAATTACTCCGGGGACGTTTTACCGGGAGAAAGCTGCTTGAGCAAAGATCCCAAATTTATTGATACATCAGAAAACAATTATTGTCTGGAGTGGTCTCAGCATGCAATGAGCCCCTGTATAGATAAAGGCTGTTTATGGATTAACGATCTTGATGGAACTCCTTCTGACCTGGGCTCTAATTCAACATTTTGGCATGATCACCATGTAACTGTGCTGGGTGAAACTGTGCCAAGAATTCGTTATCGCTGGGTTTCATTCCCTGTTTTGGACAGGGACATTACCCTTAATGGAACCTATCCGGGGAATGTTATGCTGCCTTTAACGGAATCCGTTATAGATGAGATAAAAATATTGTCTGAAACAGATTTTCTGGAGTGGAACGGAAGTACCTGGCAAGGCGGAATTGAAGAGTTTGAATCTGCTGCCGGGTATAAGATCAAAACTATCGGGAATCATCAGCTTGGGGTATCTGGTTACAGGATAGCAGCAGATACAGTCATTCATCTGGAGCCATTCACGAAAAAATGGATCGGTTTCTTTGCCACAGAACCTCAAAGTATCTTCACCGCTTTAGCTTCAATCTGGGATAATCTGCTCAGTATTGCCTCGGAAGACTGGCTCTATGTAAAAGAGGGGGCCTATCCTTCTGAGCGATGCTGTCTGCTGCCGGGGAAAATGTATATAATCGAAGTATCAGAAAGCTGTGATCTGATCTATACTCAATCGGATGTACCGGTTGACGTGCGGGAAAGAGATCTCACAGAAAATTTCAGCTATCAGGAAAGTCCAGAATATGCTGCCTTTGTCATTGATCAGATTAACGATCCGGATATTTCTGAGATTGGTCTTTACCTTGATGATGAGTGTATCGGAGCTGCTGTTGTTGATGATTTCCCTTTGCAGTTACTCGCTTTTTTGCCGGAAAATACCAGGGGGAATGGAGAGCTCAATTTCAGCTTTTTCAGTAATAACAGAAGCTATTGTCAGCCTCAGGAAGTATTATATAGAACTGACAATAATTCTGAATTTGCAAAAAATCAACCACTTCTTGAATCAGGCAAAATGATATCAGTAAAATTTGATGATGACTATATCCCGTCTACCGAATTCGGTTTGGAAGGGAATCACCCCAATCCTTTTAATCCACATACTTCCATAGAATATTCCATACCTGAAAAGGGAAAAGTAATGCTTCATATCTATAATCTAAAAGGGCAATGTATCAGAACTCTGGTAAATGGCATTCAAGATCCCGGAGTATATAATATTCTTTGGGACGGAAGAGATGACCTGGGCAAAGAGACGTCATCAGGAATTTATTTTTACAGACTTATCTTGGGACAGGCAACGGATACCAGAAAAATGATATTGCTGAAATAATTTTCACCTCCGATTACCTCTCGCCCTCTCCACTTTGCGAAGATCTCCTTGGTTAAAAATTATCTTCGCAAAGTGTTTTTTTATGTCTGTAATCTTCAATTTCTTTACTCAATTCAGTTTATAAATTGACAAAAATGTTTCAAAAACAGCTTTTTAAATATTGAACTTATCAGATGGAATATTAATAATCTATGGGAGGAGGAAAAATGAAGAAATTTACATTTTTAGTAATGATACTTGTAGTAGTAATGGTTTTAGCCGGTTGCGGCAAATCAGGTTCTAAGGGAATAAAAAAAGTTTATTATCCGGACTGGTGGCAGATCCAGGATAATGCTGATTATGTTCAGACCTATGGAATGGCAACCAAAGTTTCACAAACAACTTCTTATGATGCAGCTCATGCTAACGCTATGCTGCAGGCTGCCCAATATGTAGAAAACTACATTAAGGGTATGGTAAAAAATTATGAAGAAGAAGCCGGTGTTACCGATCCACAGGTTCTGGCTCTTACCAGTAAAGTTGTGAAAGAAGTCTCCAACGCTAAATTTGAAAATGCTTTAGTTACAAAACAGGAAACTATTATCACAGAGGAAGGACGCTATCAGACATTTATCAGAGTCAGCATTCCTAAAGATGCAGTAAATAAAAATACTCTGAACAAGATTAAAAATGAAGAAGCCCTTTACAATCAGTTCAAAGCTTCTCAAGCTTTTGATGCTCTAGAAAAAGAAATAGATAAATACGACGAATAAAACATTGAGAGCATAGTTTCAAAGCCCGGTTGATCCGGGCTTTTTTTGTTAGAAAATTGGTTTATTCCTTTGTTTGTGAATTTCATAAAGTGAAATAGAGGCTGCGCAGGCCACATTCAACGAGGAAGCTGATCCCTGGATCGGTATCCGGACCATTGTATCGCAGAGCTGTTTGAAATTCTCACTTAATCCCTTTGTCTCGTTTCCCAATAGATAAATAGTAGGTTTTAATAGATTGATTTGCTCCAGCTCTTTTTCTGCTTTAGCGCTGGAACCGATGATCTGTAGATCTTGCCATGTTGATTTCAATTGTTCTGCCCAGGGGATCAGATCATTGTGAGATCTCATTCTTATTACAGGCAACGAGAAAATCGTGCCGACACTGGCCCGAATAGTCTGCGGGTCATAAAGGTCTGCCGCATGACCGGTAATAATCAGACCATCCGCCTGGAATGAATCACAAGAACGTATGATGGATCCGATGTTTCCGGGATTTGATGGGCGGTCCAGTAACAATACTAAAGGATTTTTTTTGAATTTGATCCGGTCAGTATCATCCAACGGGATCTTAGCCAGAACAATAAGTTCAGATGTTTCTTCTTTATCGCTTAGTTTTTCCATTAAAGAGGAATTCAGTTGAAAATGTAGTTCTGCCCGTGATCTTTTTAAAATATTTTCTGCCCACCTGGAAAGGGGAAGGTCTTTTGAAAAGATAAAAGCAGAAATATGCCAGTTAAACTGCAAAGCACTGTTTATAGCTTTAACGCCTTCTACCAGGAATTCCCCTGCTTTATGGCGCTTTTGCCGGTTCTTTTTCAGGGTTTCGAGATACTGGTAGTAATTATTTTCGTTATGAACCTTGATAGTTCTAGCCATAATTATAACTGATCTTTAACCTCTAATTTATAGTGTTCCAGCAGAGAATAATAATCCGGTGCCTTACTCTTCGCTACATTTCCCTTCGGTATTTCTGTAATTCTCACCTTAAAAAAATTCCCGAAAATTGAATATTCCAGGATGTCATTTTCCACTACACTGGAACTGGATTTTGCTGATTTGCCGTTGATCTTTACCAGGTCTGCATCACAGGCTTTTTTTGCCTGGCTTCTGGTTTTTACAAGACACAGTTTATTTAAAAGCTGATCAAGTCTCATTTCAATATCCCTAAAATTTTATTTTTTTAAAATATCCGTTAGAAATAAGACCAGAATAGCTGAATAATGAAATACCGGCAAAATTGTATTTCTCTGCTATTTTAATTTTGCTGTTTATCTCTTTGGCCTTATAATTCTTGCTGTTATCCCAGGCTCTCAGGCCGACAACAATTCTGTCATTCAGACCAAGATTTCTGACTTTACCCAGAAGTGATCTCAAATTCTCATCCGAAGTTGTATAGGCCATTAAGTAAACTTCATCTACGTAACCTTTTTTCAACCACTCATACCAATTCTGAGAGTATTTGAACAGGGCTGTTTCCAGGCTGGGGAATACAGCTGCACTTATAGAAATCTCTGGTTTAATATTCCTTAAGGAAATGCTTACCTTTTTCAGAAAATCCGAAACCTGATTTTCTTTCCAGAGCTGCCAGTTATCGCTGTCTCTGTATCTGAACTCGAACTCGTAATATGTTCTGGCAATTTTATTATATCCGAAAACATCATCTGGATACCTGATATAGTCAAAATGAATTCCAGCCAGGTCATAATTTCGAACAATATCCATAAATACATTCAGTAAATAATTATGAACTGCCGGTACTCCAGGATCCAGAAAAGCACCCTCATAGGAATTAGGGGGCATCACTTCATCCTGAAAATTATGGGTAAGCCATTCCGGATGTTTAAAAAATACATGTTCATTACCCAGTTGTTCTGTTTTATGCGTTGTTACAACAAAAACAGTTACCCAGGCATGGACTTCTATATCGACTTTTGTTGCCTGTCTGATCAAATAATCCAGAGGATCAAGCTCTTCTTTGCCAGCCAGCAGATAAGATCTCGGTTCAGGATTAATAAAAGTGGAATCTTTCCGGTTGGGAAAATACAGTGCATCTCCACGATATCGTACCTCAGCCAGAATCTTGTCGATCTTATGTTTCCTGCAGTCCTTTACCAGTTCATCGATCATATCTTTGGAAGTAAGATCCCAGCTGGTAACCCACACAGCTTTACTGAAAGCATTCAGATTTATCATAAGAAGCAGTAAAATTATGATCGATATTAATTTAATCATCTTCTGTGTTTACCTTCAAAACACTGCATTCAAGAGAGCCATCGCTCAGTAGAATATTGACATTATTTACCGGATCAACATCAAGTACGGAATTCAAAATAACTTTATTTTGTCGCAAAATACTGTAACCACGTTTTAAGGCATTGTAGGGCGATAACTCTTTCAATTGTCCGCTCAGAGTATCCAGCCTGTTTCTGCTATTGTTCAGCGTTCTGTAAAAAAGATTATCCAGTCTGATCACGGCTTCATCCAGTCTCTGCTGATAAGAACGCAGTAAATTTGTCGGATGATAGGGGGTTATTCTATTCTCCAATTCTCTGGTTTGCAGGCGGTAATTATATAAATTATTCAGAGCAATCATTTTCATTCTTTCAGATAGAGAACCGACCCTGTTCAGAAGATCATCTGCATTGGGTACGGCCAGTTCGGCAGCTGCTGAAGGAGTCGGGGCTCGCAGATCAGCAACTAGATCTGATATCGTGAAATCAATTTCATGCCCTACAGCAGATATTATGGGGATCTCCGAAGCGTAGATCGCCCGGGCCAGAGCTTCATCATTAAAGCAGAAAAGGTCTTCCTGAGAACCGCCTCCTCTGCCTATTATCAGCACATCAACAGGGAAGTTTTCATTAAAATATCTTATCCCTTCCATTACTTCTGCTGCCGCGTTATCTCCTTGTACTGTTGCCGGATATAGATAGATCTTGCATGGATACCTGCGGGAAATCACAGTCCAGATATCTTTAATTGCTGCACCTGTGGAAGATGTTACAACCCCAACTTTTTCAGGAAAAGCGGGGATGGATTTTTTATGTGCGGAATCAAATAATCCCTCTTTTGCCAGCTGTTTTTTCAACTCCTCAAATTTTAACTGTAATTCCCCAATTCCGCTCAAGAACATATTCATGACATTAAGCTGATAATTACCGCTTTTCTCAAAAACAGTGGTTTTTCCAAAGCAGATCACCTCGTCTCCATTCTTGGGTATGAACTGTAATTTCTGATTGTAGGATTTAAAAAAAACACACCTCAAACTGCTTTCAGCATCTTTCAGAGAAAAATAAATATGTCCCGAGCGATGGTGAGTGAAATTTGCTATTTCACCCGTGACATACAGATTCGGAATATTAGATTCCAGGATATTTTTAATGTGCCTGGTAACTTCCGATACAGAGAAAATATTTTCTTTATTCATACAATTATTTCAGCAGCAACATTTTTTTTGTCTGTTCCAATTCTCCTGCTTTCAATTGATAGAAGTAAATTCCAGATGGTACTACTGCACCATTATCATCCGAACCGTCCCAGATCACTTTGTGTTCCAGGCCTCTGTCATCCTGAGCGGTTTCGGATCCCATCCGAACGGAGTCGAAGGATGAGAAACGCTTAATTCTCTGACCTTTAATATTATAAATAATTAACTCTGCTTTGCCAGCATCTTCGAGATTTAATGAAAAAGAAATAGTCGTTTCAGGGTTAAAGGGATTGGGGAAATTTTTCAGATCAAAGATAGTAGGCAGAACAGTGTCTTCAGCCCCGGTAGCAGCAGTCGTGAAGGGAATGGTCTTCTCAGTAAAAATATTGTTATAATCAACAGCCCTGAAGGTTAGATCCCAATTTCCATTTTGGATATCTGTTATTCCTGCAAAAATCCCATTTTCTGAAATTGAGAATCCATCAGGTTGATCAGGTTTATCAAATCCGGTAATAAAATTTTCAGGTATCTGGGAAGAGCCTGATATGTCTGAAATAGTAAAATTTAATCCATCGCCCCAGGAAATGCCAGAAGCCCAGTTACTGGAGGCTGTTGTGATGGCACCGTCCAGCTGGAATTCAATTTCACCGGTAGCGTAAATTGTTGCCAGGAATTCGATATCAACATCCGGTTGAGCAAAAAGTGAAGTGCGCCAGTGGAAAGTGGCATGTTCTTCGTCTCCGGAATACCAGATGCCGTCTCCCAGTCCGGGATAGAGCATCAGGTCGGAGCAATAAGGTGAAATAGACCTGGCCGTCTTTATATTGGCTTCGCTTCTTACATACTGGAAACTTTCACCAAACAGGATCGAACCATCAGTAGAGATCAACAGGTGATCGAATTCCCCGGTATAAAAGGGAAATGAAAATTCCAGATCAACCTCGGCAAACCCGTCGTCGTCATTAGATGGAACCAGTTGTTCACCGGTAATTTCAGGAAATTCGCCAGTCATCTCCAGTTCAGGGTAATCGATTACCTGGGCCCAATTGTAAGGTGGCGTTCCATACGTCGCATTCAGCTGATATTCGTATTCTACTCCGGGAATTGCTTCCGGAAGAACATCTGTGGTAATTTCTATTCCCTGAAAATTAAAGGTTCTCTCCAGACTTACCATTGTGGTGCTGTTATTGATTATAGGAACGCTGGTCTCGGAACAGATTATTTCATCTCCACCCGAAAGGTGGTCGAATATGGAAAAAGAAACGATCTCACCACTACCTATGCCAGAAGGATCCTGATTCTCGATCATAAAAAAGATCCTGGCTGGTACTCCGCTAATTATTCCACTTAAAAGAGGTGTTATATCCAAACCAATCTCAATTGTCTTATCTTCCTCAGTATCTCCACCCTGCATGTAAAAATCTCCTCCCTGATAATTGAAAAGAGGGAATTCCAGCAGCAGTTCCGGTTCGGTTGCGGAAGCATCGGAGGATATTCCTGCCAGCAGCTTTAATTTATCCCGTGAGTTATGATTGACGGTTGTTTTCATAGTAAGATAGGGGATATAAAAATCTCTCGCTCTCATCACATGTACAGTATTTCCCCAGATGCCGCCGTCCTCTGTAAGTTCAGCCAGCAACCTGTACATAACATAGCTTTTACCGGCGTCTCCCCAGCCTTCTCCCCAGCTGTTTACCATGATCAGGGCACCTATTTCCCAGTCTTTCATGTTTACTACCCCATCATTGTTAATATCTACATCATTGGTAAACTGCCCGTCCTGATTGTAATCATATCGGATAGAATCATTATAACCGGCAAAAGTCATGGCGTGATTAACTGAGGGGTCCCAATGTACAATGATATTCTTCCCGGCTTCTGGGGTTCCCTCGGGCAGAAAATCCATTATCCAGCCGGATACTCCTGCTGAAAAATTAACCAGTCCCCCCACCTCGTCTTCTTCCAGATGATCGTACATCCAGTTTTTAATGACTTCCAGCCCTGACGGTTCGGAAACATCAATAGCCAGCATTTCCCGAGTTCGATTAGGCATGCCGGAATAGTAATCATCATAGCCGGACATCCAGCGGGATTGCCCCCCTGCTGCCATTCCACCGTAAGTGGCAACCGTGGGGCAGCCGTTACTTTTAATGATCTCCCAACCGTCCCAATACCAGGAACCATAGCCAACACCGCGGTTCAAAAAGTTCCAGGTGAAATGGGTCGGATATTGATTGCCGGGGACATTGGCTGCAGTTTGACGGGCAAAATTAATTTCATATGTAAAATTATAGCCTACACCGCTGGCCTGACCGCAGCTGCCGCCTTCCTGGCTGAATACCGGCCTGAAATACTGATTCAGTGAATTGTCCAGAGAATCAGGAAGTTCTCTATTACGCAGATTTTCCGGAATAGTAAGTCGCGGCATAGCATCAAGTTTCTGCCAGTCTTCTTCGGTTAATGGTCTTAATTCGCCAGCATACCACGGATCTCCATCCGGATCTGGATTAAGGTTGATTAATTCAGCATTTAATTGTAAGATAAAAATTGTAATGATCAAGATAAATATTTTCTTCAAAATTTCTCCCAAGTTATTTTATTTTCCCAACAGGTGCCAGGTATACAACCAGTTCTTCTTCGCCATCTAATTGCAGAAGCTTATCCATTTTCTGCTGATCATAAGCTGCAATTGCACAGGTGCCACACTCCACTTCTTCACAGGCCAGATATAGATTCTGGCAGACATGTCCTGCATCAAGCAGAATACCTTTGTGAGAAGATATACTGTATCGCCATTCCGCCCGATAAGGTACACAGCTCCAGACAAAAACAGCATTACTTTTTCCGGAAAATGCCTGGCCTAAAGTTGCATCTGTTATTCTTTGCGGCAGATCTTCAACTTTAAACAAGAAATACAAAGTATTTTCCAGAGCGGAATATCTGTAAATTCCTTGTTCCAGATCATCCACATTCAGAATTATCAGGTAGGTTTCAAAAGGATGTCTGGCCCCTGCCGAAGGCACGTTCCGAAAAGAGGCGATAGCTTTATCACCGCGTTTAAAAACCTCTTTTACTCCTTGTGTAGCCCAGAGCAGGAAGCTTAATTCCTGGAGACTTAGCAGGTTGCCGGAATATTTTCTGATGCTGCGTCTGCTAGAAATAACTTCCTTTATAGACTTACTGGAAAATTCGGAATTTTTTAATTCCGGCAGAGCGATCTTTTTAAGGTATTTTTTTATAGGGCTTTCCAGACTGGGTGGCGGAATATTATTCTGCTGATCGGTTTTTATTTCGTTCAGTTCTTTAAAATTAGCTTTCAACATCTTTCTACGTTCAGTAATTTTTTCCATTATTATCTCCCTGGAAATTTATGCCTTCAAAATTGGGAAATTTGTCAAGCTATGAATACACGACGGGTTGAAAAGCAAATATAGCTTGACCTATATTTAATGGGAACGACTCTACCAAAAAATTAAACAGAGGAAAATATGAAGAGATTCTATTTTTTTATTATATTCTTTATTCTTATGATCAATCTATTCGTTCAGATACCGGAGTTGAATATCTGGAATAATATTCGCAACAGCTCTTACACTCAGGAAGACCAGATACATATTCGTTGTGAAACAATAGATCTTCCGATGATACAAACAGATATGTTTTATTTGTGGGAAGATGAATGGATTCAAATAGAAATGGATAATCTGGCAGGTTTGACTGTTGAAGGTGTGATCAATGGTTCTCATCAGGAGGATATGTATTGCCGTTTCAAAACCTCTGGTGACACGCTGGTGGGGATGATGCCGGCTTATGTCCCGGAAGATGTTTTTCCCCCCGATATTGCCAGGTTAAGCCTTATCGCTTCGGATGCAGTTGGTGATACGATACAGGGCGGACCTGAGCATCTGGATCTGCTGGGAACTTACTTTGGTTATTCCGATACCCGCTTTTATCTGGCTTTCCAGAATAATGGAACGGGTTTTCCTACAGATGAAGGTGGCTGGTTTCCTTCCGAGTTCTATGCTTATATGGTTGGTCTTGTAAATCCCGAAAATGTACTGGTCGATACTGCCGGATACGGTCTTGTCTATGTCCAGGTTCCCCTGTTTTTTCAACCAGGATTATACAGGTTTGCCGGTACCGAATTGTCTCTTGATAATCTGCAGCAGATAGCTGAGATTGAAACTGCTGTTGTGGACGATATTCTTTTCATTGCCTGTGATATTGACGATCTGATTAACGATGAATTTTTCGGAGACTGGCCCAGTTTCAGCAGAGCTCTGGGGATAGACTTTATAACTGCCAGTTTCAGTATTTCCCTGGTAGATTCTCTCCAATTGGATTATGCCCTGGTAGATATGTCTGTACCTTCTGTTCAGGTGATCGACCAATATGTTATAGAACCATTTAACAACACCTTGCCGGTAATATCAGATATCTCTGCTGAAATTGAAGGAGCTTCAACTACACTGGAATTAACTTATCAGGATGATGATAATAATTTTCCCCTGCTGGCTCAAGTGATAACAGATCAGAATGATACCTACGAAATGCTGCCAGATTCTCTTGATTTTTCTCAACCAGTAACTTTCAGTGCTGAAATTCCTTTTACGGACTGGGAATATCTCAGCCTATTCTTCAGTGATAATGGTTTTGAGTTTGTGGAAGAGATCATCTATAATACAACAGCCGGAGATCAGATTGTAAAGTCGGAAATATCAATGTCTGTTTTTCCCAATCCTTTCAATCCCACAACTACGATTTCATTTTATTTAAACAGGGATATTACCGGGAAAGCTGAGGTAGAAATCTTTAATATCAAAGGACAGCAAATAAAAAATTATTCAATACTCCCAGAACAGTTGCTTCCTTCTTACGGATCAGGCAATAACCAGTTTTCAATTATCTGGAATGGCACCGATAATCTTAACCAGCCTGTACCTTCCGGCGTTTATTTCTGCAAATTGAAATACGGAAGTGAAACTGTTTCCCGCAAAATGGTGTTATTAAAATAATTATGGTTCCAATCTTGCTGCTTATATTCTTTTCAAAATTAAATAGCGTTATATAATCGCTAGAACTGATGGTTTTAGGATTATAAGAGAAATATTACTGGACGAATTTGTCACACTAAAAATTTAATTTGTGACAAATCGAACTGGTTTGGATGAAATGAAAAAAGATAATATTCTGTATTTATTGATTTTAATAAGTTTTTTTATAAAATTTTCTGATCTCAAAACTGAAGTATTGGAAAATTACGAAAAGCAGATCATTTTTGATCTACTGGAAAGAAATGATTTCGACAGCAATTCAGTGAATTTTCTGAAAGACTGGTCCAGCACGACCCGGTTTAAACTTCCTGTTGTTGTGGATATTATCAATAATCCTCTGCAGTTCCCGGAATTTGTTTCCAGCCAGGAAGAGCTTATTAAAACAAAGGATATACAGCTTATTATTGAAGAATTCTCTCGTATCCTTTATGATTATGAAAATGAATCTGATTTGACTGCCAATTTTAATCCTGATTTTCTTGATCTATATGAAGAGATCGAAATACAAAAGAATGATGACATTTTCGATTATGTGATTTTTTCCTGGGGAACGGTGAAGACATATTTGCAGGAAGCTGTTGCCAATTTGACTGATTCTGAAATGGATAAACTGACCTATCTTGCTTATGCAATTCCCATGGAAGAAATGGATACAGCATCTTATGAAGAATATTTCCTGAAATATGATATAAATGAATACGAACTTGAGATAGAAGACTACTTTGAGATAATCGAAAAAGTTGATTTTACAAAGATCGGGTATGCCTTCTGGCTCTCTCAGCATCTTCTGGAAAACTTGATAAGTAAGCTGAAGGATTTCAATTTCAAAAATAAAAAGTTAATAACTAAAGAAAGTGAATTTGGAACACTCTGTATCGGAACAAAAAATACCGATGTTTATGATAAAGAATATCAATTTATTCTGGATCCTGGTGGTGACGATCTTTATTCCGGTAGACTCAACAGCGATCGGAATAATAATCTGTTCTGGACCATTGATCTTAACGGAAATGATTACTACAGTAATGATGAGATCTCGGGACTTCTAAATGCGGTGTGGGGAATTGCCCAGCATTTTGATCTTGCTGGTGATGACGTCTACTATGGTGGAGACCATTCACTTTCGGCCTCTTTTGGATGCAGCAGCATTTCGGATCTGGCCGGGAATGATATTTATGAAGCAGGATTACACAGTCTGGGGGCTGCCTCCTTCGGAATATCCATTCTCAACGATGAAGCCGGGAATGATCTGTATTCAATAACTGAATTCGGTGAGGGTTATGCAGGCACACTGGCAATCGGTCTGCTGGCGGATCATGCTGGAAATGATCTCTATTATGCTGGCGGGAAATATCTGCATGAACCTCTTGCTCCGCTGGATTACCGCAGCATGGCTCAGGGCTTTGGCTACGGGGTTCGTCCGGATCTGGCCGGCGGAATAGGAATACTCTATGACAACTCCGGTAATGATCGTTACAATGGTGGAGTCTATGCCCAGGCTGTAGCATACTGGTATGCTCTGGGTATTATCATCGATAAAGAAGGGAACGATTTCTATACAGCCGTTTATTATCCACAGGGAAGTGGTATTCATCTGGCCGGCGGCTTTTTGTATGATCAGTCCGGAGAAGATCATTACTATTCTAAACACGGTCCTGGACAGGGTGCCGGGCATGACTATGCTGTTGGTTTCCTGGTAGATCGAGCCGGGAATGACAGTTATTCTGTTGAAGGTGGGAACGGTCTGGGATTAACTAATTCAGTAGGTGTATTTCTGGATGTGTCCGGGGATGACAGATATGAAAGAAGGAATTCCAGCAGTTACGGATATGCCAATCAAGCCCGGGATAGTGGCGGATTGGGAATATTTCTGGATACGGGCGGTGAGGATAGTTATCCCGATACAACCAGAAGTAATGATTCCAACTGGGTGAAAGGAACCTATGGCCTGGGTCTGGATACTTTGCTGGTAGAAGAGCAGAAAACTGTAGAAAAAATGGCCGAAGAAGAAGCTGCCGGTATCGATTCTCTGGCAGAGATTTCGGTTATTTTCTCGATCGCTTCTCAATGGGGTGTGGGCTCGGCTGCTAAAAGAGTAGAAATAGCCGGAGATATATTGCTTGATAGGGAAAATGAAGCTGCCGACTATATCTTTTCGACTCAAATGGCTACCAAGAGTGGTCTGGTCTATCGTGCTTTAGAGAAATTCGTCAAAGGATCAGAAACATTTCATAATTACATCCCTGATCTTCTGCAGCATGAAGACAGCCTCTGCGTAAAAAATACAATGAGTCTGATTGGTGATCTGGGTGACTCAACCTATATCGATACTCTTTATAAATTTGTAAAAGCTGAGTTATATCTGAAAACAGCGTTATCCGCTTTAGGGAGAATTAAATCAGATAAGAGTGCAGAAATACTAAAAGATTTCAGATTTGCTGATTCTGAAAAAATTAGAGTTATTACAGCTCGTGGTTTGAAAAAAATCGGATCAGATTATAGCAATGAACTGTTATTCGAGATGGAGGATGACCCATCTTTCCTGATTCAGACGATGATAAGATTATTTAAAAATAAACTGTTATTAAGTCAGGAGTAAAAAATGAAAAAATACTTGTTTATAACAATTTTTATTATATTAGCCGGGTTCTGCCTTGCACAGACAGAAGGCTACATAAAAGGAGTTATCACCAATACCAGGAATAAGCCTATCCATAATGTTAGCGTTGTAATTAAAGAGCTTGATCTGGCTACTCATACAGATTCGACCGGCAGCTATCTTTTCAAGGAAGTCCCTGAAGGGGAATATACTCTCTGGTTTTCTCATTTTTCCTTCATAGATACAAAAAGAACAAAGGTTAACGTTCTAGCTGAAAAAGTAACAAATGTTAACATGTCTCTACTGCCGTTCGAGGAAGAAAGGTATATTAATTCCAGGAAAAAAGAAGGCTTGATGAATAAAAATAATAATTCAAGTACTTCAGATGAAGGTTCAGGCAGGTTAAATGGAAATGTATCAGATACATTTGGTAATCCTATCATTCTTGCTGATATCAGGATCATGGAAACTAACCAGACAGTACAATCAGACAGTTTCGGGAAATTCCTGATGACAGATATTAATCCTGGATTATACACCGTAGCCTTTTCAAAATTCGGTTTTGAAGAAAGAAGGTTTATCGGAATTCATGTTAAACCAAATCAAACCACAACGAAAAAAGTGAAACTTTCGTTTCAGGAATAAAAAAAACAGGAAAACAAATGTTTATTGATTATGCCAGAATTAAAGTAGAATCAGGTAAAGGCGGAAATGGATGTGTTAGTTTCCGGAGGGAAAAATTTGTTGCCAAGGGTGGACCCGACGGAGGTGATGGCGGTACAGGTGGCGATGTTATTGCAGTAGGTAATTTTAACATGAATACTTTGATAAACTATCGCTATTCGAAAATCTACAAAGCAAAAAAAGGCCACAATGGCGAAGGCAAAAATAAAACCGGAGCAACAGGAGAAAGCATTTATCTTGAACTTCCTCTGGGTACCATTATTAATGATATTACAGATGGCATTCACCAGAAAATAGATGAAATTACCGAGCATGGACAATCAATAATTCTGGCCAAAGGTGGCAACGGAGGACGGGGAAATAGCAGATTCAAAACTTCTACTCATCAGGCACCACGCTATGCTAAACCGGGAGGAGACGCTGAATTTAAAGAATTGGAGCTGGAGCTTAAATTGATGGCTGATATCGGGCTTGTCGGTTTTCCAAATGCCGGCAAATCAACTCTGCTCAGCAAAGTCTCCGAAGCCAGACCAAAGATCGCTGATTATAAGTTTACTACCCTGGAACCTTCTCTTGGAGTTGTAAGAGTAAGTGATTACGACTCATTTGTTATGGCAGATATACCGGGAATTATTGAAGGCGCACATGATGGCAAAGGTTTGGGAATCCAATTTCTAAAACATATTCAACGTACAAAGATCCTGCTCTTTATAATTGATGTTAACTCTAAAGATGCTGCCGGAGATTATCAGACCTTAAAAGACGAATTGCATCAGTATGATAAATATCTTGATAAGAAGAGTCATCTGATCGGTCTCAGTAAGATTGATACTATTTCGCAGGGGAAAAGGGAAAAATTACTGGCTGAGATCAGCAAAGATTTCAAAGAACATATAAATGAAGAAATAGTAACATTTTCCTCTATAACAGGCGAGAACCTGAATAAATTAAAACTTAAATTATCGGAACTTATTAAGAACGCAGATTAAAATTTTAGTTTAACATCTTAGCTGAGGATAAATATGAATGAACTGAAATTGTGGTTACAACTTTTATCCACTCCCGAATTGGGTCGTAATAAAATCAGGAAATTGTTGAAACTTTTCGGGGTACCACATCGTTTTATCGGACAGAAAAATAAACTTATCGATCTCGAATTTTTAACCGATCAGCAGGTCTCTTATTTGTCAGACTTTAAGGAACCGGATAATTGGAGCAGTATAGATAAAAGGGTTACAGATCTAAACATAAAATTTGTAACAATGCTCGATAATGATTATCCGTCCCTTCTTACCCCGATCTTTGATCCTCCAGTTATCCTGTTCTATCGGGGAGAACTCTCCTGCTTATCAAGGAAACCTGCTATTGCAATTGTGGGAACAAGAAGACCCAGTAATTATGGTAAACTCATTACTGAAAAACTCAGCAAAAAAATTTCTGCTGCTGGCTTTACCATTGTAAGCGGTCTGGCTTATGGGATAGATTCAGTTGCTCATAGAGCTGCCTTGAATACGGGCGGCGAGACTGCAGCGGTTATGGCGACAGGACCCGATATTATCTATCCTCCGGGTAACAGGCCACTGGCAAATGACATAGTGAAACAGGGCATTATTCTCTCTGAATATTTGCCTGGGCAAAAAGCTGAGATCTGGTATTTTCCTACCAGGAACCGGATAATTAGCGGTTTGTGTAAAGGCTGTATAATTGTGGAGGGCTCCAGGAAGAGCGGAGCTTTGCTTACCGCTAAATTTGCCCTTGATCAAAATCGGGATATATTTGCGGTTCCAGGAGACATTACAAGACCGCAATCTGAAGGACCCAATTTTCTTATCAAATCAGGAGCTAAACCTGTGACTGAATTAGGAGATGTGCTGGAGGAATATGATATTTTTTCGAGAAAGAAGGAAGAATATTTACCTGTACTTTCTTCAGAAGAAAAACGAATATTTCAGATCATTTTGAAAAACAAACCAGAGATCAGTTTTGATCAAATTGTGCTGTATTCCCAGAATGATGTAAATAGCGTTTCCTCAACATTACTTTCGTTGGAACTGAAATCAGTTATAAAAAAGATTGAAGGTAACAAATTCATTCTACTTTAAAGAAAAACTCCGTCCCGGATAGGACGGAGTTTTCAAAAAAAACTTCTATTTTATTTAATCTTCCTTAACACCTAATATTGCATTCATTAATATCCCGACAATTGCTGCCAGGCCTAAACCACTTAATTCAAAACCACCCATGGCAAATCTGGCACCGCCTAAACCTAAAACCAGCATGGCCGCACTTGTCATCAATATTTTCGGGTTTGTAAAATTAACCTTGTGGTCTACCATGTTTTTTATACCTATGGATGAGATCATTCCAAATAATAGTATAGAAATACCACCGATCACTGGACCGGGAATAGTTGAAATAATGGAGGTGAATTTGGGTACAAATGATAGAATAATGGCAAATACTGCAGCTATTCTCATTATGAGAGGATTATAAATGCCGGTTAATGCAACAGCTCCGGTATTTTCACTGTAAGTTGTATTGGCGGGTCCACCAATTAATGCGGATAACGAAGTGGCCAGTCCATCTCCGAGTAATGTTCTGTGAATACCTGGTTTTACAATGAAATCTTTACCAACAACATTACCGATTGCCAGAACGTCTCCAAAATGTTCCACAATAGTTACTATCGCGATTGGGACAACAATTGACATTGCCCTGAGAGAGAATGTTGGCAGGCTGAATTTCGGAATCCCCAGCCATGCTGATTCTTTGATAATAGTAAAATCTACTATACCTAAAATTATGGAAAAAATATAGCCAGCGATCAAAGCTATTAAAACAGGCAGCATAGATAAAAATTTCATACCCATTTTGGCTAAATAGATCTTTACGAAAATGGCAACCACAAATGTGAATAACGCAACTAGCCAGCAACCATTCACACCAATTTTTTCTACGATACCCTGTGAGTATGTTCCACTTGCATTATCTATTGCAACAGGAGCTAATATAAGCCCGATAAGTACGATCATCGGACCCGTAACGTGGGCCGGCAGTATCTTATGCAGATTTTCAGCTTTTATATACTTAAAGATGATTGCTACTACTACGTATACCAGACCAGCAACAAAAATCCCACCCAGTGCTTCGGATAAGGAACCACCTTCCGCTGTTGAAACCGCAATTATCCCAGGGATAAATGCAAAGGAAGATCCTAGAAAAACAGGTACTTGGAATTTTGTTAAAATATGAAATAATAAAGTCCCGATACCGGCTGCGAATAAAGTTACTCCTACATCAAGACCGGTGATCAGTGGGACAAGTACCGTTGCCCCGAACATAACAAAAGTGTGTTGCAAACCCATAATAATGTTTTTGCCATTCAAATCACTCATAAAACCTCCTGTTTTTTGTTAAAAAAAAGACCGTTTTCTTCTATTAACGGTCAACATCCCCTCCAGCAATTCTATTTGCATTAACCTTCCTTTAAAAATTCTTGAAAAAACAGAAATCTCAACAAAACAACGTAATTTGAAAACGAATGTCAACCATAATTTAGCATTGGGAATTTAATTAAATATCTAAGTATTCTTTCTAATTCTTGACATTAGCATTATAAGGCAAATTATACCGCTCAGAGGTGATTAAATGTATAAAAGAAATACTAGGATTATTCGAAATTATCTTATCCATCCTGCTGGGTCAGTGTTGATCGAAACGGGCAAAACTAAAGTTATTTGCACGGTAACTGTGGAAGAAAATATTCCTCCTTTTCTTAGAGATAAAGATCCGGCCCAGGGGTGGCTAACGGCAGAATACAGCATGCTCCCGGGAGCTACAAATGTAAGATTCCGCAGAGAAAGAGGAAAAACGAACAGCAGATCCGCAGAAATACAGAGATTGATTGGTAGATCGCTCCGTACCGTAATTGATCTTACCAGAATACCCGGGTTGACTCTGTTCGTTGATTGTGATGTGATACAGGCAGATGGCGGGACCAGAACAGCTTCTGTAACCGGGGCCTGTGTTGCTTTGTTCGATGCAGTGCAGAGATTGAAGCAGGAAGGGTTGATCACTGAAGATCCATTCCTGGAATGGGTTGCTGCTGTAAGCGTGGGAATTGTTGATGGTAAAGTTGTAGCTGATCTGGATTATGAGCTGGACTCCTGTGCTGAGGTTGACATGAATATTGTTATGACCGAATCAGGGAAATTCATCGAATTACAGGGAACCGCAGAAAAGGAACCTTTCGACGAAGATCAACTCCAGCAAATGCTGAAAATGGCAAAATTGGCCATATCTCAACTTATAACTTATCAAAAGGAAATAATCAAATAAGTTCTTATGCAGCCGGTAATACATGATCCTATTGAGCATATTTACATACATGTCCCTTTTTGCCTGAAAAAATGCGGCTATTGCAGCTTTTATTCAGAAAAGATCGAGCATAATAATCTCAACAGTTACGTTTCTACTCTACTCAAGGAAATTGAACTACTCAAAGATAAGTTTAACCTAATACCTGCAACGATCTATCTGGGTGGCGGTACACCTTCTCTCTTGGAACCTGGCCATATTCAGAAGATTATAAGAGCATTTGATACATCTAACATTAAAGAAATAACCCTGGAAGCGAATCCCGTGACGATTAATAGACAGCTGTCGGTCCAGTGGAAACAGGCTGGAATAACCCGGGTCAGCCTGGGAGTTCAGTCATTCATTGAAAAGGAATTGAAACTGCTGGGGCGCCTGCATAGAAATGAACATACCTATGCAGCCTGGCAGTTCCTGCAGGAAGCAGGAATAGCAAATGTTTCACTGGATCTGATCTATGGTTTGCCTTATCAAAAAACAGAAGATGTGAAATATTCCCTGGAAAAAGCTTTGAAATTGTCTCCCTGCCATATCTCGATCTATTGCCTGAGTTTGGAAGAGTCTGTTCCTCTATATGCTCTCAATAATGATCTGCCATCTGATGATCTTGCAGCTGAATTTTATGAAATCATTAGAACTGAATTGATCGCGGCAGGTTATCAACACTACGAGATCTCCAATTTTTCTCTGCCGGGTTTCAAATCCAAGCATAATTCTGCTTACTGGAATGACAAATTCTATCTCGGTCTTGGACCCTCAGCAGCAGGATACATCCCCCTGAATGATAAAACAGGCGAGAAAAATAGAGCCAGATATACAAATCCAGCTGATCTCAAGCAGTATTTTTCCGATCTTAATAATCACCAGATCATTAAAGATCCTCAATTCCTCTCCAGGGATGAACATCAGAAAGAGTATATATTTCTGGCATTACGGAAAAAAGAAGGTTTAAACCTGGAAGATTTTCAAAAGCTGTTTAATGAAGATCTGATGGAAAAATATAGTAAACAGACATCTGAATTTATCGACCTGGAATTAATGGAGATCAAGGCTGGACAGCTAAGATTAAAACCGGCAGCCTATTTTGTAAGCAATGAGATATTCAGCCGGTTCATCTGAAATTTGATATATCCAATTGACATAAAACACCGGGCTGAGAATTTTCCATATCACAAAAATTTTAAATGTGAGGATAAATGAGAATAATAATTGTCTTTCTAATATTGCTTACCATCAGCTCTTTGGCTGCAGAGATTCTAATTCCAATGGATATCACACAGACCGATCACCTGAAAGCTTACGGTATAGCCTTCAGCGCGTTGCAAGAAGAACTGACAGTGCAGTGGCTGCTCAATTACCGGGGCGGTTCTTATTTGATCCTTGATTCCTACAATATAGAATCCCTTTGCAATGTTCGTGGCGTTACCTATGAATTAATTAGTGCTCCGGAAATATCAGCTATAATGGCAGAGATAGATGCTTCCAATATGGATGCCCTGATGCTGGAAACTGAACCTAAGATCGCCATCTATGTGCCGCCCAACCGTCAGCCTTGGGATGATGCGGTAACACTGGCCTTGACCTATGCCCAGATCGAGTACGATACGCTTTGGGATCAGGAGGTTTTATCTGGAAAACTGGATGAATATGACTGGATCCACCTTCATCATGAAGATTTTACCGGGCAATATGGAAAATTCTACAGCAGCTTCAGAAATACAGCCTGGTATCAGGAAGATGTGAGAGTTAATGAGGAACTGGCATTTCAATTAGGCTATTCTAAGGTTTGGCAGCTCAAGCATGCAGTAGCTGAAAAAATTTATAGCTATATTGAAAACGGCGGCTTTCTTTTTGCCATGTGTGCAGCAACAGATACCTATGATATTGCTATTGCGGCCAGAAATGTTGACATTTGCGATGCCGTTTTCGATGGAGATGGAATTGATTCTGACTATCAGCAGGAATTAGATTTTGCCCGGACCCTCGCATTTAAGGATTTCGATCTCATTACTAATCCCTATCAATATGAATTTTCTTCCATTGATGCCAGTGATTATGCCAGATTACGTGGGGCAGAGGCAGATTACTTTACCTTATTCGATTTCTCCGCCAAATACGATCCTGTTCCTACCATGCTCACCCAATGCCATACAAATGTGATCAACGGTTTTCTGGGGCAAACAACTTCCTTCCATAAAAAATATGTTAAAAACAGTGTGATCATTTTGGGCGAAGCACCAGGCGTAGATGAAGTTAAATATCTGCATGGAAACTTGGGAAAAGGAACATTTACTTTTTACGGAGGTCATGATCCGGAAGATTATCAGCATAGAATTGGAGATCCGGAAACAGTTCTGGATCTACATAAAAATTCTCCAGGTTACAGACTAATTCTGAATAATGTTCTATTTCCTGCGGCTGAAAAGAAAAAACTAAAAACCTGATGTTTTCTTTTTAACAAGAACACATCAAGCAAAGGTTAAATATTAATTACTTCTGAGTTGCATTTTATACATTTTCTGCTCTGAATCACTGACTAGGTAAAAGATATCTGAATCAGCAAAATGTACAATACCTTCCGGTTTAGAGAATGGAAGTGAGTATTCTTCCCGCACATCATTCTGCTGATCCCAAAGATAGATGCTCTGATTTTGATCACTTACGATCCAAAATCCTTCCCTGGTAGCATCGTATGTTATAGCCGCATAATCTTCAGCAAATTCCAGTGTGATCTCTTCCTGTAAGTTAAAGGATGAATCAAAAGAATAAAACACGCCGGGATCCTTTTCCTTAACTACGCAGATATTATTCTCATCAATGTAATAAATTCCTTCAGCTCCACTGTTAGTACCCGATGGAATAGGCAGATCGAACCGGGCAAGTTCTTCTCCGGTAATAGAAATATTAACTGCATCACTGGCAATTCCTCTACTATCCAGAGCGTATTTCCTGCCGAATCGTAGGTTATTCCCTCCAGATCTTCTCCATTATAGGTTAATGTCTGAAAGATATTTCCTTCAAAATCAATATTATAAACTAGATTGGTATTATCACTCACAGTCCAGAGGGAATTTGTTGTACTATCATAACAAAGATCAGAGGGTTCAAGAATATCCAAGTCAAAACTGTCGATAAGAACTAAATTAAAGAAAACTCCTGTCGGCTGCGATTCACTTAAACTGCAACCTGAAATTAGCAACAAAAGCATAATTATTAGCATAAGATATTTCACTATATTTTCTCCCAAAAAAAAATGCGGCAGCTTACACTGCCGCATAAGTTAACTTAATCTTTATTCGTTCGGCATTCCCGGAGTTGGTGTATCAAAGAACTGCCAGGTATCCCCGCCATCAGGCATTCTGCCTTCAGAAACATCAACAGTCTGGGCATCAAAAATGTAAGAATCAATGATCGTTGTTCCATCAGATTCTACCAGTCCAATCGCTTCTCCATCAGCACTGAGTTTAATGTCAACATGAAGAACACCCTGGTCCGGTTCTTTATCTGCCCATAGAATCAAGTATCCTCTAGGTGCAATTGTAGTGAGATCAGGATCAGTATCAGGTATTTGCCATGAATTCAGTTCTTCCAAGTCATCAGTGATATATAAACCCCCAATATCTATTGTTGCATTTCCTCCGTTGAATATCTCAATCCAGTCATCAGGATCACCATTTTCATCTGTGTTAGTTAGTTCATTGCTGGCCAGGAACTCGTTAATATACAGTATAGCCTGAGGTGCATCTCCACTACCATTTTCAGCACCCGGTGTGGGACTTGTATCATATCCGTCACCAAAGAATGTCCATTCATCCGACCCATCTGGCAAGAGACCCATAGAAATATCTGAATCTTGTGCTTCAAAGGTATATGAATCCAAAACAGTGGTTCCATCAACATCAGTTAATACTATATTTTCTCCGTCCCCACTTAATTTGATATCAACATGAAGTACACCTTGTTCAGGTTCTTTATCTGCCCATAATATAAGATGCTGTCCTGGTAAGATCGTTGTTAGATCAGGATCTGTATCAGGTATCTGCCAGGTATCAAGTTCATCTAGATCATCCGTAATGAAAAATCCACCAATATCACCAGGGATGTTTCCTGCGTTATAAATTTCGATCCAGTCATCAAAATCACCAAATTCATCTGCGTATGTGTAGCTGTTACTTGCCATGAATTCGTTGATCACAAACATAGCCATGGGTGTTTCTCCGGAGCCATTACTACTCCCCGGTGTTGGCATGGTAGTATAACCCTCACCAAAATAAGTCCAGTTCTCTCCACCATCCGGTAATCGTCCCTCAGAAATGTCATCAGCAAGTACTCCGGTATTGTGTTGATCGATAATTGTTACACCATCAGGGTCTACTAATGCAAAATCTTCATCATCACTGAGTTTAAAAGCCAGATGTAAAACACCAGGGTTTGCTTGAGAATCAGCTATTAAAACCAAGTAGCCACCTGGTTGTATTGTGGTTAGTCCCGGATTGGTATCTGGGATCATAGACTGTGTAAGATCTTCCAGGTCATCTGTTAAATACCAACCTGCAATATCTACAGCATTATCACCTGCATTATACAGCTCTATCCAGTCAGGATATTCGTCATAATCTCCAGCATAGGACATTTCATTGTGACTCATGAATTCATTAATGTAGAGTATTACTTCTCCATCATCCGGGCCGGTTGAGTTGTTGTCTTCACTGCAGCCGGTTACCAGGAAGACCGCTACTAATAAGATCAATAGTAAGTTTAAGAATTTCATTTTGCTCTCCTTTATACAGGGTTTTGATATTTAATAACATAGAACAACTTCAGTGAATGTCTCTGTGTCAAGAAATTTCATCCTGAATTATTAAGAGTTGTTCTTAAAAACGTTTAAAAAAAAGCAGCAGCATTTCTGCTGCTGCTTTTTTATGTATCAATTATTGATTCGGTCCACCCGGTGTAGATGGGTCAAGAACCTGCCATGTATCACTTCCGTCGGGAACTCTTCCTTCAGAAACATCATCAGCAAGCTCTCCAGAATTATGCTGATCTATTATTGTAACACCATCAGGATCTACCAGTGCAAATTCTTCATCATCACTGAGTTTGAAATCAAGCTGGAGTGGTCCTAATTCGGGTGTTGAATTACATATTAATACCAGATATCCTCCGGGTTGGATTGTTGTCAGTTCAGGATTGGTATCGGGTATCATAGATAGAGTAAGATTTGTCAGGTCATCAGTTAAGTACCAGCCCGCAATATCTACAGCAATATTGCCTGAATTGTATAGTTCTATCCAGTCTGGATACTCTTCATTAGGACCAGGATAGGCCAGATCATTATGGCTCATAAATTCGTTCATGACAATATGTACTTCAGGCGCACTTTGTATATTGCTTTCACCCGGAGATGGTTCTGCCATGAATTCCCAGTCATTGGTTCCATCCGGATATCTGCCGTACGAAATATCGGTTGTCTGAGGACCAAATGTAAGAGAATCAAGTATTGTTACGCCATCAGCAGCTATTAAGCCTATCTGTTCACCATCACCAGACAGTTTCACGTCATCAAGATGCAGAATTCCCTGTTCGGGTTCTTTGTCAGCCCAGAGAATAAGATATCCACCTGGCTGGATCGTAGTAAGAGCAGGATCGGTAGTAGGGATCTGGCTTGTCTCTAAAGCTGTAAGGTCATCAGTAACCCACATTCCACCAATATCAACAGCTACTGTACCGGCATTATAGATCTCGATCCAGTCATCTGCATCACCATTTTCATCAGTATTGGTGAATTCATTGCTGGCCAGGAATTCATTTATTAATAAGCTGATTACAGGCTCTGGTGTTTCAGCATTACCTACACCAGGAGTCGGAACAGTTAAAATTTCCCAGTGATCTGTTCCATCGGGAACTCGACCTTCAGTTTGATCATCCGGGACTACAACTGTATTATGCTGATCTATGATTGTACTGCCATCTGTACCCACTAAGGCAAAATCTTCATTATCGCTGAGTTTGAGATCAAGTTGCAATGGACCCAGTTCTGGTGTACTGTTGCAGATAAGAACCAGATATTCGCCTGGCTCTAAAGTCGTTAACTCAGGAGCATCGTCTCCTATCATGGACATTGTCAGGTTGCCCAAATCGTCAGTAACATACATTCCACCTACATCTATGGTTTCATTAGAACCATTGTATAATTCTATCCAGTCAGGGAATTCATTATTAGGGCCAGGATAGGCTAAATCATTATGGCTCATGAATTCATTTATACAAAGCGTGTTTAAAGGTTGAGGTCCCTCAATTGTTCCGGTTGTTTCATCCAAGCTGCAACCTACAAGCAGAATAGTAAGTCCCAAAATAGCAAAAATTATCTTTTTCATTTTTCCTCCTAAAAGCTAAAAACAGTCATAAATTGAATATAATTAAAATCATAGCCATCTTCATCAAAACTGTAATCACCTTCTGAATTAGCATTTTGAGAAAGATCGACCATAGAATAAGCTAATTGAAATTTAACATTGGGGTTAGCATACCAATTCATGCCAAGAGTTATAATGTTTCCAGCTCCACCGGAAATTGGTCTTGGATCTTCACCCTCAACAGGGCTGGACATATACGCCTCGTCATCATTTAAATTAAGATGACTGTAACGTGCGGCTAATTCCCAGGCACCTGTTTTATTGCTTTTAGGAATAACTTCACCGAACTCTCCATCTTCGACATTCCATAATCTTCTTTCACCTGTTATAAGCCAGCTAAGATAAGCATAACCGCCTTCAAAAGTAGCATCACCAGCTTTGGAATCTTCTAATCTGATAATGCTGGCCTGAATATATTCACCCTGCAGATGAAGATTTCTGTATTGCAGTACTCCTTCCAGACCGTATCTGATACCATGATCAGCTTCTTTAATTTTATTAGTATCTAGGAATTCTAGGTCGCCATTTTTTGTTTCAGCTTCACTTTTGAATTCCAGAAATTCAGAATCATCGTCTGGAGTGTGATAAACAGCTGCAACACCAGCATGAATTAAAATATCATCAGTTATTTCAGGAGCTACTACAAAACGACCGGCAAACCCCATACCTGTTTCATCAATTTCTTTTTCATAACCTGATTTTGCTTCAATAGCTAATGATTGTGTAAAAAATGAACCCCGCCAGTTGAAAGGAACATTACCCAGGGTTCCCCATTTAGAATACTCCAGTCCAAACTTGCGATCTGTTTCAAATGCCAGCATGGCCATGGCTCTTTCAGGGAAAACCTGCATTCTGGAAGAGGTTAGTTCTTCTAAACCAAAAGGCTGTTTGAAATTACCGAATTTAATATGACTATTCTTGAAACCACTGTAGCTTGCCCAGATGTCTTTAACTTCTACCAGGTCACCTTCAGCGACATCGATATCCCATTCCATTGACCAGTATTTCCATAATGTAGCTTTTACTGCAAACCTTGCTTTTCGCAGATTTGTCTGGTTACTGAGGATCTCATCCGGATCATCAAGGAAATATGACCCATTAATGTAGAACCTGGTGTCTAAACGCATTTTAAAATTTCCATCATCGGACTTAAAAACAAGATATCCTCTTTCGTCCCAACCCAATGAACCTTTCGATTCTTCAGCGAACAGGCTAAAGATCATCAACACTATAAACATAACTAAGATGCTTTTTTTCATCTCATCCTCCTTTTTTTAATCAGCTTTTTTATTTTTTACGGAATTTTTTATTAATGGTACACTAAAAGAAATTAATGCCAGAAGCAATAGTATTAAACTTACCGGTCGCGTGAAGAAAATTGTGTAATCGCCCATCATAACGGCTCGGCGGAAATTTGTTTCAGCAATATTTCCGAGCACGATTCCCAGGACTATCGGAGCGACAGGATAATCATTTCTTCTTAAGATCCAACCGAAGATCCCGAATCCAAGACAGGCAATAATGTCAAAAAATGAGTACCTTACTGCGAAACTTCCTATAATTGAAACAGTTATGATCATGGGATATAAGATTCTTTTGGGAACCGCAGTTACTTTAACCCAGAGCTTACTTCCAAATAAACCTAATACGAGCATTACTACATTAGCTATCAGCAGACTGGCAAAAAGACCATAAATGATCTCAGGATTATTATTGAATAGTTGAGGGCCGGGAGTAAGGTCGTGTATCATTAAAGCACCAATAAGTACTGCGGTCGTTGCGCTTCCAGGAATTCCCAGGGTTAGAAGCGGCACCAGGGCTCCGCCAACTGAACTGCTGGTGGCAGCTCCTGCAGCAGCTACTCCTTCCAGGCTGCCTTTGCCGAATTTCTCGGGTTCTTTACTGGTACGCTTTGCAACATCATAAGAAATAAAAGCAGCTATTGTAGCTCCTGCGCCAGGAAAGATCCCGATTAAAGTCCCGAGGAAGGAAGACCTTAAGATCGTAAATTTCAATTTCCAGTAATCCAGAAATGTAGGCCATTCTGTTTTTTCGAGTTTTACTTTGTGAGAATCAAATTTTTGAACCTCGATCTGTTTAAATACTTCGCTTAAAGCAAAAAGTCCGATCAGGGCCGGGATCAAAGAAAATCCGTCATATAAATGTACGGAATTAAAGGTGAAACGACCGACCCCTGAAATGGGATCAATGCCAATTGTATTTATTAACAGGCCGAAGATGGCTGCTATAAAAGCTTTCAGCCAGTTTTTTCCTCCCAGTGTGGCTACTGTGGTTAAACCGAAGATCGCTAAAGCAAAATACTCTGCCGGATGAAATTTAACAGCAATTTTTGCCAGCTGCACACTAAAAAAGATCAGTATCAAAGTTCCAATGAAGCCACCAATGGTTGAAGAAACAAGTGAGACTCCCAGCCCAATTCCAGGCTTATTCTGCTTGGTTAAAGGATATCCGTCAAATGAAGACACAACAGCCGATGGAGTTCCCGGCACATTGATCGTTACGGCAGTTATGGTTCCCCCATAATTGGCGGCAATATAAATGGAAGCGAGAAGAATCAGGGCCATTGTAGGGGACATGGCATAGGTAAAGGGGACTAGAAGAGCAACTCCCATAGATGGAGAAAGACCCGGCATAGCTCCAGCCAGAATTCCCAATATAACTCCTAAAATAATAAATAATATTGGCTGAACTCCAATTACAAAACTAAATCCTTCTGCTAAATTCGTTAATAATTCCATAATACCTCAATAATTGCTAAAATAAAGCTTCTATAAATTTACCCACCGGTAAAGGAACGTAGATCAATTTGTAGAAAATCACATAAGAAAAGATCATCCAACCGATGTCAATAAACAGCATAACACGATAATTTCTATAACCCAGCATATACAGACTGAGAAATAGGAATAAAAAAGTACTTAGAAAATATCCCAAATAGATAATGCCGATCAAATACAAGGTCAACAAACCAATGAATTGATATACCGGAGCCTTATTAATAATTTCCGTAACTTTCCCTTTCTGTCTTAAGCTGATCAAGATTAAATAAATATTCAATGGGATTAGAATAAATATCCAGAGTCTTGGTACAACAGCCGGGCCAACGTCTTCGTTACTGGGGAAGGTATATGATATAATGAAAAACACAAAGGAAAGGAAGATAAAAAATACCGGGATCATGATTCCACTATATTTCTTTTTCATGGAACGTCCGCTAAAATAGCCACCAATAAGCATTATAATCAACAGTAATATGACCAGATAGGTAAGACCATTACCCATCGCAATTTTCGCAATAAAATTGTCGGCTTCAGTACTGATGATACCTATCTTCTGAAGGTAATGTGAAAAAAGTTCTTTATCGTCATATACAATTTTGGTAAACTCTTCTGAGTTTTTATATGTTACTTCAATGCCGCTTTTTTCCCAGTAATTACGCCAGTCAGGGTCATTATTCACTTTCTGGAAAAGTTGATGATACCATTCTTTTACCTGAATCGGAGTGCCCTTTCTCAACACAAATCCCCGCCACATTATCTCATTGTCCAGCCCGGTTATTCCGAAATCTTTAAATATGGGTACATCTGGAAATTGTTTAAGTCTTTCAGGGCTTGAAATTACGGCAATCTGCAGATCATCATTGCCAAGAATGTCTCCAGGATTCCCGACATATGCAACACCCTGCTCACCCAGCAAAGCTGCTATAGCTTTTCCACCACTGGCAAAAGGAATCCACTTGGCTTTCATCCCGGAGTTATCCCAGATCTTGAGCGCAGTTACATGATCCAGGCCGCCATTTGCCGGCCCCAGCCAAAGTTGATTACCTTTTTTTGCTGCTGCATCTGCCAGAATCTGTTCCCAACTATTTACCTTCTGCTTTTTATAGGTGATCACGCATTCAGGGTCTGCCATCAGCATGGCCGCCCAGTCAATGTCATCAATATAAGCATCTCCACCGGTGGATACTATTTTTGAAATATTTGATTTGGTGCAGGCAAATAGAGTATATCCGTCTGCTGGCAGTTGCAGTAAACGTTTCATGGCCACAATGCCACCAGATCCGGGCTTGTTTTCAACTACAAAAGTTGCATCAGTATATCTGGATGCAATCGTTGCAAACTTTCTGGCCGTAATATCAATCAACCCGCCTGGTCCGGTATAGACAATAATTGTAATAGGTTTCTTGGGAAAACTGAATTCTTCATCTGCTTTTTTGCATGCTGTGAATAAAAATAAAATAACTAAAATAAGTAAAATGAATTTCTTCATAAGATCTCCATTATTTGAAAACACTTTGCATAAATACATTTTGCATAAAGAATAGAGCAACATAAGCTAATACAGCAGACGCTAATGGTGTTGCGACCCAACCCAGACTTATTTGCCCAAGCTTTCTGAAATTAAGATTTCTGCCGCCTTTTGCCAGGCTAACTCCCATAACTGCCCCGACTACTGCCTGTGATGAAGAAACTGGAACTAATGGGAAGGCCGGTAAATGAAGCGAAGTTAACAGGTCATATAACTCTTGAGAAGCAAACAGGAATAACGTTATTGAGCTTGCTAAAACAACTACTAATGCAGTAACTGGAGAAAGCTTAAAAATTCCGGATCCAACTGTTAGCATTACCTTCTTCGAATAAGAAAAAACCCCAAAAGCTATGGCAATTCCACCAAATAGAAAAAGCTGCTGAATAGATGAAAGCTGAAACGGCCCATAGATTGGGATGTCCTTAAATGGAGAGGAATTAATAAATACGCCCATCACATTACCAATATTATTGGCTCCCAGACTGTAAGATCCGAAAGCACCGACAACTAGAAGTCCAATTCTGGTATAAGAATCCAATCTTAGAAGATGTATTTTAGAACCTTCCACAATCCGTTTTGTTAAGTGAAACAGCAGGAAAGCAAAAAAGGCTGATAAAATTGGAGAAAAAATCCAGGTTCCTACAATTTTTGTAAGGGAATCTAAACTGGTTGCTGTCTTGGAAAAGAAGTTCCAGCCAATAATTGCTCCAACAATTGCTTGGGAAGTTGAAACAGGCAATCCGGCTTTTGTCATCCACATAACTGTAAGCGCAGCTGCTAGTGCAACTATAAAGGCGCCGGCCAACTGATTTACTGCGCCTAGTTTGCCCAGAGTATGTGATGCTCCAGCACCACTTACAACAGCACCAATTATAACAAATATGCTGCAAATCAGGGCAGCTGTTTTGAATTTGATCATCTTGGTGCCGACAGCAGTACCAAAAATATTGGCTGCATCATTTGCCCCTAAAGACCAGCCCAGAAAGAGTCCACTGGACAAAAAGAAAATTATAATTAACATTAACTCAATCTCCCGAGATAACTCTAAATTCTACGTTTGATGGCATAAACAGAGAGTCTTTCAGCAACTGCCTGAGCAACATCTGATACATCTGCGATCTTCTCAGCAAAATATCTCATATGAACTTTTTCGCTGAATCTTTCTATCTCAGTACATGTGAATGCTTTTCTTTTAAGTTGTTCTTCAATATCATCAGCTTCGTGTTCGTAAAAATGTACCTTATTAACGTAATTGCTGACCATTTCGATTTCGCGGAAAAATGCCCTGGCTCCCTTTACAACTTCATCGACTGCTTTAGATGATAACTCTGCCAGTTCAATGAAATCGCTTTTTAAGAAATCACGGATATTCGGTGTCTCAATGGAAAATTGCTCTAATACCTTTTCGCAGACGTCAACTATGTCATCCAGGGTTTCCAGAAGACCCAATACATCACCTCGGGATTCCGGGATCAGCATATAGGTGTATAGTTTATGTTTTATGTCCCTTCGTACATCATCTGCATCACTCTCCAGAGCTGTAATGTCTTGAAAATTCTTTTCAAACTTCTCATGCTTACCATTAACATACGCCTTAACACCCTCATAAAAAATTAAACCGGATGTAGCAACCCTGTCGAGATAACCATCAATTTCCCCTTCCAGCTGTTTGGATTTGCTATAATAAAACCTTGGCATTTTAACTCCCGTTTGCTACTTTAAAAATTTATCGAACATTAAACCGTGTCTTAACCCTCGGTCACTTATAGTAAATGAATTGATCTGGAATATTTCCATAATTGTCTTGATAATACCGGCACCGGCCAAAATCACATCAGCTCTTTTTGGTTGCAGACCAGGTATTTGTTTGCGCTCTTCTATAGTTCTGCTCTTGTATATTTCTATTTGATCATTAACCTCATCAATTGTCATTTCTGAACCCTGTATTATGGTCGGATCATATTTAACCATTTTATGCATGACAGCACCCATACTGGTAACCGTGCCACCAATTCCAACTAGAAAATCGGCACTTCTGCCAGTTAAATGTTCGCTGAAGAAATTTTTCATGTAATCCAGCATCCTGGCTAAATCATTATCACTGACAGGGTTTGATGTAAGATATTCCTCGGTAGGATGAATTGCTCCCAGATTAAGACTGATCCTATTGTTTAAAGAGGTTCCCTTTCCAAATATAAATTCAGTACTGCCACCTCCAGTATCAAAGACAACTACGTTTTTGTCAGTTTTACCGATTGTAGAAAGGACTGCTAAATAGGATAATCTTGCCTCTTCTTCACCGGGAATAACTGAAATTTTCAGATCAAGCTCATCCAATGCTCTTTTAACAAAGACGTTACTGTTCTTAGCAGTTCTTAAACACATTGTGCCGACTGCAATGATCTCTTCGACCCCCTGTTCTTTGGCCGTAGAAATAAATTCACCCAGTACCTTAATGTTTCTATCCATAGCTTCTTCAGAGATTTTGCCTGTTTTTTGAAGCCCTTCTCCCAGCCTGGATATGTTATTAGTGTCAATTATTGATGTTGCTTCTCCATTTTCTATTGAGAAAACGAAAAATTTGATGGAATTTGTTCCGATATCCAAAATAGCATATTTATTCATAAATTCTCCTAGTTTTTGCTTTGAAAAATATCCTGATTATTTCAGTAATTTAACAATTTAGTATTCCAGATTAAATGCTCTTTTCATAGCCTTGATATAATTAACATTTTCATATTCTGTTAAGCCTAATTTTTTTACTGTTTTCAAAACTAATTCAGGATCAGCATGCTCCACAGCTATTGTCTTTGTCTCAAAATCATTAAATCTCACTTCCGCAATTTCTACGATAGCTTCATCTATTAAATAACCATGTCTGTTCTTTTCTACGTTTACCATTGTCAGGTCAGGATTCTTACCTATGAGTTCCTCAAGGTATTCTTTATAAGTGTACTCATCCTTTTTCAGGTAAGGAATCTTTAAGCCAAATGCTTTGTAAACAAGGGCAAGATCATTGATGTGAATTGGGAATGCAGATTTAGCCAGAACTGTCCATTGCTCTAAACCGGTATCTTCATTAATTCTAATGGGCGATTTTATATCCATCAGCTCATCTCTTATCTTTGTGTTATCATTGCTCTTACTTGATAAAATGTAGATTTCTTTACTTTCCCGGTCTCTTGGCGTTCCCAGACTTTTGATTTTCTCTTCACCTTTAGAGAGGTCATCTCCAAAAGTTCGCCATTCCCAACGTGGTATTATTTTACTCATCTTTTTCCTTCTCCTTTTGCTTTCGTTTATTTATCTCTTCAATCCTGTTTTTCGCAGATGCTATCTTTTCCCAGTTTCCTTCCCATTTATTGTACAGTATCAGCGTTCCCAACTCAAGTATCTCTTTTAATTTGGGCTCTTTTATCTGATAATGAACAGTACGCCAATTCTGTGATTTTGTGATGTAACCACCGTCATAGAGAGTTTTTAAATGTGCTGATAATGTGTTTTGTGCGATACCAATTTTTTTAGAAAGTTCGGTAACCGAAATTGATTCAGATTCCATTAATGTATAAATAATTTTTATCCTGATCTCGTTAGCTATTACAGTAAATAATTTTGATAATTTCGCTAAAACAAATTCATCTATCATATCGAACTACCTCTCATGTGACAAATCCGTGATATGATAACATGATGGTCAAGTTTTTTTTGCTTGTAACTACTGAAATTAAACTAGATCTTTATTTTTTGATAAAAAAAATATTCTGGACAAACAACCCGCTGCTTTCTTTTTGACACTCTAAATTCGTTTCTGGGAGTAAGAATGGAAAAAGTTGAAGAAAAAAAAGTCGGTCAGAAAGAAAATATTGAAGAAACAATAGTTGAACCGGCTGTAGAAGCTGAAAAGCAAGTAGAAAACCCTAAAATAGAAGAAATCAATGAAACAACTGAATCTGAAGCAGTTGAAGTCGCTGTTGAACCTGAAGTTAAAGAAATTGTAGAAGAAGCTGTAGTTCAGGAAACTGCTCAAGAAATTGAGGAAAACCCAGCAGAAGTTGCGGTAACTGAAGAAACTCAGAAAACTGAAGCTGATACTTCTTCGATTAATGCTGGTTTCGAAGATGAACAGTTAGAACAACTTCTGGAAGAATCTTTAGGCAATATTAAAAATCTGCAGTTAGGCGACAAAGTTGAAGGTGAAATCATCAATATTACAGATTCCTTTATCTTTGTTTCACTGGGCGGGAAAAGAGATGCTTATGCAGAAAAAGTTGATTATCTCGATAAAGAAGGTAATGTTACCTGCAAGGTGGGTGACACACTTTCAGGGTATGTCGTAAAATATACCGAAACAGAGACATTTATTGCTAAAAGTCTGGTCTCAGTTAATAAAAGAGTACTTAAAGAAGCCTTCGAGGAAGAAATTCCTGTTAATGGAAAAGTAACTGCTTTTACCAAAGGCGGATTCATAGTTGACGTTTCCGGGGTTAGAACTTTCTGTCCTAAATCTCATATTGATACCAAAAAAGCTGTTGATGTTAAACTCTATGTCGGAAAGAATTATGACTTGGATCATAGACTTTAAAGATAACGGACGCGATATTGTGGTTTCACGTCGCGCAATCCTTTCAGAAGAAGTTGAAAAACAGAAAAAGAAACTCTGGAAAATCTTGAACTGGATTCCGTGATTAAGGGTAAAATAGTTAGGCTTACTAATTTTGGTGCATTTGTAGATCTGGGCGGTATTGAAGGTTTGTTGCATATCTCTGAAATTTCCTGGGTGAGAGTTGAATCACCTTCGGATTTACTTAGTATTGGTGATGAGATAGAAGCAAAGATTATTAAACTTCAGGGAGAGAAAATTTCCTTAAGCATGAAAGCATTGCAGGAAAATCCTTTCGAAGCTGCTGTAAAAGAAATTAAGGCAGGAGATGTTGTAGCTTGTAAAGTTCTTAGAAATCTGCCTTTTGGGTCATTTGTTGAAATCAAACCTGGCGTGGTAGGCTTAATTCCTATCTCTGAATTATCCATGGGAAGAAGGATTAATCACCCTTCAGAAATTTTGAATGAAGGTGACCTGGTAGAAGCTCAGATCATGAGAGTTAATGATGAAGATAAAAAGATATCTCTTTCACTCAAAGCTCTGCAGCCAGATCCATGGTTAAATATACACGACTATGTCAGCGTGAATGACGTTGTCTCCGGTATTATTGAAAATGTTGTAAATTTTCGGAGCATTCATCAAAATTAAAGATGGAATAACAGGCTTAATGCCAGCCTCAAAAATTAAATTAGCCGGCATAAAAATGGATAATTCCAGCGTTGGTAAAGAGATCAAGATCAGGTTGTTAACATAGATGAAAAAAGTAAAAGAATCTCTCTGAACCATCTGAATTGCCTGAATCAGCTGATGAAGATTCCAATGACTGGAAAAAATACGGCAAAGATAATAAACAGGCTTCCGAAAGTACATTTGCTGATCTTTTGTAATCAATTGAAATTATATAGTTAACTAAAAAACCCCGCTGACCGCGGGGTCAGGCCGCTTACAAACCCTGCATAATTTTGCGGGGGTTTGTTTTTTTATATCTTCGTTTTACAGAATTGGTTGTTTTTTCATTTGAATCTGTTGGTTAAATGTGAAAAATCGAGTGAAAATAATGAAAATATTATTAAATAACTTATTGGGACCACTCTTAATACTCAATGTTACAATTTTCTTTATGTTTTGAACAATTGCTGTCATTAAGCATTGAGCTTCAACTTTGTTTTTTCCTCTAAACCTGGCGTATCTATAACCGTGTAATTGCTTCGCATCAGCGAAGCTTCGTTCCACGGTCTCAGATCGCCTCCTCTTTATATATTTCCCTCTATCTGTATATCGATTGGAATTGATCTGGTCATGACTGTCACCCCAAACATGCCGGGTTATTACTTTTTGATGGTTTTTGCTTTGGGTACAGTTTAATAGACTGGGGCAATTAATACATAAATCCTTATTCGATACATACTCCCGGTAACCATTACGATTTGTCGTTCGATAATTTAGGATTTTCCCTTCAGGGCAAACATAATAATCATTCTTTTGATCATATCGAAATCGATTCTTTCTAAAGCGTCCTTTAAGTCCTCCTGGTTTACGATATCCCACTACTCCAAAAATATCTCGTTTTACTAATCCATGGCATATATCAGGTGTGTTATATCCTGCATCTAATCCTACTTCAGATACGTCAAAACCAAACTTGTCTAACTGGTAATCAAGACGATCAAGATAAACCAGACTATCGTATATATTGGCTGGGGTTAGATATACATCTGTTATTATATTGAACTTGTTATCTGTTGTTCTATGATCTAGATAAAAGAAACCCTGAGGTTTACCTTCACGTGTCATAAAACCACTATCAGGATCTGTCTTACTGCGTTTAATCTCTTTGTACATCTCACTTTCTTTCGGAGGCTTCTTAGACAGTGACTTCTTGCCATGTTCTTTGCGATCCTCGGAGATTGATTTTTCCAGATCATCAATGTACTTCTTTGTATTGTGTGAAACTGTCTCTTTCGTATATTTATGTTTGTTGGCATTGGCTTTTAAATGAGTAGAATCTGTGTAAAGTGTCTTGCCGTCAACAAAACCATTACGTAAAGCAAGCAATACAACATCATCAAACATCTCTCGAAATACATCACTGCCATTGAAACGTCTTCTACGGTTCTGACTGATAGTACTGGAGTGAGGTATCTTATCCTGCAAGCCAAAACCTAAAAACCAGCGATAAGCTACATTTACCTGTATATCACAGACTAGCTGACGTTCTGATCTAATACCAAAAAAGTAACCTATGAATAGCATCTTAAACAAAATAACAGGATCGATCGCTGGTCGTCCATTATCCAGACAATACAATGGCTCCATCCGTTCTCGTACAAAGCTGAAATCTATCAGCTGCTGAACTTTACGCAGGATATGATCTGTTGGTACAAGATCATCAATACTGACAAACTCCATCTCTTTTTGAGCTTCGATTTTACGCTTGATCATATTGATCTATCTCCTTATTTACGAGGCTATTATCTAGCGCAAAGTGAGTTTTGTCAATTGAGAAATTATAAAAAAAAGGCCTCACTAAGTGAGACCTTTGTCAACAGTCTGACCCCGCCGACCAGCGGGGTTTTTCGTTAGTTGAAACATTGAGTCGATTAGTCTATTTCAAATTTCACATTCAATTCTCTTACCGCTAATGTGTCGTCAACCCTTCACACCGGTGTATTGATAGGTGCATTAAAGAGAATATCGGGATCATTTTTGCACTCATCAGCTATCTCTATCATAGCCTTAATGAACTCATCCAGTGTTTCCTTACTCTCTGTTTCCGTAGGTTCGATCATCATCGCCTCGCTCACGATCAGTGGGAAGTAAATGTTTGGAGCATGAAATCCTTTGTCCAGGATCCTCTTGGCTATATCCAGAGTCTTAATGCCATACTGCTCTTTCTGCCATTTACCGCTGGCAACAAATTCATGCATGCAGATCTGATTATATTTTATGTAATAATGATCTTCAAGCTTCTTCCTTAAATAATTAGCATTAATAATAGCATTTTCGGAAACACGCCGTAATCCCTTATCGCCAAGCATTTTAATGTAAATAAAGGCACGAACATTAACCAGGAAATTTCCAAAAAAGGAGTGAACTTTTCCAATTGAGGTCTCACTGTGGCCGTAATCAAGAAAATATCCTGTTTCATTTTTCTCTACCATGGGGATCGGCAGGAATTTAGCCAAATCCTCTCTTACACCTATTGGGCCAGATCCAGGACCTCCTCCTCCATGTGGTGTTGCAAACGTTTTATGAAGATTATAATGCATGATATCAAAGCCTATCTTACCAGGCTTAACCAGCCCAAGCAGTGCATTAAAATTGGCTCCATCCATGTAAATAAGGCCGTCAACCCCCGTGGATAATTTCAGCTATCTCTTCTATCTGGTATTCAGAAAGACCTAAAGTGCTGGGATTGGTTAACATGAATCCTGCCACATCTTCAGTGGTCGCTTCTTTTAATGCTTCTATGTCAATCATACCCTTTTCATCGGATTTTATTTCGACAACCTCGTAACCGGCCAGAACTACACTGGCAGGGTTTGTGCCATGTGCTGAATCAGGAATAATGATCTTGGTCTTTTTATTGTTTTTATACTGATGATAGGCTGAAATTATTTTTAATCCGGTGAACTCACCCTGAGCACCGGCGACAGGCTGTAACGTGACTATTGCAAATCCGGAGATATCTGCCAGGTCATTTTGAAGTTGATGAAGTAATTCCAGCGCTCCCTGGATTGTGTCATTATCCTGATGTGGATGTATATTCATGAAACCATCATTATGGACAAGTGTTTCATTGATCTTGGGATTATACTTCATTGTACAGGATCCCAGAGGATAGAAACCTTTTTCAATAAAGTGATTTAAATGACTTAACTCAATGAAATGACGCATTACATCAAGTTCACTTACCTCTGGAAAACCAGGATCTTTCTCTCTTTGAAATGCAGCCGGGATACAGTCATTCAATGTAATATCAACATCATTTAAAGGTAAGGTATAACCCTTTCTTCCGGGCACATTCTTTTC
>CALOBL010000005.1:0-16549 GCA_942491655.1 Cloacimonadaceae bacterium (SeqCode)
TACAGTTACAGACTTTCCTTCAATATATTAAGCCAGTTACAGTGTGAGAGCAATCTCCCTGGTTCCGGGATATCTTCGAAAAAGATTCCAATATTGAAGAAAAAAATACTATCTAACTCTTGAAACTGATAAAAACGAGCAGATCATAAATAGTTATGAACAAAGAATATTGAAATATCATTGATCAGTTAATCTATTACATATCATAAAGATACAATCTTAGCCTTCTAATTACAAATACGAACAAAAAAAACTTATTGACACTTTAATCGATATATTTTTATCGACCTATATATATCGATATTAAATTATTGAATCAAAAAAATAAAGGAGGATGAGATGAGAGAAATCAAGTTCGATCTCAACCAGGTTGTAGAATTAAGAACCGCTACATTAGACTATTTTGGAGTAGGTGCAATTCATAAAATTAATGATATTGCTAAAACCTTAAGTGACGATGGTATTAAAAAAGTGCTGATAGTATCCAGTAAAAGCGCTTACATTAAAACTGGAGCCTGGGATGTTATTGAGCCGGCTCTTGAAGGAAACGGGATCTCTTATGTTCTCTATAATAAAGTAACTCCCAATCCAACTGATACATCAACTGATGAAGCTACAAAATTAGGCCTTGAGTTCGGTGCTCAGGCTGTGATTGGAATAGGTGGTGGAAGTCCGATCGATGTAGCAAAAAGTGCTGCTATTATGATGGATTACCCTGAAAACACCACATCCGACCTGTATCAGTTCAAATTCATTCCCAACAAAGCTAAGCCTATTATCGCAATTAATACAACTCACGGTACCGGAACAGAAGTTAACCGTTTTGCTGTGGTTACCGTAACAGAAAAAAATTATAAACCTGCCATCGCTTACGATTGTATATATCCTAAATTTGCTATAGATGATCCTGCCCTTATGGTTAATCTTCCAGCTAATCAAACCCTGTTCGTTTCTATTGATGCTGTTAACCATGTAACAGAAGCTGCCACAACCGTAGCTGCTTCCCCCTATACTATAATGATGGCAAAAGAAACTATCAGACTTGTTCATAAATATCTCCCCATAGCATTGAAAAATCCTGCCGATATGGAAGCCAGGTATTATCTGACTTATGCTTCTGCAATAGCTGGAATAGCATTCGATAATGGTCTGCTGCATTTCACCCATGCCCTGGAACATCCTCTCTCTGCATTAAAACCCGACCTTTCTCATGGATTGGGATTAGCTATGATCCTCCCTTCAGTCATCAAAACTATCTATGCAGCAAAACCTGAAGTATTGGCAGAGATCTATGCTCCTGTTATTCCGGGCTTGGAAGGAATAGCTGATGAAGCAGATCTGGCAGCTAATGGAGTCGAACAATGGCTCTTCTCCCTGGGAATTACTCAGAAGCTTGAAGATGCCGGATTTGGTGAAAAAGATATAGATACTTTAGTTGATCTGACCTTTGAAACACCATCTCTTGATCTTCTTCTCAGTCTTGCTCCCGTGGAAGCCAGCGAGGAAACTGTTCGTAATATATTTTCCGAAAGTCTAAGACCAGTTGCTTAGAAGATATCATTCTGTTAATCAGAAGGACTAGAGGAATTTAAGTTGACACCAGGCACTTGTATGACCTCCTTAATCAGCAATGTTAAAAGGTGTTTAAGTTGGTACGGGAGCGTATGCTCCTGTACCTGCTTTTTAAATTAAATAAAGAGGTAAGAGAATGAAGGCTGTTCAGATTTCCGATAAAGCACTGCGCAGATTACCAAAGTATATTCACTTCTTACGCGACTTGAAAAAGAACGGGCAGGAGTATACTTCCGCTACCGAGATCTCAAATGCACTTGCAATATATCACACTCAGGTAAGAAAAGATCTAGCCTTAACGGGATTAAGGGGTATTCCAAAAGTGGGACATCGGGTGAATGAACTTCTAGTAGCTCTTCAGGACTTTCTGAATTGGAATAACAGGACTGATGCTTTTCTGGTCGGGGCAGGAAATATTGGCAAAGCCCTGTTAAATTATCCGAATTTCGAATTAGCGGGTATTAAAATAGTGGCAGCTTTCGATGTAGATAAAAAGTTGATCGGCAAGGAATTTCATGGGATAAAGATCTTTTCTTTAAATAAACTGCCAAATCTGGCTGAACGTCTCCATGCACATATTGGAATACTGTGTACTCCAGCCGAGAAGGCCCAGGTAACTGCTGAATTGATGTGTGATAACGGAATTATCGGTATCTGGAATTTCACTCCGGTTCACCTTAGTCTTCCGGAAAATGTTATTGTAGAAAATGTGGATATATATCCCAGCCTGGCGGTGCTTTCCCGCCGACTGCTTAAGCACTCTTCCTTAGCAGGAAAATAATGGAAATAAAAATGAATGATAGTAGATCGAGATCGGAAAAGATTATTGAACATGATCCTAACGGACTGGTTGTGCTAGATCGCAAACTGAATATTGTTCAGTTCAATAAAGCCTTTTTACAAATATTTGATATAACAATCAGTCGAAAAATTCTTGGAGAAAATGTAAATGATATCTTGGAACAGGTCTTCTTCCCGTCACCTGACATTGTCGCCGAGCTATCTAAAATAAAACAGCATAAAAAAACCGGGAAATTCGTACAACTTATCACTTTTCAGCTGCACGATGAAGAAGAGCTTTCCGCCTGCTTTTTTGTGGACACTACTTCACATTTTCGCAATAAACAGAAGTTGAAAGAGCTGAAGAAGGAAACTCTGGAAAAATCCCGAACTGTCATCAATCGTCAAATGAGTGTGGCTCAGGAAATTGCCAGCCTGTTAGGGGAAACAACTGCTGAGTCGAAAGCTACCTTGCTGCATCTCATGAAAATACTCCAGGACGAAGATGAACTTCATGATTGATCTGTTCCCCAAAAATAAAATCATTAAAATAGAAAACCATGAAAACTACAGATAATAATTTTGCCCTCTTTTTTTCGAGATCGGAATTTCTCAGTTAAATAAATTCGGTGAAGAACTCTGTGGAGATTCGATCATTGTAAACAAGTACCCTACATCCAACGTTGTAATTTTATCTGATGGACTTGGAAGCGGAGTAAAAGCAAACATCCTTTCCACGCTTACTTCAAAGATTATTTCCGTTATGGTAAAAGAAAACTGTTCAATCAGTGATTTGATAGAAACTCTGAGCGATACCCTTCCTACCTGCAAGATTCGTGATCTTGCCTACAGCACATTTACCTTATTGCAGCTTGATAACAGGGGAACAGCCCGGCTGGTTGAATACGATAATCCACCTGCCATTTTTCTTAGTGATAACAAAATTAAGAAGATAGAATATTTTGAACATCAGATTAAAGGTAAAAATATAAAAGAAGCTCAACTGAATATACAAGATGGTGATATAATTGTTCTGATGAGTGACGGAGAGATACATCCCGGCTTAAATGGTAAATGCGACCTGAGATGGAATTGGGATAGGATAGCACATTTTGTGAATCGCATTTCGGAGAAATCTATGAGTTCACAGGATATTGCTTTCGAACTTACCAATGTTGCTAATCAATTTTATGGTCAGGAACCCGGTGATGATACTTCAATAATTGTAATTAGAGCTCGCATTCGTCGTTTTGCTGCTATTATGATTGGCGCTCCAGGCGACAGAAATAAGGATCCGGAAATCGTAAAAGATCTTATGCAGCAGCCCGGACATAAAATAATCTGCGGTGGAACAACAGGGAACATTGTCAGCCGTGAAACCGGTAAACCCTTCAAAGTTTTAATTCCTACCATGATAGATGATATTCCACCCATGGGAATTATGGAGGGATTTGACCTTTGCACTGAAGGTATAATAACCATTAGCAACGCTCTTAAACTTCTGCGACAGAAAGTTTCCTACAAAAAGCTGGAATTGAGTAATAATGGTGCCAGCCGGCTGGTTCAGGAACTTTTAAGAGCGGATGAAATAAAATTCTTTGTTGGACAGGCTTCCAATCCCGCTAATATATCAGCCAGCATCCCCTCGGAATTCGGCCATAAAACTCAGCTTACTCACCTGCTGATAAAAGAACTTGAAGCATTGGGTAAAAGAATTGAGCTAAAACTTTACTGATCCTGATTCAAAGCAAATACAAACTCTCTTCAAATTTATTGTACGCCAGATCCAATGTGAAATTTACCTGTCGCCCATCTCCCGGATCAGTGATCAATCCGTAAGGATTCGTCTCCAGGGCTGCGTGTATTTTATTTTTCCTGGAATTATTCACCAGATAGACTACTGGAATATCAAACACATCATTGAAGTATTTAGTTACCTCTTCAGGCTGGAACTTTCCGGGCAATTCCAGATCCAGAATCACCAGGTCGGGTCTTAGTAATTCAACATAGTCTATCAAGTCATGTGTTTTTGAACACAATGCTTCGACCTTGTGATTATTCTTATGCAGAATCTCTTCCAATAAACTGGCGGTATTCTTACCTGGTACAGCAATGATCAATTTCATGCCTGATTCCTTTGAGTTTATCTGAATTTAATACATTTACCATTCCAGACAAATTTATCCTCAACGAATCTGTATTTTGTTGTACTTTATATGGTTATATTTTCCACTTTTTTATGTAGGCAAACTTTTCATGAAAATCTGTGCCAATTTGTGTCAAATATGACACATTAAAGCAAGTCATGCTTTCTTAGTTTCCGGTAGAGTTGACGCCTGCTGATATTCCAGGATCTCAGCAGCATCTGTTTTCCTCCCCTTGGCTTTGGTAAGAGCTTTCTGGATCACCTCTTTTTCCGTATCTTCTTTAATTTCGGAAAGGATATAGCTGTTGTTCTTGTTGCCGTTGCCCAGATTGTGTGTAATGTTTATATCTTTCACCCTGATCTTCCTGGAAGCGGTAAGGACGGCCCTCTGTACAACATTGCGGAATTCCCGGATGTTACCCGGCCATTCATGCTGCAGCAGGATCTTAAGAGCGGCAGGCTCGATACCGGAAACATTCTTTTTACAGGAAATATTGTACTCATCGATGAAATGCTGCAGTAAAGGCGATATGTCATCTTTACGCTGTCTTAGTGGCGGGATCTCGATCCTGAACTCGTTGATCCTGAAGAACAGATCTTTACGGAATTTCCCGGCATTCACATCTTCTACGATATCTTTATTGGAAGCTGCAATTATCCGTACATCCAGAGCAATATTTTCCCTGGAACCGATCTTATTAACCGTGCGTTCTTCTATTACCCTCAGCAGCTTTGCCTGCAGGTTCATGGGCAGATTATTAATTTCATCCAGGAAGATCGTACCGTGATTGGCCTGCTCGAATTTTCCGATCTGGTCTTTGCTGGCCCCGGTAAAAGATCCTTTTTCAAAACCAAACAATTCACTTTCAAAAAGTGTTTCGGGAACAGCTCCACAATCAACCGCCACAAAGGGACCTTCCGACATCTCACTTTTTTGATGTACCAATTTGGCAATAACTTCTTTCCCGGTACCGGTCTCCCCTTGCAGAAGTACAGTCACATTGCTCTGGGCAACCAGATCAATCTGTTCGAATATCTGTTGAAATTCCTTACTTTCTCCAATCACCTTCTGCTTCTGTTTCATGCTTTTAACCTGCTTTCGCAGGGATTTTACCTCTCTATTGAGCTTCAAGTGTTCACAGGCCTTTTCGATCTCGATGAGCAGTTCATCATTATCAAATGGTTTAGTTAAATAGTGATAAGCACCCAATTTAATGGCACTGACGGCGTCCCTCACATTCCCGTGTGCAGTAAGCATTATCACGTTGAAATCGTTGCGGATTTTCTTCATTTCCTGCAGAACTTCCAGACCATTGATATCCGGTAGTTTATAATCCAGCAGAACAATATCAGGGTCGGTTTTCTTGAATAAGGCCAAAGCTTCCCGCCCATTTTCGGCTCCCACCGTTTTATAATTTGCCGCATTGATAACTTTTGTCAGGATCGATCGCATATATAGCTCGTCATCGACTATTAATATTTTTGCCACATCAGCTCCTTTATATAATTATTCTTGCTCTGGTTCCTTTATTTAAAGTGCTTTCCAGGTTAAATGTAAAATCATGCAGCCCGGCAATATAGCGCACATAGTTAAAGCCCAGTCCGGGATGTTTTTTCTTTGTGGAATAAAATGATCTGATCGCCTGTTCAATATCTTTGATCCCGTTGCCATCATCTTCAATGGAAATCTCTATCTGGCCATTTCTCTTTAGCGCTGAAACATTTATCAAACCACCCCTGGATAATGCTTCAATTGAATTTGTGATCAACTCAGAGATCATATTGGTCATCAAACCAGGGTCCATTTCTACAACAGGAAGTTCTTGGTGCAATTCAAGTACCATCTTTATACCTGATTCATGCAGTTGATGCTCGAATTTTGTAGATATCTCCCTAAAGAAATCATTTAAATCAATCACCTCTTTTCTCAGAGGTTTAAGCTTAGTAAAATTCATCAGGCGAGTTATGACCTTGTTGATATCGTCTGAGGTTTCAGTAAGAATTTTCATTGAGTCCTGAGTACTGATGTATGCTCCCGAAAGAAATTGAGCCGTAGACCTTATTATGGCAATAGGATTACGTATCTCGTGTGCAATGCCTGCTGCCATCTGCCCGATCCCGGCCATTTTTTCCGTTTCCAGCAAAACGTTCTGGGACTGAGTCTTCTCAATGATCTTATCATGAAGATCTTCGTTGATCTGCTGCAGCTGAGCTGTTCTGTCTACAACCTGCTGTTCCAGTCCGGTTTTAAGCTCCTGCAGCTCTGACTCTGAACTTTTTCTAATGCGGATCTCTTTCTCCAGTCTGGCATTAGATTTCTTCAGTGAACGACTATAGGCAAGAAGTGAAAAGGACAGCAATACAAGAGCACCAACCAGAACAGCCAGTTTAATTCGTGAATATTTTTCTTTCTCCAGCTCAGCTTTGATCAGCTCATTCTCCTGCTCCAGGATATCCAGCTCTTTCTGCTTTTCCAGATTCTTGATCTCGACATCCATCTGAGAAATGGCGTTGAGTTTGTCGAATGAGAAAATACTGTCTTTGGTAAGATTCGTATGTTTTAAGATACTCTAATTGACTCTTTCAAATTGGTTACTTTGTTTATAATAACATTCGAAATATATTAAATAGCAATCTCTCGTAATATCTGTTATCTTAATCCTTTTTGAGAGTTCTAATGATTCATTTAAATAACGAATCATCATTGGTTTGTTCTTTTAAGAATAACAGATTTTCTGCATAATTCTTGTATAATGTCGCTTTCAGTTTATTATCATGTACTAAATCTAAAAGTTTCAATGCTTTTTTAAATAACTTGTTTGCTTCATTATATTTTTGATATTCGATTAATAATTCTACTTCATTAATATATTCAACTAATATACTCCAGTTATCTCCTCGCTTGCTATAAATTTCTAAAGAATTTTTACGTAGTTCTAAAGCAATATCATACTTCTTTAAACTCATAAGAATCATAGCTGAAAAACTTATTAATTCTGTTTCTCTTTGTATAATCATCGAATTGTTGTATATAATCATAAGCCATTATATTATAAGATATTGACTTTTTTGTATTGCCTATCTCTGTATAAATAAGTGACAGTAGATTTAAACAATCAATTTTCCTAATTTCATTAAGCTTATCAAATATTCGGTAAGCCTTAATGGTATAGCGTATTGCTGTAGGATAATTTGCTCGAGCATGATTAAACAAACCAATATTTAGATACAAGGTTGCATAGTTATTTAGATTATTTATTTTTTCATCATTCTTATATTGTTCAATAAGACTCAAAACTTTGTTGTACATATTAGATGTTGTTTGATAATCACCAATGTAATAACTTATATTACCTAGATTATGATAAGTGTCCGCTAATAGAAAATTATCTCCTACAACTTTTACAAACTTTAAATTTCTATATTTAAACTTATATGCCTCTGAGTATAATCCAATTCGCACATAATTTTCTGAAATCAAGTCATTAAAACTAATCTGTTCTTGAACATCTAAAATACTTTGGTATTTACTTATCAAAGTCTTATATGTTTCACTCGCATTTTCATAGTTACAATTCTCCTCATGGATATACCCCAAATTCCTGTAGTATTTTGCCACAATACTCTCATCCAATTTCTCGATCATTCTAATAGATCTCTTTGCCAATTTTACAGCTTTACCATAATCTGATTTCATATTTATTCGAGCCAAATGATATAAGCTCCTGGCCACCTTTAATGAATCTCCCCATTCATTTGCCATGCCAATTGCTGCATTCTCGAATTCCAAAGCCTTTTCAGTAGATATATTTCGGTATTGCCAGCCCAGATCATGCAGGATCTCATATCTGTCCTCCCCTTTCGCCTTTTTCAGTTCCTGCTGCAGACTGTCTATCAAAGCTGTTTCACTTAATAAATGCTGGATCGAAAACAGCATGAGGACCAGTAAGATGATCTTAAGCTTCCACATCAATATCTCCAGCCGGGAAGCATAATTTTTACTTTGGTTCCCTTACCGATTGCACTTGTGAAGCTGATGGATCCATGCATGGCAGAAATATTCCTGTGAACGATACTCAATCCAAGCCCATATCCCGTCTCTTTGGTAGTAAAAAATGGACTGAAAACATCCTTCAGCTTAACTTTATCGATCCCGCAACCATTGTCGGTAATGGTAAGAACCACATTTCTACCTAAATTTCTGGTCCTGATCCTGATCTGGCCTTTACCGCTGAAAGAATCTATTGCATTCATAATAAGGTTGATCAGGACACCTTCAATTTTAACTTTATCCAGCAGCAGTAATGGTATGCTGGCAGATAGTTCTAAGCTGAATTCAATTTCTCGCTCCCGATTCCTGAATTTAAACAGATTTACGGAATTCCTGACGATCTCGTTCAAATCAGTCAGCTTCAGATCTGTTTTATCAGCCAGTGAATACTGATTCAATTTTGCCAGGGTCTTTTTAACTTTAGTTGATGCTTTATGCAGGGTTTCTGCCATTTCTTCGATTTCAGGATCTACCGTTTCAAGTTCATCTCTAAAGGAATTTATCTCCAGATCCATTGTACGAACCGGGTTCTCGATGACTTCAAGCATACCGGCAGCCATCTCACCCACAATTTTCAGACGTTCTGCCTGGAATATTTTATGATGCAGCTCTTCGATTTCCAGAATTTCATTTTCCAGATCTTGATTTGCGGTAAGCAGTTCATTTTGTCTTTGCAGAACCAGCTCTTCCAACTCCCTTTTAGCCTGCCAGAGCTCATTTTCAGCCTTTCGTCTGATTATTGCTTCCTTATCGAGCTTTCTTTTTTTATGAATTTAAGTCTTACAAAATTGAGTGTAAAGACCAGGAACAAAAACAGGAAAACAGAAGTTATATACAATATCCATCTCAGCTGTTTCCGCTTATCAAGATCGAGAGACTTCAGCTGATTCTCCCGATTCAGGATCTTGATATTATTCTGCTTCTCAACTGTGTTATACTGCTCATTTAGATCCGTTACATTGCGGGCATTCAAAATCGTATTTATACTGTCTTTATAGGTTAAATATAGTTTGTAGCTGGTTAGAGCTTTCTCAAACTCTTCATTGTTATAATACACGTCATATTCGCTAAGATGCCTGTCTTTTTTCGATCTCAACTCATCCAGTCTTGGTTCATTTTTCAGGATATCGTTGTAATAGTTTAATTCATAGGTCAGAAAATCTGTGGAATCGTAATCGATTACATCTTTCAGTTCCTGCAGGAAGGCTTTATCGATGGCAAAGCCGTCAATATAAAGTGTGTCAGCTGTATCTTCCTGCACAGAAAACAGTAGATCCGGCAAGAAGACAAACACAAAGAGACAAATACCTGCAATTAAAAGATTTTTCAAACAAATTCCTTTTTCAAGGAAGCTATCGGTAATCGCCTATAGATGAATTTTACTTCAGATGATAATTCCCCGCGGCCCGTACATTCTTTTCAACCATTCGCTCAAACCATCCAGTCCAGGAAAAAGTACTCTTTCGGTAATATTGGACTGATCCAGTTTATCCCGGATCTCCCATTTCAGTTCTTTGGGAATGATGATCTTTTTCCAGATCTCCGGATAGTTTTTCATCCAGTCATTTAATACCAGGCTGGAATTGGAGGATATGGAAAAAAGAGCGAACTGGTTAATGAACCTGTCATCCAGAGAAGGTGGTTCGAAGAAAAGGACAAAATCTTCCTGGATAAGGTTGGAAAATTCCTTAAAAGTACCAGCATTATTCATCATCATTTCCACCGTAAAAGCGTTGGCACCTTCCTTTTCAAGCTCATTCCTCAGAATTTCAGGCAGCAGCTTATGTGCTTCCACATAGTTAATCACCCAGATAACTCCGTCTGTATCGTATTTTTCCTGGTTGGCAGTAGCAAAATGCATGGCTACAAGGGGTGAATAAGTCCAGTCCATAAGTCTGGTAGGCAGACCATGGTGTTGAGCGACAGAGAGCCAATGCCAAAGAGGCTCACGTTCCAGGATATTCTTATGAGCATACTTCACAAAATTACGTAGCAGATGGTGTTCCATTTCAAAGAACTGACCTCCCAAACGGGTTAAAGTGGTTTCCAGGGGATAGTTCAGATCTGAAAGTCCGCGAAATGCACAGCGAGATCTGAATCTACCGATACGGGCGTTCCAGGAGTCCGCGAACACTACTTCCTGCAGTTCATTCCAGGTTTTTATCTCAATAATGTTATTCATTCATTTCTCCTTTTTTTAATGGAAACAGCTAGATTCTCTAAAAGCATTGTTCCATAAAAAAATTAATCTCTGAAAGTAACTAATCATATTCAATTATTACAAAATGTGTCATAAATGGCAAATTATTTACCGAAATGGCTCTATATTATTTATTGATGCACCTTTTATCATTATTCTTGACAGCAAAACGAGGCATAAAATATTTTGACCGTCCGATCGTCTAAAAGTATATTAATAAAGGAGAAAGCATGAGAACAGAAACACCAAAAGCTAATCAGATCAAGCATGATTGGTATTTGGTTGATGCAACGGACCAGGTATTAGGTCGTTTGGCAACTAAAGTAGCGAGCATTATTCGCGGTAAAAATAAACCATATTTCAGTCCGCATCTGGATACTGGCGATTACGTAGTCATTATCAATGCTGAAAAAATTAAGTTAACCGGCAACAAAGAACAGCAGAAAATATATCAGAGATACAGCGGTTATCCGAGCGGATTAAGAGACATTCCTTACCTTACAATGAAAGAAAAAAATCCTGAATCAATTATCGAACATGCGGTAAAGGGTATGCTTCCCTAAAATATTCTGGGAAGATCATTGATGAACAAACTGAAAGTCTATTCCGGCAATGAGCATCCCCATACGGCTCAAACCCCCAAACCTTTGTCGATATAAAAAACAGGAGGATAACGAATGCAACATTTTGATGCTTTAGGAAGAAGAAAAGATGCAGTAGCAAGAGTTCGATTAACCCCTGGAACAGGTAAAAGAACTGCTAATAAGCGTACTATGAAAAATTATTTTGGAAGAGAATCTCTGGAGATGATAATTGAGCAGCCGTTAAAACTGGTCGGCCTTTCTGAGAAAGTCGACATCTCCGCCAATATTAAAGGCGGCGGTCTGGCAGGTCAGGCTGGAGCTGTTCGTTTAGGTATCTCCCGTGCATTATTAAAATATGATGAAGAATTGAGATCTGCTTTGAAAGAAAAAGGATTTCTTACCAGAGATCCCAGAATGGTTGAACGTAAAAAACCAGGTCAGCCCAAAGCAAGAAAAAGATTCCAATTCTCAAAACGTTAAAATTATTCAAAAACCTGTTGCAAACATAGCAAGACGGTGTCCGGTCAACTACCGGATTGATTGCCAAGTACTTGCAGCAGGAATAATAACCGTAAGGAGACAAAATGTCAGTTGTAACAATGAAACAACTACTTGAAAGCGGTGTACATTTCGGACACCAGACACACAAATGGAATCCAAAAATGGATAAATATATATTCATTAAAAGAAATGGAATCCATATTTTAGACCTCAAACAAACTCTTGATGCTGTGAATGAAGCCTATATGTTCCTTAAAGATACAGTAAGCAAAGGAAATGAAGTTCTTTTCGTCGGCACAAAAAAACAGGCTAAAGAAGCTATTGAAAAAGCAGCAAAAAAATGTGGTTCTTATTACATTAGCAACCGCTGGTACGGTGGAATGCTTACAAACATGCAGACCATCAGACGCAGTATCGAAAAACTGGATTACTTCGAGCAAATCACAGAAGATGGTACTATCAGCAGTTTCACCAAACTGGAAGCCACCAAGATGAAACGAAATTACGATAAGATCAATCATGCTCTGGAAGGTATCAGGGCTATGGATAAACTTCCCGGTGCTATCGTGATTGTAGACATCCTGAAGGAAAGCATTACTTTGAATGAAGCCAGAAAGCTTAACATTCCTATCATCGCTATGGTAGACACTAATGCCGATCCCGATCTGGTCGATTATGTTATTCCCGCCAACGATGATGCCATCAGAGCAATTGTACTTATCACAGATGTAATGGCTAATGCCGTGATCGAAGGGAAACAGATCTCAATGGAAGGTTCTGCAGTAGGGGAAGAAGATGGTAAAGAAATTCCCGCTGAAGAAATCATAAATGAAGAAACTGAAGCAGAAATAAAGAAAGAAGAAACCGAATAAATCACTCAACAGCTTAACGCTGTATGATTAAATATTTTAGGAGAAAATAATGGAAATATCAGCAAAAACCGTAATGGAACTTAGAGCTAAAACAAATGCCGGAATGATGGATTGCAAAAAAGCCCTGAAAGAAACCAATGGAGACATGGAAGCTGCTGTTAAATATCTGCGCGAAAAAGGTATCAGCAAAGCTGCTGCTAAAGCTGAAAGAGCAACTAAAGAGGGCAGGATCTATTCTTATATTCACGGTCAGGGTAAGATCGGTGTCATGGTTGAGATCAACTGTGAAACAGACTTTGTAGCCCGTAATGAAAAATTTGTTGAGCTTTGTAAAGATGTAGCCATGCATATAGCTGCTGCAAATCCTTTAGCAATTTCGGAAAATGATCTTGATGAAAAACTGATCGAAGCTGAAAGAGAAATATACAGGAATAAAGCCTTGAACGATGGCAAACCTGAAAAAATAGTAGATAAAATCGTAGATGGTCAGATCGCTAAATACAAAAAACAGATATGCCTGATGGATCAGGAATTTGTAAAAGATCCGGACAAAACGATCCAGGATGTATTGCATGAAGCTATCTCCCAGTTAGGTGAAAATATGCAGATCGCCAGATTTGTGAGATACAGTTTAGGATAAATTATGGTTACATCATACAGACCCGAGAAAGTTCATAAAATAATTGTAAAGATCAGTGGAGAGATCCTGGGTGGTAAATCCGGGAGCGGCTACGATCTTGATGTGATAAATACCATTATGGACGAGATCGTTGCTGTTAAAAATCAGGGTTACACCGTCGGTATCGTTTTAGGTGGTGGGAATATCTTCCGGGGAGCTTCTGATCTGGGATCTAAACTGAACCGCTATACGGCAGACAATATCGGAATGCTGGCTACGATCCAGAATGCTCTGGTTCTAAGTGAACTGCTCAGGAAACGTAATCACAGAACCGAGATCTTCTCCGCCATTGAAGTAAACAAAGTGGCGAAGTTCTATACCCCCAACAGAGCCAATACTTCCTTAAATGAAGGAAAGATATGTTTCTTCTGCGCCGGGACAGGAAACCCTTATTTCACAACAGATACAGCAGCTGTTTTAAGAGCTATTGAACTCAAAGCTGATGTGGTCTTCAAGGGTACCAAGGTAGATGGTGTTTATTCTGCTGATCCAGTAAAGAACAAATCTGCCGAGCTGTATAATAATATAACTTTCGATGAAGTTCTGGCTAAACAGTTAAAAGTCATGGATATGACCAGTTTCTCTTTAGCCAGGGAATATAATATGCCCATAAAAGTGTTCAACATCAATAAAAAGAACAATCTAAGTGAAGCAATTCTTAACAAAGATGTTGGCACTTATATTCACCAATAGGTAGATAAAATGGAAGATCTGTTAACCGAACTTGAGATACGGATGGAAGAAGCTTTTCAGGCTTTGCTGAGAAATTTCTCCAAAACCAGAACCGGTCGGGCAAACACGGCAGCTCTGGAACACGTTAAGATCGATTATTACGGGGAACAGACCCCGATTAAACAGCTTTGTAATATCTCTATCCCCGAACCCAGATTAATTGTAATTCAACCCTGGGACAAAACGATTCTGGATCTGATAGAAAAGTCCATTTTAGCTTCAAACATTGGTGTTACACCTGAAAATGACGGAAATGTGGTGCGCCTTCCTTCCAGCCATTAACTGAAGATACCCGCAAGGATATCGTTAAACAGATCAAGAAGATGGCGGAGGACGCAAAAATTGAGATAAGAAATGTTCGCAGAGACGGTAATGAAGCAGCTAAGAAGATGGAAAAAAGCAGTGAAATCACCGAAGATGACCTGAAAAAAGTGCTAAAAGATATTCAGGAACTCACTGATACCTGGATAGAAAAGATCAGTGACTCTGCTAAATCAAAAGAAGTGGAGATAATGGAAGTCTAATCTTCCTAAATAAGGAGGTAGCATATGGCTTTTATTATAACTTCGGAATGTGTGAAATGTGGAATTTGTGAAGACATTTGTCCCGTCTCATCCATTGTTGAAGGTGAAAATCAGTTTTTCATTTCTGACACCTGCATAAGTTGTGGTAAATGCAAAGATGCCTGCCCTATTGAAGCAATTAAAGGAACGGGGAATTAAAAGTTTCAACCATCACAAAAAAAGCTTACTTCAATCGAGGTAAGCTTTTTTTATTTTCTTAAATACTATTTTATCAAAACCTAACTAATTATTTGTAATAATTTTTCGTGAATCCTTTTATATGACCATCCTTACTGCTCGTAATTGATTTCAATAAACCATAGCCGAATCCTAGTCCATAACCGACTATCTGCAGGAAAATCGTAAATATGGAATAAACAGCTACATCAAATTGTTTATATTCCTTAAAGGACTGCAGGAAAGCGAAAGCAGCAATTAATACTGCCAGAAGAATTTCTATTCCCAGAACGTATCTGAAAAAAGGAAGTATTAGAGCAAGAATGACTGTTAAAAGAAAACCCATCAGTATAAAAAAAGGCAAGCAATGCACGGGCTTAAGCATTTTGCTGTCTATGCGGCCCAGATTGATCCGGGCTACTCCCCAATTAAAGATCTGTTTGAAAAAACGGCGGGGAGATGTCCTTCTTTTATGGAAAACCTTTACATCGTGCAGATATTTTACCCTGAAACCCGCTCGATAGATGCGGTTGGAAAATCCATGTCCTGACCATGCCGCATTGCGTTCATGCCGCCAATTTTATTGAAAACCTCTTTTTTTATTCCCATGTTGAAACTGCGGGGATAGTATTTTGCTACACTCTTTCCCTTACTGCCGCGAGTTCCGCCTGTTCCCAGAAAACTTGTCATGGAATAATTCACCGCCTTCAGGAAAGGAGGAAAATCAGGGCGATAAGTATCAGGGCCGCCAAAAGCATCAAACTCTTCATCCATAATATGGGTTTTCAGATTTTGAATATAATTTTCAGGTACGGTGCAGTCAGAATCAATAAAGACAAAATATTCACCTTCAGCTTCTTTCATGCCCAGGTTACGGGCCGCACCAGGACCCTGATTCTGCTGATAAAAATATCTGATGACTAATTCTGAGCTGTAAAGACTGATAATCTCCTTCAGCTCATCCGTAGAACCGTCATCAACGATCAGAATCTCAAAATCAGCGCTTTTTTGTACCAGAAATGATTTCAGAAAATCGTTGATCTCATCTGCCCGGTTATAAACAGGAACAATTATTGATATGAGCATCAGACTGCTTTTTTCTTTTTCCTGTTAAGGAAATAAATTACAATAAGGAGCAGGAAACCAAGATAAAGGATAATATGACCGATAAGAGATATTTTTACCAGCCAGTTGAATCTGTCCGGACTGAAAACGAACTTCACAGAATGGCTTCCCGGTTCCTGAATAAAAACAGATCTGAGGATGTGATCGGTCTTAAAGATCTCAGTTTCAACATCATCAATGTAACATTTCCATCCTTTGGGATAATAGATCTCAGAAACCACCAGCAGAGAAGGTTTATCGGTATACACATCATAATACATGTGATTAAAGGAGTTTTCTACCAGCTCCACACTGGCAGAATCTGGCATATCTATCTGGAATGGTGGCTCTTTTTCCAGAAGAGCAGTTTTATAGGCATCAAAAGCATAATCATTGAGAGCCAGAAATCGTTCATTTCTCTCTGGAAATACCTTAGTATTCTTTACGAACCAGGCTGGTTTTACTTCAAATACTGGACTGTAGGTAAGCAGTTCAGTTTTTTTATCGTAATAGACCTGATTTAACTTGTCTCCCGGTAACTGCTGTTTCAGATAATATATTTACAGTTGAGCATTTTAATAACATTCC
>CALOBL010000006.1:0-282138 GCA_942491655.1 Cloacimonadaceae bacterium (SeqCode)
CCGGCGTCGGGGCCATGACAGCGCTGCTGGCCGCCGCCGCCCCGCTAGGCCCGTCCGCTGGCCGGACCGTGTATTACCTGCCGCCCCCGCCCGATTCGCTCCCCCGTCCGCGCTCGAGCTGTTCGGCTTCTGGACCATCGAGCTCAGGGACGGCACACCCTCTGGTCGACCGCGCAGGCCAGGTACGGGCGCCCGCTTCGCGAGGTGTCCGGCGTCCAGTTCCCGCCACCACCGCTCACGGTCAACGTCGAGCGCGCCCGCCCATCCTTAGCGGTTCGCCGCCCTAAGCTGCACATCGTCGCCGTCGCCAACCTGGCGCAAACCGTCTACAACGGCGTCTCGCTCACCGATGCGCACTACCCGTCAACGGAGATCTGGTTCCTGCTGTACGCGCAGGTCCACCGCGACGGCCAGGCCTGGCGCAACGTCCTGCTCGCCGACACGCTCGGCTATACGAACCCCTTCTTGCCGGCGCAGAGCAGCCAGATACCGGTGATCGGCGAGTTCGCCGAGTCCGCCGACGTGGAAACCTGGCTCAGTGACTGGCAACTGCCCGCCCGCACGCCAACCAGCGTCGTGGCGGTCGAGCTGTTCAGCGGCGAACCCAGCCTTATCGGCGAAACAGTCGGGCTCGAACCCAGTGTTATCACCGAAACACGAGCGGCCTTCGCGGGGTGCGGCTGCCACCCAGCCCGACCCGCTGAGGTCACAATTGGACACGCACCCGCGCCGCATCCTGCGGGTATCGCCACTGACGCCGGTCCGTCCGGTTTGCTGACCACGCGGCCGCAGCCATCCCAGGCCGACGAACACCAGGAGCAGCGGAATGTCCAGACCAGCCGCAACACCCGGACCCTTCGCGGCCGAGCACATCGTCGTCAAGTTCTACGACCACACGGCCCAACTGAACCCGCACAACGTCGAGCGGTCACTGCGCACGCAGAACCGGGGGACCTGGGACGACCTGAACCGCAGATTCCCCGGCAGCACAATTTCCCGGCTCTGGCCAAGGTGTGGGACCGCCTCGATCACCACGTGGGACTCGCCACAGCACGCACCCCAGCCTATTCCCCGCCCGACTTCAAGTCTTTCTGCAACATACGTACCCGCCCGGAGACCAACGCATCTGCGATGCTCGCCGAGCTGCGCAGCTGGCCTGCCGTCGAATACGCATATATCACCCGGCCGCCGTTGCCCGCAAGCGTCAACGCCGATCCCTGCGCACCTGGGCCCTGGGCGCCTCACTCTCGTCACCACCGGGCCGAATTGTTGCGAATATGGCAGCTGTTTCATCAGCCAGCACCAGCAGGGGTAGACGCCTACCATGCCCGGACCGTGCCAGGCGGGGACGGCGAAAGGACAGATCTTCGCCGATTGCGAATGTGGCGCCTGGCTCGATCACGAGGACCTCGTCAGCCAGAAGATCGTGATCCCGCCCGGCTCCAATCCGGTCGTGCCCTCCTACAATTTTCACGGGACTGGGGCCCTCGGGATCATTTACGGCGCGGACAATACGCTAGATGGCGTGGGAATCGTGCCGAACGCGCAGCAAGGCTACTTGGTTCCTGTCGGCTGTCCGACGGTATTGCCTCCCGGCCCACCTCAGTTCGTTTACTCGCCCTCATTCATCATCGAGGCGCTAAACGTCTTATCAGCCGGAAGTGTCATGTTGCTGGAACTTGAGGACTATTATATTTTAAATCTCGGCCCCGTGGAAGTCGATTGTCTTATGCTCGCGGCTATTCAGCTGGCGGTGGCGCAGGGCGTTACGGTAATCGAGCCCGCAGGTAACCACCCTTCCACGGATCCCGCGGCAGATCTCAAAGCCTTCACCGATCCGGTGAGCAATACACACCGGCTCGACATTTCGGATCCCAATTTCGTTGACTCGGGTGCCATCATGGTCGGCGCCGGGACGAGTAACACGAACCTGGATTGCCGTGTGCATTCGGCATCTCCTGGCACCTGCAAGGGGAACGGGTTAATTGTTACGCGTGGGGCGACACGGTATGGACCATAGCGCCCTACGACCCAGCCCTTTCGCCGCCGGGGTTCGCCATGCATTCCGGCGGGAGACTGCGACCCCGAATCCTCGGTTTTCGCCCAGTGGTTTACCGGCACATTCGCCGCGTCGGCACAATTGCCGGAGTTGCTATTTCAGTTCAGGGAATCGCCGAGTGCCTGACGGGATCAACGCTGAGCCCAAATGATTTGCGCGCACTCCTTTCGCTTGGACCTGACCCCAATACCGGCACCGGGGGATATGGCACCCCGTACTTTGACCCCGCGCCCGACCCAAACTTTCCGCGGCGGTGGATCGGAGTGATGCCTGACCTGTGCAAGATCGCCGGGTATTTCGAAAGGTCGCCGTGATCTGTCACTGGTGACACAGGAAGATCGCACGCGCACACCTTTGCCCTGGCCTGTGTTCGCATTGGTAGCCATCTAAACCCCTCGGTTTCCCGTGTCTGTTTGGGCGCGACGCCGGCGAGCTCGATGGGAGGGGAGCCCGCCGGCGCCAGCTATGGCCGGCGGCCGGTTGTCCGCCCCGAGGCCCCGGAAGGAAGGAACAGGACCCCGGGAGCCGGCCGCCGACCGGCTTAGACCGCGGCCGACCCGAGATACCCCCCCGAGGCCGGCTGCGGAGCCTATTACGTGGCGTCGAGCAACCTAAACGCGTTCGGCACGACGACATCCGAACCGGTCCGCAGGTACGCCTCGGCTTCCTCGGCAGTCCAGGTCAGGTGGCCACGCTCCGGGTTGACGGGTATCTAAGGGAACGCGCGCCCGTAGGCTTCGGAGCCGGCTGCTGCGGCGTAACGCTGTGACCAGCTTTGCGCGACCGCATGCCCGGTCGACATGAGACGTTCGACGATCTCGGCGAGCTCGGGGCATCGGCTGAAGCAAACGTACGCGGCGTTGCCGACGTGGCGGCGCCATGGCCGGCGTCGAGCTCGGATCCGGTTCGTCGAATAGCGCTGGATCCTCGCGACATGTGGCCTGGTGCATCGGCGGCGTGTCGCGCGCGATGGTGGCATTAGCCCCGGCGAGCTGATGCGCGTTCACTTGCCGAATTCCCGGTAGTGATGTCTCCGGCATAGTCCGTGCCAGTAAAGGCGTTTGTCGCATCCGCGGCGCGTGCATGGATCTCGGGCGGCGCGTTCGCGGATAGCAGTCGAGGATCCCATGCCGGCGCGCGCGGTTGTAGTGGCGTTTGCATAGGTTGCGCGCGGCGCCGGCCGTTCGCATAGCTTGCAGCTTGTCATTCCTGGCTTGCTTCCCATTCGCGTTGCTCGTCTGTGCTGGCAGGGTGTCGATATCCTGGGCCGCGGCGTTGGGTGTCGCCGATCGCGGCGCCGCATTCGCAAACGGTGGTTCGTTGCATGGCGCCGGCGCTGTCGTGAATCCGGCCGGTATCGCGGCAATGGCGGCATTTCCACGGCGACGGTTCGGCGATGGCTGCGCACGCTCGACGCCGATGCGACTCGCCGATCTCCCCTGGTCGATTGGCCAGCTCCTTCGACGGCGAAGCCGTATCGCTGTTTCCATCTATCGGCAATTGGGATTTCCCGTGCCGCTCGCACTACTGGATCAAATCGAATGTGATCCGCTGGGCGCCAAAGTGGACCGACCAACAGATCGCGCTGATCGCGCCCGCGACCACTGCACAAGAACGCAGTACTTCTGCGGAAAGGCTCGTCGCGAAATGGATGACGCCGAAGCCACCGCCGCCCCAATGGCAGTGAGCTGGCTTCGCAGAGGCTGTCGTCTATTCGGCCGAATTCCGGGCTTCCGGCCTACCCGTCGCCGCCGGTGACCGTTGAGGGAAGCCTGCGGGTTCGACGACGCCCAGCTAACTAACTCCCTATCACCAGTCGCAGAACAGGAAGCACGCCTGCTTATCGCGATCGGCAATCGTCACTTCCTGCATCAACACGTAGATGCAATAGGGGAACTCCTCGTTCTGCACGGGTTCGTATTTGCTGCCCACGACCCCGAGCACATCGATTTTGCCCGTGATGGGGTTCGTGCGCACTGTGGCGAAGTGATCGTCAACGGGCAGCGGTGCCGGCGTCGTCACGCCACGGTCGATGATCAACGGCTCCAACGGAACAACCAGCCGACGTTTATGGACGGACCAGCCCGACAACTGGGCCATGGCCAAAGCCTCCTCGGCGACCATACTGTGGCCGATGGATTGGCCGAGCCGGTGCCAGGCATCGGTGCGCGCCGCGAAGCTGGCGACGCCATTGTTGATGTCGAGTTCATGTGCCATGAGAGTTGACCTTCGTGAGAGTGACTGCCGGAGACAGCGGTTGCCGCCCGGTCTTGTTTGCCCTCCGGCGAGCTGAGACCAAGAACCGGCGTCAGGGCCAGGTAAGCAGCAAGGGCCGTCGCGGGTTTTCGCCGCGAGCGCAGCGAGTGGTGGGTGAAAACCCGGGAGCCGTAGGCCGGGCGGCCCTTGTGCGGCCGGCCCGGGCCGGTTATGATCGAAGGCCGGAAAGGCAAACTGATACAGAGGGATCACTCCGCCAGGAGTGTGTTTGTTGTGTCCCGCTCCTGGTAGTGCCGCAGGCGCTTCCGCTTGGGTTCGTTCGTGATCCGCCCGGCCTGGATTGGTGGAGGCTTCTCCGAGTGGGGTTGGGGCAGAACCGAAGTCCTGCCCCACCGGCTGGTTCACTGCTTGCCGGACTTCGGCCAGATACTCCTCGTCGTAGGCGTCGTCGGCGGTTCGGGTGCCGGTGACGACTTCCTCCACGTCGGCCAGGGTGTAGCCGTTGGCGGCCTGGAATCGCAGATAATCGCCGCTGGTGACGCTGGCGTCCGTAGTAGATCCGGTCATCGCCGGGGTCGCGGACCGGAGCGGGGTTCCGCCAGGCGTCCTTGCCGTTCCAGTGAACCCAACACCAGCGCCAGGGCGATCACCAAAGCGCGGTTGTAGCTGCCCTCGGGCAGGTCGCTGACCGCCTCGTGGATGGCAGCGGCGTCGATGCCGAGCAGTTCGGCGGCGGTGACCTCGTCGCGGTTGTGCTGGGTCAGCATGTAGCTGTCGCGGGCCAGGCAGTCGGCCACGAACGTCGCCGCCCCTTTGGGAAGGGTCTTGCGGGCCAGCAGCGTGGTGACGAACTGGCGGCGCACCCCGGTCGCGGCGGCACCGAGCTTGTTCAACGTGACCACCTTGCGCCGCTCGCGCCGCTCGGCTTCGGCCCGCTCGGCTTCGGCGCGCAGGCGGGCGGCCTCGCGGTCGGCCTCGCTGGCCTCGCTGTCGAGATCGGTCGGTCGCGGCGTGGCTTTGACCGGAGCGGTCCCGCGCGACCCATTCGGCGTTGCGCTGGTACATCTCGCTGACCTGCAGACCGGCTCCCTCGGGGTTCAGGCAGAACCACTCGGGTGCGAACGCTGGCCGTTCGCTTAACGGAGTCGGCGTGGCGCAGCCCCTCGTCCGGCTCTGCGTCGGGGTCACCTTCGGTGTCCCAATCGATTTCGTCTTCATCGACCACGTTGCCGTCGCCATCGACGTACTCGGTGTATTCCTCCAGCCGCACCGCCCAGTGCTGCGGGTCGGTGATCACCGTGTCATCGACGTCGTCGGGTTCACCGTCGTCACCGTCGCGCTGCAGGTGGCGCAGCGGCACCCGGTCCAGCTTCCAGCCCCACCGGTCGCTCGTCATCGAGGATGGTGAATCCCCGCTCGGTGTAGTGGGCGGTGGCCTCGGCCAGGGCCTGTGCGCTGGCCCGCTCGGAGCGCAGCTGGGCTACCACGTGGTCGAACTGCGGTGTGCCGGCGGCGGCGACCAGGCGATCGACCGCGTCGGAGCTGTCCTGTTCGAACTCGGTGAGCACAGCGGCCTCGGTGAGGCTGATCTGCCTGCTTTCGAGCGCTTCGAGCGCCACGCTCGACTTGGCGGCTGTCTTCTGCGGCCTTGACCGTGTCCTTGGCCACCGACAACTTCTTGGCCACTTTCTGCGCGGTTAGGCCGGCGTCGATCATCTGCTGGATGCCACGCGCGCGCTGAGCGTCGGTCAGGTCGCTCTTGTGGTCGTTGGTGACGATCTGGTGCACGATCCGGTCGATCGTCTCGGCGGCGGTATCTGCTGCAGTCGCTGGCAGGACGTACACCGGGACCGTGGTCAGGCCGACTTTGCGGGCCGCGATGGTGCGGCGCTGCCCGTTGTTCTCTAGCCGGTACGCGTGTGTTGCTTCCAGCTACCTTATCGAAGTCTCTGTTGTCTGCGGAATACCCGGGTAATCGGGGGTGTTCAGGAGGGCATCTCGCTCAGCTTTGCGGTTTCCTCCGCTTTGTGGCTTCGAGTTGATTTCTTGCCTGAGCGTGCTTGTTCGCTGATGTATTCGGCTTTGCCCGCCAACTCGGCTTTGCCCACAGACGGAACCGATCCCGAGGGCTCCCAGCTTGCCGTCGTCGACTTCTTCGATCCAGCCGTTCAGTGCCCCACCTCTGTTGGACGTTGTACTCCGCAGACTCCAGAAGACCGATTTGGAACAGCTCGTGTAACAGTCGGATACGACGTCGGCGCATTGATTGAGCATCCCCCCGCATTTGGGTGGTCGAGAGAAGTTTCGCGTGGATCAACAAGCACCGCCGCTGCGCGCGCGACTACGAAACCAGACCCGACCACCACGAAGCCATGGTCCACCTCGCCATGATCACGACCATGACCAGGCGACTCGCCCGAACCTGACGGTTTTCAAACACCCTCTCACGAATTGTCTCGGATTTCGTCGGGACTAACAGCCTGTTAGTGACTGCCGATACAGGGTCGCCGGAGTAGTAAGACCCCACCACTCCGCGGTTATGTGCTGTCGGCGAGCTTCGACAGCAGCGCCGCGATCTCACGGTCGCGGCCTTGTGCGGCGTGTTGGTATTTCAGCGCCGCGCCGACCGTGCTGTGACCGAGCCGCGCCATCAGCTCGGGCAGAGTCGCACCGGTCGCAGCGGCCAGCACTGCGCCGGTGTGTCTCAAATCGTGGAAGCGCAGATCCGGACGACCGACCCGGTTGCGGGCTCTGTTCCACACGCGATACATCGAAGACAGCGTGAGATGGTGTGTGCCGCCCGGTATGGAGGGGAATAGCAGCGCGTCGCGTTGCGGTGCAACGTGTTTCGTCAGACCGTCTTCGACGGTTACGAGTAGGTGTGGCGGGATGCTGATGTTGCGGATTCCGGCGCGGCTCTTCGGTTCGCCGATGATGTGTCCGTCTTTGGCGCCGGTGACTTTCGCGGCGGCGCGGCGCAACCGGATCACTTCGTCGTTGATGTCGATGTCGCCGCGGCGTAGTTCGATGAGTTCGCCGAATCGGAGTGCGCACCAAGATGCGAGCGGCACTGCGAGTTTGAGCCGGTCGGGCATCGCTGCGGTGAGCTCAGCGAGTTCATGCACGGTGGCGGGTCGGATCTTGCGTGCGCGTTGGGTCGCACCGGCTCTGCGGATGCGGCACGGATTCGCGGTGATCAGTTCGTCAGATAGGGCGGTGTTGAGGATCGCGCGTAGCAGCGCGTAGCACTGGGATCGCATCGCTGGCTTGCCGGGTAACAGCTCTGAGTGCCAGTCGCGGACATCTTGCGGGGTGATGGCGGCGAGTTGGTGCTCGCCGAACGTCGGGAGCAGGCGCCGGGTCAGGATGTGCTTATAGGTTTGGCGGGTGCGCGGTCGCAGGTCGCGGTTGGCGAGCCAGCGTGTGCTGTAGGCGGCGAATTGGGTGCGTTGTGGGCGGGCGGCGGCGGGGTTCCACAGTGCGGCGTCGATTTCGCGTCGGCGGTCGACGAGCCATGCCTCAGCATCGGCTCGTTTCGCGAAGGTGTGCGGTGCAAGGACCCGCCGGCCATTGGGTGCGCTGTAGGCGGCCTGCCAGCGCCCCGAAGGCAGTTGGCGGATCGATCCGAATCGGCGCCTTATGACAGCGCCCGCCAGAGTGCGCCGACCAAGCCGACAACTGTGACAACGGCGCAGGCCAGCCATAGTAGAAACGCGACGAAGCCGACGATCTCGAAGACGAGCGCGGCAGGCGGGCCTTGTGCGGCACCGAATGCTAGTTGCATGACGACGAACCAGAGGATCACGCCGATTGCGCCCGCTCCCGCCATCGACAGGAAAACCCGTACTCCGAGACGTTTCATGATTCTCTCCGTTCATTGGTGGTTTCGGTCGTGCAACGAGATTGTGGTTCTCTCCGTTCATTGGTGGTTTCGGTCGTGCAACGAGATTGCACGTACGAGCTTCCGCGGGGTTCTACGGAGTTCTACGAGCTTCCCTGTGCGAGGAACGCCCCTCGCAGGTCAGGGCCACATTCAGGCTGGTCGGGCCGCCGCGGCGTTTCGCCGGTGAATCTGATTGACGATTAGAACCATCGGAGGTCTGTAACAGCAGGCGCGGTGAGCGGGGTTAGGGCTGGTAGCACCGTCTGTTGCAGGTGTAGGACCGGTGGTGCGTTGGCCCTTGCGTTCTACACATGTTCCCCAGCGCCTCGAGGCCCGGTGTTTGGCCCATTTGACATGTGGCGATGGGTGGACGTCGGCCGGTCTTGCGCTCGTCTGTGTCGGCACGGCGTCACCGTGGGCCAACTGTGACGCCGAACCGCTTATCGCTCAGTGGTGTCGGTGCTGGCGGGGTAGGCGTACACGAGGGCCGTGGACAGTTTCGGCACCGCATGGGTCAGCGTGTGTCCGGGCCTCATGCGCGATCCGGTGGGCATCGGACAGGGCTGGTGGCCGGGCGTCCGCGAGGGATAGGACTGCGCCCGGTTGGTAGGCGGTCTGCAGAACGGTTGAACCGCTGGAGCCTGTGAGTCGTATATACGTTGCCTGGACGTCTGCTGACGCAGCTGGGTTGTCGTCTACCGTCACGAGGGAGCGCGATGAGCAACGCTGTGCCACAGGCCAATACACGAACCAACACCCTGGCCGCCATCGCATTGGTTCTGGGATTTGTCTTTCCGTTACTGGCCATCCCGGTCGGGCACGTCGCCCGCCGGCAGATCGCCCGCACCGGCGAGCGGGGCGACGGACTGGCGCTGAAAGGCCTGACATTCGGCTACTTCTGGCTCATTGTGCTTCCCATCGGCCTCGTTGTAGCCGAAGTCGTTTCGACCTGACTACTCCGCACGGGAAGTTGACGCCGCCACTCAAACGTCACCGCGACGCAACGGCTCCGCACACACCCGGTCCGGCAGAACCGCCGCCAGGTGATCGAATCGCTGACCTCCCCGGGCACAACACGTCATAACCCTCGCCACAGCGCACCAGCCACCCCTCACTGCGCCAGCGTCTGGAAATCATCACCACCCGCAACCGCGAACCGGCCCAGGACCGGCCCGACACGACCAGGAGCACACCAATGAACCCGCTTACAAACGACGGTTACTCCCTCACCTTCGACGTCGATTATCCGCAGCAGCTCAGCCGCTGGAAAACGGCATTCCGCCTGGGTCTTGCGTTGCCGATCCTTGCCCTGGTCGCAATTCTCGTCGGGCCCGACAGATTTGAGGGACTCACTGATTCATGGGGGATTGATCCTTGGACGGTCACAGTCCCCGATTTCTCTTATGTTGGCGGCTTGCTCGTTCTCGCGCCCCTGCTGATGATCGTGATCCGCCGCACATACCCACGCTGGTGGTTCGACTGGAACGTCGGGCTGCTCAAGCTGCAAAGTCGGGTCGCGGCTTATCTCTACCTCCTCCGCGATGAGTACCCTTCGACCGACGAGGATCAAGCTGTGCACTTGACCGTCCGCTACCCGGATACCCCGCAGGAGTTGAACCGCTGGTTGCCACTGGTGAAATGGTTGCTCGTCATTCCGCACTACATCGTGCTGCTGGTGCTCACCGTGGCGTCGATGGTTGCAGTCGTGATCGCCTGGTTCGCCGTCGTGATCACCGGACGATACCCCCGCCCTCTGTTCAGCTTCAGCGTGGGCTACCTCCGCTGGAATTACCGAGTGATCGCCTACGCATTCCTGCTGGCGACGGACAAGTACCCGCCGTTCCGGCTCGGTGCCTGACCCGCTGTAGAGCCGCAACGAAACACACCAAGGAGGCCTGATGCTTGCCAGACGGGGCTACCATCGCAACGCTACAAGAGCCGCTCCCGCGGAAACGCGACGACGCAACGGTGCGGACCAGGTATTTTCGAGGCTGTCGCATCCGGTCAGCCATCGGGCGACGTCAGCCGGCGGCCGGGAAACCGCTGCGCCACTTCCGCCTTGGGTTCATCGACGGGGATTTCCCAGAGTACATACCACCGTCGTCGGGACTGGCGCGCCATAGGTGCTTAGGCCGCAGGCCGCGCCCATGCGAAAACTCGCTCGGAGAGAGGTCTGGCTTCTCGTCGTGCCCGAACGGGTACCACCGCACTGTCATGCTCAAACCCCTTACAGCACAATCGTCGGCGCTGTGTACGTGCCCCTTGTCGTCACCTGCGCGACGACCGCCGCGCCACGGTGTCCCGTGCGGTCACCGGCGCCAGCGAACAGGCTTTCGATGATCGGGTAGCGCTGCTGGTTGCCAGGAATGGAACGCAGACCCTGGTACTGGGGCTTGGCTGCCGCAACGCGACGGGGTTATCGGAGCTGTTCGGGCCTCCGGTAGCCACAACGGCGAAGTAGGGCGCAACTGAGGGCGATTTTCGCCGGTTGACAGTGCCCTGAACAGGGCTCCCTTGGGTCGGCCGGTAGTGCCGGAGGTGTAAAGGATTGCGCAGCCGTCGGTTTCGACCACCTGCACATCAGGCGGTGTGTCCGGTTGTGATGCCACCAGGTCGAACAGGTCGGGGTATCCGTTGACCGGACCCAGCGCGATCGGCCCGGCCACCAGCGTGGGCGCCGGCAATTCTTCACGCTTGCGGCAGTGAGACCCGGGTGTGTTCGTCGATCATCGAGGCGATCTTGATCGCCTTGCCGTCGATGGTGGAGTCGAACTGGAAATCGATCGCCCACACCACGTTCGGCGCATCAGCCTCCACGGGCGGGATCGAGGACACCCCGGCCCGCTTGCGCGGGCTGTGCACCCGGACCTGCAGCCCTTCCTCGCGCCACAGCCGGTGGACCTTCTTCTTGTTGACCTCACGGCGCTCGTCGTAGCGCAACGCCGCCCAGGCGCGCCGGAACCCGCGGCAGGGATGTTTGGTGGCGTAGGCGCGCAGCCAGGCCCTCATTTCGGCATCAGGATCAGCAGGAGTCTGCGCCATCGGCAGGTTTCGGTAGGTGGAGCGGGCCAGCCCAACGGCCTTGCACGCCAACCGCTCCGACATGCTCAGTGTCTTCTTGAGCATGTCCACGGCGCGGCGCTTGGCAGCTGGGCTCAGAATTTTCCCTTGGCCACCTCCCGCAGCGCGTCCTTCTCCAGCTCGGCCTCGGCCAGCAGCCGCTTCAACCGGCCGTTCTGCTCGCGCAGCTCCTTGAGCTCCTTGGCGGCGTCGGTGTCCATCCCGCCGTAGGTGCGGCGCCAGTTGTACAGCGTCGCCGCCGACACTCCGAGCTCGGCGGCGATCTCCTCACCGGTCTTGCCCTCGGCAGCCAACTCATCCGCGCGGCGCAGCTTGCGCACAATGTCCTCCGCGGAATGCCGCTTCCGACCAGCCATGTGTTTCATCGTCCCTTCCAGCCCGACACAGTGTTCAGATCGGTAGTCTGCGGGGCAGCCGAGCAATCGCCGGGGTGTCCAGCAGGGCATCGCGCTCAGCTTTGGTTGCTTCGAGTTCCTCGGTGAGCTGGTTAATAATCAGGGCGTATGCCCGGGTCAACTGTTCGTGGTGCCGCCCGTCGTCGCGTGCCTTGCTCAGCTCGCCGCGCAGTCTCTCGATTTCTCGGTCGGCCGCGTGCACGGGTGCCGGCTTGTGTTGGGCCGCTTTGAATTCGGCTTGGTACTTGGCTTGGAGCTGGTGTGGATGCTTGTGCGTGAGTAGCCACCGTTTGATCCCTGCTTCCTGCGCGAGGCTGAGGATGGTCAGCTTCCCGTCGGAATGCAGCGGTGTTCCCGCCAACAGTCGATCCGCGGCGGCGCGCAACCGGTCGCACAGCTCTGCCGGCGGTGTCGGCTCGCCCGCTGCCCCGCTTATGACCGGTCCTCGTTTCCGTTTCGGCCGCGCTCGTGCTCGGCGATGATCGCCTGGAGTCGGTCGAGGCGCTGACGCTCCCGTGCCAGCCGAAGCGGGGGACTGGCCGGGTCGTCGACGACGGCGCGCAGATCGGCGGCTTCGGCGCGGATGTCGTCGATGTCGGCATCGGTGCGGGCGATGTTGCGGCAGTTGGGGCGGCAGTCGTCGGTATCGGGGGTGTGACGGGCGTCGTCGGTGCTGGGTGCCAATTCACACAACGCGGTCGCGGCGTTGAACACGCACGTCATGCCCCGGCCCGGATAGATCTGCAGCGACGGGTTCGCCAGCACGTGGCGGGCTGCCTTGCCGCTGCGGATGACGCGGCCGGCGAACCTGCTCGCACCACCAGCCACGCGGGAACGGTAGGCATCGGCGGCGGGTCCGCTGACGTGACCGCCCTCGTTGAGGCGGCGGTCGGCCTCGTCGAGCTCGTCGAGCCGGGCCAGCCACCGCTCGAACGCGATATCGTCGGGAAAGCCCGACGCGTAGCTGCCGCTGTAGCCCTGAGTGATTTGAACATGCAGGTGGCCATACTGGATCGCGGCCGCGACAAGGCCGCGCGGGCGGCGACAGATGAACCAGGCCAATGTTCTTCGGAACCGGGACGCACTGAGCCGTTCGGCAGACACCGGAACACCGTCGCCGCGGTCCCGCGACCGGCAGTAGGTATTCACCCACTCCACGAACAGATGGAGATCTTCCGCGATCGTGTTGGTGGACTTCGTGCCGTCCCGGTCGCTGCTGCGGGCCATCAAGATGGAGACAGGGAACAGCTTCGGCGAATCGTGGAGCTGCTCGAGAACGGAGACCGCACGCGCGACCGGCTCGATGACGATCCACGGATCCTCCCGCAGCTGTCCTTCGGGGATCTTGACACCGTTGAAGTCGGTGGCGCCCTTCCATTTCCGGCCGGTGAGCTGCCACAGTCCGGTGCGCGGATGACGACTGACGCAGCCGCGTTCGAGGGTCAGCACCTCACCGGGTCTCGCACCCGACAAGTACGCCAGCACGACGAAGCAGGCCGTGTGCAGGGCCCGCACCAACTGCGGCACCTGGTCGTAGCGAATCCGCTCAAGCCATAACCGCTCATCTAGCACCCCGCGTGGGCGACAGCGCAGATAAACGGCATCGGCGACCGGGACACCGGAGGCCAGGATTCGGTCACGATGGTAGCCGCTGCGGCGTCGAGTGAAGATGAGGTGGCTGCATCCGATCAACCTGGCGATGTGCATCCAGTCCGGTTCGGTCGTGCCGTCGAGCAGTGCCCGGCCGGGCAGAGGCTCGCCGCGGTGGCGGTGATCGTCCAGCAGGGCGTCGACACGGTCGGCCAGCCACGCGGCCTTGGCTTTCGCCGAGCTGGACCCCGCGGCCTCGGTCAAGCTGGTGCGCCGCTGGGTGACGCCGACCAGCGGCCGGTACTCGCCGAGCGCGGCGAGGATGTCGTCGCTGAAGTCCTCGACGAACCGCAGCGACCAGCACAGCAGGGCACTCATCGTCGGCTCCGGGATTCGGCGGGTCCGGTTTTCTAAGTCGTATCGAGTGCGGCCCAACAGAATCCGGTTGTCCTTGCCTTTCCAGGGCGGAGCTTCGGGGAGCCGCCCGTCGGGAGGCAGCAGATCCCGCAAGACCCACAGGCGACGCACCGCGTTCAACAAGGCGGCTTGCTTGGACAGGTTCGATTCCGAATCGCGCACCGCTTCGAGGTAGCGGTCCAGATCCTGGTGGGTGACATCGGCCAACGATGAGATCTCTTGCTCTGTCAACCAATGCAGCAGGCTGCGCAGGTGCGGCATCCGGTAGTGCAGGGTGTAGACGGCTCCGCGGCCGGTGACGCCGGAACGGCGAACGCTCACCCAGTCGTGGTCGTGGTTCAACTCCATCCACACATACACCTTGGCGATGCGCCGGAATGCGGCCGGGACCAGCTCGAAATTCAAGCTGAACGACCGGTAGTGATCCTCGTGAACGGCGGGGCTCAGGTGCCAGCGGTTGTCGCCGAAGCGGGAAATCGTCGCCGGGTCGATGCCCGGGCGCAGCTCGCGGTGGACCAGCACGGGTGTGTCGTCGTCCGGGACGAACGGGTGGCCCTGTGGTGCGTGGCGGGATACGGCTTCGGTCATTGGTGATCCAGCTCCCTGTTCAACAGCCGCGCCACCAGCGCGCGGTCGGTGTCGGTGACCTGCTGCCGCGCGTTCTGCACGGCAGCCGGTCCGGCCCTGTCCAGCAGGTCTTCGAGTTGGTGGAACGGATACGCCAGCCGCTGCGCCCACCGCAACGCGGTCATCTCGTTTTGCTTGTGCTGCAACAGATCCCGCGCAGCCGCCTGGATCGGAAGGTGGTGTGGTAGCGCCCTGGCGCAGGGGCAGTCCAGGCACTTGAGAAACGACGCCTTGCACGGTTGGCCCGCCGTACTGTGCGGGCTGTGGAGGTTATCCGAACAGGCCGTCAGCACGGTGTCGGCGTCACGGGCGACCAGCAATCGCAACGTCTCCTCGGTGACGCCGAAGCGGGCGGCGACAACGCCCGGGTGGCGTTCGGCCTCGGCGAGGTCGGCGGCGGTGAGCCGGGCAATGGTTCCCACCGCGCGGGCCTTGTCGGTTTCCTTGGTCAACACCTCGGCGACCAGCCGCTGGTATTCCTCCAACGTTGTGCGGTCGCGTCGCAGGTAGGTGTCGGCCAGGGTGCGGGTGGTGTGGGCGATCGGCTTCTGTTCGCGCGCGAGGTAGGTCTTGCGCATTCGGCCCAGCCGCACGGCCAGGGGCCGATCGGGGTCGGGCCCGGCCGGATCGGCCGGCAGGTTCAACTCGCGGCCCCAGGTGGCGGCGAAGTTCGACGCCGCCGGCGCACCTTCGCGGAAACCCCGCCCGACGTGCGCACCGGTGGAGCCCCAGAAGACGAACAGTTTGTCGCTGCCGGTGATTCGTCGTGCCGACGCGGTGAGTTCCAGCGCCAGCATGTAGACCCCGTAGGGGGTGTGCAACTCGTCGCGCGGGCTCACCTCGATGTTGGGCCGGGGCGGTGTCGCCCAGGTCGGCAGGTCACTCAACGCGGCCGTCATGTAGCTGCGCCGCCCGCGACGCGGCTTGACCAGATCCAGCTGAACCGACGCGATCGGCCCGGCTCCGCCGTCCGGGCGATGATGAGCCGCCGGGGCGTTGTAGATGGTGTCGCCGTTATGGCCGGTCAACCGGACCAGCAACACCGCGAACGCCGCCACCTCCCGCCAGCCCAGATGGACCGTGTGCATCAGCTCGTCAACCGGGCCATGCCTTTTCGCCACCCAGTCCGGAATTTTCCCGTTGCCGTATCGAGGTAGTTCGGCGGCGCGCTCCACACCATCGATGACCTCGAAGTACTCATTGCGCATCGGCTCCGAGGTCAGCCCGCGCTCACCGTCGCGCCACCGCCGCAGCAGATCATGGTTGCCGCGGATTCGCTCGGCCGCGTTGCGCACGGTATGGCGAGCCGCCTCGACGATGCGCCGCTCCTCGTCGGGGGTGTAGCTGTCCCTGGATTTGCCGCCGCCGTCGCGGCGCTTGGGATGCCCCCGGGCGCACCGGGCGGCCAACGCCGGCGACAGCCCCTCGGCGTGGGCGAGCAGCGTCATGAGCTGGCTGACCTCGGTGTGCACGCCCGCCAGCGATGCCCGCCGCATCAAGTATTCGTCCAGGTGTGACGGTTTCAGATCCGCCGGCCCCTGCGGCGGGTTCGGCAGCGCCGCGAGAATCCGGGCGAACGCGTTCACGTGAACCCACAGCGAATTCGCCGAACCGAGCGCCTTGAGCCTGCCGCTCGGGCCGGTATGGGTGTGGAAGGCGCGCGCGAGCGCCACCTGCAGATCCCTGCCCAGCGGAAGTGAGGCGAAGTCGAAATCCCTTGCTCGACCATCGCGTTCGGCCACAACTCGGACAACGCAACCGTCGCCGTCGAGGAACAACCGACGCGGCGGACGGTAGCCGTCGGTGGGCATGGTTGCTCGGCGCCCCGAGCTCATCGTGCACCCGCCAACGGGTCGCCCAACACCCGCCGCTCGTCGCCGAAGATGCGCGCCATCAGATCCGGGATCGCCGCCTCGGCGGCGTGGAGCATCAGCAGCTCCATCTCCAGCGACCGGAACGGCTCCAGGTAGGTTTCCCGAGTCGTTCGCTGATCGGCATGACCAAGCATCATCTGCACCAAATCCCAAGCGTTACCGAACTGTTCACGGAAATCCCGGGTCTCATCCTCGGTGAGGTAGGCGAACCGAGCCTCATAGAGAAGCCGCCCGACCGAATACCAGCGCAACGCGAACGAGTGCCGCATCATGTGCGGCGAACCGGCAAACCCGGTGAACCCCAACCGCGCCAGGCGCTCATTGGCCGTGGTGAACGTGTGCTCCCAACCGTGCGGATCGCGGGGCAACCCGTCCTCGTTGAGCCACAGCCCAGCCGGCTCCAACCCGTCGGCGGTCTCCACCAGCAGACGCCGCCGCGCCGCCGGGTCCAAAGCGTCCAGCGACGCATCCGCCGGCCGACCATCGATCGTCCGAAGCCGCAGCCGCCGTGCGCCCAGCACCCTCGTGACCACCCGCGCACCCTTGAGCCGCTCGTAACGACCGGCCTGCCGCGCCCGGCGAACCGCATGCGCCCGCTCACCCTCGACATAGCCGAGCACCTCCACCAACACCCGCCGCGGCAGCCAATACCGCCGACCGCGCCCATATTTCGCGGTCGCAGCAGCCAGCCGACAGGTGGAGAACTCGCGGCGCGGATCGTCTGCCGCCAGTTCGGCCACCAGCACAGATCCCCACTCCTGCAAGCGAAGACCCGTCCCGTACAGACCGTCCACGAACGCTCCGTCGCGCTGACCGTTACGGCCACGATAACCGGGATCGTCTCGACCGTCGACGGTGAACCCCATCAACCCGACATCCCGGAATCGCACGAAGCCGGCGGGATCGAACCACTTGACGTCCCGATCCCTCACCGCCGACGGAGCCGTTACCGGTCGCTCGGCAGCAGACCCGTCGCGCCGTCGGCCCCAACCGCGCCGCATCCGGATCGGGTTGGCGACACCGTACTCAGCGGCCGCCCACGCATAGAACAACCGCAACGCCACCAAGTCGTGGTGAAACGTGCCGGGCGCCACCGCGCCCGGATTGCGGTCGTCCGACACCCGCCAGACCTTCAGAGCCTCCTGAGCCTCCGCGTCGGCCTCATCCCACCCGACCCCGTAGGCCGACAGAAAGTTCAACCACACCAACAGGCTGTATGCGTACTTGCGCCACGTCGACCGCGACAACCCCCGCAGCTCGTCGCTGCAAAACCAGCGATTCACCCGGACATCGACCAGCCCACCCGGCCCGACGAAAAACGGCTGACCATCGCGCATCCGTCCCGACGCCCGCTCCAGCACACCCCGATGCGCCCGTGCGACCGCATCGTCGAGGACAGTCGCAGGCAGCGCCCCAACACGATGGAAAAAGTGCCTCCAAGCAGCCGACGCATCCTCGCCGCCATCACCACCCACACTGATCCTTCCCTATATCGCTGTATCCACCTGGTGACTTCACCTTGTCCGATCACAGCCACGGCAGCACTCCGCCGCGCCACACGGATCGACAACAACACGGGAACTGGATAGAGAACCGTTGCGGACCTCCACCACACCGTCGGGGCGGCGAATCGCGGTCAGCGGCACCAGCACACCGTGTTCGGCGATGCTGTCCAGGAACGCCTTGTCGAGGTTGGCGTATTCGCGGACGTTGTCGCCGACCTGCAAGCCGTTCGGATCCGATGTTCCAGCTCGCCGAGTGCGTGCTCGGTGACGCTGTCGGCGGCATTGGGGTGGTGGTGGTGGTGTCAGTCATGGTTGACCTTTCTGGGTGAGGGGCGACCGGTGGCCGCCCGTTTTTGGTTGCCTTCTGGCAGAACTGAGACCAACCGGCGGTGGGCAGGAAAGCAGCAAGGGACGGCGCGGGTTTTCACCGCGAGCGCAGCGAGTGGCGGAAACCCGGGAGTTGCAGGCCGCCGGCCCTTGTGCGGCTGCCCGAGCCGGTTATGGTCGAAGGCTGGAAAGGCAAACCAGAAGGGTGTTGTGCGCTGCAGGCGCTCCGCCGTCGCTGGCGTGTTCCGAGGCGGTACCGCCGCTACCGCCGGGCGACGAATCACCTGTGCGCCAACAACGCCCACGACTTCGCCCAGAGCACGTCACCCAACGCGGTAGTCAGGCGTGTCGTGCACGTAAAGTGCCGGGCGATCCGAACTGGTGCCCGGTTCTCTCAAACGGGTTGGGCCGCTGGCACTTATCCGCAGTCGCGAGACGTACACAGATCGCTCCACTCGCGAGCGACGCTGAGAAGCAGGGCGAGTGCGAGTGGTGGCGTTTGGCTCGGCACGGCTGAACAGTGGGCCTTCAGCCGGGTGCCGGCGGCAGGTACTTGACCACGTCGATCGCGGGTGCTCACCGCTCGCGAGATGAGTTGGGCACAGGGCATTTATCAGTCCGCTGAGCGGAATGCCTATCTGTTACGACGAGTCCAGGAACAGTCGAGACGTGCAGTGGGGCCCAGCCTGGAGTTGTGAACGCGGCGACACGCGGGGGCGGCTTTACAGTTGGATCGGTAGATGCGCGGCCGCCGGCTCAACCGCTGCGAGGCCCTTCCACGCGGCGTGTCGCAGCTGGCTTGTGTACTCGCGATATTCGACGCGGCCGACCAGCTGCGGCGTCACCCAGCGCACGCCGTGCTTGTCGACGGGTGGCGGCTGGAAAGGGGATGTCGCGCAACTGATTTCCGATAGCCGGATCGAAAGGTCTCGGCGGGCGCGATTGGTGAACCCGGACATGATGCGCCCGCAGTAGACGAAGTTGCCTACGCGGTCGTAGGCGCCGACGAGCACAGAACCCAGCATGCCCGTTTGGCCGGTCCAACCCCCTACGGCGAAGTAGCCGCTGCGTCTGACCGGGGTCTTTCGTTGGGGTCCGACGGGCGTCGGGCATTGTCGCGCCGCAGTGGCGAACATGCTCATTCCCGACACATCCTGTCGGTGTGTCGTGCTTTGAAGCTGACGGTTGCGGCGTAGCGTCCGCGGCGAGGTGGTGTGATGCGGGCATTTCCGGTGTCGTTGCCGTCGGGGCAGCGGTATTGGACGGTGCTCGATGATGACTTGAGGCTGGTTCCCGAGGCCGAGGACTATCTGCGCAATCTGCGGCTGGGTCAAGGCCGCAGCGAGGGTACGACGGAGTCGTATGCCCGCGGGCTGGCGTTGTTTTTCGGTTGGTGTCAGCAGCTGAATCTGGATTGGTGGTCTGGGGCACGCCGGTTGTCGGCGTTCATGTTCTGGTTGCAACATGGCGGAAGCCGCGGACCGGGCCGGGTGAATGCGGTGCTTGCCGTCGTGCGGGAGTTCTGCAAGCACGCTGTGGCGTGTGAGTGGACCGCGCCGTCGCTGCTGGGTGTGCTGTATGAGGCGGGCGACGATAGGTGGCTTCCCGATGAGGTGCGCGGGGAAAGTGTGACTCCGCGCGGGATCGCTCGGCCTCGTCATCGGCTTCCCGAACCGCACCGCCCGGTGCGGCGGGCCAGCAACGCGGAGCTCGTCGCTCTTCTGGCAGCGTGCTGCTCGGCGCGGGATCGGTTCATTGTGTTGGCGCTTGCGCGCGGTCTGCGCCGGGGCGAGCTTGTGTCGTTGCGGCGCGAGGATGTCCACTTCGTGCTCGATGCCACCAGCTTGGGCTGCCCGGTGGAGGGCGCGCATCTGCACGTGGTCCGCCGAGATGTTGCGCCGCGGGGCGGGTTTGCAAAGTCGCGGCGCTCCCCCGCAGTGCCCGCAGACGCGCTGCTGGTGCAGGCGTGGGACGCGTACTGGTGGGAGCGCGCCGCGTGCCGGCCGGCTGCGGACAGGATTTCGTGTTCGTGAAACCGGCACGCCCTCCGATTGGCACGCCCATGCGGCCGGGCGCCATTAACGAGCTGCTGGCTGCGCTGTCTCGGCGTGCTGGGTTGACACAGACGGTGCATCCGCACCAGCTACGACACGGGTTCGCGTGACGTCCTTTAAAGACAGTTACCAGGGCAGAAAGAGTGATCATCGAAGGCTATAACGAGAACTGGGAAAAAGTAAGTATCGAAGCTGAAGATCTGTTTGCCAGAGCATTACAACATGAAAATGACCATCTGGATGGTATTCTTTTTATTGATAAAGTTTCCAGAATTAAGCGTATCTCATTTCTGAAAGAACTGAAAAAACTGGAACGAAGCGTACAAAACAAACATTGATCAGGACATGAATACAATATTTATGGGAACGCCGCAATTTGCGGTTCCTTCCTTACAGATACTGGCAGGAAGCGTTCACAAACCATCTCTGGTCATAACTCAACCAGACAGACCTAAAGGAAGAAATAGAAGACTGCAGCCCACGGTAGTTAAACTTGCTGCTCAGGAATTGGGAATTCCAGTTTTTCAACCGGAAGATGTTAATCTGCCAGAAAATCTGGCCAAAATTGCAGAATTAGAACCGGATCTCATTATCACTGCAGCTTATGGAGGTTATCTTAAAAAAAACATTCGTAATCTGCCTGTTTACAAATGTATAAATCTGCATCCTTCCCTGCTGCCTCTTTATCGGGGAGCTGCACCGGTCAATTATAGCCTTTTCAACGGTGATAAAGTTACCGGAATTTCCATATTTCAGTTAACAGCTAAAATGGATGCCGGACCTCTTCTCTGGCAGCGGGAAATTGAAATTTCTGAAAGTGATAATTATACTTCCTTACTTAAAAGGCTGTCGGAAGAAGGAGCTATAGACCTGTTAAAGGTTATTGATAACATTGAAGATCTGATGAAAAATAAAACAGATCAAGATGATTCTAAAGCATCCTTTTCTTCCAAAATTGACAAAAAAGATACTTTTATTAATTGGAATAATAAGGCATTGCAAATATTGAACCTGATTAGAGGACTGGCTGAAATCCCTGGAGCAACAGCCGGATTCAGAGAAAACAGGATTAAACTGATAGAAGCAGAAACTGTTACCTGTTCTGCTGCTGCCGGAGTTATTACGGCGGTGACTAGATCTGGCATAACCGTGGCTGCACAGGATCAGGGTTTGATCATTAAAAAAGTACAGCCGGCCGGAAAAAAAATAATGTCAGCCTATGCTTTTAATCTGGGAGCCAGAATTAGAACAGGAGAAAAATTTACGAATGGATATTGATATAAATACAAAAGGAAAGGAACTTTTCCTGGCTTTATCTACAGTATCTCTTATTCTGATGATGGTGATCACAACCCTGCTCTGGTGGTTCATTTCTCCCCGCTTACATGAGATCAGTAACATCCTGGCTGGATTTTCCTTAACTATTTTAAGGATTTTTTATCTGATCCTGGTCTTAGGAACAACTCTGGTTTATTTAACCTGTTATCTGGAAAGAAACTTCCTGGTTGCAAAATTTGCAGTTGCTGCTTTTATTAAAGTTCTTTTTCCCGTTACAATATTTCTTACATCTCTTATAGGTTTCAACAAAGACCGTATCAGGATTTCTTTTGTGCATGTAAATAACGCTTTCATAAAAGCATTAAGGAAAAAATTCAAGCCGGAAGATGTACTTATACTTCTACCTCATTGCCTGCAGAATACAGATTGTGATATCAGGATAACCTTCAATATCAACAACTGTAAAGAGTGCGGCAAATGCAGTATCAGCCAATTGAAAAAACTTTCTAACAAATATAATATTAAAATAGCCATAGCAACAGGTGGGACTTTAGCCAGAAAAATAATTGTTGAAAACCGGCCTAAACTGGTCATAGCAGTTGCTTGTCAGCGGGATCTTGTCAGTGGAATCCAGGAAGTTTTTCCCATTCCTTCTTTTGGCATTTTAAATGAAAGACCCTTCGGACCCTGCATAAACACAACAGTTGCAATAGATTCAGTTGAGCATGCCATCCAAAATCTGGTTTCCTTATAATGGAAAAAAAAAGAGATAAAAAAAAGTTCAAAAGACAGAATATCCGCATTCAGAACATCGAACTGGATGACATTGATAATTTCATTGATGATGAGATCGTTGAAGAAAAAAGAGCTGAAAAAAAAGAGCCCAAAAAAGCGGGTCAAAGCCAGAAATCCGGTATGATCCTGAAAAAAGGCCGAGTGCTGGAGATCAGCACCAATTACCTGTGTAAAGTAAGCATAGAAGACGAAGAACTTTACTGTATCCTGGGCGGCAGGCTGAAGCAGATCAATATCAAGAACAGGAATCCTGTAGCAGTGGGAGATTTTGTGCATGTGGATATCTCTGCTGAACCACGCATCGAAGATGTTCTGGAAAGAATTAACTCTTTATCACGCTACACGAATGATGATTTTCAGACCGAGATCACAATTGCTGCAAATATAGATCAGATAGTAATAACCAGCTCTATTTATGATCCGGATATAAATTTCGGACTGATAGACAGATATTTATGTGCCGCGGAAATTGCCCGGATCACACCGGTGATCTGTGTTAATAAAATCGATCTGGATGCTGATCTTGAAAGCATCAAACAATTTTGTTCCTTTTATGAGAAAAGAGGTTATAAAATACTTTTTACTTCCATTTTTCAGGAAAATACCCTGGTAGAACTGAAAGAAATACTGAAAGATAAACAGACTGTCTTCTCCGGTCATTCCGGAGCTGGAAAATCTTCTCTGCTTAATCAGATTCAGCCAGGTCTCGATTTAAGAGTTTCCGAGGTAAGTGATTATTCCGGAAAAGGAACCCATACTACAACCAGCAGTAAACTTATAAAATGGGACTTTGGCGGCTATCTGGTCGACACACCCGGTATTAAAACTTTTGGTTTGAATAGAAATGATAAAGATATACTTCCCCGCATCTTCCCGGGATTTTCTGAATACTTTGAACAATGTAAATTTCCGGATTGTACTCACTCCCACGAAAAAGGTTGCGCAGTTAAAGCTGCCAAAGAATCTGGACAATATCCTGAGGATCGTTATCTCTCTTATCTCAGGATACTGAATTCATTACAGGAAGATTAATTATGAATAATTATGGAATTTTTGTAAATCCCTACAGTCACAATCTGGATGAACTGTTCGTGATATTGGCTAAACTAAAAGAGAAAAACGATCTTAATTATTATAAACTCAATAATAAAGAAGTGAAATTTCCTGATTTCATCAATGATCAGGAAGCTATTGGTAAAACTAAGCTGGATTGTATTTTCAGTTGCGGAGGAGATGGAACTTTTCTGCATGCAGTTGAATATTCTCTGAAATATGATTCTCCTCTGCTTGGTATCAATCTGGGAAAACTGGGTTTTCTTTCCGAGAGTAGTTTGCAGGAACTGGAAAAATCTATTGATGACCTGAAGAATAACAGATTCCAACTTCAGGAAAGACTTATGCTGAAAGTAACCCTGAAGCGGAAAGGAAAAGTGATCTATTCTGCTTTAGCCCTGAATGATGTAATTATTAATAAAGGTGATTTGCCGAAACTGATCGATATCAGAGTATCCAGCAACAGAAGGTTTGTGATGGATGCCAGATGTGATGGAATTATTGCCGCTACACCTACCGGTTCAACAGCTTATTCCCTTTCAGCCGGAGGTCCCCTGATATCTCCACTCATGAATGCAATAGTGGTCAATCCGCTCAATCCTCATATTCTTTCCCTGCGGCCCATAGTTTTTAATGCTTCCGATCTTATTCAGCTGGAATTAACCAATTCCAGTTCTGAATGCCTGCTGCAGTTGGATGGTAAAAATGACCATATTATGATTGAGGGTGATGAGTTGATGGTAACAGCGGCTTCCTGTAAAACAAAATTCATTAAACTTACCAATAAAACATTCTATCAGATCCTCAGAAAGAAACTGCATATGGGAAAAACATGATCTCTTCGGTAAAAATTGAAAACTTCGTTATTGTCGAGACACTGGAAATGGATTTTCAGAATGGACTTATAACCTTAACTGGTGAAACAGGAGCTGGAAAATCTGTTCTGGTGGGTGCTATTGACAGTGTATTCGGTGGAAACATAAAACCAGGCTCTCTCTTTAACGAATCTGCTTCAGCAATTCTGGAAATAACTGTTTCAATTGATGAAAGAAATCAGGAGCTTCTAAAGCTTCTCGCAGCAAATGATATTGAAGTGGAAAATAATGAGATCTTTTTCCGCAAAGAAATTAACACAAATCTGCAGGGCAGATTTTTCCTGAATGGAAGAAGAATATCGCGACAGCTGGTCCTGGAATTTCGAGAATTACTGCTGGATTTCCATAGTCAGAGGGATCAGCAGAGATTGTTTGATAACAGCTTCCAGCTAGACGTTATTGATGCTTTTGCCGGGTTAATGAAACTGAGGCTGCAATATGCTGAATTCTACTCTGAAACCATGGCAAAATTTATTAAACTTCAAGAACTGCAGGAACAGGAAGTCAGGGATCAGGAAAGAATAAAATTATATGAGTATCAATTACATGAAATAAATAGTCGGAAACCTGTTGTCGGGGAAGATGACAGAATCCAGTCCGAACTGGAGTTACTGCTTAATTCAGAGGAAATTATCAGTAATTCCAACCTGCTGGAGCAGCAGGTTTATGAGGACGAAAATTCAGTATATGATAGAATTAATTATTTTCTGACAAAGTTTTCCCGGTTTGCAGATACAGATGAACGCATAAAAAGTGCGGTCGAACACCTGGAAAGTTCACTACTTAATCTCGATGATGCGGTTGGTGAAATCAAAAATCTGCTTAATAATATATCTTTGGACGAAGCCCGAAAAGAGGATTTGGAAAACCGGCTGAATGAGATCAATCAGTTAAAACAGAAGTATAAGTTCGATATTCCCGGAATCATTTCCTATGCGGAAAAAATAGAGCAGGAGATGAAAGATTATTCTTCCGGAAAAGAGAAAATAAATTCCTTGAAAATAGAATTGAACAATGCCGAAAAAGATCTTAGGAAAAGAGCTGCTGAACTTTCCCGCAAAAGAAAACAGGCTGCTGTGAAACTGGAAAAAGAGATAAAAACGAATATTAAAGCCCTGGCAATAACGCAGGCAGATGTTAAAATAATGTTTAATTCTCTTGCAGGCGGAACGAAATTCCTTAATGGTCTTAATGCCACAGGAGAAGACGAAGTAGATTTCCTCTTCACAGCTAATGCCGGTATCAAAGTTCAACCGCTTAAATTTGCCGCTTCAGGGGGAGAACTTTCGCGATTCTTACTGGTAATAAAAAAGATTTTGACCGATAAGCTGGAAAATAAAACAATAATCTTCGATGAGATTGATGCTGGGATTGGTGGTAAAACCGCGAATCTACTCGGTGAATTTATCCGCGATATCGGCAAATATCATCAGATTTTATGTATAACCCACCTGGCTCAGATCGCAGTTTACGGGCAGCAGCATTTCAGCATTATAAAAGAAAATACTGCAAGTAAGGCTAAGATCATAATCAACCAGCTGGAAGGATTTGAACGTAAAGAAGAAATAGCACGGATGCTGGCTGGTTCAGATAGTGAACTGGCCCTGAAGTATGCAGAAGAAATAATGGCTCAAAAGGAGAATTTGCAATGATTAACATGCACAAGCATTCAAAATATGCTGTCATAATTCTAATTTTTATTCTTTCCATATTAACCGGGTTAAAGGTTTCAAATTTGATCTACACCCTGGAGGGTCCTCAACCGTTAAATGGAAACAAACAGATGAGAGAAGTTTTCGATAACCTGAAATATAACAGGAAGCTGGTTATGGAGTATCAGAGTAAAGACATTATTTCTTTGCGCTCAAAGATCATGGAACTAGCAAATCTATCCGCAGCTGTACAGATCAATTCGGAAGCGTCCGAAAACAGTTATGTAGTACTTCTGGAAGTTAAAAACGAATCATTTAAGGAATTTTATAACAGCCTGTTGCAGATGGAAGGATTTTACCAGGAACAGTTTTACAATGACGCACCTGAATATGATATCAACATAGAAGAACATATAAGTAACAAAGAACTGGCCAAAATGCAATTGCAGAATCTGCTTAAGCATTCCGTCATCCCGGAAAGAGTGGATCAGTATAATGATCAACTGGAGAATATCCAGGCCGAAATAGACAGCCTGCACAATATGAAGATCCAGTACAGTAAATTTAAAAATAACACCCTTATTTCAATTGAGTCCTTTAAAAATATTAATGCAACAAAACTGCTATTGTCAGCTTTGAAAAAATTCGGGATCTATACATCTATTACATTGATATTGCTGGTTGGCTTCTTTATTATATTATTTTTTATTCTAGATAATTTGCTTAAATTAATGAAGGCAGTCGGCATTAAAACAACCGGCAGATCTTCTTCTGCCTACTATTATTCGCCCCGGAAAAAGAAAATTAAACGTAAATATAAAGATGAAGAAGAGGAAAAATAGGTAATATTTCATTTTTGGAATTATAATATTCTAAAGGAGGGATTTATGGAAGCCTGGATGGTTTGGATAGGGATTGGTGTTCTCTGCATGATCATTGAGATCTTTACACCGGGTTTTTTCTTTATGAGTGTAGGGCTGGGTGCATTGCTAACAGGTCTTATCTCATTAATTCTGCCGGGAACGGTCTGGCAGATCCTCTTTTTTGCCGTAATTACTTTTATCGGGTTTACTTTTACCAGGAAACTAAGTAGGAAGATCATGTCTAAATCTTCGGAAGAGACTAACATCTATGCCCTGAAAGGCCAAATTGGTAAAGTTGTTAAGGAAATACCGGTAGACGGACGCGGTTATGTGAAGATTGAAGGTGAAGAATGGTCTGCTAAATCTTCTACTAATATTCTCATAAAAGTGGGCCACAAGGTTGAAATTTTAAGCGTAACAGGTAATAAACTTATAGTAAAAGAAATTGTTGAGGAGGAGAAATGACCTATTTAGTCATAATAATAGCATTATTTGTTCTTATCCTGATCTCTAAAGGTCTGGTAGTTGTAAAACAGGCACAGGTGATAATTATTGAGAGACTTGGTAAATACAACCGTACTCTGGAAAGCGGACTGCACATAATATGGCCGATCGTAGATAAACCTCGTTCCATAAACTGGCGCTTTATCCGTACGGATTATAAAGGAAATAAATTCGTGCAGATCAAAAATGAGAACCGTATCGATCTAAGGGAAACAGTCTACGACTTTCCACGGCAGAATGTTATCACCAGTGACAATGTTTCCATCGAAATTGATGCCCTGCTCTACTTCCAGATCACAGATCCTATCAAATCCGTATATGAGATCACCAATCTGCCCCAGGCCATTGAAAAACTTACCCAGACCACTCTGCGTAACGTAATAGGTGAACTGGAACTGGATAAGACCCTTACATCACGTGATACGATCAATGCCAAATTAAGAGATATTCTGGATGATGCTACCGATAAATGGGGCGTGAAAGTGAACCGCGTTGAGCTGCAGGATATCAATCCACCCCAGGAAATCAAGATCGCCATGGAAAAACAGATGCGGGCTGAAAGAGACAGAAGAGCTAAGATTCTGGTTGCAGAAGGTGATAAAAGATCTCAGATCCTGGTTGCAGAAGGTGACAAAGAAGCCAAGATTACAAGAGCCGAAGGTGAAGCGTCTGCTAAGATCAAAGTGGCTGAGGCAGAAGCACAAGCAATTAGAGAAGTCTCCAGCGCTGTTAAGTCAACCGGAACAGATCCGGCTCAATATCTGCTGGCAGTAAAATATATTCAGGCTTTCAACGAGATAGTTCAGAAGAATGATAAAACCGTTGTCATACCTTACGAAGCCAGTGCCATGCTGGGTTCAGTTAAGGCGATAGAAAAAATATTCAAGAGTTAAACTCGAAAAAAGATAACATCAAAAAGGAGTAAAAATGTCAGAAATTATTGGAATTTACGGAAGAGAGATCCTTGATTCACGCGGGAATCCCACTGTGGAAGTAGATGTACAGCTGGAATCAGGCATGTTTGGAAGAGCTGCAGTTCCCAGCGGAGCTTCTACCGGCGAACATGAAGCAGTTGAATTGCGTGATAATGATAAAGACAGGTATCTGGGTAAAGGTGTTTTGAATGCAGTTTCCAACGTGAATGAGATTATAGCACCGGAGATAATTGGATATGATGCCATTGACCAGGCTTTGATCGACAAAATTATGATTGATCTAGACGGTACGCCCAATAAGGGAAAACTGGGTGCCAATGCTATTCTCGGTGTTTCCCTGGCTGTGGCCAGAGCAGCTGCCATGGAAGAAGATATGCCGCTTTACAGATATATTGGCGGCTCCAATGCCAGATTGCTGCCGGTTCCTATGGCGAACATTCTGAACGGTGGCTCACATGCCGACAATAATGTTGATCTACAGGAATTCATGATCATGCCTCTGGGAGCAAAATCCTTCCGACAAGCTCTGCAGATCAATGCAGAAGTTTTCCACACCTTGAAATCATACCTTAAAAAGAACAATTACAGTACTTCTGTAGGAGATGAAGGCGGATTCGCACCCAACCTGAAATCTAATGAAGATGCTCTGAAAGTTATTGTGACAGCTATTGAACTGGCTGGCTACAAACCGGGTGAAGATGTCTTTATCGCTCTGGATCCGGCTTCTTCAGAGTTTTTTGAAAATGGAAAATATAACCTTAAAGCAGAAAATGCGCAGTTAACATCGGAAGAAATGGTGAATTATTACATTGATCTGGTTAATAAGTATCCTATCGTATCAATTGAAGACGGTTTGGCAGAAGATGACTGGAGTGGTTGGAAAATGATGACCGAAAAACTCGGTAATAAGATCCAGATCGTGGGAGATGACCTATTCGTAACAAATGTAGAAAGATTGAAAAGAGGGATCGAAGAGAAGTCTGCCAACTCTATTCTTATCAAATTGAACCAGATCGGTTCACTGTCCGAAACTCTGGACACTATAGAAATGGCAAAGACTGCTTCCTTCACAACCGTGATCTCACACCGCAGCGGAGAGACAAGTGACAGTTTTATTGCTGATCTGGCAGTGGCAGTTAATGCCGGACAGATCAAAACGGGTTCTATCTGCCGCAGTGAAAGGATCGCTAAATACAATCAGCTGCTCAGGATCGAAGAAGAACTGGGGGAAGCTTCCAGATTTACTGGAAAAAAGGTGTTCTTCAATCTGAAATAGCAGCAGAGAGGGGTTTTATGAAAAATTATTTGTTGTACGTCATGATCTTAATCGTGCTGGCCGGCTGTACAGCCGAAGGCGACATCAAGGTCATCAACAGAACTCACTATCCACTGTACCTTACTGTTAAGGGAAATGATTACGTTATTGACGGTTCGGAAGATCCGGAAACAAATCCGGAGAAGAAAACGATTTCCGTTGAAACCGGTAAAGAGTTCCTTTTCTGGAACGGGGGAGACGAGAAGGTCAATATCCAGCTGGAAGGTGAAACCTTCATGCTGCAGGAAGCTGATCTGAACGGTAACCCGACCGGAAACTATTACACCGAAACCAAAGTGCTGGTCACATCGAATGAAACAACCAGAGTATTTTGTGATCCGACCCATGGCAGCGTGAAGATCTTCAATATGATGGATTTCAATATAATTCAGATCAATGTGAAGAAGAATGGTGGAAATTTCATACCATTGATGACCAATACAGGTTCTTCTGCTGATTCACTGTGGTATGTTGCTCCGGCAGACTCTGTCTGGGCCAGATTGCAGGCTTCAACCGATGATTATCTGATCTATTATGAATTTCAGATCGTGCTTGAGAATTACCAGGTATTTGAAGTACCTGTCGGTGAGATCAGGAAAGACGAGCAATACCGGCTGACGTCGTATTTTTAATAGCACGAGCACAGCTTGTGCTGTTTTGGAAGTTTCCGTTTCGGAAACTTCATTGGTTGCCACTCATTAAATAACATGATAAAAAACATAAGGGACTCCTCAGAGGGTCCCTTTTTTATAGTACCTCGAACTGTCTAGTTCGAGGATATTAAACAAAATATTCTATATGTGTTTCTTTGGGTAGCTAAACAGGAGTTTAGCTACCAGCAATTATGGACAAAGTATTTACCGTTCAGAAGGTTTTTCCGCTTCCGTCTACCGTCTTCCTCGAACAAGACTGTTCGAGCTACTTTTCTACACCTTTGTGCTTCTTAGTGCCTTTCAGTCTTGGTGGCTACATTCCTACCCTCTACATGTTTTTTTCAACCATTCCGAAGGCTAGAAGCCGTTCGGAAGGTTTTCTCCTTCAGTTATCGTCTTCAGTATTCCTTTTTTAAAACCGTTTAGAAATTTAGTATGGTTTATGGTAGTTAAGGCATTTTTCTCTGGTGACTAAACTCCTGTTTAGTCACCTATTATTTAATTCAAGATGTGTTTCTTTGGGTAGCTAAACAGGAGTTTAGCTACCAGCAATTATGGACAAAGTATTTACCGTTCGGAATGTTTTCCCGCTTCCGTCTACCGTCTCCTTCGAACAAGACTGTTCGAGCTACTTTTCTACACCTTTGTGCTTCTTAGTGCCTTTCTTGGTGTGGTGGCTACGATTCTACCCTCTACAGGTTTTTTTCCTATCCTCTATCGTATGCGTTACTAAACAGGAGTTTAGTAACGAGCTATAAATTTCCACAAAAAAAGGGCCACACAATATGCGCAGCCCCAATAATACAATTTTATACTTAATTCTATCCCTCGATCACCTCAACGTTGGCTCTGGGGATGATAACTTTTTCACCGGTTTCCAGTTCAGCTTCCAGAATCCTTACCAGAGTCTCACTTTCAACAGCAGTAAGCTCCTCCGGCAGTCCGGTAACTTTTCCTATAATGCCGAAGTTAGGCTGACGTATCACGCGGATCGTAGTGCCGATTTCCAGTTCAGACATCTTGCTTTCCGGAACCTGAAGCTCATCTTCCGAGAATTCCAGCGGAATGATGATCTCTGGTCTCATAACACCGGCCCTGATCTGGGTTTTACCATGGATAGATGTTTTATAACCATTGAATTTTTTTAATAGTTCAAAGGTTTTATCTGCCATCTTGATCTTACCAAAACCTTCAGTGGTAACAATGGATAACCCGATCTCTTCATGCCCTGTAATAGCTACACCAATATTGTAGCCCAGCAGTTTTTTAAGATCGCTATCATCTAATCCACCGGTAATAATACCCTTAACTCCAACCTGCTGAGATTTTTTGATTACATCGTAAGTAACAAGAGATCCGAGAACTATGATCTTACCTTTGCAGGAATCGGTGATCTTATCTACAGAAACGATATCATCAGGACCAGCGGCGAGGATCATTAATTCACCTATAGTTTCTCCGCCGACACCAAAAATACCCTGAATATAGGCAGATTTGTTTTCGATCACAACGCCTTCATTTTCTATCACTTCAACTACAAGGCCATCGATAAATGCAGAAATTGAAACAGGAATTCGCGGTTCTCTGAGCAGAAGTTGCCCGGTAATGGTTGAAATATTTTCTACTTCACCATTCAGGGGAGACTTTACAACAGATTTGAAGAGTCCGAAAAACCCTTTACTTTCCGCCAGAACCTGTCCTTTTTTCAGAATGTCGCCTTCTTTAATTTTAGTATATTGATTAATAAGGTTTACTGGAACTCCCAGTCTATTAGCCAAATTGAAAGGCATCACTTTACCCGGTAATAAGGTTTCCGCTACAATATCTTCTGCTTTTACTTTATCACCTTTTTTAACCAGAACTTTACCTTTTAAGGGAAGTATTCTATCTTTTCTTAATACAATATTGTCAGTAACTGTCATTCCTGGGGAATATGCTTGTGCCATTATAACCTCCTACACCAAGATTTTTTCGGGATACGCATTTAGTTCCCGCATCCATTTTTTCAAAAGCGGAACCCTTACAGAAGCTTCCGCGGGAAGGGTGAAAGGTTGACGACCTCGAGTATCCAGAACGATACCCACAACTCCGCCATGAAGTTTAGTTACAACGTCCTGATTTTTACCCTCACCCAGATCAAGTCCCTTGCCCGGTTTAAGAGTAGCTTTAGCTGTTTCACCGACTCCCAGAGGGATAAGGCGAAGCTCACCGGATAAAATATCTTCTTCGAACACTTCACCGTTGGGAAGTTCGATTTTAGCTGTTAATGACACTTTACCGTCTTTTGACTTGCCAACAGTTGCTACACAGGTTCCCAGATAGATGAGGCAGTCTTTCTCGAATACTTCAGTTGCAGCTTTTTCACTGATCTCAGCCAGTACTCCCAGTTGGGGCATCATGAAAATACTATCCACTGCCAGTCTGGTAATTCCTTCTGGCAGGAAGGCGTCGATCATCATCATAACAGACTGATTTCTACGTGGAGCATGAGATAACACGCCACCGCTACCGACCAGCAGGTCAAGTGACATCATATCAACAATAGTTTCTCCGGAAACAGATTGTGAAAAGGCTTCCGAGATCTCACGTTTTCTCTGCCCGCCTTTCAGGCCGACAGCAAATTCTTTATGTTGAATAAATGCATATTTAAGGGCTTCTTTCGCAATTGCCTGTTCCAGAACCAGTTCTTCCAGTTGTTGAGGTATGGTTGTAGGACGGATCATTTTATTTTTTATCATGTTTCTCAGGTCTGACTCATTGATGTCAAATGGCACCCAGCGCAGGATTTCTCCCAGCCCGGCAGTTGCCAGTACATTGGAAATACTATAACTCATACCTAAATTGGCGGAAACAGTTCTGTTGAAAATATGTGCATCGGTAAATACTGAGAACACGTCGGTTGTTGCACCACCGATATCAACACCCAGAACTTCGATTTTGTGTCTTCTGGCGATAGTCTGCATAATGTTTCCCACAGCAGCAGGAGTAGGCATGATCGGAATATTAACCAGTTTACCGTCTTTGGGTCCTAATGTCCAGGTCATCAGTTTATTGTAACCGGGAGCCTGTGCCATAACGTGTTCCATGAAGAGGTCGTGGATCTTGTCTCTGGCCGGACCCAGGTTTTCCACTTCCAGGGTGGGTCTTAAATTATCTGTAATAATAAGATCAGTTTTTTTTTCCAGTGTTTCTTTAATAGCTTCAACTGCCTTATTATTTCCAGCATAAATTACAGGAAGCTTGTAGCTGGAACCAAGTCTTGGCTTTGGATCGGCTGCACCGACAAGTTCTGCCATTTCTACTACGTGTTTGGTGGTTCCACCATCCACGCCACCGGCCATCAGGATCATGTCCGGTCTCAGTTGGCGGATACGTTCGATCTTTTCATGATTAGCTCTTTTATCGTTGCTGGCAATAAGGTCCATTACTATCGCTCCGGCCCCCAATGCTGCCCTCTCCGCGCTTTCACCAGTCATCCTGGCAACAACACCGGTAACCATCATTTGCAGGCCGCCACCGGCACTACTGGTAGACACATAGGCATTCACGCCTTCATCGTTGTCTGTAATGTTGATGTTGTTATCTTTGGTAAATTTGATCGATGGATCATTGTATTTGAGCCGGGCAAGTTCTTCCAGCTCTGTTACAGCATTAAGTACACCGCGGGTTACATCGTTCAGGGGTTTTTCCACAGTTGTGGGAGCTTCCCCGCGCACGGTCTGACGATATTCACCGTCAATATACTCAATGAGAATAGATTTTGTGGTAGTACTGCCACAATCTGTAGCTATAATTCTCCTCAAGATCTGAGTATCACCCATACATCCCTCCACTTATTTATTTTTTGTAAATTTATCTAAACCGAAAAATCGTTTTATTTTATTATTTCTGCGCTTACGAAGCAGTCTGCTCTGTTCTCTTTCTTCCCGGTGGATATCAACATCCAGCTCATCGATCCTTTTCAGCAGAAATTTAATATTTTCATCTTTTTCCAGTAAAGCGGCAAATTCCTGGTATTCTTTAGGATTGAAGATCAGTTCTGCAAAAGGAGCCAGAAAATATAAGAGCTGACTGCCCACATTATGCAACGGACGAAGAGACTCGATGGTCATTATGGCAGCTGAAGCCATGCGGCGGGAAGCAATGAAATGTGCTACCTTTTCTACCATTTCATGGGCTCTTTCCTGGGAAATTTCTACGATCATGACCAACCTTCATTTTTATTTCTTTAAGAAAACTAATTCAGTAAAATTTTTCTTAAGCTCCTCTATTGTCAAGACAACAATTATCCTAACATTATTATTAAGTTGAAGTTATAGGATGGTGAAAAGGTTTTCCCGATTATCTTAGATAAGTTTATTCATTTATTGGGTGATCAAGCGTGAGAAATTGTAAGCACATAAACTCTGCCGCAGCCGTTTTCTTTCAGAAGCCGGCTGATGGAATTTACCGTGGAACCGGTTGTAAATACATCATCGATCAGCAGAATATTCTTCCCGCAGATATTGTATTTTTTCTGTAGTGAAAAGGCTGAAGCAACATTCCGCTTTCTTTCTTCCCTGCTTAACCTGGTCTGAGTTCTGGTGTAGAACTTCCTTTTAATAAGACGGGGAAGATGCTGGATCTGCAATATTTCTGCTGCTAGATTTGAGATCAGTTCCGCCTGGTTATAACCTCGTTCTCTTTTTCGAACCGAATGGATTGGCACAGGAACTGCCAGGTCTAATTCTCTAAATCTGTTCTCTTTCAGGAATTTCTGCAGGTAAGGCTTAAAGAAAATTGAGATCCGGGTCAATTCATCATATTTCAGGGAATGTATAAGATTCTGCACTACTGGAGAAAAGGCGAAAAGAGAAAAAACTTTATCAAAATACCAATGATTTTCGGAGCAGTACGAACATTTACCATTTACTAATTTATTGGCGCAGATCGGACAGACGTTTTCCAGCCAGACAAGTTCCTGGCTGCAATTAGAACAGATTATGGAGGAATTTTGTGTCAGACGAGAATTACAGGAATAACAGACGCGGGGGAAAATCAGATCAAGAAATGATCCCGGCAGTTTCATTTTGAGGAAAGGAAATTAGAGAAAAGACCGGATAATATATATAACAGGATAAAAATAAAATAGATATAATACGGGTATAGTATGAATAAAACAGCACCCGCGATAAAGCAGAATATCAATACTAGTTTATTTTTATAAGCTTTAGGATCCAGTGATACGTATTCTATATGACTGACCATTAAAAAGGAAATAAGAAGCGTAAGTATAAGTGTAAACACTGGGGATTTTACTTCCCGAAAGAGATGCAGCTGGAAAAGCAGAAATGAAGCCAGAAGGCCTGCTGCTGCCGGAATAGGCAGTCCAGTGAAAGGCTGCTTCTCTTCGGAAACTGTTGTTTTACGCATAAATCTGGTCAGCCGGAAGGCTCCGCCTAAAACATAGATCATAGCAATAATTATACCTCCTGCAGCATATTTCTGTAAAACACAGATATAAGCAAGTACAGCAGGAACAATTCCAAAGGCAAAAAAATCAGATACGGTATCAAATATTCTTCCGAATTTAGAAGAGGCATTTAACATTCGAGCCAGCTTGCCGTCCAAACCGTCACAAACAATCGAAACAGCAATAAGCCAGCCTGCTATAAGAAACTGGTGCTGCAGGGTAAATTTAAGAGCGAAAATCCCCGAGACTAAACTGCAGGCAGTAAAAAAATTGGGAATAAGATATTTCAATTTCATGCTATTTCCTGATAGCCAGAATGGTTTCACCGGCAGTAACTTTTTGTCCTTCTTCTATCTCTAACTGATAATCTTCCGGTGACTTACACAAAATCTCTGCTGAAAGCGGCAGCACACCGATTAGCTTACCGGGTAATTGACAATCAGATTCGAACAGCTCGCATTTTCCTTTCGTAACCTCGAACACCATTTCCTTATCAGAAGTTGGACATCTGTAATCAGCAGAAGTGAAAAATCCTTTTTTAATTATAAAAGTGCCAGCTGCGTTATTCAGGTTACAAATTACCCCGTATACAGGTGAAAGGATTACACCATTTTCCTCGGGAGGAATATTTTTTCTGATCCTGTATTTCAGACTGATAAATAAAAAACCTAACAGTCCCAGGAGTGACAGATACTTCACAAAACTATAAGGTTTTATGAAATTTATGGCAAAACCGGAGAAAATTATAAGTATTGGAATAATCGCTTCAGTATATTTTATTTTCTGGATTTTCAGCAGATATGCGGTTGGATTAAACTTTTCCATTAAATGCCAATTCTTTTATAAATGAAGTCAACATTCCTGATATAACGATCGTAAGAGAAAATGTCATCAAGTTCTTCCCGGGTGAAAAATTCTTCTATTTCCTCATCGGATTGGATAAGTTCTCTGAAATCACGTTTGGTTTCCCAGCATTCCAGGGCATTTCTCTGTACAAGGGCATAAGATCTTTCCCGCGAGATACCTTTTTTTGCCAGTTCCAGCAGCAAAGCCTGAGAAAAGATCAGACCATTGGTCAATTCAACATTCCGCTGCATTTTTTCCGGATAAACCGTAAGATCGTCGATCAACGGGATCATTTTGTTCAACATATAATTCATTAAAATGGTGGAATCGGGAAGGATGATCCTTTCCACCGATGAATGGCTGATATCTCTTTCGTGCCAGAGTGCATTATTTTCCAGGGCGGCCATGGCATTGCTTCTTAAAAGACGGGCCAGTCCGCACATCTGTTCGGAAACGATAGGATTTTTCTTGTGAGGCATAGCGGAAGAACCTTTCTGACCGTGGCTGAAATTCTCTTCAGCTTCCAGTACTTCCGTCCGCTGCAGATGCCTGATCTCCAGGGCGATCTTTTCCAGGGTGGAGCCGATAATGGCCAGCGTGCTCATGAATTCTGATATCCTGTCCCGCTGAATGACCTGAGTTGAAATATTGACCGGATTCAGCTCCAGTTCGGCACAGGTGATCTCTTCGATTTCTGGAGACAAATGCGCATAATTTCCAACCGCTCCCGAGATCTGACCGACGGAAACAATGTCGATAGCGCTCTGCATGCGTTTAATATTACGCTGCATTTCATCGTACCAGAGGGCGAATTTCAGTCCGAAAGTGATCGGTTCAGCGTGTATACCGTGAGATCTGCCGATACAGATCGTATGTTTATACTCCTTGGCTTTGATCTTCAGCACTTCAGCAAGTTTCTCGATATCTCTCAAGATAAGATTTCCAGCCTGCTTCAGTTGCAGGGAAGTAGCGGTATCAAGCACATCGGAAGATGTCATGCCATAATGGATCCAGCGGGATGAAGAACCTACGTATTCAGCAATATTGGTAAGAAATGCAATAACGTCGTGCTTGGTTACCTTCTCAATTTCAGCGATCCGGTCTACATCAAAATCAGCTTTATTTTCGATATTGTGCATATCTTCATCTGGAATAATGCCGACCTGATTCATGGCCCGGCAGGCTGCGGTTTCCACATCCAGCATGCATTGGTATCGATTCTGTAATTCCCAGATCTTAGCCATTTCAGGTCTACTGTATCTTTCGATCATAGTTTCTCCAATTTAATGGTTTAAGGCTTTAATATTAACGTCAGAAAATGTAATTCTGTCAATTAGAATATCAGCCATGATCTTGCCTTTTTGGTAAAAGATCATCTGATCCAATTCTTCACCATAGACCAAATTTAAACGGTAGTCAGCATTTTTATGTGAAATTGCGGTGATCTGCATCTGATCAGAAAATTCAATATTCAGATCATCCAATTGCAGGAAATTTTCCGCCAGAATTTGCTTTTTGAACCGCAGCAGCTGTTTTGTGTTACCAAGATAATCCAGTAAGGTCAGGTCTTCCCGCAGTTTAGCAGCAGGAATTTCGGTTAGTTCATCGTTTCCCGGCAGCCTTAACACCAGGCTGGTGTCCAGATAGGCTGACAGGAAAGGAGCCGGAGACAAACCCATTAATCCTGAATCGAAAATATCCAGCCGGATCTTTCCTTCCTTCTTTTTGATAATGATATTTTTCCGGAAAGAAAATGCTTTATAATTCAGTTCGATCAACCCTTCCAGCTCGAATTTTTCCCATTTTAATAAATTTTCTTTTAAAAGTGCTTCCTTCTGGTTGGATGATAAATTAGGAATGATCGAGCAACAGGACAAAAGAATGGAAATGGATAGAACGAGGAGATATTTGCTAAAACTTCTCTGCCGCATCTTGCTTATTTGTTGCAGAAATATAAATTAGGGCTGAAGCCGATACTATGATCATAACAGAACTGAGTATCTGGCCCATTGTGAAAAACCAGAAAATATAGCCCAAATGGGCGTCAGGCTCCCGCACGAATTCCACCAGGAATCTGAAAAGACCGTAAAATCCCAGCCAACTCCAGAATACGATACCTGCTTTTTTACTGTATTTTAAAATAATAAATGTGATCACAAAAAGTAAAATTCCTTCCAGGAAAGCTTCATATAGCTGGGAAGGATGCCGTGGCTTGCCATCTGAACCGGGGAAAACCATAGCCCAGGGTAGATGACTCACTTTTCCGTAAAGTTCGCCGTTAATAAAATTTCCCAGACGGCCTAGAAGAAGGCCAAGCGAAACCAGTGGCATAACCGGATCAGCCATTTGATAGAAGCTTAATTTGTTCTTTCTACAGAAGATGTAACCGATTATAATTACACCCAGAGCACCACCATGAAAAGACATGCCGCCCAACCAGACCTTGAAAATATTCAATGGATTGTGTAAATAAAAGGGTAAGTTGTAAAACAATATGTAGCCCAGTCTGCCGCCGACTATCACACCCAGCATGATATTAAAAAGAAGGTTGTCATACTTCTCTCTGCTGATACTGATCCCTTTGAGTTTAAGAAATTTCTTAAGCAGAATATAGCCTACCAGGAAACTTAATATATACATCAGTCCGTACCAGCGGATCTCGAGAAATCCAAGTTTGACAAGGGTGGGATTTATATTGTGGTAAATCATCAGATCTATTTACCCAGTTCTTTAAGTTTATTGTAAAGTATGTCGACCAGTTCTTCTGTAGGTAACTCGAATTTCTCCCCACCCTTTTTCAAATCAGGGGAGAAGATCTTTACAACCTGGGTTGGAGAACCGTTCAAGCCGATAAGATTCTCATCAAGTCCCAGATTCTCAGCGGTCCAGATGGTCATTTCAGCTTTTTTGGCATTCCTTTTTCCGCGCAGGGAAGGCAGGCGCGGCGAATTGATATCTTTTACTACGGTCAATACTGCCGGTAAGGTCATTTCAATTCGGTCAAAACCATCTTCCATTAATCTTTTAACAACCATTTTACCAGAATCTACTGATTCGATCTCTTTTACAAAACAGGTTTGTGGTAGCTCCAGATGAGTTGCCACACCGGGACCAACCTGAGCCGTATCGCCGTCTATAGCCTGCTGACCAAATATAATAAGATCGTAATCTGAGATTTTGCGTATTGCTTCGGATAGCGTAAGGCTGGTAGCCCATGTATCAGCACCTGCAAATTTACGGTCAGTAAGCAGAATAATATCATCTATACCCATGGAAACAGCTTCCCGTAGAGCAGATTCTACCTGAGGGGGGCCCATGCTTAATGCTGTTATTTTACCGCCATGAATTTCCTTCAATTTCAGAGCTTCCTCAATAGCATAAAGATCGAAAGGATTAATTATGCTCTCAACTCCTTCTCTAATGAGTGTATTGGTCTCCCGGTCTATTTTGATCTCGGTTGTGTCGGGGACCTGTTTAATACAAACAATAATATTCATCTAAATTTCCTGCTTATAGAATTTTTTTATGGAATCAGCTACAAAATGCAGCTGTTCATTGGAGATCTCGGAATAAATTGGAATGGAAAGCACAGTTTCAGAAAGTTTTTCTGCTTCCGGGAAATCACCCTGCTTATGTTCCAGGTAGGAAAAGCACTGTTGCAGATGCAGGGGGACAGGATAATAAACGGCACATCCGATATCCCTGGAATGCAGATATTTCATCAGCTCATCTCTATTTTCGGCCAGAATAGTGAACTGGTTAAAAATGCTTTCTGCTTTTTTATCGATGACGGGGAGTTTGATCTGTTGAACATCTTTCAAATGCTCGAAATAAAACTGAGCATTATCCCGTCTCAGTTGAGACCATTTTTTCAGGGATCTTAATTTTACCAGCAGTACAGCCGCCTGGATCGTGTCCAACCTGCTGTTCAGGCCAACCCAGCGGTGATAATACTGGGGGTTTTCTCCATGCTGCCGCAACTGGATCATCTTGTCTGCTAACTGTTTATTATTAGTAAGACACATGCCGGCATCACCCATGGCTCCCAGATTTTTACTGGGGAAAAAGGATAGCGTACCGATATCACCGATCGTTCCTGCTACTTTTCCGTTGAATTTGGCTCCGATACCCTGAGCATTATCTTCAATAACCTTTAGATTGTGTCTGGCTGCAATCTCCATTATCTTATCCATGTCAGAACACTGGCCGAACAGGTGAACGGGCATGATTGCTTTTGTTCTTGTGGTTATCACTTCTTCAATTTTATCGGGATCGATATTGTAGGTTCCGGGATCCACATCAACAAAAACAGGCCTGGCCCCGACCCGATGGATCGATCCGGCGGTAGCAAAAAAAGTAAATGGCGTGGTAATAACCTCATCGCCTTCGGAAATTCCCAGCCCCAACAGGGCAAGGATAAGGGCATCTGTTCCCGATGCGCAACCAACGGCATGGTTTACCTGACAGAATTGCTCAATATTTTCTTCAAATTCTCTTACCTGTGGTCCCATTTTGTAAGCATGTAGGGAAATTACTTTATCAATTTCCTGTTTAATGGCAGGTAAGATACCATTATATTGGGCATTAAGATCTAATAATGGTACTTTCATTAATTGTCCTATTTTTCGAAGTAATCTATAATTCGTTCTAAAATTTTGTCTAAATCGTAAGCCGGTTTGTAATTGATGAATTTTATTATCTTGGTCAGATCCGGTTTTCTCTGCCGCATATCTTCAAAACCTTCTTCGTAGGCGTCTTCATATTTTATATATTCTAATTTCGATCTGCTTTTAGTCATTTTTTTTATTTTCTGGGCCAGCTCTTCGATCGAGATCTCCTGGTCATTTCCCAGATTGAATATCTCGCCTTCAGCTTTTTTGTTATTCATTAGTTTTATCATACCGTCGGAGACATCTTCAACATCGGCAAAGCATCTGGTCTGTTTACCATCACCGAAAATGGTCAGCGGATGGTTCAGCAGGGCATCTTTCACAAAAGTTGGAATAACCATGCCATACTGCCCGGTCTGTCTCGGGCCAACGGTATTAAAGCACCTTACGATAACCACGGGCAGTTTTTTCTCCCTGAAATAAGCCAGAGAAAGAAATTCATCGATAGCTTTAGCGGAACTATAGCTCCAGCGGGAAATATGGGTTGAGCCCAAAAGCCTGTCCGCTTCTTCAGAAAATGGAATATCGTTGTTTTTACCGTAAATTTCGGAAGTTGAGGCAACCAGTACCTTCTTTTTATATTTATTGGCAAACTCGAGCACATTTTCGGTTCCACCGATATTGGTCCTTAAAGAGAGCAGAGGATTATCGATGATATATTTTACACCAACAGCCGCCGCCATATGATAGACCTGATCAACTTCAGCTATCATTCTCTCCAGCACGTCCCGGTTCAGGATGGAATTTACTTCATATTTGAAATTCTGATTGTTTACTAAATGCTTTATATTGGAAAATTCTCCAGTAGACAAATTATCAATAACAGAAACCTGGTTACCGGCAGCGATAAGCTTTTCCGCTAAATGAGAACCGATAAAACCAGCCCCGCCTGTTATAAGTATTTTCATTACATCTCCTTATTTCACATTCTGTATTACTAGAAACAGAGTAGCGATCTGTGATAGAACAACAACCGTATCCTTGAATATTTCCCAGTAATTCCAGTCCGGACGATAAGGAACTAAAATAGTATCTCCTTCCTCCAGAACCAGATCTTTTCCAGGTTTCAGCCATTCTCCGGTTTCAGCCCGAATAATCCTGATCTTGCCTTTTCGGGCCTTCCAGCCTAATCCTCCTGCCTGTTCAATATAGTAATCCGGGGATTTACCCGGCATATACGTTATTAAACCTGGTTCCCTAACCTGGCCGGATACGATCACAGCACTAATTTTTTCTGCTATATAAATAAAATCGCCATCATGCAAAACAATGTTATTTTCCTGCACCTCACTTTGGTTTAATTGATCCAGGTCAAAGGAGAATTTTCCCCTTAGTTCTTTTGCTCTGGTCTTGAAGTATTCATATTCAAAATAAGTCATATCTTCGACTGATATAAGTTTCAGCCTTTCGAATTCAGCATCATATTGTTCTTCCAGGTTTCTTCTTTGCAGAAAGGAATTACTGGGATCAGCATTTTCGGTAATTGAACCTGCTCGTTCCAGAAGATCACTTAGGGTAGAATTGTTATTAACTATATAAGTACCGGGAAATTCAACTTCTCCGAAAATGGTGACTTCATTGTACTGTTGGAACTGAGGAATTGATCGGATATAGATTTTATCACCATTCTTCAGCAGAATATTGTCTTCGCTGTTCTGATCTTGCATGACTTCTGCCAGGTTGATGGAAATGGTGGAAAATTTGTCATTGGAATTGTAACGGATGATCTCAACATTTTCCAGATAAGCAGCCTCTGTTAAGCCCAGAGCAAATTCCAGAATATCTGAGACCCGGTCATTTTCCACGATTTCGTGAAAGCCGGGATTATTTACTTCACCTATGATCTCAACTTCATTTGTAAGAGCTGGAATAAAAATCAGGTCTCCATCCATCAGGAAGGGATTTTCAGATTCATTACCCAGAAGCAGGAATTTCTGCAGATCGACCAGGATCGTCTTTTTTTTTCTTTTCAACTGTATCTTTCTAAGTGAAATTTTTAATTGGTCTTCTTCTTCAGGAAGATAATTAGTGCTGTTGTTTAAAGGATATGTTTCCTGAGGGGTAAGTTCTATTTCCGTTTTCTCCTTTAGCTCAGGATCAATTTCTTTGATGGTTAGACCCTGGGAGATAAGTACCACCTCGGATAATCTGCTGGTAGGGGGCATATGGTAAACACCGGGTTTATCAACGGCGCCGGTGATGGAAATATTATAATATACCTGCTGCATATCAAGTTGTGCAGATAAATTAACTATAATCAAAATAGCTGAGATCAGAAAAAATTTCTTCACCAGACCTCCGAGTAATAAAATATCATTCAAACCCTTTATAAATCAAATAAACCTAAATATTTAGGGTTGAGAAAAAATCTATAACAGGGGAAATTTGTCAATTTATTCCTGCCTGTACTTTTAGTGAAGAAGTTCTTCTAATAATGGTGCGCAGGATTTTTAAACTTTCCAGATAGATTTCGTTCTGGGTAAGATCATTTGAACCTTTTATCTCGAACCTGATTTTCATGTTTCCGGTACCGTCCAATCTTACCGGCAGATCAATTTCTTCTATCATTGCTGTAAGGTTATTTCTGGTGGGAAGATGCTGGTTATTGAATTCAGCTGTGGCAGTTCCTTTTTTTATGGAGAAAGATTCCAGGCCTGCAATGGCTATAAGCAGATTCATTCTATAATAAAGAATTGCGTTTATAGCTTTTTCAGGGATCTCTCCGAATCTGTCCTGCAGCTCTATTTCAAGCTTATCGAATTGTTCTTCCGTTTCCAATTCCAGCATTTTCCGATAGATGTTCAACCGTTCCTTTTCATCTGCGATATAATCTTCCGGAAAATAGAAGTCAGATTCGATCTGTAGCCGCTTGATCCTGGCCTGTTCATCATCTTCCCCGTCTTTTATGGGTTTGTTGTCCTGAATACTTTTTACAGCTTTATCCAGTAATCTGTTATAATAATTGAAACCGATAGTATTAATGATGCCGCTTTGTTTTGTGCCCAGCAGCGCCCCCGCTCCGCGCAGTTCCATGTCACGCATGGCGATCTGGTAGCCGCTGCCCAGAGATTCGTATTCGATCAGCGTTTCCAGCCGATGTCTAGCTTCCTCTGTAAATCTGGGCGGTATGATAAGATAGGCATAAGCTCTGCGGCTGCTGCGCCCGACCCTGCCTCTGATCTGATAAAGCTGGGATAATCCGAACATATCTGCCCGGTTGATGATGATCGTATTAACATTCGGAATATCAATTCCAGATTCGATAATAGTGGTAGATATGAGTACGTCGAACTGGTGATCTGCAAAATCAAGCGTGATCTTCTCCAGCTGCTTTTCAGGAAGTTGACCGTGCCCGATAGCAAAACGTACCCCTGGTAAAATGGCTTTTAACTCGGTGGCAATACTGTCGATCGTTTGAATGCGGTTATGTACAAAGAAAACCTGTCCGCCCCGATCGACTTCCCGTTTGATAGAATCTTTAATGATATCTTTATCGTAAGGGACGATAACAGTTCTAATGGGCAGTCTCGATTTGGGTGAAGTACGGATCAGGGATAATTCCTTTAATTTGGAAAGGGCCATATACATGGTGCGGGGAATGGGCGTGGCAGACATATATAGGGTATCTACATTTGCTTTCAATTTGCGCAGCTTATCTTTGTGCCTTACACCGAACCTGTGTTCTTCATCGATGATGAGCAGGCCCAGTTTTTTGAATGCTACATCTTTGGAAATCAGGCGATGAGTACCGATTGCGATGTCGATTTCTCCATTGTTAAGCAAAGCTACATCTTTTTTTAACTGTGATGGTGAACGAAACCGGCTGAACATGGTGATTCTAACAGGATACTGAGCCAGCCGTTCCCGGAAAACCAGGTAGTGCTGTTCGGCCAGAAGAGTTGTAGGTACCAGCACTGCTACCTGCCAGCCGCTGAGAATTGCTTTGAAAGCAGCCCGGATCGCTACTTCAGTTTTACCAAAGCCGACATCACCACATAAAAGACGCTCCATGGGAGCACCATCTTCCATGTCTTCTTTAATTTCAATGGTTGCTTTTCTCTGATCAGGAGTGTCTTCATAGATGAAGGAATCTTCCATCTCTTTCTGCCAGAGCCCGTCTTTATCAAATGCGACTCCCTTCTTTACTTTTCTTTCTGCATATAATTTCACCAGATCTTCAGCAATGATCTCCAGTTGTTTTTTGGCTCTGGATTTGGCTTGATCCCAGCGTTTGCCGCCCAATTTGTGAATGGCAGGTGCGATCCCTTCCTGGGAAACATATTTCGAAACAAGCGAGAGTTGATAGGTGGGTACATAAACTGAGTCATTACCGGCATAATTCAGAGTTAAACATTCCACCTTATTCCCGTCCACAGTTAACTGCTTCAATCCCCCATAAACTCCAATTCCATGATCGACGTGAACGATATAATCACCGGGTTTGAGTGATTCGTAATCAACCAGTACCTCGTCTTTGGAAAATTTATTCTGCCTTCTTTTGCGTTTGTAACGGCTGAATATCTCATGGTCTGTATATACCGCAAGCCCGGCATCTTTTAGCAGGAATCCCTTTTGCAGAACGCCTATCGTAAAATCTATCTGTTCTTCAAACTGAGGCAGCAGATCACACATGCGCTTGCTCTGGCTGCTGTTGTCAGACTGAATAATGATCCTGTAATTTTCGGATATCTTATCTTTTAATTCTCTTTCCAGGTCTTCAAGTTTTCCGTGCAAGTTGTTCTGGGAAAGGAATGGTGCTTCATAAGTTGAACCAGCGTTTTTAATTTCCTGGTGCCCGGCGGAAAGATAAAAATGATCGAATTTCCGATTGATTGAATTAATATAGCGTTTATCACGGAACAGTTTGTCGGGATGCGGAATAATCCGTTTCTTATTCTGACTTAACGATTTTTCATAGAGCTCGGTAGTTTCTTCCAGGATCTCTCTTACACTGGAATTTATATAATGAAAATTATCCCAGAAGATAAGACAATTATCCGGCTGGAAAAAATCGAGAAATGTTCCGGTACGGGGAAGAAGCAGGGAGACATCTAATTCAATGCCTTCATAAAATCCGTCTGAATGGATCCGGTCCCACATCTTGTCACTGGTCTCAATATCGTGCAGAGAAAATTCCCTGGAAGGAAGCAGGGTCACAGATTTCAATTCTTCTCCGGTAGAAAGCTGCGAACTGATAGAGAATATCCGGATGGATTCTATCTCATCCCCGAAAAATTCGATCCTTACGGGTTTGGAAGTACTGGGGCTGAAAACATCAATTATTCCACCACGCCGGGCAACATCTCCCACCTTGGAGACCTGATATTCGTTATCATAACCCATTCCCACCAGATTGGAAAGCAATAGCTGAGGATCATATTCAGCTCCCTTTTTTAAGGCAATAACATGCTGACTGAATATTTCGGGATGGACAATATTCCTTAAAAAAGAGCGTAAAGAAAGATTGTATACGGCAGGCTCTCCAGTTACAGCACGGGCCAGTGATTCAATTCTCTGGGCCCGGAGCACATAATGGGGAGATCTTGCTTCATAAGGCAGAACTTCAAAATCGGGCAGGAAGAAAGAACGATCGGTCCCGACCAGAAGATCAAGATCATCCACATACTCTTCTGCAGCTTTATCGTCTCCTGAGATCATTATGATGTTTTTCCCGGTTACTTCCAGGGCTCTGGCCAGCAGCAGAGAACGAGCACTTTGGTTCAGATTGCTGACAGCTGCATTTACCGGAGACGAAGTGCATTCTTTGTCAAATTTCCTGAAAAAACCTGATCTATCTAAAAATGGTTTAATTCTCTTATAAAACATTACCTTAACCCCACTCCGAAATTCTTTTCAACCTTTATTGAGTCAAGCAATATAGTTCTTTAAAGGATGACGTGGATTGTCTTTAGGCTGTCGTCAGTTTTCAGGTTACTATTTTTATTGACACTTGATGTTAGAAGGAGATTGTAATTTCATGAAAATTAAATTAAAGCAGGAATTGATCAAAGATCCGAATATTATACCAGAGTCTCCGGGTGTTTACTGGTTTCATGGCGAAAAAGAGGTTCTTTTTCTGGCCAAGACTTCAAACTTGAAAAGATCGATAGGGAAGTTTCTAAATTCAAAACCGGATACTGAACAGACCATGAAGCTGATCTCGTTATGTCATAGAGTAGCCTGGCAGGAAGAAGAATCACTGCTGGCTTCCCTGATCACGGAAAAACTGGAACTGGATAAAAACATACCCCAATTTAATCAGTTGCTAAAACCAGGAGCCGGTTCGGTGTATTTAAAAATCTCCTTCAATAAAGTTCCCTACTTCAGTATTGCGGAAAATACCCTGGGAAACGAATATTATGTCGGACCATTTTTTGACAGATTCTTTCCGCTGGATGTGATCGATATTTTTAATCGACTGAAAAAATATCCGGCCTGTGAGAATGAGGATTACCCCTGTTACAGGTATAAAAATGGAAACTGTACAGGCTGGTGCCTGAAAGATGCAGCCGAGAGATCTGAAATGATAATGAATAATTACCTGGCAGCAAATGAGACATTGCTCCAGACTCTGCAGAACAAGCAGAAAGAATTATTCGATCAACTGGAATTCGAGCAGGAAAATATTCTGAAGGAACAGATGCTAATTCTGGAAAAATATTATGAATTTATCAGATTTTTCCACAGTATAAAAAATTTAGACCTGGAAGTTTCTTTTAAGGAATATGAACTTAGGATCAGAAATGGACAAATAGAAAAAATAACCCATAATGATCAGGAATTTCATTTTCCTATATCTAAACCTGAATACAGAAAAAATGAATATCTGGCGATTGAGAAAGAACAATTGTCCGAATCCTGGATCCTGTTTAATTATTTTAAAAAAAAATATTCACAAAAAAGTAATGATCTATATTTGGCTTCAGCTCTAAATTTAAGAAAGGAAATGGGTTTAAAAAGTGGTAGCTAAAGTAAGGAATATCCTGGTTGTAGATGACGAAAAGGAAGTTACGGATTTTCTAAAGTTGGAATTAGAGGATAACTGTAAAAATGTTAACGTTATCACAGCTAACAGCGGTTATGAGGGATTGCGCAGCATAATGTCGGGCGATATAGATCTGCTGCTTACAGATATTGCCATGCCCGACATGGATGGCTACGAGCTTTTTTCCCGCACCAGGGAATTGAACAGCGAACTTCCGGTTATAATGATGACAGGATTTGGCTATGACCCGAACCATGTTGTAGTAAAAGCCAGAATTGACGGTCTGAAATATGTAATATTTAAACCATTCGATACACAAAAGCTGATCAAAATGATCAGGGAGAGAATAGTGTCCGGGGAAACCGGAGATGATAAGTAAAATTTCCTTTCTGCTGATTTTAATTCTCTGTAGTATACCCACCCTATCTGCTGAAACATTAACCCATAAAACCGATAACATTATTGTCACATATCCATCAGAAGACAAACTGATCGTACAGGATATGATCGAGACTTTTTCTGCTAATGTGGATGAATTCCACAGGAAAATCGGACAATATCCGGAATTTCAGATTAAAATTGTGATTCTGAATGAAGAGAATGAATACAATAAATTATCCAGTTCCAGTTCTGAAATTATCGAATTCAGCCGGGCCTTCTATAGCCGCAGAGATGAAACCATATACCTGAAAAACCCCAGAGACCAAAGAAATTTTGTTAATCTGAACCGGATCCTGCTGCACGAATATATTCATCACTTCGTTAATAATTTCTGGTCAGACACTCCTCTCTGGTTCAATGAAGGCATGGCAGTTTACTTCTCGGGCGATCTGAATATGGATAGAGAGATCAATTTCGTGAAAAATTATTTGCTGGGAAACTCACTGGTGCTGGAACAGATGAAATTCCATTATCCTGAAAACAGGATCGAATGGGAATCTTTTTATGCTAAATCGGGACTGGCAGTGAAGTACCTGTTTAAGAATAATTATAAAGGATTTCTTGCTTTATGGGAAAATGGAGCCAGAGGTATCCCTTATGAAAATTCATTTCTCCGGTCATTTTTCATGACGACCAGGGATTATTCGTTGCTATTTGAAGATTACAGTAAAAACCATTTCACAACTGAGATTTTACTTGCCTCAAGCAGCATGATCTGGGCAGTATTACCGTTGATCCTGATCATCGGTTGGATCAGGAAAAAGATAATAGCTGCCAGAATTGAAAAAAGCTGGGAAATGGAAGGGTCAGAAGAGACAGAATTTCCCGACAGTGAAAATGAAAAGGAAATAGAAAGTGAAAGAATTTGATGAACTGCACGACATTGTTAAAAAATTAAGAGACCCGGAAAAGGGCTGTCCCTGGGATACCAAACAAACACACCGTTCTCTGGTACCTAATTTCATTGAAGAATTATATGAATCAATTGAAGCTATAGAAAATGAAGATTACGATCACCTGGCGGAAGAGCTGGGGGACATTATGCTGCATATCATGATGCAGATCGTGATGGCGGAGGAAAAGAAGGAATTCAGTGCGGAGAAAGTGCTGGATAAGATCAATGCCAAACTGATTCGGCGCCATCCTCACATATTTGGCGATGGTGTGGCGAAAGATGCCAATGGGGTAAAAATGAACTGGGAACGGATTAAACAGCAGGAGAAAAAAGCTCAGCGTAAATCCATGATCGATGGTATCCCGAGAGCTATGCCAGCTCTTATTATTGCCCAGAGAATGCAGGAAAAAGCAGCTGCGGCCGGTTTCGACTGGCAGGAAGTTGAACCTGTTGTTGAAAAGCTGGAAGAGGAAGTAGAGGAATTTAAGGAAGCCCTGCAGAAGGGTGATCCCGCAGAAATGGAAAATGAGATCGGTGACATGCTATTCTCTGTTGTTAATATCAGCAGGAAACTGGGCTTTGATTCAGAATCATCCCTGAAAAAAACAATTAAAAAATTTGAAACACGATTTAAGAAAATCGAGGAATATCATCACAAAAATAAGCTAAATATGCTGGAAAGCAGTCTGGAGAAATTAGATGAAATCTGGGAACTGGCAAAAGAAACTGAGTAACCGCAAGAATTTCCTGCTGAAAGCCTACTTCGCCGTCGGAAGCCTGGCTCTGATCATAATATTTCTGGTCGTCACAAGTTCACTGACCAGGAACATCCGTAAAGAAGTGAAGATAGTACCCGACATGTATTCCAAATTCATTGGGCTACCTGCTGATGTAAACCTGGAATCATTTCTTTTTCAGTATTTCATGACAGAGATATTTCCAAATATCGAGTATCCTATCATCCTGGCAGACAGCCTGAAAATACCCTATTCCTGGGAAAATATTGAGATTGAAAAGAAATCTTTTTCACAACTGGAAGAGAATCAGCAGCATTACCTTTACCGGCTGATCAGAAAATATGAGGCGCGGGGTGCAGTGATCCCGCTTAAATTCAATATGGAATCTGATAAGATCATCAGCTACGTTTATTATGGCGAATCGGCTGCACTTCAAATGATCAGGGCAATGCCTTATATTGAATTTGCCATAGTCATTGTATTCTTTGCCTTTGGAATTTTTGGCTTAATGCGAGTTAAGAAGAGCGAAGAAAATCTAATCTGGGTCGGTCTGGCCAAAGAAACTGCGCATCAGTTCGGAACCCCACTCTCTTCCCTTATAGGCTGGAAAGACGTGCTGGAAATGAAGTTCGAGGGCATGAAGAAAAATTCTGAGATCATGGAGATCCTGGATAATATGGGATCAGATATCGAAAGGTTGAATAAGATCGCTTCCCGCTTTGGGAAAGTAGGTTCCATTATTAAACATAAACCTTCCAACCTTCACAATATTATTCAGGAAACACTGGATTATTACAGATTAAGACTGCCCAGTCAGGCTCAGAAGATCAGCCTGCAGTTCATCAGCCGTATCGAAGGTCTGGAGATTAAAATAGATCCGGATCTGATCAAATGGACCCTGGAAAATCTGATAAAAAACAGTATTGATGCTTTAAAAAATAAAGAAGGCTTAATTAAAGTTGAAGCTTTTCCAAATAAAAGCAATATTCATATTCAGGTGACAGATAACGGGAAGGGCATTCCTAAATCAATGTTCAAACGAATTTTCAACCCTGGAATAACTACTAAAGAAAGAGGCTGGGGTCTGGGTCTGAGCCTGGCTAAAAGGATTATCGAAGACTACCATAAAGGAATTATCCGAGTTCAGGACAGTCAGCTTAATACCAGAACAGTGATTGAGATAATCTTACCGGAGGAATAGATGTTCGTATTATCCAGAGAAGAGATGTATTTCTATGATAAGCATACGATCGAAAAGGTCGATATACCCGGTAAAAAATTAATGGAAAATGCCGGCAGGGGCTGCGCGGAATTTATTCTTAACGAGATCCTGCAGCCGGCTGGACTGAAGAAAAACACCGATCAGAAAATAATTATCTTCTGTGGCAGTGGTAATAACGGGGGAGACGGATTTGTTATAGCTCGGTATTTAACCGAAAATGAATATCCGGTTATTATCGCGCTAACGGGCAGTGAAGCAAAGATGAGTCCGGAAACGAAGGAGAATTTCACCAGATGTCTCGAGCTTGGGATTCCGGTAAAAAAATTAACGAACCAGGCTGATTGGGAAGCCGCAAAGATCGATCTGAATGAATACGCCATAATAGTCGATGCAGTCTTCGGAGTCGGATTTCAGGGGGAAGTCGGGGGCTGGTATAAAGAGCTGTTTACACTTATCAACCAGAGCGCATCACTGCGGATCGCGATAGACATAAGCAGCGGTATTGAAGCTGACACCGGGAAAGCGGATGATGCCATTATGGCAGATTATACTTTGACCATGGCCAATTTCAAATTTGGGCATTTACTCGGAGAAGGCAGGAAACGGTCCGGTGAAGTTCTTGTAATCGATATCGGTATTCCAGAGGAAATATATGTTAAATTTCCACCGGCAGGAAAATTAATAACAGCAGATAATGTTATTTTTCCAGAAAGAGACAGATTTTCTCATAAGGGAACTTACGGTAAAATCGGTATCATCGCAGGTTCTCCAGGATTTTCCGGGGCAGCCATAATGGCTTCCAGGGCGGCTTTAAGATCTGGCGCTGGTTTAATAAAATTATTTCATCCGCAGGGTATGGAAACGATCTTTGAAACCTCACTTATCGAAGTTATGACCCATCCCATCCCTGAAGATATAAACGGTATTGATCTTGAATCTTTTTATCTGCTTCTTGAGGGATTAGATGCTTTATTGATCGGACCCGGGATAGGGGTTTCAGCCGGAACAGAGAAACTAGTTGAATTTCTATTGCTAAAATGGCATAAACCGTTGGTTATTGATGCTGATGCTATAAATGTTATCGCTTCCAACCATAAATTTAAACAGATGTTAAAAGGCAGATTGCTTACACCTCATACTGGTGAATTTTCCCGTCTTTCAGGAAAAAGTGTCAACGAGTTGCAGGTAGACCCGGTACGTTTTGTGAAAGAATTTGCTGCCGAACATGAATGCAGTATTCTGCTTAAAAGCGCAACAACTCTGTTTTCAGACGGCAGGGAGATCATGTTTAATATATCTGGTAATGACGGGCTTTCCACCGGTGGCAGCGGGGATGTGCTGGCAGGGATTATTATTTCCTTCCTCGGCCAGAAACTTGATGTGAAAGATGCGGCAATTTCAGCTTCCTATCTGCTGGGTGCCACAGCAGAAAACCTGGCGGAGATCAGAAAACCAGCTTCCATAATTCCAACCGAAATAATAGAAGAACTGTTTAAATATTAGCTGTAAATTATTATTCAGAAGCAGAGAAAAATTCAGGAGAAACAAATGCAGTATAAAAAATCAATATTATTATTAGTCTTCACTCTTTTACTATTATGTTGCAGTGAGGATGTTGCGGGACCTAAAAACAAATTACCTGATCAGGCATCAGGTCCTATCCCGGCAAACAACGCAGAAGCGGTGTTTTTTAATACAACTTTATCCTGGATTTGTTCCGATGCAGATGGGGATACACTGCTATATGATGTATATTTCGGAACAGTTTCGGAACTTAGCGCAAATGATCTTTTAAGTGCATCTCAAGATAGCACTTCCTGTGAACTTGGATTATTGGAAATGGAAACCACCTATTACTGGAAAATTATTGCCCGGGACGCAGAAGGTGAGACCGAGGGCGAAGTATGGAGCTTTACTACTCAACAGGGTGGTGGTTCGGATCCTTTCTGGTGCTTTGTTCAGGCTGGAGATTTCTCGTTTGGAAGATATGATGAAATTGAAACATGTGACTATGATTTTGAGATCATGAGGTATGAAGTTACTAACAGACAGTTCCTGGTATTTCTGGAAGAAGCATATGAAAACGGGGATATCTGGATCGAAGGAATTTATGTGATGGGATCTTATCTGGGAGACGAGAATTATGAGGCTGGAGAATACAGATTCTACCATTTGGGTAATCCTGACACGTATGATTATAATTACGGACGGATTTTCTGGGATGATGATTCATTCATGATCAGTGTTCCCCCCGGCTATTCCTATGGAGATTTTGATGATCATCCAGTTGTGCATGTCTCCTGGTTCGGAGCCAATGCTTATGCTATGCATTATAATCTTAAGCTTCCTTCCGAACATGAATGGGAAAAATCCGCCAGGGGCTTAACCGGATTCGATTACCCCTGGGGAGATACGATCGTAAGTGAGAATGCTAATTATTGGAATAGTAATGATCCCTGGGAATCTGGTACCACTATTGTAGGATTTTATAATGGTGAAAACGGTACGCTGGAAAGTGCTTCCCCTTATGGTGTCTACGATTTAAGTGGCAATGTGATGACTTAGCTGGGAAAACGATACTTCTTCCTATCGGATATTCCGTGGCGGCTGTTACTTTAGTGGAGTAAACGGGGATAATTTGAAATCCTGGTGCCGTATAGATTATAATCCAACACATTGCACAAACACAGTTGGTTTTCGTTGTGCCAGGATTATAAGATAGAAAACATAATTGAGGTAGAGGACAATGAAATATCAATATCTCTTATTTCTCTTTGTCTTGCTGTTAACAATTAGCTGTAGTGAGGCTGGCACAGAAAGTGACAGCCTGCCGCCATCTGTGGAAATAACAGATCCAGCTGATGATTCAGAGTTCATCAATGGTTCCATAATTACAATAACTGCTGAGGCAAGTGATGAATCTGGAATTAAAGAAGTAAGTTTTTTTATCGATGACATAGAAGTTTTCATCGATGAAGATGAGCCGTATACGTACAATTGGCAAACTTCCATGAAAAGAGATTCTTCTCATACGATATTTGTAACTGCAAAAGATAATAATGAAAATATCAAAGCATCTGAAACGATTGTAATAGTATTAAGAGATCCCATTGGAAATCCACCGGATATTCCAGCTAATCCCAGCCCGGAAAACAATGCAACAAATGTATCTGTTTTTACAAATCTTTCCTGGGAATGTAGTGATCCAGATGGTGATTTTCTCACATATGATGTATATTTCGGCTCTTCTTCAGAACCTCCGTTACTTGGACATGGGCAGATTTACGATTTCATTGATCCGGGTACACTTGAGGAAGAAACAATATATTTCTGGAAAATAATTGCTGTAGATGAACATGAAAACATTACACCGGGACCGCTTTGGAGCTTCACAACAAGAAGTATGGGAAATTCGGATATTGAATGGGTAAATGTTGCAGCTGGGGATTATACCTTTGGGATATATAATGTTATAGAAAATATCCCGTACGATTATGAGATCATGAAATATGAAGTTACAAATGAACAGTATCTTACCTATCTGGTAAATGCATATTCCGGTGGAGAGATCTGGATAGAAAATGAAAGTATTATGGGGTTTTATGTAGGTGATAGCTATAATCAGGCGGGAGACTATGAATTTTACAGTTTAGATCCGGAAGTTACAGGAAGCTACGCAACAATATCTTGGGCAGACAGTTCGTTTTGATTGTCCTGAAGGTTATACTTGGAGATTGTCCGCGGTGTCGTTTGGAGCCGGGGATTGCGAGTATATGGATTGGCCTACCTCAAGATTTGAATGGGAAAAAGCTGCACGTGGAATGGGTGGCTATGACTATCCCTGGGGAGATAATCTGAATGGAAATAGAGCAAACTACAGAAACAGTGGTGATCCCTGGGATAATGGAACCTCGCCGGCTGGATATTTCAATGGTCAGAATGGAACTGTAGATAGTCAATCTCCCTTTGGCTGTTATGATATGTGCGGTAACGTAAGTGACTGGACTAATAGTTTCGAGGGAGGACCACATCCTTCCAACAAAATAAAATGCGGTGGAAGCTGGAATGATGAACCACATCCACACTATTACTTTAATAGGTTATTTTCATTTTATCACATGGGTTCAGACCCTGCAATCGCTAGCAACGAGATAGGATTCCGCTGCATAAGATAAATATCAAAACAGTAAATAAAAGCCAGCTTATCCCAACCGGAATTCGATTTTAACTTAAGACCATACTGCAACCCGGTTACCAATTAAATTATCTCTCCGTGTCCTCCGCCTGCCAGGCCGTAGTATTACGAAGGCTGGTGAACTCTGTGTATTAATTTTCTTAGAGCCTTAGAGCTTTGGTGGCTACCCTACTCCAGCTTGAATTCAATTTCCACATAAGTCCAAACAGTAACTGAATGACCATTTGATCTGGCCGGCTGATATTCCCACTGTTTCACAGCTTTTATGGCTTCATTATCAAGTCCGCCAGGACCCGATTGCAGGGAACGTAGTATCTCTACAGCTCCTACTGTACCGTCAGCAAAAACTTCCACTTCAAGTCCTACGATCCCTTCCAGACCAATATTCTTTGCCATACTGGTATAAACCGGTAGGATCTGTTTTATGACAACAGGTGGATCTTCAAAGCTTTGAAACGTTCTGTTAGAATTTCCAGAGTTATCCGTAACTATATCATAAGGATCAAAAGTTGTCGGGTTAAGAGTTTCGACAAATATCACATCGGGATCATCTTCATTAAAGTCATCATCAAAATCAACTTTGATATCCGGTTTAACGAGATTGTCGGGTGGCTTAACAGGATCTGTAATATTGGGAATGGGGATGACGCTGATGATCCTTTCTGAAATTACTTCATAAGGCTTAACTTCAAATTCCGGTGCTACCAGAAAAGCGAAAAGTAAGATCAGGACTGCTAAGGCTACGGCTTTCTGATAATAATTATTCGCAACATCTTTCCAATCAACAGTTTTCGATTCCATACTTACCTCCTGAACCGATGTGGATAATCCACATTTTGCATGAGCCTTCGAACACATCTATCCATTTTATACCCTACAGGAATGAATAATTGCATAAGTTGTGCCAGTATAAATTTTCAAGAGTGTCAAATCCGCAATATCCTCAATCCCAACTAATTCCCTTATTCCATATTATCTAAGCTATACCAACCCTTTTTAAGGAGTTGACAAATTCAGCAGTAATGCAAAAAGATAAACATAAGATAAGCTTTTAACCAAGGCTTAAGCAGTTAAACTTCTTAGGGAAGGTTAAAGCTATTTTTCATAAGAAAATTAATTCGCTGGATTAAATCGAGAAACGGGATGGAATATGAAAAAAGTAATAGTAATTCTTGTTTTATTAATATTTATCAGTTTATTGAATGCCAGACCAGTAGTAATGCTGACAGGGTACTGGTCTCCAACCAGTGAAATGATATTTCGTTTCAGTGATAATCCAATTCTAAACCCTGATGGTTGGATCGGAGAGAACTGGGAAGGAAGAGGTTATGATGTTTATGCATTTTTCCCGGCGATAGATGTACGTACTCGTGAATTTGAAGTAGATTATCAGGCAACCTGGAACGATTTTTGGACAAGAGTAGAAGAATTTCATCCTGAAATAATGATCAACTTTGGAGCCGGAGACGGTCCATGGGAAATTGAGACCAAAGCAATAAACAGGAGCAATTGGTATCCAGATGATATTTATCCCTATTATCCTACCCCGAATCCTCCAGATAGTACTATAGCTGTAAATGCTGCCAGATATTCAACATTACCAATTGTAAGTATAAGTGATGCCGTAAATGAACAGACGGATGTTCTTGCCTGGATAGATGAATATGGAGATCCCGGGGATTTCTTATGTAACTATATAGCCTATTTGGGAATGTGGTATCAATCAATGCATTCTAATGAAGATGATGAGTATTACTGTAAGGCTGCCGGATTCATCCATGTTGACGGTTTTCTGCCGATTGATGATGCAACGGTAGCAGCAGAAGTAACTTTGCGAACAACATTAGAATATTATGAAAATTTAACTGATCTAACTGGAATTGTTTTAGGTGATTCTCCCCTCGAGAACTGTGAGATAACCCTTACAGCAGAAAATGATCAGACTTTTGTAACAACTTCTGATGAGAATGGTAATTTCATTTTTGAAGATATTCTGTTTGGAGAATACACCCTTACTGCTATTTTGGGAAGATATTATTATTATCGGGATGAATTTGTTTTGGATTCTCACGACACATATCTTACAATTGAAATGGAAGAATATAACCCATCGGATCCATTAACCTATAATCAGGGAGCCAATGAGTTGATAAGTGAGAATTTAGCTGCATTAGTCCAAACGGCAGCCTATTTTCCTCCGGAAATGTTGATCCCATTTCAAGATCACCACTTGAATTCATTAAGGTTTACTGCCCCGGAAAATTCAGATGATTGTGCCAGTTATTTGTTTTTATATAGAGGTGATCCAATGGCTGATAATCTGGATTTATTATTTACAATAATTCTTCCGGATTTTCAACAAGGAGAAATAGTAGAAGCATGGCTAAATGATATTTACTTCCTAACTGAAGAAGATTTACAGGACGGCCTAACGATGGCATTTGCTTTAACTACCCCGAATAATAATATCGGTTATTCAGATAATACTATTGCAAACCCCAATGGAAATTTGATAAAAATAGGTCCGACATGGTTTCATGCAGATGAGGAATTTGATATTCAGGGTAATTGGGATTTAGAACTCGTCTTTTACGGAACAACAGCAGTAAATTCTCCAGAAGATGTCATAAATATCTATGATATTCAATTATCCAATTATCCCAATCCCTTTAATCCATCAACTACTATCAGATTTGATATTCCAGCCAGCATAGAAAATGCCAGTCTGAAGATCTACAACATTAAGGGACAGGTTTTAAAGAATTTTACTAATGTAACCAATAAATCTTCAGTCATATGGGATGGTACTGATATTGATAATGAACCGGTTTCTTCTGGGTTGTATTTCTACAGCTTATTCCTTGATGATACTGAAATTGTAACCAATAAAATGCTATTAATAAAGTAAGGGTCCTAGAAACAAAGGATCCTTATTGTAATATTCTCAAAAAAGGTATTTCTGTTTCTGGGCCGTCACTTTCAGCCTGATTTCTGAGTCTCGAGTGACGCCTGAGTGACAGAACTGACCCGTCCCCTCCAATTTCCTGCTAACACAAAACTCCCGTAACCCTTCTACTATCAACACATAAGTATAACTTCATTCAGTCCCGGTCCCCAATTTGCATTATAGTGTGCAAATACATTAAGGGAAAACAATGAAACTATACCTTCTCACTGCCTTAATACTCAACCTCTCCGTACAGTCGTTTACTCCTTGCGGGGCAGGCAGCCTCAACCTGCTTCACTCTGCCGTTGTTATAAACGAAGTCCTTTACGACCCTGATGGCAGTGACGGCGGTTACGAATGGATAGAACTTTATAACAATGGAGAAGTGGAAGTCGATCTTACCAATTGGGTCATCCGTAAAGCCGGAACGGAATTCAGTGACATGTTAACGTTATCACCTTGTTCGATCGAACCTTTGGGGCATCTGCTCATCGGCGATGAATTCGTTTTAGAAGCGGACATTACGGCAGAGCTCTCATTCCAGAACGGAGGCTCCGCAACAGACGGCATCCAGCTGGTGTCACCGGACGAACAGTACACAGATACCGTACTTTACGATGAACCCAACACAAATCAGCTGCCGGATGATCAAAACGATCCGGGGCAGAGCTTTGCGCCTGATGTCTCCGGGGGGCACAGCCTGGCCCGAACAACAGATGGTGTTGATACTGATAAGTCGTTAACCGATTGGTTCGATTGTGAGCAACCTACTCCCGGAGCTGCAAACTTCTATCCGGTAGATCTGGAATTATACTCACTGGAAATCGTTGAGAACGGGGCTGTTTATGAGGCATTTGTCGGAGTCAGGAACTTATCCACGGTTGATGTGGATAACTCTGAGGCTAACCTCGAAATTGCTGTTGATTACAGCCCTTTAACCGCGTTTCAGTTGCCGGCCATTTCTTCCCATGATTCACTTGTGGTTGAGGTTGAACTGGGAGTGTTCGATTCCGGATACCATTTGACAAGTGTGTTACTTAATTACATGTATGATATGGAATTAGACAATAATATTTTATCGACTTCCTTTCTTAACGTTATCTCTCCTATTGTTATAAATGAAGTAATGTTCAAGCCGGAAGATAACTCTTTTGAATGGATAGAGCTTTATAACCGATCATCCTGTGGATATCTTGTGGATAACTTCGAAATTAGTGACGCAAGTGGTTCTAAAATATTGTTTTCTGGTTACATAGAATCTGAAGACTATTTAGTGGTAGCTGAAAATGAAGAACATTTGCTGATCAAATATTCACAGGCTGATTCTGTTAGAGTTGTACAGGCAGAAAATTGGACTTCTCTAAACAACACAGAAGAGTTACTGCTTCTTATGGATCAATATGGTACAGAATTTGAAACTATTGAGTACTCGGGCTCGGAATGTCCTGAAGACTTGTCACTGGAAAGAATTAATCCAAATATAGAACCACAGTCGGACAACTGGGGCTTTTCAATAGATTCGGCAACCCCTGCCAATAGAAACAGTATATTTGTAGTAACCTTGCCGGCAAATTCAAAATTGAGTATTAACCCGCAGGTATTCTCTCCATTCAGAGGAGAAAGAACGATAGTTTCCTATCATCTTCCTGAAAAATTAAGCAGAGTGACATTAAGAATATTCGATTTGAAAGGCCGTTTAAAAAGAAAATTGATCGATCAGAAAATCCAGGCCTCCACTGGGGAAATAATCTGGGATGGAAAAAACAGTAAGAATCGAATTTTACCAGTCGGAATTTATATATTACTAATGGAAGCTGTTTCTTTGGAAACAGAAAAAGTATATTCACATACGGAAACAATGGTCATAGCAAAATAGGAGTATAAATGTACGGGAAAACCATATCTTACGCAATCCAGGGAATAGAGTCACAGCAGATCACGGTTGAAGCGGATATCAAGGGAGGTGTCTTAAAATTCGCTATCGTCGGGTTACCATCAAATTCAATTAAGGAAAGCAGAGGCAGGGTATCATCTGCTATCAAAAATTCCGGTTTTCGCTTTCCGACCCATAATTATACCGTGAATTTAGCTCCGGCAGATATCCGTAAAGACGGAGTAGCACTCGATCTTCCAATTGCACTGGCTCTGATGGAAGGGCATAATCAAATAAGATCATCAAGCCTGCAGAATTTTGCCCTCGTCGGGGAACTTTCTCTTGATGGTAATCTCAGACCGATCAGAGGTATCCTGCCGATCGCAGCAGCAGTGAAGAGAGATAACCTGGATGGGCTGGTCCTTCCTTATGAAAACGCTAAGGAAGCAGCAATAGTAGAGGGTTTGAAGGTTTATCCCGTAACCTCCCTGAATGAGGCAGTTAATTTCCTTGAACATAAAATAGAAATAGAACCATTCAAAATAGATAAAAATGAGATCTTTGCACAACTTAACAGGTCTTCACTTGATATGTTCGACGTCAAAGGTCAGTTTCACGTAAAAAGAGCGATTGAGGTTGCTGCTGCAGGAGGACACAACATCCTGATGATCGGACCACCTGGTTCAGGTAAAACCATGCTGGCCCGTCGAATTCCCACTATATTACCGGATCTTACCCTGGAAGAATCTCTGGAAACTACTAAAATCCATTCGGTAGCAGGTTATATTCTCAACAGAAAAGGAGTCGTAACGGAACGTCCCTTCAGATCTCCACACCACACTATCAGCGATGTTGCATTAATTGGTGGGGGCTCATATCCTAAGCCGGGAGAGGTCTCATTGTCTCATAACGGTGTGCTCTTTCTGGATGAATTACCTGAGTTCAAAAAATCTGTTCTGGAAGTCCTGAGACAGCCGCTGGAAGATGAGAAAGTAACCATTTCCCGTGCTACTCAAAGCCTGGAATTTCCTGCCAAATTTATGCTTGTCGCCTCAATGAATCCATGTCCTTGCGGTTACTACGGCAGTGACATTGAAGGACATTCCTGTATTTGTAATATGACTAATATTCAACGGTATAGATCCAGGATATCAGGTCCTTTGCTGGACCGTATAGATCTGCACGTGGAAGTTGCAGCTGTAAAATACGATGAACTCAGTGCCATGCCAACAGGAGAGAGATCTGACGATGTCAGGAAAAGAGTAAATCAATCCCGCGAAATTCAGCTGGAAAGATTCAGAAATGAAAGAATCTTCAGTAATTCCCAGATGAATCCTAAACAGTTGAGGAAGTATTGCATTCTTAATAAAGACTGCAAAGACCTATTAAAGCTGGCTATGGAAAAGAAAGGCCTTTCCGCTCGCGCTTACGACAGGATACTGAAGGTGTCCCGAACCATTGCGGACCTGGACGAAAGCAGCAGTATTGAAACCAACCATCTCAGTGAAGCTGTCCAGTACAGAAGTCTGGATAGAAAATTCTGGGAATAATTATTGCTATTCTATCGACACCCAAAAAAGATTTCTATTTTCATTATCCTGTTCAATTGTTACTAGATAACAGATACCTGAAGCTGAAATTATGTATTTGACAATAATCATTCATGAAACTCAATTTTAACTATAGAAACTATACATTAAACATATTTTCAGGAATAGTATATGAGATTGAGCCATAATGTAGTCGATATTAATGTTGAAAATTTCGAGAATTATCCCCAGATCGTGTGTTTCACTAATGCCAAACATCCATATCATTATATTAAAATGAACTGGATAAGGGAACAGTTTGAAAAGGGATTAAAAATTAAATTACTGTTTCTGGAAGAAGTTAAAAACCCTGTTGGTTACATCGAATACATTCCTGGTGAAAACTGCTGGAGAGCAATTGATGCCAAAGGATATATGTTCATTCATTGTCTGTGGACCAATGGTAAGAAATATCAGCATCATGGTCTAGGTTCTATCCTGATTAATGAAGTTGAAAGTGCTGCCGCCGGGATGAATGGTGTTGCCGTACTGGCCAGTGACAGAGCTTTCATGGCCAATAGGAATATCTTTCTGAAGATGGGATATGAAGCAATTGCAGAAGAGAATAAAGATTATCTTATGGTAAAGCAGTTCAAGCAAGTAGAAATGCCGAAATTAAATGATTATAAAAGCATTATATTAAAATACCAGGAATTATCAATCGTCTATTCTAACCAGTGTCCCTGGGTTTCCAGATTTATCAAAGAAATAGAGCCTTTAATTAAAGAACGAAAATTAAAGATAAATATCCGGAAAATTGAAACTGCTGAAGAGGCCCAAACAGCACCCTCTTTGTACAGTGTGTTTAATCTGATTTACAAAGGAAAACTCCTGGCAGACCGCTATATATCTGTTACACGCTTTAAAAATATATTGGACAAAGAAAAATTCTAAAGGAGATCAAAATGACTTTTTTGATTACATTTCTACCTATGCTGCTGGTGTATTTGCTCACAGCAATTGTAATTTATTTCATGCTTTTCTATTTAAGGAGAATAACTCTTGCCCTGGAAAAAATAGCCGATAAATTCAAGGGAGATTCTTTATAATAATGAAATTAGTTAATGCAAAAACGGCAGTAATTGTTATAATTATTGCTCTAATACTATTGTTAATGATGAATATAGGAATTTTGACAGGTCTTTTTCCTTATTCAATGGTCTGGGGCGGTAATATAGATAGTAGCTCCGAAATGATCGAGATGGAATTGATCACTATCTTTGTTATTCTTCTTTTTCTTGTGATAACATTTTTAAAACTCAGAAATCTTGGGTCAGACAGGAATCAAAAGATCATCAACTTCGGTCTTTGGCTCATGTTCGCCTATTTTACTCTTAACATTGTTGGTAATCTGGCAGCCGAAAACATCTCTGGAAACATTGATCTTTACACCGGTTTCAATCGTCCTTTTATTATTTTCTCTACGGCTGGCCCTGGAGAAATAATATATTCCAGATTATTTAGTAGGGCTTTGCTGGGGTGTATTAGATTCTTTTGAATTACCGGTTTTTCTGGGTCTTCTCTTTCTTGCTGGTTTTTTAGAAGGATCGACTTTGGGTGGTTTCTGACCAGCCAGCATTATCACAACCCGTTTAAACTCACCCTTACCAACAGTCATTGTCTTCAGTGTGGGTTCTTTCTCTACAAGCTGGTGAACTATTCTACGGTTAGCAGAATGCATTGGCTCCAGGGTTATGCTTTTCTCACGTTTCTTAACTTTAGCAGTAATTGAATTTATCTTTTTTACCAGAGCTTCTTTACGGCGTTCCCTGTAGCCGTCAACATCCAGATTAACTCTGTAATCCGAATTCGGGGTTTTATTTACCATCTGGTTAAGCAGATACTGGAGACTGTCCAGAAGCTTGGCATCTTTTCCAATTATATGGCCGGTCTCTGCAGCATTCTTGATCTCAATATTGTAAGTTTTTCCAGTTGTCTCTATCTCAACATCTCCGAATACAAATCCCATTTTATTTAATAATTCTCTGGTGAAATTGAGCAAGTGTTGGTTCGAATCAGAGAATGTAAATCTAATTTTGGCTGCTGTTGAACCAAACAGATTCAAAAAACTGGTGGATCCCTTTTCCAGAACTTCAAATTTAAAATCGTTCAGGGTAAGGTTGAACTCTTTCATAAATTTTTCAATTACTTTTGATGTGGTTTTTCCTTCGCGTTCGATGATTTTCATGTTGATTTCCTTATACAATTTTTTTCTTTATAAAGTATTGCTGAATTGTGCCGATGATAGAGAATACCGTCCAGTATAGAACCAGACCGGCAGAGAGAGATTTGAATATGAAAAACATCATTACCGGCATTATGTATAGCATCATCTTCTGGCTTTGCTGAGCTGCCTGCTGTTTTTCATCCATTTCAGCAATTTTATCCTTGGAAGGTGACATAAGTTTCTGCTGCACGAACATGAATACCGCCATGGCGATTGGTAAAATTAAAGTTTTATCTGGTTCAGAGAGATCAGAAAGCCAGAGAAAACTGTTCTGTCGCATATCGATTGAATAGCGGATAACAGGATATATGGCAAAAATAATCGGCATTTGCAACAACATGGGCAAACAGCCGCCCAATGGACTCACACCGTGCTCTTTGTAAAGTTTGCGCATTTCCTGGTTAAGTGTTTGGGGGTCACCTTTGTATTTAGCCTGCAGTTCTTTCATTAAAGGCTGCACTTTCTGCATTTTATGGGTTGATTCAAAACTTTTATGTGTGAGAGGATAGAGAAGAAATTTAAGCAGAACTGCAATTATAATAATAATAATTCCATAATTTGGAATAAAGCCGCGGAAAAATTTAAAAATTGCTGCAAACAGATTGGCAATGGGTCTTAAAATCTCTAAGAATGGTCCTTCCATAACCTTTTCGAATCCCGGTCTGAAAGCTGTCAGTTCTTCCCGCACTAAAGGACCAAAATAAAGATTAAAGTCATGACTAAATTTATCGCGTGGTGTTGAAATACCCAGTTCAAATGCGGGACTGTTATTATTATTGAAGGATTCTATCCTGTTAACGTCGATCAATTCGTCTCCGTAAATTCCAATAATGAAATATTTTGATCTGATGGAAGCCCAGTCAATCTTACCAATATCTTCCTGTTTGTTTTTCAGCTTGGACAGGCTGTACTTTTCGATCTCATTGTTGATCTCGGCGATGATCTTATAATCACGCATTTTATCTTTAGGATGGTCGATAATATAATCTTCCGAATCTGCGATTCCACTGCCAAGATCGAGTACATAACCTGAAAGAGGCAGGAAGTTATCAGAAGTGATCTGCAGAGAAAGATTATAGCCGTCTCCCAGCATATATTTTTTCGTAATGGATCCCGATCCATTATTCATAGTAAAAGAAATTGTTCTACCATCATCACTGAAAAAATAATTGAATACCTTGCGTGAAAGGCTGATACGACTTTTATCTTCAGAGATCATTTCCAGGTTCAGCAGATTTTCGTCTAAAGGAATAAGATCAACATGCGTCAACTGGTCGTTAAAATAATAATTCTTCATTTTAACGGAAGAAATAACTCCACCCAGGTTAGAGAGAGTTATTATCATATTTTCGTTTTCCAGGCTTAAGTTGCTATTTATATCCAGATCAGGATCAGTAGGGATCGCCAATATTTCGTCTGAAGGTTCATTATTTTCAGCAACATTTTCTTTTACAGCAGGTTCGGTTAATTCTTCCACTGCTGTTGTGGGTTCTTCAACGACAGGCTGCTGGGCCTGTTTCTTCCAGAGAAATTCATTGCTTATCCAGAAGATCACCATAATTAAAACAAGAGCGAGAATAGTTTTCTTTTCCATTTTATCTCCTTTTAAGGAAGTGGATCATTACCACCCTTGTTGAAGGGATGGCATCTGGCTATACGGGTGATCATAAGCCAGAAAGCTTTAAAAAAATTATACTTTTTAAAGGCTTGCATGGAATATTCACTGCAGGTAGGAGTGAAGCGGCAGGTAGGAGGTAAAAAAGGTGATATTACCTTCCTGTAGATAGAGATTAACAACAAAAAAAAATAATTTAAAACTTTCATTAATTATTGTATTTGTGCAAACAAATCTGTTAAATCTTCTCTAATCTCTTTCCAGTTGGAATGGCCAGATTCGGGCTTTGAAATAATAACAATATCTTTACCGGTATCACAGACCGGACTGTTTTCCCGCAAAAATGATTTTACACGTCTCTTAACTTTATTCCTAACAACAGCCTTTCCAACTTTCCTGCTAACTACAACACCAACAGCCAGTGAATTTTCAATACTATTAACCTTTATAAGAAAAATAAAGAGATTACCCTTAAGTATCCGGTCATTATTATCGTATACCCGCCGGTAGTCTCTTCTGGATGTGATAAACCTCATTTAATCGCAAACTGTTAAACGAGATCTCCCTTTTGCTCTTCTTCTGGCTAAAACTTTTCTACCCGCTTTTGTAGCCATTCGAGAGCGAAAACCATGTTTGTTTCTTCGCTTTCTATTATGAGGTTGATAAGTCCTTTTCATCAAATTCTCCTTTTGCAAACAGCAAATATATTAATGCCATAACTCTTTATTTTTTATAAATTTACAGAATCGAGATAACAATATTCCTGCACTTTTGCTGTCAAGAATTATTTGTAAATCATTATCTGAATATCGTTTGTGACCGGTTGGGGCCGACAGAAATTATATGTACTTTTGCTTTTAATAATTGTTCAATCTTTGCTATATAATTCCGGGCATTCTCTGGAAGTTCATCATAATTCCTTACTCCGGAAATGTCTTCTTTCCAGCCGGGAAGTGTAATGTACTGTGGTTCTATCTCTGGCAGCATCTCTGCATCAGCGGGAAACTGGTCGATTAAGCTTGAATTGTGCCTGTAGCCGACACAGATCTTTACCTCGTTAAAACCACTTAAAACATCCAACAAGGTCAGAGCGATCTCATCAATTCCGTTGATCATAGCCGTGTAACGGGCGGCAACTGCATCAAACCAGCCGCAGCGTCTGGGTCTACCGGTAGTTGCCCCATATTCATTGCCCTGTTTGCGAATACGTTCGCCTGTCTCATCATGCAACTCGGTAGGGAAGGGACCTTCTCCTACCCGGGTGTAATAGCTTTTATAAACACCTACGATTTTATTTATCTTATTGGGTGATAATCCGCTGCCGATAGAGATTCCTCCAGCAATTGTATGAGAAGAAGTTACATAGGGATAGGTACCGAAAATGACATCTAATAAAGATCCCTGAGCACCCTCAAACAGTATTTTTTTGTTTTTATGTTTTTCCAGAAAATATGGAATTTGAGTAATGAAAGGTCGGAAATATTCTCCCGCCTTCAATAAAGGAGTGATCTGAGCATCAAGATCAAATGATTCTATGCCATGATATTTGTAGATTGCTGTTATTTTTTCACGAAGTGTTTTTTCTTTTAAGAGATCCGAAATACGGATTCCAACCCTGGCGATTAGATCTGAATAACAGGGACCGATTCCACGGCGGGTTGTTCCGATCTTTAATATCCCGGAGTTATCCTCGCTCTTGCCGTCTAATTCCTGGTGGAGAGGAAGTACAATGCCAGCTCTGGGATCAATGTAAAATCTGTTATCAAAACGGATCCCTCTTTTTTTTAAACCTTCCATTTCTGCCATTAACTGATAAGGATCTATGACCACACCGCTGGCCAGGACACAAATCTTATCTGGATACAATATTCCTGCCGGTACCAGATGGAAAACGTATTTCTGATTATCGATCATTATGGTGTGTCCAGCATTATTGCCTCCCTGAAATCTGACAATTAGATCTGCGTCAGAAGCAAGAACATCTACTATCTTGGCTTTGGCTTCGTCTCCCCAGGCACTTCCCAGCACAGCAATAGAACTCATGGATACTCCTTTAGATAAATATTTTCTGACAAAATAATAGCAGCATTTTTCAGCTGCTTAATGCAAAACATTAGTTTAAAATCTGCTATATCTGTCAAATAATCTATTGAAATTTAACGCAGATATCAGCAGCTTAAATTGATCTGTCTTTTCAGCTAACAAAATGGGGTTATTAAAAAAAGTTGACTGTTGAAGGTTGTCCGGAAATATGTTTTTTTGCTGGGGTTTAATTCAACAGAGAAGGCAGAATCAGGGTGATTATATTTATTAAGGGGAAAGTTTACTGATATGATAAATGAAACAAAATTCAGCAGTTCAGAAGGTAATGTTGAATTGCTTATTTCTGAAGACAGGTTTTCAGCCTATTTAAAGATTAACGAAAACGGTATTATCAGCCAAAATGAAATTATCCAATTACTGGAAAAAGCAGGCATATCAGAAACATTGAACCTTACTGATCTAAAAGAAACAAAGAAGAAATATTCAGAGCCCTTTCTTATTGCGGAAACCCTTGCCGGCAAAGAATTTAAGATTAAATACCTGTTTGATGAAAATCATTGTTATGATCAACTAAAGACCAGTTCTTTATCGGATTTCAGCAAATTAGCCCGGGTAACGGAAGATGTCCCCCTGGCGATAATTGAATTAGCTGAAAATGGAACCACAGAACAGTTTTTGGATGTTTTTGGCAAACCGGTGAGTGTTGAAGAAGTGATGGAAAGATTTGCCAGGAATTATCTGTCTGAACAAGTTTATTATTCCCGTGACAAGGGTAAAATATTTTCCCGGGTCAGCGGATATCCTTATATTACTGAATCCGGAGCTGTTGCCATTATAAACGCTTTTGAATGCAGCGAGAATCTGAATAAACAGAAAATCGATTTCTATGGTGATCTGATAATTAACGGGAATGTTGATAATTGTCAGTTATTTGTGAGGGGTGACCTTACCATCAAGGGAAATATCTCGAATTGTCTGGGAAGCTGGGTGATGGCTCAGGGGCATCTGGAATTTGATTCTGCAGAAAATTCTTTTATTGGTGCCGGTAAAGGGGTGTCATTCAATAAAAATGTGAGATTCAGTTATCTGGTTAGTGATGGAATGGTTCTGGGATCGGATAATAGTTCCTTTGTTGGCGGGGTTTTAAGAAGCTCTGAGGGGATTCATATAGCCGTATCGGGTTCTTCTGTACCAGTTAAGACCAGGTTGGAAATCTCAGTTCTTCCCTACCAAAAAGAAAGATTAAAAATAATTACCGCAAGTTTGAATAAGTTAAAGAAAAAGAATAATATTGAACTAAGCAGCTTAAACGAAAAGCAGAACAGGCTTGAAAATGACCTGGAAAAAGCATATACTCAGCTTATCTCACCTAAAAAACTGCCAGTTATCAAGGTAAGTCAGAAAGTTTATAAAGATACCTGGATAAAGATATTTAATCAGAGGAAAGGTATTTTTAAGGAAACAGCCGGATCGGAATTCAAATCAGAGAAACATGGCATTAAAATAAATCTCGGTTGACAAAAAGGGGGGTCAGATTTTGTTTGAAAAAAAAAGGAAATTCATATTGTGATTGTAGCAGGGAAAAGAAATAAGCGAACAGAAAATATATTCGATATATGAAAGCATTTATCTAAATTGATAAATGCTTTTTTTTATAAAAAAATTAGGAGTTCCTATGACCAAGGAATTAAAGATTCTAATCGAGATGCAAAAGAAAGATGACCTGATCGGAGATAAACAGATCCTTACAGAAACGCTTCCCAAACAGCTTAAAAGCTTAAGAACCAATTTAACAGAAGCGGAAGCTGAACTGGCAGAAATAAAACATGAGCTGGAAGAAAATAAAGTTAATCAACGGCAGAATGAACTTAAAATCTCAGAAAATAATGAAAAAATAATAAAATATAAGAATCAGCTTTTAGCAATCAAAACAAATAAAGAATATAAAGCACTTAACAGTGAAATTAGTCATCTCGAAGCCAGTAATTCATCCATTGATGACCAGATTCTGGAGTTGATGGAAGTGGAAGCCGAATTAAAGGAAAAACTTAAAGAAGCTGAACAGAAATTCAAATCAGCTCAGGATGAATTCAAGGCTAACGAAGACAGACTTAAGAAAAGAATTAAAGAAGTGGAACAGCAGATCCTGGATATAAGGGAAGATAGAAACAACATCGCCCAGGCACTTCCCAAGAGTCTTGTAAAACGCTATGCAGCTCTCATTAAGCATAAGGCCAGAAAAGCAGTAGTATTTAAAATTAATGATGCCTGCAGTGGCTGTGGATATAAGATCAGGCCTCAGTTGATCATAGAAATTGACAGAGGGGATAAGTTAATAAGCTGTGAAAATTGTGGCCGTATTCTAGTATATGAGCCGCAAGATTAATCGTCATAATTGTCAAAGAAGATAAAATGTCTGCCGGCCTATTAATTCTTCATAAAAAAAGAGTTAGTGGCGGGAGGAAAGTCCGAACACCAGAGGGCAGGATACTTCTTAATGGGAAGTCCCGGTAACGGGAAGCCAGCTCCACAGAAACAAACCCCCTGACCACTAAAAAGGGCGTGGGATTATTTCCCTTTTTAGTGGTCAGGGAAGGGTGAAATGGTAGTGTAAGAGACTACCGGGTTCCGGTGTGAATCCGGATGCCAGGAAAGCCTTATCCGGTGCAATGCCAAATACAGGAGCTTGAGTCTGCCCGGCTCAGTAAGTTCCGGGGTAGGCAGCTGAAACCGGTCTTAATTGATCTCATTTGAGAATAGCAATATCCGGTTTAGAGAAATAGACATTGGGTTATTTATTAGATAACTTACAGAATTCGGCTTAATATCTTCTTTGACAAATTTTTTTAATATTCTTTAGTTGAAAAAAAGATTAAATGAGGATATATGCAAAAAAGGTGGAAGATCTCAGAACCATTGACCGAAGACCATCTGGTACTGAAGAAACAACTTGCTAAAGACATTAAATGTCCCGATATGATTGCTGAAATGCTGATTCGTAAAGACCTGATCGACACTGATGAAATCGACCGTTTTTTTAATCCTAATGTGGATAATGTATATGATCCATTTATCTTCAAAGACATGGAAAAAGCAGTTGACCGTATTATTGAGGCAGTAAAGAACCTGGAACAGATAACTATTTACGGTGATTATGATGTGGATGGAACAACTTCCACAGCCCTGCTTTATCTGGGGCTTAAAAAAGCTGGCGCTGAGGTAGATTATTACATCCCTCACAGAATGATAGATGGTTACGGTCTTTCCTTGAGTGGAATAGATCTGATCATTGATAAGGGGACCAAACTTATTATCAGTGTTGACTGCGGGATCAATGCAGTAGAAGAGATCGATAAAATTAATAACCTGGGAATTGATATTATTGTTACGGATCATCACAATCCCAAAGATATACTTCCGAAAGCTCTGGCCGTAATCAATCCTAAAGTTATAGAAAGTGAATATCCGTTTAAAGATCTAGCTGGAGTTGGAGTTGCTTATAAACTTCTGATGGGTGTATACGTTAAGATGGGAATGGACACCAAAGAATTCATTGATAAATACGTGGATCTGGTTGCCCTGGGAACTATCGCTGATATTGTTCCTCTGGCAGATGAGAACAGGATCTTTGCCAGTATCGGGCTGGAAAGATTATTAAAAAAGCAGAATATAGGATTGAACGCTTTAATTAATATTGCTGGTCTGGCTAATAAAGAACTTAATTCAGCTGATATAGTATTTGGTATTGCCCCCAGGATCAATGCTGCCGGAAGAATGGGAAGCGCTATGCGAGCTGTAGAGCTGATGGTTGCGCTGGACCAGGATAGGAGTGAAGAACTGGCAGAGATCATAGAGCGGGAAAATTCTTTAAGGCAGCAGATCGACCAGAAAACTTTTCAGGAAGCCTGTGATATAATCGAAAAAAAATACAAAAATATGGCAGAAACAGGCTGTATTGTGGTTTCTTCTGATGACTGGCATCCTGGAGTTATCGGGATCGTCGCCTCAAAACTGGTTGAGAAATACTACAGACCAACAATAATGATAACCTTCAGGGACGGTATCGGCAGCGGTTCCGGACGCAGTATTGAAGGATTTGATCTTTTCGAAGCTCTTTCTTCTGTAGAAGACTGTCTGGAGACTTTTGGCGGGCATAAGTATGCAGCTGGTCTTTCTATCCTGGTAGAATATGTTGATTCTTTCGAGAACAGACTGAACAAATATGTTATGCAGCATGTAGTGCAGGAACTGCTTATACCACCATTGAAAGTAGAGAACCAGCTGGAATTGTACGAAGTAAATGATCATCTGCTGGAATGGCTGAATAAATTTGCCCCTTTCGGTCCGGGCAATATGAGACCAACTTTTTACACGGAAGGTGTTATGATAGTTGGATTTCCATATAATGTAGGAAAGAACCATTTGAAATTAAAAGTTATGAAAGACGGTTGTACGCTGGATCTGATCGGGTTCAATCTGGGAGATTTTCTACCCTTCCTGAAAAAGGGATCTCAAATCGACATTGCCTATTCGCTGGAATTTAATACCTGGCAGGGAAGAACAACAATACAGGGGAAGCTGAAGGATATTCATTTTGCCAAGTAAAATAACTCTTCTGATCATTATTGTTGCATTATGCTCCTGCGCCCCGGAAATAAATCTACAGAATAGATCAGTGCTGAAGGAATTACGGATCATCAATTCAATACAAACAGATTATTTAACAGGCAAATCATTTTATAATAAACTGGAAGACGTTATTTTTATTAAGGAAAAAGATGCTAATCTGGTTCATTTCTATAAAAGACAAAAGAAGATCAATACGTTGGGCGGCTATGGTTCGGGAGAATATGCCTTCAATAAACTCAGCGATATTGCCCTGGCTCCGGATGGTAATCTTCTGATCCTGGACGGTTTTGAGAAGAAGATCAAAAAATTTGATGCGGCAGGGAAATTCATTACCGAATTTAAATTGAATGAACTGGCAAAACCCACACTTTTTGACATCTCTCTGGATGAAACTTTTTACATTTACGATGAAGGCAGAAAAGAGATGATCGTCAGTAATAGATCAGATAAATCAGAACCTTTCAGTTTTGGAAAATTCATCCTTTCCGAACCTGCTCTGGTACTTGTAAATAATGGACTGGTTCAGGTTTTCGATAAAGGGTTGAACAGCACCCTGATTTTTAATCTCTGGGGAGATCTGGTCCAGGAATTTGCCGGTCTGGTATTAACAGAGAAGGGCAGCTATTTCCGGCTGGAGGAGCATTTCATAAGCGATATATCAAACGATAATAAATTAGCATTTAATATTGCTGAATGGAAAGGGTGTGGAATAAAATATAAATCTTTAATAATGAACAGTAACAGAGAAGTTATTGTTTACGATTTTATCTATGAAGATTAAAAACTGGATAATTAATCGGGAAATTTATAAACCTTTGCTGGCAGGTTCTTTCCTTGCCGCCAGCCGCCTTCCTCTTCATTTAGGATTCCTTAGTTTTTTCTTCCTGATTTTTTTACTATCATATTTTAAAAATGAATCATCTTTTAAGCGCTCTATAATCGCCGGGATAGCGTTCAGCCTTTCTTATACAACTGTTGGATTACACTGGATAAGCCTTGTAACAATAGGCGGTTTTATGGGGCTCTATCTGCTATTCGGTATTTATTTTTCTCTTCTGTTCTGGTTAATCAATTTCTTCACTAGGAAATTACCGCGATTAAGGTATTTGATCATTGTAATCTTCTGGATCGGCTTTGAATATCTGCAGAATTTCGGGGAATTCCGCTTTCCCTGGTTTAATCTGGGTTATTCGCTGGCAGACTATCACTGGCTAGTTCAGATAGCCGATCTTGGCGGAGTTTATCTAATTTCGATCCTGATCCTGATAGTGAACTTCCTGATCTTTGATCTGAAAAAGCATAGAGCCAGATCCATTGTCTCAATATTGATGATCTTTATCATCTGGTCGGGATATGGTATAATCAGGTTAAGCAATTTGAAAATAGTCAGAACGGATAAAAAAGTTTCCCTGGTACAGGTAAGCATCTCGCAGGAACAGAAATGGGAGGATTCTTATCTTGACACAACGGTAAATTTATACAGAGATTTTACTCTGAAAGCGGCTGAGAATAATCCGGATCTGATCATCTGGCCGGAATCTGCCTTACCTGTTTATCTGTTAAGGCATCATCAATACAGGAATTTTGTGCTGGATCTGGCAAAAAGTACAAATACTGATATTTTCACTGGATTTCCTCATTACGAACGAGCTGAACCATCTCATCCCCAGAAGTATAAGTTTTATAACTCGGCTTCCAGATTTGGAAAAGACGGTCATGTTGATCTTCCCTATTATAAAATATACCTGGTACCAGTAGGAGAGAGAATGCCACTTCTGAAATGGTTCCCGATATTGTGGAATGTTCAGCTGGGTCAGGCCAATTTTGAATATGGCAAAGAGATCAAATATTTTGATCTGGATGGCTACAAATATTCACCTCTGATCTGTTTTGAGATTGTATTTGCTGATCTGACCAGAAAAATGGCTCAGGGAGGGGCTGATTTTATAGTCAATATAACAAATGATGCCTGGTTCTATCGATCAGCTGGAACATATCAGCATGCAGTAATGACCAGATTCAGAGCAATTGAAGTGCGCAAACAGATCTTCCGGGCAGCGAATACGGGCTATTCTTTAGTGGTATCCCCGACTGGTGAATTTCTGGAGAAAAGTGAACTGTTTGAAAAGACAATTCTTACTGATGATCTGTTACTGTGTGCAGATAAAACTTTCTTTACAAAATATTTTCATCTATTTCCCCTAGTATTGATTAGTATGTTTTTGGGTCTGGTGCTGATCCTGGTGGTGAAAATTTGGATAAAAAGATGAAAAAATATTATTACACAATCGGCGAAGTAAGCAATTTGCTGGAAGTGAAACCCTATGTGCTGCGCTACTGGGAAAAGGAATTTCCACAACTGAAACCAAGCAAGAAACTTGGCGGTAATAGACGTTATAATCCGGATGACATTGAGCTGTTGAAGAAGATCAAGTATATGTTATACATTCAGAAATATACAATCGAAGGTGTAAGGAAGAAATTGAAAGAGATCAAAGATCTGGGCAATCAATTTGAATTTGATTTTGACTCAGACAAAAATGCAAGGAAGAGAAAAATTCTGGCTCAGCTTAAGGAAGTAAGGAAATTACTTACATTTTAATCCAAAATAGAGTAGTATTTCACATTTACCGTGATATTCTTTTGCCTGAATCAATCACAAGACCATCTCTAATATATTCGGATAAAAAAAAGGCAACCTGACGGCTGCCTTTTCTATTTTTTCTTTGAGGAAATTACATTCCTTTTCTCATTCCTTTGCCTTCATGCATTTTTGGTTGGGAATGCTTCTTCCCAAGATCCATTTCTTCTGCTTTCAGTTTCTGTTCATCTGTTAACAGATTCCATTGATCTTCAAGCAGATCTAATTTTTCTAATGCCATTTCCTGTTTGATCTCAAAGATGTTTTTTGTGATTTTTTTAGCTTCAGCGAAATCTTTATTCTTCATAGCAACATCTTTATCCAGTTGCAGGATCTTTATCTCAGAATGTTTCTGGATCATGCTTTTTTTATGAGCCAGATGTATTTCCTGAAGGTTCTCGACCTGTGATTCGGTAAGCTCCAGTTCTTCGGTCATATGCATGAGCATACCGTTTCCATCATGTTTCTGTTCAAATCGTCCCTGCATCATACCGTTACAGTCTTCCTGGTCTTGTCCCATTCCTTTTTCAAATGCTGTCAATAATCCAGCGAATACGAGTAATGTAATGACTATAATGTAACTCTTTTTCATTTTTTCTCCTTATTTCCAGTATCCGTGTATCCAGAGCCACCCACGTGGTTTTTTTTCCCAATGACCCGTTACCCAGACCTTATGTTTTTTGTTTTTATTCCAATGTCCGTTTTTCCAGACATATTGATTTTTTACTTTAGACCATTCCCAATGCCCTGCTATCCAAATGTAGTTTCCTGCCGGCTTAGTTGTTTTAGCTTCTATCTTCTTCTGTGGAGGTTGTGTATTAACATAGATTGTGCGGGTTGCACAAGCCCCGGTTAATAATAAAGCCATCAAAGAGATTAAAAATATTCTATTCAGGCTTTTCATGTGGTTTTCTCGTGTTCGGATGATCCATTCTATTTGGGGGATCACGATGTTGTGAACCCGGGAGACGAGAAAAGAATTTTTCTGCCTGTTCAGGAGTGAGATTTTTGCGTAGTTCAATAAAATTATTGCCCATTACCCTTTCTAGTTCGTTTTGTTTGGCCAGATACTGATCTAATTTTTCCTGAATCCGGGCTCCATCGAAATCGGGATTTCTCAATTCAGCAACGAATTGATCTCTCATGGTGTCTATCTCTTCTCTGATTGGATCAATGGTTTCACGATGCTCTCTGAAGCTGTCTTTTATTTTCTGGGGAGCATGGCGAAACAGAGTCCTGGGGTCGGAAAATCTTCTCATTTGAAAATATCTGAATACACCAAATCCGATAAAAGCCAGATTAAAGGAAAGGGAAACAATTAAAATGATTTGAACACTTCTCTTCTGCATTTTTCTACTCCGTTACGTAATAACTGTATAAAGATTCCTGACCCAGGCTGTATTCTGACAGCGAGTCACTATTATTTTGAAAGGTTAAACTGCTGAACAACAAACCGAATATAAATGAAGCAGCAATTGAAGCGGCAGCAACGTATTTAATGAACTTATTTTTTTTAACAAACCTGGTTTCAGATATACTGGAAACGGCGGTTAAAATTCTGTTAGTAAGATAATCTGGAACCTCTTCATCCTGATAATTCTGCATGAGATCAGTAACTTTATTCAATTCTCTAACTTCAGCCTGGCAAATGGAACATGTTAAAAGGTGATCCTGTACCCGGATAAATTCAGCTTCACTAAGTTCATTATCCAGATAAGCATTAATTTTTACTTTGAATTTACAATTTAACTTTTTGCTCATAATTATCACCTCTGTAATTTGAGACTTCGATTTGCTTGATATCCTGCAATAATATTTTTTTCAATTTCTTTTTTGCCCTTACCAATTTGGAGTCTATAGCGGAAACTGAGGTCTCTAAAACTTCAGCTATCTCTTTATAGCTCAGATTCTGGAAAAACTGTAATTCAAGGATTAATGCCTCTTTCGGTTTTAGTTTCAGGAAGGCTTTTCTGATAACGGCAGATTTATCTGATGGATCACGAGATGGATTCAGGTCAGCTTCATTTTTCACCGTTTCTAACAGGTTTTTGCTTTTTTTGCGTGAGGATATGTGGTTCAGGGCCTTGTGGTAAGCTGTTTGGTATAAGTAAGATAAGTATGATTTTTCATTTACGGAATCCATTTTTACATAAAAGGCGGTAAAAACTTCCTGCAGAATGTCTTCAGCATCTTCCCGATCCCTTAATGTTTTTAGAAGGTAGTTGAATATCCTTCTACTGTACTTACTCATAACAATTTCAAATTCTTTTATTTCCATACTCCCCATCATCCTGTTAACAACTATGACAAAGATAAATTAATTTTCCTGCACAAAAAAAGTAATATTTTTTAAAAAAGAAAAATACTTGCCAGATATACACTTAGAAATTTTTTTGTATCGAATTTGTAAATTAGGAAGGTAAGATTATGTCAAGAGTATGCGATATCTGCGGTAAAAGATCTCTTACAGGTAATCATAGAAGTCATTCAATGAATGCCAGCAAAAGAAAATTCTATCCTAACCTTCAAACGGTTAAGGCTGAAATTGAAGGGGAAGTTAAGAGAGTTAAAGTCTGTGCTTCCTGTTTAAGATCAAATAAAATTAAAAAAGCCTTATAGATTTATTTGCACTAGGTCTTATATTTTTCACCCCGTTCTAAAAGACGGGGTTTTTTGTTGTTTACAAGTTATTCAATCCTTTAAAAACTAGTTATTATAATTAAATAATGGGGAGTTTAAAATGGAAATTATAACCAGAAAAATCAAGTTTCCAGAAGGTTGTAACATTATCTTTGGCATGTCTCATTTTATTAAAACAGTCGAGGATCTTTACGAGGTCTTGATAAATAGTTTTCCCGGCATTAAATTTGGTCTTGCTTTCAATGAAGCTTCCGGTCCGTGTCTGGTAAGGAAAGAAGGTAATGACAGTGAGTTGATTGAACTGGCTGTCGAAAATCTGCGCAAGATGGGTGCCGGCCATACCTTCCTGATAATATTGAGGAATGCTTTTCCGATCAATGTTCTCCCCGCGATTAAAAACTGCCGGGAAGTTGTATCCATTTTTTGTGCAACGGCGAATCCGGTTGAGGTAGTAATCGCTAAAACTGAACAGGGTGCCGGTGTTCTGGGGGTGATCGATGGTTTTTCACCCAAAGGGATCGAACTGGATACAGATGTTACAAATCGCAAGAAATTTCTGCGTGATATTGGCTACAAAAGGTAATGCGCACCTTCCTTGCCTTAGATATACCTGATGAGGTCAAGCGACAGATCCTGCAGGAAGCAGCACTCTTCTCCGGGTTTAAATCTGATACTGTTAACTGGGTGAGAGAAGAGAATCTTCATATCACCGTTCAATTTATGGGGGAGGTAGCACCTCAGGACATCCCGGAGCTGGTAATATTTCTGCGTGAGGAACTAAGTCGTTGCCGTGAGATCCTGTTCTCTAATCTTCAGCTTCAATTAATACCTGGGAAAAAACCGGCTATCTGTTGGATATCCATGGAAGCAGACACACCTGAAATGGAAAAAATAATGAAAAGATTTCGCAAATTTCTGACTGAAAAAGGTTATAAAACTGAGAACAGAAAATTATTATTTCACATAACGTTATTTAGAATAAAAAAAAGATTGCCAGAATTCATAACAAATCAAATTTTAACTACAGAGTTAAAAATTCTGAATTTCAGAGTTTCTACAGCGACTCTATATCAGAGTGTGTTAAGACCGCAAGGTCCTGATTACTATGAGGTTGTAAAATTTAAATTACAAAGGAGTTAGGTATGACAGTTAAGGACAAGAAATCAGCTTTGAAAACAGCGATGAATCAGTTAGACAAACAGTTTGGGATTGGAACTGTTATGCGTATGGGAGAAAAACCTAAGGTCGATGTAGGTATAATCAGCACAGGAGCAATAAATCTTGATGCTGCTTTGGGTATAGGTGGAATTCCCCGTGGCAGAGTAACCGAGATCTATGGGGCAGAGGCTTCCGGGAAAACAACCCTGGCTCTGCATATTGCATCGGAAGCTCAGAAAAAGGATGGTATTGTAGCATTTATTGATGCAGAACATGCACTTGATCCGATCTATGCGGGTAAGATAGGGGTTGATACAGATAATCTTCTTCTATCGCAACCGGATGGCGGAGAGCAGGCGTTGGAAATTGTAGAAACCCTGGTTCGCAGTAACGCGATCGATCTCATCATAATTGATTCAGTGGCAGCACTTGTGCCCAAGGCAGAGATCGAAGGCAGTATGGGAGATTCACATGTTGGGCTTCAGGCCCGTTTAATGTCCCAGGCTTTAAGGAAGCTTACCGGGATCATCAATAAATCGAATACCGCAGTGGTATTTATAAATCAGACCAGGATGAAGATTGGTGTACCTGCGTATGTTAATCCTGAAACAACCACAGGAGGAGTTGCGCTTAAATTCTATTCTTCGGTAAGGCTGGAAGTACGCCGGATCGGATCGATCAAGAAGATAGGCGGAGACGCAGAAATCATCGGCAACAAAACCAGGGTGAAGATAGTAAAAAATAAATTTGCACCTCCGTTTAAAAACGTGGAATTCCCAATCATCTTCGGAGTAGGCATTTCCAATTATGATATTCTTATAGATATTGCGGTTCAGAACGATATTATTAAGAAAAGCGGTTCCTGGTATTCATATGGAGATTTAAAGATCGGCCAGGGAACGGAAAGAGTAAAAGAGTTTCTGATGGAGAACGCGGAAGAATTTGCGAAAATTGAAGCAGAAGTTAAAGAAATACTTGGACTGGTTAAAGTATCTGAGGATGAAGAAGAAGTTAAAGATTAAGCAGAAAACCAGCACTCAGTTCATGGTGCTGGAAGATAATGATCCATGGGGGATCTTACCGGTTAAGATCCTCCATTTTTTTTCTTTCAAACCTGAGATTGAGATAATGGTTGAGAAAGAAAAATTTCAGGAGATCATTAAAGAGATCAGTAAATTTGCCTGGAATAAATTACTGAATTTTCTCAGTTACAGGGAAAGATCAACAGAGGAAGTAAGACGATATCTCCGGGAGCTTCCACTTAGACATGATTTAGCAGAGGAAATAATAGAGAAAGCGATTTCTTACAATTATTTGAATGAAAAAAGATTTTGTGAACTGTATATATTAGACCTTCAGAATAAATTTAAAAGTAGAAAAGAGATAACTGAAAAATTAAGAGTGAAGGGTGTTAATAGAGCCCTGATCGAAGCTAGCCTGGAAGAGCATTTCAATGGTGAAAAAGAAGAGGATGCTTTAAAGATTCTCTTTGAAAAGGCACAAACAAAATTCAGCAAATATCCGAAATTTCAAAAAAGAGAGAAAGTTCTTAATTACTTGACCAGAAAGGGTTTTTCCTATTGGCAGGCTAAAGAAATCATGGAAAAGGAGTAAACAGAGATGTCGGAAGAGCAAGTAAAAAAAGTAAGATATTCTTATGATCAGATTCATCAGATCGTAAAAGATATGGCGGATAAAATAAAAAATGATCATGAAATAGACCTGATAATCAGTATTGCAACCGGTGGCTGGATCCCGGCCAGGATATTAAGAACTTTTCTGCCTAACTCTTCTAACCTGCCCTTACCATTATTTTCGATAGGGATAGTAAATTATGACAGTAAAGACAGGCTTTTAAGTGAGACCCTTATCGTGCAAAGACTTCCCGAAAAACTTGATCTAACGAATAAAAATGTATTGATAATGGATGAGGTTGCCGATTCAGGAGGAACGTTCCTGAAAGCTGTTGAATACATCTCTTCTCTTAGCCCAAAAAATCTGTTTACAGGTGTTCTGCACTTGAAAAAACAGAGTTCTTTTAAACCTGATTTTGTGGGGGAATTTGCTGGTAATAACTGGATTGTTTACCCCTGGGATGCCAAATAAACTGGAAGCGGGAGGAATGATGACCAATAACATCATGGTCAAAGATATTGTTAAAAAGATCAATGAGTTTGCTGATCCCGGACTGGCAATGGAATGGGACAATGTCGGACTGCAAGTTGGGTTGCCGGAAAATTCCGTCGAAAGGGTGCTGCTTAGTTTGGATGTTACCGATAAAGTTGTGGAATTCGCCATCAATAATAAGATAGATTTGATCGTATCGCATCATCCGCTTATTTTCAGGCCGATAAAAAAAATCACTAATGATAGGTTTATAAAGCTGATAAAGAATGATATAGCCGTCTATTGTGCCCACACAAATCTGGACGTTATAAAGAAAGGGGTGAATTATGCTCTGGCGGAAAAACTGCAATTGAAAAATCTGCAGTTCCTGTCCGGTGAAACCGGGGCCAAATTATATCAGGTTGCGGTATATGTACCACAGGATTCGATGTATGAAGTGGCAGAAGGTGTTTTCAGAAATGGAGCAGGTGTGATTGGTAGCTACAATCATTGTTTAAATGACCATGAGGTAAGCGGACAGTTCAGGCCTGGAGATGGGAGTAATCCCTTTATCGGAAGCCATAACACACTGGAAAAGGTAATAGAGAGAAAACTGGAGTTCATGGTTGAATCTTTCAATCTGAAGGGTGTTTTGGAAGCGATAAAGGTCTATCATCCCTATGAGACTCCGGTATATACTGTCACGCAGCAAAACAGGAACAGTGATAATTTCGGGTTAGGAATTATTGGCGAGTTGGATGCAGAAACTGATCTACGGCAGTTGGCGGAGGATGTAAAAACGGTTTTAAAGGCACCTTTTGTGAAATTATGGCTGGCAGGGAAGTGTAATGTTGTTCGTGTAAAGAGAGTGGCTGTATGTGGGGGCAGCGGTAGTTCATTGCTGGGGAAGGTATATGGCCGGGCAGATGTTTTTGTTTCCGCAGATTTTACCTATCACACAGTTCTGGACAGCCGGATTCCATTGATTGACGCAGGGCATTTCTATACGGAACATCCAGTTCTGGAAATACTGGAAAAAGAAATTTCCTGTTTTGATATAGAGATTGTTACTTTTCCTTTTGATCAGCATGACATTAAAGATCAGATAATTATCTAGCAGAGATAAATGGAAATTTCTCCCTGGATGTATGAATTGCTGCAGCAATACGGATTCTGGGCATTGCTGCTTATCTCATTTATTGCGGCGACAATATTTCCTCTCAGTTCTGAAATTGCCATGATAACCAGTATCGCACTTGGTCTTAACTGGGTGGAAGCTGTAATAGCCTGTTCAATTGGAAATTGTCTGGCGGTAAGTTTCAATTATGGGCTGGGAATAGTAATCGGGAAACCGTTGATCCCCAAATTAAGTAAATCCAGGGGGGGCAGAAAAGCATTACTCTGGGTAGAAAAATACGGAATATACAGCCTGTTTTTATCCTGGACCCCAATTTTTGGTGACCCAATCACAATATTTGCCGGGATATTTAAATTCAATCTTGTTTATTATATATTGATAGTATTTTCTTTAAGAATCTTCAGATACGCTATTGTTGGTTTTTTTGTTTGATCAAAGAAGCTTCAGTATCCCCGAGAAATCAGGCAGTTCCTGCAGGCTGTATACTTCCCTGAAAAGAATATCCCCTTTTTCATCAATAAGAATATTGGCTCTTTCGGAAAATCCCTCTACAGATCGGAAAACTTCATATTTCTGAGCGACCTGACCATGGGGCCAGAAATCAGACAGCATGCGGATCTTTTTTAAATTATGCTCTTTGATCAGAGCTTTTTTGCCAGGCATGGGATCCACACTTATAGTTACTGCAAAGCAGTTTTTATTTTCAAATTCATCCAAAAATGATTCAATATGTTTCAATTGTTTTGTACAGACAGAGGTCCAGATTAACGGATGGAAAATAAGCAGAACTTTTTTACCCCGGTATTCAGAAAGCTTAAAGGGATTTCCCTTCTGATCTGCTAATTCGAAATCCGGAGCCTTATCACCTATTTTTATACTCATTTAATACTCCTGAAATATTATCCTTTAAGTCCGCTGGAAGCAAAACTGGAGATTATCTGCCTCTGGGCTATAAGGAAAAGAACAATTAAGGGCAGAATGCTGAAGGTTGATGCTGCCATAAGCAGGGTTGTCTGGGTAGAAGCTTCTTGAGAGAAATAACTTAACCCAACCTGCAAAACTCGAAGGTTCGGATTGTCTACCATAACCAGAGGCCACATGAAACTGTTCCAACTGCCGATGAATCCGAATATTGCAGCAGTTGAGATAACAGATTTAGATAAAGGCAATACTATTTTCCAGAGAATACCCCAGCGGGAACATCCGTCTATTGCGGCGGCATCGAAGAGTTCCTGGGGGATGGTTTTAAATTGTTGTCTTAACAGGAAGATGGTAAAGATGTTAGCGATCCAGGGAATGATCAAGGCCTGATAGGTGTCGAGCCAGCCCAGGTGGTTCAAAACTATATAAGAAGGGATCAGGTAAACAGGTTGAGGCACCATCATCATACTGATAAACAGGTAAAACATTAACTCTCTGCCTTTGAAACGCATTCTGGCAAACGCATAAGCTGCCAGGGAACCTGTTACAATAACACCAAATACCACTGAAATAGAAACTATTAGTGTGTTTTTAAAGTAAAGTGCAAAAGGAACTTTATTAAAAGCAGTAACAAAATTTTCGAAATGGAATTTCACTTTTTTATGTGCGCTAATAGAATCATTGGGTATTTTACGGTAGGAGCTTACTATTTTTCCAGCATCATTGAAAATGTTCACATAAGAGCTGTCAGCTTCCTGTTTAACAATTTTTATTCTTAAAAGCTGCTGCCCATCGTTGTAAATGGGATATTCCTCCATGGGAAGAAACCCGAGATTTCCCTTATTGACTTCCAGTTGAGATTTTACGGAAGTTGTGACCATCCAGACAAACGGGATAACCATGGTAATTCCGCAAATGATCAAAACAAGATAGATTAAGCCATTTTTCATTTCATCAATACCTTAATAATGGACTTTCTTTTCCAGCCGTTTCTGCAGCAGGGTAAGGCTCAATATCACTACAAATAATATCAGAGCTATGGCGCTGGCATAACCTAGATCGTTACTTTCTCCAAAACCTTTGTCAAAGAGGAAGTAGACTATAACTTTTGTAGTTCCAAGCGGACCGCCAATGGGTGGGCCTGTCATTAAATATATTTGAGAAAACACCTGGAAAGTGACAATAGTGGTCATCATCAACACATAATAAGTAGTTGGAGAGATCAAGGGCCAGGTAATCTTGAAGAATTGTTTTATTTTTCCAGCACCATCTATATCAGCAGCTTCGTAATAAACATTGGGAATGTTCTGCAGGCCGGCCAGATAGATTATAGTATTATATCCCAGTCCTTTCCAGATAGTTACGATGATAATTGAGAATAAAGCCAGGGATGGTCCCCCCAGAAAGTGAGGAAGATCAATACCAATAGAATTGAAGAGGAGTATGAAAATACCTCTGCTTTCTGCCAGCCAGCCCAGGGGTTCTATGCCGATCTTTCCTAACAGAAAATTCATAAGCCCTGTCTGCTGGTTGAAGATTATCTTCCAGACGATTGAGACCGCAACCATAGAGGTAACTGTTGGGATAAAATATACCGATCTAAAGAAGCTCTTTAATGCTTTTATATTATTTAGCAGGGTTGCGAAGATAAGTGAAGATAATAGGCTAACTGGCACTATAAATATTACCAGATAGAAAGTATTAAGCATGGATTGCCAGAATTCCGGATCATGGAACAGCCTGGTATAGTTGGAAAAACCGATAAATTCACCAACTCCAGTGATCGACCAGTCAAAGAAACTGACAACAAAAGAGAGTAGAATAGGAATCAGACGAAAAACTATTATTATGATCAAAGCGGGTAAAATATAAAGGTACGGTCCCAAATCGAGCTTTTGTTTTTTCTTCATCCAATATCCTCAAAAAATTCTTTACAAAGAATTGTCACCGGAATTTGACTGTCAATTGAATTTTAAAGGGCTGGCAGGATATCAGGAGCAGGGATATTATATTATTCCGATTTACAAACACTCATTTTTCAGGAGATAAAAAATGATCCAGATCTATACCGGAAACGGGAAAGGAAAAACTACAGCAGCGCTGGGTATGATAATAAGGTCTCTGGGGCATGGGAAAAGGGTTTGCTTGATCCAGTTCATGAAGAGAAATTCTTCCTTTGGTGAGATACAGTTTTTAAATGGGCAGCAGAATCTGGAAATTTATCAGTATGGCACAGATAAACTGATTGATCCTCAACATCCTGATCCTGTTGACTTTGCCGAAGCTTCGGCGGCCATAAGTAGAGCTTACGAGGTTCTAACTGAAAACCAATATGATCTGGTTGTGCTGGATGAGATCAATGTGGCTGTGAAGTGGAAACTGATCTCTCCGGAAGACCAACTTGAGATCTTTAACCTGGCTGCTGCCACAGAAGTGATAATGACAGGCAGATATGCATCCGAAGAAGTAATGGCAAGAGCCGATCTGGTAACGGAAATGAAAGAGATCAAACATTATTTTATTCAAGATATAAAAGCAAGAGCGGGGATCGAATTTTAAATGATCTCTCAGCAATTCATTCAAAAACATTTGTACAATCGTTCTCTGCTCTCATACATATTATTTCCATTCAGCATTATCTTTGCGGGAATTCAAATGATCAGAAGAATTATATATTCATCTTTTCCGGGCCTAAGTTATAGAAGTTCCTGCCAGATAATCAGTGTTGGAAATATTGTAAGTGGTGGCAGCGGGAAAACACCGTTAACCATATTTTTGGCTGAATACCTGTCTGGAAAGGGTAGAAATGTGGCTGTCTCTCACCGAGATTACGGTGGAAATTTCGAACAGGGAAATAAGCTGATATCGAACAGAGAGGAAGTGTTCTCTTATGCGGAATATGCCGGAGATGAAGCTTATCTGCTGGCTCTTAAGCTGCCGGGAATTCCTGTTATAGCCGGAAAAAACAGAAAAAGATCGATTGAAATTCTATTAAATACTTTTCCCGACCTGGAATATATAATATTAGATGATTCGTTTCAACATCTTAAAGTTAAGCACGACATAGATTTAATTACAATAAATGCTGACGGTGGCGTGGGTAACGGCTTTGTGTTGCCGGCAGGAATATTGCGGGAGCCGGTTTCCACATTATCTGAAGTTGATATGATAATTTACAATGGCAGTGAAGAAATTCCCCGCTACCTCCATAAATATAAGCAAAAAGTAATAACAGGAAAGTACAGAGTTAAAGGTTTTTATGACCTGAAGAATAACCAGCATGAAGTAACTTCTCTGCAGAAAAAAAAGATAATGCTGCTTTCAGGAATTGGCAATCCGGCTTCATTTGAAGCGACCGTAAGGGAGTCGGGCATGAACTTTGTGCATCACTATAAATTTGCTGATCATTATCATTACGATGCTGTGGATGTGGAGAGGTTGAAGAGGGATTCACTGACTGGTAAGACAGACCTTTTCATCACGACTGAAAAAGATCTGGTGAAATTGAAAAAACTGAATCTAACAGGACTGAACCTGCTGGTGCTTAAGATCGAGCTTCAATTGAGTGAACCGGAGAAGCTGCAAATTCCGTAAGGAATTATTCTGGGGCAATATCAGAAGAAGCGATTATTCTATAAAACTTCTTCGCCTCAGTCATTGAATATGTTCTTGTATTCAGGATGGAAGATACAATTTCTAACAAATCCCAGGGTCCTTCCGGGTTATCTGAACTGTAGATCTTATAAGAATTTACTCCTGAAACATGATCCCAGACGAGGTTAACCTGTGAACCAACGATCTCAAGAGCTACATTAGAAGGAGCTTCAGGTGCTGCTTCCACACTAAGAGAAACTGGTATAATAATTGCAGGTTCATCCGGATCGTTGCTGCTGACAGATAGTTCAGCGTTATATACTCCTCCAGCCAGTCCTTCAGAGCTGAATCCAATCTCAATCTCGTCATCGGGGCCACCCATAGCAATTGTGCCTGAAGTTGATGAACTTCCATTTACAGAAAGCCAGCCTGGACCTTGAGACAGGACGTTGACAGTATAATCTTCAACTTCACCATAAGTATTGTTATTGCAGGGATCCGGAGAGTTAAAATAACTTAGCATTAATCTCATTCTGGTCGGACCAGGAACAGCATCCTCAGGGGTGGAAATTGTTGTTGAGAAAGACGAGCTTATATTAGATAAAATGGAAATTTCTTCATTCTCACCATCAAAGAAACTATCCTGATTCCAGTCGATCCAAATGCCAAAATCATCACCACTGAAAAGACTTCCTATTGTAATCTCGAGCTCGTAATCTACACCCGGATTCAGATCAGTCGAAATGGTTGTATAGTCAGCATATCCACTACAGGAAGAAGAATTATCTATTGTTCCCAGCTGGACGTTGCTGATGTATTCATCGCATCCCCCAGATGCATCACAATAATCACGCTGTTGATTGCCAGGATCATTATTTGTCCTAGTGGATTCCTGACCTGCTATCTCGTAGTTCAATGGTGCTCCACCAGTGTTACCGATAGTTAAAGTCCGGGTAGCCGCCTGCTCTGCCGATAAAGAGACGTTGAAGCTTCCTGGCGAATATTCAAGGGCAGGAGGGTTATGGGCAGAAAGGTTGATCTGATAATCCCAGCTGGATTCATCACAGTTTACGGTGCAATTCAAGGTGATCTCATGGTTGTCGGGTATATCGGCGGAAACAGTGAAGGTAAAAGCATTGTTCTCTGTTGCTGAGCTTCCATTGGGAATAGAACCAAAGGTTTGATAGTCATCGATAATAGTGATATAGGCATCTGTTTCTGTTATGGTCATGCTGGTATTGGTTGCTGTAGCTGTTCCTGAATTTGCCAGGGTAAAAGAGAGCAGGGTTGTTTCGGATGGTTCTATAATATCATCGCCACCGGAAGAAACAGAATAGCTGTCAATCGTAACATATGGTCCCGATGCACTTGCAACAGGAACAGTATCAATATGTGTGGTTTTATTATAAGCGGTTACTGTGAGGGTAAGATCCTGAGGTGAATCTGGCACAGGATCCAGGGTGAGAGTTACGTCACCGGAAGCATTTGTATAGCCGGAACCTATAATGTCAGTTCCATCATAGAGGCAGACCAGGGCATTTTCTGTATCTGTGTTTACCGAAAAACTGGCGCTACCTGTAGGGAGGTTGGGGTTATGGGAGATGCTCATGGTGCCGGGTTCTTCAGTTCTAACCATAAGTGAGGCATCTCCGAAGATAGTCCAATGCTTAAATTCATTTTGCCCCGTTGAACCATAAACGTCCATCATATTACAGGAACCATTGAAACAGAGGCCGCCATAAGTGAATTTTTGATCCAGAGCAGTATCCGTGTAATAATTCCATCCTACCAGAAGATCATTTATGTGATCCTGGGCTCTCATGGGGGGATTCCAGGACTGATTGATGGTTGAGCCGTAAAAGGTGACGGCCCCGGTTGGTTCACCGGTTGTGCCATTAGTAGCTCTCAGCCAGGTTTCGGCAAAGCAGGTGTAATTATCGAAATCTCCAACTACGCAGGCAACAGAGAAAATAAAGGGAAGGGTATTATCGTTTTCCAGAGCGTTTACATGTGAAGTGCTCAACGGTGCTCCATTTGCCCAGCTGTATGTACTGCCATGGCCGCAGTAATTGACGATAGACACACCGCTGTTCAGGGTAGCCATAGCGCCACTGATGGAGCCACCATTGGAATCATATTCTCTATCCACGGCAGTATATGTATAGGCCAGCAGTTTATCTCTGATATTATCCATATGGTCATCATCATATTCACCTTCATCGCCGGTACCCTGGTTGGAAGCGATGCCTAGACCTTCTGATAACCAGGAGCCAGAAGCCAGATCACGTTCGTAATGAACAGTTCTTTCCACCTGTGTTTCGATATGGGCATCGGTGGTGCCAGAGAATCTTCCCACGAAAACCTCCGGGTAGGTGTCTGAGCCTTCCAGCATTGAATAAACCGGATCTTCATCAGTATTATAAGCTGGTATCTGTGCGGCATCGCCGACCAGTTGTATAAAAGTAAGTCCATCATCCAGATCGTATTGGTCTTGAATGAAGGTTTTTATGCTTGTAGAGCTGGTTCCAGTATCGTCAGTTGTATAAAGCTGGCAGTCAATGCCTTTCTGGTTTTTCCAGTCAACATAAGGAGCAATGGCATCAGAGAAATCAGGATAACAGATGACGATCATGCGTCCCTGTTCTTCAACAGTGGAATATCGGAGATCCTGGTAATTAAGGAAATGATTCTGATAGATCTCGCTGAAGAAATTGTTATGTTTTTCGTAGGCACGAGGTGTTATGTTCCTGTTGTCAACACCCACAGACTGTACTTCCAGTACAAGATGGGTATAAACGCGTAAGATACCTGTTACGGGATTATATGCGAAGGGTTGAGCTTTTACTACAATACCCCGAAAATCCCTCATTATGTAGGGTTCGCCCAGCTCAGCAAGCGTTGACGGATAAAATGAATCTGTTTCATAAACATCGGAAAAAGTGTAGGGAACATCCGCTGGATTGATAGTACGGCTCAGGATACCCTTTGAGGGCAGAACAGGAAGATTAAATTCAACGAATTCACTTTCCAGAACAGAAACCTGCATTAAGGCATTGCCGGGAATGATAATACTTCGGCTGATAAATGGAAGGGCTGGAGCACCCTTTTCAAATGATAAGGGCTCATTTTCCAGAGAAATTTGATAAAATGTTTTTTCATCCACATTGACGGGTTCCTGATAAAAACTTCCCAGATTATATTCCAGGATGAAATTATCCAATCCGGAAGATATCAACTGTACGGATAAGCGATTTTCATTTATCTGAATGTTTTCTGCCAGCAGAGTAAGCGAGATCGCCAAAAGACACATTAATATTATTTATTCATGTTCACCAACTATTTTTTTTCAGGGAATTTAAGGACATATCTGGTTCCACCGGTATAATTTTTGATCAGTTCTCCATTCAACTGTTTAGTTAAGGAGTTGATCAATTGTAATCCCAGAGTTTTCTCTTTTTTCAGGTCAACTTTTTCATTAATGCCGATGCCGTTATCTGAAACTTCCAGAGTGCAGAGGTTGTTTGTTTTTTTACAACTGATAGAGATCGTTCCTTTGCGATTATTTGGGAAAGCATAGCGGAAGGAGTTGCTCAGGATCTCGTTAAGTATAAGTCCCAGTGGGATAGAACTGTTAATGTTGAGGTTAAGAGTAGAGATGTCTTCAATAACCTCAATGCGATCATGGCTAATATTATGGGTAGACATCAATTGATTTATGAGTCGGTTAATATAGTTCTTAAAATCAACGTCATCCAGGTTTTCAGACTGGTAAAGGTTTTCGTGGATAAGGGCCATAGATTTAACGCGGTTGATACTTTCCGTATACAGATTTAGAGAACTTACATCATCAATGAATCTGAGTTGCATATGGAGTAAGCTGCTAATGATCTGCAGGTTATTCTTTACTCTATGGTGAATTTCTTTGAGCAGAACTTCTTTTTCTTTGAGGGAAGCGATTACAGTATCTTCAGATTTTTTTCTTTCAGTAATATCATAACTACTTACGATCACGTGGGATATTTCTTTATTTGTATGATAGGGAATATATTCAGTGTTCATGTATCTTCTGCCATAGGCAGCGGTTTCTATCCAGTTTTCGGCATGAATGGTTTTACCGGTAAAAGCTTTATCCAGATTCTTAATTATTGTATCACAATGCTCTTTACTCCAGATGTCACAAACAGAATTTCCGAGGATCATATTGCGTGGCATATTCTGCATTTGGCAGAAAGCATCGTTAATAGCTTCATATTTATAATAGCGGTCTATAAGGGTAAGGGGAACAGAAAAGGTGTTAATCATGAATTCATATTTTTTCCGATTGGCTTCGATAAGTGAGAGTTTTTCTTTTTCCTCTTTCAGGGTCATTGCGTTGGTAATGGCAGAATTAAGTCGGAACAGTCTTTCTTTTACCACATAATCCCAAGCGCCGGATTTCATACATTCGGCTGCTGTTTCTTCACTTAAAGATCCTGTCACAATAATAATGGGTGTATCCGGAGTGTATTGATAGGCCACACTTAAGGCCGTAATGCCGTCAAACTGGGGCAGGCTGTAATCTGAGAGAATAATGTCTGGCTGAAAAGAATGTATTTCTTTAATGAAATCATCGCGAGTTTCAACTCTTCTGGCATCGAACAGAAAATCTTCTTTAGTCAGTTCCTTTTTTATGAGTTCTGCATCCAGTTTGCTGTCTTCCAACATTAATATCTTCAATCTTTTCATAATCTAATCTCCATAGGTTTTCATAAAAAGGGGGGCAGATTAATGTCAACCCAGAAATTTATCATTTGAGAGACGGTTTTTTTATAGTTCACAAAATCCATTGGTTTTACGACATAAGAGTTAATGCCTAAATTATAGCATTTTGTGATATCCAGATCATAAGATGAAGATGTAAAAGCAACAACAGGGATAGACTTTAAATGGTTATCGCTTTTTATTTTTTTAAGGACATCAAAACCGTCCAGCAGAGGAATATTGATATCGAGTATGATCAGGTTTGGGTCAGGATCAGTTCTCCCAAAATGTGTGTTTTTGTATAATAAATAATCCAGAGCTTCTTCACCATTGTTAACAAACACAAGTTTCAGTTTTGCCTTTGTACTACTAATAGAAGCCTGCATCAATTTCACATCGTTCGGATCATCTTCAACTACAAGGATATATATATCATTCATACGATTCTTCCGGCAGGTAGAAAAAGAATTTCGCACCATTATTAACTTCAGCTTCTGCAGAAATTTTACCGCCGTGTCTTTGGATGATGCGACTGACATTAGCCAGGCCTACGCCTATTCCCTGATATTCCGAATCACTGTGGAGTCTTTGAAAAACCTGAAAAGCTTTATCCGCAAATTTATTATTAAACCCAACGCCATTATCTTTAATGAAATAATAGGTTTTAGTGATATCTTTTTCGACAACAGTTTCTTTTCCGATGGAAATAACAGCCTTATCTTTATTTTTCGTATATTTAACAGCATTGGAAAGCAGGTTAACCCAGACCTGTCTCAGCAGGAGCGGGTCTGCATAAACGTTATCAAGAGGAGCTATATTAAAGGTAACTTCTCTGTTTTTGATATCATCTTTGATAAGTTTCAAGGCTTCTTCGATTATTTCGTTATGATCTATAGTTATCTTATTAAGGGTAACTCTTCCCATTCGGGAGAAGACAAGCAGCTGTTCAATAAGTAAAGACATGTTTTGGGAAGAGTCTTTAATATTGTTGAAATACTCTTCAGACTGATCTGTTAATGAATCTTTTATCAGGTCATAAAGCAGTTCAATAAATCCATTTATATGTCTTAATGGAGCTCGCAGGTCGTGAGAAACAGAATGGGCGAAGGCTTCCAGTTCCTTATTGGAAAATTCCAGTCTGCGATTAAGCTCCAGCAGTTCTTCTCTGGAAGAGTTCACATCTTCCAGAAGGTAAGTAAGGGCAGTTTGTGATTCTTCCAGATCTTTAGAGCTTTCCAGTAATTCAGCGGTTCTGCTTTTAACGGTTTCTTCCAGATCATCTTTATTTTTAGCGAGTTCTTTTTTAGCTTTTAGCTCTTCCGAAATATCAGTGGAAAATCCACCGAGAAGTGATTTATCTTTTTTCAGGGTAAAAAGATGTGTCTTAAATGTTCTCTGTGTTCCTTTCCGGTCTTTTATATTCTGCTCGAATTCAATACTGCCTGTTTTGAATGCCTTAGTTTCCATTTCAATCATGTCTGCAGAAAACTCGGAATCAAAAAGCTCATGCGGTTTTTTCCCATGCCATTTTTTACCAACAAAATTGTCTTTAAGATATTTATTGGCATAGATCAGCTTATGGTCAGGGTCTTTAATAAAGATGGAAGCTGGAAAACGATCCATGAAAAGGAGGAATCGTTCTTCGCTTTCCATAAGCGCAAATTGGGTATTTTTCTGTTCGGTTATATCGAAGATCACTCCCTGCCAGCGCTGTAGGTTATCTTCCAAGAGATTAACAGCAAATCTGGCTCTGACCCAAATCTGTTTTTCATTGGATAAATTGATCCGATATTCAGCATCGAAACTAGAATTATCCTGAAGACAATTTTTGGATAAATCATTAATTCTATTCAGATCATCTTCTGGGATTAAATCATTAATTTTTCCAGGATCATCTTGTAGCATTTTGGCCATACTATCAGAAAAGATCTGTTCAATGCCAGGTCCTATGAAAACATTCCGATAAATTCCATCAGCGTCGAGGTCATAGATCCAGACAAAACCCGGCAGGTTTTCCGCGAAAGTTCTGAATTGCTCTTCACTTTTCTTCAGTTCGTTCTCAGCTTGTATTTTTTGAGTAATGTCTTCAGTTAGAGCGATCTCAAATAACGGTTTTCCGGTTTTGTCTTTCACAATTTGAGAACGGAGAGAGACAAGAACTTCGCTACCATCCTGGCGGATGTATTTCTTAATAAGATCAAAGGATTCGATTTTACCTTGAGAGATCTGTTTTTTCAGATCCAGATTTATCTGATGAAATTCTGGGTGGGAAAAATCATTAAAATGATGTCCCAGGATCTCTTCTTTAGTTTTTCCCAGCATTGTACAGAAGGCATTATTAGCATCAATAAATAATCCATTTAAATCTGTAGCAGAAAATCCCATAGGGGAATTATCAACCATCAATCGTAGTTTCTCACGGCTCTGCTGCAGGTCTTCGGTAGCTTGTTTACGTTGAGTTATATTGGCGATAAAACCTTCCAAAAAAAGAAGTTCATTTTCATCAGACAGAATTGCACCGCCTTGTTCCCAAACCCATTTAATGTTTCCATCTCTGGCCTTGATCCTGTATTCCAATTGAAATTTTCTGTTTTCCTTAAGCGCCTTTTCTACCTCTGTTCTTACATAATCACGATCTTCAGGGAGAATAATTGAATTATATTTTATTATGCCATTTTGGACCAATTCGGAAGGTTTGTATCCGGTTAGCCTGAGACAACCTTCGCTTAGATAGATCATGGTCCAATATTCATCATTCAGGCATCTATAAGCCATTCCAGGCAGATTGGCCATAAGATTTGATAATCTCTTCTCATTTTCCTTAAGTGCCTGCAGGGTTTCTCTTTTCTCCTCGTTCTGTTGTTTTAATTTCAGGCAGTTATCAACAGCATGATTGAGATAGATCAGATGTTCCTTAATAACATAATCCCAGGCGCCTTTACGCATACACTCAACTGCCATTTCCTCGTTAAGAGATCCCGTTACCATTATGAAGGGTACCTCGGGATGAGATTTTCTGGCAATCACCAGAGCATCAAGCCCAGTGAATTGTGGCAGGGAGTAATCTGACAGGATAATATCGGGGTCAAAGGAAGCGAGTTTATTAATAAATTCAGCTTCATTTTTTACAGTGAGCCATTTAAATTCGTGGTCAGACTTTCTTATTTCTCGAACGATCAGTTTAGCATCAGATATGTTATCTTCCAGGATCAGGACTTTAAGTTTTTTCATGATGATATAAATTAATAAGGTCTTTCGTTGAGTAGCAGCCAGTAAAGACCAATTTCTTTGATCGAATTACTGAACTGCAGGAAATCGACAGGTTTTACAATATAGCTGTTAACACCAAGTTTATAGCTTTCTATAACGTCGGACTCCTGTCTGGACGAGGTAAGGACAACAACAGGAATTTTTTTGGTTTCTTTATTTTCTTTCAATATTTTTAGAACTTCCAGGCCGCTTATTTTGGGTAATTTCAAATCCAGAAGAATTATCTTTGGCTTATTATGGATATTTCGACTGGAGAACTGGTTACGGGCGAAAATAAAATCAAGAGCTTCCTCACCATCTTTAACATGAACTATTGAATTGGAAAGGTTGTTTTTTTCAAGCGCTCTCAAGGTGAGTTTAGCGTCACTGGGGTTGTCTTCAACCAAAAGTATTTCAATTTCATTATAAGCCAAAATTACCTCCTTTGTCTCAATATTCGAAGCAAAAAACATTAATAAATTTAGTAAAGAAAATTCATGTTCACAATCAACCGTTCAGCGGAAGCAGGAAATGAAAAACTGCACCGTTATCTGATTCAGACTCGGCCCAGATCTTTCCATCATGTTTAGAGATGATCTTATGAACGATGGCCAGACCTACGCCATTTCCTTCAAACTGTTCGGAAGAGTGGAGTCTTTGAAATACACCGAAAAGTTTATCTTTATATTTCATGTTGAATCCGACACCGTTATCTTTTACCTGGAACGAGATACCTTCCTGGGTTGCTTTACCGCTTATGTTGATAACGATATGATCGCGGGTAGAGGAATATTTCAGGGCATTCCCTATAAGGTTAATCCAGACCTGTTTAATAAGGACGGGATCAGCATAGCAGATAGGAAGATCGTCTATAACTACGGTTATTTTTTCTTTTTGTAGTCCCGCAGTAAGGTCTTCGGTAATATTTTTAACCATAACATTGTTATCACAGCGGATTTTCCTGACCTTTTTTCTTTCCAGGCGGGAAAAATCCAGCAGATCATTAATCAACTGGTTCATCATGCTGGTATTTTTAACTATGATCTCAATGCTTTCTTTACCTTCATCATTTAGTTGCTGCCAGTTATCTTCCTGCAGAATTTGCGCAAAGCCTTCAATTGCCCTGAGGGGTGCACGCAGGTCGTGGGAAACGCTATAAGTGAAAGATTCCAGTTCTTTATTCAGATCATTTAATTTTTGATTAGACTTTTCCAGTTCGCTTCTGATCTGATTAACGTCTTCCAGCAGATATGACATAGCTTTTTGTGAATCCATATAGCGGGAAGTTTTATCCTGGATGATATTTTCCTGTTCAAGCTGCTGGTTTTTCAATTCCAGTTCGGCTGCCTTCTGTTGGGAAATATCCTGGACTTGTGTAAAAAAGTAAAGTGGTTCAAACTTATCATCTCTGATTAAGGCAGTAAATAGTCTGGCGTGGATTATTTTACCGTTTTTATGGATATATCTTTTGCTGAAATCGGACTTATCAAGTATGCCGGCCAGCATATCCTGGACTGCTTTGCTGCCGATAGAGCGATCTTCCGGCACAGTAATATCATTAAAGGTCATCTGCGATAGTTCCTCTAAATTATAACCAATCATTTCAGAGAATTTCTTATTGGCTTTAAGGAAATCACCATTTAAACTAACTGAGACGATACCGATAAAAGCCTCATCAATAGCTTTTGACAGCAGTATGTTAGCAGAATCCAATTCTTCGGTTTTCCGGTCGATTAGTTTTTCCAGGGAGAGTTTATTTCTTTCCAGTTCTTTCTGAAGGTTATGGCGTTCTGCAGTTTCTCTGGCTAGATCTTTATTAGTGGTTATCAGTTGATCAACAAACTGATTCAAAACGATCACCTGATCTTTCCGGGGCTTTCCCGAGAATTTATTGGGGTTGAAAATATCTAATTCGGTTATTCTATGAATAAGTTTATTTATGGGGAGTGAAATTGAACGAATTATTAAAAAAGCACCTAATCCACTAAAAATTATTATGGCAATAAGAAAAATTACAAAATTTCGAGTTATTGTCTTCTGTTGATTTAAAACGTTGTTCTGAAATTCAATGATCTTTTGATCAGCAAAGTCACGTAGAATTTTTAATTTTGAGATAATTACATCAACATGTTCTGCAACTTTTCCCCTGATCATATCCGAAGCCTGTTTTTGCTTTCCAGAATTCATCAATTCAATAACTTCGTTCCTTATGTTCTTCCACTCTAAAAAAGATTGATAAGCGTTTTCAATATCCTGTCGGGAGCCGAGATAACGAGTGTAAACCAGATTGAATTTGCTGATCACGTCCTGTTCCAGAAGTTCTACTTTCCCTATGATTTTCTTTAACTCGGCGGGGTCATCAGTCAGGACCAGATCTTTCATGAATCTATGCATGGAAATTGTGGATTTTTCAATATCCCGGACAGCATTACTGACAGCATAAGGGTGATCGTAAATAGCCTTTGTGCTTTTAACTGATCTGTTGATATGGATAATGGTATTGAAGCTAATGAAAGTAAAAAGTAAAATAATAATAAAATAAATAATTATTAACCTGGCTGAAATTGACAAATGTAACGATCTCATAATTTTCCTTTTGTTAACAATTACCTATTGGGGCACCAACTACATTTTGAAACCATCCAGTCTGCCTGGTTTTAACCATCCGCTGGTCTCGGATGCTCAACCATCCGTCAGTAGCCGGACACAGTTGCTGAGGCTAAGTTGTCCATTCAATTTTTCTTCTAATTCTTCCACTTTATTTTTTAATTCTTTAATGCGGAATTCTCTGCCGACAAAGAGTTTATTGAACTCTTCCAGTTTTTTGTTTTTATCTTCCAGTTCTCGGGTCCTTTCTTTAACCAGGTCTTCCAGCTGGGTTTTATATTTTTCCAGCTCTAATTCCGAAGTTTTTTTGTCAGTAATATCATTTACAAAGCTCAGGAAGCGATCTTCGGAAATTTTTACCGCATTTACCTGCCAGTATCTCAATTCTCCAGATTTTTTTAAAAAAGCAGTTTCCCCTGAGGCATTACCGGTTTTCTTCACTGTTCCAAAATGCTTTTTCCCGAAATCTTGAGACTCGGGAGGCAACAGATCCGGGGTATGCATGGTTAAAAGCTCGGATTCGCTGTAACCTGTAATTTTACAGGCAGCTTTATTGACCATGAGATATTTGCCTTTCTGATCGGTAATAAAAATGCCATTGGGGGCATTATCAATATAGCTTTTATATTTTGCTTCACTTGCTGCCAGTTCTGTTTCAAGTTTTTTTCTATGGATAAGATCTTCCTGAAGTTCATGGGTTTTTATTTTTACCTGTTTTCTTAAAGTTTTGTTCCAGAGAAAGATTATAAAAATTACAGCTGAAAAAAATCCCAAGATCGATAAACTGATTATCCAGAACAAACGATTTCTAAATATTGAAACAGAATCCAGATGGATCCATTTATTGATAATGCTTTTCTTTTTTTCGGATGGAATGGCCTTCAATGCTTTTGAAATGATAGAGTTTAAGAGGGGCCAGTCTTTTCTGGTTTGAATGGAAAGCTTTGTTTTATATTCCGTTTCACCCGCCACAATAAGGTTGAGTATCCCTTCCTGCTCTATATAATAAAGAGCAATGGGCAATGTAACAATAAATGCATCGATCTCGCGTAATGATACTTTCCGCAATCCCTCTACAATGTTTTTTACCGGCACAATATTTATTTGAGGATGATCGTGACTGAAGAATTCATACCATACATAACCTGAAACAATACCGACATCTTTACCATAGAGTTTTCTGGTATTATTTAGTTCATGATTTTCTTTTGTGGTAATTATAACTCCGGGAAAAACCAGATGAGGTTCCGAAAAAAGCATATATTCTGCTCGACCTGGAGTCTGGGCAGCAGCAGGTAACAGATCAATTTCCCTGTTTTCAGCTTTCTTAAGAACTTCATCCCAGTTCTGGCATTGAACAACTTCAAAATTCACATTTAAGGCTTTTTCTATGAGCTCCATGAATTCTGCAGTAATACCAAGGTATTGACCATCTTCATCAAACCATTCGATGGGTGGGAATTGGGGATCAGGTGCGATTCGGATAACCTTATGTTCAGCTAACCAGGCAGCTTCTTCTGCGGTCAGCTGAGTTCGGGTCCATGACTGAAAATCATTAGCTGTAAAACCATACCATTTATTATAAAGAGCGAGTTTTTCCTCTTCACTAATTGAAGCGAGGGCTTTATTCAGTATCACTACCAATTCCGGCCAATCTTTTCGAATGGAATAGAGAAGATCCATTTTGTATTGTTCATCATTAAAAATATGAGCAATTGTTATGTTTTCATGGAACAACTTGCGATATTCGGAGAACATACCAAGCGTAAGGAAGGAAGCATCCGCTTTTTTCCCCCTAACAAGATTGAATGCTTCAATCTCGGTACCTGTTCTTATGATCTGAACATTTTCCAGAGACGCCAGAAGTTTATCAAGCCAGGCATTGCCTTTGATGCTGGCTATTTTTTTTCCATGGAGATCTTCTTCAGACCTTATTTTATCGGCCTGGTCGGGAGTTGTGACCAGAGCGTAGTATTCAATTAAATAGGGTTCAGTGAAACGGAAGAACTCCCGTCTTTCATCATTTGCCGCAGATTCGGCTAATCCATCTAATTCGTGGTTTTTAGCCATTTCAACAATTTCATTCCACTTGCCCGGAACGATCTCAATTTTTGTTCCCGCGATTTCATTGATCATTGTGATAAGATCAATATCATAGCCCTTATGTTGGCCGTTTTCTGCGGGAAAAATGAAAGGAGCCCAAGACTCACCAATGCCAAGCCGGATCACCGGATGCTGTTCCAGCCAGGAGATCTCGTCCGGTGTAAGTTCAAACGCCATGAGCGCACTGCAAATTAGCAGTAAAGCAATTAGCATAAATCTGCGTAATTGCATGAAGCAACATTTTTTTCCATTCCTTAACATAGGTTACGCCCCTTTCATCAAATTACAATATAGGCAGGGTTATAGTAAAAACTGTTCCCGTTGGATTATTATCTGAAATTGTTATCCTGCCATTATAACGTTCAATGGTTTTTTTCACTATATACAATCCCAACCCGGTGTTGCCTGTTTTTCCCAGGGTGAACTCTTTCTGGAAAACCTTGGTTTTCATTTCATCTGGAATACCCTTCCCATTGTCTATAATACTGATGGAGCAGTAATCATCTGAACCATCTAGTCTTATTATGATCTTTGTTGCTTCAGCATGACGAATTGCATTACTGATAAGGTTGTCCATAACAGACAAGAAAGCGCTGTCTGCTTTTATCTGGCAGGAACCCACAATTTCAATGGGGAAGTTATAGTTAGATATAATTGAATCAGCTATTTTTTTCACATCAGTTTCTACCAGTTCTTTTTCGCTGACGATAGTTTTAAAAAGTTCACGCATGCGTCTAATAAGATCAGTTGCTTTTGTGACATGATTTTCTAATTCGTTTACAAATTCCATGTTTCCCGATTTGCGGAATAATCTAATGGCACTGCTAACGACACTGAGACTGTTTAAAACATCGTGCCAAAGTATACTGTTAATCACGTTTAATTGTTCTTCTTTTTCGCTCAGGATCTGTTCAATGTTCTTTCTTTCGGAAATATCTTTGATGAAACCTTCCAGGGCAACAATTTTGTCGTGCCTTCCCTTAACGGCTTCACCTTTTTCCCAGACCCATTTAACGGTTTTATCTTTAGAGATTATTCGATATTCAAGTTCATAAAAAGTTTGCTTGTCTAAGGCTTCCTGAACAGTATTTTTTACCATCTGTCGATCATCGGGGTGAACTAACTGAAAATAAGAGATTTTATTATTGTCGATCAGTTCTTCTGCGGTATAGCCACTAATTTTTTTTATTCCGTTACTAAGATATTTCATGTTCCACTTATCATCATTATCACATCGATAAGCAGCCCCCGGGAGATTATGCATAAGGGTTGAGACCTTTCTTTCGCTTTCTTTAAGGTTATTATAGCTGCCGATAAGTTGCTTTCTCTGATCCTGAACAACTTGATAATTTCTGGCATTGCTAATAATCAGACCGCAAATATCGATAAGGAATAAACTGAGATTAAGGTAGTGCTGTTTGTATTCTGGAAATGCCAGATCCTCAATTTTTACTGCCCCCAGAACATTCCCTTTGGTTTTAATCTGTAAGAGAAAGCCCTGCCCGGAATCCGACCATTTGTAAGGATTGTTTAGATTTGAGAGCTCAGACAACACTTTCTTATCTTTTGATTCTTTGCCGGATTTGGAAACCAGCTGGAAAGGAATACCATCTTTAAAGTTAAGATAATATAATGTTTGCGGGGCAAAAAGCATATCCATTATGAGGATTATATTATTAATGATCTCATTTTCACTAAGACTGTGTGATAGTTTACCGATCATGTCCAGAGCCATGGCATATTCCGAAAGTTGCTGGTTTTTCTTTTGTAGTTCAGTGTTTTTTTGAATTCTGTCTTGCTGGAAAAGGTAACTTTCCAGGTTCAATTTTAAAACATCTAAGCCGACAGGAACAGATCTTACTTCCTTCTGCAGAAACTTACCTAATTCTTTAAGTTTTAGATCTGCCGAAGGGTAAACCTCAGTGTCAAGGAGCAGTAAATGATTGCATGATTCTTGGAAAAAATCTTTGGCTGTTGATTGGTTGAATCCCCATGTTTTCAGGTTTTGTTCCCAACTTTCCAGCCAACCGGGAGTAATTAGATAGGCTCCGGATAAGATGAAATGATCGATAATAGTTTTATTAAGCAGCAATTCAAAACAATTTTCCTGGCGGAAAAGTATTACATTATCGTCGAAATCTTTAAGCTTATCAAGGCAAACACCTCCAATAATAACATGAGTAATATCAGGTTCGCCATTACTATCCAGATCCAGGTTTTGGGTGGTAAGCGGGGGTTTGCCGCAATAGGAAGGAAAGGTTCTTACTTCTATGTCTGCCAGTTTTGAAGTCTCAACCACGCTACGAACTTCAGCTTCCATATTTTTGCAAACATGAAGAGTAATCTTATTCATTTCAGATCCTTATGGGATAATAACCGAATTCATGTACTGTTTTGGAAATTGTCAGCAAGGTTTCATCACTAACCTGCCAGGGTATTTCACCGTGATTGTCGGACAGGATGAATCCTCCTCCGGGAGCACCTTTTTTAATAGCACTAAGGACATTATCCCTGGTCTCCTCTTCGGACCAACGCCGCATCTCAATTCCATTCAGGTTACCGATAATGGTAAGTTTATGATGGAAGGCTTTTTTCAGGTCCAGGATGTCTTCAGTTGAACTGACACCAATAATTGCCGTACCCGTAGTTGAGAGTTCTTCAGCAATAGGAAGACTGATGCCGGAAGCAAGATGGGTAGCGGTTGGACCTTTGATCTGACTGATCGTGTTTTTGGCGATCTGGTAGCCGGTTTTCAGGTAAAGTTCTTTGGGAATAATGGTGGAAGAAGAGACGGGGTCGAAGTAACAGATAGCCGTGGCGCCAGCTTCAAGCTGAGCATTGGCCCATTCTATACAGAAGCGGGTATTTATTTCCATTAATTTTCGGAAATATGGTTCGTTTTCATAGATCAGGTTAAGGTATTTATCGAAACCCATCTGCATTACAGGAAGTGAGAAGGGTGACATGACAACCCCGATGATAGGGACAGAATCCTTAACCTCCTTGAACAACAACTCAGTCGTCTTCAATACTCTGTTAAGGACAACAGATTCACGAACTGAGGGGAAATGCATTTTATCTATATCAGACAATTTTGAAATGACCGGGTCACCTGAATTAGGGGGTCCTTCATTATTATAAATCACATCTCCGCCCATCACTTCGATTTCAACAGGGGCGTAATAGAATGTGTAATAACAATCGTGTTTATATCTTTCTCGCATTTCCAACTGAGCTTCTGCAACAGCTTCCGGGTAGCGGAAGTATTCCTTTATAGACATATTTTTGAATTTAGCGCCATGCAGGCTGAGCAGCAGAAAGAAAGGTACTCTGTCTGCCTCATTGAATCCCAGAGTTGTGAGAACTCTTTGCATTGAATTCATTATTTCTTTACTCATTCGGTCACCTCCATAAGAGAATTGATCAAGGTGAGGGTTGCTTTGGCATCTGCCGCGGTAGCATCCGCCCCAACTTCTTCTGCCAGAAGCTTATCGAAGCGGAAGGGTGCTCCGCCAACGATAATTTTCACAGGATTACCTGACTGTTTTAATTTTTCAGTCAGTTTTTTTATCTGGAGGGCTGAAGGCAACATGAGAGTTGATATCAAAATTATTTTAATAGATTCAGAATTTATCCTTTCTAACAGTTCATCAACAGTTACCCTGCCGAAATCGAGTAGAGAGTAGCCGCTTGCTCTAAGGAGAGAATAGACAATCCTTTTTCCCAGCAGATGGAAATCATCCAGTACCGCAATAGCCATTCTGGGTTGATTAATCCGCCTGGGGTCTGAATATGGCAGGATCTCCTCAACGATTTCTTCCACTATTCTTCCGCTCATATAGACCTGAGATAAAGCAACGGTACCTTTTTCCCAGTCTTCTCCGATCTTCTCTAAGGCGGGAACAATAATACTTTCTATTACAGCGAAGGGATCATTTTCATTCAGGTTGGATCTGGCTATTTCCCGGGCGGCGAGTCTGTCGGTTTCCAGCAATGCTGTAATGAAATTATTTACTTTCATTTGACCCTCCATTCTATATTTTCTGCATTCTGAAGTCCATCCGGCAGCTGCCGGATGAACTCCAGTCTGCTTAACATTAATCATGATCTTTTAATTTTGCTTCCAGTTCAGCCAATTTATTTCTCAATTCTTTAATGCGGAATTCTCTTCCGGCAAAAAGTTTATTATATTTCTTCAGATCCATATTTTTCTTCTCCAGTTCCGAGGTTCTTTCTTTAACAAGTTCTTCCAAATGATCCCTGTACTGGATAAGTTCGAGCTGTGCTTTTTTCTTTTGTGTGATGTCGTTTGTAAGTATTACAACCCGATCAACCTGATTATTTTCATTCATAATAGCATAGAAATATTGAGATATCCATTCTGCTTTAAATTTATGAATCTCTTTAAGTTTTAATTCGGGGATTTCGTAACTTCCACCCTGAGTGTAAACTCGTTTGATTTCATTTATACTTGAGCCCAGGTACTCATCTTTCTGATTGAACAGCAGCTTTTCTCTTGGTTTCTTATAAGCGGCAATTTCAGCATTGGTGAGTCCCCAGAGTTTCTGCCAGGCTTTGTTGCAGAGCAATAAGGTGCCAGTTGTGTCTCGCACAGAAATGCCGATGGGTGAGCCTTCGATAACAGTTCTATTCAGCAATTCACTTCTTTTAATCATTTTTTCTGTTATTTTCTGATCGGTAATATCTCTGAAGCTCCATACTCTGCCAACCGGAACACCATCTAAGGATTGAGGTTTTGAATATCTTTCAATAATGCGTCCGTCTTTAAAATGTAGTATATCAAAACTTTCTGCATTCGGATTATGATATAGTTCTTGAACTTTGGCGATAAAACCGGCGGGATTGACCAATTGCCCTATAATATGTTTGATGGCAAATCCCATATTTTCCGGAGAAACCAGATCTTTTTTCTTACCCTCAGGAAGAATATCACTGGAAATTCCCCAAAGCTCGATAAATTTATCATTATAATCAACGATTCTACCTTCAAGATCAACAACTAAAATACTGTCTGCAGTAGCTTCAAGAGTGGCTTGCAATCGAGACATGGTACTGATGAGATTTTGTTCAGCTTTCTTGCTTTCATCAATATCCATATGAATACCTACAGCACGAAGCGGATGTCCATTCTCGTCTCTTTCAACTATCTGTCCCCAGCTAAGTATCCATTTATAGGAACCATCCTTACACTTGAGTCTTTGTTCGCTCTGGAAATATTTATCTTTTTGATTTTTCCCTAGACCGCGCAGGTATAATATTGTATTCTTATCTTCAGGATGTATAAGATTCAGCCAGGCTTTGTTTGTATCTGGAATTTCTCCCGGTTTGTAACCTAACATAGTCGACCAGCGTTCTGAACGATATACAATACCCGTTATGAAATCAATATCCCAAAGACCAAGCTTAGCTCCATTCATTGCCATTTCCAGTCTTTGTCTGCTCTCTGAAAGTGCGGTTCGGGCTTTTTCTTTTTCAGTAATATCGCGCCAGACAGTATAGATAATGTCTTTTCCTTTTACCTTGATATGAGTTAGGGAAACATCTACCCAGAGCTCATTTCCTTCAGCGTTAAGGTGCAGCCATTCAAAACGGGCATAGCTTTTTTTAGTGGCTTTTTTTAATACCGTTTTTGCTTTTTCGATGGAAAGTGTGCCATCTGATTGATATTCTGGAGAAATCTCCCAGGGGAATTTTCCGATAATGTCATCTTTGGACTTGTAGTTCATGAATTTAAGGGTGGCAGCATTGCAGTCGATGAATTTCATGTTTTCTATAAGAAGGTTCGGATCGGTTGATTTTTCGAACAAACCTCTATACCGATTCTCACTTTCTTCCAGCTGCATTCTGCTGATCTTGGTTTCTGTAACATCTCTAACAACAGCCAGAACAAAACTTCTATCTTCCAGATCTATACGATTTAACAGCACGGTTGCATAGAAGTTTTCACCATCGCTCCTTTGATGTATCCATTCAAAGAAGTTTGAGCCTTTTTCAAGTGCGGTATTCATCATTTCCCTGGCTTTTTCTTCTGAATTTCTACCATCTGGTTGTCTGGGAGGAGAAAGTTTCCAGGGTGCCATTTTCAGGAATTCTTCTCTATTAACAAGTTGGAAAAGTTCAATTACAGCCTTATTTGCTGTAGCAAATTTCCAATCTGGTCCCTCCAGTGTCATGTAACCATCCTTGGAAGATTCGAAGATTTCACGATACAGGATCTCGCTATCTCATAATTCATGTTCGATCATTTTTTGAGCCGTGATATCTTCAAAGACAGTAGCGAAGTAACCTCTGGCAGGCGAATAAGCGCTTACAGAGAACCATTTATTCAGATTTTTTCTATAACTTTCAAAGTGAACCGATTCACCGGTTAAAGCAACATTCCCATAAACTCCGATCCAGTCTGCGGGATCTTTTTCAATTCCCTGGAAAACTGAAGTAACTTTTTTCCCAACAGCTCTGTCAGCTCTGATTCCAGCCATCTCTTCAAAGGCTTTATTGATTTCCAGGAACTCATAATCGACCGGTTTCCCGGAATCATCCAGAATGATTTTATGGTAGGCAAAACCACTGGACATGTTATCGAACAGGCTTTGCAGCTTATCTTTATTTTCAATTAATTCCTGCTGCACTTTTTTGCTTTTAGTAATATCTCTGAAGATACAGTGCGTTCTTGTGAAGTTATCATTTTCATCTCTACCAATTTTGGCGGTATAATCAGCAATAATATAAGATCCTGATTTTTGCCGTAAGTGAAATTCAATGTTTCTGATAATTTCTCTGGATTGAATATTCTGGGGGAATAATTTTCTGAAGATCTCTTTTTGATTGGGATGCAGGAAATCTCCGAACCATTTACCCAACACTTCTTCTCGTTTATATCCAAGAATATTTAACCAGGCTTCATTTATATCTAGAAAACAACCGTTAATGTCAAGAGACTGATAACCAACAGGGGCATGTTCAAAATAGAGCTTATATTTGGCTTCACTTGCTATGAGAGCATTTTCTGCTCGTTTTCTTTCAGTAATATCCCTGGCTATACCATAATAATAAATTTTATCTGCTATCTTATATTTGCTGGAACTTATCTCGATGGGAATTAAAGTTTTATCTTTTCTCTGGTGTGTAGTCTCAAAAATTAATTGTTTTTTAAAGGGGACATCGCTCCAGAATTTATTAAACTCGGAAATAGGATAATTGGGGTCGACTTTGTCAATGGGTGCACCGATAATCTCTTCTTTTGAATAGCCTAATAGTTGGCAGGCAGATTTGTTCGTGTCAATTATAAATCCTGTTTCATCCATCAAATAAATTGGATCAGAAGCTGAGTCTACAAGGTTGCGATATCTTGCTTCGCTACTTATTAAGGTTCTTTCAATTTTCTTTCTTTCACTTATGTCAATATGGGTACCCACTAATCTTATGGCAGTTCCTGATTTGTCAAAATAAGCATTTGCCCGGGAAAGTATATCTACCCAGTGACCATCCTTGTGTTTCATTTTGAATTCAATTTCAAAGTTATCTCTTTGTTTATTTGTTAATTCCTTCAACATTTTCAAGGCTAGTTTAACATCTTCCGGAGCAGTAAGCTTTTCCCAGACAGAAAATTCATTGGGCAGTTCATCGTATTTGTAGCCCAGCATGCTTTTCCAGCCGGGGGAATAGTAGATCTCGCTGGTTATAAGGTTCCAGTCGAAAATGCCGTCACTGGTGGACTTCATGGCCAGTTCAAAGCGCTCTTTGCTATCTTCAAGATCTTTCTGAATGGATTTTATCTCAGTTACATCTGTTCCTGAACTAAGTATGGCAATAATCTGACCAGCTTCATTTCTGATGGAAGTATTATGCCATGAAATAGTTTTCACCTTGCCGGTTTTTGTTATGATCTCCGCTTCATAATGGTCTACAATATTCAATTGACCCGATAATGCCTTATGAAATGCTTCTTTTCTTTCATCGATCAGATTCAGGGGAATAGATGTTTCAAACCAGTTTTTACCGATCAGTTCATCTTTATCGTCATATCCCAGAAGTTCAAGTCCGGCTTGATTTATCAGAATGATCTCACCATTTGTATTAATCGATAGAATGATGTTTCCTGCCAATTCAAGATATTGCTCAGCAGTTTCTTTAGCTCTGATAATTTCTGCTTCCGCTTTTTTCATTTCTGTAATATCCTGTGAGGTACCGAAAAGTTGGTTGATCTCACCATTTTTTTCAATTACAGGAAAGCCCTGAGTTTGAATATAGTGATATGAATTATCATTTTCATGCCAAATACGAGTTATAATATTATAAGGAGTTCCAGCAATACAATCTTTAACCGCTTTGTCGAAAATTTCCCAATCATCCGGATGCCAGGGTTTTTTATGTCCTTCATAGGTTGGCGCACCATTTTCCTTTTTGAAACCTGTGATCTCAAACATATGGTCAGACCACTTCGGTTGTTGAGCCTCTATATCATAACGCCAATAACCTAGCTTTGCCATCTTTTGGGCTGCCTCTAAAGTGAAGTTCAGTTTTTCAAGTTCTGATTGATTCTCTTTCATTTCTGTGATATCTGTTGAAATTATTTGAACTCCAATAAGTTCATCTTTTTCATTGAAGATCTTGTTATATTTAGAGTTGAACCATTTTGTGCCAGCAGGCAGTTCAACCTTGTCCTCAAAATCGAGAAAATCATCTGCTTTAGCTGTAGCTTTAATGCGATTATGGTAGAGTTTCCCAAATTCATTACCATAAAGGTCGTAGATCGATTTCCCGATAAAATCTTCTGGTTTGCCGTTCATTAGATCAGCGGCCATTTTATTGAAGAGGATAACAGTTCCCTCCAGGTCATAATAGCCGATCCCCGCTACCACGTTTTCCAGAAGGGTTCTGTAGCACTGTTCCTTGGCAGCAAGTTCATTTTCAGTTTTTATCCGGTCTGTTACATCATTCATGGCAACAGCGAACTGACCCTGGCAGGGGCAATAGGCTTTCACACCCCAGTATTTATCTAAATATTCAGAATGATCGACAAAACTGATAGATTCACCTGTGAGGGCTACTTTGCCGTATACATCTATCCATTTCTGTTCCAGGTTGGGAATAATCTCCAATCCACGTTTACCGATGACATCTTCTCTGTTCAATCCGGTTTGCAACTCCCAGGTGGGACTTACATCCAGGAAGGTAAAATCGACAGGTTTTCCACTATCATCCAAAATAATTTCATGCAAAGCTATACCGGAGTTGATATTGTTAAAGAGAGATCTATATTTCTTTTCACTTTCTTTAATTTTCAGATGAGAATTTACTCTTTCAGAAATATCTCTAATCACGCCTATGGTTCCATGCTGGTCTCCCTGAAAGTATAGTTTGCCAGACACTTCTCCGTGAAAAGTAGTTCCATCTTTATGTCTCATGAGAAGTTCCAGATTTTTGGATGTCTGTCCAGATGAGATTGCTGACTTGAATTTCTGCATTGCTTTCGAAATATTCTCTTCTGCTAGAAATTCAACAAAGGATCGGCCTTCCATCTCTTCAGGCTTATAGCCAAATATGTTCTCTGATGCTGGAGAAATGTAGGTAATAATTCCTTTTTCATCGGTAAGATAAATCATGTTGCTCATTTGCTCTGTAATTGAGCGGAATTTATTCTCGCTTTCAATTAATGCAGACTCGTAATGTTTTGCCTCAGTGATATCTCTGCCTATAATACTTACTCCGGTTACTTCGGTATTTTCATTAAATATCGGGTTGTAGCGAAATTCGAAATAAAAATCCCGATCTCTCTGGAAAGAGGTTTTAATGGTTTCAATGAATTTATTCCCCGCTAATGCCTTATCATAGAATTTTTTCCATTTGCGGTATAATTCTTCAGGGATCAGATCTTTACTGATCACTAAATCACCGGGTTTAATTATTCGATTAAAAACAGGTTTCATAAAATTGAGAAAATTGGAATTGGCTGTTAATAGTTTGTAATCTTCATCAATAGACCAGATGAGGTCGCTGGAATTTTCGATAAGGGAGATAAGGTTGTAATGCTGCTGAAGGATCTCCTTTTCTGCCAGTTTATTTTCTGTAATATCATCAAATATTACACAGAATCTTTCCTGATAGTCCCAGGGGCGGTAAACGATGCAATGGTATAATTTTTTAGTGGGATCATGATAATTATCGAATTCAAGAGTTTCTCCGGTAATTGCGACATGACCGTATTTATCTACCCAGCTTTGTTCTGTGCCAGGCCAGACCTCGTGCACGGTTTTGCCCTTAACGTCTTCATTCTTTACTCCGGTTATTTTCTCGTAGGCATCGTTGATAAAGACAAAACGATAACTGACGAATTTCCCGCTTTCATCGAATACAGAATCGAATAGAACGAATGCGTTGAACATTGTTTTAAGGAGCCAGTTTGTTTCATCGATATGCAGCAGATGATCTTCTTCTTTTTTCATAGATCCTTCTTTAAAAAATTATATTCAAATAACTTTAATAAATACTCCAGTTTTTATTACGATTTACAATTTTTCAAAACTCCAGCTCAGAAGATCCGACCGTATCGGAGAGGCTGGACTTGAGCCGAGAGATTTACAAATTTCGCATCTTAACCCCAGCCTTCAGCTGAGGTTTTAACCTGTGAAATACGAAGTGAATTTCACTGGGTCCGGTCTGATAAACTTTTTTCTGTCCCCGCTCCACACTCACTTTTTGCCCATTGGGGGCAAACGGTCGCTGCAGAGCAGGTCCAGCCAGCTTAACCTCGATCTCAATCTCAAACATTTTGTATTCTGAACCCCAGCCTTCAGCTGAGGTACAGTCTGCCCATTTGGAACCATTCGCAAGGTTTTTTACTCTATCTGTTTCCTAGTTTCTTTGCGTCCTGGTGGCTAGCTTCCGTCTTCATCATTTGCTTCTTCACCCAGCTTTATCTTCAGCTCTTTAATTTTATCTTTTAGTTCTTTAATACGGAATTCCCGACCGATAAAAAGTTTGTTATAGTGTTCCAGCTCGGCATTTTTTTCTTCCAGTTCCCGGGTTCTTTCTTTAACCAGTTTTTCCAGATGATCACGGTGTTTTTTTAATTCTCTTTCGGCTTCTTTCTGGGCAGTTACATCCATAACGGTAGAGACCATTACATTTTGCCTTAATAAGGGAATATTGACAGCATTGATGTATTTATGGGTTCCATCTTTATGAATTATTTCCAGATTTTCCCAATGCATTCTGTTGGGATCACCGCTCATGATATCTGCCAGAACCTTTTTCTGAAGTTTTTCACGATAATCCTGATCGGGATAGACTTTTTTAAAGAACTCACTTATGTTTTTCAATTCTTCTGCTGGCCAGCCATAGATCTCTTCAAATTTACGGTTAATATAGGTGGCTTCACCTTTATCTATTTCATTGAGAGCCAAGCCAATAGGCAGGCTATCCATAACTGTTTGAATGAATTCATTTTTATTTTTGATCTCTTCCAGATATTTTTTTTGTGATGTAACATCAATTCCAGAACTTAAGAGATGTTTGATTACCCCATCATCATCTCGCATATAGGAATTATACCAGGAGATGGTTTTTAACTGACCAGATTTAGTAACTACATCATTATCAAAGTGTTCAACACCATCCATTTCCCCGGTTATAACCTTGTTGAATACATCTTTGACCTGAGGAACGACCTCTTTCGGGATGCAAGTATCAAACCAGTTTTTACCAACCAGTTCTTCACGGGTATAGCCAAGGACATCCTCAGCTTTTTTATTAGTCAGAAGAACTTCACCATTTTGATTAAGAGATACAAAAATACTTCCTGCCATCTGCAGATAAAGTTCTGCGATCTCGCGTGCAGCTTCGACCTTTTTTTCGGCGATTATCTGATCTGTGAAATCTCGAGCAATTGCGTAAGTTTCTCCTCGTTCAACAATGGGCCGGGAAACCCAATTCAGGTACCTGTATGAGCCATTTTTACAACGGTAGCGGTTTGTAAAATTTATTACATAAATATCTTTTTTTAATTTATTTTCAATAACATCAATGGTAGGCTGAACATCATCGGGGTGTACAAATTCAAGGAAAGGTTTACCTAAAAGTTCTGCTTCAGTATATCCTAATGTTTTAGTAAAGGAAGGGCTTATCTTCAAGAAAGTGGCTGTATTGATGTCGGCAACACAGAGAAGGTCGGGAGAGACATTCCAGATTGTCTCAATTTCCTCCTGAGCTTCTTTCCTTTCGGTAACATCTCTTATGGTACAAATTATCCCATTAAATTTTCCAACCTGGATCTGGGGAATAAGCCAGCCATTCTGCCAGGTATTACGCCCGGCAGGGGTTTTTACGGCAACTTCATACCAGACGGTCTTGAGTGTTTTTTTTGCCTGAAGATAGGATTTACCGAACTGCCCAATTGTTTCTTTGGGGAAGTCTTTAAGGACATTATTTCCAATGATCAAGTTCCTGGGTACACCGGCGATCAACTCCATGGTTCTATTACAGAAAAATATCACGTCATCTTTATCGGTTACCCAGATACCGTCCTGAACCCCTTCAATGATATTTTCATATAAATTTTTAACATCAAATTGCAGACTATCATTATCATTTTTTTTGCTCATGAAAAAACTCCCTCAAAATTTAAAGTTTCAGAGTTTAGTAGCATACGTAACAAATTATCTCTCAGCCAGTTCTTCAAAATTTATGATGATTTTTTCCAGATCATTTTTTTCGTCGAATATCGGTGTGGCATTAACTTTAATCCAGTTGAGACAATCTTTGTCCGGGTGTTGAACGCCAAGGATGAGATTTTCAATGGGGTTCAGATTTTTTATAACCTGATTAACCGGGTATTTTTCCGGAGGCATAGTTGTACCATCGGGATTAACAAAGTTCCAGGATTGATTTATCGCCTTTTTTCCGGCCATTTGTGCTGCCGTAAGTCCAAGGATTTCTGAGGCTCTGGGATTACTGAGGATGATGGAGGTATCAGCAGCATGAACAACGACACCAATAAGCATATTATCTAATGTAGCTTTGTAGTTTTCTTCGCTTTTTTGCAGCCTTCTTTCAAAATTTTTCCGTTCGGTAATATCTTCCGCGACCTTAAGATAATTTAATATTTTCCCATTGTTATCTTTAATGGAAGTTATAGAGGCATCTTCCCAGAAGAGTTCACCATTTTTCTTTTTGTTCAGGAATTCTCCGCGCCATTCTCTACCGGAAGTTATCACTTCCCAGAGTTCCTCAAATAATTCTTGAGGCAGCAGGCGGGAATTAAGAATTCTGGGATTTTTACCTTTTACTTCATCAAAACCATAACCAGTGAGTTCAGAGAATTTTTTATTGGCATATTCTATATTGCCTTCAATATCCGTAATTACGATAGAAGAAGGACTTTGTTCTACAGCAGCAGACAGCTTTCTGATATTTTCAAGATTAATTCTTTTTTCGGTTATATCGGTTAACAACAGCATATGTGTGTTGGGTAGAAAATGTGCAGAACCTACCACACGCACTATTTTGAGTTTCCCCTTTTTATCTTTAATTTTAAACACTTCGTCCATCTTACCTTCACTGGTGAAATCAAACCAGAGCTGCAAGCAATCGTCAGTAGAAAGGTCGGAAACGATATCAGGGAGAGAAAGAGTGAGGATTTCTTCCCGGGATATCTCCAGCAGTTTAAGGGCAGCCAGATTGGCTTCGGTAAAGTTGGCTGTACGGTCGGCGATAAGAATTGCTTCACCGGAATTTTCAAACATGGATTCAAACATCAATTCAGTTTTGGATAGATCAGTTCTTAATTTCTTAAGTTGATCCAAATTAGTAATGGTTACCAGTAGTAAGTCGGAATTATTTTTATTGTCAAAGATCAGTTCAGTTATTCTGGATGCTTGAAGCCGCACATTTATGTTTCTATTATTTTTGCCAAGAAGCCTTAATTCAATAAATTCTCCATCAGGGTTATTAAAAAAGTCTTGATAGCGTTCCAGGAAAAATTCCCGATCGCTGATGTGTATGAACTCATTTATATTTTTATCCATGAAATCGATCGGATCGTTTTTTAAAAGTGAAGAAAAAGGCTTATTTACCTTGATTATGTTGCCAGACTCATTTAGAATTATTAAAGAAACAGAAATCTTGTCAAAGAGAGTAAAAAAAATATTCTCTAAACTAATCTGATTGTTAGAATTATTTTTCCTGGCCGGCATAACATCTCCTTGAGATGATTTTAATGGGGGATAATGGTACGTAAAGCTAATTGTATTTTAATATTCCAAATTCCCCAAAATCTGATAAATGCTGATAGTTAGGTAGAGGTAAATATTTTGAATTAATAACTGGTTACTTACATATAATTCCCCTTACCAATTTTAAAACCAGCACTTAAGAAATGATTAATAGAATTTACGGCTATGCACGAAAGTGGGAATTGAGAGTAACAAATATGATCTCTGATAACGGGGCACTCCTGAAAATAAAAAAATTCTATACTCTCAAAATTTCATACCTGAAAAAAATGGAATGTAAAAATGAAAGGTCAAGCAAAATGTTTAGTAGGATTAGACATACATAATATTTTCTTTATTAGAGTGAAAGTTAAGAAGCAAAGAGCCTGTTAGAGGTAGAGGGTAGACGGTAGAAAAAAGATAAAAGAAAGAAGAAAAATAAGGTTTCATTGGGAAAAATCTATCCTGATCGCTTTCATCCTGAGGCGTAGTCACTGAAAAGGAAAGGAGAAAAGAGGGAGAGCAAAAGTTTTGCTCGTCCCAAACTCGAATGTAGGGGGTAAAAGCGGAGGTGTCTAAGGTGTCCTACAAAGGAAAAAGCATAAAGATTATTCAACGGGAGGCTAAGGCTGTTTTAAAAGTTTAATGAAAAGGTTAGAGTTTGTTGGTAAAAATTCATGGCTGAATCTATTTACCCTGGCGATCCTGATATGATCCTGGAAATAAGCCAGGCTTATAAATCCTGATTCTGAAAAGAAAAAACCTTCGGAAGGTGTGAAACCGTTCCTAAGGTAGTATTATAAAGCCTTGAAAAGGTCAACAGCCAGGAGTTCTGGAAGAGACCTTTTCAAGGTTATATTTTTTTATTCACAGTCCACACAGTCGTCATATTTCTCATGTTGTTTGAATCGGGTCAGGCCAAGTTTTCCAAACAGTGAATCGACCAGAGAATAGATCACCGGAATCACGAACAGAGTTAATATGGTGGCAAAGGCCAGTCCGAAAGCGATACTTACAGCCATGGGTTTATAGTCGGAAGTTGTACTGGAATTTGATATAATGATCGGCATGAATCCGGCAATTGTTGTAACAGTTGTCATGATGATAGGACGCAATCTGACAGCGCCGGCATTGATCAGTGAATTCCAGCGGTCAGTTCCGGCGGCTCTTTCCCGATTTACGAAATCGACCAGCACCAGTGCATCGTTAACTACAACACCCGCCAGAGCCACAACTGAGATCATGGTCATCATGGAGAATGGCAGGCCGGTTACAAGCAGCCCGAAGACAACTCCGATAAAAGCAAAGGGAATGGTAACCATAACAATAATGGGCTGTACAACAGATTTGAACTGAGTTGCCAGGATAGTAAAGACAAGCAGAAGCGCTACACCAAAGGCAAAGTACAGGGATTTATTTGTTTCTCTCTGCTGCTCAGCCTGTCCACCTGTTTCCAGCTGATATCCGGGAAATCTTTCAGAAAAGTCGGATAGAATTCCCCTGGTACCGGTAAGAGAATTACCCATCAGGATTTCATTAACTTCATCGGAAGATCGCTCTAATGTACGACCATTTTCCTGATAATTAGTAACTGAACCTGTAACAGAGATTATTCTTTTTCTATCGCGATGCTGGATCTGGGCATACCCGGAGCCGATTTCAAGGTCGGCGACTTCTTTTAAGGCGATAACGTCTCCATTAATTGTTCGGATGGGAATATTCTCGAGGTCATAGATATCTTCTATCTGATCATCCTGAACTCTGAGGACAATATCGTACTCATCCATTCCTGACCCACGGAATTTGGAAATATATGCGCCATAGGAGGCGTAGTTTACCAGAGATGAAATGGATTGAACCGTTAAACCATAATACATCATTTTCTCGTATTTAGGAATAATTCTAATTTCTTTCTTTCCTTCGGAAAAGCTGGTCTCCAGATCGGTAGTTCCAGGTATTTTCTCGATTTCAGAAATGACATACTGACCAATTTCCTCAAGTCGTGTAAGATCATCTCCTTTTATCCTTAATTCAATATCATTTCCGGTAGGAGCACCTCCCCGCTGACCTGTTAAAAAGCGGTAGTTATAAAGACCTGAAACAGTTTCCAGATATTTTCTGATCCTGTTCTTGATCTGGTCGTGAGAGAACTGCATATTGTCCAGTTCCACCAGGTCTATTTTTATAGAGGCATTACGTGTCTCCACTTGATCCCGGAAATTTTCTCGATATTGTCCAACCGTGCTTACAATAGCTTCTATGTCTTCCTTTTCTGGAATTTCCATAATAAAATTTTCGATCTGAGTTACTACTTCATCAGTTTTCTCCAGGCTGGTTCCGGTAGGAGTCTGAAGATTGAGAACAATAGTTTGAGGAGTGCCTCTGGAGAAGAACTGGAATTTTACCAATCCCGAGAATAAGGCAAATACTGAAAGGATGAGTGCAATAATGAGGGCCAGAATGGAGAGCAACCGGTGTTTCAAGACCCGTTTCACCGACTTACGGTAATTTTTCACCAGCCAGTCGTGGAGTTTATGTCCCTTTTCTTTTCTGTTGATGGATTTTTTACCGCTTAGTTCGGCGACGTGAGAAGGCAGTATTACCAGACTTTCAAAGAGAGATGCCAGTAAGGCCATAGAAACAACAATAGGGAAAACGCTCATAAATTTCCCCAGGGTTCCTTCCATAAGCAGAAGCGGCATAAAGGCAGCGATCGTAGTTGCAACTGCTGCGATAACCGGCCACATAATTTCTTGAGTGCCTTTTATGGCTGCTTCACGGGGGCTCATCCCCATTTCCCGATAACGGTGAATATTCTCCAGCACAATGATGGCATCATCTACTATCATTCCTAGAACCAGGATCAGTCCGAAGAGGCTGAGGTTATTAAGAGTGACATCCAATTGATTGATAAGAATAAAGGCCAGCAGGAAGCTGAAGGGAATACCCCAGGCAGCGAACAATGAGTTCTTCCAGCCGATGAAGATCCAGAGAACTATAAAAACCAGCAGGATACCCATGAGGGCATTACCGCCAAGGGTATTCAGGCTGTTGCGCACTCTTATAGAGCCATCGTTACGGACTTCTACGGATAGTCCGTCCAGACGTGTTTCAAACTCTGCTGCTTTTTCCCTGACCTCTTTCATAACGCTAATTATGTTGCCGCTGGCTTTTTTGAAAATATCCAGCGTTACAGCTTTTTCGCTGTTCAGCTTACTGATGGTATTAGATTCTTCCAGGGTATCAATAACTGTTGCCACGTTTTTAATTTTAACAGTGCTGCCACTGGCGTCCATTTTTACAACCAGATCACCGATCTGTTCAATATTATCAAATTCTCCCATTGTTCTAATCAGGAATTCGGCATATCCTACCTTAATTGAACCGCCGGGAGCATTCCGGTTTCTCATGTTAATGGCATTCGCCAGATCGGTAAGTGAGATATTATATTTTTCAAGTTTATCGATATTGCTGTTTATCCAGATCTGTCTGTCCCTTGTTCCAGCAATTTCTACTTTAGAAATATAATCCAATCCCAGGATTTCATCTTTAAAATCATCTGCCAGTTCGCGAAGTGCATTGTCTGAAAGGTCTCCTCCCAGTGCAACTGTGCAGATCTCGTTAACTTCTCTCATCTTAAGTTGGAGCAGATAAGGATCATCGGCATCAGCAGGCAGGTCATTCACCTTATCCATTTCTGTATTAAGATCATTCCAGGCTTTATCGATATCTGCTTTGGGATCCATTTGTATATAGATCACAGCTCGACCCTCGGATGCGGTAGAGGTCATGTAATCCACATCTTCCAAATCGGTTAACTGATCTTCAATTTTTTTTACAACGAGTTTTTCAATCTCTGCAGGAGATACTCCCCGGTAACTTACCATTATGTAAAATGCTCCGAAATCAACAGCCGGGGCTTCTTCTTTCGGTATATTTATCAAGGTGTATATCCCGAATATGAAGACGATTATCATGATCATATTTATTAATACACCATTATCTACTGAAAATTTTGCCAATGACATGTTTTCTCCCTTCTTAATTAAGCTCAAATCCGGTTTTAACTTCCACCAGGGATCCGTTTGAAATACTATCTATGCCATCTATAACCAGTTTGTCGCCGGGATTTAAGCCTGAAGTAATAATGACATTATTGGCGATTTTCTCACCAATTTCAATTATTCTTAATTCTGCCCGGTTTTCGGAATTGACAACATAGACAAAATCCTGGTCGTATTTTTCCCGTAAATTTTCTATGGAAGTATATATCACATCCCGGTAGGTACCTGTATGAATGTTACCCGTCACGATCATGCCGGGCAGGAGCTTCATATCGGTATTCTCAAATTCGATCTCAACAGGATAATTATTACCGCCAGTAACCGGTTTGATACCAATGCCGACAACGTAAGCCAGGTATTCATGATCATTGTACATTATTGATACATCGTTTCCTTTTTTTACAAAAGATATATCGGATTCACCAACACCTGATTTAATAATTAACCGTTTGTTGTTAACAATATTGGCAACAACCTTACCCATGGAAATATACTCACCGTTCTTCAGATTCAATTCAGAAATATAGCCGGAAACTGGAGCTGTGAATTGTGAGTTCTGCATAGCTTTTCTGGAACTTTCAACGGCTGCAGATGAACCTTTTAACATTGCTTCGGCAGATTTAAAGGAACTTTTAGCCTGAAGAAACTCGGTTTCCGAGATCTTCCTGTTGTTGTAGAGAGATTCTGATACCTGCATTTGAATTGTCGCTGTTTCAAAGGCCGATTCGGCTGCCAGAAAATTAGCTTCAGCCTGATGGAATTGATTCAGATAATCAGAATTATCAATGCGCCCGAGCGATTCTCCGGCATTGATCCAATCACCCAGTTTTTTATTAATAGAGACAATTTTGCCTGAAGTTTCACTGATCACAGTGACATCCGTAATGCCTTCCAGCTTTCCGGTAATTCTAATGTATTTTTCCAGATCGCCGGGTACGATTTCCTGAATGAGAACAGTTATGGCTTTTTCCTGTACCTCATCTTTTTGAAAAGGTTTACCACCATTTCCATTAGAACAGGAAGTAACCAATAGAATGATCAAGATTGCTATTATTAAATTAATATTTTTCATTTTATACCTCTCGCTATTTTATATAATCTTCTAGAATATTATCAGCTTCAATTCCGGTCTGTAATCTAAGCTCAGATCTGGCTCTAAGGAAATCATAAATACTGGTTACATTCTGATTTTGAGCAGAAGTATACATGATCTCGGCAGAAAGTAGATCGTTGGAAGAGATGAGTCCGGAAGAGAATCTTTCCTGCATTTGCAGATAGGTTTCTTCGGCGTAATTCAGAGCCAGCTGGGAAGAATTTACGGTTTTTGCGGCAGTGATAAGATTAAGGACAGTACTTTTAAGTCCCAGTTTAATGTTGTCTTCAGCGGATGTGAAGTCGTAGCGGGATCTTTTTAGCTGATAATTTGCCTGAGCCACTTCTAGACCGTTATCAATAATCGGAAAGATAGGCACAGAAAGGTAAATTCCCAGTTGCCCGGAATCATTGTATTCATCTTCAAAATCATATTTGATCCAGTTTTTAGAATACTGCAGGTTCAGGGAAGGGAGGAATTTTCCGGCCGCCATTAGAAGGCTTTTCTGTGAGCTTTTAACAGCCAGTTCAGAGATCTTCAGAGCCGGGCTTCCTTCTAAACCGGTATTTAGAATGGAATTTAATAATCTTTCTAATTGATCAGGATCGCTTTCCTGCAGGTAGGCAAGAACAAATTGATGTTCTGTCAGATCAATTTCTTCCAGAGCATCAATTTCCGGTAGCTGCAGGAAGTTTGCCAGGCTTAGAAGACTGATACTGTAGAGATTTTCCATTTGCAGAAGGCTGATTTCTTTTGCTGCCTGTTCGGATTGCAGGTTTAGGAGATCTGCCCGTGAAAGATTGCCGTTATCGTATTTGATCTGAGCTATTTCCAGATTGGTTGCGGCACTTTCCAAACTTTTCCGGGAAATTTCCAGAAGAGCTTTATTTTGTAGCACAGAAAAGTATTTTGATTCGACTTCGGAAAGGGTTGAAAGTCTGGTACTTTTAAGCGTTTCCTGTGATATTTTGTAGGCGTCGTGGCTTAGCCTGCTTCCCAGCCAGATACTGCCGCCGTTGAAAATGGGCTGACTAATGGTGATACCGTAAGTTTTGTATTCTTCTACTGCGTTCATACCAATCTGGGTCGCTTCATCATAAATTGTGTAACCTCCGCTGAGATCAGCTGACGGAATAAGCCCAAGCAGGGACTGCCAGTAACTGGCCTTGGAGCTTTTTGTAGTATTTTCCTGGGCTAACAATTTCGGGTTATTCTGCAGGGCCAATTCTCTTGCTTCAGATAAACTAAGGGAATAGCTTAGGCTGGGCAGAAGAATTAGTGATAGAAGTATTATTGCTGCTGTTCTTTTCATTTTTCATCCTCTTGTCTAAAAAATTTCCTGTTTTCAGGTTTTATTGCCTCGATTAGCATTTGATCCATGGCCTTGTTATCGGTATCATGTATATTCTGTCCCATTTCCATTAATATCCTCATAAAAAAAGGAATATCCTGCCAGTCTTTATGTTTTTTTAATTGATCATGTTTTCTGGCTTGATATTCTTTATGCTCTTCAAGGCATTTCTTTCTTTTATTTATTATATTGATAAATTCATCTCTGCTAAAACCGCCATCCATAAATGAAATGGACAGCCAGAAATCTTTGGGATCAATCTCGGCGCTGGCATAATGGTGAATTAGATCAATAAAATAATTATTACCTTTATCTGTAAGGTGATAAACGATCTTGGGCGGATTATTGCCTTCCACCTTCTTCTCTCCTTCAATATGACCGGAATTTTCCAGGCGTTGCAAAGCTTTATAAATTGAGGGCATCTTAATTTCAGCCCAGCTGTCCAGATGGTGTTCTTTCAACCACTGGATAATTTCGTAGCCATACATTGGTTTTTTCCTGAGAAAGCCAAGTACGACCAGGTCTGATTTATTCATTATTACCTCTCCACAAAATCAGGACATTGATTATCTCATATGCCATTATTTAATTTTCTAATATCATAAAATTAATTATTGGAAATTAGAATAATATATTAATCGGGAATAGTATATTGTCAAATATTATAACTTACAATAACAAAAAAAGATGATTACTGGCTTGATCAGACAGTAAATTTTCTGATAAAATCGATACTTTGCTTTGCGATTATGTCTTTGTCATAATCCAGGGTTGCTACATGAAAGGAGTTCTCCAACCAGACAATTTCTTTCTGGGGGGAAGAGATCATTTCATGAGTATAGGTTGTGCTTCGTTTAGGAACCAAATGATCTTGTCTGGATTTGAACATCAATACCGGCTGGGTTATTTTAGACAGATCCTTTCTAACTTCTTTATGTAAAAGCATCATCTGGTGTACACCTTCAGTAGAAGTTAGCTTATAACAAATTTCTTTGGAATTCGGATCTTTAATATCAGAACCAATTGCGGGAGTATATTTTACTATCCGTTTTATTAAAGGAACAAACCAGAATTTTGGATGAGTAAATATACAAGTATGATTTATTAATATAATTCCCGAAATGTCAGAATGGAGTTGTGTGAGCCTTAATGCTAGCGCACCCCCTAATGAAAGACCACACAGGTATACTTTATCTACTCGTGATCTTAATTGCGAAAGCGCTAATTCCAGATGATCCAGCCAATCCTGGTAAACAGTATGATTAAGATCCTGCCATTTAGTACCATGTCCCGGCAAGCTTGGAAGTTCTACATGTAATTCTGCCTCAGAAAATTTGTCTGCAATATACTGCATACTGGAAGTGGTAGAGGTGAATCCATGAATGACTAATACGCCAATATTACTGGTGCCAATATTGGAAAAGGGTTGACTATGCTTTGTTAAGTCCATATTACTCCTTTGTCTGAATCATGATTTCCCGGCTTATTAGATTTCCAGGATAACCACATTTATGCAAGAAGTAATCCTGTTCATCATTAAAATCCTGTCTATCCTGCTTCCTGCCATTTGTCTGAATCATGCATCCTATTCAGTATAAGTTAGCTGGTCGTCACTGTTGTCTCCTTTGTTGTCTTTAATTCCCGAATCCGATTTCCAGATTATTTGTTCAGTAATCATTAAAATCCTGTCTATCCTCTCCTTTGTCTGAATCATGATTTCCTGGATTATTTGATTTCCAGGATAACCACATTTATGCAAGAAGTAATCCTGTTCATCATTAAAATCCTGTTTATCCTGTTCCTGACGTTATTAAATTATCAATCAATCCAATCCTTTGCTCGAGCTACTGCTTTTTTCCAGTTTCTGTATTCCCGGGAGCGGTCATTTTCATTCATTCTTGGTGTCCAGCGTTGATCTGCTTTCCAGATAGATTTAAGCGAAGCAACATCTTTCCAGAATCCAACTGCCAGTCCTGCTGCAAAGGCAGCTCCCAGAGCAGTTGTCTCGGTTATAACCGGTTTAATTACATCTACATTAAGAATATCAGCCTGAAACTGCATTAAAAGGTTGTTCGCAGTCATCCCGCCGTCCACTTTCAGGCTATTCAAAGGTAACCCGGAATCTTTATTAATTGCCTCAAAAACTTCCCGGGTCTGAAAAGCTGTAGCCTCAAGGACAGCCCTGGAAAGATGTTTCTTATTGATATAATGAGTTAAACCAATAATTGTTCCACGGGCACTACTATTCCAATGAGGTGCAAATAAACCGGAAAAGGCCGGTACAAAATAGACACCGCCATTGTCTTTGACTGAAGCGGCAAGTGCCTCGATCTCTTCTGAGCTTTTTATAATGTCAAAATTATCCCGCAGCCACTGCACCAGTGATCCGGCAATCGCAATTGAACCCTCCAGGGCATAACAGGCAGGTTCTTCGCCAATTTTGTAACCAACAGTTGTAAGTAATCCATTTTGGGATGTTATGGTTTTATTCCCGGTGTTCATTAACAGGAAACAACCTGTACCATAGGTGTTTTTGGCATCACCTGCATGGAAGCAGTTCTGCCCGAAAAGAGCTGCCTGCTGATCACCCAGGTCACCGCAAACCGGGATCTCCAATTTCAGAAAATCATCTTTTCTGGTAACACCATAGGTTTTGCTGTCTGAAGATGCTCTGATCTCTGGTAAAATCTCTGCAGGAATATGCATGATTTTCAACAGTTCAGGATCCCAGCTTAAAGATTGAATGTCCATCAGCAGGGTTCGGCTGGCATTGGTTACATCGGTAATATGGGATCCACCTTTTCTGCCGCCTGTAAGATTCCAGATAAGCCAGCTGTCAATTGTTCCGAAAAGCAGTTCACCATTTGCGGCGGCCTTGTATAATTCAGGGTTATTATCCAGGATCCATTTGATCTTTGGTCCGGAAAAATAGGTGGCTGGTGGTAGGCCGGTTTTCTTCTGAAAGAACATTCTGTCGAACTTATTCTCAAGATCCTTGCAGATATCTGTGGTCCTGGTGTCCTGCCAGACAATGGCATTTTGATAAGGAATGACCTGTTTTGGGATTCCACAGAACAGTAGTTTCTCTTTGATTTGTTATCCCCAAAGCGGCAATTTCTTTGCCGGGAATATGGTTCTCTTCCAGGACAGCTACAATTAAATTCCGGGTATTATTCCAGATCTCCAGGGGATCGTGTTCAACATAACCGGGCTGGGGATAGACCTGTTTGTGTTCGACCTGGTTTGATGCTTTGATCCTGCCTTCCCGATCAAAGAGAATAAATCTGCTGCTGGTTGTTCCCTGATCGATAGCACCGACGTATTTTTCAGGCATATTATAGCTAAGACCAGCTTATTTAAGTTTTCCTGAAATTACCGGATTATCTGGATTTACTCTGAATAACAGAGCTGTTTTTCCTATAATGTTGACGATTAGTGAATCTGTTGCTTCTGCCAGTTCCGAGATACATTCCTTGCGATAAGCTCTGTCCGGATTCTGGATGGATACCTTAACGAGTTCTCTGGCTTCCAGTGCTTCATTCAAACTGACTATCACGTTGTCTGTAACACCTTTATCACCTACTCGAACGATGACGTCAAAATTCTGTCCGACTGACTTTAGTTTTGCCTTCTGTTTTCCTTTAAGTTCCATAATAATTCCTTAATATTTCTTGATAAACCTTAAAAATCTCATCATTAAAACAAGAGAAAACCACCTGTTGAATCATATTTGTCTTGTCCAGAAAATCTACCGTCTCCCTTACAGCGATAACAGCTGCTCTTTCCAGTGGAAACCTATAAACACCACAGCTTATAGCAGGAAAGGCAATTGATCGGATACTGTTTTTTTGAGCCAGTTGCAGGCTGTTGTGGTAACAGGATGCCAGCAGTTCATCTTCATTATTATTACCTCCCTTCCAGATGGGACCAACTGTATGGATAACATATCTGGCGGGGAGTTTGTAACCGCGAGTGATCTTTGCTTCTCCGGTGAGGACATCCGTTAAGGGTAATGCACTCGGCCAACAGTTCGGGTCCGGCGGCCTTATGTATGGCTCCATCTACACCACCGCCTCCCAGAAGAGAATTATTGGCGGCATTTACTATAGCATCTACCTTGATTTTGGGTAATGTCTGCCTGCACAATTTTAATCTTGTTCAAATTATCTATTTTCCTTGTAAAAATTTATCAAGCCGTTGGTTGAAGAGTCATGAGTTTCAATTGTATTATCATCCTCCAGTTCAGGCAGGATCTTTTGGGCGAGCTTTTTACCCAATTCTACGCCCCACTGATCGAAGCTGTAGATATTCCAGATCACACCCTGCACAAAGATCTTATGTTCATACATTGCGATTAAACTGCCTAATGTTTTAGGAGTAAGCTTTTTAAATAAAATGGAATTAGTGGGTTTATTGCCAGAAAAGATCTTAAAGGGAATGATCTTCTCATCCTCAACTTCTTTCCTAACCTCAGCCTCAGTTCTGCCGTTCATTAAAGCTTCAGTCTGAGCAAAGAAGTTGGAAAGCAGTTTCTGATGATGATCACCGATAGGATTATGGCTTTGCGCTGGAGCCAGGAAGTCACATGGAATTAGTTTCGTACCTTGATGGATCAACTGGTAGAAAGCATGTTGTCCATTGGTTCCGGGTTCTCCCCAGATCACGGGTCCGGACTGATAATTTACGGGAATTCCATTGCGATCTACAGATTTGCCGTTACTTTCCATATTACCCTGTTGGAAATAGGCCGGGAAGCGATGCATGTATTGGTCATAGGGTAGAATTGCTTCTGTTTCCGCACCAAAGAAATTATTATACCAGATTCCTAGTAGAGCTAAAATCACGGGTATGTTTTCTTTAAAGGAAGCTTTACGGAAATGCTCATCCATTTCAAAAGCACCCTGCAGCAGTTCTTCAAAATTTTTATAGCCGATAGTACAGGCAATGGAGAGACCGATAGCTGACCAGAGGGAATAGCGTCCACCCACCCAGTCCCAGAAGCGGAACATATTGGCAGGATCTATACCAAATTCTTCTACTTTTTCTGTATTTGTTGAGATAGCTACAAAGTGTTTTTTGATATATACTTCATCTTTTGCTGATTTAAGAAACCAGTCTCTGGCAGTATGCGCATTGGTCATGGTCTCCTGGGTAGTGAAGGTTTTTGACGCGATCATGAAAAGGGTCGTTTCCGGATCGAGTTTTTTTAGTGTTTCTACGATATGTGTACCATCTACATTGGAAACAAAATGCACATTAATATGATCTTTTTTGTATGGTTTAAGCGCTTCAGTGACCATTACCGGACCAAGATCTGATCCTCCAATTCCGATATTAACGATGTCTGATATCGGTTTACATGTGAATCCTTTCCATTTACCAGAAATCACAGAATCTGAGAACTTCTTCATCTGTTGCAGGACAGCTTTTACCTCCGGCATTACATCTTTGCCATCCACAAAAACAGGTTCATTGGAACGATTGCGCAGAGCCGTATGCAGCACAGCCCGGTTTTCAGTGTGGTTGATCTTTTTCCCTGTGAACATGTCTTCAATCTCATCTTTCAAATGCTGTTCATCCGCCAGCTGCAACAGCAGATCCAGGGTGTCAGTTGTTATCAGGTTCTTGGAAAAATCTACCAGGATGTCATTAAAACTGAGTGAGAATTTATTGAATCTTTGCGAATCGTTTTTGAAAGCTGCTTTCAAATTGAAATTCTGTATGTCCTGAAAATGTTGTTCAAGTTTTTTCCAGGTATCATTTTTGAGAAGTCTCATATAAAATTCCTTAATTTATTTCAACAGGATCATCTTCTTTGATGAAGAGTGGCTTTCTGATTCCAGATGATATAGATATATTCCACTGCTCATCTGTTTACCAGCAATATTTTTTCCATCCCAGAGGTATTCATGTAAACCAGAAGTATGCTGTGCTTCGATAATAGTGTTTACAAAATTTCCCTTAATGTCGTAAATTTTTAAACTGACAAACTCTTCTTTTTCCAGGTTGAAGCTGATCTCAGTATCCGGATTGAAAGGATTGGGATGGTTCTGCAGTAAGCCATATTCAACAGGTATATCAGGAATATTCGGGTCTTCGTTATCTTGTGGAATCTCAAGCGAGATAGAACCATAATTATATACTTCACCGGTGAGATCAACACTTTCCAGTGAATACCAGTATTTGAACCCGGGAACTATTGAACCACTTCCATCTGCAAACTGATAATCAACAGGTTGTGAAGATGTACCGGCACCAGGGATCATTTCTGCATTCAATAGTTGAGATTGCCCCATATTCTGGGAAGGTGATCTATAAAGATTCCAGCCCAGATTATTGATCTCACTCTGGGTAGTCCAGAAGATGGAAGAACCGCCATCTTCGTATTGAGCGAAAAAAGAGGAAAGTGTAACAGGGAGGGGATTATCTCTACCCAGGATTATCTCGGTAGTACCATCTCTTGTTACTGGTAGCGTAATATTACAGGAAACTGTGCTGGAAACGTAATTCCAGCTTATTCCACCAGGTATTTCCCAATTGCTTCCATTCAGCCAGTGAATATAAGCCAGATCTTCCAGGCCGTTGAATGATAATGTGACTTCAAGCGGAAGATCATTTGTATTACCAATTACTTCAATCAGATAAGAGATTATTACATTATTTACATTAGGTACAGGATACGAACTCTGTAAAGCGTCGGTTACCGTAACATTTACAATAATACCTGTATCACCGCTGGGATCTATTGTAACATCTGGATTAACTGAAAAACCATCGATATTGGTATCGGGCATGTTTACCAATGCCGGCCCAGAACCGGTTCCATTACTGCCAGTGCCATGGGAAATATTATCTACAACTGTTAATACTACTGGCAGGAGTACACTTCCCTCATCGGGATCGTTCGAGATAATTTCAATATCAGCGTTATATACTCCTGCCGAAAGTCCAGCAGCATTGTATGTTAAAGTAACGTTATCTGATGATCCCTGACCTATGCTACCGTTATCTTGATCTGAAGTAAGCCAGGAAACGGTCTCATAAATTCTGAAGTTTGCATTGGAAACATCATTAATACCAGCATCCGCAGGATCACTTATTCTAACCAGACATTGTTCGGATGCTGTTCCATCTACAGTCCATTCGTAAGTTCCATCATTTGGTGTAGAAGCTGTAATTTCAGAATAGCCAGCCCCATTATTGGTGGAGACTTCTAATTTTACATCTGTAAGTGGAGCTCCGAAATGAGACCAGGTTATATTCCGGGAACTTCCATTCGCCCAGTTTTCGCTGCCATTGGGGGATGTCAGAGTTAAATCAGGTGGGTTTTCATCAATAATCATTTCAATACACCAGTTTTTGTTACTTGTAGAAATTTGACTCCATGAACCAGAATTATATTGGACTAATCCACCTTTGTCAGCGATCATCAGACCATCATCTGCTCCAAATAGAAAACCTGTTCCTGCATATGTTAAAGAATAACCTACCCAATATTCATTACTAGAAATCAAAGTTATAGGAGAAGTTAATTCATGTGTCGTCCATCCCCCCTCGTTTACAGTTACACTCTGGGAATAAATTAGATTTCCTGAATTTCCTAATGATCCACCTTCCCAAACTTTAACTATACAATTAGTATAATCTGAAGTAAGCAACACAAAATTGACTTGAGTAATTTGATAATCGGTATAGTATAATGATAATTCACTAGAAGTAAATCTTGCTGCACAGTTAAATTCTCCGGGAGAATTTGTAAAACTGATACCATACGCTAATCCATCATGATAAGCAATAGTTGTTTCACGGAATTCGTGATCACCGTTAAAATCGTCAGGTAATATTATTGCTCTTTCATTTGGAATAGGCATCTTTGGATCTATCTTTCCCTTATTTGTTTTTGATCCAATTCTACTTCCGGAAGCTGTAATAAAAACTTCATAATTAAGTGTCGAACTTGCTTCACCATTATTTGAGATCGATAATGTACTTTGATCGGATCCATTTAAGCCAAGGGTTTGGTTAAATGAGGTTGGATTTACTGAAACGTCGGGAACTGGTGAGCCAATTCCACTTATTATCAAACCGAATTGTTGTGAAGCTGGACTGCCGGTGTCATCTACTAAAGTTCCTTTATGGGTTACGGTAATGGTATATATATCAACAGTGGGATTTTCTATATACACCTGTTCAACATTATCTACAGAATTATCCCCGCTATTTGTGGCTCCGTCTCCTGGATTCAATCTGTCCAATTTCCAGGGGTAATATGTACTGGCATCTTTTGTGATCCTGAGATCAAGATCATTTATCAACATAGGATCTGAGGGATCCAAACTGAGTGTTACCGGTGTTCCTTCAGGATCAGTCCAACATAAAGTAGCTTTAAAAGGTTCGGAACCTAATGCAGGCAAGGAGATCTGGTATGAACCACTGTTGGTCAGTGTTGTTTCCAGAATTCTTATGTCGGTTCCGTTATCTGATATATATTGTGCCATTCTTTCAGTATTCATCAATCCCCAACCGAATTCATAGTCGGGTCCATCATTAGAGCCAGCTTCATCAGCACAATGTATAGTTAATGCTTTCAGGGTGGACGAACGCAGATATACTCCGTTCACTTCTTCATTATGCTCCTGGATAAGCGCCAGTGAACCGGTAACAGAAGGTGCGGCCATAGAAGTGCCTGAAAGTGTAGTGTAATCAGTATTAGAATCATCATCAGTAGAATATAGAGCAACCCCATTTGCAGAAATATCAGGTTTGATCCGGCCATCATCGCAGGGACCCCAGCTACTGAAGGTTGACATTACAACATCACTGGGTTGAGAATATGTGCTGGTTAGATCTTCCACTGCAGCTACTGTTAGTACGTTCTTACTGGCTGCCATATCAGCAAGACAATCGTAGGGCCCGTCATCTGCATGAGTCGGGTCATCTCCGGGTCCGTCACCGCGATCATTTCCGGCAGATTCCACAATAAGATAATAGGGAGCATCATAAGCGATTAGATCAAAGTCCTGAGAATTAGAATTATAGTGTCCAAAGTTCCAATCTTCGCCAGGTGAAGATTGTCCATACCACGCCCAGGTTGAACCTGTCCAAACCCAACCTCTTCCAAGCCCATAAGAATGATTTGAAAGCAACATGCCGGCAGTGGCTTCTGTCGCCATTTCCGAGGTGTCACTATCCCAGTCAAACGCCCTTAAGCTTGCACCATAAGCCATTCCTTTTGCATTAGCTACTACACCGGATGCCATAATGGTGCCAGCTACATGAGTAGAGTGATAATGCGAAGTGATGGGACCATCTACCTGAACAATCCGGGAACCAAATTCTTGATGGGTAAGTCGAACTCCACCACCATCCCATTCGCGGACAACAATTCCGCTTCCGGTAAGGCTTAAGCCAGCAATTCCTCCAGGGTAAACATGGTCCGTGGAAATAGTAATAGCTGCATTGGAATTATGAATGATATGATAGATCGGAAGATCAAGGTCATCAAAATAAGAAAGTTCCATATAGACACCTTCATCATCTATAATGACCGGAATATCCCTTTGTTCAGCCTTTAATAAGGCTTCATCATGCTTCTGTTTCCACTCATTATAAAATCTGACAGATAGTGCATTAAGCTCAGAAATATTGGTTTGATCTATGACCCTATCAAGATCTGCATATATTAATAGAAATAACGATATAAATAAAACGAGAAAAATAGCTTTTTTCACTTCTACCTCTTCCTGTAAATTTTGGCCAAAACGAGAAAATAAAATCTTTAGTCAACACTAATGTACATTAATTTCACTACCACCAATAAATTCTCTCAGAACAGAGTCGCCGGGAACGACAGTATCGTCTGCCCAGGGTTCGACCTGTTTTAAAATTTCGTTAATCCGCAGAGCACGGGTATAGGCGTCAAGTTTAAGAGGGTCATTTTCGTATTTTTTCACCCAGTCGCTGAAATTTTTACCAAGTTTATGGGCGTAAAGAGCGATCTCGTAAGGCATGGCGCTGTTAATCACATAATCGGTAGTATTAATGTAGGGAATGATATTTCTTAATTCGCTGGCTCGAACGTAGTGCCAGTGCTCCAGGGTCTGGGTGGGGTTGTAGGCGCGGAAAGCAGAATCGCGCAGCATACGTCTGATCAGCCTGATATCCGTCCAGCGAATATATCTGCCGTCGGAAGCCTTAAGCTGCATCAGCGGCTCCAGGTAGAGCTTGAATTTATTATCATCAGGAATACTGGAGGTCATGTCCGGATATAGACCGTGCAGACTGTCCAGCAGGATGATCTCATCTTCATGTATCTGCATGGGAGTATGATCCAGCTTCCTGGTACCGGTTTTAAAATCGTAATAAGGTATTAGCACTTCTTCCCCTGCCACCAGTCTTTTCAGGTGTTCGTTTATTAAAGCCAGATCCAGCGCCTGGGGTGTTTCAAAATCGTAATCGCCAAATTCATCTTTAGGATGCATGGAGAGGTCGAAGAAATAGTGATCGACATTAAGAGCGGCAAATTTAAAACCTTTTTTATTGAGGGAAGATTCAATTTATGGGTAGTTGTAGTTTTACCGGAAGAGGATGGCCCTGTGACGATAACCAGTTTAGTCTCTTGTGCTCTGTCTATAAGTATCTCGGCAGCATGAGCAACATCACGGTTGTAGGCGGATTCAGATTCCGCGATCACCTCCGTGATATTTCCTCCTCGGATCTTTTCATTGAGTAGATCAATGGTGTTAAGCTGGTGAGTTGCAGCCCAGTCCAGCACCTGCCAGCATTTAGCCCAGGGAATATTTTCATTCAGCCGGTTGTCCTGTTTTGAATCCTTTTCCCGTTTCCTGACATTTTCCGCCCGATAGAGGATATAAGCTTTAGCAACTTTGGCATGTCCGTTCTTGATCAAGATGTATTCAACCGTGTCCTGTATCTCTTCTATGTGAGGTATATTTTCCGGGCTGAAATCTTCATTAAGTTTTTCCACTATTTGATCCGTCAATTTATGGGCCAGATCCCTGTCCCGGCCTCCTACGGCTATGGCAGCTCTGTAAAGGGCGTTTACAATTCTATTCTTGTTAAAAGGAACTTTATCACCGTTGCGTTTTATAACATATTCTACGTTAGCCAAAATAACCTCCCGATCATTCAGATCTTATTTGGTGGAAACACTTACCCCGTTAAACAATATGGCAGGGAATTCACCGCCCCAGGTAGGATGCAGTTTATTCTCGATGGCGGCAACATGTTTAAGTGTTTCATAAATATTTCCAGCCACCATGGCATCTTTTACCCGACCGATTATTCTGCCTTTTTCAACATAAATTCCAGGGGAAACTCCTACCGAAAAATCTCCGTTGGGAATATTCCCGCTGTGAGCACCCATTACTCCTTTCAGAATAATTCCTCTTTCCATGGAAGCGATCATTTCCTGCAGCGAAAGTGAGCCGGGTTCTATGCGAAGGTGTGAAAGAGCTGGAGCCGGCTTGATCTTAGTGGGGTCACCGCCCCACATTGCCGATTTATAGCCATGCCCGGTTGAAGCTGTTTTAAGCTTTTCAGCATATTCCAGATCAAAGTAAAAATTCTTTAAAACACCATTCTGTACGATCTCCAGTTTTGCGGTAGGGACTCCCTCATCGTCAAAAGCTCTGGCGCCTGGAAGAGAATCATCCAGGGCATTATCGGTTATGGTAAGTTTTTCACTGAAGATCTGTTCACCGATCCTGTTCAGAAGAGGTGAAGTTTTCTTGAAAATACTCTGCCCATTGGCAGCAGACCTGAGTCTCCACAATAAGGCGTACATGGCTCCAGGTGTGAAGAGAACCTGCATTTTACCACCCTCGGGTGTCACTGGTTTCTCGGAAAGATTATATAATTCTGCCAGTGCATCAATCTTTTCGTCCGGCATGGACTGGAAATTGAAATCATAATGGCTTGCCGAGAGACCGGCTGCTCCTCCCGGATAACAGAGGTTCATCCAGATGCTGAAATCACTATGTTTTTGTTCCAGATAAGTGCCGGTGGAATTGGCAATGCGGAGGGATTCGATGTTAATTGAGGAGCCTAATTCAATTTCCGCTGCCGTTTTCCTGGAAAGAATACCGCATATTCTGTCACACTCTTCAACAGCTCTTGCGGCAGTTATTTTTTCAATTTCCGGGTCAAATGTCTTTAGTTGAGGTATTTTTTTTGTTTCAGGAAAAGTGTATTCTGCTTTTACCTTACCATCCAAAGAGCTGATCGCGTTATCGATCAGTCCCTGCGGATCTAGCAGGTTCTTGGTGTAGGAGAAGCCCAGCATTTTATCTTTTATGATCCTTAATGTGTAGCCGGATTGAATGGAACTTTCTATATCATGCAGTTTACCGTCACTGAATTCAACACTGGATCTCGGTGGAATCGGTATTATACAGTTCAGCCTGGTCACAATTTTTAAGTGCTTTTTTAATAAGCTCCTGCATTATACACCTCCTATAACAACATTCTTCACAAGTATGTGCGGTCCGCCGTGGCAGGATCTGATATTGGTCTGTCCCTTTCCGCAACCTCCTGTTTTAGAAAGGGTGAGATCATTTCCGATAGCGGTAATATCCTTCATGGTTTTATACAGGTTTCCAGACATATTGATATCCCGGATCATTCCTGCTTTTTTACCGTTTTTCACTTTGAAGCCGTATTGAGCTCCGAAAGTAAAGTTCTCGCCGGAAGTCTGACCGCCCTTGGCATCATTTATCAGGAGACCTTCACCAAGCTGTTGCATGAGATCATCCAGGCTGTTCTTTCCGGATTCGATGAAAATGGTACCCATGCGGATGATCGGGGCATATTTGTAATCTTCAGCTACGCAATGACCGGAAATCGGTTCGCCGAATTCAGCAGCGGTTCTTCTGGAATGAAGACGACCGGTAAGGACACCATTCTTCATCAGCTCAACTTTTCTTACAGGGACTCCCTCATCGTCGTATTTATAAAATCCCAGCTGGTTAGGAAGGGTAGCGTTATCTGTAATACTGAGCACTTCATTACCCAGAGGTGCTCCCATCTCCATTTTTTTCCTCATGGCGGGAAGTGTTTCGATGATATCAGCTTCCGAAAAATGTCCAAAAGCTTCATGAGCAAATACTCCAGAAAGGCTTTGATTCAAGATACAATTATAAACACCGCCCGAAACTGGTTCTGCTTTCAGAAGATCGATCACGATCCCTGATCTTTTTTCAAAGATATCTTCCAATCCCCTTACATTCTGGAAGCCGTTGCTGCCTCCGGCTGAAATCCTGAGATTCTGTGTAAGGCTGCCATCCTTACTGGTAACCATGCCACCGATCCTGGTAGTAAGCAATTCTTCATAGATTTCGGAACCTTCAGAACTGAGGTAGAATTTCTCTCTAAGGGTATCTGAATAACCCATGTTGGTCATAACGATCTTTTTATGGGAAAGGGGGATACGGTTATATCTTTCGAGCAGAGAACGTTTTTCTTCTATGGATATATTGCGGGGGTCTTCCTGGAGATCGAGATATACTTTTTCTTTTACAACTGGAACCGGTGCCAGCTTGATCGGCTTGCTGAGACTATGGGAAAGCAGGACAGCATTTTGAGTCGCTATCTTAACAGCTTTTACGGCATCTTCCGGCCGCGTGAATGAGATGCTGGATAGACCGCCGTTTTTCATGACTCTTACCACATAGCCGTCGGTTGTGTTGGTGCCAATCCGGGAAAGATCGTAGCCCATGTATGTTAGGAAGGTTTCGGTCATTACTTCATAACGGATATCAATATAATCAGCATCCGTTTGAGAAATGATCTTTCTGAGTTTTTCAAACATTATAATTCTCCTTTTAAGGAACTATTTGCCTTTTCTTCCGCTTTTAAATAAGAATTTATTATGGGGCATTTTAAAAATATCAGTCCCTTCCCAGCCGGGATACATACCTTTACTGGCCAGCCTCATATCCGTGATCGTGTAAATAGCATTAGGGTTGAAAACTTTGATCATTTGTATGGCTGTTTTAAGATCCCGGCGGCGTAAATTAAAGTAAACAACATCAACAGCACCGCTGTTGGAAGTTGCTTTGATGTCAGTAACATGATATCCTTCTGCCCTGAAGAACTGGATAAGCTCTTTGGCTTTTTTCTGGGTAATGATCCTGAGCAGGATAACGCCAATGGCCAGTTTCCCTTCCAGATAAATACCTACAAAATTACCCATCGCAAAACCGGCAGCATAAGCTATATAATTGATGGGAGAATCCATGTTTTTCATTACATTGCTGATCACGATCAACCAGATAAGGACCTCAAAGAATCCGGCAATAGGGGCAAGATACTTCATGCCACGGTTTACAAAAATTATCCGTAGGGTTCCCAGTGAGACATCGAAAATCCGTGACAAAAAGATTAAGATAGGCAATATATATGGCATCGCAGATGAAGATATAATTTCTGAAAATTCCATAAAAAACTCCTGAGTATGATTTTGGTTATGTTTTTTAATTATTTAATTGTGTCAAAGAATTATTGAATCAGAAGATTGAGACGAGGAAGAGTTCAGCTGCGAGGAAGTAAGGCAGCGTACCACATACAATCCTGTTTTGGAAATGTCTCCAGGTATTAATATTCTTGTTAAAGGGGAAGATTGAGATTGAGGAAAAGTCTTGGACTTGATTCGCTGTGAGTGTTTGCCCCGAAAGGGCAAAAAGCGAATGTGAATCGAGGAGTAATGGAACAAAATTCTAGCTGGGAGAAATTAAAGTAGCGTACCTCAAACAATCCTGTTTGAGGAAAGGTCTCCTCGTGCAAATTATCTACTTCACAAAGTAAGATCGAGCTTAACTATTCAATTTGTTTGCACAAATTGAATTTGCGAAAACTGCAGGAACTTGTGAAATACTTAACGCTTTCATGCTGAGCTGCCTGCCTTGGCGAAGCTTTAGCGAAGACAGGTCGAAGTATGACGAATGATAATGATAAGCAGTTTTTCAGAAAACTGTATTGCATCATGAAATAAGTTTTGATGTCATAATGTGGTTCAGCTGCAATGAATTAAAGCAGAGTACCTCAAACAGTCTTGTTTGAGGAAGGGTCCATTTTGCAAATTTTCTACTTCAAAAGAAAGATTTTAGTCTGGCTCCTAAGTTTTATCTGCCTTTAGCTGATTCTCTTTGGAACCCCCTGAAACTTCCAAATGGAATAAATAAAATGGAGTTCCTGAGAGATCCTGATACTGAATTATGAATATCAGGAACATTTATTGCATAATTTTATAGATTAATATACAGGAGTGATATAATATGATGGTAAATCAAATTTTATATTTTGACAATTTAAAACAGGTCAACAGTTTAGCGAAAATTTTAAAATTAATAAAAAATACGGGGGTTTAAAATGAAGAAAACTTATTACCTATTGATTTTTTTAACAGTTTTTTTTCTGGCTCAGAGCTTAACGGCGGATGTAATTTCTGCCTTCTACACATTTAATGAGCCGGAGATAGTCAATGATGTCGAGTATTCCTATTTCGTATTCGAGAATTGTGTTAATCTGGGAAATGAAGGTGAACCTATCCTGCCTTATCTGGGAGTGAATTTGTTGTTGCCTCAGGGGCAGGAGTTGGACAGGATAGAGATCGTGTCTGAAAATTCTTATCCCCTGGCCCAGGAAATGGTGATCAAGCCGGCATCCAGACCTTTTCCTATTTCACAGCCTGCGGATCCTTTTTACCGGGTTATTCCAAAAGCTGAAATATACAATTCCAGCAACATCTTCCCGGCAGAGAAAATAAGCGGTGCAACTACTAATTTTATGAATGGTCATTCCATTCTCTCCTTTTCCATCTGCCCGGTCAGCTTCCTGCCTGCCAGTGAGAAAGTTGAACTGCTGAAGGAAATAGAACTTAAAGTTTACACCAGCGCTTCCAATAAAGCGGAGAATGCTGAAAGCTTCCTTAAAATAAACCACGAAATTGAACAGCGCATAAACAGGATTGTTGACAACCCCGAAATGTTGTATTCCTACTCATATCAGAACCGCAACCGGGACATGGAATATGATATTCTTCTGATCTCCAACACAGAATTATTGCCTCAATTCGATTCCTATGTAAATTTCAAGCGATCAACTGGTTATTCCGTTGCCACCATAACTACAGAAGATATCTACACTACTTATACCGGTGTGGACCAGGCAGAACTGGTAAGGAACTGCATTATTGATTATTATGATACATACAATATCAGTTATGTGATTCTGGGCGGCGACACAGATGCTGAGAATATAAATGATATGATTGTACCGCATCGTGGATTCCACGTGGATGATGACCCATCCCTGCCTTCTGATATGTATTTTTCCAACCTGGATGGTAACTGGAATACGGACGGCGACGGAAGCTGGGGCGAAGGAAATGAGATGGACCTTTATGCAGAAGTTGGAATAGGCAGGATCTGTGTTGATTCAGTTGATGAACTCATCAATGCCACCAATAAATTGTATATGTACCAGGATGCACCCGTTGTTGCCGATATAGAGAAAGCACTGATGATAGGCGAAGAACTTAATGATAATCCCTGGACATTTGGTGGTGATTATAAAGATGAGATCGCTTATGGCAGTACAGCTAACGGATATGTTACTGAAGGTTTAGCGGATAATTTCGTACTCTCAACCCTATATGAAAGAGATAGTAACTGGAGTTCGGCTCAATTATTCGCACAATTCAATGATAATGGAATCAACCTGCTGAACCACCTGGGACACTCCAATCCAACCTATAATATGAAAATAACCAATGACGATCTGACAACTGCTAATTTTACAAACAATGGCGTTGATCGTGGTTTCGTGATTGGATATTCACAGGGCTGCTATAATGGCTCATTTGATAATTGGCATTTCGGTGGTGAATATGTGGAAGACTGTTTCGCTGAAAAATTTGGGGCTCTGGAAACAGGCGAAGTCGCCAGTATATCCAATTCCCGTTACGGCTGGTACCAGCCGGGTGGAACCAACAGTTCTTCCCAGTATTACGACAGAATGTTCTTCGATGCTATTTTCGGAGAAGGTTACACCTTGATCGGTGACGCCAACCGGATGTCCAAGGAAACTAACGTTTCCATAATGCAGAATAATTCTAATTATCGCTGGGTCGCCTATGAGACAAATCTGTTCGGAGATCCTACCATGGATATCTGGACCGAACAGCCGGAAGAGATGTTCATCAGTTTCCCGGCCAGTGTTCCGATCGGATCGGATCAGATTACAGTTATTGCAGACGTCTCTTATGCCAGAGCAGGATTAATGCAGAATGGTGAGTTGATCGGACGCGGTGTGGGTGACATAGCCGGAAATATTTACATTACCACTTTCCAGCCAATCGTTACAGCAGATCCTATTACACTTACTGTAATTGCGCATAACAAAGAAAAATATGAAGCTACGCTTTATGTGGTTTCTGACCAACCCTTCGTGATCTTCGGTGGTTATGGAATCGATGATGAGGCTGGAAATGGAAATAACCTGGCCGATTTTGATGAAGAGATAGCACTCAATATGACCTTCAATAATGTGGGAAATCAACCTGCCGTAAATGTTACTTCCACTTTGCTCTGTGATGACGAATACATAACTCTAATAGATTACACGGAAGCAGTTGGTGATATCGATGCCAATGCGATCGTGGACATGGAAGGTGCATTCTCCTTTGAAATAGCACCCTTTATTGAAGATCAGCATACCGTAAGCTTCACACTGGAAAATATAGGTGATGATAACGTAACCTGGACCTCATATTTCACCATAATATTAAACGCACCTGTGCTGGAAATCAATGAAATGGAACTGGATGATGACGGTGATAATGACGGTTTCCTCGATCCGGGTGAAAACGCTTTAATAACAATACCGATCTATAATATCGGCCATGCTGCCATGCAGGATGTTACTGCATCTCTTACCTGCACAAACGAAGAAATTTCCATAATGGATGTAAATGTTCAGTTCGATCAGATCGAAGCTGATTCTTACGGGGCAGCAGTATTTACTGTGGGAGCTTCGGAAGATATTTCAGTAGGAACCCCGATAATTCTCAGCTTTATGGCAGAATGCAGCGGTTATCCGGAGTACAATGCCGGAAATAATTTTGTTGAGACTGTCGGTTTGGTCTCCGAAAGCTTTGAAACTGCAGATTTCTCCGGTTTCGGCTGGCAGTTTGAAGGTGACAGCAACTGGACAATAGATACTGAAGCTTATGATGGATCTTTTTCAGCCAGATCAGGTTCTATTGGAAGCAATAGCGAAACAGCTCTTGTCCTTCCGCTGGAAATTCTTGTAACCAGCGAGATCAGGTTCTGGAAAAAAGTATCTTCGGAAGATGGATACGATTTCTTTACATTTTATATTGATGATATTGCCCAGGATAACTGGGCTGGAGAAGTTGACTGGAGTGAGGCGTCTTATGAAGTTCCTTCCGGTCACCATGTCCTGAAATGGGAATTTGCCAAGGATGGTTATGTGGATGACGGGCAGGATTGTGCCTGGCTGGATTTTGTGGTAATGCCGGTGATCAATGGACTCGATCCGGCTGCCCTGGTTTTAGATCAGACAGCAGTCAATTTCGAACTGGATCCGGGACAAACGGCCTCCAGTATTCTGGAAATTTCCAATTACGGCGAAGCTGATCTCTTTTACGACATCATGATCAGCTATCCTATGATGCGCGATTATGGCGGACCGGACAGCTATGGCTATTTCTGGTTCGACAGTAATAATCCTGATGGACCGGAATACGATTGGGTTGATATTTATACGGAAGGAACGATCCTGAGCTTTACAGATAATGACACCGGTTGTGAACCACTTCCGATCGGCTTCACTTTTGAATTTTACGGCGTGGAATATGATGAATTTATCGTAAATCCTAATGGCTGGATCGGATTTGGTAATGATAATGATGAGTGGCTTAATGCACACTTGCCAAGTCCTTCAGCTCCGGCTCCTGCGATCTGCGGTTTCTGGGATGATCTGCGTCCCTGGGACGGTGCGAACGGAGCTGGAAATGTTTATTATCACAGCAACGAAGAGCGCCTGGTGGTCTGGTTCGATAATGTTGAGCATTATGGTGGTGATAACGTAGGGCTCTATGATTTTGAAATGATCATTTATCCGGATGGCAATATTCTGCTGCAATATAGGAATATGGTTGGAAATGTTGATGCAGCAACTGTCGGAATGCAGAATGAGAATGGTTCGATCGGGCTGGAGATAGTTTATAATGAAGAATACATTACCAATGAGCTTGCTATAGAGATGAGATATATCGATACCTGGCTGACGCTCGATCAGATGTCAGGTTGTATCAGTTCAGGAATTACAGATCAGATAGCCCTGTCGGTAGATACTGCAGACATGGAACCTGGAACTTACAATTGCGATCTGGTTATTACAAGCAACGATCCGGAACACCTGTCAGAAACCCTGCCGGTTATACTTATTATAACTGATACAGAGGGTGAGGATAACTTGATCCCGGCGGTTACGAAACTGGTCGGAAATTATCCGAATCCTTTCAATCCGGAAACAAGTGTAAAATTCAATACTGCAGAAGATAGTAATGTAAAGATCACGATCTTCAACATTAAAGGCCAGAAGGTTACAACTCTGGTTAATGAGGTTATGCCGGCTGGAATCCATTCTGTGAGCTGGAATGGAAATGACGATAATGGCAGATCGGTTACATCAGGAGTTTATTTCTATACTATGGAAACCGGAAAATACCACACAACCAAGAAGATGATGCTTTTAAAATAGTATCATATGACCATTATAACAGATATCCTGGCAGGTTTTCAACAACCTGCCAGGTTTTCTATCCCTTCGGAACGGTTTCGAACCTTCCGAAGGTTTTCACCTCAAACAAATAAATCATTCTGGAGCAAACATAACCTTTCAAAAGGTTCAAACCTGCCAAGGCCAGGTAAACCTTTGAAAGGGGAATCCTCATTACGAAGTCCTGCCGTGGTGAATACTATGGTTCCACTTCGTAATGCAAGAATGGAAAAAGCTAAAGTAAAAAACCTGAATAACCAATCATGAATATTCAACTCCGAATGTCCAAGTTTCTAAAAAATACTTCATAATTCGATATTGAAAACATTATCAGAAATAATTATGCCAGTATGGGATACGGCATTTTCTGACGTAATTCAGTTTCAAAAATTATTTCCAATACAATAGATAATGTTTAAAATATTTTAAATTTTAGGCATTTATTTCCCTTCAGGAATTTTTGAGTTGACAGAATAATTTGAAACAATTTTTAGTCAAACATCTAACATTATAAAAAACAAAGAGATATGATTAGGAGGCCACATGAAGATTATAGGTTTAATATTTTTTATTTTAATTTTACCGGTGTTATTATTATCACTTGGAAACACCTGCTTGGAATTTACACGCAGCGACGCAGATTATGTAATTGTCGGGACTCAGCAGACTTTTAATTTCATTGGCGATGCAGACTTTACTGTGGAAGCCTGGGTCTACCCTTATACAGAAACAGATGATATGCAGATCATATCAAAAGGGAATGATGGAACATATACCCAATGGGAGTTGAAAACCACTGATATTGAACCCAATGGTGATGGGTTAAGAATTAGTTTTAGAAGCTGGAGTGATTTAGGTGTGGAAAGCATTAGCTATATTCCACTCAATACTTGGACTCATTTAGCAGGGGTTTTTTACGCTAATCCAGATCCTCAAATTTATGGCGGTGATAATTGGTATATTTATATTGATGGTGTATTAGATAATACTGACCTTCATAGTGGCCCACTGACATCAGAAGAACAAACCTGGATTGGAGGAGTTAGTAGACCTTCTGGTGCAAATGACGGACAATACTACCAGTGTTGGAATGGTAAAATTGACGATGTCAGGATCTGGAATGTAGCACGAACTCAACCAGAGATTGAACAAAACATGTATACAGTTTTTACTCCAAGCATTCCAAATGATAGAGCTATACCAACTAATTTAATAGGATACTGGACCTTTGAAGCAGGTTCTCCTTTTGATATTGTGTATGATATTAGCGGTCATAACGTTACTGGACAATTAGGAAGCGCACCAGATGATTATGTGGTTTCTGGTAACAATGGCCCCAATAATCCTCGCTGGGATGGTGATCCTCCCTGATCCTCCTCTTCCAGTTGTACTCTCTACCTTTACAGTCACCTTTGCTGATACTTCACCCCTGCTGCTCTGGACAACTATGTCTGAAACTGCCAATCTGGGCTGGAACATCTATCGTTCCGAAACTCCTTACATTGGAAATTCAGTCGTTCTCAATTATGAACTTATCGAAGGTGCCGGTACTACCAGTAATCCAACCGATTACAGTTATTATGATGAAAATCCTACCGAAAGTGGTATTACTTACTGGTACTGGCTGGAAACAGTTAATTATACCGGTGAAACTGAACTGCACGGCTCAGTTACTTTAACAGTTCCAGGAGACGAAGAGGAACAAGAAACACCTGCGACACCAGAAACCTATGGTCTTTACAGTAATTATCCTAATCCCTTCAATCCTAATACAGATATCAGTTTTGCCCTGCCAGTAGCTACAACAGGCGAACTGGTTATTTATAATATGAAGGGACAGAAGATCAAAACCCTCTTCACCGGTGAAATTGAAGCAGAAAAAATCTATAATTTCACCTGGGATGGTTCAGACGACAATGGTCAGGATGTAACTTCAGGTATCTATTTCTATCAACTGAAGTCTGGTGCGGAATCTCATATCAATAAAATGATAATGATGAAATAGAAACAAAGATAAATAGTTTATTTATAATAATTTGGACTCCTCGTTTCGAGGAGTCCATTTTTTATAACTAAAACTACCAACAAAGATATCCTGCCAGGTTTTCTATCCCTTCCGAACGGTTACGAACCTTCCGAAGGTTTTCTCCTCAAACTTATAAAATCATTGTAATTGTCACCCTGAGTTTATCGAAGGGCGACATTGACTCATGACAATTCATTCTCATTTTTTATACTTCGACCTGTCTTCTCTGAACCACTCGAGAGTGGTTAAGAGAAGACTGGTGGTTAATAAAAGAGGTGGTTCCCAAGTAAAAAACGAATATGCAATCATGAATATCCAACTCCCAATGTCCAAATTTGCAGAGAACTTCATAATTGGAAATTGATGATTCGATATTGGATATTGAAAAAAGTAAAAAATCTGAATAACCAATCATGAATAATTCACTTTTCAGCATTCCTAAACAGGAACTGTTATCCAGCCCTGTTATCCAACAGGGTAAACAGTTTAAAAGTTTAGGAACGAGCAATAGTCTTCGAATGTTCATGTTTTGCACCTTCGGAAGGGATTTTAATAAAGTGAAGTAGGTGTGATCCATTATAATGTTTTTTGCAAAAGTTATTACTCGTAGGCATAAATATTCCAGTTAAGAATAAACCCGAATTATTTTGCACCTTTTTTGAATTGACAATTAAACTTCTAAATACAATAAAAAATTATATTTTAATCTTTTTCAATATTGACTGACTCATTATAAATATTTTTAAAATAATGTTTTATATAGAATTTAAGGATAACTTAATCTATCTGTGACGTTGTTAAAATTGATAAAGGAGGAGGGATGGCTAGACTTGTTAAAAAAAGAAAACATGAAATTGGGTTAGCTCCAGATGAATTATTATTCCGTGGAGATAGAAAAACTGATAATGTATTATTGAGAGTAATTGATTTTGATTCAGAAAACAAAGAAGAAAATATAATAGAGACGGTGAGTGAAGTGTTAAAATATCAAAACAAAAAAACGGTAACCTGGTTTAATGTAGATGGCTTACACGATGAAAAAGTAATGAATGAGATCTCAAAAGGATTCCAGCTGGATAAACTTATCCTGGCAGATGTAATGAACACAAATGCCAGACCGAAAATCCAAGAATATTCCAATTGTATATTTCTATCAATTAAAATGTTACAGCAGGATGAAATATCTGGATTTATTTCAGTTGAGAATTTGAGCTTAATTTTAACTCCATCTGTATTAATTTCCTTTCAAGAAAAAAAAGGAGATGTGTTCGAACCTGTTAGGGAGAGAATTAGAAACCAAAAGAGGAGGATTAGAAGTTCTGGTATTGATTATTTAACTTTTGCTCTACTTGATGTAGTAGTAGATAATTATATATACATTATAAGTTTATTCGGGGATAAGATAGAAGATCTGGAAGAAAATCTTCTTAAAGAACCGAAGCAAAGCGTGATTGACAAAATATATAATTACAAACAGGAACTGAATGTCTTACGAAAAAACATTAATCCCGCAAAAGAAATGTTTCTCAATCTTTCCAAGATGGAGTCAGAGTTCATAAATGAAAACACTTTAGTTCATTTCAAAGAACTTCTGGAAAATATTAAGTTTGCAACAGAATCTTCAGATAGTTATAGAGAAATACTGTCAGATCAGTTGAATATTTACCATACTACTATTAGCAGTAAGCTAAATGATATAATGAAATTTCTAACTGTTTTTTCAGTAATTTTTATTCCACTTACATTTATTGCAGGGATCTACGGGACCAACTTCGATATATTACCAGAGCTTCATTATAAGTATAGTTACTTCATTATGGTGGGAGTAATGCTGGTGTTGGCTCTGGGAATGATAGTCTATTTCAAAAAGAAGAAATGGCTTTAAATTTGAAATGAAATATTATGTCCAAACAGAATTATTAGTGAGTGAGATATAAAAATGATTAATAATCTATTAGATGGCGTTAAATCTGCAGAGATCAAGATCTTAAAAGAAGTACAGAAATTAAGCGATTCCGTGAAAGACAAGAGTCTGACAATGGTAGATAGAATTGAATCTTTTGAGGACATCATCAGCATGGAAATTGGTGATACATCACTGAATAGAGCACGTAATCTGGAAAGGGAATTTGATATCCGCCAGTTATATATTAAATATGAAGGTGAAAATCCGTCTGGAACTCAAAAAGACAGGATCGCCTTTGCCCAGGTCCATGATGCTTTCCGGAGAAGTTATGATGTAATTTCACTGGCAACTTGTGGTAACTATGGTGTGGCTGTAGCTTATGCCAGCTTTCTGGCCGGGATCAAGTGTAAGATATTTATTCCGGAAGCTTATCATACAGAGCGCATAAAGGAAATGGAAAGCTTCGATGCTGAGATCATCAGACTGCCGGGATCTTACGAGGATGCTGTGACTGAATCCAGCCAAATTGCTCAAGCTAAAGAATATTACGATGCAAATCCGGGAGGGCTGAACACCTCATTACAAATTTCAGCCTATGCCCAGATAGCAAATGAGATATACGATCAATTACGGGATGCTCCTAAATATATTGCTGCCCCGGTTTCGAACGGAACATTGCTGGCAGGTGTTTTCCGCGGTTTTGTAAGTCTTAACAAACGGGGAAAGACCTCCAGGATACCTATTTTCGTTGCCGGTTCAGCAGCATTTAAGAATCCCATCATCACCTCTTTTAAAGCCGGATTAGATTATTGCCGGGATATTGATCCGAAAAAAGTAAAGGAGACGGCAATAAATGAACCCCTTATCAACTGGCACAGTTTTGATGGTGATGAAGCCTTATATGCAATTAGACAATCGAACGGAGATGCAAGACATATAAGTGATAAAAAAATGCGTGAAATGAGTAGTTTCATTCACAAGAAAGAAGGATACAGAATTCTGCCTGCCTCTACTTCGGGACTTATAGCCCTGCTTGAAATGCATGAGCAGATGAATTTTGTTAATGACAGATATGTGGCAATTTTAACAGGAAGATATTAATTATGAAAAAAACGATTGATGGAAATGCCCTGGTCTTTGCAGATGGGGCATTTAACACCCCGAACGGGAAAACAGCTCACGGGCTGGTAAGATTTACGGAAAGATATAATATTGTTGGTGTGATCGATCACAATTATGCCGGGCAAGATGCCGGAATTGTTCTGGATAACAGGTATTCAGGTATCCCGATTTTTAATGATCTAACGGAAGCATTTCAGAAGCTGGCTCCGGAAAATAAACCTGCCACGCTGGTTATCGGTTTGGCTCCGGATGGCGGAAGACTTCCTGCCCAGGCGAGAAAGAGTATAAAAGCTGCCCTGGAAAGGGGCCTTAACGTTGATAACGGGTTACATGATTTCCTTTCTAAAGATGAAGAACTAATGGCTATCGCGGCAAAGAATAACTGCCGGGTGCGAGATATCAGAAAAACACCTGATCGGGATGAACTGCATTTCTTTACCGGTAAGATCGAAAAGGTTGATTGTCTTAAAATTGCAGTTCTTGGAACTGATTCCGCTATCGGTAAAAGAACCACTGCCTGGATTATTGTTCAGGCTTTTAGAAAAGCCGGATTGAAAGCTGAGATGGTCGGAACAGGGCAGACAGCTTGGACCCAGGGTGCAAAATATTCAATGATCATGGATAGCTGCATAAACGACTTTGTTTCGGGAGAAATTGAACATGCAGTTTATGAAGCCTGGAAAAATGAGTCTCCAGATATAATTATTATTGAAGGACAGGGAAGCCTGATGAACCCAGCCTATCCGGGAGGCTTTGAGATTCTGGCCGCCGGGAGACCGGATTATGTGATTATTCAACATGCACCCAGAAGGAAAGAATACGATGGATTCCCGGGATATAGACTGCATTCACTTCCTGAACAGATCAATGCTATTGAAACTATTTCAGGAAGAAAAGTAATTGCCGTTACCGTTAATCATGAATTGATGAAGCAGGAAGAGATATTAAGTGAGTGTAAAAAAATTACCGAAGAAACAGGTCTGCCTGCTTATGATGTACTTGAATACGGTTCCGAGCAACTGGTTGAATTGTTAAGGTCATATTTATAATGAAGATCACTGCAATTGAGTATTTCAGGCTTGATATGCCATTAAAATTTCCTTACACTATAGCCTACGAGGAAGTTAAGAAAACAACAAACATTATTTTAAAACTGATAACAGATAATGGCTTAACAGGATGGGGCTGTGCGGCACCCGACCTGGAAGTAACCGGTGAAACTCCGGAAAATGTTATCAATAACATTGAAACCGTAGTTACTGAACTGCTGAAAAACCAATATCCTTTTCAAATAGAAAAAATACAAAGTATACTGAAAAGCCGTTTACCGGGTGCTCCCTCAACAAAAGCTATGGTAGATATAGCATTATACGATCTGTTGGCCAGAAAAGCAAAACTTCCGCTTTATCAGCTGCTGGGAGGATACCGGCATTCAATTGCGACGAGTATTACTATTGGAATTCTACCCCTGGAAGAAACTCTGGAGCAGGCTGAGAAATTCATTAAAGATGGTTTTTCAATCCTCAAACTTAAGGGTGGGCATAGTACGGCTGAAGATATAGAAAAAGTCATGAAGCTTCGGGAAAAACTAGGAAACGATTTTGCCCTGAGGTTTGACGCTAATCAAGGCTATTCTTTAGCAGAGTCACTACATTTCATTAATGAAACCGAAAAAGCAAATATTGAGATATTTGAGCAGCCCACCTGCCGGAAGAAAGATGAAAGAATGGGAGAGGTAACTCAGAATATAGATATTCCCGTAATGGCAGATGAAAGCATTAAAACACTTAAAGATGCGTTCAGGCTGGCGAGTAACGACAGAATAGATATGGTAAACATTAAGCTTATGAAAATGGGCGGTATTCTTGAATCTCAACATATTAATTCCGTAGCTAAAGCAGCAGGAATGGAAGTGATGGTCGGTTGCCTGGACGAGTGTTCCCTGGGTATATCGGCAGGATTGCATTTTGCCCTTAGTCGCCCCAATATTGAATTTGCAGACCTGGATGGTCATTTGGACTTGATGAATGATCCCTTTACTGAGCTGTTTCATCTTAAGAAAGGTATTCTCTATCCTTCTGATTCTAACGGGCTTGGTAATGTAAGACTTTAAATCATAGATTTTAAAAGTTAAGATGAGATTACTGAAATTATTCTGGTCCCGGGAAAAACATGATAATTCGCCCCTATAATTCTAAGGATGAAGGGAAAGTTTTAAGCCTCTGGCAACGCAGCGGTCTGCTTGTTCCCTGGAACGATCCACGTAAAGACATCCAACGCAAGCTGCAGGTCAACCCGGAGTGGTTCCTGATAGGAGAACTGGAAGGAAAGCTCATGGCCACCTGCATGGCTGGCTACGATGGTCATCGCGGCTGGATCTACTATCTGATGGTGGATCCCGATCTGCAGGGTAGAGGCTACGGCAGGCAGATCATGCAGAAAGCAGAAGAACTTTTGCTGGAAGCAGGCTGTCCAAAAATAAATCTGCAGATTAGAACCAACAATGTTGATGTTCTCAAATTCTATCACAGCATCGGTTACGAGATAGATGAAGTTATAAGTATGGGAAAAAGATTGAGGGAAGATAAGTGAAAAATTATCACATTACAAACCATGACAGATTTGCTGAGAATTACGATACCCAGGTTAAGGAATACAACAGCTACGGTCACGATGTGCTGTTTGGAATGAGTTTTGAATATGTTAAGGCCGGTGATTCTCTGCTGGACCTGGGGATCGGAACAGGTTTAAGTTCAGTCCATTTTGCCAAAATCAATCTGGAGGTTACTGGAATTGATGGCTCGGAGAAAATGCTGGAACAGTGTCAGGATAAGGATTTTGCCAGAGAACTAATAAAACATGATCTTACAGAATTACCCTTTCCCTGGGCAGACGGATCCTTTAATCATGTTATCTGTTGTGGAGTATTCCATTTTTTTGGCGAGCTTAATTCTCTTTTCAAGGAAGTTGACCGCCTTATGAAACCTGACGGAATATTTGCCTTTACCATTGCGGGATTAACAAAATCTGAAGCAGGCTCAGGCAAGTATAATGATATCGATTTTCTGGAAACACCCACAGCCTGGGGCGTACCTATTTACCGTCACACCAATCAGTATATCAGAAAATTGGCATCATTATTTGGTTATGATATCCTGAAAGAACAGAAAGTGCTGAGTGACAGTGGAGACCCACAGGCAGATGATCTTCTTTTTAAAGTAATTGTATGCAGGAAATGAAAATCGAAGTAGTTGATTACAATCGCGTCTGGGCTAATGAGTTCCTGCAGATTAAGGAAGTTCTTCTTAGCAGAATCACTTTTCCATTAAAAGGAATAGAACATGTTGGCAGCACTTCCGTACCGGGTCTGGCCGCTAAGCCGATTCTTGATATAGACATAATCATTGCAGATGATACTACCCTGCAGCAACGGGTGATAAATGAACTGGCCGAACTTGGCTACATCTATGTCGGAGACCTGGGTATTTCCGGTCGGGAAGCATTTAAAAGGAAGGATGAAGAAGTACCATATTCAGCCGGCAAGAGAACCTGGATGAAGCACAATCTTTACCTTTGCCGCGAAGGTTCTCTTGGTTTGCGTAACCATCTGGCTTTCCGGGACTTCCTGCGGAAAAATCCGGACAAGTGCCAGTCTTATGGCGAAATTAAGAAAAAACTGGCCGTCAGCTTCCCTGAGGATATAGATTCCTATATAGATGGCAAAACGGATTTTATTGTGAGTATTCTAAAGCAGAACGGCTTTGCAGAACAGGACAGGAAAAAGATCTCAACAGAAAATAAACTGAAATGAATTAAAATAGGGAGAAAATAAATTTATGGATCGGATCCAGAGTAAAATCACCAGATATTTTGTGAACGGAGATTACAACTGCGCGGCTTCAACTTTGCTGATACTGTCTGAAGAATTTGATCTGCCCCTTTCCCCCCAGGTAATTGATGCTGCAACCGGTATGAACGGTGCCGGTAAATTCCAGGCTCAATGCGGCCTGGTGGAAGGAACTTTGATGTTCCTGGGTATACTGGGCAAAAACAAAGAATTGACTACAGATGAGATTGTGAAGAGCTGCTATAATTATAGCATTGAGTTTACCGGAAAATTCGGCAGCATAACCTGTAAAGAGCTGCGTCCGGAAGGTTTTAAACCGGGGAATCCACCCAATTTGTGCGAAAAACTGGCAGTAAAAACAGTAAATTTCGGGATTGATTTTATTAGAAAACACCATTTTGTATAATGTAACAAGGGAGTTTCATGCGGAGATTTAAATGAAAATAGAATTGAAACCGATCGGGGTCATTCACTCACCATGGAAATCCAGCCAGGAAGCCCCTCCTCAGTCTAATGAAATTACAGGAGTTAAAGCAGAGATCGAAATATTTGAGTCATATGCACCAGGCCTGAAGGACTTGGAAGGTTTCACACACATAATTCTCATATATTATCTGCATCAGAACAGCTCTTATAAAATGCAGATCTTTCCCCGTGATCATGATCAATTGCGCGGCCTTTTCGCTACCCGTTCCCCGCACCGCCCCAATCCGATCGGGATGTCAATTGTCAGATTACTAAAAATAGAAAACAACATACTTCATATCAGCAATATAGACGCCGTTGACGGTACTCCTCTGCTGGATATTAAGCCCTATATCCCTGATCTGGATTTTCGAAAGGAAGTTAAAACCGGCTGGAGCAGGGAAAGATGAAGCATCTTAGTATCGATATTACGGACTATGACAATCGAGAAAGGAAATACAGGACTTGATTCGCAGCGAGTGTTTGCCCCAAATGGGCAAAATGCGAGCGTGAATCGAGGATAAAACAGATATCTATCCCGCCTACTCTATTCACTCCTTCCGAAGTCCTGCCGTGGTGAATACCATGGTTCTACTTCGGAAGTCCAACAATGAATCAATATCTGTGGAACCGTTTCAAAGCAGAAGCTTCGTAACGAGGGCAATTAAAGAAGCTGATTTAAAAGGTTCGTTACCGGTTCGTAAAAGTTCGTTGCTAAAAAGTAAAAAACCGATGGATGTATGTAATGACAGCGTAAATCCGAGTTAATTCTATTCAGAAAATCCCTTAAATTCCTGATGATTATGCTTCAGAAAAACTAAATATTCTTATTGACTGAAAACAACTTTAGAAAAAAGTTATTGTGTTTTTAGGGGAGGTTCAATGTCTATCAGGAACAAAATTGCTGAACTTAGAGAAAACCGCGAAAAAGCACTTCAAGGCGGTGGTGAAAAAAGGATCGAAGCCCAGCATAAAAAAGGTAAACTCACCGCCAGAGAACGAATAGAATTATTGATCGATAAAGACAGCTTTGAAGAATTCGACATGTTTGTAAAACACCAGTGTAAAGATTTCGGCATGGAAAAACTCAGTTTTCCGGGGGATGGTGTGGTAACCGGTTGCGGGACGATTGACGGCAGGATGGTCTATCTCTACGCTCAGGATTTCACAGTGATCGGCGGCTCCTTGTCGAAAACACATGCTGCTAAAATCTGCAAAGTAATGGAAATGTCTGTTAAAATGGGTGCTCCCTGTATTGGACTGAACGATTCCGGTGGAGCCAGAGTACAGGAAGGTGTTGATGCACTGGCCGGCTATGCCGATATTTTCCTGCGCAATGTAATGGCTTCGGGAGTTGTTCCTCAGATCTCTGCCATTATGGGACCCTGCGCCGGAGGAGCTGTTTATTCTCCAGCAATCACGGATTTTGTGATCATGAACCAGGAAACCAGCTACATGTTCGTTACCGGCCCCAAGGTTGTGAAGACAGTTTTGAATGAAACCATTTCCACCGAAGATCTGGGCGGAGCACTTATCCACGCCTCAAAAAGCGGTGTCGCTCATTTTCTTACTACTAACGAAGAAGAGACCATTCTACTAATTCGTAACCTGGTAAGCTATTTACCTTCCAATAATCTGGAACAACCTCCTTATCGTCCCACAAAAGATACGATCGACCGCAGATGTGAAGAACTCAATGACCTGATTCCCGATAACGCTAATAAACCATATGATATCCTGGATGTTATCTCCAGTATTGTTGATGATGGGGAATTTCTGGAAGTTGCCAGGAATTTCGCGCAGAATATAGTTGTTGGCTTCGCCAGGATGCACGGACAGAGCATCGGGATAGTGGCCAATCAACCTAAGTTTATGGCCGGTGTGCTGGATATAAATGCTTCGATTAAAGCAGCCCGATTTGTTCGTTTCTGTGATGCCTTCAACATACCGCTGGTTGTATTGGAAGATGTACCTGGCTTCATGCCTGGCTCCAACCAGGAACACAACGGAATTATCAGGAATGGAGCTAAACTGCTCTACGCTTTCGCTGAAGCAACCGTTCCCAAAATAACCGTTATTCTGCGAAAAGCTTACGGCGGAGCTTATTGTGTAATGAACAGCCGTCACATGAGAGCCGATATCGTTTACGGCTGGCCTACAGCTGAAATTGCTGTTATGGGACCCAAGGGAGCAGTAGAGATAGTCTTCTATAAAGATACAAAAAATGCCGAGGATCCAGAACAACTTCTGCAGGAAAAAGAACAGGAATACCGGGATAAATTTGCCAATCCTTACCGGGCTGCTGAAAAAGGCTATATAGACGATATTATTGAACCGGCTGCCACCAGGTTCAGGATAATTCGATCCCTGGAAATGCTGGCTACCAAAAAAGATTCCAACCCGCCTAAAAAACACGGAAATATTCCTCTTTAAGGGTGGTGGCATGAGAAAATTTATTTTTCTTATACTGATCTTTCTTCCCTTACTGCTTTCAGCTGAAAATAATGAGGTGGATAAACTGGACTCAGTTTTTCCTCAGATCAGTCTGGCCGAAACCGCCTTCCAATTAGAGATCCCCGTAAAACAATTGAAGATCTATCTGCAGCTTGATCCAGCTACCGATTCTGCCCTTACTCTGGAAGAATTACACATCAGTAAAAAAGCTGTCAGTAAGGCCCTGTCAGAATACAATGGATCAAAACACTCTTTTTATTTTGGCATAATCGTTGTTGGAATGCTCATAGTTTTTGCCAGCCTTATCATTGTAGGGCTTATCATAAATCGAATGCAGAGCCTGAAACACCTCGACAGAAAGCCTGGATCTGCAGACAAAAAAACTAACGTTACTGCTATAAATGGGGAAAAACCCAGTCAGAACGATATCATCGCTGCCATTACAACCGTTTATCTGCATGAACTGGAAGCAGAAGAACAAAGCAGACTCCTGCTTACATGGAAACGTGCTTCACTAAGTTTATGGAGTGCATCAGGAAAATTCAATATGCCCAACCGGGTCTTCTTTAAAGAATTGAGGAGATAACATGAAAACTTATAAATTTATTATCAACGATCAAAAATACAAGACCAGGATCCTGGAATATAAAGGGGACAACATCAGAGTAGAGGTCAATGGCATTGAATATAAAGTTGAAGTGGAGTCGGAAAGCACATCTGCAATGCCCAGACTTGTCCGGTCTGAAAAGCCCCAAGCTAATCTGTCTAACTCTATAAAGATCGATCACAATTCCGGAGCAAATGGAATTAAGGCACCTATCCCCGGGCTTGTTCATACTCTGCTGGTGAAGGAAGGAGATAAGATAGAAAAAGGGCAACCCCTGCTGATCCTGGAAGCAATGAAAATGGAATCCGAGATCTCTGCAAATTCTTCCGGAACGGTCAGCAAGATCCTGGTTAAAGAAGGTGATACAATTCAGGAAGGACAGATCCTGATCGAGATCGGAGCATAACATGAACGAAATGCTCAATTTCTTCTCTACTACAGGAATTGCCCAGCTGAACCTGTCTTATCTCGCTATGCTGCTCATCGGTTTCTTCTTTATTTATCTGGGAATTTCCAAAAATTATGAACCCCTCCTGCTGGTTCCGATCGGATTCGGCATTGTGCTGGGTAATCTGCCGGGAACCTACGGTGTCTATTTTCAGAATTCTGTGATGAACCTGCTCTATTTCGGAGTGACCTCCGGCATCTATCCGCCTCTTATCTTTCTGGGCCTTGGTGCAATGACCGATTTTTCCACTCTTATTGCTAATCCTAAATTGATCTTGCTGGGCGCTGCTGCCCAGTTCGGGATATTTGCAACTTTTATAGGTTCCCTGCAACTGGGGTTTAATGTTCTGGAAGCCGGAGCCATCGGGATTATTGGTGGTGCCGATGGACCTACCTCTATCTTCCTCTCATCTCAACTGGCTCCTCACCTGGTCGGCCCCATTGCTATTGCAGCCTATTCCTATATGGCTCTCGTACCGGTGATACAACCTCCGATCATAAAACTTCTTACAACTAATAAAGAAAGACGCATCAGAATGAAAACCCCGCGCCTGGTTACCAAACGGGAAAAAATTCTCTTCCCGATCATCGCTGCAGTTGTAACAATCCTTATCGCCCCGGGTGCCTCCGCTTTGCTGGGCATGCTCTTTTTCGGTAATCTGCTTAAAGAAAGCGGTGTCACAGAAAGACTGGCCAAATCAGCCCGTAACGCTCTTATCGATATCGTAACTATTGTGCTGGGCCTGACCGTTGGTGCCAGTACTCAGGCTGATGTTTTCCTGCGGGTAGATTCGGTTAAAATATTCGGGTTAGGTGCTTTTTCATTCTGCATTGCCACGGCAACCGGCTTGCTTTTCGCTAAACTGATGAACCTCTTCCTGAAAGAAAAGATCAACCCCATGATCGGTGCATCAGGTGTGTCGGCTGTGCCGGACAGTGCCAGAGTTGTCCACCATGTGGGTCAACAATACGATAAAGATAATTACCTGCTGATGCATGCCATGGCTCCCAATGTGGCCGGTGTGATCGGTTCTGCCGTAGCTGCCGGTGTACTTCTGGGAATATTGGGGAATTAATTATTCACGGGTTTTTATAATTTAGAATATTAACAAAGCTCAATTGGAATTCAATCTGTATTGTTATTTTTTCTCTTCTGCCCCTTGATCCTTGATCTTTGGTCCAACCATGTTCTATCTTCCACCTTCTATCTTCCATCTACTCTCTACTGTCTACGACCTTCTATCTTCTGCCTTCCCTCTACTGTCTTACAACTCTTTGATGTTCCAGTAAAGATTCGAATGAACAGGTAAAGGAATATTGAGAGATTTCCTTCAGTCTAATTCCAGACTTCAATACGATACTAAATCTGTCGGAGTTAACAGATAATCTTCTTCTTCTTTAAGGTCCAAAATTCCGCAAATATCTTCTAATGTCTTCCGTCTTCAATGCTTTCAGCATTCTAGCAGTCTACTGTCAGTCAACTGTACATACAGACCTTCTATGCTTCTGCCTGATCCCTCTACTGTCTTCAAACTGTAACCTTTGCGAAGGTCTCTTACATTGAAACGATTCGTCGCAGTAGCCGGACATAGTCCGCAAGTTTCTGATATACTTCCGTCTTTCGTCTACTCTCTAAACCCTCGAATCTTTTTCTGAAGGTTGGATCTTCGATGCCTATAAATTCATCAAGATACTATTCCGAAGGTTAGAAATCTTTAGTAATTATAGATAATTATATGCTGATCCCTTCGTACCTCTCGACAAAAAAGCTCCTGCCTCCGTTCGAGTATTTATACTGAAAATACCGTCAAGTAAGACAGGATGCACAGAAATTCAAGGACAGATTTTATCGATAAAAATTTCATATTTTTCTTCATGTTCTTTTATATTTTTTCTTCCGTCTACACTCTACCCTCTACCTTCCATCTTCCTCCTACCCCCTACCGTTTAGCCTGGTAAAAATGGTTCGCATTTTCAAAATTTCATAAAGATGCTTTACACATTTTAGAAAAAATAGATCAAGTAACCTCAAAATAAATTTAAAGAAAATATTATGAATGAATTCTTCCAGAAGATCATACCAGTCATCCTCATCTTCTTTTTGGGGATTTTACTCAAAAAGATCAAAGTGCTTAGGAACAGTGATAGCGATCTGCTGCTCAAACTGGTTTTCTATGTCTGCCTGCCATCTCTCACTATTGTTTCTACCCAGAAAGTGATCCTGGTCTGGCAACACCTTTACATCCCAGCCATACCTATTGTAATTGTTATCTTTACTTATTTCCTTTCTTACATCATCAGTAGCTGCCTCAAGATCAGCCGTCAGACTAAAGGTACCTTCATGGTCGGTTCCATGATCATGAATACTGCCTTCGTTTTCCCCTTCGTTCTATCAGCTTATGGCGAGAAAGGCTTTGCCTTTGCCACGATCTTTCAGTTCGGTACCGGACTCTCCATTTTTACCTTCATTTATTACATCGCCATGCGTCACTCTCCTCAGGCCGGGAAAGGGATCAAACTAAAGAAATTTTTACTGCTGCCCCCCATCTGGGCCCTTGTCAGCGGTATAATTCTCAATCTCAGTGGAGCAGGACTTCCCGCTCTTCTGGAAAATTTCTTCCAACTGCTGGGGCTCCCCACCATTCCACTGGTCATGCTCTCTCTCGGGGTATATTTCAAACCCAGAGCTAAAAACATCAATCGCATCCTGCTGGTCTTTATGATCCGCATCCTGGGCGGTTTTCTTGTCAGCATGTTCCTCACTTCGTTGCTGCAGATCGAAGGTATGATCCGAACTGTAATCGTCCTATGTGCCTCGGCTCCGGTTGGCTATAACACCCTCGTTTTTTCTACCCTGGAGAACCTGGATAAGGAGTTTGCCGCCAATCTTGTCTCCATTTCCCTCATTCTGGGTATGGTCTATATTCCATTGCTGGTTTTTCTTTTAGGTTAAAGTCTTTCAGGCAGGAAGCCCCTACGGGAGGTTAAGTGAAAATTAATCTGGCTTACGGAAAAGAAACACAAAATGTTAAGGTGAATCCTGACACTACCGCTGTGATCTCGCTGCCCGGTGCTAAACAAGCTGCCCCATTGTCAGAAATAACCGCCGCTGCGTTAAATAATCCTACTGGATCAGCATCAATAAAAGATTTTCTGCAAAATTGCCGCACCTTGCTGGTAATTGTTAATGACAGTACAAGGGGCATACCTTCAGCTCAATTGCTGGAACATCTTTACCCCCACTGGCAGCATCTGGAAGTAAAATACATTGTTGCGACAGGAGCCCATCGTCACTCCACAGAATTAGAACTTGAAAAAATATTCGGCTCGATCTATCACACATCCAGAAAAAACATCTACATACATGACGCAGAAAATGATGAAATGACAGAATTCGGTGTAACCAGCTTCGGTACTCCTGTAAAATTTAACCGTATCATCACAAAAGTGGATAAGATCATTAACCTTAATTCAGTTGAACCACACTATTTTGCCGGCTATACCGGCGGCCGTAAAAGTTTTCAACCCGGTATTGCTGCTTATCAGACAATCGAAATCAATCACTCTCTGGCTATGCAGCCGGGATCTTCCCTGCTTGAACTGCAGGGCAACCCTGTTCACGATGATATGATGGAAGCGGTTGAAATGATAGAGAAGGAGATTTTCTCGATCAATACGGTTTTGAACAGTAAAAATGAAATAATTGCTGCTGTTGCCGGCAACTGGAAAAATTCCTTTTATGAAACAGTTAAAATTGCTGAAAAGATTTTTCTCCAACCTTGTTCAATCAGGCAGACATAGTCATTGCGGTCGTCCGACCTCCTTTGGATGAAGATCTTTATCAGGCTCAGAAAGGCATTGAGAATTGTCGGAAAATCCTGAAAAAAAATGGTATCCTGATCCTGGTAGCTGCCTGTCCGGGCAGGGATCGGGAAAGACAAGTTCTATCAGCTGTTCAGCTCCTGTCAGTACGCCTCAGGAAGTATTCAAACAGCATTGCGGAATCCTATAAGCTGGGTTACCATAAAGCTGCCAGGCTGGCAGAATTCACTATCGATCACCAGCTCTGGATGGTTACAGATATTCCGCGAACTCTGTTGGATAAAATCAACATAAGTAAATTTACTTCAGTTCATACAGGCTCTGGATGATGCGTTCTCACTCAAAGGGAAAAAGCCGGATTATTATCAATCAGGATGCCGGTATGCTGGTTCCTGTAAGCCTGGAAGGGCTTGAAAAAATAATTTCTGCCCCATTATAATTGCACTATAAGCTAAACTAAACCTATAGGGGCATGTCTGGTGTTACAGCGTGCCTCATGAGGAGTAAAGACAGTTTTTTGCTTTACACATTTACTAACCCAGAAAATTGTTACCCCATATTAAAGATTGAAGTTAAATTGTATTAAAAAACAGGAGTTAATAATGAAAATTTCTGAGAAAATAGAGGCTTTAGCAAAAAAAGAAGCTAAAATTAAAGAAATGGGCGGCGAAACCAGAATTACTAAACAGCACGATAAAGGTAAACTGACCGCCAGAGAAAGACTGGATCTGCTTTTTGATGCAGGATCATTCCGCGAGATCGACATGCTGGTAAAACATAGATCAACCAATTTTAATATGCCGGAAACAGAGATACCTTCGGATGGAGTTGTTACAGGGCACGGTTTGGTTAACGGGAAACCGGTATTCGCTTATGCCCAGGATTTTACCTCCCGCGGTGGCTCACTGGGAGAAAAACATGCCGGTAAGATAGTCAAAATTATGGATCTGGCTATGAAAGCCGGTGTTCCCATCATCGGAATGAATGATTCCGGTGGAGCCAGAGTCGAGGAAGGAATTGATTCACTGAAAGGTTATGGAGATATTTTCTTCCGCAATTCCAGAGCTTCCGGTGTAATTCCCCAGATCTCAGTAATTATGGGACCTTGTGCCGGTGGCGCAGTTTATTCTCCTGCTATGACAGATTTTATTCTGATGGTGGAAAAAACAGCTCACATGTTCATCACCGGACCTTCCGTAATTAAAACAGTTACCGGTGAGGAAACCGATTTCGAAGAGCTGGGCGGTGCCATGACTAATAACGCCAGAAGCGGTAATGCTCATTTTGCCTGTGAAAGCGATGAAGCAGCTATCGAACAGGTTAAACTGATCCTCAGCTATCTTCCAGATAATAATCTGGAAGATCCTCCTTTCCAACATTCCTGGTAACAGATGATCCAGCCAGATTGTGTCCTGAACTTGGATACGATTATCCCTGATAATCCTAAAGCTGGTTATGATATGAAAAATGTAATCCAGTCAGTTTTTGATAATGGTGAATTCTTTGAAATTCATGAATATTATGCTCAGAATGCAGTCATTGGTTTGGCCGGTTGAATGGCAGACCGGTAGGAATTATTGCCAATCAACCGATGGTTTTGGCTGGCTGTCTGGATATTAATGCTTCCGATAAAATCTCACGTTTTATCCGTTTCTGTGATGCCTTTAATATTCCATTATTGGTTCTAGAGGACGTACCAGGCTTTTTACCTGGTACGGATCAGGAATGGAATGGTATTATACGACATGGAGCAAAATTGTTCTGGAGTTATTCGGAAGCCACTGTTCCTAAATTGAATGTTACTACCCGAAAAAGTTATGGTGGTGCCTACATCGCCATGAGTTCTCAACACCTGGGAAATGATATGGCTTTTGCCTGGCCCTCAGCTGAAATTGCTGTAATGGGTGCTCAGGGAGCTGTGAATATAGTTTCCAGTTATAAACGGAACGCAATTAAAGAAGCCAAAGATCCGGAAGCAAAACGACAGGAACTGATCAAAGAATACGAAGCTAAATTCAATACACCTTATATTGCAGCAGAAAGAGGCTATATAGATGCAGTGATCAAGCCGGCTGAGACAAGATTGAGGCTTATCGACGCCCTTGAGATCATGTATACCAAGAAAGATATTCTGCCAGCAAAAAAACACGGAAATATTCCACTTTAAGAGATAATATGAAAGACAAAACAAAAAAACTTAAAGCTGCCATGATGGGAGTGATTTATTTCCTGCAGCAGGAAGAAGAGCAAAGAGATGATTCCGCGATAACACCTGGTCCCGCTCCAGCATGGGGACATTATGCAGATAAAGAATATGCGTACACAAGATGCTTTGGTCAACGACTGGCAGAGAAAATAATTAATTAAAGACGGAGGAAATAAATGACTTTTGATAAACACGGCGTTTTGGAAATGACCAAAATGAATTACGATCCAAATCGACCCAAAGCAAAAAATCCCATTAAGATTCAAGACTTAAGTTTCAGAGACGGACATCAATCACTTTTTGCAACTCGTGGCAGAACTGAAGATATGCTGCCTGTAGCAGAAATGATGGATGATATCGGTTTTTATTCCTTGGAAATGTGGGGTGGAGCTACATTTGACACGATGCATCGCTATTTGAACGAAGATCCCTGGGAAAGAATTAGAACCTTAAAAAAACACATAAGAAAACACCTTTTTCTATGCTGCTGCGTGGACAGAATGTTGTAGGCTACCGAAATTATGCTGATGATGTTGTGGAAGCTTTCGTACAGAGCAAGTGATAATGGCATCGATATTTTCCGTGTTTTTGATGCTCTCAACGATTTCCGTAATTTCCAAACTGTTGTAAAAGTGATCAAAAGGAACAACAAACATTTCCAGGGAACGATCTGCTATTCTCTCACAGAACCCCGCATGGGTGGAGAAACTTATAACCTGGATTATTATTTGAAGAAAGCCAAACAGTTGGAAGAACTTGGTGCTGATACGATCTGCATTAAGGATATGGCAGGGCTCATGGTGCTCCTTATGATGCCTATAATCTAGTTAAGGCTCTAAAAGAACTTACTGATATTCCAATCCATCTTCATACACACTTCACTTCCGGGATGGGAGATCTTACACTTTTCAAAGCAATTGAAGCAGGTGTGGACATCATTGATACATGCATGGCACCTTATGCCTACAGAACTTCTCATCCTGCTGTGGAGCCTCTTGTTATCTCACTTCTGGGAACAAACCGCGACACTGGATTAGATATCAAAAAGCTGGCTGAGATTGGCAAAGAAATGGAGAAGATCATTCCAAAATACAAACATTTTGCCAATAATACAAAATTCAGCATCATCGATACAAATGTGATCCTGCACCAAACTCCGGGAGGTATGCTCTCCAACCTGGTTAATCAACTGAAACAGATGGATGCTCTTGATAAATTAGATGAAGTTTTCGAAACATTACCAAAAGTTAGAAAAGAACTCGGTCAGGTTCCATTAGTTACACCCACAAGTCAGATCGTTGGTATTCAAACGGTTAATAATGTTTTGTTCGATAAAGATGAAGCATATTCCAATATTACGGAACAGGTGAAAGACCTTTGTTTTGGATTGTATGGCAAGACAACACTTCCCATTGATGAAAAGGTACGTAAGAAAGCTTTAAAGGGATATCCACGTGGTGAGACTCCCATAACTAAACGACCTGGAGATCTACTCGAACCTGAACTTCCAAAAGTAAAGAAGGAATTTAAGGGTCTGGCTAAAAACATAGATGATGAAATACTTTGTGCATTATATCCTGTTACAGGAAGAAAATTCTTAAGCTACAAATATGGTCTGGAAGAAGTTCCAGATGATGTGAAACCAAAAACTCTGGAACAAGTGGAAGCAGAAGATGAACTAGTTCGTAAAGCACTTTCCGGGGAACTGACTGTCAAAAAAGATAAACCAGCTAATACTAGAGCCTTTGACGTTTATGTGGATGGCCAGGAGTTCAGAAAATAAATAAAAAAGAAATATAAAATAGCCACCTTTTTCATTCCTGTCATTCACTCATTGGTGGTAAAAAAACTGTTTTGTTTATTCCAGAGGATAAACGGGACAAGCAGTTCGAGGTACTATTGATGGCTAATTTAAGGTTTCCAGTAGTTGATGGTATACATCAAGGTATAAATGATCCGGTAATTATATTAGTAGAAACATTATGGGTTCCAAAACAGGAACTGTTATGCAACAGTTTAAAAGTTTAGGAACCAGCGGATCCTGTTATTCAGCCCTGTTATCCAAAAGGGTAAACAGGTTAAAAGTTTAGGAACCAGTATCAACAGGGAGTATGGGAATCAGCATCGAAAGTTATGCAGTCTGTGAAATTCTCTGTGCTTCTTTGGGTCATTGCTTCTGAGGTCTTACTCTACTATTTTATCCAGCCAGTAGCTGTTGATGAATTTATAATTCTTTTTCAGTTTACTGCCCACCAAGTCTGCTTCCGCCTTACTGTAAGGGTCTACAAGTCTTAACCTATAATAAGTGGTTCCATCCTTATTAAATTCAATGACCTTCAGCTTATATCCTTCCGATTCCAGAAATTGTTTGGTAGTCTCAATTTTTTCCAGTTCAGTATTTGCCATGATCTGGATCTCATATCTGATGACATCGGGTCGGACAGGAGGTGTTAATGGTTTTTCCTCAACATCTTTGCTTATTTCAGGTTCTGTAGTTTCTTCAGCTAGAAATTCTTCGGATATTTCTTCTGATTTGCCATCTGAGATTTTTTCGATCCAGTATGAATGAATTTCGTCGTATTTATCTTTGATCTCTTCACCCAGCAGAATTGCATCTTCCCGGGTCAGCTGTTTGTCTATGATTAAAGAATAAATTAGTTTGTTTGCTCTTTTTGATTCTTTTATCTTAACTGGAAAACCATTCAAACTCATTAATTCCTTGTTGTTAAGAACAATATTCTTGTCGGTCGAGATCATTACGCAGGTTTCATAAAGTTCAGCAGCGGAAGCAGTCGTTGAATCTGCAGCCAACTGTCCTGCTCCAGCTTCTACTGAGAGAGAATCTGACTTTTTAGCTTCAGCTCTTTTATTCGAAAGCTGATAGGTGATATTGGCAAACATTAAAGCTAAAACTATTGAAGCTACCCCAATCAGTAGAATCAGTATGTTTCTTGTATACTTATTGTCTTCCATTTGAACTCCTCAGGTAAAACACAAAATATTCAGCCGGATATTTTTAGCAATAAAAAATTTTCTTTTACAAAATTTTCATTTTTTTATATAAGCCTTTAGATGTGTTGAACCTTAAATAAGGAGATATTATGGCTGATAAACTATTTCTGATCGATGGAACTGCAATAATTTACCGGGCATTTTTTGCTTTTATCAGGAATCCTTTGATCAACAGTAAAGGACAGAACACCGGTGCGATCTTCGGCCTGGTTAATACCATGCTGAAAATGATCGAGAAATATAATATAAGAAATATTCTAGTCTCTTTCGATCAAAAGGAAAAGACCTTCCGGCATAAAATGGACGAAGCTTATAAAGCCAACCGCCCGCCTGCTCCGGACGACCTGGTTGCCCAGATCGAACCGATTAGGGAATTTTTCCGGGCAATCAATATACACGAGGTCTCAATTTCCGGATTTGAAGCAGATGATGTGCTGGCTACCCTGGCAGAAAAATATAAACAGGATTTTGAAATATTCATCGTGACCGGAGATAAGGATTTTTCGCAGCTGGTGGATGATCGGGTCAAGCTTTACGATCCCTTTAAAGAAAAGGTGCTGGATAGAGATGGCGTAATCTCTAAATATGAACTTAAACCGGAACAATTCATCGACTATCTGGCGATCTGTGGTGATGCAGCCGACAATATTCCCGGAGTAAAAGGCATCGGTCCCAAAGGGGCTGTAAAACTGCTTAATGACTACGATAATCTGGAAAATGTTTATGCCCACATCGAGGAAATTACCCCTCCAGGTACCAGGAAAAAACTGGAAGATTCACGTGATGCCGCTTTCCTTTCGCAGCAACTGGCTAAGATCATCCGCGATGTACCACTGGACCAGTTCCCGGATATTGATCCGGCTTTCAACCGCCATGACCTTGTCAACGCGGTGAACCTGCTGAAACAGTATGAGCTTAATTCCATTGCCAGGAAACTTACCCCGGAAGAGACCGTTGTTGAAATGAGCCTGGATTTCGGGAATGAAGACAATGGAGAAGATAAAGAATTTGCTGCTCTATTAATTGATAACAGATCAGATTTTGATGTGATGTTGAAGGAATTAGCAAAAGCAGACGTTATCGCATTCGATACGGAGACCACCTCGGAAGATCCCATGAAGGCTGATCTGGCCGGGATCTCTCTCTGCGCTGCTGAAGAGAAAGCTTATTATATTTCCACCGGACATCAGATGGCGGACAATGTCGATCAGCAATATGTTCTGGAACAATTAGCAGAAGTGCTGAATGGTAAAAAACTGATCGCGCATAATGTGAAATATGACTATATCGTGCTAAAGCGAGCCGGACTGAACCTGGAAGGCCAATTCTGGGATACCATGATCGCGGATTATCTGCTACATCCCACTGACAGACATTCTCTGGAAGCCTGTTCCCTGCGTGAATTCGAACACGAAATGATCCATCTGAAGGATTTGATAGGAACGGGGAAGAAACAGATCACCTTCGATCTGGTTTCAACTACCAGAGCTGCCGAATATTCGGCAGAGGATGCCTGGATCACCTTCAAACTGTACGGAGTTTACTCAAAGCAACTGACTCAGAATGATCTGATGGATCTATTCCAAAAAGTTGAGATGCCTCTCTTTAAAGTGTTGTCCAATATGGAAATGAACGGTGTCTATATAGATCAGGAATATCTCGCGAAATTATCGAAGAAGAATCAGAAAACCATCGCTGAACTTACCATTAAAATTTATGAAATAGCCGGATATCAGTTCAATCTCAATTCCACCCAGCAACTGGGAAAGGTGCTGTTCGAAGACCTAAAGATACCTCCGGTTAAGAAAACCAAAACAGGATATTCTACCGATGTCACTGTACTGGAAAAACTTTCTGACGATCATGAAATTGCCAGACTGCTTATGGATTACCGGCAGCTTACCAAACTGGAATCCACCTACGTTACAGCTTTACCGAAATTGATCAATGAAAGGACGGGACGGGTACATTCTTCCTTTAATCAGACAGTCGCCTCAACCGGCAGGCTCTCTAGCTCTAATCCCAATCTGCAGAATATTCCAATCAGAACAGGAAGCGGCAAAGAGATCAGGAAAGCCTTCACGGTAAATAAGGATGATTATGTGATCCTTTCAGCGGACTATTCCCAGATAGAACTGAGGATCCTGGCCTTTCTTTCCGGTGACCCCAGCCTGATCGATGCCTTCAGTAAGGGACTGGATATTCACAGCCAGACCGCCAGCATTATCTACAATAAAGACATTGCTGATGTTACTTCTGATGAAAGACGCTATGCCAAAGTCATCAATTTCGGTCTGATGTACGGGATGGGACCGCAGCGCATTCACCGGGAATTGAATATTTCCCAGCAGGAAGCTGTAGAATTTGTTGAAAATTATTTCGCCAAATTTCCGACCATCAGATCCTATCTCGATAAGAGTCTGGATGAAGCCAATAAAACTGGATATGTACAGACCATTCTGGGCCGGAAGCTGTTCCTGCCGGATCTTTACAGTCGTGATAACCGTAGAGCGGGGGATGCCAGAAGGGTTGCCATAAACATGCCGATCCAGGGCAGTGCGGCAGATATCATTAAACTGGCTATGATCACTCTTGATGAAAAGATCAAAGATGATCCTCAGATAAAAATGATCATTCAGGTACACGACGAACTTGTTTTTGAAGTGCATAAAGAAGCCCTGGAAAGAGCCAGTGAGTTGATCTCCAGAGAAATGGAAAATGCGCTTCCGGCAGAATATGCCGAAATAGTAAAAGTAACAGTTGATATCGGAGTTGGGAAAGACTGGTTCGAAGCCCACTAATGAATTTGCCGAAGCAAATTCATTTTAGAAGTTTTCTATCCAATTGTGCTTAAGCAAATTAGATTTAGAAGTTTTCGTGGAAAACTTCAGGTACTAAATTCGATGAATTGTGTTGTCATTAGAGTGGCCTGCCCGGCGAAGCACCCTCCTCCGCAGGAGCTATGTTTAGGAAGGTGGATTGGCGGAGACTGGAGTCGAAGAATGAAAAGAGAGAGTTATTGGATCAAACTGGACCTGTTCAGCAGCAATCTTAGGTTTCAGTTACTTTTACTCTCGTTACGAAGTCCTGCCATTGGTGAATACCATGGTTCTACTTCGTAGCGCAAAAACATTCCGAACTGGAAAGTTCGGAATGAGGTAATAGAAGAAATAGGTATTGCGAACTGATAGAAATTCAATATCAAATAATTTAAGAGAGTAAATTTATGTTTTCCAAAAATGAAGCATGGCTGTTGAACATTATTTTCTTCCTGGGCAAGAAAAAAGAAGCTGTTGATCTGGAGAAACTAGATTCTTTAAGGAAGCAACATTCAGATGAGGAATTCAACTGGCTTCCTATCATAGAAATACATAAAGCAAATGAATTGATCTCTGAAAAAGATGGATTCTATTTGCTGACCCCCAAGGGCAGGGCAGAGATAATTTCCTGGAATAAAGAAAGTAAAAGGAAAGGCTTCAATCGATCGCTTCTATCCCTTGAAAAGAGCGAGGTCTACAGAAAATTCTGCGAAAAGATCCATGGCAAATTTCTCTGCCAAATGAATATGGCAAACATGGGGCAACTCAATAAACTGATCGAGATGTTAGAGCTGAGCGAAACAAATAATATCCTTGATCTCGGTTGTGGAATTGGCAGAGTGTCAGAATATATCTCCGATAAGACAAAGGCCAGACTTACCGGGATAGATATCGCTGATGAAGCCATTTTGAGTGCCCGGGAAAGAACTATAAATAAAAGTGAAAGAGTTTCATTCCTGGTAGGAAATTTAGATGAACTGCCTTTTAATTCGGGCAGTTTTGACAGGATCATTGCTGTGGATACAATTTATTTCACACAGAATTTACCAGCGCTTATAATAAATTTAAAACGAATTTTAAGGGATGACGGACTGATGGGGATCTTTTATTCTCAGCGGATCGGCAAAAAAGATGACAGAATAATGCTGGAAGCTGATCATACAAATCTGGCCTTTGTGTTAAAGGAAAGAGGGTTCAAATTCAAAACCTGCGATTTTACTGAAGAGGAGCAAAAACACTGGGTTGATGAAATTTCTGTTGCTGATGAATTAAAAGCCGAATTTGAAAATGCAGGTGAAATCGAAATCTACCAATCCAGGATCAGAGAAGCAACAGACCATCTGGCTTATATTGAAGATAACAGGCTCAGTCGATATCTATATATTATTGAAAAGGTAAAAAATAAATAGTGATTGAATCAAATTCATTTAAAAAAATCTTAATTTTAATAATAATGATTACAGGAGAAAAATTAATGAGTCAACAGAAATTTATTTATCCCCAAACAGAAAAAATACCAGTCCACGAGACTCTGCATAAAAAGGAATTTCAAGACGATTACCGCTGGCTGGAAGAGAACGAGAATGAAAAAGTTAAGGACTGGGACAAGAAACAGTCAGAGTTTACCAGACTTTATCTTGATGCTCTTCCCCAGAGAAAATGGCTGCTGCAGAATTTCGAGAAATATGGACGCTATGATTCTTATGGCTCCATCAGCAGATTAAAAAATTCAGACAAGATCTATCAATATAGAAAGAAAAAGGGTGAAGAGAAACACGTTCTTTACATAGCCTCGAACGATAAAGCACCTTGGCGTGAATTGATTAATCCCAACAAATGGCCGGAAGATGAAACTCTGGCTTACTTCTCGATGACTGAAGACGGCACCCTGGCAGTTTTTGGCAAATCCAAAGGCGGCAATGAAGCGCCGGTGATTCATGTTATGGATGTTGATTCCGGCAAAATACTTCCTGATAAAGTAAAAGGCTGGAAGCAGTATGTTTCTTCCTGGGAACCCGATAACAGTGGCTTCTACTATGGCTGCAACCCTCTGCCGGGTGAGGTCCCGCAGGGAGAAGAGTTTTACTGGAAAACTGTTTATTATCACAAACTGGGAACTGATCCGAAAGAGGACGTGAAAATATTCGGTGATGAAGAAGTAAAAGAAAGATGGTGCCACGCCAGTTTAACGCACGATGATAAGTATCTAATCCTGATGAAAGGAATTTTCTATAAAACCGCCTTTTGGATCAGGCAGCCCGAAAGTGAGGAAATGTCTGTGATCACTGACGATCTGGATGCCGAATATGATATTTCCTATTATAAAGGTAAGTTGTATATACTAACCAACAAAGATGCCCCTAACAGGAAGGTCTATATTACTCCAGCAGAGAAACCCGGTAAAGAGAACTGGCAGGAATTTATAGCTGAATCAGACAGCACGATAACTGATTTTTCTGTGATCAATAACAATATCTATGTAACCTATCTCATCAACGTCCAAACAAAAATAAACATGTATGATCTTGATGGCAAATTTATCCAGGAAGTTGCATTGCCTATGCCCGGTACAGCCAGAATTTACGGAGATTCTGAAGGACCGGATACCTGGCTCTGGTTCTCATCTTTTTCCTATCCGGGAACTATTTTCCTTTATAATGCGGAAGCAAATGAACTGACCGAATTCTTTAAACCACCGGTAAATGTCGATGTGGACAGCATTAAAACAGAACAGGTCTGGTTTGAATCTAAAGACGGCACAAAGATTCCTATGTTCCTGGTCTATAAAAATGGACTGAAAAAGAATGGCATTAATCCTGTTATGCTCAATGGATATGGCGGGTTCAACGTATCAATGGAGCCATCTTTTTCACTGGGATATTCATTCTGGATCGAAAATGGTGGTGTTTTAGCCATAGCCAATTTGCGCGGCGGAGGAGAGTTCGGAGAAAAATGGCATGAGGCAGGTATGAAGGAGAACAAGCAGAATGTGTTTGATGATTTCATTGCTGCTGCAGAATGGCTGATTGCAAATAATTTTACTACCCCCGAAAAATTAACAGTTATGGGTGGAAGCAATGGTGGTCTGCTGATCGGTGCCATTGTAACTCAGCGCCCGGATTTGATGAAAGCGGCTCTGTGCCTGGTGCCTTTGCTGGACATGATCCGCTATCATCATTCCAGTATCGCTAATATCTGGAAGGAAGAGTACGGCAGCGCTGAAGACCCGGAAGAGTTTAAATATATTTTGGAATATTCACCCTATCACAATGTTAAAGAAAACACAGAATTTCCAGCCATGCTCATAACAACAGGAATAAACGATGCCCGGGTTGATCCTTTCCATGCCAGGAAGTTCGCTGCCCTCCTGCAGGAAAAGAATAAATCCGATAACCCGATCTATCTGCTGGTCCAGGGTGCATCCGGCCATGGCGGTGGCACTACTTTGACAAAACAATTCGCTCAGTGGTCAGATTATTATGCCTTCCTGATGGATCAAGTGGGTATGCAGATAGATTAAGGATAAGTTTAAGTTTGAGGTTGAGTTTATGCTTTCCTTCGGGAAATTCATGAGTTCAGAACTTGATTGAATTCATTATTATGTCACCCTGAGCGGCCTGCCAAGGCGTAACGGAGTGTAGACTGGAGTCGAAGGGTTAAGCCTAATATAAATTTTCCGGGACGAAGTTTTTACTTCATTACGGGAAGAGATTCCGAACTGGAACCCAGTTATACAACCCCAGTTATACAACGGGGCAGGCGGGTCAAGAAGTTCGGAATGAGATGAACTCGAGTCGAAGCATTTAACATTAAGAGATGTAGGCATAGAAATAAATTTTTAACTTTATGCCTTAGTGCCTTCGAGGTTTAGTGGCAACAAAAAGGAGATAGCATGAAATTGAAAAAGAAATACGCCGATCTGGCTGTTAAACAGACCGAAATATTATGCAAGATCCCCAGTCCTTCCGGGTTTACAGTGAAGGCTACCGAATACCTCATGCAGCAGCTGCATGGAATGGGGTTTAAACCAAAATATACCAGGAAAAAGGCAGTGATCGTGGATATCGGCGGGAAAGGAGATGCGGTTGTTCTTGCTGCCCATGTTGATACTTTAGGGGCCATGGTCCGGGCAATAAAATCTAACGGTAGATTGCGCTACACAACTATCGGCTGGTATCCGGGGAATAATGTCGAAGCAGAAACCTGTGTTATCCACACCCGTGACGGTAAAACCTACACCGGTACCTTTCAGATGAATGAGCCGGCAGCTCACGTAAACAATGAACTTTCCAAAGATAAAAGGGATGATAAGAACATCGAAGTTGTGATAGATGAAAAAGTTTCCAGCGCAGAAGAAGTAAAAAAACTCGGAATCTCAGCCGGAGACTTCATCTCACTGGATCCCAGAACGAAGATAACGAAAAGCGGATACATCAAAAGCCGCCATCTGGATGACAAAGCCAGTGCCGGAATCCTGCTGAGCCTGGCACAATTAGTTGCAGATGGAGAAATTTCCTTAAACAGAAAAACCTATCTGCTTTTTACCACCTACGAAGAGGTCGGGCACGGTGGTTCTGCCGGTATTCCTACTGATGTTACAGAAATGATATCCGTAGACATGGGAGCCGTAGGCGATGATCTGGAGACGAATGAACTGAAAGTCTCTATCTGCGCCAAAGATTCCGGAGGACCTTACGATTATGATGTAACCAACAGGCTTATTGAACTGGCGAAAAAGTTTAAACTGAATTATGCTGTTGATATCTATCCCTTTTACGGTTCCGATGTGGAAGCTACCCTGCGGGCCGGATTCGATCTGAAACATGCCCTCATCGGTCCCGGCGTAGCAGCTTCCCACGGTTACGAAAGAAGCCATAGGGAAGGATTGGAGAACACCCTGAAACTACTGGCAGCTTATTTATCAGAGTAAATTAACCTTCACAATGGTCTGGCAAAGCGCGATCAGCCAAAGGCTGACAAGCCTTGCGAAAGGTTTATTTATTTTTAAATTTAGATGGCAGCAAGAGGGACATTTATAAATTGAGAATATGGAAAGATGATATTTCAGTTCGTATCTAAACTCTTGTTTGGGTACGCAAATAATTTAAGATTAGATTCCAGGAAAACAGGTGCTTACTCATTTTTAAAGGTTAAGAACCTGTATGAATAGCCATAACTTATAAAGTTTTTATAAAATGGGGGAGTTAATGAATCACAAAATTAAATCAGGGCAGATCATTTTGATCATTATTGCTTTAAGCTCCATGTTGTGGGGAGAAAATATTGATCTGGTAACCTGTACCAATGTTGCTGCTAACAAGCTAAGTCAGATGGGAAAAGCAAGCGAATTCTCTATTAGCAATAAGGTTCAGATCAAAGATCTGGAGAATGAAAAAATTCTATTTAATGTATTCGAGCTGCAGCCGCAAGGATATATTGTTACTTCTGCAGATAACGATCTTCCACCAATTATAGCTTATTCCTTTAAAAGCAGTTTCTTTAATGAAGGAAGTGATGATGTTCTGCTGGATCTGTTGAAAACTGATATTCAGCTACGTTTAGAAAATGTATCCAGACTTCCGGATAAGTTGATCTCTGAAAGAAATGATGCCTGGTTTAATTTATTGAATGAACAGAACAGAAATATAAGATTTGAACAATGGCCACCCGAAGGGACCACACCAACCGGCGGCTGGCTGCTGGAAACCTGGAACCAATCTGCTCCTTATAACAATTTTGTACCTATGGATCTTATATCAGGAAGCCGAAGCCTGGCCGGATGCCCTTCTATTGCTATGGGTGAGATCCTTAATTACCATAGGACAACTAACAGTGTGCAATTCGATGATGAGGATGATTATTACCACAACTATGCCGGACGCACATACTGGATAGATAATGATCATGAAGAGCTGGATTTTCTTTCTTTTCCTGAAATGAATGAATGCCTTGATACACTGGCCAGCCATTATTTTTATCAGCAACCGGTGACCAGTGCAGATAAAGCAGCCCTTGTTTTTGCCTGTGGGGTTGCTGCAACTCAGGTCTATACTTCCGGGGGTTCAGGCACATTCGGTGTCGATCAGGCTTACGATGCTTATCAGAAATTCAATTTTGCAGATGCTCAACTTATCGATGATACAAATCCGGAATTCTATGATCTGATAATTGATAATATCATGAATGCTCTGCCTGTGCACTTTGCCACGGTAACCCCGGCCTGGGATTCAGGGCATAACTTTGTGGTTGATGGCTATAATACCGATGATTATTATCACATTAATTTTGGCTGGGGTGGAAGCTATAACGGCTGGTATCTGCTGCCGGATGAAATTCCTTACGGACTTACCGTGGTCGAAGGTGCTGTTGTTGATATTATGCCGGATGTTTATACCGGGCTGCTCACAGGTCAGATCACACTTGATCCACCTTTGGATGATGCTTCCGTAGTAACAATAAATCTGCAGAATCTGTCCGGTGATCAAATATTTGAGGTCGAAATAGATGCCAGTGGTACGGCCGCTTATTTGTTCGAAGTCCCGATCGGCCTCTACTCAGTAACCGCTTCCTGTCCCGGATTTGAATCAATTACCTCTGAAGAGATCATGATTGAAGAAGATCTATTTACCTATCTGGATTATTATTTATACCAATTGATTCCACCTGCTGAATTGACAGGTGAACAGGTCGGAAGCGAAATTTATCTATACTGGCAGAGTGTTCGGGATCGTAATTTCCAGTATTTTAATATCTTCAGGAATATCAGCGACAGTCATTTTGTGCTGCTGGATACAACCACGGAATCAAATTATGCTGATACGATCGATCCGCAGGAAACACTTACATATGGTTATTATATAACAGCAGTTTATAGCCAGGAAAATGAAAGTGAAGCATCAGACACGATTTATGTTGAAATTACCGGCACATCTATAGAAGATCAGGTTCTTATATTGCAGGAACTCAGTAATTACCCTAACCCTTTCAACCCGACCACTATAATCTCCTTCAGTTTAACCACCCGTCTTCGTTCCAATGATGAGAACTACGCCGGGCAGGCAGAAAGCACCGAGTTATGTATCTACAATATTAAAGGGCAGAAGGTAAAAGCATATTCTATCAGACCCCGCTCGTGTCATCCTGAGCGTAGTCGAAGGACGGGGGCTGATAAGTATTCCATCACCTGGAATGGTACCAATGACAATGATCAGCCGGTTACTTCTGGAATATATTATTATGTTCTGCGTTCCGGGAATTCTATTATTGCTGCCAATAAATGTCTGCTGTTGAAATAGGTGATATATTCAGATTATGAAAAAAAAAGAACTGATAGATAAACTTAAAACTGAACATGATAAGCCCTTTACCGGTTGGGATTTCAGTTACCTAACAACCAGTGGCAGGATGCAGGAATCAGCTACAGCCTGGAACTACCGGTCTCTTGTAGAAGGGTATATGAGCAAAGCAGATTCCCTGCTGGATATGGGCACCGGGGGAGGAGAATTCCTTTGTTCATTGCAAAACCTTCCAGATAAAATATTTGCAACCGAAGGTTATGAGCCCAATCTGGAAATTGCTTCGAAGAATTTGAAAAAGATAAATGCATCTGTTAAGTTCATTGATCGAGACAATAAAATACCATGGCCGGATGAAAAATTCGATCTGGTTATCAACCGGCATGAAGAATTCGATCCTTCGGAAGTATACCGTGTTCTTAAACCTGGCAGATTCTTTCTCACCCAGCAGGTGAGCGGGATCAACGATCTCAATTTGAACACCTGGCTGGGAGCAGATCTGCCGCCTTATCTGGACTGGAGTCTGTCAAAAGCGCTGGAAATGTTGCTGAAATCCGGTTTCACAATTCTTGATCAGCAGGAATCATTAGGTTACACCAGATTCTTTGATGTTGGAGCGATCTGTTACTATCTGAAATGCATCCCCTGGCAGATCGAAGATTTTACGATCGAGAAATACCAGGATAAGTTAATGATGTTGCATGAATACTTGCAGAAAAATGGGTTTATAGATCTCATCAATCATCGATTTCTTGTAATAGCCCGGAAACCGAAAACAAATGCGGAATAAATTGTTTGTTGCTGTTCATAGAGACGGTAAACTTACCCTGGTAAACCATCGTAAATTGATGCGATGGGCCAGGGATTGTTGCAGCCATATATTACCACTTTGGACCGGGGAGCTGGACAAACAGCTTATTCATGCCTTAAAAATTGCAGAACAATGGGAAAAAGGAATTGCCAGGACAGGAGAGGCGATGCGAGCTTCAGCAGCTGCTCATGCTTCTGCCAGAGAAGCACCCGATGAGATTTCTCGGTCCATAGCCAGATCGATTGGACATGCTGTAGCTACCGCTCATATGGCAGATCATTCTCTGGGAGCAGCCTTGTATGCTTTAAAAGCAGTAGGACTGGCGGGTGGTTCAATCAATGAAGAAAGGGAATGGCAGAAAAAACAATTGCAACATCTACCTGCAAAACTTACTCAACTAGTTTTAATAACACTGAATGAAAAAGAGAAGGGATTAAAAATACTATGAAGCTTATCTCCGTGTTATCTTCACAGGAATATCCCTTTAACCGTTTGCAGGAAACTGCCGATAACGGTGAACCGCTGGAAGTCATTCTACCGGATATCTCTAGAGCCAAAATAAGATCGGGAAGACATCTATATCAGCGCTTCAAGGAATTTCTGCCAATTCCTCTAACTGAAGATTTTTCTTTAAAGGAAGGAAATACTCCTCTCGAAATTGCACAACTTCTGAAAAATTATGCAGGTCTTAAAACCTATTTCCTGAAGAACGAAACCCTTAATCCCACAGGAAGCTTCAAAGACCGCGGATTCCTTTATTGGTTACAGCCATGTGCAAAGAGATGAAGGAAACTGTAACGGCGACTATCTCAACCGGTAATATGGGAAGCTCGATCTCCGCTTATGGAAAGCAGGCCGGGATCAGGACGATAGTTTTTATTCCTGCTGATACACCTGAAGATAAAATTAAACTGATGAGCCAATACGATTCTACTATTTTTAAGGTGAAGGCACCCGGTTATTCCTTAATGAAAAAGAAGATCCTGGCTTTAGGCACGGAACTGGGACTGCGCATCGTATCCGGAAATGGTCCAATCAGGGTGGAAGGCTACAAACTTACAGCCTTCGAAATGTTTGAACAGATGCAGGGAAAAGTTCCGGATTACATTGCCGTTCCAACCTCAGCCTGCGGTCATTTACGCGGCATCTTCAAGGGTTACAGTGAATTATTTACAGCCGGCCTCATCGGCAAACTTCCCAAAATGATAATCGTTCAGGCAGAGAATAACAGTCCCATAGTTTCCGCGATTAAACAGGGAAGAGATAAAATTATTCCTTTCAGGAATTTTCACACAATTGCGCATGCCATAACATCCGGAGAACCTTACGGAGGTAACGAATTAATTCATAAAGCAGGAAAGTTCAATTGGCTGGCGGAAGATGTAAGGGAAGAAGAGATCATTGAAGCGCAGAAACTGCTTAAAGCTGCAGGCTATTTTATGGAACCGGCTTCAGCTACTGTTCTTCCTGCAGTAAGGAAACTGATAGCAGACGGAAAGATAAGCAGGAACGAAACGGTTGTGCTGATGCTTACTGGTTCTGGTGAAAAGAAATTACAACCGGGAGCTGTTGCCGGGAGTATGATAATTTCCTGCGAACTGAGTGAAATAAAGACCCAGTTAGAGGATTTGTTAAACTTCCTTAAATAGACAAAATAATAGGTTAATTATTTCTGGAAAAACTATTCATACCTCAAAGCGTCGATCGGATTAAGATTAGCAGCCTTCTTGGCCGGGTAATAGCCAAAGAAAACACCGACTGCCCCGGAGAATAGAAAGGAGACCAGAATAATTACCGGATCCACGACTGTTCTTATGTCTGTGAACCGGTTCATAAACATGGAAATTCCCAGTGCAGTCAGAATGCCGATTATACCACCAATAAAACTTAAAGTAATTGATTCCGCCAGGAATTGGGTAAGTACATCTCTGCTTCTGGCTCCGATCGAGAGTCTGATACCGATTTCACGTGTTCTTTCTGTAACTGAGACCAGCATGATGTTCATAATGCCAATCCCGCCAACCAGAAGCGAAACACCGGCAATTGCGCCCAGCAGCAGAGTAAGAGTCTGAGAGGTTTCGGAAGCCATCTCGGTTATCTCTGTCTGGGTACGGATCTGGAAGTCATCATCATCTCCATAGTCAATATCATGTTCATTCCGCAGGATCTCCTCTACTTCCTCCTGTGCCAGTTCGATCTCATCCAGAGAAGTGGCACTAACATAGATCATGTCGATCCTGTCACCACCCTTCAAACGGTATAGAACAGTGGTTGAAGGAGCCAGAATCACATCATCCTGATCATTACCCATGCCGGTTTGTCCCTTTTCCTTTAATACTCCGATCACAATAAATGGTGTATTTCTGATACGGATTTTCTGCCCAACAGGATCTGTGTCAGCAAATAACTCATCTACAACAGTCTGTCCCAGAACTGCAACTTTCTTCTTTGCTTTAATATCACGTTCAGTAAAAAAAGAACCGCTTTCCAGTTCCCACTCCTTTATATCCAGATACTGGGTTGAAACACCGTAAACGTTAGAATTCCAGTTGTTTGATCCGGCAATGATCTGACCCCCGGAACGGATTATCGGTGAAACATACATAACATGTTCAGCCTGTTCGGAAATGGCCTCGCAGTCGGATAGTTTCATTTTATTAAAACTTCCTGCACCCCTGGAAACACCACCCATACGGCTGTGGCTGGGGAAGACCATTAAAAGATTGGTGCCCAGCGAATTGATCTGGTCTTCTATTCTGGCCTGTGACCCTTGCCCAACTGCAACCATTACAATTACAGAACACACACCAATTATAATTCCCAGAGAAGTTAAAACACTTCTGGTCTTATTCTTTAATATGCTTTTAAAAGCGATCTTCTGGATTCTAGCTAATTTCATTTATTTCACTCTCCACATCTTTCCAGTTAGACAGAACTTCTACTGCATTTTTGCGGTTTTTAAGGACTTTATCCTGAATTATATGTCCATCTCTCAGCATTACCGTACGCCGGGCATATTCTGCCAGATCCGGTTCATGAGTGACCATGATGATTGTTTTTCCCTGTTCGTTCAATTGCTGAAAAACAGACATTACATCTATGGATGTACGAGAATCAAGATTACCGGTAGGTTCATCAGCCAGGATAATAGCGGGGTCGTTCACCAAGGCCCGGGCAATAGCAACCCTCTGCTGCTGTCCTCCTGAAAGCTGGTTAGGTACATGGTTCATCCTGTCTTCCAGTCCTACCATCTTCAGCGCTTCAACTGCCTTTTTGCGGGGATTTTTTATCTTATCCAACCGATCATATAAAAGAGGAAGCTCAACGTTCTCCAGCGCAGTTGTGCGGGGCAGCAGATTAAATCCCTGAAAGACGAAGCCGATCTTCTGATTGCGGATGTCGGCATATTCATCTTTATTCAGGGAACTTGTATCGGTATCATCTAAGAAGTACTTGCCTCCCGTAAGATTGTCCAGGCACCCGATCAAATTCATTAAGGTTGATTTCCCTGAGCCGGAAGATCCCATGATTGCTACAAATTCACCTTCTTCGATACTCAGGTTAATTCCTCTTAAAGCATGAACCGTTACATCGCCCATGTGATAGTTTTTTTCTACATTCTTCATCTGGATAACTGTTTTCATTTTTAATTCCTAAAAAGGTCTCATCATTGGCATAGGCCGGGAATTATCGGTTTCAGTATCTTTTGAAGCATTAAGTTGTTTTGTTATAACCTGCATACCTTCCGACAATTTTCCGATGTCGGTAAGTTCCGTACTTACACCGTCTGAGTAACCGGTTTGGACCATGGCAACCTGCAGCTCTCCTGCTTCATCCAGATACCAGAGTTTCGGATTATTCATCATCTTTTCTCTGTTGGCTGGCGTTTGAGATCTTTCTCTTTCGCCATTTCCGGATTTATTCATTTCGCTTCGTCTCTTTTGCATCATTTCCATGATCATGGTTCGATCCGGTGTGAAATTGAGTGCTGAATTGGCTACCATTAAGACATCCAGTTTCTGTTCGATTATAAAGTCGATAGTGGCGGTCATACCCGGCAACAGCAGATCATCGCGATTTTCAGCTTCCACTATAACTGTATAGGTTACTACATTGGAAATGGTTTCCGGCTGCAGCCTGATCTGTTTCACAGTTCCTTCGAATGTCTCATCAGCATAAGCTTCCACTGTAAATACAGCTTTCTGACCCGCTTCGATCAATCCAATATCACTTTCGTCTACAGCGGCATAGATTTCCATTCTGGAAAGATCTTCGGCGATATAGAACAGAGTGGGGGAGGAAAGACTGGCTGCTACTGTCTGGCCTTCTTCTATGCTGCGGTAGATCACTTTGCCGTCCAGCGGTGAACTGATGACAGAATATTTATTGATATTCAATTCTGCTTTTTCCAGATTTATCCGGGCAGATTGCAGGCTGGCGTTGCTGATCTGCATGGAGGTTTCGGAAGATTGCAGGTCAAGCTCGGAAATATAGTTTTTCGCGAACATTTCCTCATCATTTTCATATTGTTTTTTACTTAGATTATATTGAGCTTCTGCCTTGATGAGATCAGCCTGTGCATTTCTCAGACTCAAAGCCAGCTGGGTTGTATCCAGAATCGCCAGAACCTGACCTTTCCTGACATCATCGTTATAATCCGCATATACCTTACTCACTGTGCCGGAAAGTTCGGTTCCCACCTCAACTGCACCCACAACTTCCAGTGTGCCCGTGCAGGAAACCAGATTTTCCAGATCTCCTCTGAGGATTTCGGTAAATTGAAACTGTGAATCATCAGTTGATGTCTTCCTGCCGAAAAGAAACCAGGCAGATGCAGTTAAGATGATAATGATTATGACAATTATAAGAATTTTTTTCATGATTCTCCCCAAACTTTTTATATGAATAGACATCGTCACTCTTACTATCCTGCAGTTTTTTTGCTGATAATTAATGAATATCGGCGATCTGACGAAGCAATACTTTCTCTTGACACCGAGAAATTAGTGTTAGTGTTTGAAAAATTAAATTCTATAGGAAGAGAGCCTGATGATAAACAGAAATACAGATTATTTGAAATTAGACGATTTTGTGATCAATTTTATAAATAGAAAGGAATTATCGAAATAATAAAGGAGATTTTCGAAGATCGGGAATACAGGTTTTCTTCAAATAAAGAAGCTCCTGTTATCATCGACTGCGGCAGCCACATTGGAACCGCAACCCTCTATTTTAAAAAGCTGTTCCCTGGCGCCAGAATAACATGCATAGAGCCGGTTCCGGATAATTTTGATCTGCTGCAGAAAAACATAAGCGATAATTGTTTAGATTCAATAACACTTATCAATGCCGCAGTTTCAGACGAATGCGGAGAAATAGATTTTTTGGGGAATTCGACAGGATCAGCCACGCTATTGCGGGAGCTCAATACTCAGGGACTGGGCCAATCCGGCAGTGGTTCCATAGTGGACTATTATTTCTTCTTACTACAGGAAGAGATTGATTTCCTGAAACTGATTTGAGGGCATGGAAGGCAGGTTTTAAAAGAGATAGAGGAAAACCTGCACTTGATCCGGGAGATCAATATTGAATATCACGGTATGAGGGTTTGGGAGGATAACGATCTGGAGGAAATACTGGAGATTCTGAAAAGGAATAATTTCTCTGTTGAAGTTGTTCACAAAGAAGTGGAGAAAATTTTCCCCAAACATCTTCTAGCCTGTAAAGGAAAACGATTTGCGTCTTGCCGTGATCAGAGCGGCCAACCATCATTTCTGGAATAATAGAAATGACTGGCAGTTTTTAAATTTGCGATATCAGATAATCAAGTTAATATTATCCTTTCTGGTCAGGTAGTTAATTTGATCTTGACCTTACCCGAATAATTCTTTCAATACTGCTAAAAAATGATCCACATCCTCTTTTGAATTGTAAATCTGCACAGATATGCGGATCAGCAATTTTCCACTCCATTCGATAACTGGAACTTCAATTTTAAATTCATGATAGAGCAACTCCTTCAATTCCAGCTTAGCGAATTTGCGGGGAATTTCAACTACACCCATCATAAGTTCTTCCGGGTGAATTGTATACAGGGAATTCATTGCTGTAAATTTGTTCATTTCCTGCAGAAAATATTTTACCAGGAAATTGCAGCGCTGCTTTTCTGTAGCGATATTGTTGACTTCGTAGAATTCGACAGCAGACGGGATCGTTAAGAAAGATGACAGGTCTGCTGTTCCATAGAATTGATTGGAATCGACATATTCGCTCCCACTGGGCAATTCGCGATTTTTTCCCCAACCCCAACCTGTTATTAAGGGCTTAATAATTTTCTGTAGGGCTGGCTGGGTATATAGAAAAGCCGTTCCCTTGGGAGAAAAGAACCATTTATGCAGATTGCTGAAGTAAAAATCTGCCTTGATCTTCTGCAGATCAAGCGGTATCTGCCCAATCGCGTGAGCTCCGTCCACAACCGATATTATGCCATGTTTTCTGGCTAATGCACAGATTTCTTCAGCCGGGAAAAGTTGAGCGGTGAACGAAGTAATATGGCTGAAGAATATTACTTTGGTAGCAGATGTTATCTTTGCTTCAAATAGTTTTATCAGATCAGTTTTTTTCGGGAGGGGAAGGTCAATGTCAACAATCCTGATCCGGAATCCTTTCTCCTGCTGCCAGAATTGCCAGGCATTCAGGCAGGCTCCGTACTCATGGCTGGTCACCAGCACTTCATCCTCTTCTGAAAGGTCCAAAGATCTTATGACCAGATTTACGGCATAGGTGGCATTGGAGATCAGGATCAGGTTTTCCCCTGCCGTATTTACGATATTTCCTACCAGATCTCTGGATCTCTGCAGTGCCGGGATCAGTGTTTTCTGGTAAAACTCAACAGGTTGAAATTCAATTATCCGTTGCCATTCCTGATAGACCTTGAACACTTCTCGAGGGCAGGCACCATAGGAACCGTTATTGAGAAAAAGTACTTTTTCATTTAACAGGAAATTCTGTTTATTTAACACGTAAACCTCACCAATGCTTATTTGGTCTTAACCTGCTTTGTGCCGATTATCAGCTTCTCCAGTCCTTTAAGTTTAGCAATATCCATAATTTCGACAACAGTTCCATGGGGAACTTCCCGGTCTGCCCGTAACAATAGACTTTTTTCGGGTGACTGTCCCAGTTTTTCCTCCAGCTTTGCAGGAAGCTCTTCCAGTGAAACGGATTCTCCATTCAGATTGATAGTGCCGTCTGCCAGTACAACAATTTCCAAACCTTCCGGTTTTTCACCGGTAGAAGACTGTGTTTTGGGCAGATCAAGTTTCATGCCCGGCTGTTCCACAAAACTGGTGGTCAGCATGAAGAAGATCAACAGCAGCAGAATCACATCGATCAGGGAAGTGATATTGATCACCACCTTGCGCTGTTTTTTGTCTAACAGTCTCATTTCAGCCTGCCGTTGCGGAACGCTTCCATTTTATTAAGCAGACCGTTGGAAAGGTTTTCGATATCCAGGATAAGATTCTCTGTTTTGCGTGAAAAATAGTTGTAGAAGATCAAAGCGGGAATAGCTACAGAAAGACCTGCTGCGGTGGTTATTAAAGCTTCGGAAATACCACCGGAAAGAGCGGATGCTTCACCTACTCCCTGCACCGAGATCACCTGGAAGACCTTGATCATTCCAATAACTGTTCCCAATAATCCCAGAATGGGTGTAATGGCAGCGATGGTTTCCAGTACGCCTAAACCTCTTTCAAGTCCGCGGATCTCCTGTCTTCCCCGGTCGGAAAGTTCTTCTCGCCGGTGTTCATAGGAACTGCCTTCCTGCCGTAAAACGATCTTCATCAGGTTGGAAAGGACTCCCTTATGCTGATCGCAGACCGAGATAGCCAGCTTCAGATCTTCTTCTGAACTTACGTTTTTGATCACACTTTTAACTTCCGGAATGATGATCTTTTTGCGTCGCAACATTATCAGCTTCTCGATGATCACTTCCAGCGAAACAAGACTGCTAAGGGCAATAGGTATCATCAATACTCCACCCTTCTGAAAAAACGACCATAATTCTTCAAACATAATTTACCTCTTATTTATTAATAATATATGAAAATTTAATTGTAACTTCCAGAAAATCTTCAGGAAAATCTTTTGGCAGCGGCATAAAGGGGGAAGATGAACTGATAGCTCCCGAACTTGACTGATCCAGAGAATAATGAGCATCCGAGCTAAGCTGCTTCAGATTTACAACTCTGCCATCCGGCGTTACCCGGAACGTGTATAAATTGGTTCCGCTGATGGCACCCATATTAGTAAAAGCGAAGGGCGGATGCCAGTTGCTTTCTATCCTTCTCTTCATGGCCAGCATGTAGGGCGCGAAATTCCAATTATACGTATTGAAACTGATCCCGCCTTGATCGTTAGAACTGGAGATCAGGTTGTCATAAGTCAGACTTTTCCGTAATTGTTCTTTCAGTGCTTCTGTTGGTTTTGATGTGTTTTTCTTTTCCTGATTTTCCGTTTCCGAATTTAATCCCGGATCAGGATCTTCGGGGGGATTTTTTTCGTCAATTTCCTGTTCATCTGTAATAGATTCCGGTAATGGCTGTTCCGGTTGAGGTGTAATTTCCGGTTGCGGAAAGTCTTTAACGTTCAAATCGCCTTCAGAAAAGGGTAGATCAGATTGAGCCAGTTCATCTGGTCTCATGTCCCGTGCTCTGGTACTTTTGTCTGAGGCCAGATTAGTATCTTCGGAAGGTTCTTCAATCAGAGCATCATCTGGAGTTTCCACCAGTTCAAAGACCAGTCTTTCTTCCGGAGCTTCCTTTGGTACGGAAGGTTTCGTCCTAAGAAAATTGATTTTTCCTGACTGCTGAAAAATTAACAGAAGGAGTAGATGCAGCAATATTGACAGCAGAAAAGCTATGCGTCTGATCTTTTTATAATTCATTTATTTTATGATCCGGGAATCTTTTCTTAATAAAATAATGAAAAGCGGATATAATCGTAACCATATTTATGCAAGAAAAATATCCGCTTTTCTTTTCTGAGGGGGGATACAGAAACTAATTTTCAGCTAAATTTATCTTGAGCCAGAATTCCTCAGCAGAGGTATCAGGTTTATCACCGTGGGAAGATCTTTTTTGACCCTTCATCCCAGAACCCATACCCCTGATCTGCTTTCTCCACGGATTCTTTTGGTCCCAGATTCTCTGTCGGAAATATCTGATTCTGCATTTCTCAATTTCAAACCCCAAAGCAATGTGTCACCCTTCTTCTGAATCGAGAACTTAATGGAAGGATCTGGTTCAGGCGAAAGTGGTATCTTTAATCTCATATACCAAACGTTCCCTTGTTCATTTTTAAGATCCAACTGTAGTCCGCGAGCTCATTTCTGTTGTATAGATCAATGTGAATCTTATTTTCTTCGGGGCCAATGATCTCCAGTTCCTCAGGTGTTTCAAACTTTTTACCCTGTCTGCCTTCAGGATCATCATTGCCGGAGTCTTTTTGAAATCCACCATAGCTGTCTGAAGTGGGAACCTGATCCCGTAATTCTTCTTTTTTTTACCTTCCGCATTGGCCCATAGAGTTAATCCCTGCCGCAAGATCTTGCCAGATAATTGGCTATTGGAAGGATAAATACATACATACAGGAATTCATCGTCGTTCATTACGCCTGCAACAATACCTTCTTTCTCAATATAGAATCGTGATTCATCCCATTCATTGTCATCTCCGTCAATAGTCACATCTCTGTCCCGTCTGTCACTTTCCAGTTCATAACTATTGCAACCACTAATCAGTACTACCAGCAGTGCAGTTAAAATCACATAACTTAGTCGCACAAAAATACCTCCTGAAAACTTGTACGCTTGGTTAGACGGGATTGTTGAAATTTCCCTGCAGAGTTTTATCCAATTTGTTCACAAATTGGATTTAGCAGATTTCTATTCAATTTACTTACGCAAATTAAATTTAGCAGATTTTCTTCGAAAACTGCATTATATCATGAGATAAGTTAAGATGCTATATTTTCGTAGAAGTTCACTCTCCTTCCGAGGTTCTGCCGTGGTGAATACCATGGTTCCACTTCGGGAGGCCAGCAATGGATGAACACCTGAGACAACGTAACGAAGCAGAAGCTTCGTAGCGAGTGCATTTTACTTGTTCCCAAGTTCTTCCTGGGAACACTTTCGGCTGCTCGTTGCTAAACTCCTGTTTAGCAATGGTAGCAGATTACTTGAGGTGGATTATAGGTAGCTAAACAGGAGTTTAGCTACCAGCTGTAACGAGAAAGATTTTAAAAAGTTCATTACTGGTTCGTTGCTAACAAAGAAGCTGACTGAATGTCAGTAATGACTATTAGATGAAAAGATAATTCTATCCTGAAAATTCTTATAATCCTGTTAATCCTGCTTCAGACAAATAAACAGCAAAAAGTCTCCAGAAATCAGGATTTTATCTGACTGAACGCAACTATTTCACTTTTGAAAAAATTCTGCTCTTTCCGGTAAGAAATTTATTTATTTATTATATTTAGAAATAAGCTTATTATGGTTGACATCTTTGGTTTAAATCCGGACTTTACCCCAAATTTTAAACAGAAAAACGGAGGAATTGAATGAGTAAAAAAGTTACAATTTTCGGTGCCGGACTGGTTGTGAAACCTATGGTGGATTATCTGGCGAAAAAGGGTTATCACATTACTATTGCCAGCCGTACGCTTAGCAAAGCAGAAAAACTTGCGGCACCGCATGCCAACGCAGATGCAAAACAGTTTATCAGCGACGATGAAGCAGCAATGGCAGAATTTGTTAAGAACAGCGATCTGGTGGTTAGTCTGTTGCCTGCCACTCTGCATGTAAAAGTTGCTGAAAAATGTATTGAATACAAAACCAACATGGTCACAACGTCCTATATCAGTCCTCAAATGAGAGCTCTTGATCAACAGGCAAAAGATGCCGGTATAATCATTCTCAATGAGATCGGAGTAGATCCGGGGATCGACCACATGAGTGCCATGAAGATCTTTCATAAAGTTGAAGAAGAAGGCGGCAAGATAGTCAGTTTCATGAGCTATTGCGGTGGACTTCCTGCCCAGGAAGCCAATACCAATCCTCTGGGTTACAAATTCTCGTGGGCTCCCAAGGGTGTTCTTAAAGCAGCCGGGAATGGCGCCAGATTCATGGTAGATGGCAAGATCAAGGAGATTGAAGGACCTGACCTGTTCAAAAATTACTGGTTCGTGGATGTGGAAGGTGCAGGAACCCTGGAAGCTTATCCAAACAGGGACTCCCTGAGCTATATAGATCTTTACGATCTGAAAGATGTAAAGACCATGTATCGTGGAACTTTCAGAAATATAAGTCACTGCGAAACCTGGTATATCATGTCCCAGATGGGTTTCTACAAGGAAGATGAGATCTTCGAAGATCTGGAAGGAACCGTAAAAGAATTCATTCTTACCAAAATGTTTAAAACCGATAAAGACAAATGCCTTAAAACTCTGCTAATGGAAAAATACAACCTGCCGGAACATAGTGTTATCCTAAAGAAATTCGACTGGCTTGGATTCTTCGATGATACTCCTGTTCCAATTAAAAAAGGTGGTGCGGTTGATGTGCTGACAGCGATTATGCTGGAAAAAATGTCCTATGATGAAGCTGAAAGAGATCTGCTGGTTCTTCATCATCAATTTCTGGCGGAATACCCGGACAGAACACAGAGGATTACCTCTACAATGATCGATTATGGTATACCTCGTGGTGATACCTCCATGGCCAGAACTGTATCTTTGCCAGCCGCAATTGGTGTTCATATGATCCTGCAGGGTGAAATTACAGTTAAGGGTGTTTATATGCCAATACTTCCTGAAATTTATAACCCGGTTTTAAAGGAACTTGAAAATCTCGATATCAAACTCATCGAACGTTTTTATTAATAGCTGTGGTGTTGACTATGAAGAGATTAGGAATAATAAAAGAGACGAAAAATAAATGGGAACGCCGGGTTGCTTTAAACCCGGAAGCTGTTTCCAGACTTGTGCAGGGTGGATTTAAAGTAACTGTGCAGCCATCAGATATCAGAACTTACACGAATGAGGAATATGCAGCTGCAGGAGCAGATCTTTCTGATGATCTCAGTAACTGCGATTTTATCCTGGGAGTGAAAGAAATTCCTATTCCCAGTCTTATTCCCGGAGTGCCACATCTGTTCTTTGCCCATGTTATTAAGGGTCAGGATTACAATATGCCGATGCTGCAGAAGATTCTGGATGATAAGATCACTTTGCTGGATTACGAAAAGATTGCTAATGACGAGAACAAAAGGCTGGTCTTCTTCGGTGAATTTGCCGGGAATGCCGGTATGATAGACACTCTGCATGGTTTGGGTCGCAGATTGAAAGAGCAATTTGGGTTGGACACACCATTTCTCAAGGTGAAACATGCCTACCAGTACGGTTCAGTTCAGGAAGCGATTGATCACCTGAAAGAGATTGGAAAAGAAATTTCCGTGCAGGGACTCCCTGATGCAATAACACCCTTAAACATATTCCTGATGGGATATGGACATGTGTCTCATGGCAGTCGCGTAATCCTGGAAGCTCTTCCCATTGAAGAGATAGAGCCGGAAGAACTGCACCAGAAGCACAAGTCATTGAAAAATAATAAAATATATTTGACTACCTTCAAAGAAAAGCATATGGTCGCCAGGAAAGATGGGGGCGTGTTTTCTCTGCAGCACTATTATTGCAATCCCTCTGGATATAAATCTAAGATGGCAAAATATCTTCCTTACTGTAGCATATACGTGAACGCAATTTACTGGGATCCTAATTGCCCGGTATTTCTATCGCGGGAGGTATTGAAAGAGATGCAGGATTCAGATTCAAAACTTCTTATCATTGGTGATATTACCTGTGATATCAATGGATCAGTTCAGGCAACAATCAAAGCTACATACCCCGATCATCCGGTTTATGTTTACAATCCTGAAGACCATACAGCGTCAGACGGTTATACTGGCGAAGGTTTTGCTGTGATGGCGGTTGATAATCTTCCCTGTGAATTTCCGAAGGAAGCTTCCAATACTTTTTCCAGAGCTCTGATGCCTTTTATGGAAGCTATGCTTAATAACGATTATTCAAAATCCATTTCTGAATCCAGCTTACCAGATGAGATCAAAATGGCCTGTATTACACACCAGGGGGAACTGGAGATGGATTATGAATACCTGAAGGAATATCTTAAATGATAGTTGAAAATAATCTAGGCTCACTTCTTTTCTCGTTCCAAAGTTTTATCCGCCTTTGGTGGATCTTCTTGGGAACGCATAAATTACGGTACGAAGATCCGCCTTCGGTAAAACTATGGCGAGACAGGAAAACTTCGTAACGAGATGAACAAGATGGTTTTGCTAAAGAATTCTAACGCATTGAACTTGAACTTGTTCCCAAGTTTTTCTTGGGAACATTGAGGTTGAATGAGAAGTAGGTATAAAATTCTGGATGAAGATAATTATTATTTTATTTCATCATCAATTGTGAATTGGATTCCGGTTTTCACTTCATTTAAATATTTTAAAATCTTAGTCGACTCAATGAAATTTTTGTCAGAAGAATAAGTTTTTGAAAATATATAATTACGTTATTATGGATAATCATTTTCATATGATTGTTAAGTGTTATATGCTTGAAAACGTCATTTCATCTTTAAAAAGATTTACAGCATTGGAAATAGTTAAAATGGCAATAACGGATAAGAAATATTGGTTAGTGGATCAATTACAAAAGTCTAAGAAAACATATAAATCCGAAAGTGATCATCAAGTCTGGCAAGAAGGATATCACCCTCAATTGATATCTAGTGAAGAAATGTTGTTCCAAAAAATAGACTATATGCATTTCAATCCAGTAAAAAGAGGATTTGTCAATCAACCGGAAGAATGGAGATACTCTTCGGCTTGTAATAAAGATGATGAAAGTAATGAAATAATAACATTGGATGAATAAATGAATTGTAGAGAAGCGAAAAGAAAAAAATGAGAAGAAAAGAGAAGAATAGAAAAGAAGGAGCGAAAACTTCGTAACGAGAGTCGGGAGATTTTTAATACTACTTGTTCCCAAGTTTTTCTTGGGAACAAATAAAGGAGAGAATAATGACTAAAACAGCAGTTGCGGGTAACTTCGGCAAAGACATCCGCTCTGATTGCATGGTTACTCTGGAACTTGCAGAGAAAGGCGGAATAGATATCGAACTGATCAGCAAGGTGAAGCTCTATTTTGGAGAATCGATAACCGCTTTTGCTCGGAAGGAGCTTGAATTCTTTGGGGTAGAAAATGCAAAGATCAAAATAGAAGATAGCGGTGCCCTGGAATATGTTATCGCGGCCAGAATTGAGGCAGCCCTAAAACAGCTTATTGATACCGATAAAGAATTTCTGCTGGAAATGATCCCTGAAAATAAAGATCATACTAAAAGAGACAGCTATAGAAGATCCAGGCTGTATCTTCCTGGTAATACTCCTAAACTGGCACTCAATGCTGGTATTCATAAACCGGACGGGATCATTCTGGACCTGGAAGATTCTGTTGCTCCTGCCAGGAAAGCTGAAGCAGCCCTGCTGGTTAGAAATACATTAAGATCTGTTAATTTCTATGGTGCAGAAAGAATGGTTCGCATTAATCAGCTTCCGGCTGGATTAGATGATCTGGAATGTATAGTTCCACATCACGTGAATCTTATTCTGGTACCCAAATGCGAATCTGCAGATCAGATAAAAGCAGTGAATAAAAAGATCTCTGAGATAAAAAAAGCGAAAGGACTGGATTATAATATCTGGTTAATGCCCATTATTGAAAGTGCTCTTGGTGTAATAAAATCCTATGAGATTGCAATTTCTGAAAATGTTGTTGCGCTGGCTATTGGGCTGGAAGATTACACTGCCGATCTGGGTACCCAGAGAACAGCTGAAGGAAAAGAATCTTTCTTTGCCAGGTCTCAAGTGGTCAATGCAGCTCATGCAGCTAAAATTCAGCCTATTGATTCAGTTTACTCTGATGTGAACGACATGGAAGGTCTCAGACAGAATGTGCTTACTTCCAAATCACTTGGATTCGAAGGAATGGGCTGTATTCATCCTCGCCAGATCTGCGTGATACATGAAGCGTTTGCTCCATCTACAGCAGAACTGGAAAAAGCCCAGAAGATCTTGAATGCCTATAATGATGCCAAAGAGAAAGGTCTTGGAGTTGTAGCTCTTGGTTCCAAGATGATTGATGCACCGGTTGTGAAGAGAGCTTTGAAAACACTGGAATTAGCCGGGATCGGAGGTAATTGTTCATGAAAAAAGCAGATAAATTCGTCAAAAATGCAGCCGGCAGAATGGTACCGACCATTGTTAATGGTAAGGAAGTAATACCTTTCCAGGGAGTTGGCAAGTACAGACCGACACATAAAGGTGCAGCCCCCAGAGTTCCTACCTGCATAGACTATCCTGCGGATGGCAATAAAATAGTCAAAGACCTGAAAGAAGCGCTTATTAAATCCGGGTTAAAAGACGGTATGACAATTTCAACTCACCATCATTATAGAAATGGGGATTATATTTCCAACCTTATTTTTGATATAGCAGCCGATCTGGGCATTAAAAATCTGGTCTGGCTTCCAAGCGCGGCTTTTCCCTGCAATGAACCGATAATAAAGCATTTGGAATCTGGAGTAGTTCACCATATTGAAGGGAGCCTGAATGGTCCATTAGGTGATTTCTGCAGCCAGGGTAAAATGGAAGGAATGGGTTACCTGAGAAGTCATGGCGGAAGATTCAGAGCAGTTTCGGATGGAGAGGTTCATATTGATATTGCAGTATTGGTTGCCTCTGGAGCAGATATTACTGGAAATGCAAACGGAGTCTTGGGAAAACATCCTTTTGGTCCCGTGTCTTTTTCTAAAACAGACTCCAAAAATGCTGATAGAACTATTATAGTTACCGACTCACTAATAGATTATCCCTGTTATCCCTGGGAGATCATGGGAAATGATGTTGATTTTGTGGTGGTTGTAGATGAAATTGGAGATCCCCAGAAAATAGTATCTGGTACCACTAGAATTACAAAAAGTCCAGATAGACTTCTGATAGCGGAAAATATAGCTAAATTTGCTGATGCTGCCGGAATTGTAAAGGATGGCATGAATTTCCAGGCTGGAGCAGGAGGAACATCTCTGGCATTTGTAGCTTTCATGAAAGAGATAATGAAAGAGAAGGGAATAAAGGCAAGAGCAGTTATTGGCGGCAGCACAAAATTTCTGGTAGAAATGATGGAAGAGGGATTAACTGACTATATCTTTGATGGTCAAACATTCGGATTAGAGGCAATCGACTCTCTTCGAGACAATCCCAATCATATTCCTATCGGGATATTCGATATTTATGATTACCATGCAAAAGGCAATATGGCTCGCATGATGGATGTTATTGTCCTCGGCAGTACAGAAGTTGATGTTAACTTCAATGCCAACTGTATCACCCATAGTGATGGCAGAATGCTGCACGGCATCGGAGGTTTCCAAAACTGCATGCTTTCTAAGTGCACCATAGTTGCCGTACCTTCCTTCCGGGACAGAATACCAGTCATCAGGGATCAAGTTACAACCCTGGTTGCTCCGGGTGAATTGGTGGACGTGATCGTTACGGAAAGGGGGATATGCATAAATCCGCTTAGGAAAGATCTGATCGAAGCAACCAAAGATTCCGGTCTGCCGATTCGGGATATCAAGGACTTGAAACGGGAAGTTGATCAGATCTGTGGAATCCCAGCGAAACCCAAGATCTCAGATGAACCCGTAGCAGTGGTGGAATGGATCGATGGTACCATCATCGATACAATTTATAAAGTGTTAGATTAAGTTAAATCCATAAAAGAAATAAGGAGAGAAGCAATGGGTAAAAGAACAATTGTTTCAATGCCGGGAGACGGTATTGGTAAAACAGTATTGCCGGAAGCGATAAGAGTGTTGGAAGCGGTTGGTTTCCAGGCAGATTACGTACATGCTGATATTGGCTGGGAATTCTGGTGTAAGGAAGGAAATCCTCTGCCGCAGAGAACTCTTGATCTGATTGAAGAACACAAGATCGTGCTTTTTGGCGCCATCACTTCCAAACCGAAAAGTGAAGCAGCGAAAGAACTCGATCCTTCACTGCAGGACAAAGGTTATGTTTATTACAGCCCGATTGTTGGGTTAAGACAACATTTCACACTTGATATTTGTCAGCGTCCATGTATTTCCTTTAAGGGAAATCCACTCAATTTCATCAGGAAAGGACCGAACGATACGGTTGAAGAACCGGAAGTTAACGTTGTTGTGTTCCGTCAGAACACGGAAGGTCTTTATGGTGGCGTGGAATGGACAAATCCTCCTGACCAGGTTTATGATGCTCTGATGACTCATCCTAAATTCAGCAAGAATTTCGGCTGGAGCCCCAAAGAAGAAGTTGCAGTTTCCACCAGGATTTTCACTAAAAAATATTCTGAAAGGATCTGCCGGGCTGCTTTTGAATATGCTGAAAAATTCGGCTACAAAAGAGTTACACTCTGCGAAAAACCCAACGTGATACGTGAAACCAGCGGCATGATGCTGGCTATTTGCCGCGAACTGGAAAAAGAGTATGAAGGTATCTGGTTCAACTACACTAATATCGATGCTCAGATGATGTGGCTGACTAAAGATCCTGAAAAATACGGCATTATAATTGCCGGTAACATGTTCGGTGATATAGTGTCAGACGGTTTTGCCGGGCTTATTGGCGGACTGGGTTTTGCCTGCAGTGCCAATATCGGGGCTGAAGTTGCTATCTTTGAACCTACTCATGGTTCCGCTCCAAAATATGAAGATCTGGATCCCTCTATCGTAAACCCTATCGCAATGATCATGTCAGCTTGCATGATGCTGGATCATATCGGTGAAATCGAGAAAGCAGCCAGGATCAGAAAAGCAATAGCAAAAGTTGTAGAAGAAGGGAAGGTGCGTGCTTACGATATGCTTAAGATGCGCGGTTGCCAGGAAGTGCTGGAAAAAGGTGCTGCTTCAACCTCCCAAATGACTGATGCAATTATTGCAGCATTATAAGATAAATAGGTTTCCAAGCTGGGGCTTGGAAACCAGTACGAAACAGATGCTTTAAATAACTCTTGTTACCAAGCTCCAGCTTGGTAACATTTCTTCAGGAGAGAAAATGGATATGTTAAAACTATGGCCTGAGATCGAATGGATCAAAGATGATAAACTGCGAGATAGTGTAAAAAATACCTGGGAAGCTGCTTTGAAAAGAAGTGTTTTAACCAGTGAAGACCTTTTGAATATTCCTTTCACGTTACTTTGTGGTCCCGACTTAAAAGTGACTTTTATGGACCATAAGCGCAGTGTTGTTCATATTGCCAAAGCAGCAGGTGAAAAAGTAAATGAATTTTATCATGGTGAACTTCCAGTTAATATGGACGTATTAATCGCTGGCGCTATTCTGGCAGACGTTGGTAAACTGTTGGAATATGTGCTGGATGAAAATGGAAAAGCAGTGCAGGGAACCTACGGTAAATATTTACGTCATCCATTCAGCGGTGTTTCAATTGCCGAAGAATTCGGTGTGCCGGCAGAAGTTTGTCACATCATTGCTACCCATGCAGGTGAAGGCGATATGGTAAAAAGAACAACCGAAGCTTATCTTGTGCACCACTCTGATTTTATGACTTTTTTACCCTTCAAATCAAGACTTAAAGTGTAATTTGTAATTAGGAATAATTGATTTTAAGGATTACTTGTGGAGAATAATATTATTCAGGAATACGTTTCCAAGCCCATTTTAACCTCCTCGTTTCCAATCCCCTGCTTGGAAACGAGAAGCATTGGTATTGGAAAGACATCCTGTTTTCAAGGCAAATGATCATGTCAAGAGTCCAATTTTTTATCAATATCCTGGTTTCCAAGCCCATTCAATATCCTGGTTTCCAAGCCCCTGCTTGGAAATCTAAGAAGAAAAAATATGAAAAGTAGATATCGGATATTCGAAAATGATGATTTACCATATTTTCTCACGATGAATGTTTTTTTAAAGATACCGGTATTTACAAATTCATTATATATGGATGTTATAATTGATAATTTCCAGTACTATAGAAAAAACCAGGATCTAAAAATCTTCAGTTATGTAATAATGGATAACCACGTTCATTTAATAGCTTCACATAATGGAGATTTAAGTAGAACCATACAAAGCTTTAAGAGTTTTACGGCTAAGAAGATTATCGGCTTATTGCATAAAGATAAGCGAAAATGGATATTAAAATTGCTTTCGGAATTCAAGCCTGAGCATAAAACTTCTTCGCAACATCAGTTTTGGGAAGAAGGTAATCATCCTAAACAGTTACAAAACATCGAAATGTTTAATCAGAAAACAGAATATATTCATTACAATCCAGTTCGCAGAGGTTTAGTAGAAAATGAAGTAGATTGGATATATTCCAGTGCAAGAAATTATTTTGATTATGAAGGTAAAGTAGTATTTGAAATAGATGAACTTTAACCAGTATTTGACGTTTCCAAGCTGGGGCTTGGAAACGAGGTATTTGAAATCCAAATCCTTTTTAAATTTTCTGGTTCCCAAGCCCCAGCTTGGAAGCCCGTAAAGGAGATAATATGGCTTTAACACTAATTGAAAAGATCCTGGCTAATCACAGCGATAAAGATGTTGTGGTCCCGGGTGAGATCATCGATATCGAGATTGATGTAAGGGCGGCCAGAGATTTTGGCGGTGCCAACGTTGTAAAGAATCTCGTCAATAATGGGCTCGAAGTCGATGATGTCAGCAAAACATTTTTCACTTTTGACTGCAATCCGACCGGATCAGATCAAAAGTATGCTGCCAATCAGCAATACTGCAGATTATACGCCAGAGAGAAAGGCATAAAAGTTTATGACATCGATGCTGGAATCGGAACCCACTTGGTGATCGAAAAAGGGTTGGCCTATCCTGGAAGTACAGTGATTTCTACTGATTCGCATGCAAATATTCTGGGAGCGATCGGAGCTTTCGGTCAGGGAATGGGTGATAGAGATATTGCTGCTGCCTGGGCTAACGGTAAAAGCTGGTTCAAAGTGCCGAAATCGATCAAACTTAACCTCAATGGGAAGTGACCCGCCAATATTTATGCCAAAGATATCGTTTTGAATCTGCTGAACAAGTTCGGAGCTAATCAGCTTTTGGGTTATTCTGTTGAGATCTATGGTGAGGAAGTGAATAAATTCACCCTGGATGAAAGAATAACCATTTCTTCCATGGCAACCGAAATGGGGGCAATCATAGTGCTCTTCCCACCTAATGATGAGATTATAAAATATGCGGAAGAAAGATCCGGAAAAAAGATTGAAAAAGTGCTGGCAGACCCCGATGCAGTATATGAAAAAGTGATTGATATAGACTTAGATAAATTCATACCGATGATCTCTAGACCGGGGCATCCGGACGATGCAGTTTCCATTGAAGATGTCAGAAAGACCAAGATTGATTCTGCTTTTATCGGAAGCTGTACCAACGGCCGCTACTCGGATATGTTAGAAACTGCTCGGATTTTGAAAGGAAGAAAAATTGCTCCCGGAGTTGTGCTGAAAATAGTTCCTGCCACTAATGAGATTTGGGAAAAACTTTTGGAAGAAGGTATTATCAAGACATTCAAAGATGCCGGAGCACTGGTAAGTAATGCCGGCTGTGCCGGTTGTGCCGCTGGTCAGGTTGGGCAGAATGGACCGGGAGAGGTCACCATAAGTACAGGTAACCGGAATTTTGCCGGCAAACAGGGTAAAGGCAAAGTTTTTCTGGGCTCACCCGCAGAAGTCGCTGCCTCTGCAGTGGCTGGTTATATTACTACACCTGACGACATTCCTGCTGAACCAGCTCAATTTGTGCCGGGTAACCAATTCAAAAAAGAAGAGGTCACTAAAGGGAGTCCGGTACACAGACCAGAAATTATTGAAGGCAAGATCTGGATCATAAAACAGGATGATATCGATACTGATATGATTTTCCATAACCGTTATCTTACAATTACAGATATAAACGAAATGGGACAGTACGCTTTCGATAATCTGGAAGGCTGGGAAGATTTTTCCAGAAAATGTGAATCCGGAGATATCATTATCACGGCCAAGAATTTCGGCGCGGGCAGCAGCCGTCAACAGGCAGTTGATTGCTTTGTTGCTCTGGGTGTACAGGCTATCATAGCGGAATCATTTGGCGCGATCTATGAACGGAATGCTATTAATGCCGGATTCCCGATCTTAACATATAACAACCTTTCCGAACTTGATCTAGCTCAGCGTGACAAGATCAGAGTAAATTTCAAAACAGGCGAGATCACAAATCTTAAAAATGCTAAATCTATCCTGATCAACAAATTCTTTGATGTTCAAATGGAAATCTATCAAAAGAATGGACTGTTGAAATAAATTTGTTACCTGATTACTGGTTTCCAAGCCCCAGCTTGGAAAGTGGGATAAATTTTAAAAAAAACAACTCGTTTCCAAGCTGGGGCTTGGAAACGAGGATGTTATAGGGGAAATGATTATGGTAGGTAGAACTTTTGTAGAAAAGATTCTGGGAGCTGAAACAGGAGCGATAGTTTTTCGCAAACCAGATATTGTACTTACACACGATAATACTGCCAGCATCAAAGGCACATTCAATAAAATGGGAGGAGAAAAAGTTGCAGATCCCGATCAACTGCTGGTGGTTCTGGATCATAATGCACCTCCAACCAATGCTAAACTGGCAAATCAGTATCAAACCATCAGGGATCTGGTAAATGATCAGGGGATTAAGAAATTTCACGATGTGGGTGATGGTATCTGCCATCAGGTAATGAGTTATCATGCCAGACCGGGAATGATAATTGTTGGATCGGATAGCCATACTTGTACAGCTGGAGCTTTCAATGCGCTTTCTGCTGGAATTGACAGGACGGAATCAGCCGGACTCTGGAAACGAGGTGAAACCTGGTTCAGGGTGCCTGAAACCATGAAAGTTACATTAACAGGAAAACTGCAGCCCGGAGTATATGCCAAAGATATCTCACTCTGGATCATCGGTATGATAGGCTCTGCCGGAGCTAATTACATGAGCATTGAATACCACGGGGATGGCGTGAAAACCCTTACCATGCCTCAGAGAATGACCCTGGCCAATCTGGCTTCCGAAATGGGAGCTAAGAATGCTGTTTTCCCGCCTGATGAAGTTCTTGAAAATTTCCTTGGAACAAAGATCGAGAATGGTGTCTGGGCAGATGAAAATGCTGTTTATCAAAAAGAAATAACGCTTGAATTAGATAAGATCTTTCCGCTGGTCGCTGCTCCTCATCATGTAGATAACGTAAAAGCTGTTTCAGAAGTACAGGGCACTAAACTTCATCAGGGATTGATAGGAACCTGCACTAACGGCAGACTGGAAGACCTGAGAGTCGCCGCTGAAATCCTTGAAGGACAGAAAGTCGCCAATGGATTTCAATTGCTGGTGATCCCAGCCAGTAAAGAGATCTATCTGGAAGCTTTGGAAAAGGGTTACATCAAGACATTCCTCAACGCAGGCGCCAGCGTGCTGGCTGTTTCCTGCGGCCCCTGCCTGGGGACCGGTCAGGGTATCCCTGCGGACGGTTACACCGTAATTTCCACAGCTAATCGTAATTTTAAAGGCCGCATGGGAAACAAAGAAGCTCAGATTTATCTGGCTTCTCCTGCCTGCGTTGCCTACAGTGCCATCAAAGGTGAAATAACCGATCCGCGTGGTGAAAAACACAACGACGTCTATCCCTATCCCAAAGCTCAAAGCACCACAGTGGATATCGATCCATCCGATAACCGTCGCGCTAAAGGTGTGTGGAATTACTCAGATGTTGATAACCTCAATACAGATCAGATGTTCGCCGGCAACCTTACCTATCAGGTGCTTAGCTCAGATCCTGCCGCTATCATGCCTTATCTTTTCGTGGATTTCGATGCGAGTTTCACCAAGAAAGTTGAAGCAGGTGACGTGCTTATTGCAGGCGAGAATTTCGGTTGTGGAAGTTCCCGTGAGCATCCTGCTGTTGGCCTGGCTCATGCCGGCGTGAAAGCTGTCATCGTGAAATCTGTGAATCGAATTTTCTATCGCTCTTCCGTAAACCAGGGACTCCCTATCATAGTCCTTCCGGAAGTTGTAGATGCCTACAATCAGGGAGATGAAGTTGATGTAAGTTTGGAAAATGGTTATGTAAAAATCAACGGGAAAGAGTATAAATTTGCTCCACTTCCCAAAGAACTGATGGCCATCTTTGAAAAAAAGGGTCTTGTTAACTGGATCAAGGAGAATTGAGGGATAGCCACTAAGGCACTAAAAAGTCGTAAAAATTATATATTGTTGTTATTTGTTTAATTCTGGTTCCCGGGTTTTTCAAGATTGATACTTTGGTCTCCCGGGAACCATTTACAAAATCCTTCGAAGGGTTTATAATGGCTCGCCCCACCGTTAAAAAAATATAATTGACCATATTCTTTATCATTCCTAACTTCAAAAATAAATTGAAGATTCCATAAAAGTGGTTAGTTTATGGGGAAAATATTAATGCGAGGAGAAGTATGAATTTAGAAAATTTACTGAGCTATAATCCAATTCTGTTAGCCTTGGGAGCAACGATCTTTACCTGGTTTCTTACTGCGGCAGGAGCGTCCATGGTTTTCTTTTTTAAATCGATCAATAAAAAGATCTTAAACTCTATGCTAGGATTCGCAGCCGGGGTTATGATTGCTGCCTCTTTCTGGTCTTTGCTTAAACCTGCTATTGAAATGTCTGAAGCAAGTGGTACTATCAAATGGCTTCCTGCAGTTGTAGGATTTTTAGCAGGCGGTGCTTTTTTACTATTAGTTGATAAACTTCTTCCTCATCTCCACATGGGATTATCGATAGACAAAGCAGAGGGCATCAAAACATCCTGGCAGCGCAGCGTATTGCTTGTACTGGCCATAACTTTACATAACATACCGGAAGGTTTAGCCGTAGGGGTTGCCTTTGGTGTTTTGGCAAATAATCCTAATGTCGGGTCGCTGACAGGAGCTATAGCACTGGCAATTGGTATCGGTCTGCAAAACTTTCCCGAAGGAGCAGCAGTATCAATACCTCTTCGCAGAGAAGGCTTTTCCAGATTTAAAGCATTTAATTATGGGCAACTTTCTGGTGTGGTGGAACCTATTGCCGGTGTATTAGGAGCATATCTGGTTTTAACCATTACTCCCCTGCTTCCCTATGCTCTTTCGTTTGCAGCAGGTGCCATGATCTTTGTGGTAGTTGAAGAACTGATCCCCGAATCACAAACCGGGAATGAGACTGATCTGTCAACGATCGGAGCAATGCTTGGTTTTGCCACGATGATGTTCTTAGATGTAGCGTTAGGGTAGATGGTAACTTTCACAATTTATGAACACCGTAAGACCTTGCGAATGGTTCACCAAAACTATCCCGAATCAATTGGATGTGTAGTTTAAATCTGGAAAGCGTCTAAGCTGTTTTCCAGGCTTCTGCTTTCAAAGGGAATAAGTGGAAAATCGGATTAATAAATCAGCATTATCTCAATTAGTTATCGAAACAGAACGGCTTATCTTACGGCAGCTTCAACAGGAAGATGCCGATGATCTTCATGTAATTCTTTCAGATCCTGTCACCATGCAGTATTATCCCAGACCTTATACAAAACAGGAGACTAAAGATTGGATTGAAAGAAGCATTAAAAGTTATCAGGAAAAAGGTTACGGACTCTGGGCTGTTATTTTAAAGGAAAACAATATCTTCATCGGTCAATGCGGTATCTCGGATCAGAATATCAATGGAAAAGTTGTGCCGGAAATTGGTTATCAAATCTACAGAACCTTCTGGAATAAAGGCTATGGAACTGAAGCTGCCCGTGCCTCTCTTCAATTCGGTTTTAACGATCTTGATCTGGATGAGATATTTATTCACACTTACATCAAAAACCTTCCATCCATAAAAATTGCGCAAAAGTTGGGAATGATAAAAACGGTTGAGTACGAAAAAGTTGTTTCAAAGAATAATGAAACCATGCGTCACGTTGTGTATAGTCTCAAACGACCAGTTTAGTTTTAAAGGATAAAAAATGAAAGAAATACATCACAATATTCCTGCAGCCTACCTGGTTTTAATAAAAAATAACCGGGTACTTCTGTTAAGAAGGTTTAATACCGGATACGAAGATGGAAAATACTCCATGGTTGCCGGACATGTAGATCCGGGAGAGACATTTACACAATGCATAATCAGAGAAGCAGAAGAAGAGGCCGGGATCCTCTTGAAACCTGAAGATCTGAAAGTAGTTCATTTTATGCATCGGGATTCACAAAAAAATGAATATAATGAAAGAATAGATGTCTTCTTCCTGGCTGAAAAATGGCAGGGAGAGATCGAAAATAATGAGCCGGAAAAATGTGATGATCTCGCTTGGTTTGATTTGGATGATCTTCCAGGAAACACCATTCCCTATATAAAAGAAGCTCTCAAAAACATAAAAAATAATCGCTATTATAGCGAATTCGGCTGGGAATAAAATTTAAATTATCTTATTTTCGTCTTTTTTAAAGGAATGTCGATTTTGTTGATTTTCAAGATCAGAATTGTCAGATCCTCTTAGAAATCGTAAAACATATCCCAAATCAATATTTTCACTTCTGTTCTGTACTAATTTTCTGGTTGACCACAATCTTGCCAATTTCTAGTTTAATCGACATTGTATTAATGAAAAACAGGATTAATTTTTTTTAAAGAAGCTGGTAATAATGAATAATTTACTTAATGAGTCACAGACGGATTTGCATAATCCTGATTTGGATTATGATTACATCAAATTTAGAAGCATGGATCAGAACAATTCTGAAAAATATGCGTTCTTGCTTGATCCTGCAACAATATGCAAATACAGCAAAAGAACAGTAGTTATTCAAATTATCTCATGAATTTTAAAAATTTTATTACCGAACTCAAAAAGCGAAATGTTTTAAAAGAAGCGCTATCTTATATTGTCTTTTCATGGGTGCTCTTACAAGCTGCGGATATAATATATCCTGTTATTGGCTGGGGTCAAGGTTCAATACGTACAACTTTGATCGTACTTATTACTGCGTTTCCAGTCTGGATTGTGTTTGCCTATGTGTTTGAATGGACACCGTCTGGATTTAAGAAAACCGACGATGTAGCCCCCGAAACTTCTATAGCAAGATCTACCGGAAAAAAGATGAATGGTATTATCATTGCTGGTTTAAGTTTAGCCGTATTACTTTTAGCGGGTGACCGTATCTTTAATTTTACCGGCACAAAAACGGAAAAGATCAGCAATGACAAATCAATTGCGGTTCTGGCCTTTGCCGACATGAGTCCCGATAAAGACCAAGAATATTTCTCTGACGGTATAAGTGAAGAGATATTAAACCTGTTGGCCAAAATACCAGATTTGAAAGTAATAAGCCGTACCTCATCTTTTTCTTATAAAGGGAAGGAAGAAAACATTCAGAAAATTGGAGAAGAACTGCACGTAAATCACATTTTGGAAGGAAGTGTGCGTAAATCAGGATCAACTTTCAGGATTACTACAAAACTTATTAATGTGGCTGATGGCGCTCAATTATGGTCTGAAACCTTCGATCGCTCTATGGAATCTATTTTTAAAATACAGGATGAGATTGCTGCCGCTGTAACTAAGCATTTAAGAATAGCATTGTTAGGTGAAGCCATTAAAGCTAAAACAGTGAGTCCCGAAGCCTACAATCTTTATCTTCAGGCAAGACAAGTCTGGAGACAGAGCACAGCACTGGGTAACACCAACGCTCAGAAATTAATACGGGAATCTATTGCCTTAGACAGCAGCTATGCACCGGCATGGACTTTATTGAGTCGTATTCTTTCCAGTGAGATGAATAACTTCCTTACTATTCCTGCCACAGAGGAAAACATTGCTATGGCTATAGATGCTGCTAAAAAAGCTGTTATCTTAGATCCCGATTATGCAGAAGGTTATGCCTGGCTATCAACTTATCAACAAAGAAACTGGAATTTCACAGAGGCCAATGAAAATATGAAGAAAGCCTTGTCTCTGCAGCCTGAAAATACTGATGTATTGGGAGATGCTGCCAGTAATGCTACTTTTCTGGGTCACCAGAAAGAAAGCCTGTCTTTAGGGTTGAAGATTATCCAAAATGATCCTTTAAATTATTTCCAATATTACGGGTTGGGATTAACCTATTACTGGCTGAAAGATTATGAAAACGCCGAAAAATATTTGAATATCTTCTTATTGCACTATCCCAATGCTGGAATAATAAATAGTTCAATATCTTTAATCTATTTGGGTAAGGGTAAATTGGATAAAGCACTTGAGGTCGTAGAAAAAGAACCAGATCCTTTTTGGAAATTATATACTATGAGTATAGTGGTATATGCCAGGGGCGATACCAAAGAGGCGAATGCTTTATTAAAAAAGTTTATTGCTGATTGGGAGAATATTGCGTGGTCAAATATTGCTTCTGTTTATGCCTTTAGAGGAGACAGAGACGAAGCATTCAGGTGGATGAATCTAGCTTACGATTACAGGGATGGATCCATATTAGAAGTGCTTAACTATCCGGAAATGGAGAATTTGTGGGGCGATCCCCGCTGGAATGCCTATATAGATAGATTGGGTTTACCACAAGATCATGGTTTTCATATGGATTAATAAAATAGTCCACGATGGTATAAGCAATAACAATACATATCTGATTTCATTTTTTTTTAAAAATATATTAACAATTTCCCACGCATTCCCGATATTTACTCATCGGAGTTAACCATGAAAATAAAAATAATTTTATTCCTTTTTTTCTGCAATTTTCTGCTTCATTCCCAGGCCATATTCACTCCAGAAGAATTGCAGAACGACTTCCTTCAATTCCGCGATATCCTGGAAAATGAACATTGTTGCACCTATGAGTATACTTCCAAAACAGAACTGGACAGCCTTTTCGATGCTCATTATGACCTGCTCGATCATCCCATGCTAAGAAACGAATTCTTTCAGCTGCTGGCACCAATCACAGCAAAAATTGGCTGTATGCACACAGCTTCCTGGATGCCCGGCAGATTCTATGTCTCAAAACCGGATATGATGTTTCCCTTAATTGTGATGCTGATCGAAGATAAACTTGTAGTTTCCGGCAGTTATCTTCCCTGGCAGGAAGTTCCCCGTGGCAGCATTATTCTGGAGATCAATGGCAGAAGGATTGAGGATGTCATGTCCGATATCCGCAGTACAATTTCCGCCGATGCTTTAAATCCATATTTTGTAGATGCCAAATTGATGCAGCGTTTTTCACTCCGCCTTGCTGCAATTTACGGACTTCCTGATCAGTATAAGCTCAAATACCTTCCTCCGGAAGTAGAAAAATCTCAGGAAAAGATCCTTACACCCTGTAGCCATGATGCTGTGCAAAAAGTTGTTTTCTCCCACTTCTCCAGTCCACCCCTGCAACTTGAGATCATGCCTGAAAAAGATGCTGCTATCATGACGGTTTCTACATTTAGTTATTATGCCAGAGTCGATTATTTCCGCAGTTTTATGGATTCCTGTTTCCAGCAGATCAAACAGCAAGGTATCAATAATCTTATTCTGGATCTTCGAGGAAACGGTGGCGGCGATCCCTTCTGTTCAACCATCCTGCTTTCCTACCTGCAGAAGGAACCGGTCCGCTATTTCGCTGAGCCATACGGAAAATATGAAGAATTTGCAAAGCCACTTCCCCTGCCTGAAGATCATTTTACCGGAAACCTTTATACTTTGATAGACGGCAGTTGCGGCTCGACCAATGGTCATTTCTGTGCGTTATTAAAATATCATAATTTAGGGAAGTTCATTGGCACACCCAGTGGCAGCACCTACAAATGCAATGCTGGTAAAGATACAGAGTTCCGCCTGCAAAATACTCAGATGATCATAACGATTGGACGTTCAACCTATGCAGCAGCAGTGGAAAACATGGATAAATCAGCACCCATTATGCCTGATGTTTTAGTAAATGAAACCGTGGATGATTTTATGATGAACAGAGACAGATTCATGATCACTGCTTTTGAACAGATTAGAAAAAATAGTGTTGAGATAGAATAATGTATTTACGGTTGTTTCCCTAGTGTCTAATTCGAATCAAAAGATAGTCTTGCTTTACATTTCATTCTTAAAGACTAAGATTCTTTTAAATTAAACCACAAAAAACTTGCATATAACGAAAGTGTTATTTTAAAAATAAATATTATGAATAAGATGATATGTTTAATCCTTTTATTAATATTTTTATCAGGTTTTGCTTTTGGGCAACAAACAGATCCGGAAGTACAACAAAATAATAATTCTGACCAAAATGAATATTTTAAATTCAGATACAAAGACCTTATTATTCCTGTATTTTTAATCGGTTACGGAATTATCGGGGTAGAAAATGATGGGTTGAAGTTGTTTAATTCTGAGATCAAAGAGGAGATCAGGGAACATATAGATGAAAAGCTTACAATCGATGATTTCTCGCAATATGCCGCCTTCACGTCTGTATACGCATTGAATGCTTTTGGAATTAAGGGCAAACACAATTTCAGAGATCGGACTATTATGTTAGGAACTTCTTATCTGTTGATGGGAACAACCGTATTGGGGTTAAAAGAGACCTTATCAGTAGAAAGGCCGGACGGTTCATCAAATAACTCCTTTCCCTCAGGTCACACTGCTACTGCTTTTATGGGAGCAGAGTTTTTATATCAGGAAACTAAGCATGTTTCAGTTTGGTACGGGATAACAGGTTATCTGGTGGCAGCCGGCACAGGCTTTTTCAGGATGTACAACAACAGACATTGGTTTACAGATGTAGTAGCTGGTGCCGGTATTGGAATGTTAAGTGCGAAGATTGCTTATTGGATAAATCCCTTTGTTGAGAAAAAAGTATTTAAAGTTAAGGATCATAAGATTTATGGAATTGCTGTGCCATATTTTTATGGCAGGAAAACAGGTGTTGGGTTAACAGTCTATTTTTAAATATCATTACTTAAGTAATTTAATTACATAGAAATTACAGCATTTTACCAACAGATTATTTCAATTAACAGATCTTATGATTGCATTAAACAAAGTAAATAATCCAACTAGCAAACTTGATATAAGTCTATTTTCAATAACATTACAGTATAAAGAAAAGCTGACGATTTTCTTGGAGAGGATTTTTAAGGTGACAAAAGCAAATCCAATTATTGAGAATGGTACAGATATTGGATAGTAAATTTATACGATAAAATTTGGGATTATTTAACATAAAAAGATAAAAAAGGAAGATCAACATCATATGACAATTACCGGTGATTACCGTTAGTAAAAGCAGAAGAGATCAATGGAAAAATCGCTAAATACTACATCAGAAAAATTCGGTACTTTCCTGGGTGTTTATACCCCCAGTGTTTTAACGATCCTTGGATTGGTCATGTACCTGCGTTTTGGCTGGGTTGTAGGAAATCTGGGACTTGGATTGACCCTGCTGGTTGTCCTGTTGGCCAGCTCAATAACTTTCATAACTGCTCTTAGTGCTTCTGCCATCGCCACCAATATGCATGTTGGTGTAGGCGGAGAATACTACATGATCTCTCGTAGTCTGGGATTGGAATTGGGCGGTGCTATAGGTATTCCTCTCTACTTGTGCAGGACATTAAGCATAACATTTTACAGTTTTGGTCTGGCGGAAGCCATAGCCATGTTCTGGCCGGCATCATCGGGGGAAATCCCTACTCATCATATTCAAATTATTGCTGCCATTGTGATTACAATTATAACCATCATTTCAGGGAAAAGTGCTGGAGTGGCTTTAAAATTACAAATACCAATAATGTTAGCGGTTGGTATATCAATTATTGCCCTTTTGATAGGAGTTTTGTCAGGTGGATTTACAAAGCCTGAAATGACACCGACGTATAGAACTGCACCGGAAGGGTTCTGGTATATATTTGCTGTTTTCTTTCCCGCTGTTACAGGGTTTACCGCGGGGATAGGCATGAGTGGTGATCTGAAAGAACCGCGAAAATCTATTCCCAAAGGAACTTTATTGGCTGTTGCAACCGGTGCTGCGATCTACCTTTCGGTACCAGTATTATTATCGATGACATCTAAAGTCAGCCCTTCTCAACTGGCATCATTGGGTGTAGAAACATGGACTAAGATCGCAATACTGGGTGCCTGGCTGGTAATACCCGGGATCTTCGGTGCTATTCTTTCCTCAGCCTTTGGAAGCGTGCTGGGTGGTCCTCGGGTTCTGCAATCGCTGGCTCAAGATAAACTGGCACCCCGCTTCCTGGCAAAACTCTCCAAAACAGGTCAACCTACCGTTTCCACCTGGATCAGTGGAGCTATCGCACTATGTGCTGTTACCTTGGGAGGCCTGAATACGGTAGCTCAGTTCGTTACTATACTTTTCCTTACACTCTATGTCCTTATAAATTTAAGCGCGGCCCTGGAAAACCTAACGGCAGACACATCTTTCCGACCCAAAATAATCGTTCCCTGGTATATCTCTTTGCTGGGTGCTTTCGGTGCCCTTAGTGTTATGTTCCTTATCAGTCCTTTAGCATGTATTCTCGGGATTGCCCTGGAGACAATTCTTTTCATAATTTTAAGGAAGCGTTCTATGGAAAAGGAATGGGGTGACGTAAGGGCAGGTTTCTGGGGAACGCTGGCCCGGTTTGCCCTTTTCAAACTGAAAAAACATCAAAGTGATCCCCGTAATTGGAGACCACACATCCTGACCTTTTCAGGTGACGTTGAAAAAAGACTGCCCCTCGTTCATCTAGCCAGCCTGCTGAATCAAAATCGCGGGATCATGACAGTCTGCAAAGTGATAATCGGCAATCAGAAGGAGTCTCTGCCTAAGATTGATGCAGAAAAGGCCCTCATGGACAAGGTGTTGACCGAATCCGGCCTGATCGCTTTCAGTGAAGCCTATGTGGTACAGGATTTTGAACGCGGTGTTATCAATATTACTCAGGCAAGCGGAATAGCGGGATTAAATTCTAATACAGTTGTTTTTGGCTGGTCCAAGAAGAAAAAAAGAATGATCTCCCTGCTTAAGATCATCCGGGCCGTAAATGATATCAGAAAAAGTTCCATACTTATCAGAATTGGTGATTTTCCTTTATATAAGGAAAGACAAAAGATTGATATCTGGTGGCGTGGAAAACACAGCAATGGCGACTTGATGCTGTTGCTGGCATATCTTCTGAGTCTGAACAGCATGTGTAAATTAGCGAGGATAGTTATCTATACAGTAATTATTGAGGAACAAGACAAAGAATTTGTCCAGGGGCTTATCCGTGATATGATCAAAGAAGTACGAATTAAGGCCGAAACAGAGGTCATTGTTAAACCCAAAGGGCAGTCAGTGAATCAGATAATCCTGCAGAACAGCAGGTATAGCGATATTGTTTTCATGGGACTCAATATTCCTCAACCTGGAGAAGAAAAAGAATATGCGGAACGCCTGGATGAATTGTCGCAGGGTTTGAAAACTACGATTTTTGTAAGAAACGGTGAATCCTTTGCAGGTGAACTGCTCTAAATTATTTTTTCATTTAATTGGGCATAAATATTGCATCTCTTATATTTTCCCTATAGGAGGATGTAATTGAAAAAGGCATTATTTTTTTATATGTTTTCGATATTCTGTATTACTCTATCTGCCTTAATAGTAGAAGTTCCCAATGATCAGATCAAGATTGAAGATTCAGATAATTTCACCAGGATCAGATCCAATACAGGTACAAATTATACAGCTTACCCGGGTGCTCCGGAAATTCCCTTAAAAACAGTTTTCTTTGAAATTCCTTTAGATAGTGAAATTGCGGAGATAACCATAATTCCTCAGGGTGTAAGCAGAATAGAACTCGAGAAAAGAATATTTCCCCAACAGGCTGCTGTCCCCCTGCTGTCATTAGACCAGAGAACATTTTCGGAGGCTGACGAACAAATTTATAACAGCACAAGTTATCCTCAGGCTTTTTTGTATAATTACGGCCATGGCTTCTGTGGAGACAAGAGTGTAGGCTATGCTGCCATTTATACTTCAGAATATTTTCCCAGGGACCAGATCCTGGAGATCCCTGCCTCATTCCGGTTGGAAATTGAATTTGAGCCGTCGGAGATGCAAAACCAGTTGCCAGCCAGCAAAAGCTCTAATTTGACATTATCTGAGCTGGGGTTGGAGTATACCGACAGAAGGTGGGGAAGTTGATTCCTACCTGCTTATTACAACTGAAGAATTCCTGTCTGCTTATCAGGAACTTCTAAGTTGGCGTAGCTCTCAGGGAGTTAATGTTTTCTGGATCACAACTGCTGAAATTGAAACTCAATATGCTGGAAGGGATCTGCAGGAAAAGATCAGAAATTGTATCATCTACTATTATCAAACGGAACAGATCTCATTCGTTACACTGGGGGCTGATGTAGATTATATCCCTGACAGAAAAGTATTTGCCTTTGATTGCCAGTTCGGAGCCTACGATGATGAAAATGACATCCCCAGCGATATGTACTATTCCTGCCTGCAGGGAAGCTGGGATGCTGACAATAATGATATTTTTGGAGAAGAAACAGATGAAGTAGACTATTTTCCGGAAGTATTTGTCAGCAGAATACCGGTAAATTCCATTGAAGAAATAGAAGATTACATAAGCCGGCTGATAAGCTACGAATCTGGAGAAATAGCAGATTACAATAAAGCTGCCGGATTTTCCATGGCCCTCTGGCCAGGTTCCGACAGTGAGATTTGTCAGCAGTATATCTACGACATGTATTTCCCGGATGATTATTATATCCAATTCCTGTGGAGTGATGAAAATACTCAGGAGGCGGCTTATGAACTGATGAACGATGGACAGAATATAGTTCAACATACTGGCCATGCCGGACGGCAGTCCATGTCGCTGGAGAATGGCAGGATCAGGCTGGATGACATTGATTCCCTGCATAATGAGTGGGGCGGGCTGTTCTATTCCATCGGCTGTTGGTCTGCGGCAATAGATTATAATTCGATCGGGGAAAACCTGGTTTCACAGATCGATCGTGGATTCCTGGGTTATGTCGGGAATTCCCGCTATGGTTGGGGGGCTCCAGCAGCTTCCGGATTTGGGTTTTCAGAATTCTTCCAGAAAGCATTCTTCCTTGAATTATTTACCGGAAATACCAGGCTGGCTGAGACAAATGCCCTGCAAAAACTGGAGTTCATACCATATTTTGGTGGGACTTCAGTTTATAAATGGGTGGCCTATGAATTGAACGCCTTGGGAGATTCTTATTTAAATCTCAATATTTCGAATCCGGAGGAAATGAATTACTCCCTTGTACTTGAGGGTAGCGAATATCATATTGTTGTTTCAGACGCTTATGGACCTTTGGAGAATGTGAATATATCGGGAAGCGTGGTTTCTGTAGTTACAGATATGACCGGTGAAGCTGTAATTCCGGTTGAAATCGGAGAGAGTGAACTGACCCTGTTCAAGTCTGGTTATAAAACACAGTTTATTGAACTTCCTGCCGGAACAGATAATTTCCTGCTTGATTTTACCCAATTGCCGGAAGACCTGAATTTCATCCAGGGCGAAACATTTTCGCTGGGAACCGAATTTATCAATTTCACGGATCAGGAACAGTGGTTCCGGTTAGTCTGCGATTACAATCCTGGTGAGATAACTCTGGACTGTAACATGGATACGCAGCTTGCACCGGCTGGATCATCTGTTGACCTGGATGACATCATTATAGGTTTGAATTCAATTGCAGATAGCTATCAAATGCGGGATGGGAAAGAGATCTTCCTGAATATAAATATCTTTTCTGCTACTGGTAATTATCTTCTTTCTGAAAGAAAACTCTCTTTCACCGTGGCCGCTCCTGATCTGCAGATACAGCAATTTTACCTTGATGCTGAAACTTTATTGCCCGGATCACAGATCCCCCTGGGACTGGAATTGATTAATACTGGAACAGATGATATATTCGGATTTGATATTGAATATTTATCAGCGTCATCCTATCTGGAATTTGAAAACAATTCTTTCCATATAGATAGTTACTTAATGCCAGGAGATGGACTGTTGCTCAATAATTTTATTAATGTTGATGGATCAGCACCATCCAGCCTGCTGGCAGAATTTCAGGTTATTTGTCGTACTTACTGGCAGGAACAGTTATATGTATTTGAAAATTCGCTTTTCTTTACCACCGGACAAATTGGTTTCACAGATGAATTCGATAATGTTGAGATGTGGGAACTTGATCCGGAATGGCAGCTTGTAAATACCACATATTTTAGCGAGCAGTATTCTTTATCCTGCCGTCCGGAATATGTCGGCTGCTATCGGGCGGAATCTCCCTTGCTGAATTATCTTCCCGGTCTTGAGGTCCTCTTCCAGTATAAGTATAAAATGCCTATGTATGGGAATGATGGGGTTTATGTGCTGCTTGAAACAGAAAATACTGTAGACACTCTTTTATTCCTGGGGGCTGGCGGAGCATTGCTGGAAACAGAAAGGACACCGCAAATATATATTGAAAGTGACTGGGCTGAATATCAGCTTTCCCTGGATGATATTTTGCTGAATACACCAGACCCCGGGACACAATTCTCTATTGCACTCCAGTTCACAGTTCCTGAAATTTTTGACGGCTTTAACGAATATTCTCTCATGCAGGATATTGGTGTATTTTTTGATAGCTTCTTTGTCGGTCAACAAAGAGAAAAACCCGATCCCCCGCACAATGATGTTCTGCAGATCTATCCTAATCCCAGTTCTGCAGCCGGGCTACCCAGATTCTCAGCTTACAGTAGAGGTGAGTATCCCTTAAAAATGAAAATTTATGATATTAAAGGAAAACTGATAAGACAGGAAAAATATCAGGGCCTTGGAGATGGCAGGATCGAACTTTTCTGGAATGGAAAAGACGAGTGGGGCAAACCAGCAGCTTCAGGCTTATATATAATTATAATTGACACTGGTGTGAAAAAATACAGGGATAAATTTATCTATTTTAACTAGGAGATAGCATGGATCAGGAATTAATACAGAAAGCGAAAGAGGTATCTGAAAATGCCTATGTTCCCTATTCAGGATTTAAAGTGGGAGCAGCTCTCAGAACTGAATCAGGGAAAATATTTACGGGATGCAATGTGGAAAATTCATCCTATGGCCTCACAAATTGTGCCGAAAGAACGGCAGTGTTCAAAGCTGTTTCAGAAGGCGAAAAAGACTTTGTTGAAATAGCTGTTTATGTGGATTCGAAAATTCTCTTCTCACCCTGCGGTGCCTGTCGCCAGGTACTTAAGGAATTCAGCGGAAAAATGAAAGTAACAATAGTATCAGGGGATAAAATTATCGGTACAACAGTTGATGCGTTGCTGCCCTATGGATTCCATCTTACTGAAGAATAAGATTGTTTTCGAATTAAGAATATTTATTAATATTAAATAATTTTTGGCGGTTAAAACTTTTTACTTAATCTATAATATAAAAATTCAGGAGGATGGATGACTGAGATGAAAAAATATGATATCGCAATTATTGGAGCTGGACCGGGAGGTTTAAGTGCTGCTGTATATGCTGCCAGAGGTGGATTATCGACTATAGTTTTTGAAAAAGCCCTGGTGGGAGGACAGATCACAGTAACTGATGAAGTTGAAAATTATCCGGGCATAACTGAATCAATAAGCGGATTTGAGATCGCTGATCTTTTTAAGAAACACGCTGAAAAATTTGGAGCGGAAATTATTGAAGAAAGTGTGAAAGCTATCGCAATGGAAGGTATCTGTAAGATCATCGAGACCAATAAGGGCAACTACCGGGCAAAATCAATTGTATTTGCAACCGGCGCTCATCCCAGAAAACTGGCCGTTCCGGGAGAAGATAAATTCACCGGCAGAGGTGTTTCCTATTGTGCAACTTGTGACGGTGCTTTTTATCGCGATAAAGTTGTTGCGGTCGTAGGCGGCGGGGATTCTGCTGTAGAAGAAGCTATCTTCCTTACAAAGTTCGCCAAGAAGGTTTACATTATCCATCGTAGAGATGAATTAAGAGCAGTGAAGATAGTTCAGGACAGGGCTTTTGAAAACAAAAAAATCGAAATTATCTGGGATTCAGTTATCCAGGCTATCGACGGCGGAAATGTTGTTGAGAAAATCTTTATATATAATAGAAAAACAGATAAAACTACAGAGCTGGCAGTAGATGGTGTATTTGTATATGTTGGCATAATACCGAATAATGAATTAATAGAATCCAGAGTAAATTGTGATGAAGGCGGTTTTATCCTGACTGACGAAAACATGCACACCAATATTCCAGGTTTTTATGCTGCTGGAGATATTGTTCATAAAACTTTGCGTCAGGTTGTTACCGCTGCTTCCGATGGTGCTACTGCGGCTTTTTCAGCCGAGAAGTGGATAGAGGAAAATAAACACAATTTTGGATATTAACCGTAAAGGCCTGTTTAATACAGGCCTTTTTAAATATCTAAAAAATGATCAGGAGACTATTTCATATTCTGTTATATGCTCTCCCTCCACATAAAGATATTTGGGCTTTTCGGGTGAACCGTTTTTCTTGATCTTATCGCTGTCGTTGTCTTCCACCAGCCTCCAGATTTCCCAGGATTCTCCCTCGCCATCAATACAGAAAGTGATCTCTTTCTTTATGAAATCATCAATAATGAACTGGATCGAATTCAATGGCTCAGCTTTAGTAACGGGTACGCAGAATTTTTTTCGATCATAATGATAAAGCTCTTTCTTCATTAATCCTCCAAGTTATTTTGCAAATTTATGTGCTACAAAACATTCAATATCATCCAGCCAGAAATCTGTTCCGGCCTTTTCCGGTAGTATTATGATCACTCTGGCAAATCTGGCTTTATCACTTAAAAATCCAGTTCTGAAACCAAATTCCGTCCAACTGTCTTCCGGATAAAACAGATCGTTAAAACTATTTACTTTTTTCCCTTTTTTGTCAAATGCTATGAAAGCAAATTCTATAGCAGCATGTTTAGATTTCAATGATCTGGCAAAGCAATTTATGTAATATATGTTTTTAGGGCTGATGGGAAATGATTCGGAGATTATTTCCACCGTGTCATCGCTTGATTTAATTTTCAAGCATTTCTCGCCCGATCTGGCATTAAACTCATCCCAGAAGACTATTCCCGGTTCTTCTATTACCGTATACCAACCCAAAGGCATTAGATTGCGGTCAAATTGACCCAGTTCATAACTGGAATTTAATAGCAGATTATCTGAGTTTCCGAGATCACTTTTGTCGATTTTGGGAATAGTGCTGCAGCCGTTCAGGAATAAAGAAAAAGCTATAATAAAAGTTGAAATAACTTTCAAAACGTACTCCTTTCATTTAAAAACTTCATTACCAGCCCAATAGCTAAAACATTTATAATCAGATTAGACCCACCGTAACTAATGAATGGTAGGGGAATTCCCGTGGTGGGAACTACACCTAGATTCATCCCGACATTGACAAAGATCTGAAATGAGAGATAAGATAATATACCTATTGTAGAAATTTTTTTTTCTCTATCTTTTAATTTCATGACACTTATTGCCAATCGGTATATAAACAAAAAAAACAATAATAAAATAAACATGCAACCTAAAAATCCAAATTCTTCGCCGATCACCGAAAAGACAAAATCCGTATGATGTTCAGGAAGGAAATTAAGATTTTTCTGAGTCCCTTCCAGGAATCCCTTACCCAGGAAACCTCCTGAACCGACTGCGATTTTTGCCTGGATTATCTGATAGCCGGCCCCGAAAGGATCCCGCAAAGGATCCAGAAATGTAAGTATTCTGTTCTGCTGGTAATTCTTTAGATGGTTCCATAAAACAGGAGTAACGAAAAAAATGAAACTGTTTAATACCGCTGTAAAACCAATTACAACCGGTGATAATCGGGATTTAAAGAGTACGAAAATTAAAAACAGTAGATAAATTCCGAAAAAATAGGGACTTATGGAAGTAATAATGCTTAAGATCGGACTGATGATAAGCAGGATATAAAAAAACTGCAGATTTGAATAAAATAAAACCGCAAAACAGATCACTAAGAAAGTTAAAGATGTTCCCAGATCAGGCTCTAGCATGATCAAGCCGAAAGGCAGTAGAATTACAGGAAATGTTCTTATCAAGATCTGGCTGTCAGTTATATGAGGTTTTGACAGCAGTTTGGCCAACAGAAGAATAGTGGCAAGTTTTGCCAGTTCCGAAGGCTGGAAGTTAAAAGCAACAAAATTTATCCACCGGTGAGAACCTTTGATCTCAGGCATAAACAAAACTACTATGATTAGTAAAATGGATAAGACATATACCGGGGTGATCATGAAGTCTATAAATGAGTGAGGAATATTCAGTAAAAAAAATACTAGGACAAGAGATACAAGTATCCAGATCACCTGTCGCAGATAATAACTTTCGGTTCTGTAAGTTTCACCGGTTTTTGTTGTGGAAGCAGAGTAAATTATGATAACTCCGGAGAACAGTATAAGCAGCAGGATCAGGAGTAGTAGCCAGTCGAATCTCTTAACATTGATTATCATTCTGAATCCCTATCTTATTTTATCATAATAACTTATTATCCGGGCAGCCAGAGGTGCGGCGATAGAACCGCCATGACCGGCGTTTTCCATGAAAACGGTAAATGAGATCTCCGGACTTTCCCAGACAGCATATCCGGAAAACCAGGCATGAGTATCTTTTCCCATGTGATTTTCTGCTGAACCTGTCTTTCCATAAACTTTAATATGACCAAAGCTGGCTGCAGTTCCCGTACCGTATCTTTCATTCACAACTTTGTATAAGCCTTCCTGAATTAATTTAAGATTAGTCTCTGAGAGCGGTAGTTGCTCTACACTTACTTCAAAAGTCTGGCTTTCCCGCTCTCTAATCTCCTTGTGCAGAAGATGCGGTTTCACCCATAATCCGTTATTACCCAACGCATTATAATAAGCGCAGATCTGAAGTGGCGTGGTTAACAATTCCCCCTGACCAATAGAAATATTTACCTTGGGGCCGATTATACCTACATAATTTCCATAATTTTCTATATACCATTCCCGGGTTGGGAAAAACCCCTTTCGTTCCCCCATCAGGTCGATACCGGTTTTTTGGGTAAGCATACAGCTCTCGGTGTACTGTTTCATATCAGCCAGTGAAAACTTCAGGGAAAGATCGTAGAAATAAACATCACAGGAATATTTCAGTGCATCCAGAAGAGAAAGCCTGCCATGTCCTTCTGGAAACCAGCATTTGAAGAATCTGTTTCCTATCTGGATGCCACCTTCACAGGGTGAAAGCTTGGTGTCTTTATCTATCACACCACTTTCCAGTCCCAGCCCACTCATAATGGGTTTATAAACGGAACCAGGCGGGTATGTTCCATGTATTACCCTGTCCAGCATGGGCTTTCTGGGATTCAGATTGATCTCATTCCAGAGGTTTGTACTTATCTTACCCGTGAAAATGTTCTGATCGAATTCCGGCCTGCTCACATAAGCCAGAATACCCCCGGTCGGTACGTCCATCACTATCACAGAGCCATTAAATTCCTCTGGAAAGATTTCATTGATGTAATCCTGCAGATCATTATTGATAGTTAAAATAAGATCATATCCGTGTAAGGGAGATTTCTGGACATTATGTTTGAAAAAGCCCAGATTCTTGCCGTTCGCATCTACCTGGATGACTTCATATCCGTTCTTTCCGGCCAGCTTGCTTTCGTAATATTTCTCTATTCCCGTTTTACCAATGATGCTATTTATAGAATATCCCTGATCTTTTAACCGTTCATACTCCTGCTGGTTTATTTTCCCCACATAACCGGTATAGTGATTGTCATAAAGATAATTCCTGATTGATTCGGCCTTGAAATTAAGACTGGGAAATCTGTTAAGCTGTTCAGAGACTTCAATCATTTTTTCGTAGGAAATGTCCTGCAGCAGAAGGATTTCCTGATACAGATAATATCTGTGTTTGTATAAGATGTCTTCGATCTCCTGTGCATTCAGTGCAAAAGTTTTATTCAGAAAACCTATCAACATCTCTCTGTCTTTAATGCTGCTTAAGGTTATATATAAGTTGAAGGATGGTTTATTAATGGCGATCGGACGGTATTTCTGATCGTAAATTTCTCCTCTGATCGGTGGGATAGATCTGATCCTGACAAAATTGTTTTCGGCTATAAGCTTATATTCTTGACCCTTAATTATCTGCAGGTTAAATAAACTTATACCTAAAAAAAGAAATATAAAAATAACGATCAATTGAATGACCTTTATTTTAAATTTCAGGTTATTCATGTAGAACCAGCTGGATTTTGTCTAACAGAATTAGCAGATAAACTGCCAGGAAGGAAATTCCGGTATTATACAGTAAGGTAAAAAAATATGTAGGGGTTGGATTGTTGCTCAATGTACCTGCCAGCAATTGGAAAAGCACGAAAACTAAATAATAGATAAAATTAAGCAGGAAGATGCTTGTGAATACTATCAGTAGTCTTTTTTTATTGATCGGGTGATGGAAATGGTAAACCAGATATGAGATTAACAGAAAGGCAATAGTATTCAGTCCCAGATAAGCCGGCTGCAGAAGATCTAAACAAATGCCTGAAAGAAATGAAACCGGTAAAGCAAAACTAAGCTTAAACCTTAAATGTATAAAAATTATAAACGGGATCAGGAAATTAGGTGAAACATTACCTATTGCGAATTTGGGGGCCATTAACAGCTGCCAGTATAAAGCAAAAACAGCCCAGATGATCAATTTTAGATTTCTCATGGTATCTTTCTAATTATACAAATCGGAGTCAATTCGTCTCCCTGCCCCTGAGGATTATCCTTCATTACCCTTTCCATGAATTTTTTATCCAGACCCTTGCTGCCCCCTATCATCCAGCAACCGCCAATATCATTGATATCCATTACTGCGGCATGATGTCCGATGGTATTCTGTATCTTTTGAGCAACTTTCTGCGGATCTTTGGGACCCTTGATAACACATTCATCATAAGGGGGTACCGGTGATGTTGTGGCCGCATCAATAAGAGCGGCCTGCATGCCGGCAACCCGGTAGAAATCGCCTTTTCTGCCGACCAGTTTGCCCAGTGCACCAACGAAAGCAGCAAAAAGTATGCGCAAACCACCCACTTCATCAACTGCACACTGCATGCTGGTGGGTGAACGCAGCCCGATCCCGTATTTCACGTTGGCAACAAAGCGCCAGAGCAATCTGGCTATCCAGCCTATCTTAATATCTTTTACCGGGACTGCCCTGCCCTGTGTTATAGCCAGGGGACTTTCGCTGATACTGATAATGTCATTCTCTTCCAGCAATTCTCTGGCATATTGATCAATAATTTCCAGGATGTCATCTTCGGGTGTAAGAATTTTGGTTTTAACAGGTAATCTTAAATATCTTACTCCATCAATCTCAATTGTTGAGTTCCGTTTCATATTCTTTCTCTCTTTCGTATCTAATTACTATTACATGATTTAAACTGGCTGGATCAGTAAAGCCCTCGATCTGGGCCAGCATATTGATCTGATTGGAATGTTCTCTGATCAGACTGACTTTCCCCACTGGAAAATTTGCGGGGAAAATTGAGGAAATATTTGATGTTACAATGGTATCACCTATTGCCACATCGGATCCTAACTTAATATGTGTCATAAAGGAATTTCCATGAATGTCTGAAATAAGCAGCCCCTGCAGGTGATTTCTAGCTGACATTACGCCCAGCTGAAATGAGCTGTTGGTATAAGGAAGAACAATTGAAAAGTTAAGTGATACGGTTACTATTTTACCGATAACTCCGGAAGTTGTAATAACGGGATAACCAGGCTTGATGCCGTCCAGGGAGCCCTTATCTATAACCAACGTTCTCTCTTCAAACATACCATGATAGCCTACAATTCCAGCCAGGACATGATCATAATCAGCTACACTGTAATCAATTTGAGCATCTTTAATTTTTTCAAGCTCATTCTGGATGGAATTATTCCTGATCATTTCTTCAGCTAGTTCTTCCCGTAAATGCTGATTTTCAGCTTTTGTTGCAAAAAGGTCTTCTATTATCCTTACAGAACTGCTAAAAGGGGAAAATAATGAACTGCTGAGGAATTGTGCTTTACTAATGCGTTGTTCAGATGTACCAACAAGTAATATTAATGCTAATATAAAAAAAAATATATAAGTAACATTACTTCTCGGCATTAATCTTCAATTTTCTTAATTAATACTTTTTTGAATTCTTCAAGATTATCCAGTACATGTCCGCTTCCCTTTAAAACACATAATAGAGAATCCGGCATAATGTGTACCGGAAGATCTACGGCTTCCTGGATCTTCTTGTCTAATCTTTTCAGATTAGCTCCACCCCCGGTGAGGATAATTCCTCTTTCAGCAATATCTGCAGCAAGTTCAGGTGCTGTTTTTTCAAATAGTCTTTTTACAGCATCTATCATGGAACTCAAGGTTTCAGATAGTGCTTCCCGGATCTCTTCAGAGGTTATCTGAACAGTGATCGGATAGCCTGTAATGATATCGCGTCCCCTAACTTCCATCTTCAGCTCATTTTCCAGCGGATAAGCCGAACCGATCTCCATTTTGATCCTTTCAGCCGTAAGAGTACCAATATAAATGTTATTCCTTTTCCTAAGATAATTTACTATCGCTTGATCCATCTTGTCACCGCCTACCCGGATAGAGCTGTGTACAACTATATGTGAAAGAGAAATAATGGCTATCTCAGTTGTGCCGCCACCAATATCCATAACCAGGTTTCCCTGCGGTTTGTGAATTGGAAGATCAGCACCAATAGCTGCTGCAACAGGTTCTGATATCAGATGCACCTCTCGCGCCCCAGCATGTAGAGCGCTGTCACGGACTGCTCGTTTTTCCACCTCGGTAATACCGGAAGGCACACAGACCAACACTCGCGGCTTTATTAAAAGACGTTTCTTCTGAGCCCTGAAGATCAGGTTTCTAAGCATGAGTTCAGTGACTTGAAAATCTGCTATAACGCCGTCTTTTAAAGGTTTTATAATCTTAACTTCATCAGGGTTTTTACCAAGCATCTCCTTGGCTTCCTCTCCAATGGCTATGATCTTCTTGCTGTCAGAAGATAAGGCCACAACGGAAGGCTCATCTATAACTATACCTACACCCTTTTTATAAACAAGTGTATTGGCTGTTCCAAGATCAATTGCTATGTCGTTGGAAAAAAGGTCGATTAACCCTTTTAAAAACATATTTCCTCCAGACTGGATTAAATTTTTTATTGCTAAACTAATTCTGGCACTAACCCTATCTGTCAAGAGGTTTGTAAGAGAACACAAAAATAAAATTATAGACAAATTAAAGGGTTGAAAGAAATTCCCCGATTATGAAGCTGATTAAGACAGAAGACGGTACATATACTGCATTTAATGAAGTTCTGAAGGAACATTATCATTCCATTTCCGGAGCACTGGAAGAAGCTTTCGAAAAGCATGTAAAACCATTGCAGATTAAAAATGGAATGAAGATCCTCGATTTCTGTTTCGGACTCGGCTATAACAGTATTGCGGCTGTTTATGAGCATAAAGACCTGGAAATAACTGCTCTGGAAAATGATCTGCAGATCCTACGATTAATTACTGAAATAGAGGTACCCGAAAAGATCAGAAAGATCCATGAAACTTTTTCCAGTCTGGCCGATAAAAGAAAAATAACCGACGAGGAAGGGAACAGTATCAATCTGATCCTGGGCGATGCGGCAAAGACTATTAAAGATCTGCCTTCTGCTTATTATCACAGAGTTTTCTTTGACCCCTTTTCTCCGGGGAAGCAGCCAGAACTATGGAGTCTTGAGATATTTCAGGAATTATACCGTGTTTTGAAGAGAAATGGAATGCTTAGCACCTACAGTTGTGCCGGCTGGATCAGGAAAAACATGAAACAAGCAGGATTTCAGGTTATGGATGGCCCCGTAGTAGGCAGGAGAAGCCCCGGCACATTGGCATTTAAAAAATAGATCAGCCCGTTTCCTTAAACAAAAAATACCTTGCTTAAAAACCGCCCCTGAAAACTTATTAAGTAGAAATTGATAATTAAATTTGGGAGAGAATAAATGCTTGAAAGAATAACAGATCCGCTTGAAATACCTGAGGAAAAGGATTTTGACAGAACCCTGAGACCCAGATCACTGTCGGAATTTGTTGGACAGGAGCAGATCAAAGAGATCCTGGAGATATCGATACAGGCCACCAAATTACGTAAGGAACCTTTAGATCATGTTCTTTTTTATGGGCCTCCAGGATTGGGGAAAACCACCCTTGCTCATATAATTTCAAATGAACTTGGCGTCGCGGTTAAGGTAAGTTCTGGACCAGTTCTGGAAAAAGCTCCGGATCTGGCCGGAATTCTTACTAACCTGCAAAGACATGATGTGTTTTTTATAGATGAGATTCACAGGTTGAACCATGTTGTTGAAGAATATCTCTACCCGGCTATTGAAGATTTTGAGATGGAAATTATTATCGACAGTGGTCCCAGTGCGCGAACACTGAAGATCGATATCGAGCCCTTTACCCTTATCGGAGCCACCACTCGGGCCGGCCTGTTGACCTCACCCCTGAGAGCAAGATTCGGGCTGGTTTTAAGGCTGGATTATTATGACACCACTAGTATTGAAAAGATCATCATTCGTTCGGCCAGCCTGATGCAGGTTCCCATAGAAGATGAAGGTGTAAAAGAGATCGCCCGTAGAAGCAGAGGCACGCCAAGAGTTGCCAACCGTTTACTGAGGCGGGTAAGGGATTATGCCCAGATAAAGGGTGACGGAAAAATTACCAAAAACATAGCAATTAAAGCATTGAAAATGCTGAATGTTGATTTTGCCGGATTGGATGAAATGGATAAACGGATACTGAAAACTATAATTGAAAACTACCGGGGCGGTCCAGTCGGATTGAAAACCTTGGCAGTAGCGGTTGGTGAGGATTCGGGTACAGTGGAGGAGATCTATGAGCCCTACCTGATCCAGCAGGGATTCCTGGATAGAACGACTCAAGGTAGAAAGGCTACTTTTAAATCCTATCGCCACTTCGGATTAACTCCCAGCCAGGATCAGATATCCATTTTTGAAACAGCTGAAGAATAATTATGAGTGATCAGCTTTCGCTTTTTGGAAATAAAATTAAACCCACCAATATTCCTCTGGCAGAAAAAGTTCGGCCCCATTCTGTAGAAGAGATCAGGGGGCAGACCAAATTGCTTTCCAAGGATTCAGTATTAAGGAATATGGTGGAAACAGATAACTTCAGCTCATTTATTCTCTGGGGCCCCCCGGGCACTGGAAAAACAACAATTGCCAGATTGATCGCAGAGAAATCAGGGAAAAGATTTATTTCCTTCAGTGCTGTGTTGGCAAGCATTAAGGATGTGAAAGCAGTAATGAGTGAAGCTGAATATACCCTGCAGAGCCAGAATGTGAGCACTATTCTATTCGTAGATGAGATCCACAGATTTAATAAATCCCAACAAGACGCTTTTTTGCCTTATATAGAATCAGGTGCAATAATTTTGATCGGAGCAACTACAGAAAATCCCTCTTTTGAGATTATTCCTGCCCTGCTGTCACGCTGTCAGGTTTTTGTGCTGGAACAATTATCGGAAGATGATCTGATAGAGATTCTGCAGCGAGCAATAAATACACTGTCACTCTCAGGGAAATTTCCGGATGAAGTGCTGGAATATCTCGCAATGCAGAGTGGTGGCGATGCCAGGAAGGCTTTGAATTATCTGGAATTGATATCCGTAAATTTGTCTCCGGATCAGCAGCTTGATCTGAAAACAGTAGAAAAACTCCTGGCAAAAAAAGCAATGTTCTATGACAAGAACAGAGAAGAACATTATAACATTATTTCAGCTCTGCATAAATCTTTGCGGGGAAGTGATCCCCAGGCTGGTCTTTACTGGTTGGCCCGAATGTTGGAAGCAGGGGAAGACCCGTTATATGTTGCCCGGAGACTTGTGAGATTTGCCTCTGAAGATGTGGGGTTGGCAGATCCTCAGGCACTTGTTCAAGCAGTTTCTGTTAAAGAAGCGGTCCATTTTCTGGGGATGCCGGAAGCTAATACCGCTTTAGCGCAACTGGTGGTATACCTGGCTACTGCTCCTAAAAGCAATTCGCTTTATAATGCCTATAAAAAAGCTGCTGAAGATGCCCGGAAGACAAGTCACCTGGGGGTTCCGCTGCACATTCGAAATGCACCGACCAGGCTGATGAAAGATCTGGATTACGGAAAAGATTACAAATATTCACATCAGTATGAAAATGCCTACAGTTATCAGAACTATTTCCCGGAAAAAATGGGAGAAAAGACATACTATTCCCCATCTATGTTCGGATTTGAAAAGGATATTCAAAAACGTCTGGACTGGTGGAAAAAACTGAAAGAAGCTTCTGAAGCTGAAGATAAACAAAAATAACACATTCTCTGAACCCGCTGATAATAAGAACTTTCCATAAAAACTAGCACTCTAATAATTAGTTTGACAATTTTCTAAAATAAATTAATTTGTCTCCAGATTAGCAGTTTTTAGTTGTGAGTGCTAAAAGAAGGAATTGAAATGAAGAAGAATGAAATCAGGATGAATGAAGTTCTCAGGTATTCGATTGAGGAGTATATTGAGAATATTGAACCGGTATCATCTAAGCTGATTTGTGAGAAATATATAAGAAATGCCAGTCCGGCTACTATCAGAATAGATCTGAACAAACTGGAAAAATGCAATTATATATATCAGCCTCATACATCGGCTGGCCGGGTTCCAACCATATCCGGTTACAGGAAATATCTTTCCATGATTTCTGATGAGATCCGTACCCGGGAATTCGATAAGCCTGAGCTGCTGAGGGATATCCTGGTGAAACATTATAAAGATACTGCTCTGGCGTTACATTATGTTATGCAGCTGTTGGCCAAGGAAACAGATCAGCTTAGTTTTGTGGCTGAACCTGAAGTATCTAATGGTTATCTGGAGAAACTTGATGTCTTCAAGATCGCCGGGAAAAAACTACTCTTCGTGGTCAGCCTGGATTCAGGTCTGGATAAGACTGTGATCTTAAAGAATGATAACGATATCGGTGAACAGCAGCTCAAAGCGATTGTCAGGTATATTAATGAGGAATTTGCCGGACACCGGATTTATGATATTCAGACTCGTTACATAGGTGAAACTTCAGAGAAACTAACGCCGGAGAACAAGATTCTGAAAGCATTTCTGGATGAGCTTTACAAAGCGATCTTTCAGATCAGCAGTTATTTTATTCATTTTGACGGCAATATCAGTTTTCTGGAGCAGCCGGAATTTGATGAAAAAAGTGCTATTCTCACTTTCCTGGGATTCATTCAACGCCATGATTCCCTGATAAATTTGATGCAGAAATTCGAAGACGGGAGTCCCTACCATGTATTAATGGGGGAAGATTTTGGGCAGACAACATTGATCGATTATTCCTTGATCTATGCCCGATATGAGATCTTTGGGATTCCGGGTTATCTGGGGATTTTAGGTCCCAAAAGAATGAATTATACTAAGAATATTCCAATTATAAAAGGAATAGCAAAAATAATAACAAATACGACAAAAGATGGGATGGTGGTATTAAATAATGGTGATGCAAGATAAAGAAAACAGGACGGATACCTTTCGTGAGGATGAAAAGGTAGAAGTTGAAAAAAAAGATAAGAAAAAGAAGAAACTTTCTCTGTCTGACCAGATCGAAGATTTGCAGGTAGAGCTGGCAACAGTAAAAGATCAGAAGTTAAGAATTGCAGCGGAGTTTGAGAATTTCAGAAGAAGATCGGTCACCGAGAAATCCAATTGGATTAAAAATGCTAATGAGCGTTTATTACTGGAGATCTGTGATATAAGAGATAATTTTGAACGTGGCCTGGAAGCAGTTAAAAACGACAAAAATGGTAAATCTTATCAGCAGGGGATAGAACTTATATTTCAACAGCTGGAGAACCTGCTGAAAAAAGAGGGTGTAAAGAAGATCGATGCTACCGATCAAGAATTTGATCCGCAGTATCATGATGCCTTGGCTCATATACCTTCCGAGCTGGAGGAAAATATGATCGTGGCGGTAATTCAAAATGGTTATATGCTGAATGATAAAATCATCCGTGCAGCAAGGGTTGCAGTTTCCAATGGTGAAACGCCCCCGGATAAAAAAGATAATAATAAAGAATAAATAGGAGGAATGATGGGTAAAATAATAGGAATAGACTTAGGGACTACTAACTCCTGCGTTAGCGTTATGGAGGGTGGCAAGCCCGTTGTTATACAAAATGCAGAGGGATTAAGAACAACTCCTTCTGTTGTTGCTTTTACAAAAGATAAGGAAAGAATGGTAGGCCAGCTGGCTAAAAGACAGGCTGTTACAAATCCCAAGAACACAGTTTCTTCCATAAAAAGATTTATGGGAAGACAACTAAATGAAGTCGGTTCTGAAATGCAAAGCGTCAATTACCAGATCAAAGGTGGAAAATTCGGCGAAGCAACAGTGCATATAGATGTGGAAAACAGAGATTTCACCCCCCAGGAAATTTCTGCCATGATCTTAACTAAAATGAAGGAAACTGCAGAATCTCATCTGGGTACAAAAATTACTGAAGCAGTTATCACTGTTCCGGCTTATTTCAATGATGCACAGAGACAGGCTACAAAAGATGCCGGTAAAATTGCCGGACTTGAAGTGAAAAGAATTATCAACGAACCGACAGCAGCGGCCCTGGCGTATGGACTGGAAAGCAAAAAAGAAGAAAAAGTTGCCGTATACGATCTGGGTGGCGGAACTTTCGATATTTCCATTCTGGAAGTTGCTGAGGGTGTGGTTGAAGTTCTCTCTACCAACGGTGACACACACCTCGGTGGAGATGATTTCGATAAAAAGATCATGGATTGGATTCTTGATAACTTTAAAAAGCAGGAAGGAATAGACCTTAGATCGGACCCTATGGCTCTGCAGAGAATTAAAGAAGCTGCAGAAAAAGCTAAGATCGAACTTTCCGGAACACAAAACACTAATATTAATCTGCCTTTTATTACGGCAGATGCTTCCGGGCCTAAACATTTAAGTGTAGATCTTACCAGATCTGAATTCAACCGTATGGTAAGTGATCTTATCGAAAGATCGATCGAGCCCTGTAAGCTGGCTTTAAAAGATGCAAAACTTTCTCTTGGTGATATCGATGAAGTTCTGCTTGTAGGCGGAAGTACAAGAATTCCGGCAGTTGTTGATGCAGTAGAAAAATATTTCGGCAAGAAAGCTAATAAAAGTGTGAATCCGGATGAAGTTGTTGCCATTGGTGCTGCCATTCAGGGTGGTATCCTTTCCGGAGATGAAAACCTCAACGATATTCTGCTGCTTGATGTAACACCTCTTTCTCTGGGTATTGAAACGCTGGGAAGTGTTATGACGGCTTTAATCGAAAGAAACACAACTATTCCTACTAAGAAAAGTCAGATCTTCTCTACTGCTGCAGATAATCAGACTGCAGTTTCTATCCATGTTCTGCAGGGTGAAAGATCCATGGCACATGATAACAGGACTCTGGGTAAATTCGATCTGATCGGGATCCCGGCCGCACCGCGAGGAATTCCCCAGATAGAAGTTACCTTCGATATCGATGCTAATGGTATTCTGCATGTGAGTGCTAAAGATAAGGGCACAGGTAAAGAACAGTCGATCCGGATTGAAAGAACGGGTTCACTGAGCGAAGAGGAAATCGATAGAATGGTAAAAGATGCCGAAGCTCATGCTGACGAAGATAAGAAACAGAAAGAATCGATCCTTGCCAGGAACGAGCTAGACACACTGATCTTCTCTACTGAAAAAAGCTTAGCTGAGCATGGGGATAAACTTCCACCTGAAGAAAAAACCAAACTTGAAGAAGCAATTAAGGAAGCTAAAGTTAAACTTGAAGATTTAAATAAAAAGCCTTCCACAAAAGAAGAATACGAAGCAGTAAGAGATGATTTTGCCAAGAAAGCTCAGAAACTGGGAGAGATCATCTATGCTGATATGCAGAAACAGCAGGGAGGACAGGCTGGCCCCGGACCAGATATGAATGAGGCCGGATTTGACCCCAGCAAAATGGGTGGCCAGCAGACCCAGCATGCCCAGCATGAAGAGCCCAGGCAGGATGGACCAGTAGATGCTGATTTCGAAGTAGTGGATGACGATAAATAATCATAATGGAGATCGGCAACGATCTCCATTTTTTTAAAAAGGATAATTGATGGCAAAACGTGATTACTATGAAGTTCTGGGAGTAGATAAAAATGCTTCAGCGGCAGAGATAAAGAAAGCTTATCGCAAGCTGGCCATGATGTATCACCCGGATAAAAACAAAGATGACAAGGCAGCGGAAGAAAAGTTTAAGGAAGCTTCGGAAGCCTATGAAGTACTGAGTGATAATGATAAAAAAAGCAGATATGACCAATATGGACATGCCGGTCTGGAAGGTGCATTTGGTGGTAGCGGCTTTTCCTGGGACAATTTTACTCATGCCTCAGATTTTTCTGATATTTTCGGCGGTTTCGGCGGTATTTTCGAAACTCTTTTTGGCGGAGGTGGATTCGGAGGGAGACGTTCCCGGCCTTCTAATCGGGGTGAAGATCTGCAGATATCCATTTCTCTATCATTAGAAGAGGTCGGCAAAGGTGTTGATAAAAAGATCAAGATCAGTGTTAAAGATGCCTGTGGTCAATGTAATGGGAGTGGTTCCAGTGATGGAAACGTAACTACCTGCCCGCAGTGTCATGGTACCGGCCAGGTGATGAGAACGGCCCGGTCACTGTTCGGACAGATGCAGACTGTGGCAGCGTGCCCTTCCTGTAATGGGGAAGGCAAGATCGTAAAAAATAAATGCCCAAAATGCGGTGGTGACGGCAGGATCTCAAAGACAAAAACTATCAATGTTCATATCCCGCCCGGAGTTTCGGAAGGTCAATATATCAGATTGAGAGGACAGGGAAATAAGGGACCCAGAAATGGTGACAATGGAGATATACTGGTATTGATCCATGAAAAGGAACATAAGATCTTTGAAAGGAATGATGCCGATCTGATCTGCGAGTTTCCGATCAGTTTTTCACAGGCTGCGCTGGGATCGGAGATCATGTGTCCCACACTTTCCGGTAAAGCTAAAATGAAAATACCGGCAGGAACACAATCAGGGAAAATATTCCGCCTGAAAAGCCAGGGACTTCCCCATGTGAACAGTGTTTATAGGGGAGATCTCTTTGTGAAGATCATGGTTATTACACCTACTAAATTGAATCATGAAGAACGGGATCTGTTTAAGAAACTGAGTGTCTTTGATGATGAAAAGAAATTGCAGCCGGACAAGAGTTTTTTAGGAAAATTTAAAGACTTCTTTACGCAGAATTAGATAAGATAAAATGTCACCTTTTACGGGGTGACATTTTTTTTGAGAGGAATTATGCCAGGTTTCTATGTGCCGGAATTAACAACAGCGGATAAGTTAATTCAGATCTCCGGATCAGAATTTCATCATTTAGTGCATGTCAGAAGATTACAGTCTGGTGACAAGATCACTATCACCAACGGAAATGGTCTGCTGGCGTCAGCAATAATAAAGGTGATCAGTAAAAAAACAGCGGAAATTGAGATCATCGAGATAGAAAAGATTCTGCAGTCAATGTCTAGAATTGCCGTTGCTTTTTCTTTGTTGAAATCAAAAAATGATCAATTGATCATCGAGAAACTTACCGAGCTGGGAGTGAAAGAATTCTTTCCGATCATCACTGAAAGATCGGTGAGAAAAACCTCAGTTAATACAGCCGAGAAATTCGAAAAAACAGCAATTGCAGCGATCAAACAATGTGATAATGCCTATTTACCTGTAATTCATGAACCGTTGGACCTGAAAAGTGCCATAACAATTATCAAAAACGCTGGTTTCACTCCTGTTGTGGCTCTGGAAACAGGTAACAGAAAATCTTTAAGCTCTATTATTAAACATCTCGATAAAGCAGATCCCTGCTTGATCATAGGTCCTGAAGGCGGTTTTTCTTCCGAAGAAATACAACTTTTTGAAGCAGAAAATTTGGCATCAGTAACTCTTGGAAATCATATCTTAAGGGCAGAAACAGCTGCCATTGTGGTGGCAGCACAAATAACCGGTTTTTACTTAATGAATGATCCGGATTACTATTAAGGGAGTACATAATTATTAATTTAGATTGGTTCCTGAAATATGAATAGAATGAGGATTTCTATATTCGAGTGGGTCCGGAGAGCAGAAAATTGAGTACTAAAAAAGCGATAAAATATATTAATGATAGAATCAGGAAAAAATGGATAGGATAATCGCCCAGATCTCTGAAGCAATAAAGGGAACAGAATTCGAAAATAAGTGTTACCTTGTCGGTGGTTTTGTGAGAGACATGATCATGGGCAGCGAATCCTCGGACCTGGATATTGTGGTAGCAATGGACAAAGGTGGCATCCGGCTGGCCGAGTTCCTGTTTGAAAAGGGAATTTCTTCCAGACCGGTTATTTTCAAAAATTTTGGTACAGCCTTCGTGATAATGGGAGATCATAAAGTAGAATTTGTAATGACAAGGCAGGAATCTTACCGTGCCGGCAGCCGCAAACCTTCTGTAAAAGCAGGTACCTTGAAAGAAGATGTCTTCCGCCGCGATTTTACAATTAACAGTATCCTGTTAAGCCTGTCCACTTTCAAGTTAATGGATATGACAGGCCGAGGATTAGAGGATATTGAAAAAAGGATCATTCGGGCAACTTCCGATCCCCAGCTACTTTCTCAGGAAGATCCTCTGAGGATGCTGAGAGCCATAAGATTTGCTGTTCAACTGGATTTTATTATAGAGGAAGACACCTATGGCTGGATCGAGAAAAGTTCTGCTGCTATTCGGAATATTTCGATAGAACGGATCCGGGATGAGCTGCAGCGTATTTTGCTCTCTGATGCACCTGTCAGGGGAATAAATCTACTCTTAAACAGCGGTTTACTGAAACTGATCATTCCAGAATTAATTCCTGCTTTGAACCAGAAACAGAATAAATATCATATTGATACTGTTTTCGGCCATACCATGGAAGTGATCTCAAACACGGAAGCTGATATCAATCTGAGGTTAGCTGCTTTACTGCATGACATAGCCAAACCATTCTGCCTTACCAGCGATGAAACCGGAGTCCATTTTTACGGGCACGAGAACGAAAGTGCAGTAATGGCCGGAAAGATCTTGAGCCGGTTGAAATTTCCTTTAAAAATCCAGAAACTTGTAAAAGAGTTAATAAGGTCTCACATGAAACTGAAACAGGCAGGAGAGAACGGTGAGAAGATTTCTAATCAAAAGATCAGAAGACTTATTCTGGATTGGGGTGACGATCTGGATCTTCTCTTGAAGCTGGTTCATGCAGATAATCTTGCCCATGCTCCGGAATATGTTCTGAAGCAGCAGATCCCCGGTTTAAGGAAGCGGATTAAGCAGTTAAAAAAAGAATTGACAAATGCCGAAATGCCGGTTAAGGGAAAAGATGTCATCGAGTTGTTCAAACTGGAACCAGGCCTGCAGGTTGGTAAATATTTAAAAGAATCCAAAGAGATCTGGCTGAAACATCCCGATTGGGATAAGGACATGATCTTGAGATATTTAAAAAATAAGGAGGGAAAAAATGGTAGAGGAAAGTAAAATTACTCAGAAGGTTAAAGAAGGCGTAGTTAAGGCTTTTGAAGTTGGTGAAGATGTAGTCGAAGCGGTCGGTAAAATTACCAAGGAAATTATAGCAACAGCAAAAGATGAAGATCTTTCTTCCAAGGAAAAAGTCCATAAACTGGCTCAAGACGCACTAGAAGGAGCAAAACAGGGATTTAAAACTGCCCAGCCTCCTACGGAAGAGTTTGTAAAAAAAGCCAGTAAATCAATTACTGAGGCGATCAAGGTTGCCGCACCTAAAGTTGCCCATTTTACTCAGGAAGCTTTTAAGGGTATTTATGAGGGTGCTAAAGATGTTTACACTTCCAAAAAAGAAGAGAAGGAAAAAGAGTAACCACACACTCAGCTAATAAATATCTCTCAGTCTATTACAGGCTGAGAGATTTTTTTTAAAAAATAACAAATCGAATCTTTTGATCGTAAGATGGAAGGTGTACACGAATTTAGAAAAATTGAGAAACGAAAATGTAAAAAAACTAAGAGGAATTTAAATTAATTCTAACGAACTCATAACCTAATAATTCCTCTAATTTTACTGATTAATGTTTTAATGCATCTTTGTTTCTATAAAAGGAGCGATTATGAATTTCATAGGTAAAACCGCTATCATGTTAGGATTATTACTATTATCGATGTCGACGGTGGCAGGAGAAAGTAAAAATTCTTCAATTTATAAGGAACTGTGGGAGCAGGTTGGAAAAGCTGAAAAGGACAGACTGCCCAAAACAGCTTTGGAATATGTTGAACAGATCTATGCAAAAGCCATGGCGGAGAAAGAATATCAGCAGATTATCAAGGCTTTGGTCTATCGCTTGAAGTTCATTGCTGAAACGGATGAGAATTCTGATCTGCTCTTTTTTGAAAAACTGGATGAAGAAATTAACAAGGCAGAACTTCCTGTTAAAAATATTCTCTACTCCATTCGAGCAGAAACTTACTGGCAATATTATGAGGCTCATCGCTGGGATTTTTATGACCGGACCGAGACAGTCGATTACGACCATAAAAACATACGCACCTGGGATCTGAAAACAATTTTAAAAGAAACTATCCAAAATTATCAGCTTTCACTGCAGGATAAAGATAAACTTAAAAAGATAGATATCGCAGATTTTGAAGAGATCCTTTCAAAAGGAAATACCAGAGAACTGAGACCGACAGTTTATGATTTTCTGGTGCACAGAGCGATTGATTTTTATGCAAATGACCGCTCACAACTTATCCAGCCTGCTTATCAATTCGAACTTGATGATGCAGCTTATTTCGCACCAGCCCTGGAATTTGCCACCATGAAAGTGGCTTCAGCGGATTCCCTATCCTTAAAGTATCATGCATTTCTGCATCTGCAGGAACTTACCAGCTTCCATTTAAAAGATAAAAATAAAGCAGCATTACTCGATATAGACCTGAAAAGAGTAAATTTTGTTTACCGCAACTCTGTGATTGAGAATAAAACAGAGAAGTATGAGAAAGCACTTGTTAACCTGTTAATGGAATATAATGGATCAGATCTTGTGGCTGAGATCAACTATACCCTTGCCGTTCTTTACCAGGATCTTGGTTCGAAATTTGTATCTGGGGCGGGAGAAGATTACAAATGGTTTAAGAAAAAAGCATACGATATCTGTCGTAAAGTTATCGAATTGTATCCTAACACAACTGGGGCACAGAATTGCCGTTCTCTGAAAGCGACATTGGAAAGCAAAAATATTGCACTGCAGGTAGAGAACGTAAATCTGCCTGACAAAGCGATGCTGGCGTTATGTAATTATAAAAATATTGATAAGATAAATTTCCGGATTTACCGAACCGATTATCATGAAATAAAAAATGTGATCCAATATGATCATAACAGTATTGTGGATCATTTTTTAACTAAGGAAACGGTAGATTCCGGAGTTATTGACCTGCCGCTGGATGGCGATCTTAACGATCATTCCACGGAAATCAAGCTTCCTGCCTTAGCGCAGGGACAATACATTTTACTGCTCAGTTACAGGGACAGTTTCAAAGAGAAAGATAACTGTGTGACCTATAATATTATCGAGATTTCTAACCTCAGTTGTATTCAGCGCAGATTAGATACAGATCAACTGGAACTGATCGTGATGGATAGAACTTCGGGAAAACCTGTGCCGAATGTAACTGTGACTGCCTGGAGCAACTATTACCATGATCAGAAAAGAAGATATGTTCTGAAGAAAGCTGAAGAATTTACTACCGACAGCAATGGCAATATCATAATCGATCTACCTGTAGCAGGTGTTGAAAGAAACCATTATTTTAATTTAGAACTCAGTAAATATGACGACAGCTTAATGCTCAGTGAGAATTTCTATAACTATCCCTACTATGATGAAGAGCACAGTTACATGAAAACATTTTTCTTCACTGACAGGGCAATCTACAGACCCGGCCAGACAATTTACTTCAAAGGTATAATACTGGAAACAGATGGCAGGAAAAATAAGATCAAGCCCGGCTTGAAAACAAGAGTTGAACTGATAGATGTAAATTATCAGCAACTGGCGGTACTTGATCTTGAAACTAATGAATATGGAACTTTCAGCAGCAGCTTCGTGATTCCTCAGGGTGTACTAACCGGCAATTTCCATATCTCCAACGATATGGGTGAATACTATTTCTCCGTGGAGGAATATAAGAGGCCGACTTTTGAAATAAGCTTCGAACCTATGACAGAAAGTTATGCTTTGGGTGATGAGGTTAAAGTTACCGGCAAGGCAAAAGCTTATGCCGGATTCAATATTGATAATGCGGAATTTACTTATCGGGTTGTAAGAACCGCAACCTTCCCGCGCTGGTGGTATTTCTATCGCAGACCTTATAGCAGCAACTCGATGGAAATTACAAATGGAACAGGAAAAACCGATAACGAAGGAAATTTTACAGTTAAATTCGAGGCAATTCCTGACTTGAAAATTCCAAAAGAAGATGATCCGGCTTTCAATTACCAGATCATTGTTGATATTACCGACATCAACGGAGAGACCAGAAGTGCTCAGCAATATGTCAGAGTGGGTTATTCCCTGCTTCGTTTGGAATTCGGTATCCCGGGCAAGGTCGATAAAGATCTGAGCGGGTTTGATTACGGGATAAGTTCCCTGAATCTGAATGGCCAGTATGAGCCTGCTGCAGGTACGATAAAAATATTCAGACTGCAGGAACCGGAAATGATCTTCCGCAGGAAATTATGGCAGGAACCAGATGTGAAGAGTATCAGTAAAGAAGATTACTATCAATACTTTCCCGGCGATCAGTATGAATCTGAAATGGATTATTACCAGTGGGAAAAAGCTGAACTGGCCTGGGAATCAGATTTCGATACGGAAAAGAGCAAACAGGTGGATCTGAAAAAAATGAAGAAATGGGAAGCTGGAGTCTATCTGGTGGAACTTGCTTCTAAAGATAAACGGGGAAATCCCGTTGCAGATAAAACCTGGTTCACTTTGTTTTCCAGCAGTTCAAAGGAACTTCCCTACCAAATGCCTGATTGGTTCTCACCCGTTAAAACTTATGGAGAACCGGGTGAATCTGCCAGCTATCTGATCGGTTCTAGTTATGACATAGACCTGTTATATGAGGTCGAATTTGATAAAGAAATAGTTGATAGAAAATGGCTGCATCTGAATGGAGTTCAAAAACTGATTGAAATTCCTATAAAAGAAGAATATAGAGGCAATTTTGCCGTACATTTCAGTTTCATTAAAGATAACAGATTATATCTTCATTCCGAAACAATAAGTGTGCCCTGGACTAATAAGCAGTTGAACCTGCAATTCGAGACCTTCAGGGATAAACTTCAGCCCGGAGAAATGGAAGAGTGGAAGATCAAGATTTTAGATCACCACGGTGATGCCGTAGCAGCCGAAATGCTGGTTACACTCTATGATGCATCACTGGACGCCTTCCGGGCAAATTACTGGAATTTTAATATTGATTCCTATTATTACTCCAGGCTTAACTGGGCTGGACACCAGAACTTCAATACGGAATACTCCAGCCAGATTTATAATAACTGGAATGAATATATTTCAGGAGCCAGTATAATTTACGACCAACTTGATCTGCACGGGCTTAATTGGTATCGGGCGTTTTATAACGTAAGAAACAAATTTGGGATAAGCGTTACTGGAGCACGGAATGAATTAGTGAGTAAATCTCACACAAGTTCAGATATTGTTATGGAACAAGAACTTCAGGATTATGATATGGCAGAAGGAATAGCTCCCAATGCTGCTCTGATAACTGATGAAGATAAGGAATCAATTGGAGGGATTGATGAAAAACAGAACTTCGGTGATGTGGAGATTCGCTCCAATTTCAATGAAACCGCTTTCTTCTACCCTCACTTGAAAACAGATGAAGACGGCAATGTAATAATTTCATTCACAGTTCCACAGTCTCTTACTAAATGGAAAATGATGGGTCTGGCGACTACTAAAGATCTGAAATCAGGTACCATTTTCAATGAGTTAGTTACCAGTAAAGACCTGATGATCATGCCCAATGCACCTCGCTTCTTCCGGGAAGGTGACAGCATGGATTTCACTGCCAAAATAACTAATCTTTCCGAAAAAGATCTGGAAGGGTATGCCATTCTGGAATTATTCGATGCTGTAACCATGGAACCGCTTGATGTAGATTTCAAGAATGACAGCAGGCAGAGATCCTTTTCCGTAAAACAGGAACAGAGTACACTGGTTAGCTGGAAGATCGAGATACCGGAAGGTGTGGAAGCTGTTACCTACAGGATCAAGGCCAAATCCGGTAATTTCTCCGATGGAGAAGAAAAACCGATCCCGATTTTATCTAATAGAATGCTGGTTACCGAGTCACTTCCTTTACCGGTGAGAGGAAACCAGACCAAAGAATTCAAATTCGAAAAACTGCTTAATTCAGGCAGTTCAGAGACGATCAAACATCACAGACTAACTCTGGAGTTCACGTCCAATCCAGCCTGGTATGCTATTCAGGCACTTCCATATTTAATGGAATATCCCTATGAATGTTCCGAACAGATCTTCAGCAGGTATTATGCCAACAGTATCGCTTCTCATGTTGCTAATTCCGATCCGAAGATCAAACGGGTATTCGATCGCTGGCGAGATCTGCCGGATTCCAAAGCACTCCTTTCCAACCTGGAAAAGAACCAGGAATTGAAGGCATTATTACTGGAAGAAACACCCTGGGTGCTGGAAGCTAAAGATGAAAACGAACGTAAACATCGGGTAGGTGTGCTGTTCGACCTGAACCGTATGTCCAATGAACTTGATACAGCAGTCCGTAAACTGCAGGAAGCTCAGCTTTCCAACGGCGGCTGGCCCTGGTTCAAGGGAATGCAGGAAAGCAGATATATTACCCAGCATATTGTCAGCGGGTTCGGACACCTGGATCGCTTGAAAGTGGAAAATGTAAGAAATGATAAAGCTGTCTGGAAAATGCTGGAATCGGCTGTACTCTATCTGGATGATCGCATCCGGGAAGATTATGAATATCTATTAAGTCTGGATGTTGATATGGATGCAGATCACCTGTCCAGAACACAGATACATTATCTGTACGGCAGAAGCTATTTCCTGGATATTCCAGTGGAAAAACGTAATCGTGAAGCTGTTGAGTACTACCGCGGCCAGGCAGAAAAATACTGGGTTAATAAAAGTTTGTATATGCAGGGAATGATTGCACTTGCTCTGCACAGGGAAGAGAAAACTACTGTACCGGATAAGATCATCACTTCCTTAAAGGAGTATTCAACTTATTCAGAAGAACTGGGTATGTACTGGAAGGATTTCTGGCTGGGTTATTACTGGTACCAGGCACCCATAGAGACTCAGGCTCTGCTGATCGAAGCATTTGATGAGATAGGCGACAATGATGAAGCCGTGGAAGATATGAAAGTGTGGCTGCTGAAGCAGAAGCAGACTCAGGATTGGCGCACAACCAGAGCTACAGTTGAAGCCTGTTATGCCCTGCTTCTAAGGGGAACCGATTTCCTTTCACAAAGTGAAATTGCAGAAATTAAGATTAATGATGAAATAATCGATCCTGCTGAAATAGACGGTGTTGAAGTTGAAGCAGGGACAGGATATTTCAAAACAGCCTGGAGTGGTGGAGAGATCGTTCCTGAAATGGGAAACGTGGAAGTTACCAATAAAAATCAGGTAGTTGCCTGGGGTGCACTTTACTGGCAGTATTATGAAGATCTGGACAAGATCACTCCGCATGAAACCCCGCTGAAGCTTAAGAAGAACCTGTTTGTAGAAAGATTTTCTGATGCCGGGAAGATACTTGAACCGATCGATGATGATGTTGATCTGGATGTCGGCAACAGGGTGATCGTGAGAATAGAATTGAGGGTTGATCGTGACATGGAATTCGTTCATATGAAGGATATGCGAGCTTCCTGTATGGAACCGGAAAACGTGATCTCCCGCTTTAAATGGCAGGGTGGACTGGGATATTATGAAAGCACTCGCGATGCTTCCACCAATTTCTTCTTCGATTATCTACCTAAAGGAACCTATGTATTCGAATACCCCTTAAGAGTTACCCATACTGGAGATTTCTCAAATGGCATCACAACTATACAGTCTATGTATGCACCTGAATTCACTTCTCATTCGGAAGGGATAAGGGTGAAAATAAAAAATGAAAAATGATAATTTAAGCTTTGTACGCTGGTGGCTTTAAAGAGTAAATTAAACGTCTGGTATCCAAGCCTCTGCTTGGATACCTCGACTCTTTTCCAAGCTGGGGCTTGGATACAAGAATATTAAAAAGATCTCGGAGTTAGATTTGTTTGATACCAAGAAAACAATGAGTATAACAAAACCAACGTTATTATTAAATGAAGAACAGGTCCGGGCCAACATTAGAAAAATGGCGGTAAAAGCTGCCAGGCACAACCTGTTCTTTCGTCCCCATTTCAAAACACATCAGTCCAGGCAGATCGGAGAATGGTTTCGGGAGGAAGGTGTAACCGGGATAACTGTATCTTCAGTTCAAATGGCCAAACATTTTCAGTCAGCCGGCTGGCAGGATATTACGATCGCTTTTCCCTGCAATATAAGGGAATTTAAAGAGATAGATCGACTGGCAGGGATATGTGATCTGAAAATTCTAATCGTCAATTCTCAAGCAGTGCATTTCCTTAACAAAAACCTTAAGAACAGGCTGTCTTTCTTCATAGAAATTGATAATGGCTATCATCGCACTGGCTTGTCTGCTCATGAGTTTGTGGCTATTGATGAGATCCTTTCCGCGGCAGGAGAATTTGGGTTGTTGCAATTCAGGGGTTTTCTTACTCATGCCGGGAATACATATCAGGCAAAAGATCTCGCGGAGATCGTTGAAATCCACAGTAAGACTCTGCAGCAAATGCGGGATTTGCGGTACAAATATAACGATAGATTCTCTGATATGATCATATCGCTGGGTGACACGCCTTGCTGCAGTCTGCTGAATGATTTTAGGGGTGCGGATGAGATCCGGCCGGGTAATTTTGTATTTTATGATCTGATGCAGGAAGAGCTGGGAGCCTGCAATTTGGAAGATATCGCTGTTGCACTGGCCTGTCCTGTTGTGGCTAAAAATGCTGACCGGCTTGAAATAGCAGTTTATGGTGGTGCTATACATCTTTCCAAAGAGTACGTACTGGATGATTTTGGAAATAAAGTGTTCGGCAAGGTGGTTATGTTTAATGAAAATGGCTGGTCTGAACCTGTAAATGACACAACTGTAATCTCTCTTTCTCAGGAACATGGGATAATTCAGACAGAGAAGGAATTCTTTAAGAAGATCCGGATCGGTGATGTTATCGGGATTTTACCCGTTCATTCCTGTTTGACAGCCGATGCGATGGGCAGTTATGTAACACTGGAAGGTTTAGCTTTAGATCATTTATAGAGACAACCATGGAGAGCACAGAGAAAAGCTTGTATTTATAAAGCAAGATTTCCCGAGACTCGAGTTCACGGGAGAGCAACGAAAGTGGACTTGAGAAGAGTCAAAAAGCTACTCACGGATTCTCACAGATGAGCGCTGATCAAGGATTCAAGCAATAACATATTCTAGTTACCCGTTTTACTAAAACTCCTAAACATCTAAACCCATCAACCCTCTACCGTCTAACGTTTTCCGTCTCCTTTTGCAACCTTCCGATTTATGCATTCCTCGCTTCACACTATGTTGCGAAGCAAGTCCTGAAAATATACCTTCTACCTGCCACGGCGAAGTGAAACAAAGCCGGGCCTTCCATCTTCCATCTTCTTACTTCAGTCTTCAATTTCCTACACTCTAAAATTTTTGCTAACCATTACGAAGGTCTCTTTCATCAACCATCCGTCAGTAGCCGGACACAGTTCGCAAGGTTTAGTCGAGCTTCTTGGTACCTTTCTGTCTTTGTGGCCATTTTTTGCCTCTCTCATCACACTTTATCAGGTAAACTTGAGATAATATTCCTCCATTACATAAAATTACTGACAATTATATTTGTTTGTAGAATCTGGTATAATGGAAAATAAACGTAAAGCTGTTATTCTAATGCTTGTTTCTTCTCTGGCATTTGCCGGATCTGCTGCCGCTGTAAAATTAAGCGGTGATCTTCCAGTATTCGAGAAGGTTTTTTTTCGCAATATTCTGGCAGTATTGATAGCCTACGTTATCATCCGGCGGAAAGGAGACAGGTTGTGGGGAGAGAAGCAAAACAGATTGCTGCTATTTTTCCGCTCCTTACTCGGTGTGATGGGTATGGCCATGTATTTCTATGCCATTCGTCATCTCTACCTGGCTGATTCTGCCATACTCCATAAACTATTTCCCTTTTTTGTCACGATATTCGCAGCATTCTTCCTGAAAGAAAAATTAACGAAGATCCAAATCCCCGGTATGATCATAGCTTTTCTGGCTTCAATTCTTATTATTAAACCTACATTCGATTACAGCATGTTACCTGCCCTGGCAGGCTTTGGAACGGCTCTGCTTTCCGGTGCGACCTACACGATGGTGCGTTACCTCAGAAATAAAGAAACACCTTCAACTATAGTATTCTTCTTCTCCTTTACTTCCTTGGTTTTATTATCGCCACTTATTCTTCTGGATTTCAAAATGCCGACTCCTGTGCAGTGGATATATCTCCTGTTGATCGGCATCTTTGCAGCTGCTGGCCAATTTTCACTGACTTATGCCTACCGTTACGGCAAAGCTTCTGAGATCGCAGTATATAATTATGTGAACATTCTTTTTGCCGCATTTCTGGGCTTTTTGATCTGGCGGGAAATTCCTGATCTGCTCAGCATAATAGGTGGCTTAATTATAATAGCGATATCAGTGATTATCTTCTTATATAATCTCAAACACAAAACCGAATAAGTAATTTTGAGACTCATTCTCATAAAGCGCTTGACATATATTCCGGTTCTGGTGTTTAAGTACTTCAATAACAGGAAGGTGAATATGCAATCTTACGAAAAAGCTTTTATCGGTTTTCTCCGGGAGAAAGGTTTGAAGCTGACTAATCCGAGAAGGATAATCCTGGAGGCTGTATTTGCCAATCATGGCCATTTTGATATTGAAACGTTGTACGATCAGATCCGGTCTGAACACAAAGGTGTTTCCCGGGCAACAATTTACAGGACTGTTCCCTTACTGGTCGAGGCGGGTTTAATAAAAAAGCCTTTAAGGCAGGACAGCAAGGATCAATATGAGCATTCCTACCGGCACAGGGATCATCTTCATTTAATCTGTTCAGAATGCGGAAAGATAATTGAAGCCAGCAGTAAACAGATCGAGAAACAGCTTCAGCAGATAGCTGAGAAATACGAATTTGAGATTGACGAGAAGAATATCACTGTCGACGGTTTATGTAAGATCTGTCGTAAAAAGTTGAATAAATAGAAATTCCATGAAGAACTTTACAATTGCCTTAGCGGGTAATCCAAACTGCGGAAAAACAACCCTCTTTAATGCTTTAACAGGATCCAAACAATATGTAGGAAACTGGCCCGGAGTTACTGTTGAGCGCATTGAAGGAAAATATAAACATGGTGATTTTAAGTTTAATGTTATAGATCTGCCCGGCATCTATTCCTTTTCTGCCTATTCGATAGATGAAAAAGTTTCCCGTGAATACATCCTGATGGAAAAACCGGATCTGGTAGTGAATATTGTAGATGCCACTAACCTGGAACGGACCCTTTATCTTACTACTCAATTGCTGGAAATGAAGATCCCGGTAATTATTGGGCTGAACATGATGGACCTGGCAGAGCAGAAGAAGATAAATATCGAGATCGAGCATCTTTCCACTCATCTGGATTGCGTAGTAGTACCGATGTCTGCAGCGAAAAAGCAGGGTATTAACGAGCTTAAAGATCAGATCAATCTGCATATAGAAGAATATCATGTTCCTAAAACCAGAGTGTATTATGATTCTGTGGTAGAAGAAGCCATTAAAAGGATATCTATTGTTTCCAACTGTTTTGCAGAAAAGAACAATGTAGATGAACGCTGGCTTGCCATAAAACTGCTGGAAAATGATGAGCTGGCGAAAGATCTTACCCAGAATAAATTTGCCGATCTGATCGCAAAAGAAGCTGAAAAGATAAAAAAACATACCCACAGTGAAACTGAAATCGTAGTTGCTGACGGCAGATACGGATTTATTAACGGATTGTTTCGGGATGTCGTTCACAAGGATTCGGAATTCCGTAAAAATATTTCTGATTTCATCGATAAATTTGTACTCAACAGATTCCTTAGTGTACCCATCTTTCTGGGAATTATGTATCTGGTCTTCATGCTTACCATTAATGTGGGATCTCCCTTCATAGATTATTTTGATAAATTAATGGGTACGATCTTTGTGGATGGCTTCGGTCATTTGCTGCATAGACTGAATTTCCCGCTCTGGCTCATTACAATTCTGGCAGACGGTATCGGTGGTGGTATTCAAACCATTTCCACTTTTATCCCACCCATTTTTTTCATGTTTCTGTCTCTTTCCATTCTGGAAGATTCCGGCTATATGAGCCGGGCAGCATTCGTTATGGATAGATTCATGCGGGTGATCGGTCTGCCCGGTAAAGCGTTTATTCCCATGATCGTCGGATTCGGCTGCAATGTTCCTGCAATTATGGCCACCAGGACCCTGGAAAATCCTCGCGACAGAACCTTGACCATCCTCATCAATCCGTTTATGAGTTGTGGTGCAAGATTACCCGTTTATGCTCTATTTGCTGCAGTATTTTTCTCCAGGAATGGCGGTCTGCTCATCTTTTCCATCTACATGATCGGGATCCTGCTGGCGATAGCCACCGGCCTGCTTTTTAAAAACACCATTTTCAAAGGGGAAATTTCCACCTTTGTAATGGAACTGCCGCCTTATCATATCCCAACAATTAACGGTATAATGATGCACACCTGGCAGAGATTGAAGAGCTTTATCCTCCGGGCAGGACAGGTGATTCTGTTTGTTGTTCTGTTGCTCAGTTTTCTGAATTCATTCGGGGTGGACGGCAGTTTCGGTAATCAGGATTCATCTAATTCTGTTCTAAGTTATATCGGCAGGAAGATCACACCGATATTCAATCCTATGGGTATTTCAAATGACAACTGGCCGGCAACAGTGGGTCTGATCACAGGTATTTTTGCCAAAGAAACAGTAGTAGGAACCATGGATGCCCTCTATAACCAGCTGGATGAAACGAAATCTTCGGTTGAGGAATTTGATTTCTGGCAAGGAATCGCAAATGCTTTCCGTGCCATCCCGGAGGGATTCAAGGGTTTAGGAAAAACAGCAATTGATCCGCTGGGTTTAAGGGTTGAAACATCAAATAAGGAAGTAGTTCAGAAAGAACTGGCTGTGCAAGCAGATACATTTGGTGAAATGCGCCGGCGTTTTGGTAATGCCAATAATGCCTTTGCCTACCTGCTGTTCGTGTTGATCTATATGCCTTGTGTAGCTGTGATCGCTACCATCTACCGTGAAATTGGCGGCAGATGGGCTGCCTTCTCTGTTCTTTATCTTACATTTCTGGCCTGGATCATTGCTACTCTCTTTTACCAGGCAAGTCAGTTCCTGGTGCAGCCGGCTGTGTCAACCATGTGGATCGCGATCTGTCTGACGTTGATGACGGGATTTGTTATTTACCTGAAGATCTGGTCAAGGCAACTTCATAAGAAAAAGAAACAGTTTTAGAACTCAAACTCCAGACCAAAAATGGGCAGCATTGTCCATTGATAAATTACATCCTTTTTATTCTCAGCCTGATTCCAGTAGTAGGAAGCTATATTTTTCTGGGCATATGCATTCCAGATGCTTAAATAGAACACCAGATTCGATCCGCTGAAATGGAATCTCCTGTCAACCCTTACATTGAGCGAATGGTAATCAGGATATCGTTCGGCATTCAAACGGGAAGTGTCATAAATTCCCTGATTATACTGGGTCGATAATTCTTCATCGAAAGGTGTATAGGGGACTCCGCCTGCATAGAGCCAGCGGCAGCTGAATTCCCAAAGATTATTGAGCTTGTATCCGCCTTCAATACTGGCCACGATACGGTTATCAAACATCCTGTCTTTCCAGTCACCATTCAGATCCTGATAGCGTGTTCTGAAATATGAGAAGCTGGTCAATCCATAAAAATTGGCAGCCAGTTTTTTCTGCAGCATTAATTCTATTCCTTCCGATCTGCCTATTCCGCTATCAACTAGATCTTCATGGTTTAAAATATATCCTGACTGATAGTACATTTCATCGATAATAAATGCTTCAGGCTGGGTTGGATCAAGTGGAAAATTGGTATAATCCTTGCGATAAACCTCCAGAGTTAATCTGGTATCTTCTGTCAGGAAATGTTCCAAACCGATAATGTAGTGAACTGCACGAGGTTCTTTCAATTCCTTGAATTTCTCGTTTTGAGAGAGCATGACAAGAGGCAGTGACTGGTAGAAAATTCCACCTGAAAGTTTGAGTTTAGTTTTTTCCGTTAAGGAATAGGAAGCTGAGAATCTAGGCGATATGGAGGTATTTTCATTATAGGCGAAGTGATCGATCCTGGTTCCCAGTGAACAGGAGATCCGGTTGGTAGGGTCGAAGTTATAATTTATGAAAGCTCCAGCTTTGATGGATTCAATTGTATCATCAATATTTACGGCTGGAATTATCTCATCCGGGTTGAAGGGATTATTATATTCCGCATAAAAATTATCATAAGTCGAATTCAAATATTTAGCTTCAAACCCAATTTCAAGGGAATTAAAATCGTTGAGTTTGAAATAATTTACATTCCGTAATGATATAGCCATGTCTTCGGTTCTGTTCCGCAAAATATGCCTGTCCGAACCAATTTCCCAGGAATCGATCTTAAACCGGTTGGACATGTATGAGAGGGAAGTAGTGGAATATGACATGCTGTTCCATAAAGCCCTCCAGTTCATTCCAATTGTATTCTGAAAATTATTATGATCTCCATAATTGAGCATATCATTTTCAACGGCTACTTCGGAATCTGCTTCTGAATGATCATCCGCAAAAACATTAATTACTGAGATTCGGTGACGGCTATTTATATCGTAAACAAATTTACTCTGAATGTCACCATAGACGGGAGCAACAGACGTCCCGACGTCGATATGTTTGACCAGAAAATCGAGATAACTTCTTCGGGCTGAGATGATCCAGGAACCCCTGTTGCTGAAAAGTGGACCTTCAAAAACACCGCCAAAACCAGCGAAATTAAGGTCCAGCTGGCCATCGAATTCGCGACGATTCCCTTCCCGGAAAGAAAGCTCCATAATAGAGGAAAGCTTGTCTCCGTAAAGGGAAGAGAATCCTCCTGTGAAAAAATTTACGTCCTGCAGCAGTTCCACATTTATCAAGCCGATGGGGCCACCTGATGCCCCTTGGGTGGGAAAATGATTTATGTTGGGGATCTCGATATTATCAATGTAAAAAGTATTTTCAATTGGACTACCACCCCGGATCACCAGGTTGTTGCTTTGATCGTTGACCTTGGCAACACTGGGCAGGCTCATCAGGATCCGGCTTACATCTCCAGCACTGCCAGGCGCTCTTCTTACTTCCTCGTTTGAAAAATTTACAGAACTTGTACCCGGATCTTCCGTTTCGGCAAAATATTCTTTCCGTACAGAAATACCCTCAATAGATAATACATCTCTTTTCATTTTACCGTTTAAATATGTGGTACGCTCAGATTTGATGATAATGTCTGTTTTGACCTGTGTTTTGTAGCCGATGATCTGAAAGGCGACAGAATAGCTTCCAACCGGAATACCCTCCAGATAGAATTGACCCTTTTCATTTGCATAAATACCCATTTCCAGGTCTTCAATTATTACACTGGCATTAGGTAAAGGGGCTTGTGTGTCGATGTCCATGATTCTTCCTGCCAATTTACCAGCTTGTTGAGCTGAAAGAATGGGAACGATTAATAGTAAAAGAAAAATTGCTAAATGCTTCATTTATTTTCCGATATTTTTTAAATAATGATCTAATAATGATTGTATATATGCGGACTGATCATCCGGATCAGTTAGATCGAATCCAAGGTAATCCTGGAACAATCCCGGCATCATCCCAGGCATCATTAAGGCGGTCCAGATCTGGATCACATCAATTTTTCTCTGCTTTTCTGTTTCAGCTTTAAGAAGTCCTGAGATAAGTGATTGAAAGTTGTTCAGGAAATCATTCATCCTTTTCACGGAGTAGCTGTCATTGCGGTTATTTACAAAAGATTCCTGAAAATGCGCTTTAGTTAGATTAGGATAATTCATCATGCCCTTCATGGTGTCTTTTAGAAAGCTGACCAGGGAAGCATAGGGTTCTGATTTCCAGCTTTCTTTATAGTCATTAATATTATTTACGAATCCTTCATCCAGAGTAGTTTTAAGCACAGCATTTATAAGATTATCTTTAGAGCCAAAATGATAATTAATAGCAGCCACATTCACTCCACACATCTCTGTGATGCGGCGAGTGGTTACATTCTGGAGGCCATATTTTTCTATACACTCGATCGTGCTGAAAAGTATCTTCTGTTTGACTTCTTCACTTCCCATACTATCCTCCCTATAAAACACATGTTTTAAACATCTGTTTAAAATATTTTTGCATACTTTCTTCTGTCAATACTTTTTTGTTATATCACATCTCATTACGAAGTTTCTACTTCGTAATACAGCGTTATATGTTTAGTGAATTTTGCACTCCGAATGGAAGGATTCTGAATGAGTAGCCATCTCATAAAAGGATAAATGACCGGCAACCAGAGTTGCAAAATTGGAGTTTAGTCAAACGCAGAAAAGATCACGAAAACTCAATAATCTAAAATTGACTGGATATGATCTGAAACTATTTGACATTTGTGTTCAGCTAATGGATTTTAGATGAGAGATTTAATGATAAAGGATGGCAGATTGGAACATCTTTCCGATGATATTCTGGTAGAGCAGTTAAAAAAAGGCAGGAACGAAGCACTGGATGAATTGTACAGGCGCTATGCTTCCAAAATCTACTTCTACTGTCAGAAAACTGCATATCATCTTTCCCCCCAGGATCTGGAAGATATCGTTCAGGACATATTTTTAAAGGTAATCCGTTCCATTAATTCCTTTAATAGAAAAAAAGCCTCTTTCAGTACCTGGATCTTTCGTATTGCGCATAATCTTTGTGTTGATCTCATCCGAAAACAGGGAAGACGAAAGACCTATTCCATTATTTCTGCCAAAGATGATTATAAGGGTCCGGCAGTAACTGAGGAAACTTTAGCAGACCCTGGTAAAAGCATTGAACAGGAATATGATGATGAGCAGGAAGTAAAAGAACTAAATGACTGCATTGAAAAACTCCCGAAAGAACAAGAAAAACAGGCTTTACTTCTCTATTATATTAACGAAAAAGTTTATCGGGAAATTGCTGATATTATGAAGAGATCGATCAGTCTGGTTCGCAACCTTATTAAAGCAGCGGAGCAGAATGTGAAAGAGTGTATGGAAATGAAAGGATTTGGAGAAAATTAATTTAATGCTGCAAAATAAGATCTTGTGTAAGTATAATAAAGTGGGAAGGTTACTGATAAATGAATAACGATCACTTTCAGGATATAATGCAAACATGGTTCAAGCTGGAACTAAAGAAAGTTCCTGAGCTGAAACCATCGGAAGCTATGTATGAGTTGTTACGGGAAAATACGCAGAAAAAGCGTTCTGTTTTCAGACATGCAAGCTGGTATTTTCCTGCAGCCGCCGTATTGTTGTTCGCATTCCTGACAGTGACAAATTACCAGAGAATATTCTATCCGAAGCCATTACAAGCAGTTGAGCTGGGGATCAGATCGAATGTTGAGGATAAAGAAGAAATCTCTTTCGAACGTTCTTTCAAAGCGCATAAATCGCTGGGTCTATCTCAGGTTGCTGCTAAGGGAAAGGCTGCCGATGAAGTGATATTCCATTTTCAGAGACATGGATCTTTCTATGCTACGGAAGTAGATATGACCAAGCCCCTGGAATATCCCATCGGGCTGCAGCAGGAAGATAATTACAGAATCTCTGTGAAACCGGCATCAAATTCCTATCTCTATATTTTTCAGCTCAATTCAGAAGGGAATCTGATGAAGCTCTTTCCGGATGATGAGAATGGTATAGGCAATCCCCTGGAAGGATCAAAACAGCTTATGCTGCCGGGTGAAAATGAATGGTATCATCTGGATGAACGAACCGGTGAAGAGTCGGTCTATCTATGCATCAGTCAGGAAAAGTCTGACGAATTACTCCAAATGTATAGGAAATATATCAGAACTAGATCAACTTCCCGTAGAGAAAAAATCCTCAATCAACTTCTAGAAAATCTTAATAAAATGAGTACCGGGACAATGCTCCTGGAAAACCAATAAAATACTACAAAAGATAATTTTAGCAGCGTATAATTAACTGAACTATTAACAAAGGGGGAAGATATGTTCAGTTCAATTAGATTATTAGTATTAGTTTTCTTACTTTCAATTCTGGGGTTCAAAAATCTATTTGCGGTCGATACGATCAACGGTGCAAGTGTTACAAACAATGAGTTCGCTTTTTCTGTTCTTACTAAATTAGCAGAAGGTTCTAATGACAATTTCAATTTTGCTCCTTTAAATCTGAGTTTGTCTCTGGCATTAACAGCTAATGGAGCAACGGGGGAAACACAGAGGGAGATACTTGATGTGCTGGGTTATGATAACTTCGGTTTATCCGCTGCAAACAGCTATAACCGGGCAGTGGCAGAAGTGCTGGCTCGGCCAATGAAAGATGTTGAAGTAAGGTTTGCCCAGTCACTCTGGATAGATAATAACCTGACCTTAAAGGATGAGTTCGAAAAAATCAATTCAACTTTCTACAATGCAGATATCAGAGTGTTAGATCTGAAAGATCCGCTGGCACCGGATCACATCAACAGCTGGATCTATGAACAGACAGAAGGTAAGATCTTTTCTCTGATCGATGATATCTCTGAAGATGTGATCATGTATCTGCTCAGCTCTTTTTATTTTAAAGGATACTGGGCTGTTCAGTTCAAACCGGAATACTCCAGGAATTTGGAGTTTAACGCTCGTGACGGAAGCCGCAAAGACCTGATATTCATGAAAACCAAATCGGATAAGATCTCTTATCTGAAAGAGAAAGGATTTACTGCAATCGGGCTTCCATATGGAAATGGTGATGTTACCATGTATTTCTTTTTACCTGATGAAACATCACATATTGATATTTTTCTGAAGGGACTTAATAACGATAAATGGCAGCAATGGATGAACTCATTTGAAACTCAGGAAGTGGTTGCTGTGATTCCCCGCTTAGAACTGAATTCGGATATAACCTTTAATGAAATGCTCATGGCTCTGGGTATGAAAAGTGCTTTCACGGATGATGCGGAATTTACTAGTTTGTGTAATGGTGGGCCGTTGATCTCAGAGGTGAAACAGAAGACTTTTCTCACACTTAATGAAGAGGGAACCGAAGCCGCTGCAGCCGATAAACTAGTATTCCTTAAAGGGGGATGTCCACATGTTTATCTAACACATCCATTCCTCTATGCCATGGTGGAAAGCAGATCACAGGCTGTGTTGCTGTTAGGAGTCTATCAACAGTAATTTAAGGGAGTCCCTTGCTCAGTGTGTCCTTCACTAAAGCTAATCCTCATTCATTAGAGCCTGAAACAATTCCAGAAATTGCGAGACATGTAAGCCGTCTGCCAATCCATGATGGATATCTATTGAGACGGGCATGATTTTCTTGTTGTCATGTAAATAGAACTTACCGAAGACAATTTTCGGCACGCTGTCATTAATTTTAAAATTTCGGGGATGTGATAGCCCTGTAAATTTACTCCAGGGTATAGATGAATAATGAATGAGATCGATTCGGATTTCATTTTCATTTAATCTTAAGCCGCGGCTATTTTTTACAGCTTCAGTTTCCTTTTTAAAGGAAGATTCGAACACCCTGAAATCATCATTATATTCAGTAAATGACAGAGCAAAAGTACCGTCTTCCCTGCCTATAGTTGCTGAAGCATGGATATTTTCGTATATTACGACTTCATCATTTAGTATCCGGCTCTTAAACTCTTCGATCTGGTTTACTGCCAGCAGAGATTTGTGCAGATACCAGGCAAAGAAGGAATATCCCTTTTGTTTGCAGTGTTCATAAGCCTTTGTACAATCGATTTCAGAAACGATTCCGAAAAAAGGATCATCGAATTTGATAAAGTGCAGATAATGTTCTTTCCTTTTCCAGGACTCGAGGTTGATCTTTCTCATAAGACTCCTATTTTGAAGCGTTCTTCTCTTTATGCACCAAAGGTATCAGCAGTAAAATCGGTATAGTTCCCACAAAATAAACACCGGCAGTTATCATGAAGCAGAGTCTGAAATTGTTATCTCCAATCAGGAAGCCGCCGATCACAGCTGAGGCATTCCAGAAAAGCCCCCAGGCAATAGTCTCCAGAGAATTCCATTTGCCCCGGTGCCGTTTGGGAACAACATCCATCAGAATAGAACGGCTTAAGGGTTGGGCAGCGTTCATCAGAGAACCGCGTAAAATAAATAATGGTACCAGGAAGTAAAGAGCGGGATATGAAATAATAAATACCAGGCAGATCGTTGCCAGGAATTGAACGGCAAAGATCATTTCTGCTCTGCCCCGTGAAAGCGAGAAGCGTTGTGCAAGAATGGCAACGAGTCCAGTAAAGATAGCTGTAAAACCCATGATCAGCTGAACTGAGACTGGCTGCAGGCCATAAATCGCACGAAAAAATACAGGAAAGAATTTTATGGTCATCCCCGCTCCGATGCCGATTATAACATTAGATGAAACCAGCAGTATCGGAATCTTCCGTGCAGCCACGGTTTGCTTTGGGTCTGAGCCAGTATTTTCGGCTTCGAAAATGGATTCGCTATCGTCTCCCATTGACCGGTCATCCCGAAAGAAAAACAATATTGCAGTAGAACCAAGAGAAATGATAATCCCAATCAGCATTACAGATTTAAGGATCGAAATATCCCAGATGTCCCCAAGAATAAAGAAAAGCAGTACGTTAAGAAATGGACCAGAAGCCATTGAAAATTGCTGCACTAAATGTATCTTCGAGTAGATGCCAGATCGGTTGCCAGTTTCCAGGGAATCAGCCAGAATGGATTCAAATGCTGGCCTGCTAACACCCTGAAACAATCCCCAGAGAAAGAGGGCAACCATAATAAGAATAATATTATTGGCAGCACCCAGAGTCAACATAGCGGCAATACCTACATAGGCAGCTGCCTTAAGCATCCGATCACGGGGAAATTTGTCTGCCAGAAATCCTGCCGGGAAGACAAAAAGCGTCATGGATATCCCCGAGATACCCGCAGTAACGCCTAACAATTCATTGCTGGTCAATCCAAAAAATCCATTGGCATTCTCGGAGAAAAGGACGATGTAAAGGCTAAAGATATTACCCATCCAGATGCCTCGTCCGAATGACTGAAGTGCAGTGAATAAAAAAGCCAGTTTAACGTTAGGATTCATAGTTCTGAAACTAGCTTTTAAAGACATATTATTCTCCAATATTTTTCAGAATACTTTTAAAACGCCTCTTTTTTTGTAAAGGAGATAAATATTTATAATCGCTCTAATAAAAAGAGATACTTTGTTTTATATAATTTATAGAAATCGGCTGAAATTTAAACAATTCATACCCCAGAATTCCATCCATGTGTCTGTCTGATGCTTCGTTAATATGAGAAATATCAGAGACTAACGTTCTCATAGGTTGAAATGTCATTTCTTCAATTGACAAGCCGGTAAGTTCTCCCACACCAACTTCCCTGGAATTATTATCGGCTCCAAGCAAAGTGTCGATCGATGTTTCGATGTAGTAAGACTGGAATTTAAGTGAATCAGATTCATTGATCAGGTTTACCTGTGCTCCAGTATCAAGACCAAAGTTCACTTCTTGCTTTCCGATTTTGCATTTGATTATGGGAATGTGAAGTGCCAGATCAAAGTTAGTTTTGAACCTGGGTGGATCAGGTTTAGTTCCACCTGTTATGTTTCCAGATTCATCCAGTCTGTATAGCTTTATCATTTTAGAAGAATAATCAATATATAACTCGAAATCGCGGATCTGACTCTGTCCTATTAAGCCGAGAACATTTATGCTTAACTCCTTTTGAAGAGCTGAAAGATCAGCAGTTAATGCATCAAAATCTTTTCTTACGATCTCCCCGAACTGGAATGAATTTAAATGTTTGATATCAAGACCAGTTAAAGCTCCATTAACTCCACTGCTACCCAAGCTGATGCTCTCTCCCTGGTAAGAAGGTTCAGAATTTATGATCAATCTTGGTGCTCCAGTATCCAGAATGAAGTTTCCTTCAACCCCGTCCAATATTCCTCTTATAATGATCATCCCGTCTTTGTCTATAAACGGAAGTTCCAGGTAATCCGGCATAGAATTCAGATTAGAAATATCTTCATCCGGGGCAGCCTGGATTGTGCGGAACATATTGATCTCAAGGAATTGGTAGGACTCATTTACAACATAATCATAATCCTTTATGGTATCTTCCATCATAACCTTAACCGTGACCTTATACCCAGATAAGTGGTTTTTAACTTCACCAATTTGATAACCGGAAATTGAGGAAGGATAAGCTTGAACAAACTGTCTGATTACCTCAATTGCATAATTATCTGGGACTCCCTCAATTTTAAAGTCATCTGCCAGCTTGGGTTTCAGATATGATATTTTATGTTCATTCAGGGCCTGGACAAGTTTATCAAAAGACTGTCTGAACTTCGCTGGTTCAAAACTTTCAACTGATTTTCCTGATAAGCAAATAGATGTTAACAGGATTACTACAATTGCAAATAAAAATTTCATAGATTTCCCCCACTACTTCTTTTCTTGATAATTATTTATGAATTTAACCACATCTTCCGGATCTTTTAATTTGCCGGCAGCAATATTTTCTTTCAGATTAAGAGCTAATATTTCCGGATCATTAATATTGCTGACCACCTGTGTGATAACCCTTAGATTCTCATCTTTTTCTTTCTGGAAGAAATGGATCGCTTGTTCCAGACCACGTTTCTTGTTGGAATCTGAGGCAAAAGTTTTGATGAATCTGGCTAAGATGATTATCTGCAGATTACTCATTTTATCAATTTTTTCTAATAGTTTGGTGTTCTCGGGGGTTTTAACAAAGAATTTGTAATAATCTTTTAAAATATACAGGAAGGAATGTCTGGGTTGTACTATCTGAAATACCAGGTCCTTCTCTCTTAATGCTCCAATTAGTTCTTCGATCTCATCCTGGCTGAAAATTTTAATCCCATCCAGTTCCAGCTTGATCAGATTAACTATTTCAGAAATAAAACTGCTGACCATGCTACTGTCGGATAATCCATTAAAAAGAAGACTTAACACATCGTATTCTGTTTGAACTATCGATGTAGAGATTCGACGGCTATTCTTATTCATCACTTCCTCCATAATTGAGTATAATATGCACAAAAGATGCACACATAATGTGCAAAAAATAAATATATATTCAAGCTGTCAATAAATAAGCTAAATTTTAATAGTGCAGAATTAAATTTCCTGGTAATGGATTATAGGTTGCCTACAGAAGCTGAATGGAGAAATTTAAGATACTCTTAGATTGATACTGATAAATATGCTTAAGAATTATATTTCAGCCAGCGTCTTTCTTCGCGCTCCAGATGAAGCAAGAATTTCGACGGAGCTTCGATCTTCAACTGGATGTTTTCCCCGCTGACAGGATGATGAAAATTAAGTTCAATTGCACTTAGGAACAATCCTTTTCCTTTAAACAGGAATATGCCGGATCCATAGATTTTATCGCCCAGGATAGGATAACCAAGTTCAGCCAGATGAATCCGAATTTGATGAGTTCTCCCGGTCCTGGGTTTTACTTCCAGCAGGGAAAGCCATTCACATTTCAAGGATGGTACATTTTTCAGGAGTTTGAATTCTGTGCTGGCCTGTTTACCCTCGATCGGTGTGTCTATACTGCCCTGTTCCTGAACCTTTCCAACTACTATCGCCTGATAACTCTTTTCTATCTGCTTAGCAGAAAACATCTCTCCCAGCTTTTGCCTTACCTGTCTGGTCTTGGCGATCAACAGCAGTCCGGAAGTTAATGCATCCAGACGATGGACTGGACATGGCAGATTCAGTGCATCCGGTTGATTTGATCTTCTGATGCTGCTCAATAAGGCATTTTCCACAGTTCGGAAGCGATTTCCACTGACAATTATTCCAGCAGGTTTATTGATCACGGCAAGATAATCATCTTCGTAAACCACCGGCATGGTGAGTTTGTAGATCTTAGTTGGCTTCCGGTCTTCTTCCAGCAGTTCAATTCTCATTCCAGGCTTAATGAATACAGCCGTTGTACCGGGTTTGCTATCAATAAGTATTTTACCGCTTTTGATCAGTTTTTTTACATAATTCCGGGAAGTCGTTCCGGGCAGAAATACTTCACTGTTCAGTAAAATATATTCTGTCAGTCTGACAGTCGTTATCTCTTCCGGTACGGTGTGGCTGTGTATTATTTCCATGAAATCCTCATTTCCAGACTAATCGTCCCGCTTAAGTGTCAACTGAATATTAAAAAAAGCAATTTCCGTCAACTTCCAGATAAATTGAACAAGATGTTTTCAACAGTGAAGATCAGAGGTTCATTTTACCTTTTTTTAATTAAGTAAAATATTTACTCTCATTAGTTTACTTCTTGAATCATTACCTTCGTGACCATGCTTAAAATTACCGCTTGACACAAATTGTAAATGAGAATCATTTGCAATTTAATTTTATCTGGTTATTTTGTAATAAAAAAAAGGATGACATATGTTTGGTAGAGGCAAAGGTTTTTTTAAAAGGAAAGGAAACTGCGGTGGGGCTCATAAACATAGATGCCACTGCCGGGGTCAGAAATTTCCTCTCAGCACTGCCGAGGTCGGATCCAGACATTGCGTTATAATGAATCCCGATAAAAAAACCATTGAAATGGGTATTTTCAATGGCAGCATAATCACTGTTCATAAAAATGAATTATCAGACCAGAACATAGTGGTGGGCGTTGGTAATTCCCGTTATATAATACCTAAAACAATCGCGGAAGAGATAATAATTCGGTAAACTGCTATAATTGTATATTATTTAAGTTTTTGTATAAGTTCCGATCTGAATCTTTCCACATCTTCATCTACACTGGCCATAATCTGTTCTGCTTTATCAAACTCCAGAATTCCAAAATCCATCAATTCCGGTTTAATGTAAATATCCGGTTTTTTGATCTTCATCTGGAATTCCAGAATAGCCTGCTGCATTATGTTCAAAGTGGAAATAATGTTATCCAGCCAATGTGGTTTTTTTAATTTTTCAGGAAGGGAACGAGAACCTGAAACATCAATTGCCACTACAAATTTACAGTCCTTATGAATAATGTCATATGGCAAATTATTAAAAACACCTCCATCTATTAACACAGCATCATCAATAATTACCGGTTCAAATATTGCAGGAATGGAAATACTGGCTCTTATTGCCGGGACAAGTTTTCCATCCTCGAAAACTACCAATTTTTCCCGCCAGAAATCGGTTGCAACTATCCTGAGCGGAATTTTTAAATCTGAAAATTGTTTAGCCGGCAGTTTTTCTTTTAAGAATCGCTCAACACCTTTTCCTTTGATCAGGCTGGAGCGGCTTAAAATGGAGAAATCCAGAAATTTACTCAATTCCCTAAAACCGATCTCATGCAGTAGATCTTCGATGTCCTGTCCGGATAATCCAGCACAGTAGAATGCTCCTATGATAGCGCCGATGCTGGAGCCAGAAACTATACAGGGTTTAAGCTTCAGTTCATCAAGAACCTTAAGAAAGGCGATATGACAGAGGCCACGTGCACCACCTCCGCCCAGGCAAAGTCCAAATTTTTTCATAATTGTTTAGAGAATCCAGAGGCCATTATTTTAAATATTTATCGAACCAATCCATAAATTCGGCCAGGATATGAAGGTTGGATTCACGAGCATAATAACCGTGACCTTCATAAGGAAGAATGATCAGCTTTGCTGTTCCTCCGGTACCCTTCAGAGCCTGAAACAGCCTTTCAGACTGAATCGGAAAAGTGCCGGAGTTGGGATCATCTTCGCCGTGTATTAGAAGTAGGGGTTTATCTATTTTATCAGCATGTATGAAAGGTGACACTTCGACATAAAAATCTGTAGCTTCCCAGAGTGTGCGTCTTTCACTCTGGAAACCAAAAGGTGTTAACGTCCTGTTATAGGCTCCGCTTTTGGCGATCCCGGCTTTACAGATGTCGCTGTGAGCCAGCAGGTTGGCTACCATGAAGGCACCATAACTGTGACCGATTACTCCCACTCTGGCCGGATCGATCACCCCCAGCGAGTCTAAATGATCTACCGCTGCCTGAGCACTTGAGACCAGTTGATCAATAAATGTTTCGTTAACCGTTTCGGGGTCACCGATAATTGGGATGGAGGCATTCACCAGAACTGCGTAACCTTCCAGAGCAAAATAGATGGGAGATGCACCCCAGAAACTGATGAATTTATTAGGTGAAACGGTAACCTGACCCGCCGTAGAAGCATCAGTAAATTCCTGTGGATAGGCATGCAGAACCAGCGGGAGCCTGTCTCCTTCCTGATAATCCTCAGGTAAGTAAAGTGTGCCGGATAGAGGAACGCCATCCTTCCGTTTATAGGTGATTAACTCCTTTTTCAGGCCGGTTATTTCCGGATAAGGATTTTTAAAGTTTGTTATAGCCTCTCTTTGCCCGGAGGTCAGATCAAGGAAGAAGTAATTGCGGGGATGGTCCTGATCTTCACTGCGTATAACGATTCTGTTCAAGTTGTCATCAGTAAAACAGTAAACACGTTCGTATTGATCTTCGGGACTGCGGAAGAGGATCTTTCTTGTTTGATCGGTGAGATTAAATTCAGCCAGGAATGGTCTGTTACCCTCCGGAGTAGCCCCAAAAATATTATTGAAATAGATATGATCACCCCGGTGCAGGTAAACACTCATATTGCGCTCGGTTGTTCTGGTTACTAAACTGCCGTTGTATTTATATTCATCATTCACATTTCTGCTTATGATCAGTTCAAGATAGTTTTCCTTAAGGCGGACATACCAGGACTTGCTCCATAATTTGTCCCGGTCATAATCAGAATAGATCAGTTCGTCTTCCCGTTCGGACCAGTTAATTGACGACAGTCTGTTCTCCACCTTGAACAGAACCTCTGGTTCATCCCGGAAGGGAAAATCAAGTCTAACCACCATGTCACGATGCTCAACTTCCTTTTTGGGGTCGCCCATATCGAGGGCTTCTACCCAGACCAGTGAGGCATCTTTTAAGGGCTGCCATTGACATCTGCGAGGTCCCTGATAGGTTCCGCCTATCGGGATCTGATCCTGCAGGGGTCTTTTATAAAGGACCTTTATCTCTCTTCCCTTGCTGTCCCAGATCAAAAAAGAGCGGGGAAATCTGAAATGGGGAACAAGGAAGGAATAGGGTTTTTCTATTTTCTCGATCAGCAGAAATTTATTGTCGGGTGATGGCTTTACAACATCATAGATAGCGGGGACATTGAGCTTTTCTTTTTTTGTAGTTACTATATTCAGTTTTGTTATCTGGGAAGTGAAAAAATAGTCGAATAATTCTTTATCATGATTATTTTTTAAAAGATGCTGATATGTGCGGGTAGTGCTGAATTTGCCGGAAGTTTCCTCCACAATAGGGCTTTCAGGAATGGCTGGTTTTTCGGGGATTTCGCCACGTCCGGAAGGTATCGCTTTAACGAGTAGATTAACGCTGTCATTCAGCCAGAAAAAACCGGAATCCCGGAAGACATCATTAATCCGGAGATCTTTGATTTCAGTTATATTCCCTGTATCTATATCAACTATCAACAGTTTAATGCCGGAATCAGTTTCTTCGGAAAGGGCTAATTTTGTTCTATCGGGGGAGATTTTATAATCTCTTATCTTGATCTTTCTGCCGAAATCTATATCAATTTCCTTGATTTTATTGAAGTGGTAGATCTTTAGAGAAGTGTGAGGATAGTGGTTCATGGGTGCATTCAGCTTCCTGGAAAGAACTGAGCCGGCCAGTTTGACAGTGGGATCGGCTAATTGTTCCAGGGTTTGTACGTCCTGATAATACATTTCCAGACCCAGATCGCTGAAGGGTACAAAATACAAAGAGGGTAAAGCAGGTTTATCAAAAATATTCTGCAGTTTTTCCGCTGGCAGTTTATATCCGGTTTCAGCCTTTAAGGGACTCATCATTGAACTCCTTATGATAAACATAAAAATCAAGATATCTAAAAATCTAAATGTTATTTTTCTTAGCGTTATTCTCATATAGTCTTGATTAGAGGCCGGAAGAAATTTTTGTCAAAGATTTTATCCCGATTCATCGCAAAAGATAAGCATTTTTACTTGACTTTTGGTGTTGCCTGGAAACATAAGCGGTTTATGAACAAAGATCATGATCCTCTAAACTATGATATAAAATTCCTGAAAGGAGTTGGGGAGAACCGGGCCAGACCGCTCTATAAACTGGGTTTACAGACCATTGGAGATTTGATGGAGTATTTTCCTCGCGACTATATTCAGCGGAATTCGAAGACCAGGATCATGGATCTGCAGATGAACGAAGTCTGCTCAATAGTAGGTGAGATCGTATCTGTGGAAAAAAGAAACTACGGCAGGGGGAAGACCCAGTTAAATGTAGTGATCACTGATGGTGAAGAATTCCTGTTTCTAACCTGGTTCCGCTTTGGCAGCTGGTTTATTAAACAGTTCGAGATCGGCAGGAAACTCTGGGCCAGCGGAGTTGTAAGTGAATTTGCCGGAAGTGCTCAACTTACCCATCCGGAAATAGAAATTCTGGAGGAAAATGTTGAAACTGATGATTTCTGGCATTCCCGGAATGTACTGCCGGTTTATGCCTTAACAGAAAGAATTACCATGAACCTGATGCGGAGACTTGTTTATAAAGCCTTTGAATTGTATCATGATAAAATAATTGAAACCTTACCGGACGATATTCTGAAAAAACATGGTTTCCCTGCCCGGAAAACAGCACTACAGAAAATCCATTTTTCCCAGAACATCTCGGAAATCCCCCATTTTAAAACCAGATTTGCTTTTGAAGAATTATTTTATAATCAATTGATGCTGGCCAGATCCAAAAAGAATCATCAGATTCTCATTAAAGGCAATATTTTCCAGTTAAAAAAAACATTTACTACTAAATTGAAGAATTCACTTCCATTTCATCTCACCGGAGCTCAGAAGAGAGTTATAACAGAAATTGTTCAGGACATGAGTTCGGACCGGCAGATGAATAGACTTTTACAGGGAGATGTGGGATCAGGTAAGACCATTATTACATTATTTGCAATGCTGCTGGCGGTTGAGAATGATTTTCAGGCAGTTTTGATGGCACCTACGGAGATATTGGCAGAACAGCATTACAGGAGCTTTAAGTCTCTGTTGCAGAACCAGCCTGAAATTCAGATTGCTCTGGTGAAAGGCGGCAATTACCGGGGCAAAAAGCAGACAAAAGAATTGATCGAAACTGGTGAAATCAACATAATTGTGGGCACACATGCGTTAATTCAGAAGGATATGAAATTCTTTAACGTGGGTTTTGTTGCAATTGACGAGCAACATCGTTTCGGTGTGGAGCAGAGAGCATTTCTTACCAGAGCGGGAGCCTTTCCCGATATTATGTACCTTTCTGCTACTCCGATCCCGCGATCACTTGCTATGACCGTTTATGGGGATCTGGAAGTCAGCACATTGGATGAACTTCCTGCCAATAGAAAACCCATTAAGACCTTCTGGAGAAATACCGGAAAGATCAATCTGGTATTCCAGGAAACTGCGGAACAATTGCGCCTGGGAAGACAGGTTTATATTGTCTGCCCCCTTATAGAAGAGTCAGCTAAAATAGATCTGCTGGATGCCGAAACCTTATTTGAAAGAATAAAGACTAAGATCTTTCCCGAATTCAGCAGTGCTATATTGCATGGCAAAATGAAAACGGTTGAAAAAGATGACATAATGAACAGCTTTAAGCAGGGAAAAATATCCATTCTGGTCTCTACTACAGTTATAGAGGTTGGGATTGATGTGCCCAATGCTACGGTAATGATCATAGAGCATGCTGAACGTTTCGGCTTGAGCCAGTTACACCAGCTTAGAGGCCGGGTCGGGCGCGGAGCAGAGAAGTCTTATTGTTACCTGATAGCACATCCGCCGCTTAGTGAAGACGGACGGGAAAGACTTAATACTATGGTTTCGACAACTGATGGTTTTAAAATAGCTGAAAAGGATCTGGAGTTAAGGGGGCCGGGTGATTTCTTTGGTACCGAGCAGTCAGGCATGCCGGCATTCAAACACGCCAATCTTGTGCGGGATCAGGAATTATTAAAACAGGCCAGGATCCAGGCATTTAATATAATTGATCTTGATCGCGATCTGCTTCAGCCTGAAAATGCCGTATTAAAAGAAGTCTATTTCAGAAAATATCTGGAAAAGGAAAAACTGTTCGATTATTAGATTGAGAATTTTATCTTTTACTGCGCTGAATTTTTATAACAAGGCGGATATTCCAAAGCACTGAGATCAACAGCAAAATCAGCAGAATTGGTGAAAATGATATGCCTGATTTACCGGTTTGTTCTTCTGTGTATAAGGAGTCCCCTGCCATAGATTCCTGAGGAGATTCTTCCATAATATCAGTCTCGTTATAATCTTCTAAAGGTTTATCCATCGCAGCCTCAGAATTAACGTATAGGGAATCACTGCCCATTATCAACTGCAGCCGAATAACTTCCTGTCTGAACTGGTCCTTTTCATTATCTGGAACTGGAGGACCGGAAACATTATTCAACTTCAGGGGGTTAATCGGCACATCATGGTGATAGATCGTATAATGGAGGTGATTGCCGGTAGATCTTCCTGTGGAACCGACATAACCGATTACGTCATGCTGTTTCACACGGTCACCAACCTTGTACTTGCCGAAACTGCTTAAATGTCCGTAAAGAGTTTTATATCCATTAGTGTGCCTTATCTTAACCGTGTTGCCGGTATGGTTCGGATGCCAGCCGGCATAGATCACTGTACCATCTGCTGCAGCTTCCACCGGTGTACCGTAGGCAGCGGCGTAATCCACACCATGATGAACACTGACTTTTTTAGTAACAGGATGGACCCGCTTGCCGAAATAGGATGTTATTCTCTTATAGTTAAGAGGTGATTTCAGGAAAGCTTTCTGAAAACAGACTCCAGTTTCATCATAATATTTTGATATACCGGCTTTATTAGTATAGAAATAGGCCAGTTTATCGTAATTTTTACTGCTGTACTGTGCAATAAGGATGTTACCGTATTTCATGAACTTATCACCGTTCATGTACTGTTCGTAAACAACTCGGAACTGATCTCCCTTTTGAGGATCGATGAAGAAGTCTATATCCCACTGGAAGATCTGGGTGAACATTACCGGCAGAGCGCCACCTTCTCCGGCATCGATCATAGCCTGATAGAGAGAAGATTCAATTTCACCAGAACAGGCACTTATCATTTTTGTCATTTTCAGGGTATCTATCTTTGTGTAATAGAGATCACTGGTATCTCTTATAACTTTATATGTAAGCATGGGGTCGTGAATATAACTTAACTGCTGGATTACATTAGAACTATCCAGAGCCACAATAAAGCTGTCCGCCGGATGCGATCTGCGCAGATTGTAGATCTCGTTCAATTTGTTAACGACTTCGTAAACGGCCACATTATTAAGATCTTCATCCATAAGTGCATTGGCCAGAGTTTCACCCTTCTGTAGGGAACCGGAAACATAATGATATGGATCAGGTTCGGGAACAGGCACTTCAGTCTTGTTTTCAGAGGCTTCTTTACTGCAGGAAAAGATCAGGGTAAGTAAAACAATTAATCCAATATATTTTTTCACAATTATTCCTTTAAAAAATCTGAAGCTCTTTTTTCAGAAACACGATAATTGTCAATTGAATTTACAAAGCAATTATCTGCTATATTGACGGTTATGATATATTTAGCAAGGACGCAGATAAGACCAAAAAGCTTGACCTGAGAAGGGCTAAAAAGGATTTGTAATTCTGGAAGTGTACCGGATGCTATGAAAACAAGATTCTTTTAAAAAAAATGCATCCAGAAGCATTTGTAAAAAATAATAGAAACAGTGTCGGGTCGAATGGAATAGGCCTGAATAAAGCTGTAAAGGATATTTATGTTCACTATTTTTGGTGCGATTATTGCCCTGGCTATACTTATTACAGTTCATGAGATGGGTCATTTGATTGCTGCCCGGTTGAACGGTGTTGTGGTGGAAAAATTTTCTCTTGGATTTGGTCCCAAACTTGTTTCCTTTAACAAATGGAACATCAATTTCCGAATATCGTTGATTCCGTTGGGTGGATATGTAAAAATGAAGGGTGAAAATCCGGATGAAGATAGCGATGATCCCGATTCCTTCCGATCCAAGAAATGGTGGCAGAGAGCTATTATCGCCTTTTCCGGTCCCTTCGCAAATTTCCTGCTGGCTTTGCTGATCTTCATTATTTCTTTCCTGATAGGAAGGAACTATGAAGATTTCAATCCGGTTATCGGGAAAATGAGTAATGATACTTACAAAGAACTGCAGATCAATGACAGAATTCTGGAATTGAACGGAAATGAAATAGAAACCTGGACCCAGTTAACTCTTTTTACCGACGATGAGGCAGAAAATGATCTGCTGATCGAACGCAACAATGTAGAACTTAATGTAATTCTTCCACCCATGAAACCCCAGATCTGGCTCACAGATATTTTACCGGAAGCTCCAGCGGTTATCGGTGAGGTAACACCTGGTTATCCGGCTTATAAAGCAGGCCTTATGCCGGAAGATGAGATCGTGGAAGTGGATGGCGTGAAAGTGAACAGCTGGTATGACATGAGGGAAATGATAACATCAAGTCCCAATGAAAAGATCGAGCTTAAGATCCGACGTGGGGACCAGACCTTTGATAAGATCATGAAGCTGGAGGAAAACATTCTGGATGATAACCGGATCATTGGAATAATCCAGTACATGCCGTTAAATTTCAGAGAAACTTACAGTTTGCCGGAAGCGATTGAAAATGGTACGATTTCTACCCTGAGTTTTATATATCTGAACTATGTAACATTATATAAGCTGATTTCAAAACCTAACGCCATCAAGCAAAATCTGGGTGGCCCTGTCATGATCTTAAGCATGACAAAGCAAAGTGCTGAAAAGGGGATTGATACAGCCCTGATCTTTATGGCTGCCATCAGTCTTATTCTGATGATCATGAATCTACTGCCGATTCCGATCCTGGATGGGGGACATATTTTTTTCTGTTTCCTGGAAGGAATATTCAAAAAACCACTTCCAATTAAGGTACAGACTTTTTTGCAGAATGTTGGTCTTGTTTTATTGATGTCACTGATGGTCTTTGCTTTTTTCAATGATTTCAGCAAGATCTTCAGTCGCACAGAATCCATAAATGAACAGAAAAATCAGATAGAAGAAAATTAACCGGAGGTTCCTATTTTTGAATTTGAACTGAAAGCAGTATGTGGGAAAGCCAGGGCCGGTGTTCTTAAAACACCGCATGGAATGATCGAAACCCCCATATTTATGCCGGTTGGAACCAGAGGAACCGTAAAAACCCTTACACCCAGGAATTTAAATGAGTTGAAGGCTCAGATCATTTTAGGAAACACCTATCACCTCTATATGAGACCGGGCCATGAACTGGTAAAAAAGGCTGGCGGACTGCATAGTTTTATGGGATGGGATAAACCAATTCTTACGGATAGCGGTGGTTTTCAGGTGATGAGCCTGAGAGGTCTGCGCAAGATCACTCCGGAAGGTGTAAGATTCCAGTCTCATATTGACGGAAGCTACCACATGTTCACTCCTGAGAAAGCGATCGAGATCCAGAATGCGCTGGGGGCAGATATTATCATGTCATTTGATGAATGCCCTCCCTATCCTGCTACCAGAGAATATGTGGCAAACTCTTTAAAAACAACGCTGGATTGGGCACAACGCGGCAAAGCTTCCCACCAGAGAGAAAAAGACCAGGCTCTGTTCGGTATTGTTCAGGGCGGGATCTATGACGACCTGCGTGAGGAGAGTGCGAAGAAACTGATGGAAATGGATTTTCCCGGCTATTCGATAGGTGGACTGGCAGTGGGAGAACCCAAGGAACACATGTACCGGTTGACCGGTTTTCTGCATGAAATATTACCGAAGAATAAACCCCGTTATCTGATGGGAGTGGGAACCCCGATGGATCTGTTGATCAATATCGAAAATGGTGTCGATATGTTCGATTGTGTAATGCCTACCAGAAATGCCAGGAAGGGTACGATTTTTACCAGGAATGGAAAAATGATCATTAAATCTGCCCGTTACAAAGAAGATTTCCGTCCCATCGATGCGGAATGTGGATGTTATACCTGCCGCAATTTTTCCAGGGCTTATATTCGCCATTTATTAAGCGTTGATGAGATATTGGGTATGCAGCTGGCATCCATCCACAGCCTGTATTTTTATCTGGAACTGGTGACCAGGGCAAGGGAAGCGATAATTCAGGGGAACTATCCCGAATTTAAAAAGGAATTCGGGGCAAAACTGGATGATATGATAGCGGTTGAGGAATAAGATGAGAAAATGGATACTGTTGATTCTGATTTTGGTTTCTATCTTCAGCTGCCTGAATGCTGAAATGAGCAAGAAGCCAATGAAAGCGGCAGCTCTTTCTTTTTTTATACCCGGGGGCGGCCAGTTTTATAATGAGTCTTATTTTAAATTCGGGTTGATTGGAGTTATTGAAGGCGGCTTGATTGGGCTGACATTATATCATTACTTCAAGGGCGAAGATTACTATGATAAGTTCCTGGCCACAGAAGAAGATAGATATTATGATAAATATACAGATTATTATTATAAACAGCAGAACGATCTCTGGTGGCTGGGAGTCACGATCTTTCTTTCCACTTTAGATGCTTATGTGGATGCCCACCTTTACGATTTTGAAGCTGAGAAAAAAAAGATACATTTGAAATTTGATGGAGAAATTTTAGGGCTGGAGTTTAAATTTTAAAAGGGAAAAATGAAAAAACTCGTGATCGCAATAGATGGACCGGCAGCTTCGGGAAAAAGCACAACAGCCAAAATGCTGGCGAAGAAAATGAAATATATCTATATTGATTCAGGTGCCATGTACAGGGCCGGCGGTCTCATGTCACTGCAGGAAGGAATTGATCTTCAAGATGAGGCAGCCCTGGCGGAAATGCTGAAAAAGATCGATATTCGGATCGTTTATTCAGAGGCTGGGAATAAGATCTTCCTGAATGGGGAAGACGTTTCATTGCGTATTCGTGAAGCTGATATCACTAAGCTTTCTTCTGAGATCGCGGTAATCGGAATTGTTCGGGAAAGAATGGTACAATTGCAGCGGGAAATGGGCAAAGAAGGTGGAGTAATAATGGACGGCAGGGATATTGGTACTGTTGTATTCCCTTTTGCAGATTACAAATTTTTTATGATTGCAGATGTGAAAACCCGTGCTTTAAGGAGATGGAAAGAAGCCAATGAAAAGGGCGAGAAACTTTTATTGGAAGATATAGAGAAGGAACTTATCTGGCGAGACAAAAATGATTCAACCAGGAAGATCTCTCCGCTTAAAAAAGCAGAAGATGCCATTGAAATTGACACAAGCGGGATGTCGATAGAAGAACAGACCAAGTTCATTTATAAGATAATTCAGAGGGATTAGCAATATGAGACTAGGCTATAATTTAATTGTATCTACGGTTCGTCTGTATACTAAGATATTCTATAAATATGAGATCCTGCATGCTGAGAGACTGAGTCAGGCTAAAAATTGCATTATAGCGGCAAATCATATATCAGCCAATGATCCTCCTTTTTTGGGCGGGATAATTCCTCTCGAAATATTCTACCTGGCTAAAAGTGAGTTGTTTAGGACACCACTATCGGCGAAGATATTTAATTATTGCAATGCAATTCCGATCCGCCGGGGAGCTGTAGACAGGAAAGCCCTGATTCGAGTTAAAGAAGTTCTTGCTGGCGGTGACTCGATCGTTATATTCCCGGAAGGAACAAGAAACACTAACATACCAAAACCTGGAATAGGTAAGATTGCGATAGAAACAGGTACAAATGTACTTCCCATTTTCATTGAAAATTCAGATAATTTTAAAGCCTGTTTCTGGGGGAAACAGCGGCTTAGATTTTATATAGGAGAATTAATAGATATAAAACCCTTCCTTGAAAAAGGGGAAAATAAGGAAAATTACCGTGAATTCTCTGCTTATGTTCTCAAGATAATAAATGGATTGAAAAATGCCGGTTAAAATAGCCAGAAATTCCGGATTCTGTTTCGGTGTTAAAAGAGCAATAAAAATTGCTTTAGAAGCCGCTCGGAAGGATAGTGATATTGTCACCCTGGGCCCAATTATTCATAATCCGCAAATGGTTAAAAAACTCGAGGATGAAGGTGTTTATAAAGTTGATAAACTGGATGAGATAAAGGGCAGGCCGACTATTGTCAGGTCCCATGGGGTTGAAAAAGAAGTGTTTGAGCGCCTGGAGAATGAGGGGGTTGAAGTTATAAATGCTACCTGTCCTTATGTTTCCAAGACCCAGCAAGTGGCAAAGGAGCTGCATGAAAAAGGATTCCAGGTCATCATTATGGGAGACAAGGATCATCCTGAAGTTATTGCTTTACAGTCTTATGTAGACGGTGAGGTAATAATAGTTGAAAATGCGGAGCAGGTGTCGGGTCGCAAATTCAGGAAAGTAGGGTTGATCTCACAGACCACAAAGCATATCAGAGATCTGGAGGAAGTGGTTAAAGCACTGGTTTCCAGATGTAACGAGCTTTATGTTGTAAATACTATCTGTAATGCCACGACTATCAGACAGAGTTCCACAATTGAGCTGGCGAAACAAAGTGATCTAATGATAGTTGTTGGTGGCCGGAACAGCTCTAACACAAAAATGCTTGCCAAAATATGTAGGAAATTTGTACAGACATACCATATTGAAACGGAGCGAGAAATTGATTCAAAGTGGTTTAAGAATAAGAAAAATATAGGTATTACGGCTGGCGCTTCAACTCCAGATTGGATAATAGTTGAAGTGTATAATAAAATCAATAAATGTATGGGGGATACCACTCAAGTTGATTACATTGATGATATCCCTGGTTTTAAGGAGGAATAATAATGGTTACCGATCAAAAAAAAGTAGAGGATGTTAAAGATCCTAAAACAGATGAGGCAATCGAAATTGAAGAAAAAACTCAGGAAGCTGAGTTATCATCACAGGTAGAAGAAAAAGTTGAAGAGAAAGTAGAAGAAGAAACTGTTGAGACTGAAGAGTTAAAAGAACCGGAAGCTGAGATCCAGACCGAAACAGTTCCGGAAACTACCGAAGCAGTTCCGGAAATTTCCGAAACGGTAGAAACAGAAAAAAAAGAAGAACCGGTAGAAGATTTAACTGATACGGAAGAAACAGAAAAAGAAGTTTCACAACCGGAAGAAATAAGTAATGAAAAACCGGAGATCGAAGAAACAATTGAAGAACCAATTCAGGAAACAGAAGATCTGAAAGTAGAAGACCAGAAAGCAAAATCTGAAGCAGATGATATGATGACACTTCTGGATGAACATTTCAGCAAATTCAAAAAAGGAAAAATTGTTGAAGGTGTTGTGGTAAGTGTTGATGAAAGATCTGTTCTGGTTGATATCGGTTTTAAATCCGAAAGTGCAATTCAGATCAGAGAATTTTCCAGTGCTTCTATCCCGGAAGTAGGCACTAAAATAAAAGTATATATTGATTCGGTAGAAGATGGGTCAGGCAGATTGAAACTTTCTAAAAAGAAAGCTGATTTTTATTTGAACCTGGAAACTCTGCAGAAACTGAAAGATGATAATGAAACAGTGACAGGAGTTCTTAGAAGAAGAGTGAAGGGCGGTATGATCGTTGAAATCGAAAACCTGGAAGCATTCTTGCCCGGTTCCCAGATCTCGACAAAGCCAATTCCCAACCTGGATCAGTTCATTGGTAAAGAAGGAAAATTCAAAATCCTGAAAATCGATGAGGAAAGAAGAAATATTATAGTATCAAGGAAAAAAGTACTGATCGAAGATCAGGAAACCAAACTCAGTGATCTTAGAGGTCAATTGGAGACTGGTTCTGAACTGGATGGAGAGGTCAGGAATATAACCGATTATGGCGCTTTTATTGATCTGGGCGGTATTGATGGCTTGCTGCATATTACCGATATGTCATGGGGCCACATCAATCATCCCTCAGATATGCTTAATATCGGTGATAAAGTGAAAGTTAAAGTCCTTAATTATGATGATGAAACCGACAAGGTTTCATTGGGACTGAAACAACTGGTTCCTCATCCCTGGGAAAACATTGAAGCAAAATACCCGGAAGGAACAATAGTCTCAGGAAAAGTTGTGAATATAACAAATTATGGTGTTTTTGTTGAACTTGAATCTGGCGTGGAAGGTCTTGTTCATGTATCAGAAATGTCCTGGACAAAGAAGATAAAACATCCTAAACAAATGTTGAAACTGGGTGACAGTATTAAAGCTATCGTCCTCTCAACTTCTAAGGAAGAACGCAGGATCTCTCTTGGCATCAAACAGATGGAAGCAAATCCCTGGCTTACAATCGAAGATCGTTATCCAATCGGTATAACATTGCATGGTAAGGTTAAAACAATAACACCTTTCGGTGTATTTGTGGAAATTGAAGACGAAATTGAGGGTCTTATTCATATTTCTGACATTTCCTGGACCAAACGGATCTATCATCCAAAAGAAGTATTCCAAAAAGGACAGGAAGTTGATGTTAAAGTGCTTTCGATCGATAAAACTCTTCATAGAATAGCACTTGGTATTAAACAACTTACCGAAGATCCCTGGGAAAATCTGGATGAAAAACTTCCGATCAATACCGAAATTACTGCTAAAATAGCTAAGATCATCTCCAAAGGTGTTCTGGTGGACGTAGAAATTGACGGTAATGTGGTTGAAGGATTTTCTCCTTTGTCACACCTGGCAATACCCGGCTTGAAAAAAACTGAACTGGCCTTCGATCTGGACGAAGAAATTCCTTTAAAGATTATTGAACTTGATCTGGAAAACAGAAGACTTATCCTCAGCGTAAAAGCTTATTTCTTCGCAAAAGATAATGCTGATCTGCAGAAATTCATCGATGAACATGAAGCTAAGATCGCTAAGAAACTCGAAGAGAAAAAAGTTGTAAAAGAGCAAAAAGCCAAACCTAAAAAAGAAGATAAGAAGAAACCGGTTGAGAAAGAAGAAACTCCGCTAGAAGAAGAAACATCCGTAGTAGCTGAGACTGATACACCGGAAGAACCTGTTGAAACAGTTGATGTACAGGAAGAAAAACCAGTTGAGGAAACTCCAGTGGAAGAAGCTCCAGTCGAGGAACCGGCTTTTGAAGAAGCTCCTGTTGAAGAAGCTCCTGTTGAAGAAACAAAAGCTGAAGAACCTGCAGTGGAAGATACAGTAGAAGAAGTAACTGAAGAAGTTGTGCCTGAAGTTGAAAAGTCAACAACTGATGAGACTGACTCTGAAGAAACTGAAACTGAAGAAGAAGTGAAGAAATAGGAAAAAAATATAAGTTGACGGCGCCCTGAACCAGGGCGCTTTTTTTTTATTATGAAAATATTTCTTATCGGCTTTATGGGATCAGGCAAATCCTACCTGGGAAGTGAAATGGCTGCTCAAATGGATCAGAAGTTCTATGATCTGGATGAAGAGATCGAGCATGAGCAGAAATGCAGTATTATTAAGATCTTCTCCGAAAAAGGAGAATCACATTTCAGGGATCTGGAAAGCGAATTACTGTGTGGTTGGGAAAAAAGTGGTGTTGTCGCTACAGGTGGGGGAATTATTGAAAGAGAGTGCAACCGTAATTTCCTGAAAAATAATGATCATATTACCATCTGGCTAAATCCAGACTGGCCTGAAATTTTAAAAAATCTGCCTAGATCATCTGACAGACCTCTATTTAACAGAATGTCTGAACGAGAACTATATTTACTCTGGCAAAGAAGACTACCCTATTACAAAGAATGCGCTGACATTGTAGTAAACGATCCTGATCTTGATAAGCTGATGAGAAGGATCAAGATCTGAAGGAATTTCAATAATACAATATAGTTGCATTCTTTATTACAGGTATATCTCGTCTCCCAGCCTCTCTTTCGGAATGCTGAGTTTTTTATAAGTTGCGCAGACGTCATAAATAAAAAAGGTCCCCAAGAAAAAGAAAAACTTGGGAACCAGTATAAATTTCAGTTATAAAACCTTGAAAAGGTCAACTTACAGTAATATCTGAAAAGGACTGAATCCTGGCAGGTCTTTGGTAACCTGCCAGGTTTATTGAGAATTCATTTAATCCTTTTCAAGACCTTCCAGGTTACCAAAACCTGGAAGGATGCTTGTCACTATTTCATCAAGATCATTTTCTTGGTGCTGGTAAATCTTCCTGCCTTTAATTTAGAGAAATAAATTCCGGAAGAAATAGCATTACCCTTGTCATCTGTACCATCCCAGATCACGGAATAAGTATTTTGATCATGTGATGTGTCTATTGAATAAGATCTCACTAACTGACCTCTGATATTGTAGATCTCCAGTTCTGCTTCACTTACTCCATTATCAACTGAAAAGCTGATGGTTGTAACAGGGTTGAAGGGGTTGGGATAGTTGCCGAGATGGACATTTCCGTTAATCATCACATCATCATCGGCACCAACAGTAGTTACGGTTAATGTAACCGGAACCCTGATGTAATCTCTTTCATCCACATCAGAAATGAATATTTCACATTCATAGATACCTTCAATCAGATCTTCCGTCTCAAAAAGAACATCTATATCGTGAGTTTCATTGCCCTGCAGTGTGCCGGAAGACTGAGCCAGAGATATCCAGCTGAGAGGATAATCTATATCCATTGTTCCGTAGATCACATGAGGATCTTCGCCATATCCATCACCCACGATCTCGTAAGCCAGAACAATATTGCCGGCAAATTCAGTTGTGGTTGTAACATTTATAGTAGCAGTAGCTGCCTGCCCGGAATGAATAAGACCATATCCAAGTGCTGTTTCACCATGCCAGTTAATGCTTACCGCTTCACCAGTCGTTTCGTCATAGATCAGATCTCCACCTGTGCCGCCGGTGAAATTAGTAGCTTCATTTACTGTAACACCATTCGGGAATTCAATATTAATATCAGTGATCCACTCATTATCCGGACTTAAATTATACACGGTAAAGAACCAGTCTACTGTCTCTCCCGGTGTGAATTCATCTGTTGAACAGATCACGTATGAGCCGGTAAGATTTCTACCACTGTAAGGTTCCTGGGTACGAATGGTATAATTAACGATTCGGTTGCTGTTATTAATTAAGGACAAGACATCTGATCTGGTCTCGTTAAGACTCATGTCTAAATTATAAAAGCCCGGTTCAACGCTGAAAACATTCGGCTCATAAGCAGTGAAGCCGATGAGCGTGTTCCAGGTTTCTGTTCCGCTGGTTATAAGAACATTAAACTGGAATTCATGCAGGTCAGGTGTGATGTCGGAAACTTCAAAGCAGAAGGCGTCTTCAATAGTTACTGTTTCATCTGAATCGATCTGACCGAACATTTCGTAATCGTCTGTAACAGTAATGTAGGTATCATCTGTAAAGATACTCATATCAACGTCTGGGGCATCCTCAGCGCCCAGGTTAAAAAGGCTTACCTGCAGATAAACGGTTTCACCCGCTTCAATGTAATCATCACCATTTGCATTGGGCATGAAGCCTTCTACGATGATATAAGGACCATCGTTGGGGATGAGTTGGATAGAATCGATATAGGTAATTTTATTTGTTGCTGTTATGGTTAAGGTAAGATCAGTAGGAACAGTTGGAATATCAGTAAGATCAAGTGTTATTACACCCAGTTCATCTGTATAGCCGGAACCAAGAATTGTACCCTCATAGGAAAGGCAGACCAGTGCATTTTCAACACCTGTATTCACTTCGAAAGTATTAACGCCGATAAACAGTGTAGGTTGATGAGAAACAGTCATTTCTTCCGGTGTGTCTGTTCTCAGCAGAACGGAAGCGTCACCGAAAATGGTCCAGTGTTTGAATTCATTAATACCAGAAGTACCGTATAAGTCCATCATATTACAGGAACCGTTGAACCAGATACCGCCAGCAGAATATTTTTGATCCAGGGCAACATCGTTTGAATAATCCCAACCAACAAGCAGATCTATGGCGTGGTCTTCAGCTCTCATAGGAGGATCCCAGGACTGACTGATAGTGGATCCGTAAAAGGCAATTGCACCAGTGGGGAGGCCTGTAGAGCCATTGGTGGCACGCAGCCAGGCTTCACCGAAACAGGTGTTTCCTGGAAACTCACCAACATTACAGGCAACAGATGTGATAAAAGGAAGTCGATTGTCATTTTCTAATGCATTTACATTTGAGTTACTTAATGCAGCTCCGTTACCCCATCCGGAAACATAACCATGACCACAATACGTTACTGTGCTTACTCCATCATTAAGCTGATTCATGGCATCACCAATACTGCCGCCATTGGAATCATATTCCTGACCAACCTCTGTATAGGTGTAATCCAGTAATTTATCTCTGATATTATCTATATGTTCATCATCGTATTCACCTTCATCTCCAGTTCCCTGGTTGGAAGCGATACCCAGGCCTCTGTGCAGCCAGTCACCATCTACAATATCTCTTTCATAATAAATTGTTCTTTCCACTTGAGTTTCAACTTGGCTGACATTTTCAGCGGAAAAACGGCTTATAAAGATCTCGGGATAAGAATCTCCGCCTTCAATACAAGTATAGGAAGGATCTTCGTCGCCATTCATGGCAGGGATCTGACCTGAATCACCCACCAGCAGTACAAAAGTAAGACCATCATTCAGTTCGTATTGATCTTCAATAAAAGCATCTATTGCTGAATAGGATGATCCGATAATGGCTACATCAAACATTTCACAGGGAAGACCTTTCTGGATCTTCCAGTCAACAAATGGCTGCATGGCTTCCATGAAATTGCCATAACTGATGATGATCATTCTACCCTGTTCTTCTACAGTATCGTATCGTTCAGTTGTATAATAGTTTATGAAGTGATTACGGTAGATCTCGCTGAAATATGGGTTGAGTAATTCTTGTGTACGTAATTTAACATTTTTTGAATCTACTCCTACAGCTTTAACTTCCAGTACAAGATGTGTGTAAACACGCAGTGTGCCGGTGGTAGGATTATAGGTAAAAGGCTGAGCTTTTACTGTTGTTCCACGGAAATCACGCATGATGTAAGGTTCTCCCAGAACTGCAGCATTTTCCGGATAGAAAGCATTCTGATTGTAGGTATTTGAAAATTGATAAGGTACTTCTTCCGGATTGATCTTGCGGCTCAAGATACCTTTGGATGGGCGGACCGGCATAGTAAATTCTACAAATTCACTTTCCAGGACAGTAACATCCATGAAAGCGTCATCCGGTATAATAATGCTTCTGGTGATGAAAGGCAGAGAAGGATTTCCTTTCTCGAAGGAATTGCTTTCTTTTGCCAGGGTAAGATCGTAGAAGATCTCACCATCGATCTCGACAGGTTCTCTTTCAAAACTTCCGATCGTATATTCTATCACAGTTTCTGTTTCACTGGATGACAGAACGTTGACCGAGAAAGGATTTTCATTGATATTTATCGTTTCTGTGAAAGAGAAAGATGCCATCAGCATCAGGATAAAAATTACAAATATTTTTTTCATAAACTCTCCTTTTAAACCCTGGATTATTTCATTAAAATTCATCCCGTGAAATAAAACTATTTCATCAGGATCATCTTCTTGGTACTTGTGAACTTGCCTGCCCTTAATTTGGAGAAGTAGATTCCAGAAGCAGCTTTCGAACCCACTTCATTTAAACCGTTCCAAGTCACATTATATACAGGAAGCTGAGAAGAAGTGTCAATCATAAAACTTCTGACCAGCTGTCCGCGAATATTATAAATTTCAAGTATAGCTTCGTTCACATTGTTATCTACGGAAAAACTTATTGTTGTTTCCGGATTAAATGGATTAGGGAAGTTTCCCAAAAGTCTGGATCCAGCCGGGATATCAGTTTCGGGTGCATCTGTTTGTGTTACCAGCAGATAAACCGGTACGCGCTTATAATCTCTGGCATCAACATCAGAAATGAACAGTTCACATTCGTAAGCTCCTAAACTAAGACCCTCAGTATTAAAGGTAACTTCGATCTCGTGGGTTTCATTTCCCTGTAAAGTACCGGAAGATTGAGCCAGAGAGATCCAGCTTAAAGGATAATCAAGCCCCATTGTTCCAGTAATTACATGAGGTTCAGCACCATAACCGTCTCCGGTGAGTTCATAATTAAGAGTAATATTTCCAGCAAAATTTACGGAAGTTGTGACGTTGACCTGGGTAGTTGCAGCCTGTCCGCTATGAATTAAACCGTAACCGAGAGCGGTTTCTCCATGCCAGTTAACCGTAACAGCTTCACCTGTAACTTCATTATAAATAAGGTCTCCACCTGAACCGCCGGCAAAATCAGTTGCTGTGTTAACGGTCACTCCGGCAGGAAATTCTATGGTGACATCAGTAATCCATTCATTATCCGGGCTTAGATTGTAAACGGTAAAGAACCAGTCAACGGTTTCACCCGGGTTGAATTCGTCTGTAGAACAAACAACGTAAGAACCTGTCAGCTCTCTGTTGTTAAATGGTTCCTGGGTTCTGATGGTATAATCTACAACTCGCTGTGATGTATTGGTAAGGTTGAAGGTGTTATACTGGATCTGATCGGGAGACAATTCCAGGTTGAAGTAAGCAGGATCAACACTGAAAACGTTAGCTTCGTAAGCATTGAATTCCATTACACCTTCCCAGGCATATCCGTCTGCCGTGATTAAAATTAGGAATTCAAAAGTATGTTGATCTGGTGTGATATCAGAAACATCAAATGCCAGAGCGGCCTCAACTGTTGTAATCTCATTGGCTTCACAGGTTTCAAAATCAGCAAAACTATTTGTCATTGTAATATAAGTGTCATCGCAGATTGCGTTTATCTCTACGTTGTTGGCGTCTACAGTTCCAACATTTTCCAGGGAAACAGTAAGTGTAACAGATTCACCGGCTTCAATATAATCATCGCTTCCGGCTAAAGGAATGTAACTGTCGATAACAATATAAGGACCATCATTTGGTATTACCTGAATTGATTCGAAATAAGGTTCACGGTTTTGAGCAGTGATCACAAGTTCAGCATCACCTGGAGTAGTGAAAGGTGTGAATTCCAGAGTAGCGGAACCGGACTCATCAGCCAGTGCAATTGCAATGATCTCACCGTCACGGGTTAAACTTACATAAGAATAGGGATCGGCTGAGACAGCAAAAGTATTGAGACCCAGAAAGATTAAACCGGCATTAGAAACAGTATTCTGAGCTGGTACACCCAGATAGGGGGTAAGTGATGGGTCGCCCATAAGTGAATAAATTTCCCAATAATAATTTACACTTCCACCGCCTTCTACAACAGCCATGTTACCAGCATAAAGCATGGCTGTGGCCGTGATGAACCAGTCTGCAAAAGTTTCTTCACCGTAATCGTGGAACAGGCCGTCATAAACTCCGGCGCCGGTATTTTCATAGGTCGGGTTGGATACTACTGAGCCAGCACCAACGCCCCACCAGTAATCTTCATCCCAATAGGTGGAATTAGTACCGCCAATATAACCAACAGCTCCTTTATCTTCAGCTCTTAACCAGGCTTCGCCGAAACAGGTGTCGATTTCAAATTTATTTGTTAAACAACAATTGCCAACGGCAAGAGGATACTCTCCATAATTATCGAGACTGTTTATATTATTAATAGTAAAACTGGGATCTGCCCAGGAAGTTGAACTGCCGTGAGCAGTATAGTTAATGTATCCAACACCCTCACTTACATTAGTGACAATATTTCCTGCATTGCTGCCTGAATTGGGATAAAGGTAGGTATAGGAAGAAATACCGTGGTCTTCATTAAAATAATAGTCTGTGCCATAATTGATCTGGCCATTTCCCCAGGTACTACCGTGACTGCTGTCCATACCTGCTATCATCACAACTTCTTCCAGATAACTGGGATCGGGCATTTCAAATTTTTCATACATCAGAGTTTTATCGATCTGCGGTTGCAGCTGGCTGGTATTCTGAGCTGAGAATCGGGAATAATAGATCTCGGGATAGATGTCTGAACCATCCAGCTTGGCATAGTTAAGGTCTGTTACATGAGAGCCACTAGACCCACTATAAGCGGGAACCTGTTGATGGTCGCCAACAATAAGCAGGAAAGTAGGGGCTGGATCATCCGGCGTACCAGCATCATACAGACTCTGGATATAGGTTTTGATCGCGGAAGTGGTAGTACCGATTTCGTCTGTGTAGGCTGCGATCACTTCGAAACCTTCTTGGATCTTCCATTCAATAAATGGTTGCAGTTGTTCTTCGAACATGGGATCGGAAACTATAAGATACTTAACTGGATATTGAGTAAGTTCATCGCGACTGCTGTTTTCCCTGAAATTGAAAATGGTTTTCTGAAATAATCCTGTGAAATAGGGGGAGAAAGCTTTATCTTTCATGTAACTGGTGATCATTTGATTCCCACCGATAAATTCCAGAGATACATTAACATTATTATAGACCATGATACGGTTAGATACGGGATTATACTTCACGGGTCTGAAGGTTACCAGAAATAATCTTTCACTACGCATTATGCCCAGTTCTTCTACGGATACGATCTCTTCTGAATTATAAGTATCAGTTTCATATGCAGAACTATCATAGATGAATTCAGCTTCTGCCGGATCTGCTGATTTAGAGAGAGAAGGCTGAGCCGGCATTAAATCAAAAAGTATTCCATTGCTGTTAAGGTCTAATTCGGATGCATCATAATTTTCAATTTCCAGATTTATTTCTGCCCCAAAAGGAACAGAAATAATCTTTCTCAATACCGGAAGCTTTGGTGTTCCCTGCTCTGTTGTGAAGGTGTAACCCTGAATCTCAAGGTTGGAAAAAACACCCATTTCTGTTTCTGAGTTAAATGCACCGATCTCTGCTATGTTGTATTGTATACGTAATCTGGAATCATTGTTTTCCAGAATCAGGGTAGAGGTCTGGGGAGCTGACAGATTTATTGTGGCTACACTCCACAATTGCATTAACCCCATCAAAATAAAAAGTATAAATAGTCTTGATCTCATTTAATTTTCTCCTTCATTAATATATTATCACTTAATTAATGCAAATAAAATACCAAAATGGGAAAAATATTAATCAGATCTGCTGAAATGAGTAAATTTTATTCAGAACAGGTGCTCGGGAAGGCCAATAAATTGATTGACAAAAAATCGGATCAACGGAATTTCAAGGCGAAATCGAAAGGAATTAAGAATGAGAAAGCAGGGCTTAAATTCATTTTTGTATCCCGTAAAGAATTGATATACAAAGAGTTAGAAGACGGTTGATAGTTTGAGTGCAGCTATCTTTAAATTTGATTCGGAAAGGTGGAATTCTCTATCAGAAATTCCTTAGTAGGGTAGATTCGGGTTCATTAAAAACATGAATGGAAGAATAATTTGTGTCCCAATTTTTTTTTCCGGGACAGGGAAATAAATTAAAAAAGGAAGAGCTGGGCGGTATTTCTAACTCATTATATTTTTTATGATTATGATAATTGCTAACTATGTTTACATAGTTTACACATCAAAAAAATAAATATGACAATTTCCAGAATTCTTGGTATCGACTACGGTAGCGTGAGAATTGGGCTTGCCTTAAGTGATCCGCTTAAAATTATCTCACGGCCATATAAAGTGATCAAAAATTCAGGTTCAGAAACTTACCGGGAACTTGAAGAGATAATTGCGGAACAAAAGGTCGAAGCTGTAATACTTGGATTACCTTTGGATAAAGACGGCAGCGATTCCAGCAAAACTCTGGAAGTAAGAGAATTTGCAGAAGCGCTTAAAATCCGGCTGGGAATTCCAGTTATATTATGGGATGAACGATATACGTCTGCTAAAGCTAATTCCTGGTTGAAAGAGATGGGAATAGATTACAAAAAGAGCAAAACAGTGATCGATAAAATAGCGGCTGCCATTATCCTGAAAGATTACCTGGATGAGCAGAAATGAAAAACCTCTTCTATGTTATAATTCTGATTATTCTCATCTTTATTGCTCAAAGTATCTACCTTTTTTTCAAGCCGGTTTTACTGGATGAAGTATTCGTTACGATAGAAAAAGGTGATTCAGCTATAAGAATAGCACAGAAACTGGCTGGCCAGGGAGTAATACACAGTAAAGCCTGGTTTTATCTCTATATTAAAGCAACCGGAGCCTCCCAGGATCTGAGTTTTGGAAGATACATGTTCTATGGGAAATTCCGGCTGGTTGATGTGGTTGAAAAGATCAGAGCAGGAGAAATCTATCTCAGACGGATAACCATCCCGGAAGGTCTTACAGTTAAAAAGACCTGCCAGAGATTAGCCAGAAATGGATTCGGAGAATATGAAAAGCTGAAAGCTCTGGCTAATGATTCCACTTTTTCACGCCAGTTAACCGGTTTCAATATCCCCAGCCTGGAAGGCTTTCTCTATCCGGAAACTTATCATTTCCCGGATGAAATTAGCGAAGAAGAAGTGTTTTCAAATATGGTCAAAAGATTTTTTATCCAGACAGCGGGACTTGATTTCGAGCCCCGTGAAAACATGGATTTTTATGAATCGATTATTATGGCTTCCATTATTGAAAAAGAAGCCCACTATGATGATGAAAAACCAATTATAGCCAGTGTGTACCTCAATAGAATAGAATACGGAATGAAATTACAGGCTGATCCCACAGTTGCCTATGTTCTGGAATCACTGGGACGCAGCAGAAAAAAATTGTATTATAAAGACCTCACAATTGATTCACCCTATAATACATATGTGAATAAAGGTTTACCTCCCACACCGATCTGCAGCCCGGCTCTCAGTTCGATCCGGTCGGTGCTCTATCCGGAAGATACTGATTATTTCTTTTTCTTTGCCAACAATAAAAGTAGAAGACACATCTTTTCTCAGACATATAGCCAGCATTTATCAAAACAAAGGGAATTAAAAAAGAAAAATGGTAGATAATATTCTATTGAAACTGGCCCTGATAATAGTGATGTCCAAAATACTGGGGGCATTGGCCAGAAAGTTTAAACAACCTCCCGTTATTGGAATGCTGCTGCTGGGGATATTTCTGGGACCCACCCTGCTGAATATAATGGAACCCTGTGAGATCATTCTCTGGATTGGCAAAATAGGTGTGCTTTTCCTGCTTTTTGAAGCTGGCCTGGAAACTGATATTAAAAAAATCAGGAAGGAGTCTGGACAGGCAATTTTACCTGCAGCAGGCGGGATTTTAATTCCTTTCATTCTCGGTTTTTCCTTAACATATTTTCTCAGTGGAAATCTGATCGAGTCTCTTGTAGTGGGAGTTATCTTTACTGCTACCAGTGTGAGTGTATCGGTGATGACTCTGCTGGACATCGGAAAATTAAAAAGTATGGAAGGCCGCTGCATAGTTAATGCTGCGATCATTGATGATATAGTTGGCATCATGCTGTTAACTTTTATTTTTGGATTTGCCCTGGATAGTGGATCTGGTTCAGGCGGGATACTTATACCTTTTATTAAAATTATACTATTTTTTGCCGTTATTATAGTAATAGGAATGTTCTTGGTCAAACCGCTTTTTCAGAATCTGCAGAAACTACTAATGGAAAATGTAGTGATCTCACTTACCATCGCCATTGTGCTGGTTTTTGCCTGGTTTGCAGAAGAAACTGGTCTGGCCGCAATTACAGGAGCCTATTTTGCCGGGTTGTTTATCGGTCAAACAGAATACCGGCACTCTATTCAGGAAGGAGTTTCCATTATTGGTAAATCCTTCTTTGTAGATGTCTTTTTTGTCGGCATCGGTCTTGAATTCGATCTCTTGAAACTGGAAGCTGAACCCCTATATCTTGTCATATTTATATTCCTGGCGGTAGCAGGAAAAATGATCGGTAGCGCAACAGGTGCTAAATTTACCGGATTTGACACTGTCAGGGCTTTCAGAATAGGCAGTGGCATGATTCCGCGGGGGGAAGTTGCTCTAATTGTTGCAAATATGGCGTTGGAGAAAAATATTATTAATTCCGATATATTGTCAGCCACCATTTTAATGGTGATATTCAGTGCAATACTAACACCTGTTTTGCTTAAATTCAGTTTTACTAAATTAATGAGGAAATCCTTTTAGGAGAAATTATGTGGAAAAAGATTATTGATAAAGATCTAATTGTTATCAATCCCGATATCAAAGACAAACAGGCATTGTTCGAAGGCCTGGTGAATCTGGTGTATAATAATGATTATATTCTCAATAGAAAGCAATTCCTGGAAGCTTTACAGGAGCGGGAGAAAGTTTCTAACACAGAACTTATACCGGGAGTTGCCTTCCCGCATGCCCGTAGCGAGGCAGTTGCCAGGCTTTTTCTTTCTATCGTTATCTGCAAGGATGGTGTAGATTATGGAAATCCAGAGATGGGGCCTGCCCGGATAGTTTTCTTCTTCGGCTGTACCCCGGCCGATATTAAGCAGTATTTACAGATGCTGGCTAAATCCAGCCGTGTTTTAAGGAAAAAGGAAGTAACAGAGAAACTGCTGCAGTGTAAAACTCCGGAAGAGGTTGTTGATCTCCTGATCGAATTTTCTGATGATGAGGCAGATGATCAGTCTGAAGAAAATTATCTAATGCTTCTAACCCTTAATAAAGTGGAAAATCTTTCTAATGTGATGTCGGCCCTCGTAGAAACAGGAATTACCAATGCTTCGATCGTAGATTCCACTTCCATGGCTAAAAAACTGGCTTATGAAATGCCGGTTTTCGCCGGATTAAGCTATATGGTTCCGGGAAAATCCAAGAAATCTCAACTGATATTTGCCTATCTGGAGCATAAGAAAATGGCAAATAAACTTGCTGAATTACTGAAAGAGCATAAAATTGATCTTGATCAGAAAGGCGTTGGATATATCCAGACGATAAAAATTGATTCCATAATAGGCAACCCGGAAGAAGAAATTGAATTGTAGTATCAGGAGGACGAATGGCTTCCATATTAGTGGTTGAAGACAATAGTCAAATTCGCATGGAACTGGCCCAGATTCTACTGGAAGAAGGGTACCAGGTAGCCAGTGCTTCTAATGGTGAGCAGGCTCTTTCAGAAATTCAGAATTTCCTCCCGGATCTAATTCTGCTGGATCTTATGCTGCCAGGTATCGATGGGCTTTCCTTAATGGAAAAAGTAAAAAAAGAACACAAAAATATTATAGTGATAATTGTTTCCGGAGCTTCAGATCTGAATCTGGCGGTTGAAGCCATGAAAATGGGAGCTTTTGATTTTATTAAAAAACCCTATATTGCCCAGGAACTGATTATGGTTATCCGGAAAGCTCTGAATATAAGTTACGAAAGAAGAGAGCTGGATCATCTAAAAAAAAGGGTTTATGAACATTCCAAACCTGAAAAGGTGATGGGCGAAAGCTTCCTGATAAAAAAAGTGCTGAAACAGGTGGAACTGGTGGGCCCGACCAATATGAGTGTGATCATTCAAGGGAAAAGCGGGACTGGTAAGGAGGTGATCGCCAACCTCATTCATGCAAACAGCAAAACGCAGAATAAACCTTTTGTGGCGGTGGATTGCGGAGCGATACCCGATACACTGGTGGAAAGTGAGTTGTTCGGGCATGAAAAGGGTGCTTTTACAGGAGCAATAACTAATAAAATGGGAAAATTTGAAGTAGCCAACGGCGGTACCCTGCTTCTGGACGAGATCACCAATCTGCCCATTGACAGCCAGGCCAAATTACTGAGAGCTCTGGAAGAAAGAGTGATAATGCAGGTTGGCGGGAAGAAAAATATTAAAATTGATGTGAGGATCATCGCTACTACAAATCTGAAGATTTTTGAAGAAGTACAGCAGGGCAGTTTCAGACAGGACCTTTTCCATCGGCTCAATGAATTCAGGATTTATCTGCCCGACCTGTCAGAAAGAAAAGAAGATATTCCGATTCTGGCTAATGAATTTCTACTTGAAGCTAATGTAGATCTGGATAATAGTATAAATGGATTTACCCCAGACGCGATGGAGATCATGGTAAATTATAAATGGCCTGGGAATGTAAGGGAAATAAAAAATATTGTGAAAAGTGCTGTTCTTCTTTGTGATACTGATCAGGTGGAATCCCGACATCTTCAACTTACAATGCAGTTCGATCCGGCTTCCTATAATATTCCAGAAATTCTCACTCCGGGATTTTCCTATCATAAGATTATGGACGATGTTGAGAAGGCACTACTCACAAAAGCGATGAAACAGACTAGAGGAAATAAATCCAAAGCCGCTTCCCTGCTTGGCATAAACCGCAAAGCGCTATATCGAAAGCTGGAAAAACATGATCTTATTCACCTGGATGTAATTTAGTCACAACCTGTGACCTGAAAGTCTCATAGTTTTGACGATATAGTAAATAAATAAAACTTCAAACCTGACCTCCCTATAATTCCTATCTTATTGTTTTAAAAATAATTAGATGTCAGCATGTGATAAATTTCTGACTAGATATCCTCCAGATGGAACAATTTCTGTTAGAAAATTAACGTAATTAAAATTTGATAGAGTGAATTGAAAAAATTTCCGGGTATTGAACTTCATTATGTTACCCAGAATAATCACAGCAGGAAGGTCAACTATGAAAACAGTAATAATTATTCTTCTTATGCTTTACAGTTATTTTTTACTACTTGGACATCAGCAGGAGATGCATCAGCATATTACCCGGGAATCTTTTCAATTACTCAAATATTCTTTTCCGCAAGGTTTTACCGGTCTGGATGAAATGGAAGCTTATCTGGGCAGTGAAGAAACTGAAAATCAAGAAGAAGATGCTGTCTTGTTTAATTTTCGCTTCTGTAGGAGCATTGTAAGATCGTGGCGGGAAGCTGGTTTGAAGATGAATATGATATGGTCTACCATTATGGAACATATAGAATTCCAGATTATAATGAAACTCCCCCCTGGTTTGAAGAGCTCCTGTTTACAGAAGAATATAACCGTTCTGCCCATACAACTATAACACATTTCTGGGATGCAGATGAGGGCGAGAACGCTTCAACTCACCTGGAAGATACCATTGAATTTCTTGAGTTCTCTCTCAACTGGGAATTCACTATCTCTAAAAATGCATTAAAAAAGATCAGAAAATATATTAATGGCGATTATGAAGCCCGATGGATCTATTCCGAAGCGGTGGATTGGGGCAATTATGGCTCCTGTCTGGCTAACGATTTCAATATCCCACCCTTAACCGATCTCTATCACGGCAATGGCGCTCTGGAGGCCACATCCAGTCTTATTGAGGGCGAAAGTGATTGGCAGGATGTTACATCTCCTGTCCTTGATTTTCCCGATACGATCAGGAAAGGTATCGTTTACAATCTGCTGGGCAGGATGTGTCACTTGCTTCAGGATATGTCTGTGCCAGCCCACGCTCATTGCACGTCTCATGCTGGAATTTATGAGATGTATTCCGATATTTTTGAATCCAATGAACTGGAATATCTTAATGAAGTAGAGGACTGGACGGCATTTGAGGTGTATCAACAATACGGAGAACTTATTGATCCTTATGATCATGAAGATCCAATTTTTTATTTAACCTGTTTTTTAAATCAGATCGCTGATTATTTTCCGGATGGCAGGCAGGCCGGAGATGAAAATTATGACCCCGCAATTCCCGGTCTTGAAGAAGTTATTTCATCTCTTGATAATCAACTGGGACCTAATGACCTCAATGCCGGCAACTGCATCGATATGTACAATGTGTTAATTCCATACGCCATTAAAGCAACAGCTGGGCTGCTTTACTGGTTTGCCGTGGAATCAGGTCAGATAGAACCTATACCTGAACCCTGGCATGTGAGCGGAACGGTAGGTACCAGCGATGCTGCTGTTCCGGATGAGATTACAGTTCATTTTGAGAAATTGAATTCAGAACATAATTTCACCATTAATGCAGATGAAAATGGTTTTTTTTCGCGCTTGTTTTGTTATCGGGAATCAGGTCTATATAATCTGGAAATCAGAAAAGATGGCTACTATCCAGCTGTATTTTCCAATTTAAATATTAACACGGAACTCGATCTGGGAATAGTAACCCTGGAACCGGTACAATCGCAGAATTACGTGCTTGTTTCGCAGGATACGGATATTGCTGCTTTTCGTAATTTAAAGGGAGCAATAGAATTCCTGCAAAACAGAAGTGGTGGAACAATATATGTTCAGCCGGGAGTCTATAGCGGAGAACGCAACCGAGAACTGAGCTGGTTACCGCTAAATACAGTGGATCTTCAGGAAGAATGCCATATCCGCATCAGGGCATTTGAACCTCATTCGGCTGTGATCGACTGTGAAAATCTTGGATCAGCTTTTGTATTTGATGCTGAGGAACTGCAGGAAAGTTATACTGGTGAAGACGAAATATCCGGTTTGATCATTCAGAACTCACCTCAGGCGATCAGGATCCATAATGGACACCCCGTTATAACGGATAATATAATTGAAAATTGTACGATACCTCAGGGATTGGAAAATGCCCACGGCACGGGATTATTCTGTTTAAGCGGTGCCCTGATAGAGAACAATATCTTCAGGAACAATACCGGGAACTGGAATGGTGATGATGTTAGCACATATACTTACGGGGGAGCAATATACATTAATAATGAAACTTCTGATCCCATAATTTTTCGAAACAATCAGATCTTCAACTGCTCCGCACAGGAAGGAGGGGCGGTTTATTGTCAGGGTTCAGGTCCTGTAGAGATCTCGGGAAATCTTGTCAGCGGGAATACCCTGATTACCGGAGCAGGTTACAATAACTACCAGGGAGATTGTGAGGGTATTTTCTGTACAGGCTGTTATGATCTCCTGTTGCAGGGTAACACTGTTATTCAAAATCAGCATTCTGAGGTTAATGGCGGCAGTGCATTGTTCATTGCCAACTCAGAGAATGCAGTTATCAGAAATAATACGATAAGTAACAATGACGCTTTAATTGGAGTCCGTCTACTCAATAACTGTAACTGTGAACTTTATAACAATATAATTACCGGAAATAATTATGGAATCTACTGCTGGGGTCCCATGCCGACAGTAGAATTCTGTAATGTCTGGAATAATCTGTCTGGTAATTACTCAGGGGACGTTTTACCAGGAGAAAGCTGTTTGAGCAAAGATCCCAAATTTATTGATCCAACAGAAAGTAATTATTGCCTGGAGTGGTCTCAGCATGCAATGAGCCCCTGTATAGATAAGGGCTGTGTTTGGATTAACGATCTTGATGGAACTCCTTCTGACCTGGGTTCAAATCCAACTTTTTGGCATGATCATCATGTAACTGTGCTGGGTGAAACTGTACCAAGAATTCGTTATCGCTGGGTTTCATTCCCTGTTTTGGACAGGGACATAACCCTTAATGGATCCTATCCGGGGAACGTTATGCTGCCTTTAACGGAATCCGTTATAGATGAGATAAAAATATTGTCTGAAACAGATTTTCTGGAGTGGAACGGAAGTACCTGGCAAGGCGGAATTGAAGAGTTTGAATCTGCTGCCGGGTATAAGATCAAAA
>CALOBL010000007.1:0-46472 GCA_942491655.1 Cloacimonadaceae bacterium (SeqCode)
GTCTGTTCATGCTTTCCAGATTTCAATTTATAGAAATATACACCGGATGGAACTGGATGACCGTTATTGTCTGTACCGTTCCAGGTGACATTGTAAAAACCTGACAACCCTTCGACTTCGCTCAGGGTGACATCAGGTTTTAGGCTTTTTAAAACCTGCCCTTTAACATTATAAATAGTTAACTCAGTGCTCTCCGCCTGCCCGGCGAAGCCTTGGCGAAGACGGGTGAGCTCCGTGTTTAAACTAAAGCTGATCGTTGTTTCAGGATTAAAGGGATTCGGCACATTCTGTTCAAGTTTCAAAGGATTAACATCAGTAATGCTATCCTCAACCTCAGTAATGCCACCTTCCCAGTAAATATCATCCAGACCGAATTGGCACTGAGCACCATTGACTTCCAAGATCACAAATTCATAGCTGAGCATGCGGAGATCAATAAATTCTCCCCTGATATCCTCCACCGGAATAACTGCCTGACCCCAATCACCATTTCTAACTAGTCCATAGGTAGTTTGGTTGGCAGGAAATTCTACATAAGACTGATTTCCCCAGGCATCAATTATCCCGATCTGGAAGGAAACGTGAGCCGGGATCTTGATCATAAATTTTAAATTTCCAGCCCCGAAATTGAAGAGATTTACAGGTTGAACAGACATAATTCCAGCCCCGAACCAACCCAGTCCGGTTGTCGTCCAGGAAATACCATTTTCACCTTCGAAGGGAGGGATCGTTCCATCTGTTAAAGTCCCTTCCCAGACGTAGATCTCTGCATTTTCACCTACAGTTAATCCATTATCAACGGGAGTTGTATCAGTAAACAGGCCAAAAGTTCCATTCTGAAAATCGGGAGGACCAAGGTGAACTTCCCCCTGACCGTTCCATTCCATTACTTTTATGTAATCCACATACATCTCTGCAGGAAATGGCATCGATACAGGCAGACCGCTACCGGGATCTCCAAGGTTATAAGCATCTGTAAAAGCACCGCCGATCGCCAGATTCACGATTAGAAAAAAGGGCTGCTGAAACTCAGCGGATATGCTGTCAATCGCAAATGGCTCGGTATAAAGATCATATTCAATTTCATTGTCGATAACAGTAAATCGCAGACTGTTTTCATCCCAGTAGGTACGATAGGTCAGGAATCTGTCATTGAGCGGAGGAACATAGCTGTAATAGGGTCGGCAGAAAGCGTCTTCGGGATCCCAGGAAAGACTGGCAGCACCGGAGGGATTTTCCGGTGTTACAGCATCATCTGAATAGAAGATGGCGTTAGCACCAACCATCTGGTTTACCGATGAATTATTCAGGTTGTTACCACCATTATGTTCATCATGCAGATCTCTGAATTCTTGTTTATGTCCCATTTCCATCAGGTCAATTTCGCCTTTGCGCGGCCAGCTGTAATTTGCTGTGCCAAGCATCCAGATCGCCGGCCAGCCTCCCAGATCAATATCCGGCACCAATACTCTGGTTTCAATAACACCATATTTAATGCTTACTTTCGATTGAGTGCTCATCTTTCCGGAAGTGTAAAAAAGTGGATTGCCCCACTGGTCTACAATATTCGGACCAGATTCTTCCCGTGCCGTTATAAGAAGAGCATTATTGCCAGGATCACCTGGGATTTCAGCAATCTCAACATTGTCTTCCTGATAAAATTCCAACTCACCATTTCCCCATCCCCAGGAGCCGTTGCCGGTTAAATTCAACCAGTTTTCCAGATCATCAAAATTCTCTTCCCAGATGATATCACCAATCTGAGCTGACAGAAAACCAGCAAATGAAATGGATATTACGACTATTACAATTTTATTCAGTATTCTTGTTTTATGGTCCAATTGTACTCCCTTAATGAGTTTGCACCCATTTATCTTACAATTCAGTTTTCTTTAATATAAAAAACCCGGTTTAACAAATTTATGCAAACCGGGTTATAAAAGACATTCTTAAATTAGGCTTAAATACGTTTAGATATTGTACCTGTTTCAATATCGTAAACATAGCCCCATTCACTCATATCGGCTAAAGCTTCGGCTGGATCATTGTAAAGGGGAAGCAGATTCATATCGCTGGGATCATAAAGATTCTGGGCTGTAAGCTCGCGAACAAGTACAGCATAGAAAGTATCTTCATCTACCCACCAGGCGTTCCACCAGGTAACAGAATCAAAGAAATGGTCCAGCACAGCACGATATGCTTTTTTTGCCTGTTCTTTGGCATTCAGGCTTCCGCCTGCCGTATAGAGTTCGTGCAGGGAAACTGCAGTGTGATACTGGTATTCACCTATGGGGATATTAGCCAGAATAGTTCCCCAAAGGTAGAATTTCGATTTCGGGGAAGGACATTCGTCACTCAGATCCCAGACATTTTCCATACCCACACTGGCACCAGCCCAGGGGTTCATATCGTTGTCCAGAATGCAGGTTTCCGGATACACACCTTCATCTTCACAATAGAGATCCAGCTGGAAATCAAGGGGCAACTCGGTAGGCTCCATAACATTTCCATCTTTTGGATCACAACCCAGGATCAGGGAAAGCAGTATGCTCAAACCGATCAATAATATTATTTTTTTCATAATTTCTCCTTTCTTGTTATCCATTGGATCTACTTGAATTCAAGTCTATAATAAAGGCCAGTCTGAAATTCATAATCGTTATTCACGCCATCAGTTTCATTTCCTGGTGAATCTTCATTCAAAGTTCTAAGCAGAGATCTGAATCCGATCCTGCTGGAGAATGTTTCGTTCAGGAAGTTATCGATAAGAACTGAGTAATCCAGCATGAACTGATAAGGGAAAGTAATATTGAACTGACGATACCAGTCCAGTGGTCCCCAGGCATCTTTTTTCGCATAAGCTGAAATATAGTGCATTTTATTGACGATAACCTTAGTGTCCAATGTGTAATATTCGGTAAGTCCGCCTTCAGGAGTACCTGATGCCTGTTGTTCTCCAACTTCCAGGTTGGCAATGATCTTCAGCGCTCTGTTAGGATTAACAATGAATCTTCCTTTAGCCAGCCAGACATCTGCTTTCGGCATTCCTTTACCGAAAGAAGCGTTGATATTTCCTGCCTGATAGAAGAAAAGATTAGCATCTGTAACAGTTTCATACTGTGTATAATTTCCACCAATACTGAAAGCCAGTTTGGCATCCTCTTTACGGTCATTGTCCCAGTCATAGAAATAACTGGCCGGGGTTGGATCGTAGGTCAGGAAGAATTCGCCAGAGATCGCTTCTCTGTTGTCCAGAACTGCGAAAGGATCAGCATCACGGTTACGTGGTGTAAGTCCCGGGAATATTTCTGTCCCATCTGTATAAGCTTCCATAATCGGATTGGCATCGACCAGGTTCTTTCTGTAAAATCCTCTCGGTAAAAGCCAGAAATTTCCGACAGGAACCAGCAGACCACCCTCAAAGACCATTTTATTACCCAAAGATGAGTATGGCATTGTAGTATCGAATTCTCTTAAGGGACTGCCGCCGTCTGCTACCAGACCTGCATAATGAGCAGAAGCATCCAGTATTGTGCCACCAGGCAGGTTTACTGAAATTTTGGCTTTAATTCCCTGGGTGTCCATAATATCGATCTTGTCTTCATAAATATCATCATTGTCATCTTCAACATATTTAAATTCTTCATCTATTTTTTCACTTCCTGCGAATAAATAGCCTATTTGAATTTTTGTTTTAGGTATAATAGTAGTTTCCAGATTTAAGGAAGTTTTACGGGTCGCTCTTTCTGTAGCTTCCGTGGCCGTAGAAGAAGCATCCGCCTGGGAGAAATCTTCCGAATGAATGAATGAAATATCAAATGGTTTTATTGAGAAGTCGTATTTCACCATGGCTTTAGGATTTGCACCCCAATATACTTCCGGACCTGCAACAATAGTAAGACCCGGCATAAAATCCCTACCGACAAATTCCATTCCGTAAGGTGCTTTTGCATTCCAGATATCCATTCCTTCCATATCGGTAGCTTCATAAAGCAGTCCAAACTGATCACCATCATAGATCCAGTGAAAACGTGGTACATGATAAAACGTAGTAAGGTCAAAATGTTCGTTACTGTAAACAGCTTCAAAACTATAGATCTCCAGACGCTCGAAATCATCAACATCTTTGCTGGTGGTTACTTCCATGGCATTATCATCAAATTCTGTTACAACTGTTGTATAGGTTTCCCCTCTTTTGCCGTAATACTCTTCCAATTGTTTATCTACAACATTACCCAGGATATTTAACGTGAAATTTCCAGAGATCTCGCCGGTTGGTTGAAAACCGAAGTCCAGAAAGATCATTTCACCATTGGAGAAATTGAGTCCGTTCTTACCATTATCTTCTACTTCTTCGGATTTTCCATTAAAGACAAGGTCTCCTCTCAGGCTTCCTCCGATAAGTTTTATCATATCTTTTTTCTGCTTATCTTCCATCAGCCAACGCAGATTACCTGTAAGATTGTTGACTTTCAAACTAACGTTTTGAAGCTTTTGATTCATGCTTGTTTTATTTTCCTGATATGGATCAATAGACCAGACATCTTTCATTACTTCGTAAGCAGCACGCGGTCTGGCTGTGAAGACTTTATCATCGTTAGGCCCACCAAGTGCACAAATACCGAACCATTCCTCGTTCATGTTATTCTTGCCCTCTGCAAAATCAAAATTGTAACCGCCGTTACTCCAGGAAGCATGGTTGTTCTGGATGAAAAGGTCCTCTACCTGTAAATATTTCCACCATTCGTCGCGCCATTCGAACAGGCAGCCGCCTAAAGCTATTCCTTCTTCCTCTTTTCCATAACTTTTATTATAGATTTCGTCCCAGTTTCCTTTAATGATCCCAGCCTGTCCGGCCTGATCCTCAGAATTGGTCCTGGCATTAAACGCATCACTGCCAAATTCCATCAGGACAACAGGGAGCCCCAGTTCTCCTTCCACACGTTCCCACAAATCGGTAAAACTGATACCACGGTAAGCGTTGACCCCAAGCAGATCAATATCAGGACAATGCTCAACTATTAGATCCAGGTACTGAATATCACCATTTACAAAAGTGAAAGGATGATTCTGATCGATCTCTTTTCCAGATTTAATGATGTCATTGAATAAGGTATACAGGTATACTGCTTTACCTTTGTGTTGTTCTCCTACAGGAAGATCTTCGATCTCGAAGCTGGACCAGGACAGTCCATAATTACTTTCATTCCCAAGGGCGAACATGAGAACACCGGGAGTATCTTTATACTGCCTGACTAATTCCATAATGTCATTTTTTAAAGTCTGGCGGGTTAGTTCATCCTGATAATTTGTATTCGGCATCCAGGTGCCATCAATATTATAACCATAGCGGCCCATCAAATGATTGATAATAGTCATTATGCCATGTTCTTCATAGATGTAAGTTACCCAGCGGGGAGGGAGCATTCCAAATGAACGGATCGTATTGATCCCGGCTGCTTTCATTAAATTACATTCATAATCAAGTACTTTTTTCACGTACTCGTCTGGATGTCCCCAGAGATTATAAGAATAATTTTCTCCGATGGGAGTGTATCCCCAGACTATTCCTTTCACAAAATAATCTTCACCATTTACCTGCAGCTTCCAGCCGTTCTCATCCTGATAAGTATTTACAATATCAGCTGTACCGGCATTAGCAAGAGCGGTAAGAGACAGAAATAAAATCATAGGCAGTATTGCGATTATGCTTCTATACTGCGGTCTCTTTTTAGTTCGTGTCATATTTCTCTCCTGTTCAAAATTATTAGTTCCATTTTTTACTCTAGCATTAAAATTAATTTCCTATAACTGCTATATAGCAATTTTATATTAGCCTTTTGCTGTCAAGAGATTTTTTTTCTGCTATAATTTAAAGGGATATTTGATAGCTGATAATATGAACTATTTGTGGTAATTCTCTTACTATTATAATAATGAATATATGGGTTAAATTTTTGTGGTGGAATCGCGGATTACCAGTTCGGGAGGCAATATTACATGCTGATATTCCTGGCTATGGCCCTTAACGGCTGAAAGCAGTATGTTTACAGAACGTTTAGCCATATCTTCTATGGGCGCATACACTGTTGTGAGGGCGGGGAACACACGAGATGAAACTTCTATGTCATCAAAGCCGACCACACTGATATCTGTCGGGATACTGTACCCGTTCTCCCTGATAACTTTCATCACACCAATAGCCATTGAATCATTGGCGCAAACTATAGCAGTAGGTAATTTATCTAGATCCAGAAAATATCTGGCAGCCTTCTCGCCGGATTCATAGGAATAATCACCTTTGAAGATGAGGGTTTTATCTAGACCAATATTGTTGTTGCTTAAAGCAGCCTTATAACCTTCAAGTCTATCTCTGCATACATCCGAGTCAAGCAGCCCCGAAACAAAACCGATCCTTGTGTGTCCATTGGAGATCAGAAATTCAGTAGAAACAGAGCAGCCGTTGAAGTTATCTATTGTAACTGATGGGATAGATTTATCCGTAGCATGATTGTCCAGCAGAACGATAGGCAGCACTTTTTTCAGTTCCTGTACTCTATCCTCTACCCGCGGGAAACAGCAGATAATAATTCCGTCGATCTTTTTCTGATTATTCAAGGGATTCATGTCATCATGATCTGAGAAGAGGAGGAGATTATACCCGTGTTTTTTTACTGCTTTTTCCAGAGCTTTAAAAACCAGGGAGTAATAGGGACTGGAAATACCCTCTTTAATCCCGTCATCAAGGAAAAAACCAATGTTATTCGTCACTTTAGGACTAATTTTATTATTACTGACAAAAGTACCCTTAGTTGTGAATTTATGCAGAATTCCTTCTTCTACCAGTTCCGTAATTGCTTTTCTTATGGTCATATAAGAAACTTCAAACTCTTTTGCAAGAACTCTTTCTCCCGGAAGTTTTCCTTCGAACCTGCCTCTTTTTATGTCATCTTTTATCTGATTTTTTACTTTTCTATATTTCGGAAGTTCATTGCTCATAAATTTCTCCAGATACTACAAATTAGAATCCCCAAACCAATACTAAAGTATAGCAGTTGATGCTTTATCTATGCGTCGCTATACCCTATTTCTTAAACTGCTATAATGCAATCTGCGACAAAAATAGTAAACCCCAGAAAACCGTCAAGAAATCATTTATTAAGGGATTTAACAGGATTATGAGATGTATTTGACGGCATGAAAGAAGATAAAATTCTTGACAACATTTTTACATAAAACGGAAATTGCTATATAGCATTAAAATGAAATTTTGTGGGATATTTAGAAATTCTTATTTTCTATGGGAGGAAATAGAAATGTTGAACAGATTATTTAAACTTATATTGGTAGCACTTTTTTTCTCTATCGTTCTTACCAGTTGTGATGTAACAACTGAACCGGAATCGGTAGATGATCCAACTGAATTCACAAATTACGTACTCGTCTGGGAAGATGATTTTGAACAGACATCATCGACACCCGATCCTGATAATTGGGGATATGATATCGGGTATGGACAGGATGGCTGGGGCAATGATGAATGGCAGTTATATACTGATGCTCCTGAAAATATCAGGGTAGAAGATGGTAACCTGGTAATTTCGGCAGTTTTTGATTCTGATGGATTCGAAGCCCCGGGCAAACGTGATGGCTCAGTCACATCTGCCAGAATTAACACAAAAGATAAATTCTCCATGAAGTATGGTAAGATCCAGGCTCGTATCAAACCTCCAGTTGGTGCCGGCATGTGGCCTGCCTTCTGGATGCTGGGCACGAATTTCGATACTGCCGGCTGGCCTTATTGCGGCGAGATCGATATCATGGAAATGAGCCCTCTCTACCATAATGAAAAAACTACTATGTTCACCATGCACTGGTGGGATGATACAAGCGAAAGCCATAGCTCATACGGAACAAATAAAGAATTCAATTATTCCCTGGCAGACGACTTCCATATTTTTGAAGTAGAGTGGGATGCACAACGCGTGGTCGGCAAGATCGATGGCATCCCTTACTTCACAAAAGTACTTGATCCGGAAACAATGAGCGAATTCATGAGAGAATTCTTCCTTATATTAAATGTAGCAGTAGGTGGAAACCTGGGTGGTTCACCCGATGATTCAACAGTATGGCCTCAAAATATGTATATAGACTGGATCCGAGCTTATCAATCTGAAGAATCTGCTATGCCAATAGAATCTTTTGGCGTATTCACAGACGAAACACCTGTTGATGCCGGTTTAACTACTGGATTAGATGCAAATATTGTTGTCTGGGTTGATGAATGGACCGGCGACCTGACACTGATCGGTGCAAATGTTCCACCTTTTGAAGGTGATAATGTGTTAGCTTTCCAATCTAATAATATCGGCTGGTTCGGAGGTGGAATTCAATCTACTTTACCTGTGGACCTTTCAGATTTTTCTTATGGGAACCTTAATTTTATGATCCAGATGCCTGCCAATGTCACTTTTAAAATAGGTATCATGGATGCTCAAGGCAATCAGAGCTATGTAGAATTTCCGGCCAATCAGACAACTTATGGCCTGGAGCGTAACGGAGAATGGGGACAGGCTATAGTTCCTGTGACAGATTTCACCGGTGTAGATATTTCCATGCTGGATTATGAGTTTATTATTCTGGAAGAGCAGGGTACACAATGTACATTTGCTATTGATGACATATATTATGATGGCGGCGGAGAACCCAGCAGTGTCAATTTTAATTCTGACTCCTATGCCCTCGAAACTACTGATGCTGAAATCTCTGTCGTAGATCTTTCTGCATCCGGAACTACCGTAATGGTCTCTGTTGATAACGGTGCTGATACAATAAGTCTGGATGTAACTCTGGATGCGCTGGGTCATGGTTCTGCAATGCTGTATTTTGGTGAAACCAACGATGAAACTGATATGATCGCAATTTCTGAAGATGTTACACTTACAGCTTCCTACACAGACGGTGATGGAGTTGTAAGAACAGATACTGCCGACATAGAAGCAGGAAGTCCGGATTCACCTGAAACTCCTGCTCCAGATCCTACTCAGGATGCAGCTAATGTGATTTCACTCTTCAGTGATGCTTATGAAGATGTCCCTGTTGATACCTGGTCAGCTGACTGGGATAGCGCAGAATTGGAAGATCTTCAAATAGCTGGTAATAATACTAAATTATATACTAACCTGGTCTATGCTGGGGTTGAGTTTGCGAATCCAACTGTGGATGCTACATCTATGTCCCATTTCCACATGGACATCTGGACTCCGGATGATGTTGCTTCACCGGCAGTTTTCAATATCAAGCTGGTAGATTATGGTGCTAATGGAGTTTACGATGGCGGTGATGATGTAGAATACGAATTGGCCTTCAATGCAACTTCCAATCCTCCCCTTGTAACCGGGGAATGGATCTCATTCGATCTTCCATTATCCGATTTCACGGGACTGGTAACCACCGGGCATATGGCACAGATGGTCATCTCAGGTGATCCTAATACAGTATATGTAGATAATGTTTACTTTTATACTGAAGGTGGAACTTCCTCCACTGCAGGCATTTATTCCGAATCGCATACAGATCCTATGATCCCTTATGTTCAGTTTATTAACAGTGCAGACTGGGGCGGTAATTCAGCTGTTGAAGATATAGAAAACACAGATGTAACCCCTTTAGATGGAAGTTACGTTCTTGGCATAGATTTCCAGGCTGGCGGGGCAACTTATTGTGGTCTGACCTTTGATTTTGGAAGTGTTGATATCTCAGATTATGAAACACTGGTGTTCAGTATTGATAATTCCGCCATGACCGATCTGGTTCATTTTGGCATTAAACTTGAAGACAATTCGGGTGGCAGTAATGAAATCGACATATCCACTCTGACACCTGAAATTTCCGGCAACTGGGCCACATATGAAATTTCGTTAAGTCAATATCCGGCAACTAACCTGGCGGATCTTAAATATCTTGGATTGTGGAACCCTAAAGACGCATCAGAAACTCTTTTAACTGGCATGCTCTATTTAGACAATATCTATCTCAGTGGAGATTCGATCATCCCTCCACCACCAGTAGAAAGTGCAGGCATTTATTCCGAATCACATACAGATCCTATGATCCCTTACATTCAGTTTATTAACAGTGCAGACTGGGGCGGTAATTCAGCTGTTGAAGATATAGAGAATACCGATGTACCTCCTGTTGATGGTGATTACGTTCTTGCCATAGATTTCCAGGCTGGCGGGGCAACTTATTGCGGCCTGACATTTGATTTTGACGGTGTTGATATCTCAGATTATGAAACTCTTGTTTTTAGTATTGATACCTCCAGCATGACCGATCTGGTTCATTTTGGCATTAAACTTGAAGATAATTCAGCTGGCAGCAATGAAATTGACATTTCCACCCTGACACCTGAGATTTCCGACAACTGGGCCACATATGAAATTCCGTTAAGTCAATATCCGGCAGTTAACCTGGCGGATCTTAAATATCTTGGTTTGTGGAATCCTAGAGATAATGCAGAAAATCTTCTGGTAGGAACACTATATCTAGATGACATCTATTTAGAACAATAATATAGAGGATAAATCATGAATAATGAAAAAGTTGAGAAACTTGAAAAAATAGCAAAAAAGGATGCAATTCTAACACCAAATTTAGATGTTGAAAAACAAAGAGATCTAGTTCCTTTCGGACAGAAGGATGCTTTTGGTATCGGTATGCTGGCCAATCAGATGTTTCCTGCAGTTCTTGGAATATTTATGGTTGTCCTGGTCCAGGATCTGGGCTTCCCGGGTTGGATGTGGGGAATTTTATTTTTCCTGCCCAGGGTATTTGACTCGATCACAGACCCCATCATGGGTTTTATTTCGGATAACACCAGATCCAAATGGGGCCGAAGAAGACAGTACGTGTTTATTGGTGCAATCGTAATAGGTGTAGCTTTTGTCGTTATGTGGCAGTTGTATCGCGAGAATGGAGTCAATTACAACTTTATTTATTTCCTTCTCATGTCATTTGTCTTCTACCTGGGTCTTACCATTTTCAGTGTCCCTTACGTAGCCATGGGCTATGAGATGACTACTGATTTTCATGAACGTACAAGCGTTATGGCTGTTGCTCAGTGGATCGGGCAGTGGGCCTGGGTTATTGCTCCCTGGTTCTGGGTTATCATGTACAACCAGAATTTATTCCCCTCTGCTGATGTCGCTGCCAGGCAGCTTGCGCTAGGCGTAGGGATCGTCTTTATGTTGGCCGCTATGGTTCCTGCAATATTTATCAAGAGCAAATCGACACTGAATGAAAACTATTCTCCTCTTAATATTAAATCAATCGGAAACAGTTTAAAGGAAATTTTTGAAAACTTTAAGGAAGCCTTTAAGATTCCTCAATTTGTAAAACTGTGTCTATCAACCTTTTTTATTTTCAACGCATTTAACACTATTGCAGCCTTTTCATTTTTTATTATCGTTTATCGTTTATTTGATGGTGATGCAGGAGCTGCTGGGATCTGGCCTACACTTTTTGGCAGCCTTGCTTCAATAGTAACTACTTTCTTAGTGATCCCTACTGTCGCCTGGATGTCCAGGAAATTGGGTAAAAAAAGAGCATTCATTGCCTCGCAGAGCATCTCACTTTTGGGATATCTCTCATTGTGGTTCCTGTTTGTTCCAGGTAAACCTTACATGTTTATCTTTGCGCTGCCTTTATTCTCCTTTGGGATTGGAAGTTTATTCACGTTAATGATGTCGATGACCTCTGATGTGATGGATCTGGATGAGCTCAGTTCAGGAAAACGCCGGGAAGGTGTATTTGGTGCTATTTACTGGTGGATGGTGAAGTTCGGATTTGCTATCGCCGGATTGCTGAGCGGCGTTATTATGTCCGTTGTAGGATTTGATGCCGGTGCAGCTACTCAGCCAGAACATGCAATTACCGGGTTGAGACTTTTTTATTCTGGTTTACCGATCCTTGGTACATCGATCGCCATTATACTGATGCGTAATTATGACCTGACAGAAAAAGTTGCCAATGAGGTTCGGGCTAAACTGGAAGCACGCAAAAAAGCCCAAGCTGTTACTCAGGAGGCATAATGAGTTCTTTTCCGGGAAAACTAAGTAAGACAGTTGTAATAGTACTTATTTCGTTCTTTCTTTATGGAAACTTACTCGCATTTGACTCTACCAGTGAAATATTACTTACTTCTTCCAGCGGGAAGAAGCTGGCGCAACAAGACAATGTCAGCTTTCAAACAGGTAGTGCTGAAGGCATCTCGATCAGGATCTTTCCAGAGCAGATCAAACAGACTATAGACGGTATAGGAACTTCCTTTACGGAATCTTCCGCCTTTGTACTGGCGCATCTGAAAGCAGAGCAACGTAAAGAGGTAATGGAAAAGATATACGGAGAATCCGGTGCTGATTTTACCCTGACCAGAACCCACATTGCAGCCTGCGATTTCACCGTGAAGGGTAAGTATTCATATACTCCGGAAAAGAATGACACCGACCTCAGCAGCTTTACCATTAAACCCGATCTGGAAGGTTTTAAACGGGCAGAGTTTCCTGGTATAGAGGAAGAAAAATACGATCTGCTGCCAATGATAAAAGAAGCTCTGGCTATTAAGCAGGCTCAGGACGATAAGGAATTAAGAATCATTGCTTCAGCCTGGACCGCGCCCGATTGGATGAAAGACATCGAAACCTGGTATATTCCCGGTACTCCCGAAAACAACTGGCAGGGAACCGGTGGAGCTCTGAAACCTGAATATGAAGGGCTCTTTGCTGACTACATCCTTAAATATCTTGATGCCTATAAAGCAGAAGGTGTCAACATCTGGGGACTTACACCAGTGAATGAACCTCACGGCAACAATGGACAGTGGGAAAGCATGCACTTCACACCTGAAACTCAGAACCTGTTCATCAAAAAATATCTCGGGCCTAAACTGAAAGCTGGTCAATTCAAAGATGTAAACCTCTTGATCTATGATCAGAATCGAGATGGCCTGGAACACTGGACCGATGTGATCTTCACTGACCAGGAAACTGTTCCATACCTATATGGAGCTGCTGTTCACTGGTATGAAAGCACTTTCAGGGTTTATGAAGATGTTTTCAATCGAGTGCATGATAAGTTTCCGGACCTGGCCATTGTTCATACGGAAGGCTGTATTGACGATCTTGGCAAAGAAGCTCCCAACGGAGTTACAGACCCGGCAAAATTCACGGAAGAAAACTGGTTCGATAACGATGACTTCTGGTGGAATGATAACGCTACGGACTGGGCTTATTCTGTTACCTGGGAAGGCACAAACGCAGCAGAGCATCCTGCCTATGCACCTGTACACCGTTATGCCAGGAATATTATCGTGAGTTTAGACAACTGGATGACCGGCTGGGTGGACTGGAATATTGTTCTGGATAAAAATGGCGGACCCAACCATGTAGGAAATTTCTGCGGTGCACCTATCATGATCGATACTGAAGAACAGTATGTTTACTACACACCCATCTATTACGTTCTAGCTCAGTTCAGCAGAACCATTAGACCGGGAGATAAAGCTGTGCAGACCTTAAAAAATCTGAATGGACTTGAAGATGATGCTCTGCATGCCTGTGCTACTATTAATGCAGAGAATATCTTAAGTGTTCAAGTATTGAATACCACAGATAAACCTATTGCTTATAAACTGCAGATAGCTGATCAATGCTCTAACAGAGCGATAGCAGCAAATGCAGTACAAACTGTAAGGGTTAAACTATAATCATGAATAAGAGATCCGGCTTTTTATACTTTTTAAGCATAACTCTACTCACTATTATCAGCTTAAGTTTTCCACTTTATTCAAACCAGGAAGAAGAAACAGTAAAAACTTTTTTAACAGACACTGCTGTTATTAGAACAGAACTTGAAGCTGGGACGCTGTTGGAAAAGGAAGACCCTTTTGTTGTCCGCGATTTTAACCCTTATCTGAATGATGAATGGATCGGCAACGCAGTTTCTTATGGCTGTTACAGACAAGGACAGGCACCGGGTGTGCAAGGACCTTCCAAAGAGGAAATCTTTGAGGATCTGACAATAATTTCGCAACACTGGAATCTGATCAGAGTTTATAATGCAGATGATGACACAGAACATATTCTGGAAGTGATTAGAGAAAATGACTTTCCCGTGAAAATGATGCTGGGCGTCTGGCTGGAAAATGAAACCGGCAATGTTGAGAAAAAAGCTGCCAATATAACTAATGTACTGCGTGCTGTTGAACTGGCCAATAAATATCCCGATATTATTGCAGCCGTTAATGTAGGTAACGAAACCCAGGTCTTCTGGTCCTGGCATAAAATGGATACCAACGATCTTATCAAGTATATTCGAGCTTTAAGGAATAATACTATTATACCTGTTACCACAGCTGATGACTACAATTTCTGGAACAAGCCGGAAAGCAACGTGGTAGCCGCTGAAATCGATTTTATTGTAACCCACATCTACCCGCTCTGGAATGGCAAAACTCTGGATGAATCAATCCCCTGGCTGGATGAGAATTACAATTTCCTGAAGAAATTCCACCCGGAAAAAGAGATCGTTCTGGGAGAGATCGGCTGGGCTACAGATTATAATGCCGAGAAGAAGGGAGATGGTGAACAGGGCTCCCTTGATTAAAGGAAAAGTAGGAGTTGCGACACAGGGAGAATTTCTTGTTAAGTTGCATGACTGGAGTACGAAAAATCAGGTAACAACATTTTTTTTCGAAGCTTTTGATGAACCCTGGAAAGGTGGCGGAGACAATTCCGGAGCCAGCGAAATTGAAAAGAACTGGGGACTGTTTTACGAAGACCGTTCTCCCAAGAAATCATTCCAGAAATTTATAAATAATAAAACCAAAGAAACAAAGGAGAAAAAATGAAAAAGACATTTATGCTTTTAATTTTAGCAATATTCACGTTTGCAATTAATTCTATTGCATTCGCACAAAATGCACCCATCGATTTTGAAACAGGTGGATTCGGCGCTGATTGGACCTGGACAGTATTTGAAAACGATACAAATCCACCCGTAGAGATCATCTCCAATCCTGATGCTTCAGGAGGAAACACCTCGGCTACTGTAGCTCAATTTACTGCTTTAGTAACAGGACAACCCTGGGCAGGATGCGAAACTCTGCACGGTGCAGATATTGGTACATTCAATATAGATGCATCAAACAGCACTATCAAAATTATGGTATGGAAACCTGTGATCAGTGATGTCGGCATTAAATTAGTAAAACCAGATGGCTGGGCTTTACCTGAAATTAAGGTTGCTAATACAATTACCAATGCCTGGGAAGAAATAACTTTCAATTTTATTGGTCAAGCGGAAACCGGATACGATCAGATCGTAGTATTCCCTGACTTTGATTTGGCTGGTAGAACACAGGACAATGTCTGTTATTTTGATAACATAACATTTAGTCCATTTGAAGTATCTGAAGGTCCGCTAGTAGCAGCAGCAGACCCTACCCATCCTGAAGCTAATGTGTTCTCAATATACAGCGATGTTTATACCGACCTGGCTGGAACTAATTTCAACCCTAACTGGGGTCAATCTACCGTTGTTACTATGGACTTTCCCGTTGATGGCAACAATACTCTGAGATATGAAAACCTTAACTATCAGGGAACCAACCTGGGCAGCGTTGATGGCGGAGTACCTCAGGATGTAACAGCTTATGAATATCTCCATGTAGATTTCTGGACTGATAATTCAACAGCTCTCAATTTCTACATAATTGATCAATCTGCTGGTGAAGTATCTTACTCTCTGCCCATAACATTTGAAGAATGGGTAAGTGTAGACATCCCCTTAAGTCATTTCACTGACGGTGGAGAAGACCTGACTGATGTTCATCAATTCAAAGTTGATGGTAACGGTACTATCTGGTTCGATAACTGGTATTTCTGGGCTTCCGGTTCAGATGCAGATGATAATGCAGTTACACCTGTTTCTGCAGTAATGGGCCAGAACTACCCGAATCCATTTAACCCTGTTACAACTATAGATTTCTCGATCTCACAGCCGGGTCATGTATCTCTTGAAGTTTACGATGTAAAAGGAAGACTGGTAGAGACATTAATTGACGAAGTGAGAACAGCTGATTCTTACCAACAGGTCTGGAATGCCTCTGAAGTTACTTCAGGGATCTACTTCTATCGCCTCACTGTAAATAATGAGATCATCTCTACTAAGAGAATGGCCTTACTTAAATAATTAATTTATCAGCCGGTAAACTATTTTGCCGGCTGTTTTTTTCAAGGAGGAAAAATTGAAAAAATCTTACATTTTTATCACATTGATCATTATATTCACTCTGGGCATGTTACAGGCTCAAAATACTCATACTATCGATTTTGAAGCAGCCGGAGTAGGTGCAGACTGGGACTGGACCATGGATCAAAACGGTGACAACCCACCCCTGGAATTTATTGCAAATCCGGTAAGTGGTGGATTAAATACATCTGCAACCGTTGCTCAATTCACGGCCAGACAAGCTGGGCAACCCTGGGCCCTATGTTTTACAAATGATGATGGTGAATTTACCTTTGATGCAACCAATTCTACTGTATCTATAATGGTCTATAAACCCGAGATCAGTAATATCGCTATGAAATTCGAAGGTATGAGCCCCCCTATAGAGATTCAGGTTCCAAATACTCTGGTAAATGAGTGGGAAGTAGTGACCTTTGATTTCACAGCTTCAATTGGAAACACATACGACAGAATAGTTATTATTCCAGATTTCAACATGGATGGCAGAGAACAGGATAATATCATCTATTTGGATGATATTATGGTTCCAGATGGAGAAGTTGCTCCTCCCCCTACAGAACCAACAGTAGCCGCTCCAGATCCAACTAATGACGAAGCGAATGTTTTTTCGATCTACAGCGATGTATACACAGATCTGGAAGGAACGAATTTTAATCCTAGCTGGGGTCAATCAACTGTAGTAACGTTAGATTACCTTGTGGATGGTAATAATACAATTAAATATGAAGGCCTTAACTATCAGGGTACAAACCTTGGTAGTGTCGATGGTGGAGTTCCTCAGGATGTTTCTGAGTATGATTTTCTGCATATCGATTTCTGGACTCCTAATTCCACTGCCCTTAATTTTTATGTCCTCGATCAGACCGCTGGTGAAGTTTCCTATGCACTTCCAATAACTCCTGAAGTATGGGTAAGTGTAGATATCCCTTTAAGTCATTTCGCAGGTGAAAATATGGCTGATATCCACCAGTTCAAAGTAGACGGTAATGGAACTGTCTGGTTTGACAACTGGTTCTTCTGGAGTACTCCGCAAGAAATAGTTCCAGAAGTAGCAGCTCCCGCCCCAACTATTGATGAAGCTAATGTTTTTTCTATCTACAGTGATGTTTATACAGATCTGGAAGGAACGAACTTCAATCCGGCCTGGGGACAATCAACTATTGTAACAATAGATTATCTGGTTGATGGCGATAATACTCTTAAATATGAGAACCTCAACTACCAGGGTACTAATCTTGGTAGCGTTGATGGTGGAGTTCCTCAGGATGTTTCTGAATACGAATTCCTGCATATTGATTTCTGGACTTCCAATTCTACTGCCCTTAATTTTTATGTCCTCGATCAACCAGGACCCGAAGTTTCCTATGCACTCCCCATTACAGCTGAAGAATGGGTCTCAGTTGATATTCCTTTAAGCTATTTCTCAGACGGTGGAGAAGTTCTTTCAGATATTCATCAATTCAAAGTAGATGGTAATGGAACAGTCTGGTTTGATAACTGGTATTTCTATACAACCTCAAGTGAAGACATCCTTTTCTTCGATGATTTCGAATCGGGTTCAGGTAACTGGACCCTGGAAGGCACCTGGGCAGTTACAGATGAAGAATCACATTCTCCATCCAACTCACTGCATGACAGTCCTGGCGGCAACTATGCAGCCAATCTTAATATCAGTGCAACTCTGGCCACTCCATGGGATCTTTCCGGTGTATTGAATGCTAACCTTTCATACTGGTATATGTGCGACATTGAAACAGCATTCGATTACATGTATGCTGAGATCAGCACCGATGGTGAAACCTGGCTTAACCTGGAAACTTATGATATTCAGGACATGACAGAATTCGTACAGGAAGAGATCGCTCTGGGCGGATTTGTTGGAGCCGGTTATGAAACTGTCTGGTTAAGATTCAGACTGGAAACTGATGGTGGTTTTGAAATTAATGGTATGTACATAGATGATGTTCTGGTTACTACTTCCATGGAAGATACAGCTGCTCCATTTATTATTCATACTGGGCCTGCATTCTATGAAGGAACTGCCGAAGATTATGTATTTACTGCTGTGATCAATGATGTATCAGGTATCGCTGAAGCAAACGTAATTTATACTCTGGACGAAGGCGATCCTATTTCTGCTCCAGTTACTTCTGTAGATGGTAATGTTTATACCTTTACAATTCCAGCTCAGGATGCCGGTGTACAGGTTGATTATGCGATCGAAGCTATAGATGCTTCTGAAAACAGCAATGTTGGCATGATGGACGGATTTGTTTATATAGCTGGTACACCTTTCATTTATGATAATGGTATAGTTGACTTCTATACTACCATTACTGAAGGAACCGGTGCTGCCGTAAGAATAGATAATCCAGCTGGATTCCAGCTGAACCTGGCTTATGCTCTGATAAGAAACTATACTGACCAGTCCGGACAGGACAATGATGACTTTGAATTCCACGTCTGGGCCGATAATGGTGGAGTACCGGGTGCTGACCTGATCACTCCATTTATAGTTAGTCCTGAAGCAAGTTATACCAATACCAGTGCAATGACTCGTATTGACTTGAGACCTTATGCAGATGACCTGGCAGACATACAGGGTAATTTCTACATTGGTTTCCTTGCTAATACAGGTGGAGAATATGGTGTAGTTCACTGTACTATAACTCAACCTGGTTTCTGGCCTAACTCTTTCGCTTTTGATGGAACAGGCTGGGCAGCACTGGATGGTTTCTCTGACTACCATTTCAGAGCTGTAGCAGAACTTATCCCGACAGCTGTCGGTACAGTTGAAGGTATTGTTACCAGAAGCGATACAGGTGATCCTTTAGAAGGTGCACTTGTTGCTATTGGTGGAGCCTCAGACGAAACTGCTGCTGATGGTTCTTATAGTCTTATTACAGATCCGGGTGAAATGTCTGTAACTGTAACCCTGGATGGCTATAATGTATTTAACGGAACCGTAACAGTTGTACAGGATGATGTGGTTGAATATGACGTTCAACTTTCACCTGCATTCTGGGCACCTGGCAACCTTGCTGCAACATACAACCCGCCAAATCCGAACGTAGTACTGCAGTGGGATGCACCAGCCCCACCAACCGGTGAAACAGTAGAACTGATCTACGATAATGATGTAAGTACAGGAGCCTATAGTTATGAAGGCTACAGTATGGGTACTCAGATGAGTCCTGAACAGTCTTGCCATATACTCCAGTTGAAGATCCATACATCTGCGGGTTCAGGATTCAATGCAGAAGTTCTGGGGCTGGGATACAGCACCGTCACAGAAGACATGCTTTATCAGGAACTGGTCACAGACGTTGAAGTACAGATGACTGGAACACCATCGATATTTCAGCTGAAAATCTGATGGTCGATGGAGATTTCATGGTCACATTCGGTTCAATCAACGCTGACACTTACATGAGCTATGATACTAATCTGGATAACGGCAGAAGCTGGGATCATGCCGATACCGGAGGCTGGTCTACATGGGGTGAAGCATATCTGCTTCGTGCAGTAGTACAGTATGGTGACGGGAGGATATCTGAACTTTCTCCAGTTACTGTTGATCCTGTAATTCCTGCTAATAGATCTGGAAGATCCGGTTAGAAAAGATCTCAATTGATGTTGAAGATCATTTCGTTGGTACAACCAGAGAACTTACGGGTTACAATGTGTATCGTGACGGACGTAGTGATCGGAACTCCTTCAGGTACATTCTACCTTGATGCAGGAGTACCAGGTGGAACTCATGTTTACTATATTACTGCAACCTATGAAGATCCGACCGGTGAATCTGGTCCTTCCAATGAAGTTGAAGTTCCGGTTGTTGATGCTGGTGATCCAATCATCCCGGTAGTTACAGAACTTTCCGGCAACTATCCGAATCCATTCAATCCTGTCACCAAGATCAAATTCGCAGTCAGCGAACCTGGTGTGGTGAACATTGAAATCTACAACATCAAGGGTGAAAAAGTTAAAACTCTTGTTGATGGATTCAGAGAAGCTAATTACTACACCGAAGAGTGGAACGGAACAGACGATAACAACAATACAGTATCCAGTGGTGTATATTTCTACAAGATGAAAGCTGGAAGATATACTTCTACTAAGAAAATGATCCTAATGAAATAAATTATGATCAGCCGGCGCTTCCGGGTGCCGGCTGATTTCTTTTTTAATAGATAAAATAAGTAAGGGGGAAGTGTTGTCTGCTTCTAATAAAGTTAATTACAGTTTGAATCCTACCGGTGAATTTGTAATCGAAAAATACAATTCGGCAAAATTATTCTCCAGTTTCTTTCCCGGTGTCGCTGGAAAACAGGGAATCCCAATGTGGCTTTTCTATGTTAACCGCGGCCAATGTGTCTGTAGCATGGGAGTTTTTGATAAAGAACATCCCATTATGGAATTCCTGCCGGCTAATCGCGCTTATCAACTAGCTTCCACTCAGGGTTTCCGTACTTTCATTAAAGTGAAAAATAAGAATTCCTCCCTATTTTATGAACCTTTCCAGGATCATCTGCAGGATAAGGAAATTCAACGCACCCAAAAAATGAAGATCCTTCCCGCCAGTCTTATTCTGGAAGAAGTAAATCATACCCTGGGCCTTAAATTTACGGTTGAATATTTTAACATTCCACAGGATAATTATTCCGGCCTGGTCAGAATTCTGAAGATCGAAAATCTGAAGGATAAAACAGTTGATCTGGAAGGATTGGATGGTCTTCCATTAATAATTCCTTACGGAATTAACAACGTTGGACTGAAATTCATGCGCAGACTCTTTGAAGCTTTCGTTGAGGTAAGCAATTATGATAAGGGAGTCCCTTTCTTTCGTGGAAAAGTTAAACCAACCGATACACCTGATGTAGTTAAGATCAAAAAAGGTAATTTCTACACAGGGTTTGAAATTAAAGATGATAAAACCAGACAGATCATTCCTGTCGTCGATCCAGTAAGGATTTTCGGTGCGCATAGCGATCTGAGCTACCCGGAAAATTTCCTGTCTGAACCGGGAAAAGATCTTTATAATGATCAGGTTCTGGAAAATAGACTGCCCTGCAGCATGGGATTGTTCAATGCTTCCATACCGGCAGGTGAAACTTACACTTATTATTCCATAATCGGTCATGCTCTCATCCATAAAAGAACTGAATGACCTTATCCCTGTCATCTCGAACGAGAAATACATAAATTCCAAAAAAAGAGAGAATTTCGAGCTTATAAGATCTTTAACACAGAAAAACTTTATTTGCAGTTCTCAACCTGTTCTGGACCATTATGCTCGGCAGAACTTCCTCGATAATACGTTGCGTGGTGGATTTCCTCACACCATAAAAGGAAAGAATTCTCAATTCACCCTGCATCTCTATTCCCGTAAACATGGTGACCTGGAAAGGGATTATAACGATTTTAAACTTACCCCGACCCATTATTCTCAGGGCAACGGAAATTACCGCGATGTGAACCAGAACAGACGTAATGATCTGCTCTTCAATCCAGATGTTAAAGAAGATAATGTAGAACAATTCTATAATCTTATCCAGCTGGACGGATTCAACCCCCTGGTCATTAAAGAAACCCATTTTAGAGTAAATGATGATCAAAAGTTGACTTCAGTTCTAAAGGATAATTTTCCAAAAAACAAACTTGAATTGATCCGTTCATTTCTACTCTCTCCCTTTACACCAGGACAGTTTTCAACTTTATTAAGGGAGAATCATCTTGAGCCAAAGGATGACCCTGAATCTTTCCTTGCAGCTGTTATTGATTGCTGTGAAAAAGTTCATGCTTCCGGCTATGGTGAAGGTTATTGGACCGATCATTGGACTTATAATCTGGATCTGCTGGAAAATTATCTGGCAGTTTTCCCGGAAAATCTTAACTACCTGCTGTTCGAGAAATTGAGTTTTACTTTCTATGATAATCCCCACCTCGTTCAACCCCGGGATGAAAAATATGTGATCTGGGATGGAAATGCCATGCAGCTTGGCTCTGTTATCTTCGATGAAGAAAAGGAAGAGATGCTTTCACAACGATCCGAAGATAAGAATCTGGTCCATACAGATTTCGGTAAAGGGAAGGTTTACACTACTTCACTTATTAACAAATTCCTCTGCCTTATCGTTAATAAAATGGCTTCTCTAGATCCTGCCGGGGTCGGAGTTGAAATGGAATCCAACAAACCCAATTGGTATGATGCACTCAATGGTCTGCCGGGTCAGATAGGTTCCAGTATCAGCGAAACTCTGGAGATCAGAAGACATATCCTCTTCCTGCTGGATGTATTTAGTTCACTGAATTTACAAAATAAAAAATGGAAGGTCTATGAAGAATTGAAGCTCTACATGGATAAGATCATGAGTCTTCTCAAGACAGATCTGTCACCTTTCGATTTCTGGGATAATGCAACAGCTGCCAAAGAGCGTTACCGGAAGATAACAAAGTACGGCATCAACGGTAAGGAAGACATCATAACCATCGATGAGGTAAAAGATTTCTTCACAATGTGCCTGGATAAACTGGATATAGGAATCTCCAAAGCCTGGAATAAAGATTCCAATGTTATCTCAACCTATTTCATCAGTAAAGTTCAGGAATATGATGAGATCATGATATCCGATCAGAATGGTAATAAAAAAATAAAGACAAATCCCAAAGGTCTCACCTGTTTCAGGGCAAAAAAATTCAGCCATAGATCGTTACCTCTCTTTCTGGAAGGACCAGTTCATTATCTGCGCAGTCATCATGATATTAAGAAAGCTGGGGAACTGGCTGCCAATATCAGGAAAAGCGGACTTTTTGATAATAAGCTGAAGATGTATAAAGTGAATGAATCTCTGGCCAGCGAACCACCTGAGATCGGCCGCGCCAGAACCTTCTCACCAGGCTGGTTCGAAAACGAATCTATCTGGCTCCACATGGAGTATAAATACATGCTGGAACTGCTGCGAAGTGGACTTTATGAAGAATTCTACCGGGACTTTAAAGATGTCTTCGTTCCTTTCTTTAAGCCGGAAGTTTATGGCAGATCTATTCTGGAAAATTCTTCCTTTATCGTCAGCAGTGCTAATCCGGATCCGTCTATCCATGGCAATGGTTTTGTGGCCCGTTTAAGCGGAGCAACAGCGGAATTCATTCACATATTGTTAATGATGACGACTGGGCCAAAACCTTTTATTTCCGGTGAAGATGGAGATCTGCAGCTGCAGTTCAAACCGGTTCTGCCCGGCTGGCTCTTTACAACAGAAGCCCTGAAGAAAAGGCTGTTGATCAATGGAGACTGGCAGGAAATGGAATTCCCGGCAAAAACCTTCAGCTTCATGTTCCTGGAAAGTATTCTGGTAACTTATCACAATGAAGATATGGCTGATACTTTCGGCCCGGAAGGTGTTGTTCCAATAGCCTGGAAAATCACTGAAACCAATGGTACACATTCAGGAATTTAAAGGAAGTAAATTATCCGGCGAGATTGTTAAAAAGATCCGCACCCGAAAAGTTAAAGAAATAAACATTATATTGAAAAGTTAAAATCAGGAGATTATCATGAAAAAATTTGAACAGCAAATATCAGAATTATTATCTAAAATGACCCTGGATCAGAAAATTGGGCAATTATTACAGCCGGAACGACAGTTCATTACACCGGAAGAAGTAAAAAAATACCATATCGGGTCAGTATTAAGCGGAGGCGGTTCTGTTCCGGGAGATAATAAACCGGAAGATTGGATAAAAATGAACGATGCTTACTGGGCTGCTTCCATGGAAGCCGATGAAGACCACCTCCCCATTCCATTGATCTACGGCGTTGATGCCATTCACGGCAACACAAATGTAATTGGTGCTGTTGTTTTCCCGCATAATATTGGGCTGGGCGCTGCTGATGACCCAGACTTATTAGAGCGTATCGCTTCCACAACTGCCAAAGAAATCGCTGCTACAGGAGTTGAATGGACCTTCGCTCCCACTCTGGCTGTAGCTCGCAACGATCACTGGGGACGCACCTACGAAAGTTATTCTGAACACCCGGATATTGTCGCCAAATACGCTCCCAGATTTGTTAAAGGATTACAGGGAAATTATGAAGAAGATAAAGTGATCGCCTGTGTTAAACACTTTATTGGTGATGGTGCCACTCTCCACGGAATCGATCAGGGCGATATGTGCATCTCGGAAGAAGAATTGAGAAAAATTCATGTGCCCCCCTACAAAGCAGCTATTGATGCCGGTGTGCTAACTGTTATGGTTTCATTAAGCAGCTGGTACGGAGAAAAATGTCATGGCCATAAATTCCTCTTAACTGATCTGCTGAAAAAAGAATTAGGTTTCGAAGGTTTTGTGATCTCGGACTGGGACGGCATTGATTATCTGGATGACAGTTATGAAGAATGTGCTGTTATGTCCTTAAACGCAGGCATAGATATGTTCATGATCACTGGCAGATGGAAAGAATTTATTCAGCATGTTAAAAACAATGTGGCTAATGGCCGGATTTCCATGGATCGTCTTGATGACGCTGTTAGGCGCATATTAAGAGTTAAATATGAATTCGGAATGTTCACTAAACCACGTCCGGCAGAAAGAAAATTATCCCTGGATACTTCCTGTTTTGGAAGTCAGGAACATCGAGAAGTTGCCCGGGAAGCAGTCAGAAAATCTCTCGTTCTGCTTAAGAATGATGAGAATATTCTTCCTTTAAAGAAAGATGCTAAAATTCTGGTTGCAGGTAAAAATGCTCATAACCGTGGTCACCAGTGCGGTGGCTTTACCGTCGCCTGGCAGGGTGTTGATGATACTGCAGAAACAGCTGAGAAACCATATATCATGAATGATTCAGAAAAAGAAATGCCAAGAAAGATTAAAGATACTAGTATAACAGCTCACAGATCTTCTATCGTGGGTGGAACATCTGTCTGGGAAGGAATTCAGGCTGTTGCTCCTCATGCTGAATTAAGCGTGGACGGCACTGCTGCTGATCCTGCTAAACATGAAGTAGCAATTGTTGTTATCGGTGAAGTTCCTTATGCCGAAATGCTGGGTGACATTAGAGTGGGTGGTTTGGAAAAAGGGCTCAAAATAAGCAAAGGCTCCACTTCTGATGACACCTTACCAGGGGAAGAAATCCCCATCGTAAAAAAAGGACCTTACGGAACTCACCTGTATCTCCATCAACTGCATCCGGAAGATATTGCTACCATTAAAAATATTACCAGCAAAGGTATTCCCGTTGTAACCATAATGATCTGCGGTCGCCCCCTGGTGATCGAGCAGGAACTGGCAGAGTCACAGGCTTACGTGGTCGCCTGGTTCCCCGGATCGGAAGGGCGGGGTGTTGCAGATGTCATCTTCGGCGATTATAATTTCCAGGGGAAATTAAGCTTTTCCTGGCCCCGCTATGATGACGAGAATTGGAATTTGGGAGATGAAAACTATAACCCGATGTTCCCCTACGGTTATGGCTTGAAGTATTAATTAAGCCTCCTTGTACGAAAAATAGATAGGTGAATTGGTGTTCTGACCTTAACAGGTTGGGACACCTTTTTTTATTAGACCTGATCCGCAGCGAGAGTTTGCCCGAAATGGGCAAATAGCGAGTGTGGATTGGGGATTACAGAAAATAATTAACCACCAGTCTTCGCTCTACGAGCTCCGCCTTGGTAGACTGATCCACACAGATCTTCACAGATATATTTTTTTGGTATTAACTCCCTTCGTTCGTGGGATTGATTGGTATTTATAGGTATTTATCGTAACCTATCTGTCAATCAATTGTAGGGTCTCCCTTCAGCAGGGACACCCTTGTACGATAAAGATTTCTTTAAAAACTTGGACATTCGGAGTTGGATATTCATGATTGATTATTGAGACACCCCTTTTCCCAATATCCAATATCGAATAATCAATTTCCAATTGTGAAGTATTCTACAAAACTTGAACGTTGGTATTGGATATTCATGATTGGATATTAAATAAGCTTTTCAGATTGAACTATCAATATTTTGATCTAACAGATTATATTTCTTTTTGGTCTTGAATCTGCATTTGTTATTAAGATTTCAAAAAAACATGCAAATCATGACATGGAGGACACAGAAATGTCTGAAAAGACTTACGATTTACAAGAACGATTAATTGATTTTGCGGTCGATATTATAACAATCGTAGAAAAAACAAAGAAATCAATTTCCCTTTCTCATTTGAAAAGACAGATAATAAGAAGCAGTACTTCAACAGCTGCTAACTATGGTGAGGCCCAAGCAGCAGAATCAAAAGCAGACTTCATCCACAAAATGAAGTTAGTACTTAAAGAACTTAGAGAAACTCATGTATGGTTATTAATTCTCATTCGTTCACAGCTAGTTAATGATATCGAGAAACTCAATGTTATGGTAGTTGAAAACAATGAACTAATTGCTATAGTATTTTCTAGTATTCGAACTGCTATAAAAAACCAAGAGAGTTAATATAATTTTAATATCCAATATCGAATAATCAATTTCCAGTTAGGAAGTACTCAACAAAAGATGGACATTCGGTGTTGGATATTTATGATTGATTATTGAGACACCCCTTTATTCAATAGCCAATATCAAATCATCAATTTCCAATTAGGAAGTACTCAACAAAAGATGGACATTGGGCGTTTGATATTCATGATTGATTATTGAGATTCTTTTTTTCAATAGCCAATATCGAATAATCAATTTCCAATTAGGAAGTACTCAACAAAAGATGGACATTCGGTGTTGGATATTCATGATTGATTATTGTGACACCTTTTTTCAATAGCCAATATCGAATAATCAATTTCCAGTTAGGAAGTACTCAACAAAAGATGGACATTCGGTGTTGGATATTCATGATTGATTATTGAGACACCCCTTTTCCCAATATCCAATATCGAATAATCAATTTCCAATTATGAAGTATTCTACAAAACTTGGACATTCGGAGGTGGATATTCAAGATCGGATTTTTAGCCTGTCGTTATACCTGTTTTCTGAAAAACTGAGCCTCCAGCTCAAACCTTTGTCCAGAGTGTGTTTTACTTCACCTTTTAACTGTCTTATTAAAAGATACGTCGTATGTAGCCCTAAAGATTTAATTTCCTCAATGTTGAAGTCATTCTGAACTCCGACACCATTATCACTCAGATCCATAATAATCTGGTCATTTTCATTCCTAACCAGTTTTATAGAAATCACCCCTTTCGATCTGTCTTTAAAGGCATGCTTAAATATGTTTGCGATCAGTTCATTCAGGATCAATCCAAATGGCACGGCAAAATCGATTGAAACGAAAACTTCTTTAAGATCCAGATTTAAGGATACTTCAGTTTGGGGATCCTTACTTCCTGCGTACAGGTGATTTAATATATCTTTAATATATTTTCCCAGATCGATGTTGGTTATATCTTTTGCTGCTATTAAATGTTGATGAACAAGTGACATGGATCTGATCTTATTGACCATATTACGGAAAACATCCCTGATAATCTGGTTGTCTGTTCTTGAAGATTCCATATTAAGTAGAGAAGAGATCAGCTGCATATTATTTTTAGTTCGATGAAACAACTCCTGAATTAGAACATTTTTTTCTCTCAGGTCCTGCTTGATCTGTTCTTCTGCTATTTTATGCTGTTCAATTTCCGATTTCAAATCCACTGTTGTTTCATTAAGATCATTTAAAATTACCAGATTAGCAATTCTATGCTCGTCACTTTTTTTGATCTGTTTCTTTAATTCTATGTTCTTTTCTTTAAGTGAATCTTCCAACTGTTTGTGCTCGGTGATGTCGCGGATCACTCCGACGATAAAGTGTTTCCCAGCCGGATCGGTGTAACGGGACTTGTGTGTTACAATTGTGCTTATCTCTCCGCTGGTAAGATTGCTGAGAAATTCTTCTATCAAACTCTCCTTGCCGGTTTCTAACACTTCGAAATCTATCTTACGGAAGACCGTGACCTGGTCCTCGGGAAACATATCATCACCATCCTTACCGAGGAGTTCTTCTCGCGAGCGACCAACGATAGTGCACAAAGCGTCATTTACAATCACAAAATTCCGCTTATCATCCTTAACAAAAATCGGGTCCGCTATGGTATTGATGACACTGTCAAGAAAGGCTTTTGCGGCATGTAACTCTTTCTCCGCCTGCTTGCGGTGGGTAATATCGATCAGAATACCATGAGCCCACTCGATGTTGTCCGGATCATCCCGATAGGGAATTCCAGTTAGTTCTTGCCTGCAGCCAGATCATACCTTTTACTGGATGATTAAATCTGAACTCTTCATCAAAAATAAAAGGAGGTTTCATTCCACGCTTATTAAGCTTCAATGAGCCTGGCCAGATCTTCTGGGTGAACATTCTGGAACCAAAATTGATAATTTCTGCAGTCTTCGGGTTTTATGCCGAGTATTTCAGTAATGGAAGGACTGACGTGGGTAACAATTGGAGACATTGGATCCGGTCCTGCTTTCAGGCGATAGATCATGTATCCGGCTGGATTCTTAATGATTGATGCAAGATGTGATTCTCTTTCCTGCAGTGTTTTTTCCATGTGAATTCGTTTTAGAGCAATACCGATGCTGTTGCCTAATCCTTCAAAGAATCTTATCATTTCAAGTGAAAACTGATTTTTACGCTGGTCATTCAATTGCAACAGCCCAATTATTCTGTCTTCAGATCGGAGGGGAATGAGTGCAACAGATTCATACCCTTCTCCATTGCAGCGGTTGCGGGTATGAGATTGTCTCTCCTTTTCGGATGTATTAGACAACAGCTCTGTTGTACAATTGCTCCAGAAACTGCCACCCCGGGTAAAAAATGGTAATGTCGGATCGATTCTGCCACGAATAATATTTCCGCACATACATTCCAGCAGGAGATCGCCTGAAGCGTCCCGAATTTTATTTCCCTCTTCGTCTTTAGAACAAAGAAATCGTTCTGCTTCCACGAAATCCCGGGGAAATCCGGTGGTCTGATAATAGGGATAATCTTCGTTTTCCTGCAAACGTAATCCAACAGCTTCGATTCCTGTACTATTTTTCACAAGCTGCAGGATCTCATGAATCAAAACGGTGGCATCAGTCTGATTATTCAATAATTTCAGAACTTCACTTGTCAGCAGTGTTCTGGATTCTTCCTGTTTGCGCTTGGATATGTCTCTGAAAACCCCAAAATGGACTGCTCTGCCAGCGATAAATGTTTTCCCCCCACTACTGATTTCTACAGGCAAAATAGATCCATTTCTGCAGAGGACATCTACTTCATTTAAACTACTAACTCCAGGTTTTACTGCTTCGTTAAAACTATTAGTGTATTTCCCAGCGCTGTCTTGAGGATGAATAAAAGATCGGTGTTGGCCGATTAATTCATCTCTGGAATATCCCGTTAGTTCTAAGGCCTTCTTATTCACATCCAGGATATTTCCGCTGACAGGATCAGCTACAAAAATTGCATCATTGGCTGCTTCAAATAACGTTTTATATTTTTCCTCGCTTCTTAACAATGCTTCTTCTGCCAACTTGCGCTCCGAGATGTCGAACAGTGCTGTGTTATAACATGAAAAATTGTCCTGTTCATTAAAGATAGGCTGACATTCCATATACCCGTAAAATTCAGTCCCACCTTTCTTCTGAAATCTTACCTCACATGATTGTTTTCTCTTGGTTTTCTGCGATTCTTGCAAGTGAAGATAAAAGATGTCCCTGTCTTTGCGTGTTATGAAAGAGTTTAAGCTTTTATTTATTAGAGAAGCTCTATTATCACCCAGTAAAAAGGCAGCCATCAGGTTCAGTTCCAGGATGGTTCCATTTTCGGCCAGTTTTAGATAACCGACCGGAGCCAGATTAAAAAGATCAAAATATTTCTGGGAAGTCTCTTCCAGCTGGATCTGTGTTTTTCGCAGCTCATCGTTCTGCATTTCCAGTTCTATCTGGTGAACTTCCAGTTCGTGAACCAGTTTTTTTACGCATATCCGATGATATGTTTTCGTCTACTTCCCTATTATCTTCTTTTATAGCTCGGAGTTTTTGCTCAGCTTTTTTGCGAAGATCTGCAGATTTTTCGAGATTTGCTTTTTCTTTATTCACGATAATTCCTTTTCTGCAGATTGGACTTCACATTCGAATTTATTCGGGGTGGAGTTCAGAATGCCACCCCGTACCTGATTGGACTTCAGGCTTGACTGGAGTTCAGTGCTAATGTGTCACCTCAAGTCCAGTTTCTCCGGCAGCTGCCGGATCTTCTGAACTCGAGTCTCACAACGCGTACTCCTATCCCGCTATCCCCTTACACCACACTTCTCAAATTAATTACAAATACCGCTCCGGTTGGATCATTATTTTCAACATAGATTTTCCCGCCATAACTTTCAACCGTCTGTTTGGTAATAAATAGACCTATGCCGGTATGTCCTTTTTTGCCATAAATAAAACCTTCTTCAAAAATTCTGTCTTTAATTTTATCTGGGACGCCAGTACCAAAATCTGCAAATCTGATCTCGCAAAATCCCTTGTCGCACTTGATATCAATATCGAGTTTTGTGGCTTCCCCGTGCTTAAGCGCATTACTTATTATATTTTCAAATACCGAATAAAGAGCAATATCCGCACTCACTTTACCATCTCCGGATATATTAATCTCCAGATCAGGATAATTTTTAACAACTACCGATATTGCTTCTCTCAAGTCATAATCGCCCAGTTCAGCATTCGAATCGATAAAGGCTTCCTGTTCATGGTTGTTATTGATTATGTTTAAACTTTTTTTCACTCTCTTTTCTATCTCATCTAACATTGATTCATCCAGCCCTTTACGATAAATAGAAACAGCGCTTTTAATTACAACAAGGTCATTTTTAATATCGTGTCGTAGAATGGAAGTGGCTGTTTTTAACCTTTCACGGCTGTTCTTTAAATTTTCTTCCGCATTTTTCCGTACGGTTATTTCCTTCACAAGATTGCGGGTTCTCTTCTTTACTTGTGATCTCAAAATTATTATAGCAATAATGGTTATAATAAAAATAATGCTGATAATGTAAGGGTAAAATCATTGATAAGTTTTTCTTTAAGAGATCAACCTCTTGTAGTAAATCGATTGGTGTCCACCATTTTTTATGCAATTCATTATAAGTTCCGTTCGCGATTATTATTGATAATCCTTCATTTAGGATCGATAAGAGTTCTCTATCTCCTTCTTGAACAGCAAAGCTGAAATCCTGATTGAAATCAGTGAGTATAACATCCAGAGCTTTTACATTATTGATATTCATATCATTCAACAGCTGCAATCCCAAGAGTTTCTGGGCAATGACCGCATCATACTTTCCTTCAGAAAGTTCCTGGAAGGCAATATTATAAGTCTCTGTAGAATGTATCTTGTCGGATAATTTCACTCTTTTAACAAATTCGTGTGCATTATCTTCTTTCATAACTACGATATCTTTTTGTTTCATATCGTTCAAGGTTTTGATATCTTTTGTGCCATTTCTTACAAAGACCGCACCGTTCATAGTATGGTATGGGAAGGTGAAATCATAGACCTCTTCCCGCTCCGGTGAACGACCCACCAGAGGCAGCGCATCGATCTTGCCTTCCACCAGCTCTTGTTTAATCTCAGCCCATGGACCTACCTTCACCTGAACATGGAGATGCATCACTTCCGCAACAACTTTTATTAGATCTACAGAAAAACCATCGGCATTTCCTTTTTCATCCACTATGCAGAAGGGGGGATAATCTGGTTCTGAGGCGACAAAAAGCGTATCAATTTTAGGGTTGAACATATGCCTGGCATTCTGTGCCTCAGCTGAGGTGATCGACAATAAAACAAAAAGAGAAATGATCGATATAGTATTGAAACATCGAGAAAAAGTAGGTTTGAACAATGTATACCCGTTTATCAATGCTATTCTTTTTATTCCCAACAATAATAACTTTTCTGCCAGCTTTGAGATCTTAATTTTGTGATCAGTTAATATCTTCTTTATATAACTGATTTTTTTTCGTGGTTTCCTTTTCATACATCCTTCTTTCCAAAACTTCATTGTCTGAATATGCACCTGAAAACTCGAATTATAAACCATTATACATTTCATTTTCTAATAAAGATACCCTATGTAATCTTCTTTAAATATCCAGATTTTTTTTATTCAACAATTTTATATTTGGGTTTTTGACCCAGTTTTTCCAGTAATTCATTTATCTCTTTTCTATGTTCATTTATCTTCAGTTCCCGGCCCACTGCAGCTTCATAGAATATTTCCAGGTCCTGCATTCTCTTTTTCAGATCATCCTCGGCCTGTCTTTTTTGAACTGCTATGGATGCCTGCTTTATAAATGTTTCTATTACTTGCTTATTTTTCAAATCTTTTATATCATCTTGTAAAAGTATAATAATATTGCCAAAAAAATGTTCCTGTTTAGTCAAATCAATTACATATATTTTTTTAATCTTTAAAAGTTTTTCTAGGGATTCACAGATAGCTTTCGGAACAGTCTTAAATGACAAACCATGTATTCCTTTATCATAAACATGCAATTTGCCGTCTGTATAGTGTATGTTTGGATCTTCTGCATCAATTGTCATACCGACCGGGTGTCTGCCGAAAAGTTTGGAAATTTTTTCTGTGAATTTTCCCATGCCCAGAACTGCTTGAATTGTAGAGCTATGTGCTTCCTCATCTACAGAATTAACAATAACAAACGAATCTTCCCCGATAAAATCTCGGAGTCGTTCTCCAATATATTTATAGATGTTTTCATCTTGTTGAAATTCAACAAATTTCATTGCAGAATCGGAAAGCAATATGATATTTCTATGATGTTCTTTTTCTTTTTCTTCTGCCAGCTTGCGCTGTGTGATATCTCTGATAGTGCCTAGTCCAACATAATTCTCTTTATGCTTAATTAATTTTCCATTTATTTCTACATCTACAAGATGCCCATCTTTATGATAAATTTGAGTAATGAAATTTCTTATTTCATTTTTCATGAAAATATGTTTCAACTGGATAAGATATTTCGGAATATCTCTCTTCAGAACAAATTTCGAGAATGATTTGCCAATAACTTCTTCAACTTTGTAACCCAAAACTCTTTCAACACTTTCATTGAAAAATAGTTGTTTACCGGTTTTATCAATCATAAAGATAATGTCTAAGGTGGACTCAGTAATTATCTTATATTTTTCTTCGCTTTTTCGCAGCTATTCTTTCGCCTGCTTACGTTCGGTGATGTCATGAATAACACCAGACACCTTTACGGGTTTTCCTTTTTCATCTTTTTCTAGTATAGCAATGGAATTGATGAATCTGGATTTTCCTTTATTTCTGGGTATTATTTCAAATTCCAGATCATAGGGTACATCATTTTCAATTAAGTCCAGCAGTGCTTGATGTACATTTTCCCTATCCGGAATGCAGTTTTCTACTTTATTGGTAGTAAAATCAATCGCCTCCTGGTCAAATCCGTAAATTCTTTTTGCTTCTTTCGATCCCCAGAAGTGTTCTGTTTCCAGGCTGTACTCCCAATTCCCCACATGGCCGATCTGCTGTGCAAGACGATAGCGGAGAAGGCTTTCCTGCAGTGCTTCTTCTGCTTTTATCTTTGTATCGAGCAGCACTCTTCTTTCCAAAGCCTGGTCTACAGACGGACCCAGACGGACGAGATTTTCTTTGAGCACATAATCCCACCCACCCGATTTAATACAATTTACTGCTGTTTCCTCGTTCATTGAGCCTGTAACGATTATAAATGGAGTCAGCGGTGCAATCTCTTTGGTGATCTGCAGAGCTTCCATGCCGTTGAACTGCGGCAGTTTGTAATCGGAAAGGATCAGGTCTGGTTGGAATTCTACTAATCCTTTTCTGAAATCTTCTTCCGTTTCCACATGGAGATGAGTAAAATTTATTGCTGCCTGTCTTAACTCAAATACAATTAGTTCAAGATCAGCTAACACATCTTCCAGAATTAATATTTTAATTTTCTCTTCCATTCAACAGCCGCCTTTAAAAGCCTAATACTCTTTAAAATTCCTTTTGCGGATTTTCATTAACAATCAGCCAATATAAGCCCAATTGATTTATCGTTTCCACGAAACCGCTGTAATTCACTGGTTTCACCACGAAGCTGTTGGCTCCCAGATCGTAAGCAGCAGCGATATCCGGATCTTCTTTTGAGGAAGTAACGATGATAACCGGAATTTTCCTGTTTCATTTAGCATTCCTCCACTTATTTAATAAATCCTCTATTTTTTTATCATCTTCGGCAAGGAAAAATAAAAAGTTGCACCTTTATTTACTTCTGCTTCCGCCCAGATCTTTCCTCCGTGTTTCTGTATGATTTTTTGGACAATTGCCAGACCTGCTCCTGAGCCTTCAAATTCCATGGTGCTATGCAGCCTTTGAAAAACATTGAATAGTTTACCGGCATATTTCATATTAAAACCGACACCATTATCTCTCACATAATAGATCACCTGGTCATCTTTATTAAAACTTCCAACCTGGATATCTGCCTCTTCCTTAGACTGTGTGAATTTGATGGCGTTAGAAAGTAAATTTGTGATGACATGCTGCATCAAGGAAACATCGGCGATGATCGACGGAAGTTGAGAGACATTAAAATTTATTTTTCTTTCTGGGGAAAATATCCTTAATTCATTAAAGATATTGGAAAATAATGTATTCATATTAACAGTACTCTTTACAATAGCTTTCCTGCCCAAGCGTGAAAATGAAAGAAGATCCTCTATCATTTTATTCATTTTATTGGCATTTGAAGAGATTAAATTCAGCAGATGGGCTCCTTCCGCATCAATATCGGAAGTACATTCTTCAAGAAGGATTTTGGCAAAGCCGTCTAAGGCTCGTAGCGGCGAACGTAAATCGTGAGATACAGAATAGCTAAAGGAATCGAGATCATCATAAACTGATTTAAGCGCTTCTTCTGCCTTTTTATGCTCAGTTATTTCTTTCTTTAAAAGTTTATTGGTTTTATTTTTTGCTAAATAAAGCAAACAAATGACAACCAGGAATATGAAAAACAGGATTAATCCCCCAATGAGACGGGTTTGATCCGTTCTCTGTTTCTCTATTAGCAATTTATAAATTTCATTTTGCCTTTCTTTTTTTTCTGTTTCATATTTAATCTGCATTTCTGCAGTTGTTTCGCTTAATTCTTCAGAAAATTGTTGCTTTGTTAATTTAGAATAATCTTTCAAATACTTTAATGCTTTCTTATAATCCTCTTTTAATTCATAATACCATGAATAAAAATTTGTATTATCTCGGATCAATCCCTGGTTATCAAGCATTTCTGCTAATTCCTGTGATTCCAGCAGATACGGGTATGCCTTATCGGGTTCATTATTTTCAAGATAATATTCTGCAATATTATAAGTTATAAGAGCTAATTCCCATTTGTTGTCTAATTCTCGAATGATTTCCAATGATTGTAAGCGATATTCCAAAACCTTATCCGTTTCTTCCAAAACAAAATATACATTCCCAATGTTGTTGTATATTTGAGAAATGCCAATTTTGTCATTGATCTCTTTTACTATTGTAAGAGCTTGGAAAAGATAATCCAACGCCTCATCATATCTTTCAGTTTTAGCCATAACGGTACCTAACCCGTTCAACGCCATGAACATCCCTTTTTTATCACCAATTTCTAGGCTTATTGCTAAGTTTTTTTTGGAGTATTCCAGTGCCTTATCAAAATTGTCCAAATAAAGATTTGCCTGTGCAAGATTGAGAAATGTTCTGGCAATCCCACTTTTATCATCAAGTTCTTCGAAAATATCTAAAGCCTTGTGGAAATAATCTAAAGATTTCTGAGTCTCATCAAGTTGATTGTATGCTATTCCCAAATAATTATATGCATCCGCTTTGTAACCTTGATCCTTGAGTTTTTCAGATAATTCAACCATTTGTAGCGCAAGTGGAATTCTTTCATTGGGAGAAAGTTCCCAAAAATTCCCAGCTAATATATCCAGAATAGCGATTTTTTCAGAATCGTCTGCTAATTCAAGTTCAGTGTACAGGCTATCAATTTCTCTATTGCTGGTAAATAGCAAGGAAACACTAATAAATAGTAATAATAGTAATATTGTTTTTTTCATGTGCCCTCTTTTAAAATTAAATTTCCTGTAATGCTTGGCGTGGATCTGTGTGTTATGCATATTTTACAAATTCAATCCTCAATACTGCACTGTTAACTGTTAAAAGCGTAATGAGTCTTCAGCCATTTTCGTTACAACCTCATTTTCAAGATTGTATAGTTTAACATAGGTTTGAGAAGAAGCATCAGCATTCTGTGGTGTTATGACGACAAAAGTCATTGTTGGCCCATGTGGATTATGATCAATCCATGTTCCAGAATTGGCATAGATTGATTTTTGCCCATTACAATTTTCAGACGAGGTGATTTTCGCAATATGTGTATGTCCAAAAATGACAATTCTTTTATTGGAATTCGGGTTCATAAAATACTGTGTATTCGCCTGATCATCCAAATGATTCGTATCAAAAACATTTGAAATCGCCTGATCTACAGGAATATTAACAGCGACATTGTTGAGTGTCTGCCTTTCGTCCCATGTATCTTGAATTCCGTTATAAAGATTCACATCAATAAATCCACCAGGGGTTAATTGGAAAGGCAGTAAATCATTAATTGCATAGGTCTCGGAGAATCCTTCAATATTTGTTACAATAATGTTCTCAGCAAACATGTTTTCTATCGGCAACATCATCAATGATGTTTTCCAATCGTTCCAATATTCGAATAATAAATTTTGGCTTTCATTGCCCGAAGTATTTGGGGTGACAACCAGTATCGTGTCACCAGCCGTATGACAATTTTGCACCACATGGAGTGCGGCTATTCTTGTAAAAAAATATCCCGGAGGCGTTATAGTTCCCGGTGCAACATCTTGGTTGGAAATCGGATCCGGTGCACAGAAAAAACAGTAGCGATGACAATGTTCAATCGCTACTACTGGTAGATATTCCGGAGAGTATGTTCCCAAACCCGGAACATCTCGCGCCTGATTTATTCCCGGAAGAGTAAGATCGACATTCTCTGCAGTTATTGTTAAATCATGGTTCCCCGGTATATAAGTAACTAAAATTCTCCGTCTTGAATTATCAGGTTAATGGCATCGAACACACCGCTATTGGTTTCCGCTATCCGCTGAACAAAGCCAGATTGGTCATTTCCTTCATAAGTATTTGTTAACGCGGGTACAAACCATTCATCGAACAAGTCTCCTGCAATAACAAGTTCCTTGACATTTGGAGCCACTCTGATCTGTTCAAGTAGGTTCTCGAGTGCTCCAAGGTTCTCTTTGCATTCTGCATAATCGAGGTCAGCTCCAAGATGTATATCGCTGATAACAACCAGCATATTCCTTTCATCGCCGCCATTGCTAAACGGGTTTACTCCCTGATCGGGTGGGCTAACCGGATCAGATTTGTCGCACGATGTAAGTGCACTTAAAAATATCACCATAATAATCGCACTTAAAATACTCTTAAAATTTTTCAATTTTCTCCTAGTTATTTATTCTTTTCATATGTCTTATTAGAATACGCCCCGTTTTTTGCCTGGGTACTGAACTCCACTTTTATGCTTGATAATAATACTATACAAAATGAATCAATGAGATCAAGTTAAACTATAAGTTATTTATCTCCAGCCTGCAAAATCGAAGATGTTCTCCAATTAAACTCTCGTTTTATGCAGATTTTCCTTCACTTTAATCTGCCATTTCAACCCGTTTTCAGATCGATAATTCACCTCGCCCTTCATTTGCTGCTCAGCAAGCATAAACATTAAAGTGAGTCCCGTGGAGCTGGATTTTCTTAGATCCAGATCAGCCGGTATGCCTATACCATTATCGTTTATCTTCAGATCTATGATATTATTTTCTGCTTTGCTTAATCCTATAAATAGTTTACCTTTCTTGTTCTCAGGAAAAGCATGTTTGAAAACATTAGAGATCAACTCAGTTAAAATCAATCCCAATGGAATTGCTAAATCGATTCCCAGGAAGACATCTTCCAGATCGTATTTTATAGAAACTTCATGATTCAAAATACTATGACTTTGTGCTTGCAATCCTACCAGATCAATAATATACTTTTTTAAGTTGATATTCGACAGATCCTGGGCATTATAGAGATGCTGATGAACCTTCGACATAGACTTTATCCTGTCTCCCATTTCCCTGAAAGTTGTTTGAATAAATTCATTATCAGAGTCCCAAGAATACCTGTTAAGTATCGAGATAACCATCTGCATATTATTTTTAGTTCGATGATACAATTCTTGAAGAAGAACAGTTTTTACTCTCAAATCTTGTTGGATCTGTTCCTCCGCCTGCTTGCGCTCGGTGATGTCCCTGAAAATACCAAAGTAAGAAATGAACTTGCCGTCTTTAAAAATGCCATTCCCATGTCCTTCCACATCAATTTCCTTCCCACTCTTGGAAATGAAAACAGTTTCAAAAACAATGCTTTCTCCCTCTTTTACATTTTGCATCAGCCCAACAATCTCTGAAATTTTGTCTGTTCGTATTATATCGGTCACCCGCAGATCTTTCACTTCTTTTTCCGTATATCTCAGTGTCTCCATCCATTTTTTATTCACAAGCTTAAACTTTCCATCAGGTTCAGCCAATTGGATAAGATCATTAGCACCGTTGAACAAATTAGCATAACGTTCTTCACTTTCTTTCAGTGCTTCTTCTGCCTTCTTGTGCTCTATAATACTCCCCAGACGCTCTGCGATCATGTTAAACAGATTTACCTCTTCTTGGGAAAATGGCATCTCATCTCTATCCAGTATCTTTTCTAATTGATATATTTCAATAGTACCCACTTTGTTTTCTTTAACTAAGATGTCCCTGCATAGTTTCAATTTGGATTTTTTGAAGTTCTGTGTTTTGTATTCCTTTTCATGAATAATTAATCTGCAAACAGTTTTCTCTGGGTAATGCCAAGATTGTGGTATAAGATCAGCAACAACTTGGAAGAAATCATTATTTGAGATATCCGATTTTTCAACATGTTGAGAAATTTTATAAAGACAATTTAGCTCTTTTACGCGTTCATTTAGCTTATTACTCTTTTCACGAAGTTCTTCTTCAGCTTGTATTTTAGCCTCGAGCAGCGCTTTCCTTTCCATAGCTTGATTTATAGCCGAGCCCAAGCGAACGAGATTTTCTTTGAGCACATAATCCCAGGCACCGGACTTAATACATTTGACTGCTGTTTCCTCGTTCATAGAGCCTGTAACGATTATAAATGGAGTTAACGGTGCAATTTCTTTGGTTATCTGCAGTGCTTCCATGCCGTTGAACTGCGGCAGATTGTAATCGGAAAGGATAATATCGGGTTTGAATTCGACTAATCCTTTTTTGAAATCTACTTCCGTTTCCACATGGAGATGAGTGAAATTTATTGCTGCCTGTCTTAATTCAAATACAATTAGTTCAAGATCAGCTAACATATCTTCCAGAATTAATATTTTAATTTTCACTCCTTTCATTCAACAGCCGCCTTTAAAAGTAAACCTGTTATTCTTTATCAATTCCATTTTGCGGATTTTCATTAACTACCAGCCAATATAAGCCCAAATTGTTTATCGTCTTCACGAATTCATCGTAATTAACCGGTTTCACCACGTAACTGTTAGCGCCCAGATCGTAAGCAGCAGCGATATCCGGATCTTCTTTTGAGGAAGTAACTATGATGACCGGAATTTTCCTGGTTTTCTCATTCGATTTCACCTGTTTTAAAACTTCCAGTCCATCCACTTTGGGTAATTTAAGATCCAGGAAGATCAACATACGTGAAGCTGATGATTCTCTATCTGAATATTCACCCTGACAAAAAATGAATTCCAAAGCCTGTTCTCCGTCTTCCAGTAAAATCAGATTGTTTGACAGTTGATTTTTCTTTAAAGATCGGATCATTAATTCTGCATCATCGGGATTGTCTTCCACGATCACTATTTCATATTCCTGTTTCATTTTTGTTATCCTCCATTTATTTTAAAATTCTTTGGTATAGAAAAATAAAAAGTTGCTCCCTTACCAACTTCTCCTTCTGCCCAAACTTTTCCATTATGGCGGTTAATGATACGCTTAACCAAAGCCAATCCCACACCGGTACCCGGAAATTCTTTCGCACTGTGCAGGCGCTGGAATACACCGAAAAGTTTATCTATGTATTTCATCTCGAACCCTGCACCGTTATCACTTATACAATAATTTAATTTATCTTCTTCCTCCCGGCAGGTAACCGAAATAACAGCTTGTGGCTGATTTGCCGAAAACTTGATGGCATTGGAAATGAGATTTATCCATACTTGACGGAACATGTTCGGATCGCCGTTTGCTTTGAGAAGATCAGCTACTTTAAAATTGATTCGTTTACGCTCGATGGGAGTAGTTTCTTCCAGATAAACAGAGTTGACGATGTCTTTCATGCAGATACTGGAAAAATGCATCGTTGCCCGTCCCAGCCTGGAGAAGGCTAGCAGATCGTCGATGAGTTGACCCATTTTCTGTGAATTCTTCTGGATAATTTCACCCAGACGTTTTGCTTCCTCATCCAGTTTATCTACATAATCCTGCATAAGATGCGTGTAAAACCGTCTATAGCCCTAAGCTTAAAGGTGCTCGCAGATCGTGGGACACAGAATAGGCAAAAGCTTCTAATTCTTTGTTGCTGGACTGCAATTCTTCGGTTCGCTCTTTTACCAAATCTTCCAGATGTTCGTGGTATTTTCTTCAATTCCTGTTCGGCCAGTTTACGCTCCGGTTATGTCAAGCACTGTTCCCTCGTAATATCTTGACCATTTGTTTCATGTGTTGCTTGCCATTGATGGAGATCCAAATTAATTTTCCAGAATGATGGCGTCCTTGTATCTCATAATTTGTTACATATCCATATTTTTCAAATTCATCACTTATCCTTTCTCTATCCTTTGAGTTTACATATAGCTTGGAAATATCCTCAACATCAATAATCATTTCTTCAGGAGAATTATATCCCAAGATATTGGCAAAGGCGGGATTCACTTCTTCATATTTTCCTTCCAGCGTACTTCTGTATATTCCCAAAATCGAATTTTCAAATATATCATGATATTTTTTTTCACTTTCTTTCAATGCTTCTTCTGCTAGTTTGCGGTCGGTGATGCTACACAAACCCAGAAACATCATACCACAGCCAAAACCCTTTGAACCATCTCCGAAGAAACATCCCCTGATGCAACCTGTCTACGACCCCTCAATACCTATCAATTCCTAATGATTCCCGTGGGGAAATATAGATCATGAAGAGTAAAACCGGAGAAGAGAGAACCCCTGGCACCAAAGACGATGAGGGCATAATCAAATACCAGATTATCATTCGCTTTTTCGTAGTGCATTTTCTACCCGTTTGTGTTCTTCAATTTCTTTTTCCACTTCAACAGTACGTTCCTCGACCCGATCTTCCAATTCAGATTTATGTTTTAGTGTGCCAAGAAAAAACCAGAAAGCTGTTAGTAGTAGTAAGATAACAATGAACATATAAATGTATGTATAATCGCCCAGTACCTTTCAATTGAGTTTCGTAACTTTCCTTCACGGGAAATTTTAGATTTTAAAGGCTTTTTGAATTAGGAAGTGATGGTTCCTTGTGCACGAATTCATTATCTTCCAAGTGTTTTGTACTTATTTACTTGCAAACGAGCGCAGATAATCTTTGGCTAAATCAGGATTGAAGACCATAAGAGAAATTGGGTTTATATTTGGGGGGTGGATTTTTAATTTTAAGGAGGAAAAGCGAGAGGGAAAGGAAGGAAGGAAAACAATCAATTTTAGGAGAGAATGTTTTGGACTGGATTCTAATCTGAAAATCTTGTATCAATCTTCGGGATCCGACAACATTCAAGCTCGTTGACCAGGTATTTTTGTATATGAATTTCATTCCCAATGTCCCAACTGCCTCGGGTAACCATTTCCTGAAATGTACCTTCAGGCTGTTCTCAATTTTCTAGTACCAGAATTCTCTCCAGCAAAGCTCGCTTGAGCCAGTTTGCTCCCAGTCGCCGATGTTCCGGTAAGTGTAGCCTTTATTGAAATAAATCTGGCATAAACACAAAAAATATAATTGAACCCAAAATCACTGCTGCAACAATGATTAATGCAATAATTGATCGTGTGCTTTCTGATTTTAATTCTTGAGAGTACTCCCGTACTCAATCTCGTACTTCCAGCTCTTTCGTTTTCTTGGGGGGGGTGGATTTTTGGTTTTTGTTTTTTTTTTCTGTGTTTTTTGGGGGTTTTTGTGGGGGGTGCGGAGATAATAATTATCCGAACCTCTGATTATTTTTACAAGTTACTTGATACTCGACGGATTCGATATCCGTTTTTTCAATTCTTGCTTTATCAACTGCTTTGTTCCAGGTATCCAGCACCCAGGAGCGATATTTCTCATCAGGATAAGCTTTTTCCCACCATTCATCGAGGGTTGGAATGTCTTCAAGCTTGTAACCGAAAACTTTTTTAAAGCGGTCATTTATAAACACGATCTTACCGTCATTTTCAACAATACATAGTGGTAACGGTGTGTATTTTATAAGATTTCTGTATTTCTCTTCGCTATCAAACAAGGCTTTATTCGCTTTATTACGTTCTTCCTGTTTTGCTTTGATCTGCCTGATCATATTGTTGAAATTGTCGTAAAGTTTGCCTGTTTCATCCTCGCTCTGCTTTGGTATCTGCAGTGAGAAGTCGGCAGTCTGGGAAATTTCATCTGTGAAGGCTGCGAGCTTTAGAATTGGTTCAGAGATCACCCTCTGAAATCGATTTGCCAGACAATAGATCAGAATTATTGTTCCTAACACTATCAAAGCGAATATCAGTATCTGATGGGAAATTGTCTTTCTCAAGTTGCCCGGTAGAAACTCTCAGATGGATCTGTCCATATTCGATGCCATCTTGATTGATCGCTTCCCGAACATGAAGTATTTTTTGGTGTAAATATCATCATGAATTTCATGGGCGGGAATAGGCTCCAATTCTACTGCATTCTGATGATAAAGTTACCAGGTCTCCGTTCTGATCGTAAACTGCTGCGGAAAGGATGAAAGGCAGAGCTTCGATCTTCTGCAGGATCCGGTTCAATCCCTCCACATCTTCGAAAACCAGCGGAGAAACGCAGTATTCGCCGATGAGTTTGGCTTGAATTTGAGATTGATTCAGAAGTTCTTTTTTCAGATAATTATAGCGTTCCATAGTGAGTATGGAAAAAGCTATGATCTGAGCCAGCAGGGTAATTCCAAAGATCAGGAGAATGAGTTTTCTTTTGATAGAAAGGTTGTTGAACCAGGTCATTTGTTATCTCCTTTCGTATTTACGATCTTTGCCAGCTGCATTAGCTGATAACTGACTTTCAACCCGGATTTTTTAAAGGCATCCTGGTTGATTTCAAACTTAAGCTTTTCTTTTTCCAAAAAGAAATCGATGTGAATTCCTTTTTCGGCAAATCCTTCAGTATCACTGATGATAAGAATTGGTTTTTCGCTGAATCGAGATAAAATTGATTTAAGTTCATCTTCTTCCGATTCAGAGATAAACAGGAGATGGCATTCCTGAATATTTTTGAAATTTGAAAAGTATTTGATCTGCACTTCCCTGTTCTGGATTCTTTCGATTTTTGTAAATCTCTTTCAGGATCGTGCTGAAAGACTTATCTTTGAACACACCGATGATAAAAGGCTGAGTGGAATCTGCGAAAGCGAAATCTGCCGGCCATTCAATGAACAGGGTAAATTTTTCCAGGTAAACTGCTTTCAATTCTTCTTTACTGTATTGGGCATTCAGAAGCTGCGGTACAAGTAGATAAAGTATTACAGAAAAAATGACTAGTTTAACAGACGAAAACTTTTTATAATTCATATTGGCTCCAATATTAAAAATTCAGCCCTAAGTTTAATCCTACGGTTAAAGGCTCACAAATGAAGCCACACTGTCGGGGATATTGGCGAAGGTTGCCATCTTCCCAAAATTGAATAATATAGCGCATATGATTATAAGATATCAAATTCATAGCATATAGTCTTAATTCAACATCACAAACCGAATCAATCATCTTCCAGTTTATTGAAGCATTGGAAGTGAAAGAAGGCTTGGCATAGCCATGATCATTGAGATCATCAATCATTTCATTCAGGACATTTATCGTAATTGGATTACCGTATTCCTGATGAGCATCCATAAACTTATCCAGCATATCCTGCTGCTGATAATCCCACATGAACCGCCCATCAAAATGTAGGGTAATATCTGATTCGTAAGTGTAATTAGTAAAAAATTTAATCGCGTGGGAAGGGAAATTATTTATTCTGTTTTCCCCGTTATTTGTTATGAAGATCTCTTCACCTTCCAAACCACTTATCCAGGCAACAGGTTCCAGTTCCGGCTTCCAATTCAACTGTTTAATCAAGGAGTAATTAGCCCCAATTGTTAATTTATTGTTTTGATAGCGAATTCCCGGTTCAAAGCCGATCAGATCAAATGTACCAATAAAATCCGTGAATTTCTCCTCATCAATCCAACTGATCTGATCCAGACTGTAATAGTAAGTTATGACATTAAAAGTAAAATTTGGGTTCGGGTGATAACTGTAGTGAAACTCCGTCCCTGTACTTATCTCTGGTTTGGCTTCTTCACCTGCCAGATAATGCTGGGCAAAAAGATCGGTAAATAAAGGTAATCGAACAGATCGCTGTAGAATAAGCTTCAATGTATGTTCATCACTAAGAGGTGAAATAAATGCCAGGCGTGGTGATGTAGCCAGATTGGAATATTCATGTTTATCTACCCGTAATGATAACAAGGTTTGAAATTTGGGGTGAAACTCGAGATTTGCTTCTCCAAAAGCTGATAACATATATCCATCGATAGTTTCATCTACTACGTTTGCAATGGGTTCACCATAGTATTTATAGAAGCCTGATTTTTGATTCAATACAGCAAATCTTATGGGAGCCGGGAAACTAAGGATAAAAGATTCATCTTCCATTCCCCATTCGGGAGTATAATATTCGTAGGATACTTCTCCACCAAGAGCCAGTTTATATTTTTCACTCAATTTAAGATTGATCAGACTGTGATAATTGAGCTCATTTTCTGCATAAGAATTACCTCGCTGAGCAATGTGATTAATTGATTCTCCTTCCCCCTGGTAAAGATTTATTTGTCTAATATTAGCACTGTCAAATCCGATTCGATTTGTCCAGGAAATATTCTCTCCATATTTGAGTTCATGAGTAAATTCACTGGCAAAATATTTGCCTGTTTGACCAGAGAAAGCAGCTCCTTCCTTAGCCATATTCTCCTGAGTAATTGAAGTGTGATTATAGGTAGAATATCGTAACCAGAAAGAGATATTATTACCGATTTCCAGATCAAGGTGAAGTTTAACTTCCGGTGTTTCCAGATAATCATCATATAAACTGGGAGCATTACTGCCTTTGCCGTAATTACCCCATTCGGGGTTCATAAATCCCCAGCCCCAGGGTTGATTATCATCAATATTTTGAGCTCTATCGATATACCAGAATTTTGTATCCTCCAATCCTTTAGATCGAGCCATACTGGCATAAAAATAGTATTTAAAATTATTCCGAATATCGGAAAATTGGAGAGAAGTACGATTGTAACGATAATTAAGATCATTCTGGTAACCGATTATCAACTTATCTGTTTGGGTTTTCTTGGTGATAATATTTATGACCCCTGCAGTAGCTCCAGGTCCGTAAATGGCTGATCCTGGTCCACGGATTATTTCGATCTTCTCTATACTGCCCAGATCTTTATCCTGCAACTCAAATAGCGGTCCAAAAATAGACTTGAGATTGAGATTTTTGCCGTTTATCAGTAGCTGATAAGAGTAATTCTGATCACTCAGCATTCCTCGAATCCCGATTCTGAATCCTTGATAATGAGCAACATAGATCGCGCCAGGCACATAAATTTCTATCAGATCAAGGATATTGCGAGCAGGCGTAAGAGCAATATCTCTCGCAGTTATCACGGTCATTGTGCCAGGAAATTTTGATTGTTCAATGCCAGTAAGAGTA
>CALOBL010000008.1:0-41950 GCA_942491655.1 Cloacimonadaceae bacterium (SeqCode)
ATATCGTTAATCAAAATCACTGGATATATATGGTGGATGGGCTTACAGACCCGAATGGTATAATATTTGATGAAATAAGTAATCGATTAATTGTAACTTCTACCGCATCAGGATACCCTCTGCATGCAGTAAATCTGGCAGATTCGACCGTAACGGTTATCACTTACACCAACATTCCATCTCAGGATGGACTGGCAAAGGATCCTAACGGGAACTATTATTTGTCTTCCTGGTACTATAATGCCTGTTTCAGGTTTGATGCAGATTTCTCGGAGCCGCCTGAACAAGTAAGCGGCGGTCATGATGGGCCGGCTGATATATATTTCGATGACCATCTGAGCTTTCTTTGGATACCCAATTTAAACTCCAATACGGTGGAATTTGTCCCGATCGATATAAATGGGGTAGATGAGCAGGAAATTCCTGAAATGCAGATAGAGATGAGCAATTATCCCAATCCTTTTAATCCGACTACGACTATTTGCTTAGACATAAACACAGAGAGCACTGAGTTCACTGAGAATTTTGAGTTAGTTATCTATAATGTAAAGGGGCAGAAGGTGAAATCCTACAAGTTCCTAAACGGGAGTTTAGGAACTAGTGAAGAGTTAATTTCTGCTGTCACCCTGAGCGGTTTCGGATCTTATCCGAACCGAGTCGAAGGGTCAGTTTATAATCGTGGTGCTCCCAGTCCTTCGATAAAACTCAGGATGAAACAAGCTGGGAGCTGCAGTTACAATATCACCTGGAACGGTACAGATGATGACGGAAATGAAGTTCCAGCCGGAGTTTATTTCTATTCAATTTCCAGCAGCAAAGTATCCAAAACAAAAAAAATGATCCTGCTGAAATAATCTTTTCACAGGAAAAATAAAGTGGGGGAAAATGAAACGAACAGTTATCTTGATTTTTATACTATTGGGCTTATTATTATCAGCTGAAGAACAGGTTGTTATCGGCAATAAAATTAGTTTATATTCAGATATTCTGCAGGAAGAGAGAGAATTTTTGCTCTCTCTGCCGGGAGATTATGAAACTTCTTCAAAAAATTATCCTGTCTTGTTCCATCTTCAGGGAAGTGAGGTTTTGTTCCATAAAGAGACAGGAACTGTGAAATATCTCAGTGAATTCAGAAATGATATTCCTGAAATGATCGTGGTGAATATACTGTTCACAGATTATCAACGAGATGTATTTCCCAGAAAACTGGATCGCATACCACGAACAGGTGGTTCAGATAATTTCCTTGATTTCCTGACAATGGAAATGCTGCCTTATCTGCAGGAAAATTACCGTTTATCTGAGCATGTTACAATTTATGGACAGTCAAATACGGGCATGTTGGCACTATATACAATTTTATCCATGCCTGAATTCTTCACAGCCTGTATAGCTAGCAGCCCCGCCGTGGGGCAGGGTGAGAATTTTATCTATGGTGTTACAGATTCCCTGCTGCAGGAAAGCAAATTCAGGCAGAATAAAATATTTATTTGTCATGCCCTGGATGATCCTCTTACCCGAATAGTAGGTGATGCCCTGCCCGGTTATCTGCAGATCCTGGAGCAGAAAGCACCCGTAGAACTTATCTGGCGTTATGAAGAGTATGAAACTGGCGGACACTGTCCTTCCGTCTCGCTCTATAATGGTCTGATCTGGTTATTCTCGGACTGGAAAATTCCTGAGGAGATACAAACTGAAAGTGTGGAAGCAGCGATATCTTATGCTGATGATCTGCAGAAAAAATACGGCATACAGCCCGATATCGTACCCCTGCTGCAGGAAACAGGCTTTTCGCTTATCAGATCTGAAGATTATGATAAAGCTTATGACTATATGTTCGCACTGACGGAATTGAGGCCTGAAGAGCTGCTTTATCATTATCAGATTGGCAAAATAGCTGCTTTATCTGTTGATTATCAGGAAGCAGGCATCAGATCTCTTGAATTATATATAAATTCTGACAGAGAAGATCTGAATCCGTCCCGCAGTGCTGCCTGCTGGCGGTTGGGGATGATCTATGAAGGAATGGGGGATATTGAAAAAGCCAGACAGGCCTACGGAAAGGGACTGGATCTGGATGCAGATGATCAATATTGTAAAACAGCCATCAGCGAATTGGAGAGCAGTGAGTAATGGATAAAATCCAATTTTATTTTCGGAAAATAACTAACAGCAGTTTGATTTGGCTGTTGTTTTTTATAATAATTACTGCCCATTATAAACTCCAATCCTGCACCGCCTTTTGTCTGGTCAATGAAGATACAGTGCTGCTGGCCAAAAACCTGGACTGGCCGGTGGGTGACGGTTTCATTATGCTCAATCGTAAAGGGGAAGTGAAGAAGAGTATGGTTCTACAGAATGGAATCCCGGCAAGATGGACTTCCCTTTATAACAGTGTAACCTTTAATCAGCCCGGGAAGGACCTGCCTCTGGGCGGTATGAATGAAGCCGGACTGGTGATCGAGGAACTATCCTATTATCCTTCCCGCTACCCCGATCCGCAGGATCTTTCTGCTATAAACGAATTGGAATGGACCCAATACCAGCTTGATAATTTTGCGACTGTGCAGGAAGTGAAAGAGAATCTGGGCAATCCTGCTCTCAGTAAGTATTTCATTGGATTGCACTACATTGTAATGGATCGCAGCGGAGCAGTGCTGGTGGTGGAATTCCTGGAAGGAGAGATAGCAGCTTACAGCGGGGAAGAACTTCCTTATAAAGCAATTACCAACAACAGTTACAGTAATTCCCTTAAGTATTTACAGAATTTTGAAGGATACGGAGGCGATCTGAAAATCGCCAACAGATCTGGTTCGCAGGAAAGATTTGTACGTGCTGTAGCAGGGATGGATAACGTAAGCGAATTTAGTCCTGAAGAAGCTTTTGATATCCTCGATTCTGCACGACGTCCCGACACCCGTTGGCAGATAGTCTATGATCCTGAATTGATGGTGATCAATTGTAAACTGAACGGTAACAGACAAATATTACTCTCTTTTAATGAGATAGATTTTTTGGGAAGCGAAAGAATAATCTATTTCTACAGCAATGTGGAGATGGATGAAGAACTGCAGTTTGAAAGTTATGATGCAGGAACTGACTTCATATTCGGTGCTGCCTATGTTGATAAACTGGTTTTAGCCGGGGATCTTTCTTCAGATCTGGCTGGGGAGATTAAAAAGCAATTAAAAAATAGAAGGTGAGTTATGCTGAAAAATTATTTTAAAATCGCCATCAGGAACCTGCTGCGGCATAAAGGATTCTCTCTAATCAATATCCTGGGGCTGGCTATCGGAATGGCAGTCTGCATCCTGATTATGCAGTATGTGAGTTATGAAAATAGTTATGACAAATTTCATGATGATTATGAGAGCATCTATCGGGTCCAATTCAATATTGTAAAAAATGGTGAGACCGTGGTAGAATGTGCAGCCGCAGTTCCAGCTGTAGGTCCGGCCATGAAAGACAACTTTCCGGAAGTTCTGGAATATTGCCGTGCTTTTCCTGCTTCCGGTATTTTCAGCAGCGGAGAAAAGAGCTTCCGTGAAGAGAAGATCCAGGTGGTCAGTCCAACCTTTAATACATTGTTAACCTTTCCGATCATCAAAGGTGATCCTGATAATGCTTTGATCGGACCCAATAAGGCGGTATTGACAGAATCAACGGCAAAGCGTTTCTTCGGTGAGGAAGATCCGCTGGGCAAGACCATAACCTGGGAAGGAGATATGGTATTCGAGGTTAGCGGAATCTGTGTCGATCCACCGGACAATTCACACATAAAATTTACTATTCTCATCTCGCATGATACAATCCGCGAATTCTGGGGAGATGCCGTAGATACAGCCTGGGGTTGGTACGACTATAATACGTATGTTCTACTGGAAGATGGTACTGATCATAAAGAGTTTGATAAGAAATTTGCTGAATGGCTGTATAATGAGCAGGGAAAAGAGTGGGAAAAAAGAGGTGTAATATATGAATTTCCTCTGCAGCCGCTGGTGGATATTCACCTTTATTCTAATTTGCTGCAGGAATCTGAACCAGATGAGAATGGAGATGGAACAGCAGTTAATTTTCTTACTATTGTAGCTCTTTTTATTCTGGTAATTGCCTGGCTTAACTATATAAATCTTTCCACTTCAAAAGCTATGGAACGGGCTCGGGAAGTCGGTATCAGAAAAGTATCCGGTGCTGCCAGGAGTGAGTTAGTAAGACAATTCCTGCTGGAATCTTTCCTGATCAACCTGATTGCTTTGATCTTGTCTTTCTTTATCGTGGAACTTTCACTTTCTGCCTTCCGTCAACTGACAGGGTCAGTTGTTGCGACCGGATTACTTATCTCAACCGGTGTCTGGATCTGGCTTCTGCTGATCTTTCTGGGTGGATCCTTCCTCTCGGGTCTCTATCCTGCCTTTGTACTTTCCTCTTATCAACCCGTTAAAGTTTTAAAAGGAAGCGTATCTAAGGGGAGTCAGGGTTCACTTTTAAGAAAGATCATGGTTGTTTTCCAGTTCGCAATCTCTGTAATTCTTATCGCCGGGGTGATTATTGTTTATAACCAGATGGATTTTTTACGGAAACATGACCTGGGTATAGATATAGATAAGACGCTTGTCCTGTGGAGTGCGGGGGTCTTCAGCAGCGACTCTCTGCGTGCTTCCACTCTGGATTCTTTTCAACAGGATGTACTCACTTTAAGTGGAGTGGAATCCTTTACCAAATCTTCTTATGTACCTGGAGTTGAGATCTTCTGGGGACAGGGCAGCTACAGTGAAGATCAGACCCAGGAAGATATGGGAGTGATGTACCTGGTAGGGATCGATCACGATTTTATTCCAGCCTACGATCTCAGGCTAATTGCAGGAAACAATTTTACGCCGGGACTTAAGGAGAATATGACTGAAGTGATCGTTAACCGCAATGCTGTGAAAAGGTACGGTTATACGGATCCGGCTGAGATTATAGGCAAAAAGGTGTTTATCAGCAACGATACCCTTTTAGTGAGAGGAGTGATCGAGAATTTCAACCAGATGTCGCTGAAATCAAGTATTACCCCGTTGGCTTTTCCTTTCCGGCCCTATACAGATGGATTTTATTCCATAAAAATTTCAACAGCCAATGATCAGGATCTGATCAACCGGATCAGGGAAAAATGGAATTCTCACTTGCCTGGGAATCCTTTCGAATATTTCTTCCTGGATGAACATTTCGACCGACAGTATCATAAGGAGCTTCAATTCGGAAATGTCTTTGGGATCTTCACAGGTCTGGCGATCTTTATTGCCTGCCTGGGATTATTTGCTCTGGCATCATTCAGTGCCCTGCAGAGGACTAAAGAGATCGGAGTCCGAAAAGTGATGGGGGCTTCTGTAAATAGTATTGTTATTCTGCTGGCCACAGACTTCCTGCGCATGGTTGGACTGGCGATCATAGTTGCTGTTCCTGTCACGTATATTCTAATGCAGAGCTGGCTGCAGGGTTTTGCTTACAGGATCAGCATATCAGGCTGGACTTTCCTGCTGGCGGCTGTCGTGGTAACATTCATTGCCGTTATAACTATAAGTTATCAAACTTTTAAAACGGCCACGGCTAATCCGGTTGAAGCGCTTAAGTATGAATAATGTACCACGATCTGCCTGCCATGTAGTATTACGTGGTCTAGATCGTGGATCCTCGAACAGGACTGTTCGAGGTACAAAAAGATATCCTTTCAAGGGTTTGGTACCGTTTAAGGGGTCAGAACAGAACAAATTGGGGGAAATTTGAAAAAGATTTTTATTTGTTTATTTGTGATATTTATCACCATCTGCTTATCTGCTCAAGAATCACCGCTAAAAAAGTCAGCTGCCGAAAGGATAAAAGAGATAATCGTGGAGTTTGGTATAGAACAGGCGATCGAAGAATTCTCTGTTGTCAGTTCTGATACAAGTAGGTATTATTCAAGTGAAAGTGAATTTAATCTTACCGGATATCAGTTAATTGATCTGGGTAAATTAAATGAATCATTAGAAGTATTCAAAATGAACATTCAGTTATTTCCGCATTCTGCTAATGTTTATGACAGCATTGCTGAAGGTTATCTCTACGCAGGAGATAAGGATAAAGCACTGGAATATTATGGGAAAGTAAAAGAGATCGACCCGGAGAATTTGAACGTGGAAAGGATGATTGAAAACATTGATGCAGAGTTTGAGCTGAGGCAGCAGATTAAATTAGCTATTTTTTATGATGCAGCAAAATATGGCAATCTCACTGTGGTCCAGAACTGGCTTACTTCCTGTCCTGAAATTTTAAATAAAATCAGTGAAGATGGAAATTCAGCTCTGCATCTGGCTGTGTATAACGGTCATACTGAAGTAGTGAAATATCTTCTTTCCAGGCAGGCTGAAGTTAATACCAGGAATCTGCTGGGCGAGACACCTTATAATCTGGCAGAAAAGAATGATCTGAACGAGATCATGCAGTTGCTTATGAGTAATGGGGCAGATACTGCCCCGCAGGAATTTCCTGTCCTTTCAGGCAATTATCTAGGTCAGCAGGAACCTGGTCAGGAACCGGAAATATTTGCGCCTGGTATAGTGAGCACACATAGAAAAATCTATGGCAATATAGCCTTTTCTCCTGATCAAACGAAAGCCTGCTGGACTCCAAACGATGGCAGCGAATTGAATTATGCTGGAGGACTGATCATGTCTGAAATTCAGGATGGGAAATGGGGTGCACCAGAAGATATTCGATTCCTGGATGAAAACTATGGTCATCGGAGTCCGTTTTTTTCATCTGACAGCAAAAGGCTCTATTTTCAGGGTTATTTAAGAAGCAATCAGGATTGGGATCAATTTGAACAATTCTATTATGTTGACAGACAGGATGACGGCTGGTCTGAACCGGTATTACTTGATTCAATATTCAATAAATACGGCAATCACTGGCAATTTTCTTTAGATAAATACAATAACCTCTATTTTGGCGGTAAGCTTCGAGGTGAGGAAAACTCCGCAGGGATCTATTATTCCGAATATAACGAGGGAGAATATCTCGAACCTGAATTGATATTCAGCAATCAAGAACTGCCTGAACACATACTTGCTCCTGCCATTTCTCCGGATGGAGAGTATCTTATTTTTATCAGATTATATCCTCGGGGCTCTATCTGCCCCCGGTTCTTCTCGATGTTCGTTAGCTTTAGGAAAGAAGATAATACCTGGAGTGAACCCGCAGATGTTGGGGAATTCCTGAAAATGGATAGTAACCAGGTCCGGGTTAGCTGGGATGGAAAATATATATTCTATGTTGGCAATGATGGAAATTCCTACTGGGTGTCGGCAGATATCCTGGAGCAGTTTAAATAAGTTTGTGGTAATGTTACATTACCTTCGCAATGGTCGAAGACCTTGCGAATGGTTAAACGAGTTTGGAATGCATAACGTTACGAAGAAGAACCTTGTAACGAAAGTGTAAGGAAATTGTATTTAAGCTGAATTTGGAGATATATCCAATTCCAGCTCGTTCCCAAACTTGTGGCGGGGTGCATACCCTGGCCGTTTGGGAATGGCGATACATATGTCAATAAAACTGAGGCACCCAAACAGGACCTGTTATTCAACAGGTTAAAAGTTTGGGTACCAGCGATCAGGCCTGTTTGAGGTACATCCAATAGATGATAAGTATTTTTTTATGTCTTCGTGTTTTGGGGCCTTTGTGGCAGAGAGCTTAACTTAAACAATGGGGGGATTATGTTTAAGAACTTTATTTTATTATCTTTAAGGAATATTAAGAAACACCTGGGTTATTCAGTAGTAAATATCCTGGGCTTAAGTTTAGGAATTGCCTGCTGCGTACTTATTTTCAGTTATATACACCATGAACTGAATTTCGATAATTATCATCAGGATAGTGAACGGATTCACCGGGTTGAATTTTATCGGGAATCTGCCATTGGAAAATTTTACCGCAACGCTGTACCCGGTCCGGTTGGTCCTGCTTTAGCAGAATCTTCTGGGATTATTGAAACCGAGGCAAGATTGATACCTCCTTTCGAAAATAAATCCAATGTACTTATTGAACAGGGAGAAAAGAGATTTTTCGAAACTGATATTTATTTTGCCGATCCTCAGATAACTGAAATATTACATTTTAATTTTCTGCAAGGATCACCTGAAACAGCTTTAATTGAGCCTAATAGTGTTATTCTCACCAGTACTATGGCTGAGAAGTATTTCTCCGATGAAGATGCAATGGGTAAAACATTGAATATAGAGATCGATTACGATTACTATTGCCCGGTTGCCAGGGAAGATTTCACTGTAAAAGCAATTATTGCAGATTCCCCCTCTAATACACATATTCCAGTTGCCATGATGCTAAGCATGAGTACCTTAAAAAACCACCTGCCCTGGATTGATGAATACTGGCACGATTTTCATCCTAAATACACATATCTGAAGTTAAGAGAAAATAGTGATCCAAGTCAGCTGACTTCCAGATTAGAAGAATTAGCTGATCAGTTTCATGCAAGTTACAGTCAGCGAACCGGACGTGAATGGCAGAATTACAAATTTTATCTGCAGCCGATAGGAAATATCCACAGTGATACTAATGTAAAGTACAAGATACTTCCAGTGGTTAATATCCAGCAGATCAGAATTTATTCAATAATAGCGTTGGTAGTCCTCTTAATTGGCTGTCTGAATTTTGTTAACATCTCAGTTTCAATTGCGATGAAAAACATCCGGCAGTTGGGAATAAGAAAGATCGTTGGTGCCCGTAAATGGCAGTTGATCCTGCAATGTTTTATGGATTCTACAGTTCATGCAGTGCTCTCATTTATTCTTGCTTTCTGTTTCATAGAATTACTGTTGCCCTATTTCAATCTGCTTACCGGGATCCAGATGAAGTTGTATTCCATTCTTAATATAAATGTTATTCTGGCGGCAGCTGGATTATTCCTGACAATTATATTATCCTCAGGCGGATATAATGCCGTAGTATTGACCAATTTTAAAACTCACGACCTGCTGAAGGGTAATTTTTCTTCAGGTAGTAAAGGCTCGAATCTGCAGAGAATTTTAGTGGTTCTGCAATTTACTGTTATCCTGGTCTTTCTTACAACTTCATTTTTTGTGTATGAACAATTGGAATTTATGAGGGGAAGTAATCTCGGTTTCGATAAAGAACAGAAAATAGTGATTCCTTTCAAAACAAATCTGGATCAACTGAGAACTGATCCGGAGAATATTAAATCCCTGTTTAACGGTTCTCCTGGAATTACCGGATCAACCGTAACTTCAGGAGTACCGGGTGATATGAGTGGTGGATACTATCTCACATCTGCAGACATACCTGATGCCGAATCCAATTGGTTCAATGTTCTTACCACAGACACTGATTCTATTGATGAATTTAAACTGCAATTACTGGCAGGCAGGAAATTTGAGCCGACTGCCGACAATGGTTATATAATTAATGAGACTGGTCTGAAACTTTTAGGATTTTCTTCTCCTGAAGAAGTAATTGGCAAAGAATATATAGCTCATTATCATGGAATGACCAAAAAGATTACCGGAGTGATCAAAGATTTTCACTTTAAAGGAATGCAGGAACAGGTAACGCCTTTAGTGCTTGACATTGAGAATTCTTTATACAACACACTTACTCTTTCTGTAACTCAAACAAATCTTGCCAACACACTAAAATATATAGAAAATACCTTTAAGGAAATTTTCCCGGGAACTCCTTTTTCCTATTCATTTCTGGATGAAGATTTCGATAAACTGTACAAACATGAAACTCAAATAGGAATGGTTGTAGGAATAGTAGCTTTACTGGGAATTGCAATCGCTGCCTGTGGTCTGTTTGGGCTAGTTTCCTTCTTTATAACAAGGAAAACTAAGGAGATCGGGATTAGAAAAGTACTGGGCAGCACAGTTTCCCAGCTGGTTGCATTATTTTCCAGACGTTATACAAAACTTGTGTTTGTTGCCATGCTGTTATCCATACCTTTAAGCTGGTATACAGTTAAGACCTGGCTGCAGGGTTTCGCTTATCGCATTGATATAACTTTTATGCCATTTGCACTGTCTGCCATTGTAGTGCTGGCTACTTCCATATTTGTAGTGGCATTAAGATGCTTTAAGGCTGCCAATGCTAATCCGGTGGATGCACTGAAGTATGAATAAATTCAGATTTGATTAGCTGTGAGCGTGTGCCCCAAATGGGCAAAAAGAGAGTGTGAATCGAGGATGAATTTAGATAAAGACAAAGATTAAGGTTGAGCCTTTCTTCTCATTCCGAACTTCTTGACCCGCCTGCCCCGTTGTATAACTGGGGTTGACTAACTGGGGTTGTATAAATGGGTTCCAGTTCGGAATGAAAAAAGTTAGCTTTGGTTCAGATTTTTTTTGTTTTAAGGGGAAACCTTACGAAAGAAAGGTTAATCCACCCTCCAAAGCAGGATATTGCTAAATGGTTATTTATTAATGTCTCTTCTTCCAGAATCTTCATTTTAAGAGGGAAAGCGCTGAATGAAACTTTATAAATTATAATGTCCACTTCCAATCAGAACCAATGGCAGGAATCTGATTAGGGTCAAATCTTATTTCTAAATCTTTAAGTTTTCTACTTAAAAGCTGCAACAGGAAAGCAATAGTAATTAACTTCCAAAAGAAGTTTTCACGGCAAAGATTTTCCAGTTGCCATGCCAGGAGCCTAAGCTGATCAAATAATTATCAATATTCTCATGAGCAAGGAAACCTATCGGTAAATTATGTTCATGACGTTCAGCATAGTAATATCTGGTCGGTGAAAAATTAGGAACTCCAGCAAGTGTTACAAATGCAGCATTCTGGTATTCAGTCATACCTAAGCCATCGTAAAGATCCAGCAGATCACCACCACTATTATGAAAAGCTATCAGATCATTCCAGTCTGCTACCCTATAACTGGAACCAAAAATATCATCGACTATCTGATCCCAATCAGAGCTGTCTGCATAAACGGTTTCTGTAACGCCAAAATCACCGTAAGCTATCCCATTTTCCAGTTCATCTGTACCAGTCGGTCCATCATCACTGCATCCTGCTAATGCCAGCATAACAGCTAAAATCAGTAACCCTGATAAATGGTAATGGTTTAATTTTTTCATCCCTTCCTCCTTCTTTTAATTTTTTAATTACGTTTGATCCAGTTTTTAAGAACATCAATTATCATTCTTTATCTTCAATCTTTTAAGTTAATTAGCTGATCTAGTATACAAAAAAGCTAGCAAATTAAGCTTATTAAATAAGTTAATGTCAAGTCAATCTTTGTCTTGGGTATAGTAAAGTGTGAATTCAGAAAAATTAGCCGTTTTTTTCCTGCTGTCAGTAGTTTCCTGTCCAGCCTGAATCCCCGTCCTCCCTAGAAGCTCTGATTTGGTGGTAGATAAAAAATTGAGGTGCTGAAGATTTGTTGATAACTGGAATTCTGAAGTTCCAATTCAAGTAAGATTTTCTTCTAGCACGCAATTATTCTTATAGCTCAACTTTGTCCGAATTCGTTCAGTTAAAGTACCATCCCGAACGATTCTAAGAGTTATGTATACCACTAATTAGCATTAAATAGCAATTTCCCTTTTGGCATAGCAATTGCTTTCCTTGCTGGCGGGGGGAATCATGTTCAAGAACTATTTAAAGATCGCTTATCGTAATTTATTTCGGTTTAAAAGCTATTCATTTATAAATATTTTCGGTCTGGCTATTGGTTTCTGCGCCTGTATTTTTATTGGTCTCTGGATAAGTAATGAAATTTCATACGACAGATTCAACGAAAATATAGATAACATCTACAGAGTTCTCACCCGTAATTATTATGGCAGTGAGAGCTATTGGGGAACAGGTTCTCCCCCGGCGGTAGGTCCGGCTATGAAAGATAAATACCCGGAGGTTCAGAACTCCTGCCGTATACAGAATGGTGCTAATAAAGGCTCTTTGAAATTTGGCAGTAAACTCTTTAAGGAAGAGTTACAGATGGCGGACCCAACTGTTTTTGAAGTATTCACATTTCCCTTGCTCAGCGGATCTTATCAGGAAGCTTTTAACAACAATTATACGATGATCATTTCAGAGGATATTGCCCAAAAATACTTTCCTGATGAGAACCCGATCGGGAAAAAGATGATCTATGATAATCAATATGAACTTGAAGTAATAGCTGTAATGAAAAATATTCCGGAAAATTCATCCATCCGGTTTGATATCTTTGTTCCCCTCGATATTTTGAACGATCTCTGGGGGGAAGGTTCTACTTCCACCTGGTATAACTGTAGTTTCAACAGCTTTATAACATTGCAGCCGGGAACAGATCTGGAGGTTTTCAGGGAAAAAGCAAAAACTCTGATCCATGAAAACTACCCTGAATCGATAGATGAATCGTATCCTTACCCCTTCGCAAATGAATATCTTTATCTTTACGGCAGGCTGGGAGTAGTTGTAACAGTTGCTATAATTGGCGGATTAATACTGCTGATCGCTATAATAAACTTTATAAATCTCTCAACTTCCTTTGCATTACGAAGAGCCCGTGAGGTAGGATTGCGGAAACTTGTAGGGGCACGGCGTCTACAGCTTGTCATCCAGTTTTATCTGGAAGCCATAATTATATCACTCCTGGCGATTCTGACCAGCCTTGCTCTGGTAGAGCTTCTGCAGCCTGTCTTTGAATCCATAGTTGACACATCCATAGAATTGTTCACGCGAACTAATCTGCTTTATCTGGCAGCTATCCCGTTCGTTGCGATCCTCATTGGCAGTCTGGCTGGATTCTATCCGGCGCTGGTGCTTTCATCATTCAAACCTATGGTTACTATACAAAGAGCTTCCACCAGGTTCGGCGGTAGATCAGTTATCAGGAAGATCCTGGTCACCCTTCAGTTCGTACTTTCAATAATTCTTATTATCAGTACAATTGTAATCACAAAACAAAGTACATTTATGATGAACAAAGATCTGGGTTACAATAAAGATTACCTGGTTTATGTTCCTCTACAGGGACCGATCAAAGAAGATCCTGAAATATACAGGAAAAAACTCTTGGAAAATCCCGACATTCAGAATGTCTGCTTCCTGGGTAGAAATCCAACCGGGATCTATACCAATGGCAGCGGTTGGGAGTGGGAGGGGAAGCCGGACGAGCTTGATCCTTTTGTTACTTACCAGGGAGTAGATAATTATTATCTGGAGACATTTCAGATAGAACTCATGCAGGGTGAATTCTACCGGGAAGATACAGATGGTTCTGCCTATATAGTTATTAATGAAAGCTTTGCTAAAACGATTTCAGAAGATAACCCGGTGGGAATGTCGATCCATCATGATGGGGATGATTTTAAGATCCTGGGAGTAACCAGGGATTTCCATTTTAAATCTGCACATCGCAGGATCGGCGCTCTTGTAATGTACCTTAATAATGAAAATCAATATGATTTCGTTTCCTATAGATATGCTTTTATGCGGCTTAATGCAGGTAATGCTCAGAGTACTCTTACCTTTATTGAAGAGACTACCCGGGCTTTAACTCCCGATCATCCCTATGAAGTAAATTTTCTGGAAACTGATGTAGAAGCACTTTATCTAGGAGAAGTGAGGAGCAGGAAAATGATAACCTCTTTTGCTGTTCTGGCTGTCTTCATTTCCTGTCTTGGGTTATTCGGTCTTTCCATCCTTATTACTCAACAGCGATCGCGGGAAATAGGTATCAGAAAAGTTCTTGGTTCTTCTATTACAGGAATAATCAGAATACTCACGAACCAATTCATTAAATGGGTTATCCTGGCAAATATTATCGCCTGGCCGCTGGCTTATAAAGCAATGCAGATCTGGCTGCGGAACTTCCCATATAAAATAGAATTAAGTATCTGGTATTTTATAACAGCAGGGGTTCTGGCGGTTCTGATCTCGATGATAACGATCTCCTATAATACTTATAAGGCTGCCAGCTGTAATCCTGTGGAGGTTTTGAAGTATGAGTAAATTCAGATTTGCTTCGCAGCTAGTGAAACGAGTGTGAAGCGAAGATGAATTTAGATTAAGACAAAGATTAAGGCTGAGTTTTTCTTCTCATTCCGAACTTTCCAGTCAGGAATACATAGCGTTACGAAGTGGAAACTTCGTAACGAGTGAGTACTTGGATTCTTATTGCTCCGAACGCCGATCTTCGTGCCCCATTGTAACTTGAACTACTGGGGTTGCATAACTGGCTTCCAGTTTGGAATGTACAATGTCATAAAGTGGAACCATGGTATTCACCATGGCGGGACTTCTTAACGAGTTGTAACTTATGTTTCTTAAAATATTAAGATGAAACTAGAGCATTAAAAGATGATGCTAAAATAAAGCTAAGAGAGGTTTTATGGGGAAATACTTATCAATATTATTAATGCTGCTTTGTGCTTCACTCTTTGCAGGAAGGATCCACGAAATTACCAAAACCGGTGATCTGGCAACCCTTCGAAACTATCTGACCAATCACCCGACTGAATTCGATCTGGCGGATGAACGGGAATCTACCCCGCTCCATTTTGCCTGTGATCGAGGTTACCTTGATATCGTGGAGTTTCTGCTTCCGCTGGGAGCAGATATCAATAAACGAGATATAGATGGAGATACTCCATTGATCTGGGCTATAGCCTCTAACAGGTATGATGTAGTTGAGTATCTGGTTACCAAAGGGGCTGATGTCAATGTGGTCAATAATAGTGGTTTAACCCCATTGCACTGGGCTGTTTACCGTGCCGGGGCGGAAACCATAGAGCTTCTTATTGAGAGTGGGGCGGATATAAATGCACATGATTACGAGGGTAATAATGCGCTTCATTTAGCAGGCATTACACAGAATGTTGCAGCCGCCAGGCTCTTAATAGATCATGGGGTCGATCTGGAAGCACGTGAAAGCAGGGGGCGCACACCTTTGATCCTGACGGCCAGAGAACATGGTAATCTTGAGATCATCAAATATATGATCAAGAATGGTGCCGACATAGATGCAGTTGATAATTACGGCTCATCCGCACTGGAGCTTACCGCCTGGCGCGGCTATGAAGAATCCTTGAATTTCCTGCTGGATAATGGGGCATCTCTACCAACGGGTGAAGAAAAAAGAACACAGATAGCAGAATTCAGCTGCAGTAATTCACTGGAAAAACTTTTTAGCTTTATCAGTTCGCAGGGAATCGTAGAAGACATATTAAATAAAGCTGATAATAATCTACTGATAGAAGCTGCGAAAGGCGGATCCGTAAATATTATTAATGATCTTATTGAAATTGGTTTCAATCCCTCTTATGAAGATTTTTATGGTTGGACCCCAATTCATTATGCGGCCGATAATGGAAATCTGGAAATTGGACAAACCCTTATCGAACATGGTGTTGATCCTGATATACGTAACATCATGGGGGAGACCGCTTACAATATTGCAGTTAAAAAAGGATATCATAATATGGTTAAGTACCTTTTATCCATCAATGCAGATAGTGCAGGGATCCAATTTCCTCTTCTGGAAGGTGATTACCTGGGTGAAAAACCACCTGGCATTGAACCTCAGTTATTTTCCCGCGGAATTGTTTCCTCCCAAAGCTTCCATCACGATCCGGTTGCTTTTTCTCCAGCTGGCGATCTGGCTGTCTGGCCAAACGCTAAACCAATACCTGGGACCGGCTATACTGAAGGTGATCTCTATTTTTCAAGAAGGATTAATGATGTCTGGTCGTATCCACAGCCAATGCCTTTTACTTCTTCTCTGGGAGAAGGTGAACCATATTTTTCTGCAGATGGCAAGATCCTCTACTTTTTATCCACCCGTTCGACCCCGGAAGGAGGAGAAAGGATCAAGGAAAATATCTGGTATGTTGAAGTGTACAAAAATGGTTTCAGTGACCCGGTTTTATTTGATGAGACCGTGAACAGCAATGAAATGCACTGGCAGTTCTCGTTCGATTTTCAGCAGAATTGCTATTTCGGGTCCAGCCAGAATACCGGTTTCGGGCAGAACGATATTTATGTATCCAGATATGAAAATGGTAACTATAAAGCTGCCGAGAATCTGGGAGCGATCATTAACACAGATGCTGCCGAGTTCTGTCCGATTGTCTCCAGAAAAGGAGATGTCCTGATCTTCACCAGGATAGGAAGCGATGTTAATGGGTTGTTCATAACTATTAAAAAGGAAGATAATAGTTGGTCTCTTCCACAACCTATGAATGATATTGTTCTGGAAAATTCTCTGGGAGCCATGTTCTCACCGGATGAGAAACTTCTCTTCTTCCTGGCCAGAGAAAAGGGAAGGCAGTCGATTTACTGGGTAGAAATTTCTGAGTATATTGAAAAGATCAAAACTTCTGGATGATACTATTCTAAATTAGAAATTACGGGGTCTGGAAACAATTGTAAGTTAATAACAGATATTAATTATAAAGATCAACATAAAAGATCTGCTCAAAAAACCTTTGACTCAGATGGATGAATTATGAATTTAGCAAGTTATGATTAAATTCATCTGGAGGTTGTATGAGAAAGATCATTTTTTTGATGATGATACTGGTATTTTTGTTTGGCTGCGTTTTCATGAACAAACCCAAAGAGGTAGAAAAAAGCAATATTAAACCTGTGCAATATCAACCTACTCTTGAAGATCAGCTGGATGAACTGACCGCCCAGATAATCCTCAGCCTTTCCCAGGAAAAAAAATCCAAGATCGCTATCATTGAATTTCCTGATCTGCAGGGAAATATTACTCAATTTGGGCGCTTTCTGGCGGAAGAATTGATCACAAGGCTATATCTAACCGGGAAGTTCGAAGTGATCGAACGCCAGTTATTGAATCAGGTTATGCAGGAACATCGGTTAATGCTGGAAGGTATAATCGACGAAAATTCAGCCAAAGAACTGGGTAGGATTTTGGGTGTAGATGCTATCTGTTCTGGGTCTGTAGCGGATCTCGTAAGCAGCGTTAAAGTAAATGCCAGAATGATCTCTGCCGAAACTGGTAAGATTTTCTCAGTAGCCTCTGTCGAAATCCTTAAAAACGAAGTGATCAGAAAGATGTTGAATGAAAGTAGCACAACAGAAGTCTCAACTGGAAGCGCTAAAATTGAAGCTGACAATGATACCGGTTCTTCTTTTGCAGTTCTAAGTGAATATAAGAGCAATGATGTATTGTTTCAGTTGAACAATTGTAGAATCGAAGACCGCAAAGTGATCTGTGACCTTACGGTTTTCAACCAGAGTGAAAATGATAAGAATCTTATTATCTGGTTACTTCATACAGTGTTCTACGACCAGGTTGGGAATGATTACCACGTCACCAGAGTACAACTGGCCAATACTGAGACCAAACCAAATATGACAGGATCTTGGGGCGGTGGTTCCAGGCTGGAGAAAAAGATCATCTCTGGCATTCCAACTCCACTGCATATTGAGTTCGGCACTGTTTCCAGCCAGGTGGAATTTATTTCTCTGCTGGAAATTAATTGCGGTGATTTTGTCGTAGAATTTCGGGATATCGATCTATAAGATCAGATTGATTAAGTTCTCTATCAAACTTGGAAATTGGGAGTTGGCTATTCATGATTGGACAATTTTTGCCACTAAGACACAAAACCGTTAAACCACGGAGAACACCGAGTACACGGAGAAAGGTAAATTTAACCACCGGTCTTCGTTCTACGAGCTTCACCTTGGCAAGCTGGTAAACACATATTTTCACTGATAACTTCTGAGGTGTTAACTCACTTTGTTCATGGGATTTATAGGTATTTATCGTTAATCTGGTTGTCACCCTGAGCGGTTTCGGGTCCAATCCGAACGGAGTCGAAGGGTAGGGAATGAGAATTCAATTCCTAATGTAAATTAAATTAACCACCAGCCTTCTCTGAACCACTCTTGATTGGTCAGATGGATCGGGGATAAACATTGATATTGAAGTTAAGTTTCATGGGCTAAACCTCTAAACCTCTAAACTTCTCAACAACTAAACTAAAACGCCTTACACCTCTTGACCCGGCTTAGTCCTGAGAATCAGGACGAAGACGGTTTTCACTTTTCACAACTTCACCAGCAATTCCTGTTTCTTTTCGTTCAAAAACGTACATTAAACCTCCTATTACGTACAGTTTTAACTCTACTGTAAAAAGTTAAATGTTTTACCCATAAAGAATTAACTGGTTGGCATTTCTTTTGCTTATATAATGCCTAGGAGGAATTCCATGTTTAAGAATTATATAAAAATTGCTTTCAGAAATTTGTTCAGGCAAAAAGTATTTTCCGCAATAAATTTAATTGGCCTGGCTATAGGTTTAACCTGTAGTATTCTGCTTTCTTTGTGGATAGCCGATGAGCTCAGTTATGATAGATTTCATGAAAATGGTGACAACATCTACCGGATCCTGGAAGATCAGAGTTATTCTAGTCAAAACATGCAGGTTGCTGTAACACCTGTTCCACTGGCCGAAGCAATAGCAGCCGATTTTCCGGAAATAGTTTCAGCCATCAGATACGATAATAATCCGGGCCGAGTTCTTAAGGTCGGAGATAAAGAGATACCGGATAATGATTGTGCTTTCGTCGATCCTGACTTCCTGCAAATGTTCACATTTCCAATAATAAAGGGAAGTTCAACTCCACTTCTGGAGACAAATTCCATTGTTCTTACAGAGGATACTGCGCATAAAATTTTTGGTGATAATAATGCGATCGGTGAATTTGTATCCGTCTATGATATTGACCTGCAGGTAACGGCTATAATTGAGAATGTTCCAACTAATTCCCATTTGAACTTTGATTTTCTTGTTCCGTTCCAAATTATGATAGACCGTAATCCAGATCTTGTAAATTGGGGCAGTAACTCTATTCATACCTATATTCAACTTCAGGATAAGGTTACTATTGAGCAAATCTCTGAAAAAATTAAGGGATATCTGAAAGTATACAATGACGGTATTTCATCCGACCTTTATCTGCAGCCGATCAAAGACACATATCTTCATTCTGTTGGTCTCGTAGCAGATTTTGGTGGGATGGGGGACTCCAGATACATCATTTTGTTTGGCATCATTGCCATCTTTATCATTGTAATTTCCAGTGTTAATTTTATAAGTTTATCCACGGCCAGATATACTAAACGAGCTAAAGAAGTGGGCTTAAGAAAAGTTGTGGGTTCTCAACGCAAGCAATTGATCTTCCAATTTCTATGTGAATCCATGCTGCTTCTGCTTATAGCCCTGTTGATCTCGCTTATTTTTGTGGAAATTTGCCTGCCTGCTTTCAATAATATAGCTGCCAAAGAACTCTCCATTTCTTATCTGCTGAACCCTTTTATGTTTGCAGGTCTTACGGTTTTCGTACTGGTTATTGGATTCCTTACAGGAATATATCCGGCCTTCCTGCTTTCCTCATTTAAACCGGTAACAGCTCTAAAAGGTTCTCAGATCACCGGCTCCAAAGGTTCATTGTTCCGAAAGATCATGGTGGTAATCCAATGGTCTTTATCTATCATTCTAATTATTGGAACCCTCATGATATCCAGACAAATGGAGTATATTAAGAACAAAAAACTCGGATTCGAAAAAGAACAGATAGTCTATACAGGAATACCAGGAATCGAAAATCTAGCTGCGGTAAAGGAAGAATTGTTGAAAAATCCCAACGTTGAAAATGTGTCTGCTACCATGGCACTTCCTCACAATATAATGAATTCCTCCAGTGGTGCAGTTTGGGAAGGACAACCGGATGATGTCTCTTTTCTGCTGCATTACAATATTGTTGATTACGGAATGATCGAAACATTCAAAATAGGGATGGCTGAAGGCAGAAGCCTCTCAGAAGAATATTCTGATGCCGAGAATTTCGGCATTGTTCTGAATGAAGAAGCCATAAGGCAAATGGGATTACAGGATCCAGTTGGAAAAGAATTTTCAATGTGGAGCATGCACGGACAGATCGTGGGGGTTATGAAAGATTTTCATTTTAAGTCTTTATATAATCCAATTGAACCGATGATGTTCATGGTGATACCGGATTACCTATCATATCTAACGGTAAGAATTTCAGCAGAAGATCAGGAAAATACTATCGCCTGGCTGGAAGAAACTGTGGCAAAATTCGATACGGAGCATAGCTATAAATTCAGATTTTTTAATGCCCGTTACGAAAATATGTATCGAGCTGAACAGCAAATGGGTACTATTTTGAAGTTGTTTACTGTTCTGGCAATATTCATAGCCTGCCTGGGGCTGTTTGGACTTTCAGCTTTCATGACCCAGCAAAGGACCAAAGAGATCGGTATTAGAAAAGTTCTGGGAGCAGGCATTCCAAATATAGTAATAATTCTCTCTAAAGAATTTACTAAATGGGTCATTATTGCTAATCTTATTGCTTGCCCGGTTGCTTACTTCATCATAAACAAACTCTTTCAGAATTTTGCCTACCATACGGAATTCAGTTATCAATTGATCGGTTTAACGATATTATCATCCATCATTATAGCTGTGCTTACAGTAAGTTTCCAAACGGTGAAAGCTGCTATTTCGAATCCCGTAAAAGCGCTGAAATATGAATGATTGACCTTTGAAAAAGATCTATTGTGTAAATCATTAAGAGGTGTGATATCTTTAAATAGCAGCAAAGGAAATTTGATCCAGTTCAATATCTTTTAGAATTATGGGGGAAATTATGAAGATAATAACTCTAATGTTATCTAGTTTATTGTTCTTAGGTATAAATTTATCTGCCCAGCTGCTTAATCAGCCCGAAAGTGTGGAGTATGACCCTTATAACAACAGATATTTAGTCTCCAACTGGGGTAATGGGAATATTATCCAGATCGACAGTACCGGAACCCAGAGCGTTTGGCTTAATAATGCACATTGTTATGCCGGACTACATAGACAGGACTCCATTTTATATGTAGCCTGCCGGGAATACGGGATCAAAGGATTTGACCTTATAACTGGAGAAAATGTGCTCAATGTCTCCATTCCGGGAGCCACCAATATTAATGATATTGTGGCTGATAATTCCGGGAATCTCTATGCTTCCTCACCTACGGGTAATATAATTTATAAATTGAACATCGAAAGTGAAGTCCTAACTGAGTTGGTTACTACGGGACTGGATACGCCCAATGGAATGTATTACGACGAACCTAATAATCGAGTGCTCTTTGTCTCATTCAGGATCAATTCACCCATTGAGTCGATCAATCTGGCAGATTCTACAGTTTCTCTCATTACGTATCCGGGCTTGCACAATCTGGATGGGATCACACAGGATAATGAGGGTAATTTCTATGTATCTTCCTGGCAGAATAACCGGGTTTACAGATTGGATAACACATTTTTAGAAAATCCGGAAATATTTTCAAATCACCCGGATGATCCAGCAGACATATTCTTTGATAAGATCAATAATGTGCTGGCGGTTCCACTATTTTTCACTCATCAGGTGGAATTTATTTCCGTACCTGTCACCAGTTCGCTAATGGTCGATATCCCGGAACCTGATGAAATGGTCAGACTTATAAATTATCCGAATCCTTTCAATCCATGTACAACCATTTCGTTTGATTTAACCAACCGTCTTCATTCCGATAATGCGGACTACAGCAGGCAAGCGGAGGACACGGAATTGGTAATATACAATTTACAAGGTTAGAAGATCAAAGATCTTCCTATCTCTTCTTCTCAACTTCCCTTCACCTCAAGTATCTGGGATGGTACCGATTATTCTGGGAAAATCGTGTCCACGGGATTGTATTTCTGCCATTTGAAAATGAACGATAGTATTTTAGCCAGACGCAAGATGATTCTTCTAAAGTAGTATAGTCAGGAAAACGGAAGAGTAGGAAGTTCTCTGAAAAACTTCTCTGTTTGTAATTTAAAAATGAAATAGTCATCGTATTTTGACACAAGAGTGGAAGAAATTTGGAGATTAGGATTAGATTGGGTTTGTGTTTAAAATATTAGTGATCATTTGAAATTATCGGTGGTTTAAATATCTATATATAGCTTATTTTAGCTGATCTGGGTTTGAATCAATTCATGGTAAGCTTATAATTGTCCCATTCTCATTTTTTCTTATTCTTATACTCTATATCCTGCTCCATTTTCTCTCGGTGTCTTCGTGGCTGCAAACAATGTCCGTAATCGTACACAAAAACTCCTTCAGCGAACACTTTTTAGAACCCAAATAATGCATACACAATAAAGAATCATAAATTATAACTTAAGAGGATTGGTTATATCTTTTGCTAATGTAAATAACCAAATAAGGTCAGAACCAGAACTCTCCCTGACAGCGAGTTATCAATTGGGGGTTCATGCTGAAGAATTATTTCAAGATTGCGATCAGAAATATTTTAAGAAATAAGCTGATCTCATTTATAAATATTCTTGGGCTTTCATTGGGTATGGTAATAAGTTTATTGCTGCTTATCTGGGCTCAGGATGAGATCATGTATGACAGATTTCACGAGAATATAGATAACATTTATCAACTCTCAATGATAAATGAAGACACCTCTCCGGCAACTGCCGGCAGAACTATTCCCTACAAATTGATTCCTGTATCCAGAACAGGATATTCGGAAATTAAAAATGCGACTCGTATCCGCTATACTGGCGATGTGGTCCTTTCCGCGGAAGATAAGAAATTCAAAGAAGATAATTTTGTTTTTGCGGAACCAAATTTCCTGGAAATGTTCAGTTTCCCTCTCATCAGCGGAGATCCGCAAACTGCTTTGACCGAACCGACATCAATTATTATCACAGCCTCAGCTGAAAAAAAATTCTTTGGTAACGAACCCGCTTTGGGGAAGACCATAATGGTAAATAACCGTACTCCTTTCACAGTTACCGGAGTTGTGGAGGATTGCCCGGAAAGGTCTTCCATTTATTTTGAATATATTGTTCCCTTTAGTCTACTGGGTGACAATGCGGATACCTGGAGCTGGGAATGCCAGGGCTATATTCAACTGCATGAAAATGTGTCTCTGAAAGCATTTCAAGAGAAATATAAGACGGCTTTGGTAGATAACAGTCCCCGGGAAGTAGATAAAGACATGATCTACCTGCAGCCCTTTTCCAGAGTACATCTTTACACACCAGATGACAGACCCGCAGGCATGAATATGGTTTTAATTTTCAGTGCTATCGGAATTATAATTCTAATAATAGCCTGTGTGAATTTCGTAAATCTGTCAACGGCCAGATCGGTTAAAAGAGCAAGGGAAGTGGGTCTTAGAAAAGTTGTGGGAGCCCAACGGAAGCAACTGATAAACCAGTTTTTGTTTGAATCGGCACTCATAACATTTATTGCGCTAATTGTATCTCTCTTCCTTTTAGAACTTACACTTCCTGAATTTAACGATCTCACCGGAAAATCGATTCGGTTTGATGTTACAAATTATTATATTTTGGCTGGACTTCCCATCATGCTGTTATTTACCAGTATGCTCTCCGGAATTTATCCAGCTCTATTCCTTTCATCCTACAGTCCCATCAAAGTTCTGCGACTCTACTTCAGTTCTAATTCCATGAAGAATTTCAGGAAAATCCTGGTAGTATTCCAGTTCACCATTTCAATAGCCCTTATAATCGTTTCATTTGTACTGATGAGACAGATGAATTACATCCAGAACAAGGATCTAGGTCTGAAAAAAGATTCTATAATCTTCCTGCCAATTTACAGGGATTATGGAGATAAATATGAAACGATCCGGGAAGAACTTCTTAAGAACAGGGATATAAAATACGTTTCCAGGGCTAATACAAATCCAGCCTCGGTGGGTAATGTTAATCCGGTTACCTGGGAAGGGAAAGAGGATGATGACCGCTACATTTTCAGATGCCTTTATACAGACAGTGAATATCTGAAAATGTTCGAGATCCCCTTTGTAGCTGGCGGTAACTTTCTTAAGGAAAAAGCTGAACATCCTGAAATTGAATATATAGTTAATGAAACAGCGGTTAAAATTATGGGACTTACTGATCCTGTGGGCAAAAAATTTAGTATGTTCGGGAACGATGGCTATATTGTCGGGGTAGTGAAAGATTTTCATAATACCTCTCTGAATTCGGAAATCAGACCACAGCTTATTTCACAGTTGAGTTGGTTCAGAGGGACAATGTTCATAAGTATGGAAGCTGGAAATATTGAAAGTACTTTGAAATATATTGATGAAACCCTGCAGGAGTTAGCGCCAGGATATCCCTTCGAATTCACTTTTGTTGATGAATCTATAGAAGATCTCTATCGAAGCTTTATCCAATCCCGCTCAATTATGGGGTACTTCGCTATTTTAGCGATGTTCATCTCCGGTCTGGGATTGTTCGGGCTTTCGTCCTATATAACTGAACAGCGATCAAAAGAAGTCAGTATCAGGAAAGTTTTCGGTTCATCTGTAAAGGAAGTAGTTGCATTGCTGGCTGGAAAGTTCGTGCTTTGGGTAGCGATCGCTATGGTCTTTGCGGTGCCGTTAGCCTGGTATATTGCTGGAATATTCTTGGAAAGATTTGCCTATCATATTGAACTTAATATACTTGATTTTGCAATACCGATCCTGATTCAGTTCTTGCTGGCTTTCTTAGCAGTAAGTTTCTTTACTCTGAAGGCAGCTGTATCTAATCCGGTAGATGCCTTGAAATACGAAGGATAAGGAATTCCTATTTATGCTAGCACCCAAACATTTAAACTGACTGCCCCGCCTGCCCCATTGACTAACCGGGGTTGAATAACAGTTCCTGTTTGGCAGCCAGTAAAACTTCAGAGTAATTTTTGTTTATAATGCTGTGTCATGTTGAGCTTGTCAAAGCATAGAGAGAGATAATAAATGGAAGAAAGGGAAAGAGATTAAATAAATAAAATTGGAGATAGTAAATGTTCAAAAACTTTTTAAAGATCGCTTTTCGCAATATTATCCGACACAAAGTATTTTCCTTCATTAACATCGTTGGGCTTGCTGCCGGTCTCGCTGTCTGTTTCCTGATCCTGCTCTGGGTTCAGGATGAATACAAATTCGACAAATTTCATGAAAATTTTGCTAGAATTCACCGCATTCTGGTTGATATAAACACGAATGGGGAAGAGTTCATAGTTGGGGTTACACCTGCTGCTCTGGCCCCTAACATCATAGATCAGGTTCCCGAGTTTGAAGAGATCTGCCGTTTTAAGAACTGGGGAAACTTCCAGGTAAGATTAGATGAAAATGATGAATATGTAGATTTGAATAGCGGAATTGCAGATCCTTCCTTATTTAAGATATTCACTTTCCCATTGCTCTCTGGTGATCCGGAAACAGCCCTGGTGGATGCCCATAGTATTGTTCTAACCAGAACAGCTGCAGAGAACCTGTTCGGCGAGGAAGATCCAGTCGGCAAAATTGTCCAGGTTAAGAACAGGGGAGACTTCACAATTACAGGACTTATTGATGACGTTACTCATTCTCATTTTAATTTCGAGATCCTGGTGCCTTTTCACATAATAAAAGAAGATGGCGAAAATATCGATGATCTGAATGCAGGATCTTTCAATTTTACAACCTATGTACTGTTGCACGAAGGTGCTGATCCAGCTGCAGCAGATGCCAGGATCAAAGATTTTTATGAGGAAGATGAGTCTGATGAACCCATCCTTTTCCTGCAGCCCTTAAAAGATATCTACCTGCGCTCCAATGCAGCTTACGATTTTACCATAAGAGGAGATCAGAAAACGATCTATGTGTTCTCCTTCATTGCCGCTCTGGTCCTTATTATTGCCTGTATTAATTTCATGAACCTTTCTACCGCCAAATCTACTATCCGGGCCCGGGAGATCGGTATTCGAAAAGTATCCGGCAGCACCAGACAGAAGATCATTTTCCAGTTCTTCCTGGAAGCAATTATCTATGCCCTGCTGGCAATGATTATTGCTTTGCTCCTAACTGAACTGTTGCTCCCTTTATTCAACGAGCTTTCCGGTAAAGAGATCACCAGTAATTTTACGGAAAATCCCGACTCACTTATTATGCTGCTGGTCATTACTATCTTCACAGGTCTGCTGGCCGGCATTTACCCCGCTTTAACACTTTCCTCCTTTAAACCTGTAAATGTGTTGAAATCGAATGTTCTGGGTGGGAAACGTGGATCGCTGCTGCGTACTATTCTGGTTATTTCCCAGTTCAGCCTCTCCATTATTCTGCTTATTTCTGCTCTTACTATCAGGAAGCAGCTGCAGTTCATTTATAATAAAGATCTGGGCTATAACAAACACCACCTGGTCTTTCTTTATATGTCCCCAACCATTAAAGAAAAATTTCCTGTAGTTAAGGAATCTTTACTGCAGATCCCGGAAGTGACCCGCGTTACCAACAGCAGAGTCCTGCCAGTTTACGAATGCCCCGGCTTCAGTACCAGTGCCTGGGAAGGAAAAACCGATGATGCCGCCATGTCTATCCATACCATAGCTGTGGAATATAACTGGATCAAGACCTTTGAAATAGAACTTCTGGCAGGAAAAGATTTTTCGACTGACCCGGAAAAAGATGCCAATTCAGTTATCTTGAACGAGAAAGCAATTGAAAGGATGGGGATGGAAAACCCTGTAGGAAAACATATCTTTGACACCAACACAGAGATCATTGGGATCATTAAAGATTTTAACTATAATACTATCCGTAGCAATATTGAACCGCTGGCCCTGTTTCATGATACCAGCGATGCACGCTATCTGCTGGCGCGCATCAATTCCCAGAACACTATCCAAACTCTGGAAAAAATGAAAGCTGTGGTCAAAGAAATTGATCCTGACGTCAGCTGGAATTTCAGATTCTTCGATGAAACCCTGGAAAATCTCTATAAGGCTGAACAGGACGCCGGCAAACTGATCACTTATTTCACCATACTAGCTATCTTTATTTCTTCACTGGGACTTTTCGGACTGGTTGGTTATATTACCTGAACGTCGCACCAAGGAGATCGGGATCCGTAAAGTTATGGGGGCCTCGGTAAGTGGGATTACTTTGCTGTTAGTGAAAGAATTCTGCAAATGGGTGATCATTGCCGCCGTTATAGCCTGCCCGGTAGCCTATTATATTATGACCAAATGGCTGCAGAACTTCGCCTATAAAACAGATCTCGGCGCATTTACCTTTATTATCTCAGGATTCTTTGCTTTGCTCATTGCCATTGTTACGGTCAGCTTCCAGACTATCAAAACTGCCCGGGCTAATCCCGTAAATGCCCTTAAATATGAATGATGAATTTTTAAATGATAAATGATAAATTGAATTCAGCAGTTTCCTGGGAAATTGCAAGAAAGATCTGGTTCCCAAGTTTACAGCTCGTTCCCAAACTTGTAGCGGGGTGCATACCCTGGCCGTTTGGGAATGTTAAGAACATGTGTAAATAAAACTGAGTTTACCAAACAGGGTAAACAGGTTAGAAGTTTGGGAACCCCAAAACGTTACGAAGAAGACCATGGTATTCACCACGGCAGGACTTCGTAATAAGAATGTGTGAAAGCTAAAATTGGGTGTCTACCTTCGCAATGGTCGAAGACCTTGCGAATGGTTAAGTAAAGAGATTAGCCAAAGGATGACAAGCCTTGCGAATGGTAAAATCAGAGAAACCATTGCGGAGGTACTTACAGAACCATCCGCAAGGTATCACACTCTCATTCAGAACTATCCAGTTCGGAATGAAAAATTGTTTTTAAATTAACATTGGGGGAAAAATGTTTAAAAAGATTCTTTTTAGAATAAGTGTTAGCTCTATTTTACTCTGTCTGATGCTCACACTGTTCACAGGTTGTGAAAGCAGTAAATCGGATCCTACAGGTCCCATTATTCATGAAAGAGGTGATATCAAAAGATCGAATAGTTCGATCAGTATAACTCCGGAGATTCTTACTCAGTTTATGGTAGATAATGGGGTGGAATTTCCTTTCACACCTAGTTACACAGTCGAAGCTGTCTCTGTAGAATATTATACTGTAGATGCGACAGGTAATATCATCCTGGTGTCCGGTGCTATTATGGTCCCACAGGGAGCCAGCGATCTGCCTCTGGCAAGCGTTCAGCATGGTACCGAAACGAAACGTGATCTGGTTGCCTCAGTCTCATATCTTAATTCGGTTGAAGGCGTCATCGGGCTGGCTATGGCATCTCTGGGGTATCTGGTTGTGATACCCGATTACCCCGGGTTCGGGGTCTCTAACGTGATGCATCCCTATATGCATACCGCTTCACTGGTGCCATCGGTTATAGATTTCTTAAGAGCAGGAAGAACTTACTGTTCGGAAAATGGGGTTGGCTTGGACGACAGACTATTTCTGTCCGGCTACTCCGAAGGGGGCTTTGTGACCCTGCTTGCCCAGAAAGAGATCGAAGAGAACTATTCCACAGAATTTAATCTGACAGCTGTTGCACCCATGGCAGGTCCCTACGATCTTACCGGTATGATGGAATTGATCTTCCAGACGGATAACTATAGCACACCAGCTTATATCGGTTACTTTTTCACTGCATATAACGAGATTTACAACTGGAACAGGCTGGATGAAATTTTCGCGGCACCCTATGCTGCACTCATGCCTTCCCTGTATAATGGGTCACAAACATGGGGTCAAATAGTTAACCAATTGCCGGCAACTTTTGGAGAACTGATGGAACCGGATTTTGTGGAAGGTTATGCTGATGGGGAAGAGCAGGAATTTATTACTGCAGTGCAGGAAAACACCATTCTTAACTGGTTGCCCCAAACACCTATCCATTTCTTCCATGGCGATGCTGACCAGATCGTTCCTATCCAGAATGTCTACACTGCGATGAATTCGTTTAATGCACTGGGAGCTACAGATATCCAGCTTACTGTCATTCCCGGAGGCACTCATGCATCGGCTGGACCTGAGGCTGTAATTGGTGCCATTGAATGGTTCGAAGGGTTTTAAAAAATGATAAAATTTAACCAGGTCTGCCCTGCAACATAACTAGGAATGCATAACGTGGCAGCGAGGTAGTAATATCTGATTTTTTATGATAAAATAACATTCTTAACAGAGGAAGGTTCGAAAAAATGAAAAGTAAATACGAATTTCATAAATTGGTAAAGGAAGATACCTATTGGAAGATTAGAGATTTCCTCAGGCAGGTATGGCGTCGCACAAGCGATAAAACACTCAACTGGAATGTTGCCAGGCTGGATTATAATCGCTGGCATGTGTTCAAAAATTGTTATGAATTGGATCTGCTAGACTACATTTATATCTGCGAACATGAAAATAAGATAATTGCAGTATTCATTTCTGATTGCAAAAATGGCTATCACCTGCAGGTAGATCCCGAATATTATTGCGATGAAGTATTCGAAATACTGTTTGTTGAATTCAAGAAAGCAATAGATAATGCGGAAGTCTGGATGAAACTGCATATACCGGCTCCAGAAGGAGACGTTGTTTTTGAGGAAGCTTTATCAAATGCAGGTTTTAAACCTACTCAATGGGAAGAAGTAAGAAGGGAATTTGTTCTTGAGGGAAACATTACTCCTGCTAAGCTTTTTCCTGGGTCTAAGATTCGATCACTGGGTTCTGAAGAGGAATTACCGGCTCGAAGCTGGGCTTCCTGGCGTGCTTTTCATCCCAATGAACCGGATGAAAATTATGAAGGTTGGGAATGGTATAAAAATCTTCAGTTGTGCCCTCTATATCACAGAGATCTGGACCTGGTCAGTATTGCTGAAGATGATTCAATTGTCGGTTTCATTACAGCCTGGTTCGATGATTTTAACCGGACAGCATATATCGATCCCGTGGGTGTTACACCGGAACACTGGCGGAAAGGAATTGGTAGAGCACTTGTGTCAGAATGTTTACTGCGGGTTCAGAACCTGGGTGCAAAAAGAGCATACATCGAGTCTTACGATGTTCCTGCCCACGCCTTGTATGAATCAGTTGGGTTGAAAGCTGTGAAGACTTTGCGTACCTGGAAGTCGGGAAAGTGAAAGAATTGCAAGTTTAAAAGCTGTAAGTTTTTCCAATAATTTTGACATGAAATTTTTACTCATTTTTATACTCACGGATAAGTATGTGCACTTAAATAATTTACCCGTTTATACTTAGGTCTTGTTTTAGCAACAAACTTTTGTCTATTAAGCCTATTTCCGGGAGGGAATGGGAACCTGCACTTGCTTTAAATCCAATAATTTGTCTTCAGCAGTACTCTAGCCATTCTAATGTTACAATAAGGAACGTCACAATAGTATTCATATTTCAAAATGAAATGAAATACTGGACATGATGCCTATGTTCATTTTTTTTAATGCAAAATTATAGATAAAAGGAAAAAATATGAAAACAAAATTGTTACTTTTTATATTAATTATTTCAGGAATGTTGCTGGCTGCACCGGATCATCCTCTAGAGTTACAAAAGAAGATCGCTGAAGCACATAGGATAACTGCAGAATTAAAGCTGACAGATCAGCTTCAGATAAAAAACGATAGAGTTACGCGTGAATATAATGTCGGAGATACAGATTCATTCTGGAAATGGGATCTATCCATTATGCCGCCTCAGAATGTTCTGGAAAGTGCAACCTGCCGTGCAGTAGGTGAACATTGTTACATATTTGTTTCTGATGCTGAATGGAACGTTCACATGGATCAAACTGACATTGATGCAATTTATCCTTTCCTGGAAGAAACTACCATGAGCGGTCTGGATTATGGTGCAATTGAAATGGATATCCTGACATTTGGTCCAATTCCGGATGTACATGATAATGATCCTAAACTTATTGTGTATTATTCTGAATTACAATCTTATAATGGAACTGCCTTCGATGGCTATTTTAATGCCTTTAATCAGTTAACGGATGAGCAGGCTCAAGCTTATGGTGAACACAGCAATGAATGTGAAATGATCTATATGAATTGTTACCCGCTCGATCCTTCTGCTCCAATTCGTATTTCAGTGCTTTCTCATGAACTTGAACACCTGATCCACTGGGGAATGGATGTTGATGAAGAGCTCTGGGTAGATGAGGGTTGTGCAGAATATGCCATGCACATTTTTGGCATGCCGGATGCCATAACATCTTTTCCCAATAACTCAAACAATAATCTGATCAGCTGGGATCAAACCTGGAGCGATTACATTCAGGCCTATCTGTTCTTTACCTTCCTTTCAGAGAATTACGGAGGATCCGATATTATAAGTGCAGTCGTAGCCGAAAGCCAGAATAGTATTTCAGGGATTGAAAATGCTTTGCTGGCACAGGGATATTCAGATTCTTTTGAATCGGTTTTTACCTATTGGACCGACAGTAATTTTCTTAAGAACTACTTCACACTGGATCTTCCCACCTTTACTCCTGTGGCTACGCATAACACTTTCCCTGCCAGTGGTTCATATTCTGTGGAAGGCTGGGCTGCCAGATACATTAAGATCGGGAATGGAGAAAATGATCTTAATATTACCTTCAGTTCAGATGGAATTTATGTAGTAAATATTCTAAAATATAACAGTAACGGAAATACCGAAATGGAAAATTTCGTTATGCAGGAAGGAAATGGTGAAGTTACTGTTCCCGCGTTTGAAGAAGATTATGATTACATAGGTATAAATGTTTCCAATATAACCAATAGTCAGCAGAATTTTTCTTATACAATAACTGTAGAAACAAATGATGATAATATTGAACTCTGGACTTATAATTTCCTGAATGGTACAAATACTTTGATCCCCGCTACCAGACAGGCAAATTCAACTCTCTGCAATATTTATGTTGCAGATGATATCTGGGGGATAACTGTAAACGCGACTGATGTTGAATATCTGAGAACTGTTTTTGAAGATTCAACTGCTGCAGATCCCACCAAAGGTATTTACGAGCTGGATACAGCCATGTTCGGGCTCTCATCTGATATTGATGATAATGGCAAAACAAATATATTGGTCTACAACATTGATGATAATGATATAAATGGCTATTTCTCTCCTTCTGATCTGCAGGGCGGAAGCTATAGTAACCAGATGGAGATTGTCTATATTGATGAAAATCCTCATGGATCAGGGATTAACAGCAGTTATTGTTACGCTACTTTAGCTCATGAATTTCAGCACCTTATCCACGCCAATTACGATAGCAATGAATCTCTCTGGGTTAACGAGGGATTAGCAAGCTTTGCCCAGTGGGTTACCGGCTGGATAAGTCCTTACTGGATGATGCTCTTTACTCAGAATCCCGATAACAATCTGGTGCAGTGGAATGCTGATGCTGATTATCCCCAGAGCTATTTATTTATGCAGTACCTTTATGAGCATTATAAAATTGGAGAGAATAATATAATCCATAATCTTGTTCCGCTTCCTGAGAATAGTACGGACGGAATAGATGAAGCACTGGCAATAACAGGTTGGGGACCGGATGTTACTTCCAAAGAAGTTTTTAAGAACTGGGTTACAGCGAATCATATTAACGATCCGGTATTTATGGAAGGACTTTTTCAGTTACTCAGATAACCCCATCGGTACGGGTCAGTTTTCTCTGGCTAATACGGCTGAACACGCTTATTATCCTGTTTCAGTGGAAGATGAATCAATGAATCACTGGAGCGTGAACTATGTTTTATTCGAAAATCTTGATTCAGGTCTGACGGTCAATTTTAACGGAGATGATTCTAATTCAGATTTCAATGTGAGATTTATTAAATTATCTGGAAATGAACCTGTTGAATTGCTGGAAATGGAACTTGATGCTCAAATGGATGGCAGCATAGCTATAAATGATACCTATGGTGATGTATTGATGATAGTTACAGATACCTATACCGCATATAATCAGGTTTCATACAGTTATAACGCTGAAGATGCTGTAGATTCTGAAGAGGATGAATTACCTGTTCCAGCCAGTTATTCTTTATCCAACTACCCTAATCCCTTTAATCCGACAACAACTATTTCTTTCGTTTCTAACACAGAGATCTCCGTTCCAATGATGGTAACTACGCCGGGCAGGCAGAGAACACGGAGTTATGTATTTACAATACTAAAGGGCAGAAAGTGAAAAATCTCCCTTTCTCTCCCTCTCCTGATCACTCCCTCTATGAAGTAACCTGGGACGGTACAGATGACAACAATCAGCCAGTACCTTCAGGAATTTATTATTACAGAGTGAAGTCCGGTGATTTCAGTAAAGTAAATAAGATGTTGCTGCTAAAATAATTCGAAATGAAATATTTAACTATAGCCCTTTTTTTGGTTGGAATACCGATATTATGTTTTAGCCAACAGACAATTTATGGTTCAATAATGCATGATGATATTCAAAGAGATTATGTTTTATATGTTCCGGCTAATTATACAGGAATCTCATCGGTTCCATTGGTGCTGAATTTTCATGGATATGGAAGCAACGCAACTGAACAAATGTATTATGGCGATTTTCGAGCCATTGCCGATACAGCAGGATTTTTAATAGTTCATCCGCAGGGAACACAATTTCAGGGTGTTACTCATTGGAATGTTGGAGGTTGGACTATAGGCAGCACAGTTGATGATGTAGGTTTTCTCAGCTCTCATCGATTCTCTTTCTTTGGAGTTCAATATTGATCCGGATCGAATCTACAGCACTGGCATGTCAAACGGTGTTTTCATGAGTTTTCTGCTGGCCTGCCAGTTGAGTGACAGAATAGCTGCTATTGCTTCTGTAACTGGTTCGATGACTCCCGAAACTTATAACGACAGCGATCCGCAGCATCCGACCCCGATTCTGCAAATGCATGGTACTTCCGATACAACAGTTCCATATACAGGTACAACCTGGTCTGAACCGATTGCGGAAGTTATTCAATATTGGCAGAATTATAATAACTGCAGTGTTATCCCGGTAGTAACAGTATTGCCGAATTTAGATCCCAATGATGGAAGTACAATAGAACTAAGCATTTTTGAGGATGGTGATAATGGGGTTACAGTTGAACATTACAAAGTAATTGGCGGTGGACATACCTGGCCGGGAAATGCTTATGGCGGAGCGGGAACAAATAATGATATCGATGCTTCGGAAGAGATCTGGAGTTTCTTCAACAGATATGATATTAATGGCTGATCAACACGATAGGTGTTGAAGATGATGAAATTCCAATTCCATCCAAGTATTCTTTATCCAACTACCCTAATCCATTTAATCCGGAAACAACAATATCTTTCTCTTTAAACACAGAGCTCAAGGAAAACATAGAACTGGTTATTTACAATACTAAAGGGCAGAAAGTTAAATCTTTTACATTCCTGAATGATCTCACAAACGTCCTTCGACTACGCTCAGGATGACACAAGCTAACCGGTATTCTGTAACCTGGAACGGTACGGATGACAACAATCAGCCAGTACCTTCAGGGATTTATTTCTATAAATTAAAAGCCGGGGATTTTTCACAGACTCGTAAGATGCTTTTATTGAAATAGTGGAACAAGCATCCTTCCAGGTTTTGGTAACCTGGAAGGTATCGAAAAGGATTAAATGAATTCTCAATAAACCTGGCAGGTTACCAAAACCTGCCAGGATTCAGTCCCTTTCATATATTACTGTATGTTGACCTTTTCAAGGTTCGGGTCAAACGCATCTTTCGGAAGATTAATAATTTACCTTCGCAATGGTCGAAGACCTTGCGTATGGTTATTCCCTGTGAAAATGATCACACTTCGACCTGTCTTCGCTAATCCAACTTCCGAAGCATAGCTTCTGCGGAGGACGGGAGCTTCGCCAAGGCAGGTAGCTCAGTGTGACACAATTAATTTGCGTAAATTTTAATTTTTTGAACGGTTCAATATTGGTAGATCTAACCATTGCGGAGGTCTATCTGCTTACAGCAGATCAAGACCATCCGCAAGGTTAATATTTCATGTCTTACTGCCTAATTACTCCCCACTCACGCACTACAAATCCTTTACTGGAAAAAACAGGAATAACCGGAGCTGTCAGCTTAATATCTTTGGAATCACATTCCCTTACTATATAGAGCAAACGTAAAATTGAGTCCGGCTGTTGAGAGAATTCCAGCTTTATTAAAGGATCGATCTGTTCGTTATACTGCGGATAGATTGCATAAAACTCCGAATCAGTGAACCGGGGTATCCAGTAAGAAATAAAATCCTCGATCTCTCTATCAATAAAACCGGTCTGCTTCATATTGTATCTAAAGAACTTTTCCAGCTCCTTACGGGCTATAACCCAGCCTTTATTGGGAGAGAATAAAGCCAGTTGCTCTGTTTCATAGAACAGATAATCATACTGTCCATCGATCTTACCATCCGGGGTTACTTTCATTCCTTGCCATTGAGCCGGAAATTCCGGGATCGATCTGCTTACTCTGCCCTTTTGAGGGAAGGTGATATTTACATCCAGACTGATCTCAGTTTCAGGGTAAAGATAAATATTCGGTTTCTCGACGCAATCACTAAAAGAGATGCTGTAATCATGGTATCCTTCCTGCAGCTGGATCACATTATAAAATCCAAAAGCTGCGATCGTATATTCAGCTGGCTCCAGATCTGTAACAAAATCTCCATACTCTCCAGTAGTAATTGAATCTACTAGAACTGTGTCCTGAAAAACTTCAAAAATGATACCGGAAATAGAACCCCAGAACTCGTCGTACTTATAGAACACCGCAGTTCGTATCGGCAGGATATTGCACAAAATCGGTCTGGTAATCGATCTCGATTGTACCAGTATTCCCGCAGGGATCAATAATTGAGTAGCTAGAATTTTTTCGAGCCTGTATTAAGAACCTGGTTTCCATCAGATCATCTTTGACTTCGTTGAAGACTTCGAGAAGGATTGAGATCTCAACCTCACCGATCTGCTCCCCTTCCCAGATTACATTAAACGTTTCGCCATTATCATTCTCAGTTATAGTATAGGTCTCCTGGATCTCTCCATCCTGAAGGATAACTAACGTCATCTGGTACTCAGCATCAGGTCCGGTGGAACTGTCGGTACAACCCATAATAAGTAATAGGAACAGTGTTATAACAAGCATTGTTTTCTTTATCATTTCCAACCCCCATATTTTTTATGACAGAAATATTAAGCTTAACAAAATTTCCGGGCCAACTCCCTGAATGATTAAAGTAAAGAAAAAATTAATTATAAGTAACTAAAGCTGAATTTTGGATCTTATATGATTTTGGGCAAGGGAAAATTATTATCAGCTTTCGCCTTTATAGGCTTCTCTATTTGCTGATAATGTTTCGCGTGTGCGGGAGATAGAAGGATTCGTGTAAACACAGCCCAAACTTACGTAGGTTCAGGCAAATACAACGACAGCCTTTGTTAGGTGAAATATCAATTTATTCAGCAAAATTACTTGAAAATTCATCTATTTCTTTATTGAAATTTATCCAATTTACTATTTTATTGGTGTTTTTACCAGCTTATAAACCCATTGATAAAGATCTTTATTCCATTTCTCAATCTCACCGTTTGAATTTACTTTAGATAAATTGATTTTGCCATCTTTACGTTCAGGAATAAAACTCCATCATCAATAGTTGAAGTTAAATCCCTAATAGTTACTAGGCTGTATAGATAGTATCAATTTGGTAGGTGGTTCGACTTCTTATAATTTTTATTTAATTCATCAAATTCTTCATATGAACCGCTCTTTATCATTAGAAATGCTTCGTGTAGTGCATTTCCATTTATTAGTAATTTAGTTTCTGTTCGTGCGTATCGAATTGTAAGGAAAATATATTTGATCCTTAACAATTTTACCAGTTTTAGGAATAATATTTTTTCCCCATTCCGAACTACAATAAATATTTTTCTTTTGTATCTGATATAGTTCATAAAATTCTCCGGTTACTGTAGTACAATTCGATTCCATTTTTATCTGTGAAGTAGAAATAAGCTCCATTTCCGCATCTGTATCCATCGAATATGGAGAATTAAATTTTTTACTTCCGCCTGTGCAGCTCTTTGCCTTTGTCTGAATCGATATTTTGTAAGATTCAGATTGCAAAACTTAGTAACTTACAAAATACAAGTATTGGTTGGGCGAAATTGCATTCCATATCACAAATAAGACTTTGAGAACACTAAGATTTTTTGTTATCTGATTCTAATTTTTAAACTCAAAATCAATTCAATTATTAAAAGAGTTTTGAAAGAATTTATTGAATCACAAAAATATCTTCACCAACAATCAAAATAAATATCATAGTTTCAGGATTCAAATCCAAGGAAATACCAGAAATCCTTTTAAAACTAGTATCTCAAGTTCATTATAATAAAAAATCTTTCACTTTCTTAGACGTAAATGCCGGTAATGTTTGTATCACGGCCGAAATTGCACAAAACTGTCGCGAACACATTCAGATACAGGGTTGTCTGCGAAAAATGTAGTGGGTATTTCTTTTGTTCATTTCAATAATAAACATTTATTTACTGCTGCTCATTTTGTTATTAACACGCAGTACATGACAATATAATCCTGAACTTACTGGTTTTCCTGTTTCATCCAATCCATCCCAGGTTACTGAGTAACGGTTGGTGGGTTGGTGGGTGAAGGTGTTGGTAAGTTTTTTGATCCTTTGACCCTTAATGTTATAGATAACTAACTCTGTTTCTTCGGTGGGATCCGAGGGTAACCGGAACGAGATAGTTGTCGACGGATTAAAGGGATTAGGATAGTTCATTATATCGCTATAATCAGGTATCGTATTTGTTTCTGAAGAAGTATAGTAACTTTGGTCAAAACCGGAGTTATAAAATTCATGCGCATAATTGCATGCGGTTCTAATATCTTGTAGATCTAAATCAGTTAAACAAACAACTGTATAAAATGTGAAACTTTCACCTGGAGCAAGATTAAGAGATAATTCTGTCGGATTATCCATTCCCTGCATATCACCATATAGGCTTGTTAGAATTCTAATATCACATACATTACGCTTATAAAGATCCTCTTCAATTAAAGTATAATCAATACTTTCTCCAATATCAGGATTTCGACCTGTCATTAACCAGTATTTCTCATTAGCAGTTATATGAGCTCCAAGATCAAAATGGATTTATGGGGTCATTGTCCACAGGACCAACTCCAGCGGACCAACTCCTGGAAACACTATTAAAATCATTATTCAATAGTATTGCAGAAATTGCTCCGATGGTTAAAACCATCAGGATCAACATCATATGCATAGATCAGATTCCCATAATCATAATAAGTACAGGAATATTGATCATCACCGCTATCTCAGATCCACCCCAGGCTTGTGGGCCTATATCAGGATCGATAAAGTATGCATAACAAAGATCGTACAAAGTAATCAATAATGCTACAGTTATAAATTGTGTATTTTGTAATGATCGTATTTTCAAGATTTGGATGATCCCAGGTATATACTTCCTGAGATATAGCGATCTCTAAAGGAACGTGTTGATTAGAATTTGGTGAATTGCCAGAATCTGAATCAGGATCAGGATTTCCATAGGCAAAGGGGCTGAAATCGTAATAATAAACTACAGGGTTTCCTGGCCTATATATCCACAATCCTCATCTTCAAATCCATCATTATCTTCATCTGTTGGGATGGTGAAGCAGTAGATATCCCAGGGTCGTAGATATTGAATGGACTGCCTAAGCTGATCTTCATCAATCAATTCATCATCATCATCATCATTACCCGGGGTATGCATTATATTCTTTAAAACATATCCTGCGAATCATAAATATTATACTGATCTCCCAGCCAATCCGATTCAGAGGATTGTATTTAGCAGCAATTCCATAAGATCCCAATGCATCATAACTCACAGATGTCAGTGTATCAACTACTGGCCATTGTGTCTCAATAGAGCCTATGTCATCATTATTAAGCGGTGGATTATGTTGCCAGTAAAGGGTTCCCCCTGTAAATCTCTCCCGGTATTTCTTGGCTCCAATCCAAATTGATGCCTGGTATAAATAATCAATTCCGCTTCCAGTTGGATATTCTAATCCTGGCCATCCGGTAAAGTGATTGTCTACTTATATTACCACAGTTTGTAACTCGTAAACTCATGTTTCCCAGATCATGAATGGGATGAATAGATTTCTCTATAATTATCTTCAGATGTACTATGATTGAGTTCAACGGCCAGGCAAATCTGAATTAAGGTTAATAATATTAAAATAGATAATTTCTTCATTATACCCCCAAACATTTATAGCATAGTTATTTTAAATATTTTGGATTTTTCGAATTTAACTTAGAACTAATTATATAGATCCAAATGAATAATGACCACCAATCTATTATTAAAAAAACAGAGTACTACTATCCTATTCAATTCGTCCCTAACATGAAATGTTTCGATGTAACGTCTGCTGCAAAAAAGAGTTATGTAGTAAGGTGGTGTCAAGTCAAAAGTTGCTTCAGGTTTAATAAGGTGAATTTCCATCGCTGAATCTAGGGAGGTCATGGAGCAAAAGCAAAAGCAGGCAGTTTAGAGGGTGAGCGGTTTAGAAGTTGAAAAGTTGAGAGGTTTAGAAGTTTAGAAATCTAGCTCCAGGAAACATAACCTCAATCAGAATGTTTATCCCCGATTCATCTGATCACTTAGAGTGGTTCAAGGATGACGGGGTGGTTAATTACTAAGTAGAAGGATGTCCCTGCTGAAGGGAGTCCCTTGAAACACCTCATCATTCGATTAATTCACAATGACAGATCATTGTTTGGGAGCTTATAACTAAGAACTCTTCCGAAGGCTAATAAAATATTGCTTCAAGCAGGAAGCTTATCAGGTACGAGACCGCCTGAAATATTAATAAGGAAATCACCGCATGTTTTAACTCAATATGGAAGAAAAAGATCAGAGCAAAGCAGTAAATTACAAAATTGATCAAGATCGCAATATCACCCAGGAGACTACTTAGAATAAAGCCGATCAGACTACAGAAAAGCAACAGAATTATTAAAGGTTTGAAGGAAGGAACTGAATGTTCACCTACAATAAAATATAGAATAACCCATAAAATTGCTGCATTTAATAAGATACCAAGAATAATCATTTATACCTCGTTTTTATTTTTTTTAAATGTATGTTTGGCGTGTGCCCTGCTATAAGCAGGGATATGTGTGTTATGCCCATTTTTTCTAGATTTTTTACCTAAATTTAGTTAATTTCATTTAATATACTGCTGAGATTGGCACAAAGGCTATCAATATTCATATGATTAGGATTAAATACTGATATATTGGATAATATTATGGCTGCACTATTCATTTTAATATCGAGTACTATCGAAGATTTATATCCTCCAGTTCCTCCGTTATGCCAATATACTTCAGTATCATCACTTACTTTTATTATATGCCATCCCAAACCTACCTTCATTTCATCATCAACAGTATAAGTTGCTTGTCTTGTTAGTGCTAAATCCTTATTTGATTCGACAAAATGAGCTGAAACAAATTTAGATAAATCGCTAACACTAGATAAAACCCCTCCTGCGCCAAATAAAATATTAAAATCCCAATTTTCCGTCTCAGTTCCATTCTCATCAAGACCTATTATCAATTCATTTTTTAAATTGGAGCGATCCATATATGTATTTAACATTTTATATTTATCAAACACTTTTTGTTGCAACATTTCTTTAAATGTCTGTTTTTGTGATAACTCAAGAGTATGCCCTAACAAACCTGCTCCAAAATTTGAATATTCATATCTATTTTCACTTTCAGTGGTAAGTTGTAATGAATGCTCCAAATAGTCATTCATCATATCTTCATCATAATCTTTATAGAAATTAATAAGATTTTCTATTGATGTATCAAAATTTGTCGGATGGCTCCGAAGCCCGGATGTATGATTTGCAAGACTTAGTAAACTAATTTTTGTATTATCCTTAAATGGAAAGTCAAAATATTGTTGAATATCTGAATCTAATTCAAGTTTATTTTTTATCACTAAATCAGCTAGAACTGTAGCAGTAAAAACTTTGGTGATAGAACCAACTTCAAATATTTTATTTTCGTTCTGTACTTTTCGTAAGTTGTTTTTTTCTTTAATAAACCCATAATAATTAGTATTTCCGTTTTTTAAGATCGCAATAGCTAATTGAGTTTTATCAGGAAACATACTAACTTTTTCAAAAATTGTTTCAGTTATTTTTGATTGTATATCTTTCAATGTGTTCAAAATGCCTATTTCTTGAGATACAGAATATTTTCAAAATGAACCTAAATAAGCTGACCAATATCAATCTTATAACCATCTGGATCTAGAATTGTCAGTTTTATGACATCATTAATTATTTTATGAGGACCATCTGTAATTTTAATATTGTTCTTTTTTAAGGTTAAAATATCTTTTTCAATATCAAAAGATTCAATTCCTAAATGTGGAGTAATTTTTGCTTTGTTTTTTTTATTAAAATTAAATTTATGATACTCAATTAATTCAAGTTCAGCACCGAATAAATCGATATTAACATATGAGTATTTTCCATCGGAAGTAGTTCTCTTAGGTGTTTTTATTACAAATCCTAGAATATTTACATAAAAATCTATTGAGACATCAATATTATTTACTTCAATTGCAAAATGATGAATTTTCATATATTACTTTTGACCTCCTTATTATATTTAATAACTGCTTTGAAATATGTTAATCTGACCACATAAATGATCTGCCTTTTTCATAAATTTTAGGTTTATCAGACAGTGAGATAATATCAGTTATTTTCATTTCAGCCCTCTTCTCTTTTTTATCATTTTACAATATCCTGCAAACATACTCTCTAAAAATTTAGTCAATTATTTAAACTTTCTACTACCACAAATAGGCATAATGGCAAGGGACGCCTGGCAATGTTAGCCAAACTCTGAATCTGGTAGCTGCCGGATCAGATAAAAGTAAATTACCAAATAAACAGACGACACGCTTACAAGCATCAG
>CALOBL010000009.1:0-89172 GCA_942491655.1 Cloacimonadaceae bacterium (SeqCode)
ACGCAGTTGGGCGCATGAGAAATCGTGATAGAGCAATGTTTGTGCACTTGCCAGTGATTGAACAATATTGAACTAATTTACGATCTTGGATTGGAGAAAAGATGAAGAAACAAACGATGGGTAAAGGACTGGTTGTCCTGGGAGCCTTCGTGTCGTTCCTGTTTTCAGTTGGACTCTGGTTCAACGGTCAACGGGAGGAAGGGCTGTTTGTCGGCATTTGGGTGCCGTCGATACTGTCCTTCGGCTGTTTGCTGTTTGCGGGGCAAGGGGCAAAATCATGACATCGTTTGCGATCTTCGTCTTAGGACCCTTAGCCATGCGGCCAATCACCGGTGCTGGTGCGATCCTGATCGGCCTTCAAGAAGCTTCCGATTCAGAGCCAGAGCCGTATTCAAGATTTGACAGATCTTGAAAAAGTAATCGTAGGGCGCAACGAAGAAACGGGATGAGTGAAACTTCGATTGTCTCAGATTGTTGGAGCACCGCTGGCGTTTGAGGGCGGGAGAACATGAGGTTCTGTTAGGTCTTCGACAGTCTCCCAAAACGCTCTCCTGTAACTACTTCTACGACGAGCGGGGCTCACAGCTGTTCGATCAGATCTGTGATCTTGACGAGTATGATTGGACCCGAACGGAGCTGGCCATCATGAAGAGGTATGCGCGCAGTGTCATTGGGCAAATCGGACCTGGTGTGATGCTTATCGAGTATAGCTGTTTAGCGTCAACTTCGGCCGCTTGCGTCAATTAGAAGGGGCGAGTTTGGCGAGTCGCTAGCAATCATGAGTGGCTCTTGAATGATGCTTGCCACGGCTGAAATCGAAGGCGATTGCCGCGGGTTTTGGCTGCGTGTGAGCGTCAATTAGAAGGGACGAGGCAGCGGCCAAGGCATTGATAGCATTGCTGGTGATTCGGTATGCCTCGTTCCCAAAGTCGGCACCGCGTGGCAGCTTAACTTGCAACTCAATTGCAAGGGATGCCAGCCAATGATCACGGACGTTAGAGCGAGCAAGTTGTATCGGTTACTGCGCGAAGGCGAATCGGTGGCGAGTGTTGCAAGGAGGTTGAAGATGAGTGAGAAGACGGTTCGCAAGTACCGCGATGCGGATCAGTTGCCGAGCCAGATCGAACGCCGAGCGCACGTACCGCACACGTCCGGATCCGCTGGCGGAGTTCTGGAGCGAGATCGAAGAGCTGCTTCAACAAGATTCGCAGCTCAAGCCGTACGCGATTCTGGATTGGCTCAAGCAGAAATACAATCCGCCCGAAGGTGAGCCACGTGTCACCGACTCGATCCGCCGTTCGCTCGAGCGACGCATCCAGAGCTGGAAGCTCCAACATGGAGTCGAGCAGGAGGTGAAGTTTCCGCAAGATCATCACCCGGGAGATGTACTGGCGTTCGACTTCGTGGTGATGAATTCGCTAAAGATTACGGTGGGCGGCAAAGCCTTTGACCACATGCTGTTCCATGCGGTCTTCACCTACTCGAATTGGGAGTACGTTCACCTCTGTCATTCGGAATCCTTCGAGGCTCTCTCGGCGGGACTGCAGGACGCCCTGCATCTGGCGGGGGTGTTCCTCGTCGCGTTCGCAGTGACAGCCTGTCGGCCGCGGTGAACAACCTGTCAGACGACAAGGAATTCGCGACCGCGTACCGTGGCCTGCTCGGGCACTACGGAGTCAAAGGACATCGCATCAATGTTCGCAAGCCGCATGAGAACGGAGACGTCGAGTCGTCGCACGGTCACTTCAAGGATGCGCTCGACCAAGCGTTGCGACTGCGTGGAAGTCGCGACTTCGCCGACAGCGGACGACTACATGACGTTCGTGCGTCAGTTGACTCGCGCCGCAACGCCGATCGCGCCGAGCAACGGTTCGTCGAAGAAGTCGCGGTGCTTGAGTCCGCTGCCGCCGCAACGACGCAGCACGTGCACGTCGGTGCTGGTGACGGTCAAGTCCGATAGTGTCATTCGCGTGAAACGCAATGCGTACTCGGTAAGCAGCAAGTACATCGGCTTGCACCTGGAAGTGCGGATTCACCAGGACCATCTTGAACTCTGGTACCGCAATGGATGCCTGGAGCGTATGCCAAGGCAGTTCGGCTGTGGGAGGGAAGCGATCGACTTTCGCCACGTGATCGACTCGCTGGTGCGGAAGCCGGGAGCGTTCCTCAACTACAAGTACGTGAATCACATGTACCCCACCACGCGATTCCGCATGGCCTATGATCAGTTGCGACAGTCCACGAGCGAGGCGTCAGCCGTCAAGCAGTACCTCAAGCTGTTGCATGCCGCCAAGCACGAAGGCCTGGATCTGGTCGACGATACACTGCGATGGTTCCTGGCCGAAGGCAAGGCGATCAAAGCCGACGACATGTCTGGAAGTCGTTCGCAGCCAACAGCAGCTTCCCGCTCCGACGGACGTCAACGTTGATGCTCCCGATCTTTCTCACGTTCGATTCTCTACTTCAACACAAGGATGTGTACGATGACCAAGAAAACCGATCTCGTCAACTGGCAAAACTCGGACGACCAAAGCGACCAAGCCGGTGACGGACTTGCCGCCTACGATCGATACGTCGAAGCTGCCGGATCAACTGAAGGAACTGCGGCTTCCGACGTTCCGCGAGAACCAGCAGTCGACGGCCGAACAAGCGGCACGCGAGCACTGGACGCACACTCAGTTCCTGGCGGACCTGGTGGAGAAGGAATGCCAGGCGCGACACCAGAGTCGCATCGTTCGCTTGATGCGCAATGCCAATCTGCTGGCGGGCAAGACATGGGATCAGTTCGAATGGTCTCGGCTGCCGCTGCATGTCACGCAGCAATTCGAGACGCTTCGCAGCGGGGACTTCTTGAATCGTCAGGACAACTGTGTTGATTTTCGGGAAACCCGGTTCGGGAAAGAGTCACGCTGCTATCGGCACTGGGCGAACAATTGATCCAGCAAGGTCGATCGGTGTGCTTCTCGACTTGCCAGATGTTGGTGCAGGAGTTGTTGCGAGCGAAGCGAGATCTTCGACTGGAACGTCTGATCAAGAAGCTCAACAAGTTCGAGGCGCTGATCATCGACGACCTGGGCTACGTCCAACAGAGCCGCGAGGAGATGGAGGTGCTGTTCACGTTGTTGGCGGAACGATACGAACGCGGCAGTGTGCTGGTGACGAGCGAACCTACCGTTCTCAAAATGGGAGCAGATCTTCAAGGACCCGATGACAACCGCAGCGGCGATCGACCGCCTGATCCATCACTCGGTGATCATCGAACTCAACATCCCCAGCTACCGACTCGAGGAAGCCAAGAAGAAACAACCCAAATCAACCCGTTCCGAGGATGGATCCAAACCGTAGGAAAAACCATTTTTTCAACGGTCCTTCTAATTGTCGCTAAAGGGCCGAACTAATTGACGCCGAACAGCAGGGGCGGTAGTGTGAAAACACGTGTGCTGCTCGACCATTTGCATGCAGTCGACGCGTATGTTCCGGTGGACATTTCGCGAGAACATCTGGAGCAGACGTGCCGCAATCTGGCGAGAGGTTAGATTCGCAGTCGGCGGTCATTCATCCTCGGGCCCCGGCTTGATCCGCTTCGCGACTTGCCTCGCGCGTGTCGAATTGTTCGGCGTCTTGCGGATCTTGGCTCGACTCAGCCGCACGCTTGATGCCGTTCAACATGCCACCGAAGACAAAATGGTGTAAAGGCACGACGGCATACCAGTACAGGATACCGAGCAGTCCTTTGGGGCGGAAACGTGCCGTCATCGTGAGACGTGTAGGAACCTGGTCTCCGACAGGTTCCATCAGGAATTCCAGCTGAGCGGTCCCAGGCAACTTCATTTCCGCGTGGAGCAACAACAGTTTGCCACGTTCGAGGCCGACCACGCGCCAGAAGTCGAGGGCTTCGCCGAATTCCACTTTCTCCGGATCCCTGCGGCCCCGCCGAAGCCCTGGACCGCCCACGAGTTGATCCATCCAACCGCGAATCCTCCACAGGATGTCCCCCGCATACCAACCGTGGCCGCCTCCAACGCGACAGACGGCCGCAAATACCGAAGAGGGCGTCGCTTTGATTTCGATCGACCTCTGGTCAACAAAGACCTTCCCCCCGGCCCAATCTGGGTCGCCCGGGATGGGGCCGGCAGCGGACCAGCGTGTCGGTACATCACCCTGGCGAGTTGTCGATATCGCCCGTCGAATAGCCTCACGAGTTGTGAGAGGCTCATGAGGCATCAGTTGCTGTGCAGCCGCGTCGCGCACAACAACACGATTACGCAGACCGTCCGCGAGCGGGCGAGCGATGCGGTAGGTGACGGGGGTAATCAGGCTAATCCACCCAGAACTCAGTCTTGGAGTCAGCACGGGGACGCCGATAATCAACCGCTTTCGAAGTTCTAGCTCTTCAGCCATCATTTGCATGAGTTCGCGATAGGAGAGCACGTCAGGTCCGCCAATCTCCAGATGTCGACCGCTGGTTTCGGGAACGTGGAGAGATTCGACTAACCAAAACAACACGTCGTCGATTCCAATCGGCTGAGATTCGGTCTGCACCCAGCGGGGCGTGATCATTACAGGAAGGCGTTCCACCAGGTACCGCAAAATCTCAAACGAGGCCGAACCAGAGCCGATGATCATTGCCGCCCGCAAGGTCGTCACCGGTATCCCACTCGACGCCAGAGCCTCTTCCGTATCGCGGCGTGATCGCAGATGTTCGCTCAGCCCCTTACCGAGTTCACCCAATCCCCCGAGATAGATGATACGACCGATGTGGGCTGCTGCGGCCGCCGCCGCGAAGTGCCTGGCAAGCTCGGAGTCGCGCTCTGCGAAGTCCCGCCCCGAGGCCACCATGGAGTGAATCAGGTAATAAGCCGCAGCACAGCCCTGTATCTGTGTGGCAAGTTCTGGCGGGTTCGACAGATCACTTCTGATGACCGTCACGCGAGGGTCGGAACGCCAAATCCGCTCTTCGAGCTTGCGAGGCTCACGCACAACACAGCGGACTCGGTACCCGCGTTCGAGGAGTGCTGGAACGAGACGTCCCCCTACATATCCCGTCGCCCCGGTGACAAGTATTTCGGCTGCTTGATCGATTTGCGTACTCAGGCTGTTTTCTCCCGGGGTGCTAGGTTCAGGGAGGGCACGAGCAGGCGGAGGCCGAAACTGGGTTTGGGCAAGACCTCCACCGTCAGGCGAGAACCGACGCGTACTCGCAGAGCGATACCGTGTGCGTGCAGCGAACGCAGGAGCGGGAGCATGCCACAAGATGCGCTGCGGCGCAGTCGCCATGCCGATCTGAGGTTGGGAATCCGCAGCAGTAACTCGCGTCCAGAGGCTTCCAATTCGACCGGCCGACCGAACAGCGTCCCTTCGAGCCGACCGGTCACTGTTAGTTTGGGGCCGAACCCGTGTCGCGTGTGCGAATCTTCATTGTGCCGGAGAGGATCCACTCCGCGTGCTCGGCGTTCGGGCCCGTCCCGCTGGGGATCTTTACATGCATGTCTTCAAAGTCGTACGTGATCTCGGCATTCCTACCGGTGAGACGGTCGTAGAGGCCGATCGCTAAGTCGGGCCAGTTTGTGGTGTGTTCCGCGTCTGCCATCAGAATCTCCTCTGTGATGTAGAAGCCGCGCCCGATCTGTTTACCAACTGCATGGTACTGCGTCGGTAACTGTGGCGAAACCGACCGCATTGAACGGCCGGTTCGCTCAAATCCCTTGTTTGGGGCAGAAATCATTAAGAAAGGGGTGACAAATGAGAAGTTGACGATTCGATCGAAGCAAAGAAGCGGAGCAGATTGCGTGAAGAATCACCGTCTGAGTTTATTCTGATAAAATTGGGAACTCAGCGGCAGTTTCCCTGGCTGCAGGGCAGCCGTCGGTAAGGATGATGTCAGTGCTCATCGATATTCGAGTACATCCTCGCGGATGCTCATCGCCGCCGCAAAAAAGTGCTCATCCTGGCGGCAAACAAACACAAACTCACTCTTAGAAGGCATGAAAAGATGAAAAGGACCAGCCTGCTCGCGATCGTGGCCCTCGTTGCCGTTTCTTTCGCTGTCAAAGACGTTCAAGCCGGATGCGGTACCTGCGACAAGACGATCGTAGAAAACGCAATCAAGATTGATGGCTTCAAGACGCTCGTGGCCGCGGTCAAAGCGGCTGACCTGGTTGAAACGCTCTCAGGTGATGGACCCTTCACCGTCTTTGCTCCCACGGACGAGGCTTTCGGCAAGTTGCCCGAAGGGACGCTCGAGGATCTATTGAAGCCGGAGAACAAAGACAAGCTCATCGGAATTCTGAAGTATCACGTCGTTCCAGGTGCCGTCATGGCGAAGGACGTTGTGAAGCTCAAGAAGGCGAAGACAGCCCAAGGTCAGAACATTCGGATCAAGGTCGCCGATGGAAAGGTCAAGGTGAACCAGGCGAACGTGGTCAAGACCGACGTTAAGAGCTCCAACGGCGTGATCCATGTGATCGACGCAGTCATCCTGCCACCGGAGAAGAAGAAAAAGAACTAGATCGCGGCCAGCTTCTTGTAAACAAGTCATCGCCAGTCACGTGTGTGGCTGGCGTTTTTCTTATCAGTAGTCTTTCAGCGCCTTCAAAGCTCCGTTCGCGGACAAAATCGAGACGTTGAATGGTCCCATCATCGAGTGTTGTTTCGTGGTCTACGAACTGGATCCTCAGGATCATTCCGAGCAAATCAGCCTGATCGACCAGTTTGGATTGAATCAGATTCGCACGGGCAAGAGTCGCTGGCTCTGTGTCGGCGCGATGCTGTCCACCAAGAGTGCGGATTAGTGTCGGCTCTCGGTTGGCGAAGGCGATTCGTAGAGTAATGGCATCCTTTTTCGCCGGCATGATAATCTGGCAGATATTGGATGCGGACGGGCCGCAAACCGTTCACGCAATGACGGCACCTTCGTATTCTCCAGCTCATTGCTACCACCTGATACTCACTTTAAGCTCAGAGCCGTGCCTTGTGACTTGGCGAGTCATCGTCGTGTGTTTCTCGCCAATCGAATTCAAATCTCAAGAACCTCAATACTCGGCCTCCATCGTGGAAACCGTCTCTCTTTTTCGGCCTTGCTTGCTTCGCTTCTCGGTGCGGTCGACCTTCTGACTTAAGGCGTACGAAGCACGGTTGGCAACGCGATAAAGTAAGGCACTCATGCTCTCGTCCTGATCTTGAATCACGATCGGAGGCATGCGTCGCAGATGCAAAACGCAACGGCATTGCTTGTCGATACCGCCCCGAGGACCGTTGATGTCCTCCACGTACAGGTAGACCTGCTTCAATCGGTGCTGGAAACGCTCCAGCGAACGTGCCAGGACCTGTTCGTAATCGTGATCGCCGAAATCGGTACGCTTGCCACCGCTGAAGCGAATGTTCAATTGCATCTTGTTCTCCCAAAGTGAGTGGTTGAATTGAGCGTGCGAATTCGTTCCGTTCAATTGACTATAGGCGCGCCACTCGATTAGGATTAGTTGAAACAAGCATGCAAAAGCTTTAGAAATACTTAACAGTGAGGGGCCTCGTGGATTGGCTGAATTACCACCATCTTCTTAATTTCTGGTTGGTTGCTCGCGAAGGAAGCGTCCAGCAGGCGAGCGAGATCCTGCACGTGACACCTGCCAGTGTCAGCGTCCAGGTAAAGCAACTGGAGCGGTCGCTGGGAGTCAAATTGCTGCAGAAAAAAGGCCGTGGCCTGGTGCTGACCGAGATGGGCGAAGAGGTCGCCGAATATGCGTCCGAGATTTTCTCGACGGGTCGCGAACTGATGGAACGGGTCAAGGGCAGGCCGGATGGAAAACCACAGGAGTTGCGTGTCGGCATTCGCGATGTCATGCCGAAGCTGGTGGCGTTTCGGTTGTTGCAGCCCGCTCTCGAATTGGACGTCCCTGTCCGACTCGTCTGCCAGGGAGGCGGACATGCCACAGCTCGTCTCCGAGCTTGCCATTCACAAGCTCGATGTCATTCTAACTGACACCTCTCTCGACCCGTTGTACAAGGTTCAGGCTTACTCGCACCGGCTCGGTGAGTCAGGCGTCGTGATCATGGGCACGAAAGAGCTCGCCAAAAAGTATCGACGGGGCTTTCCCGGTTCACTCGATGGTGCACCTTTTCTTTTTCCAATGGAGACGAGTGTATTGCGCCGGGCGATGGATCAGTGGTTCAGCGACCTAAGCCTGACGCCCATCGTGAAGGGCGAGTTCGCGGACAGCGCGATGTTGAAAATCGCCGGTCGGCAGGGTTTGGGTTTGTTTGCCATCCCTGTCAGCATTCAAGATGACGTCACAGCAATCTACGGCTTGCGTGAGGTCGGAGTGGCCGAAGGCGTCAAAGAACGCTTTTACGCTGTCTCGGTGGAGCGAAAACTCAAACATCCAGCGGTCGTCGCCATTCGCGAACATGCCTCCTAGTGCCGAGTCTCGTTCAATGCAGATCACCCCATCTCGATGAGTTGCGTTCGTGCTCAATCAAAGGGGAGAAATCAGCTTTAGACGCGCCAGTATTTCCAAGCAGACGATCAATTATTATTAAATTGTCTCCCTCTTGACGTCCGGGAATACTTGATTGTCAGGGCGGCCGCACAGAGACGCATAGTCGTTGCTAGAACACATGCAATCATTTAGATGCTTACGCAAGCGGCGCGGGAAAAAATGAACAACGCTATTGAAACCGACGATTCACTTCGGCTGCCATCCCAGCCAATTGATCGGTTGGTGTCTCCGCTATCGCGTTTCTTGAAAATTGAATCATCAAGTGGAGTCCTGTTGCTCGGTTGTGCCCTTGCGGCGCTGGTTATCGCGAACTCGCCGTTAGCAGACTCGTACGAAGCATTCTGGAAATCCAAGATCGGATTTACGGTACAGCAGTTTCTTCATCATGCCGATTTTCGCGTTGGCTAATGCTGGCGTTCCACTGGAGCTTTCTAGTCTCAACGATTCCGTCGCCATCGCGGTTGCTTTGGGTTTGATCGTCGGTAAGCCACTGGGGATCGTTGGATTTAGCTGGATCGCTGTTCGACTTGGAATCGCCGAACTGCCGCGAGGACTGGATTGGCCGCTTGTCATTGCGGGTTCTTTCTTGGCTGGGATTGGATTCACGATGGCGTTATTTATCGACGCTCTTGCCTTTGGAGATACTGGTCTGAACACCGCGAAAATGGGAGTGCTTGCCGGTTCAGCGGTCAGCGGATTGTTGGGCATCGGAATGTTGCTGATTGTGCTCAAGCGAAAACCGGCCGGGCCATGATGTTTTAGTCGACCGCGTCGCGACGATCAGATCTCGACTTCCTAGATTGTCACGCTCACTCTGAGATAAAAGCTACGATCCCCACGCGAGCTCGACTTGATGACTGTCCCAGTTGCACCATCTTTGCGTAATAGCTTTGGCCATCGCCAAGCTCTGGAGGGGCTTCAGCTTGGTTGCATAACGGTTCAACATTGGGAAACTCCGATGCGACCATCCGAGTTCCCAAAGGCATCCACGAAACGACCATTTCGGTAGTCCATGATGATCTGGCAGGAGGGAAGGGGGGGGGGGAAACATTCAGATTTTCACCCGATACTTCATCAGAATCTGATTGAAGCAGCCGTAGTCCAATCTTCATCAACGTCGGTGTGAGCACGAGTGATCCAACGGCAATCGCCAACGAAGAAGATCGCAGCGAACGTTTCGCGAAATGGCAGCACCAAGGCGTCGATCTGATGCGACCAACGATTCCCGTTGAAGATCAGGCCAGCGGCAAACGCGCCGATAGCCGGCGGAAGACCGACCGCGAAGGCTGCCAGCGTGACTGAAAGCGCATTGGGACGTGATGGCTGCGATCGACTTCACCACCGTGGAAGTCTGGACAAAGAATGGCCTCGTCACTTTCTATCTGCTCTTCGTCATGGAACTGAAGACTCGCCGAGTTCACTTCGCCGGTTGCACAACCAGTCCGCACGAGGCATGGGTGAAGCAAACATGGCCCGTGAGTTGACCAATCATGAAGATGGACTTCTCAACGGAAAACGATCTCTGATCATGGACCGTGACACCAAGTTTAGTAAGTCGTTTCGTCGACTGCTAAGCGACGAAGGGATTAAGCCAGTTCGATTGCCGCCGCGAGCGCTCAACATGAATGCACATCTCGAGCGTTTTTTCGGATCCCTAAAATCCGAGTGCCTACATCGACTAATACTTTTCGGCGAAAAGGCGACTCGCAATGCAATTCGGCAGTACCTTGATCATTATCACTTGGGTCGTCCTCATCAGGGTTTAGGCAACGAGTTGATCGTGCCAATGGAACATCCGCCAGACATGAACGCCAAGATCGAAACGACCGAAACTCTCGGTGGCCTGCTTCGTTCGTATCGACGCGCGGCTTGAACTCGGCAATCTCTCGCTAAGTCACAACACCGATCAGTAACAATCGGGGTCGAGACTGCTGCGCTCATCCGGGGATTTGACCCGGTTTTCGACCATCGCTGTCGAAAGTAGGCATCCGATTCGATCGAAATTCCGCGATTGTCAGGCAATCCGATCCCGTGAATTGTCGCCCAGAGTGTTCATTTTAGTTTTTTGACCACACGCGGTTGCCCCGGCGAGCTATGGCAACTTTCCAAAAAAAAAGGCGTTTCCTTTATAAAGGAAACGCCATGACCCCTACGGGACTCGAACCCGTGCTGCCGCCGTGAAAGGGCGGTGTCCTAGACCGCTAGACGAAGGGGCCGGATGCCGGTTTGGAAGCGTGTGCGAAACGAGGCCGCCACATCACCAAGGCAAGGCGGGTTTGTAACCAAGAGGGCACACGTTCGTCAAGGGTTCACCTTCTCGAACCCTTCCTTCCCCAGCAAAGCCTCATTGCGTGGTCCGAAAATCGGGACACTTGGCAGATGGGGAATGAGAAGAAACGGTGCAATAGAGCGGCACGAATTGAGACCCTAGGACTCGACCGGCGCGTCACCCGATTCCAAACTTCGCTGAATCGCATCGTAAACTTCGCGTCGGTGGACTGGAACCTCGCGAGGAGCCTCCACGCCAAGCCGCACTTTGTCGCCGCGAATCTAGATTTAACAAGACTATTATGATAACATTTTTTTTTACCGAATGGATGAGATCACCATTTTCGCATAACTCACAGATCTCTGATTGATTATCAAGGAACAGTCCGTTGGGACAGAGAAATCTGAAATTATGCAAAGTCTGAACAATCGGTATGTCCTGTTCAGATAGAATCTTATAAACATCGGCTCCTATTATGTGAAAAACATTGTGAATATGGGCCACATCAATAGTATAATCCTTCAGGAATTGATGCAACTTGCGGGAAAAAACCTTTTTTTCAAGCAGGAATCTATGAATATCCGCATTATCAGCAGTGAGTTGGAAAACATTGTGGCCATGTTTTGTTAACAAATCCTTTTCTGCTTGCGGGACAATTGCTTCTCCGCCATGTCTGATAGAAATTATGGATCTGAAGAATGTTCATTATTTAGTTTCTATTCCTTTTACAAAGTTATCAATCATGCTATCCATTTTTTCAAAATTCTCTCTAGTATAATCAATTGCATTTTGTCCCATTTTTCTTAAGGATGTTTTGTCAATCTCAGCTAATACTTTTATTAACTCTTCTTTACTGTTTGCGATAAAGCCATTGTATTCATGATTTAAATAATTATATTCTACACTATGCTCAATATTTTTTAACTCCTTTGTTAGAGTAAACATAGGCAATGCATACATAAAACATTCAACAATACTTAGCCCGATCCATCTTGGCATTAGGGCAAAATCTCCGATTTTTAACAGTTCACTTTTTTTCTTGAAATCGTAAACTTGTTCAAAATCATAAATGAAATCAAAGTTTGAGAAATCAGGCTTAAATTTCCCGTCTCCGATAATTATGAACCCAATATTTTTGTTCTTTTTATGTACTTCCTGCATTATCTCCTTTAATAATTCGGGCGCTTTATTTTTAGTAAATCTTGAGATAAATATACCATTAATTTTTTTGTGTGTATCCCATATTTTCGTTTAATTGTCTCAGCTGATTGATCAGATCTATTTTTTTCAATTTCAACTAAATCTAAAGTGTTATTTAAATGAAATGAATTTCTAACATTGTATTTCTCAAATGCTGTATCTTTTCCTTTTTTAGTATAGAATAATACTCCATCAGATAGTTTTAACTCTATCAATCTGATTTGATCTGCTAAATTTAACTTGCTGTTTCTAAACCCATGTGACCAGTAGATCAATTTATAATTAAGTGATTTCCTGAAGAATAATAGAAATAGATTTGATAATTGTTTAACTTCACCATATGTAACGATTATGCTTGGAGTAAACTCTTTAATCTTTTTATAAAGGAATGAACATTCCACTCTACCAATTGAAATGGAGCTTACGCCTTCAATGTAATTTCTCTTTGGTAAACTGAGTGTATTATCCTTTTTAAAAGTTAAAATCTTTATATCGTATTTTTCGGAGATTTTATCGAAGAAACTTATTCTGTAATGAGGGACAAGTGGCTGGAGAAATAAGATCTTTTTCAACTAGCTTTACTCACTGGTATGAGTGAACTTATCAATAAATTATTCATACTAGAAAACACATCTTACTAATACTTATTCTAGACTTTATTATGTAATAGATCCCAGAAATAATACCGAACATATTAGAATCACCAATCAAAATTGAGTATATGACATATAGATAGAACTTAAATCTGGGTAGTATCTTCTTAAGCATAAGAGTTTTATTGAAAACTGCGATCTTGTTATTCTTTATATTAAAGCTCTTTCTGTACTTATCGATCTAGGTTGAGGAAAATGTTTAATTACAATATTCTGATTATAGAAGACCACAGCGCCTGTTGATTCAACAATATTAACTAGATCCAGACCAAAATGATTGGCAGCACCTTCATTTAAACGAAGATCTATCTTCCTGCTCTGGATATGTTCTTTCCTGAAACTGCAATTTCCTTCAAAACATGATTTAACACGAAATATCTTATTAGAAGTTAATTCCGCCAGTGTATTACTAATTAGTTTTCCCCAAGAAGAAATTTTAAATGGAATTTTGCTTTTTTCTTAATGATCTCCTGTCCTGAAACAAAATTTCTTACACGTCCGCCGCCACCCAGTATCAAATCATTATTTTCAAGGTGCAAATGTTTTATAAATATTTTCTATCCAATTTTCTTCTGGAACAGCATCATCATCGATAAATGCGATCAATTCTGTATCACAAACATCTATTCCTTTTTGGTAAGGAGGGATATGCCCAGCTTGAGCTACAGTAAATAATCGAAGTTCATTATGGTTTAATCTTTGCAGGTAATCTCGAGTTATAATATCTGTATCCTGATTATACATATGATCTTGTCAAGCGATAAGGTCTGGTCAAAAACACCATGAAGACAATTTTCAGAGACTCAAGCCTGTTAAATGTTGGGATACAAACTGAAATAGTATTATTGCTTCGAAAATTTAGAATAGCATCTTTCATAAACCCCTGCAGTTTTTTCCCATGATCTTTGTTTACGTACCCATTCTCTGGCATTTCTTTGTATTTTTGCTTTTCTTTTACTGAAAGCTTAGATATCAATTTTAATTTTAGGACAAAATCTTCAGTTTTATTTGGATTGAAAATATAGCCTGTTTCAGCTTCCTTGATACAGGCTGTTTCAAACTCCACATCAGCAACCAATGTCAATACCCCACAACCCATTAACTCAAGTATTTTTAATGGTGTTACAGTTTCAGTTTGCTCGTTTTTTATTCTGGGCAGGATAAACAGGTCTAATTTGTTATATCTTTAGGCATTAATTTATACTCAATTTTTCAGATAGATCACCCTATCATTTTCTTTGAATGTGAATTATTGTCGAATACATATACTTTCGACTCTGGAAAAATTTCAGGATACTGGATAGATTATCTTCAATAAAATTGAAATTCTCAATTTTTTTTGAATCGTCAACCCCTATGGCTAAGATTGCCTTATTTTCTCTAGTATTGAACACTGTGAACAAGTCTGTGTCTACACCATTCTCTGCAACATTAAGCTTATCCTCGACAGCAGGGAAATCTTTGATTATACTTTTTCGTAATCCCCTCATCAATAACAATGATTTGATCTGAATATTTGATTAGTACTTTTGTTATTTGGTACTCTAAAATTTGTCAATAATGTCTTCTTATTATGTCTATCGATATCCAATGCATGGATATCATAAATAAACTTTGTGCTATAATTTTGCAATCATCAGTGCTGAAAGTCCATTCAAGAAAGTTGAGTGACCGTGAATCAGATCAAATTTCCTTATATTGAGCCTGCTCATGATCAAAAGCGAATTTATTAATACAAAAGATAATGGAAGATCAACCTGAGCTTGGGTATTTTTATCGATACTCCTTAGGAGTTTTTCTCCCAACTTGAATTCATCAGATTAACATATCTTACGCCTGAATAAAATGTTTTAAATTGATAGTCTTTAGAATACTTCCTCCCAATTAAACCTCCAGCAACAACTATTTTGTGGTTACTGATCTTTTCAATTATCGAGAAGTACGAATTGTATATCCATTCTGGATGGATAAACATCTCTAACAACATGTAAAATATTCACAAATCCTCTTTTACCTCTCAGTATATCATTATAGGACTTTTATATTAATATTGATTAAATCTTTTCCATGAAAATCAATTACTTTGCTGGTTTCTTCTTATCATATCCAGAGGTATTCATAATCACTTATGTTGATTTCATTAATTCCTGTGATTCTAATAGTATCATTAACTGTTACAGTATTATTAACATATTTTAACAATTTCAGGATGTAGATGGATTCTGGACGTGTAAATTTCCTGGAGCTTCATCGTAATCTTCACCTGAATCAGAGATAGTAAATGATCTAAATTTGATCTTTTTACTTTTTATATGTTCAATTTTAATTTTAAGGAAGTTATTATTAAAATTTAAAATATCAGTTTTAAATATAGGGTCTAGTTTCCAGATTTGATCTGAATTGTTTCAAATCAGTATTCTCATCTTCACGAATCAGTACATTATGATGATGATAACTTCTAAATCTATTTCGCTCCTTAATATCCCGTGTGTATATGCGTATGTTCCTGAATCCACAATAACTTGTTTTCCATTATAAGATAAGCTATAACCACCTGTATCGAAATGATTATGCCCACCCCTACCATTAAGACCAATAGGGTAACAGCTGATTAACATTGAGGAGTATTGTTCTTCAAAAAATAAGCCCCGCCATCACTGAATGACAAAGAAGCATCTGTTTTTCTTGGGTACAATCCTAAATTTTCTGGTTTATTTTTTCAACTTCAGGCAACCATTTTGTGAAACTTAGATTTCTTTTTTTACATTTATTAGACAAGTTTAGAATTAAATAGCTCACCAAGGTCTAAAAGATATGAATGGTCTTGTTCATCAGATTTATGGAATATCAATATTCTTCCACTATCATTATCTGCTTGAGGTGCGTTCCCTTTATGATCCATGTAAGCTGCGGAATATTCAAACATTCTAAAAAGTGATTTATAATAATTATCCGAAAAATCCCTTTTCTTTACTTTCAATGCAATGGTTGAGTAAGCAAACATTTCAACTGTTAAGCGATGATATGGTATAGAAGCTTCAAAATTCACGCCATCTTTATAAGTCTGATAAATGATACATTCTTCTAAACCATTTATATGGACTGTTTTAACCATTTATCAGCTTTTTTATAATCCTTTAAGGTTAACGCCAAAAATAATAATCCGGTATAATTAGCTGAAGTATGGTTGGTTGTATGTTTGCCAGGATAGATCTCTGGAAATGTAGATATAAATTCTGCATGCTGCAATAATGATTTTGTGAATGATCTGACAAAATTAACATCTTAATCAAAAATTTCATTAAAGATATTAGCAGAAACTATCAGTTTATTGCCCGTATTACCTTCCATCGTACAATACCAGTTTACTCCATGACAGAAGGGATTCTTGGCAATCAATCAATTTTAATTTCCTTGAACCTTATATAGTATTTTATATCTTTGGTCATTGAAAAATTTTGAGCTAATCCTATCGCTAAATAGAAGCGGGATAACTCCCAAGGAAATTTTACATCAATTCCTTTATCAAACCATCTGGATATTTTTATTTTGTCAAATCGTTTTACCGGATACTCAAAACCGGATTTATAATCTTTGTGCCAGTTTATATTGGTTAAATATATTTTGGTTCCGAAAATTTTATACTCATTACGTTCGATTACTATTTTAACCTTATTTATATTATTAATATTCCGATTTGTTAAAATTTGAGATACAATTTTTTTCTTGGTTAACAATTTTTTATATTACATTTTTTCCATATTCTATAGTAAATTTTTCTAATCTACTAATTATTTTTTTTATCATTTAATTAATTTTTCCAATATATATTTGTATTCAGAAATCTTAACAAATTTAAATAAAAGTACAAATGCGATGTATAACATACTAAACAATATTAGTAACCCGAAATAATAGAAATTAGAAATTTCACTTAATTTAAATATAATTGTAAACACCATTAACAATATAATAAAGAATATTAAAATATTTTCTCTAATTAATTTTCGTTGAATACAATAAAATTTTTGACTAAAAAATCTTCCCATTATGAACATTATAATATAGCTTGAGAAAGTTGCAATTGCAGCTCCATACATATTATATCTTGGTATTAAAATATAATTTAATACTAGGTTTACAATAGATGATGTTAATAGAACTATAGTAATATATTTAGTTTTATTTTTGAATAGCATCCCCATAGCATTAAAATAATAAAAAGATAAAATAGATTTGATGCAGCAATAATTGGCATTATATTTAAGCCAACCACATATTCTTGATCCATTATGACAATTTTTGCAACATAAATAGAGATTATTATAATACCAACCATTATTATGGGGAAAAATGTTATTATTATCCTGTTAATTTTTCAAATATCAACTTTCCATCTTCCCGATCAAAGATCTCCCATCTTATCGGATTCAAGCTAAGAAAAAAGGTTGGCAATAAAATTGCTATAATCAGATCACCAAATTTGTATCCAAATGAGTATTGTCCTAAAATAGCATCTGTGGATAAATTTTTTAGAAAGAACCTATCAGACAAAGTTGTTATAATGGCAAATATATTCCCCACCATAATTGGCCAACCATAATTTTATCATTTCCCTTCCAATTTTAACATTAAATTTATCTCTATATTTATATAAACAAAATATCGAATAAACAGCACTAATAAAACTTACTATTAAAGTAACTATATATTATACCCCTATAATTAAGATTAAATTTAACTATCATGATTATAATAAAAAGTAAAGTCAAAGAATTGTTAAGGATAGATAGAGATAGAATAAGATATTTTAATGATTTATGTTTTGACCGTAATACAATAAGATAACTCTTATAAATTATATTAAGAATTCTAAGAAACCAAATAAATAATTACAATTAAACTAATAACATTAACCGTTAGAATAAACTTAATAATTAATATCGTAGCTAAAAATATTGCTGAAATTAAAATTTGGATCAATATCAAATGTGTTATAATTGAATTTTCATTATATCCTTTCTTAGGAGGATTTTAAATTTCCAAAATGAAGTTGTTATTCCCATTTCAGCAATTGCTGTAAAGAACATACCAAAAGTCATTATATATTGCAAATTCCCGTAATCCGCAGGTGTTAAATATGCAGTATAAAGAGGAAGCAGAACAAAATTAATTAATCTTTGAAGTATTGGCTGGAGAGAATATATGGAAGTATCTTTAAAAAATCTTTTTGCAAGGCTCGCAATAATTTATTTGAAACTAGGGTTACTTTTGTTGTCTGAATCATATCATCCAAATCAATTGGCAACTTTACATTTTATACCACTTATAGCCTCATAGAATTCAACTAGTTCTTGTAAATATTGCTTATCTGGATCTTTAAGAGTTTGTGTTATCGGTGTATCAGCAATTATCTCCAAACTTTTATAATCAGTCATTTTATAAATTTTATTATCACAATAAATTTCAAGATGCTCTTTTGGATATTTAGCACTTCCTAAAGCCGTATAGATCAAATTAGCAATTGAACCATCACTTTCATATTTCACAGTTATCCTTACATTGTCTTGAGATGACATTGCTTTTGTTTTAGGTGATATTTTATCTACAGAAATTGTAATGATATCAGAATTTGTAAAATATGCAAATAAATCAATAATATGGCATCCTTCACCAATTATTCTTCCACCATCTTCGTAGGGCCAAGCATCGAGAGGTATGTACCCGGCATTCATTCGATAGGAAATCATCATTGGATTTATTCTGTTTTTTATATGCTCTTTTATTTTTTTTGCAAAAGGTGAAAATCTACGATTGAATCCTACCATATAAGGTTGTTTTGTATCTCTTATAACTTTAGACAATTCTTCAAGTTCTTCCATATTAGTTGCCATTGGTTTTTCGCAGAAGACTGCTTTTCCTGCCTGAAGTGCTTCTATGGAATATTCTGCGTGTACGTTATGTCTTGTACAAATCATTACAATATCTACATTCTGATCTTTTAAAATTTCTTTATAATTAGTAGTAGCAATATTAGCCCCAAAATTCTTTGCAGTCTCTTTCGCATTCAAGGAATTAATATCACAGATAGCATAAATGTTATATTTATTTTTTAGTCTTAAAATATTTGGAAGATGCATTCCCTTTGCAAATCCTCCTGCTCCAATTATGGCTACATTAAGAATATCCTTACCTCTTTTTATGAATGGCTTTAATTCAATTTTATTTGATGTTGTTTTTTTGTTATGGGGATACTCAAAAGAGCGATAATGGGTTTTTTGGGTAAAGTTTGTAATTCTTCATAAGCATTTGTTACTTCAGATATAGGATATATTTTCTCCAATTAAATCATCAATTACAATTTTATTTTCAGCTACTAATCTCAGATATTCTTCCATATTACGAGTTTCTGTCCAGCGAACATAAGCATAAGGATAATCAAAACCTTTTCTTTCATAATTATCATCATATCTACCAGGTCCATAGGAAGTGGAAAGTAGGAAATCTAATTCTTTTCCATAAAGATCGTCCCGGTTAATTTCATTTCCAGCAACACCAACAAGTATAACTTTTCCTTTTCTTTTACACATTTTAAATGCTGAAGATATCACCTTAGGATTGTCAGATGTAGCAGTAAAAATTACACCGTCAACACCATATCCATTAGTAATTTTGCTGATTTTCTCTTCTATCTTATCATACTCTTTTGAATTTAAAATAAACTCGGCTTTATATTTTTTTGCAATCTCACAGCGCCTCTCATCAATATCCATTGCAATCACACGGCAGCCACTTGCATTTAGCATCTGAACCGTTAGTTGCCCCAGAAATCCAAGTCCAATCACAGCAACATATTCACCAATTTTAAAATCCCCTCTTCTTATTCCTTGTATGGCAATTCCCCCAAGTGCAACAGTAGATGCATGTTTTAAATCAACATTATCTGGCACTTTCACAATTAGATTGAGAGGTACAACGACATATTCAGCATGATTTGCTATACCAGCACCAGCGCATGCTACTTTATCACCAATTTTAAACCCGTCTATACCTTTACCCGTTAGCTCAATTATTCCAGCAATACTATAGCCTAAAGGTATTGGAGAAGAATTGCCTCCAGTAGCAGATTTGAACTGACTATATAAACCACGAATTCCATCCTGTTTATAAATTTCAATTGCTTTTTGAATAGCTTTGGGTTTATTTCTGATGATATTGATTGTCTTTCCCATCATATTTTGACCGCTATTGTTAATTGTAGCGGCCTCTGTTCCCTGACTGATACATGAATATAAAACTCTCACAAGAACTGTACCCGGAGAAATGATTGGATCTGGAACTGATTCCAGGATCAACACCTTTTTTTAATATTATCTGTTTCATTTGCTTAATCCTTAATTGTTAATCTCTAGCTTCGCCCCGTCTCTTACACAAATAAGTGCAGATCTAGAGCTGTTTTTAATCTCGATTTTTAAATTATTTAACCTAAATGAAATTTAGTGCCCATCTCTCTTTTTAACTTTTTATAAATGCTCATATTGCGCTTTTGTGTCAACGAAATTGTCCTGAGAATTTTATCAGAAGACTTATCTTCAGCAGATTTAACCACGGAGATCACTGAGTACACGGAGAAAGGCTGCTTTTAGATTTAACCACGGAGATCACTGAGTACACGGAGAGGCTGCTTTTTTTTACTGGAAAGGTCGCAAAGACGCAAAGCAAAGGCTATTGATTATCATCTATATTTGTTTCTTAATACCATTTCAACTAATTAACAAGTTAACCATTTCAATCGATTCTCAGTTTTAACCTTCGTGCTCCTTAGTGCCTTTGAGCCTTTGTGGCTCTACTACGGTCTTCCGTCTTCCGTATTCTGTCTTCAATTCCCATTATTGTCCTTGACAAATTTGAAAATCTCCGGAAAAGGAATTGAAGTCTGTAAGTTAATGTAATGTATAAAATTATAGTTCTCAGGAGTCTTCTATGAAAAATAAATTTGAAAAACCCCGCAGCAATGCTTTTGTTTCAGGCCTTATTAAAGCTTTTTTCGATCTGATCAATCACTTCATTAAAGATTTCGATAATATCCGAAAGGTTAAAAAGATCGATAAATTCTCCGATGAATTCGCAACTATCGAACATTTGCTGTTAAGACTTGAAAAAAAGATCGAAGAACAGAGATTCCAGATCGAAGACCTTAAGACCAGAATCCTCTGGGGTAATATCGTGATCATCATCCTTATTCTTTTAAATATTTTTTATTTTATCAAATAATTCAAAAATAATACAAGAAAAGCCCCATCCATTGACGGGGCTTTTTATTTATCTTATTTATCAAGAAATCACGGCTATCCGGAATTTATCTAAAAACTTAAATTTAATGTGAAGTGTATTTTCCGGCAGCATATCTACTGCAATCTCCGGCCATTCCACTACCGTTATCCGGCCTTCGAACATTTCATCCAATCCCAGCTCCAGAACTTCTTCAAAGGAACCAAGACGATAGAGGTCAGCATGGGTTATGGGAATTTTTCCCTTATAAAGATTGATCAATACATAACTGGGACTGCTGACCATATCCTCTACCTCCAGAAACCGGCATAAATGCTGAGTAAAAAAGGTCTTTCCTGCACCGAGTTCACCATAAAGCGCTAATACATCACCTGCTTCCGCCAGATCCGCGACCTTCTCTGCCAGCTCTATCGTATCCTGCTCAGTTTTTAATTCAACTTCACCCAGCAGCTTATCCCACTTGCTTTTCACTTTTCACTCTTCACTTTTCACACCTTAACACGAAGCTTTAGCGAAGAAGGTTCACTTTTTTAACCTGTGAAATACGCAGTAAATTTCACTGGGTTCACTCTTCACTTTTCACACCTTCGAAGCTTTAGCGAAGAAGGTTCACTTTTTCGGTTTACAGATCGCCAGCGGCAGCAGAACCTCTTCCATGGAAATTCCACCATGCTGGAAAGTTCCATTATACTGCTTCATATACTGATGGAACAGGTTGGGATAGACAAAGTAATAATCTTCCTTGGCAAAAACATAATTATCAACAATACTTCTTTTAGGCAGACCGAATTCCTCCGGCTCCTTAACATGTAGTGCATTTTTATCGCTACAGGTAAGATTCCTGCCTTGCTTATAGCGGACTGTTGTTGTGGTCGATTTATCTCCCACCAGCTGACTTGCCCTGTTCACCCGGATAGATCCATGATCTGTGGTTATGATCACTGTTGCATTCTGTTTCTGGATCAATTTCAGTGTTTCATAGAAACTTGAATGCAGAAACCAGTGCTTGGTGAAAGCCCTTAAAGCCTCTTCATCAGGAATAGCTTCCTTTAGAACCTGACTCTTGGAACGATGATGCGCTACCAGGTCCAGGAAATTGTAAACCAGCACAACCAGCTCATCATGCTCCCAGGTATCAACCTTTCTCAACACAAAATTACCCTCATCAACATTGAAGATCTTGATGTATCGGCTTTTATCCACATTGCAACCCAGGTCTTCCAGATGAGCCTCCAGCAACTGATGCTCATTCCTGTTCCGGCTATTATCCAGATCAGAAGATTCCACCCAGTAATCAGGAAAATCCTTGGCGATATCTATCGGCAACAGACCACTGAAGATCGAGTTTCTGGAATAAGGCGTGGCAGTTGGCAAAATTGAATAGTACATCTTCAGATCTACATCGAACATTTCTTTCAGGAAGGGTTCTAACGAATAATATTGATCCAGCCGCATACAGTCCAGAACAATGAAATAGACCGGTCCATCAGCGCTGATATGTGGCATGGTATATTCTTCGATCAGATCGAAGGACATTCTAGGCCGCTCATCACTTCGCAGCCAGTTTTTATAATTTTTCTCAATATAGGTACAAAATTCTGTATTGGAGTTAAGTTTTTCCAGGAAATGCATCTGTGATAAAGCCGGATCATTAAATTCATCGATCATCAGATCCCACTGGCAAATCTCTTTATAGATCTCCACCCACTCTTTCCAGTCCGGATTTGCGAATAATTTTTGATTCAGTTGAGCCGAAAATTTAGCATACTCTTCGCCAATTCTATTCTTTCGGATCTCATCTGTTTCGAAGATCTTTTTAATCGCCATTATGATCTGTTTCGGGTTGACTGGTTTAATCAGATAATCTGCTATTTTGCCGGCAATAGCATTATCCATCAATCCCTCTTCCTCGCTTTTGGTCACCATAATTATCGGCAGGGAGTTATTTATTTTTTTCAGTTCCTGCAAAGTGGTCAAACCGTCCATGCCCGGCATCATTTCATCCAGCAGAACCAGATCAAATCTGCCGTTAAGCGCCATTTCTATTGCATCCGAACCATTGGAAGCGGTTTTAACATCATATCCCCTTTCCGTAAGGAATATAACAAAAGCTTTCAAAGATTCTATCTCATCATCAACCCAGAGTATCCTTAATTTGTTCATTTCATCTCCTATGATCTTGTTGTGAAAAAATAAAAACCTGCCTGCTTACGCCAAAATCATATTTTTAAACTCCTTATAACTGTTCTGTATCCTGAAACTTCCTCAATTTCTCATCTATTATCTCTTTTACTTTTTCCAGATCTTCATCCTGAAAAAAAAGAGCCAGTTTAAAATTCAGTTCCTTCCGGCTGCAATTGAAAAAGGTAACCATAGTTTCCAGATACTGATCCACCAATACCTCTTTCATCGTTTTGGTCTTCTCTTTCGTTTTCTGTTTCACTTCCTTTATTTCTTCCCTTAGTTCGGAAGCTGAAACATTCTCCGCCTTCCTGATCCATTCTTCTGTTTCAACCTGATCCAGATCCTTTATCATGGGCTTGATCATGGTCAATTTATCTAATCCAATACTCTTGACAGATGTTTCATCAACATCCAGCTTTTTTATAAAAATTTCATAAGCACCGATCACCTTACCGACGAAAGTTCCACTCAAGTTGAACTCATTTTCCACAAATTCGGTGAAATTCTTATACCCTTTATAACGGAACAACTTAGCCTTTTTTATCTCTGACAAAAGCTGACCCAGCACCACAAAATTATTTTCCAGATCTGTTTTTATATTATTAACAACCTGGATCTTCTCAGAAGCTGTCATCTCATCTGTCGCTTTGTAAATATCGTTCATCTAATATCCTTCTATATTTTATTCTTTTACGTCCTCTATCGGTACGTATATATGTTCCTTTTCGGGGAAGTTTCTGGCTTTCACATCTTTAGCATAAGCTTTTATATAGCCGGGAATATCCCTGCCCAGCGACGCATAATACTTCACGAATTTTGGCTTTAGATCTGCCATCCCCAATAAATCGTGATAGACCAGAACCTGACCGTCGGTAAACCTTCCGGCTCCAATTCCAATGGTAGGAATATTTAACATTTCGGTAATATCTTTACCCAGCTTTTCCGGAACTCCTTCCACCACCAGCATAAAGGCACCAGCCGCTTGTACCTGTTCCGCCTGCTGCATTATCTCCTCAAAATCAAAATCATTTTTGCCCTGAACAACATAACCACCGAATGAATTGATCGATTGCGGGGTAAGCCCCAGATGACCAACCACCGGGATCTCACAGTCAACCAGCGCTTTTATCGCATCTATCCTGCTGGGTTTACCGCCTTCCAGTTTTACCGCATTTGCTCCGGCTTCAACTATCATCCTGGCTGCATTTCGCTTAGTTTCTTCTTTATTTATATGGAAGCTCATGTAGGGCATATCCGCCACAATAAAGGTGTCCCCTGCACCGCGACGGACAGCACTGGCATGATGAATGATATCATCAACCGTTACTTTGAGAGTGTTTTCATATCCCAGAACAACCATTCCCAAAGGTATCTCCCACCAGAATCACATCAGCCTCTCCTTCCTCTACATATCGTCCGGAAGGATAGTCATAAGCTGTAACCATTACTATCTTTTCACCTGAACGCTTCATTTTACGAAAAGATCTTACATTATGCATATATTCCCCCGTAACAATTATATTTTAAATTTCCCTAAATAACGCTCTTTCTCGCTGTAAATACAGCCGCAGTATTGCTGACGGTACATGCCTTTTTCTTTCGTAATCTCAATACCTTCTTTCCAGTATTTTCGCATATCCTCATAATAGAATTTCACACCATATTCCTTTCCCAGCGCTTCACCGATCTCACGAATTTTTTCATGCTGCTGATATTTGCTGTAAAGCAGGGTAGTGGTAAAAAAATCGAAATTACCTTTTCGGGCAACAATTGCAGCATATTTCAATCGATCGTAATAGCATTGAGTACAGCGGTTATTTTCCCGAAATACAGCTTTCCGCAGGAATTCTTCCAGATCATATTCATCTTTATAGATGATCTCCAGCTGTTGTTCTGCAGCGAATTTCTTCAGAGTTTTCAGTCTTTCCTGATATTCCGTATAAGGATGGATATTATGGTTATACCAGAATCCCCTGATCAGGAATTTTTCTTTCAGTTTAAAATAAGGCGCCGCAAGACACGGCGCACAACAAATATGTATTAACAGATTCTGCATTTAGCTATCCGGTTAAAAGTCCTTTAACAGGTTGGAAGCGATCACAGATCTCTGGATCTGATTAGTTCCTTCGTAGATCTGGGTGATCTTGGCATCCCGCATCATTTTCTCCACAGGATACTCTTTCATATAACCATATCCACCCAGAATCTGTACGGCATCAGTCGTAACCTTCATTGCCATGTCGGAAGCGAATAATTTACACATGGCTGATTCCTTGGCATACCTTTTTACTCCTGAATCTATCATTCTGGCTGTCGCATAAACAAGAGATCTGGCTGCTTCTATCTGGGTTGCCATATCGGCCAGCATAAACTGGATGCCCTGATTAGCCGAGATCGGTTTCCCGAACTGCACACGTTCTTTGGAATATCGGGCAGCTTCTTCATAAGCTCCCTGAGCAATTCCAACTGCTTGAGCTGCTACCATGGGACGTGATTTATCAAGGGTTTTCATCGCTATCATAAAGCCATTCCCTTCCCGGCCTATAAGATTTTCTTTCGGTACACGGCAGTTATCGAAGATAAGCTCTCTTGTGGCTGAGCCCCTGATCCCCATTTTATCTTCCTTCTTACCGAAACTGAAACCTTCGGTACCTTTTTCTACAATAAGGCAAGAAGCTCCTCTGGCTCCCTTCGATTTATCTGTTAAAGCAAAAACTGTATAAATATCAGCCTCGCCACCATTGGTGATCCATTGTTTGGTACCATTTAATATGTAATGATCTCCATCTTTAACGGCAGTAGTTTCAACTCCACCAGCATCGGAACCAGCATTGGCTTCTGTTAAGGCAAAAGCTGCCAGTTTTTCACCATTGGCGATTAAGGGCAGGTATTTCTGTTTCTGCTCTTCAGATCCGGAGATCAGGATGGGATACATCCCTAGACCAGAGCCACCTAAAGACAGACCTATGCCACCACAAACCCGGCTCAATTCTTCGGTTATTATGGCAATATCCAACACCTTTCCACTGATCCCGTCGTACTCTTCCGGAACTAAAACAGCAAAAAGGTCTGTTTGTTTAAACACTTCAACTATTTCCCATGGAAAAGCATTTTCTTCATCATATTTTGCCCTTACTGGTTTTATCTTTTCTTCCGCAACTTTACGGGCTAACTCTTTTATTTCCAATTGTTCTTCTGTTAAAAAATATTCCATTCAACCTCCAACTATCTAATAATCAGTGAATTACCAAAAATTTAGGATGGAAATCCGTCAAGGTAAAAAGCGGTAACTTTTGCCAGGTGTTATCCTGTTTTCAGGCTTATATAGATCCTTCTGTTGCTAGCTGGAAATCTGCCCCACATTCAATAAACAGTACCCCTTCCAGATGCGGTTTTCGTCCACCCTCATTTCTGGCACAGACTGGCTTCTTTCCCGGGAAAGGAAGTGATCGTTGTAATAAACTAAACGATTAAGATAAGTGATATCACGAATAATCTTCCCATATCATATACTCCTGATTAAATATATAATCATATAAATACCAACAAGAATGTTATCTTCTTAAAGCTAATAACAGGTGTTTAATCTATTTAAATCGTAGAAGTTTGTATCTCTCAGTATATTATTTCTATAGATCTTAGTCAAATTGACATAGGTCAATTTCTATAGTCTTTATAGATTGCCAGAATTTTATAATTTCCGCTACTGCTGGTTGAAGTAAATGTTGATCCGGATAAATTTTCATCATATTCCAGTAGAAAGCTGCCCCCTGTTTCAGTCAAATCAATACCAGCCGCAAATACTGCACCGAAAATATAACCATTGCCAAGTCCGGTAATCTTACCAGTTGCCCAAATTATACCGTTAAAATCAATTGTACCGGTGATTTTGAGATCACCGTCTATGATTAGTATACCACTATAACTTCCATTACTTGCAAAGTGTGCATCACCTGTAATGAATGTTATCCCATCTAAATCCGGAGGGTTTACACCAACATAATCTGCAAGAGCTTGCATTTCCTGTAAGGTAATACCAAAAATCTCTTCAAATGGCGGAAAAGATTCATTTTTTTCATTTCCGTCTATGCCGGCGTTTTTATTTTGATAAATTATTTCATCTTCAGATGCTACGTCTCCGTGAATACCTTTCTTTGAAGATGGTTTTCCCTGAATTTCAATTGGACCTTTTGCACTCAGTGCATTAGGTATATTACCTATATTAATTGAATCCGAAGCTGGGAGTTCCAGTATTGCTCTGGTGACAGAATTAACTGAATTATTATTGGAATTATAAGTTACAAGGGCGTCTAACATTATATTCATGGAATCATCATAGGTATAAGTGAGACTGTTAACGAAACCTTCTTTAACTTCAAAAGCATTAACATCCGGTGGTGCTGGAAATGTTTTTGTATAGGTATTAGAGTTATCAATTACTTCTTTTATAGTAGTATCCGTGTATGGTTCATACCCGTCATTAAGTAATTTAATCCCGTACTGTACGGCATAATTGGCTAGCAGCTCCGCATCTCTTTGAGTAGATCTTAAGGCAAAAGAATCAATTGAATTTTCTGATCTTTCTCTGACCGATATAAGAACGGCAGATAGAATAACAACTATAAGTACCAAAGAAATAATTACTAATTTTCCCATATTATCTCCTAGAAAAGTCTTTATAGGCTTAATTTATTAATTTATAATATTTTAACAAAAAAAAGTCAAGCATATTTTAAATATCAAGCTTATTCTTGAGTGTTTTTTTAGTATTCTCAGTTTTCAGGAACAAATAATACTTGTGGTATTCAGCTTTGTTTCAGCAATTCAAGATTGATTATTTTTTTGGGCAAATGATGTTGATGTTTTCTTCATCTATTTTTTATACCAAAAAAAGTGAAGCCCTGCTATATATTCTAAGATAATTTTAGCCTGTTTTACAGACGGACAACACCTAAATCAACTTCCTGAATTTTATTAAGACCGCTATATGCCTTATTAAAGATCCTATCAGAAAAATATAGGTTAACAGAATTATCAGCGCTAACATATTACCTCCCCTAATTCTCCATTCAATAAACTACATACAATTTTTGTTCCAGATGGATCAATTCTATGCCTGATATGTTTAAGGCTATATGTTTTATGAAGTTAGCATGTTATCAATGTGACCAACCTTGACTTATATATTTATTCATCAGAATTTTATCCATTTTTTGTGTAATTTCAGCAACAGATAACTCAGGATCATAGAATTTTTTCATTGGATCACAGTCTAAAAACAGGATTGTTTAAATAAAACATTGAAAAGGTCTCTTTCAGTTTTTTTTGGATATTGACCTTTTCAAGGTAAAATTCTGCCAACCATGCTTGATAACCATTTCCTGGTATCCAAGCCCCTGCTTGGATACCATATAGGTTTCCAAGGTGGGCCTTGGAAACCAGAATAATTGCGTCCTTTAGGTTTTGCTAACCTGGAATAAAAAAAACCTGCCAGGTGTTAGAAGACCTGGCAGGATGAATCTTATACCTTGAAAAGGTTAACTTACAAGATTTCTGCAAGAGACCTTTTCAAGGTAATGTAACGATTATATTTCTATTGCAGTAACATCATCTTCTTGAGTTTGGAAGTAGCTCCAGCTTCCAGCTTATAGAAATAAACTCCTGAACTTACACTGCTGCCTGAATCATCTTTACCGTTCCAGTGAACACTGTGAACTCCGGCAGGATAGACTTCATCTGCAAGGGTTCTGACAACTTCACCCTTGATGTTATAGATCGTAACAACAGCTCTTTCTGTTTCAGCCAGGCTGAATTCGATGTTAGTGTCTGGGTTGAATGGATTCGGATGATTGCCGATCAGATCTGTACTGTAAACCGGTGTATCTTCAGATCCCCTTGTTTCAAATGTATCTTCAAAAGGAATCTGACCGTTTGCTAAAAGCACGACATTCGGATGTGATCCCAGGAAGATCCAAACTGATGAACTTACTTCCCATTCCGAATTTTCAGCATTAGTACCTGCAGATTCTATCCAGTTCATATTACCGCAGGTTACAGATTCTTTCCTGTATAAAGTATGCTCAAATGTGGCAAAAGGAATTCCTGCAACACCCCAGCCCATAACGACTTCCGGACCATAATTTCCAATTCCATCAACCGGGATCCAGGTTTGACCTCCATCAGGAGTATATTGCAGATTAAGGAAATCATTACCGGTAAACGTTACAATACCTGTATTCAATACTTCATCTGCACCGGAATGGTCGAATACTCCTTCAGATAAGTCATTGTTAATCATTACCCATACATCTTGATCTGCTAATACAGCATCCTGTGGGAAGTAATGATCTAAAACATAGCCGTCGTTTCCATTAAAGAAGCCTCTTATTCTGTAGCAGTTAAGATTTACCTCATATCCCGTATTATTAAAGATCTCCAATGCATCATAAGAAATAAAAGCTCTATTATTATTTGGTGACTCTTGAGTATATTCACTGAAGAATACCTGATTGTAATTCTCCACTTCCGGCAGGTCGGTCTGCAGAATAATTGTTACATGAGAACCACCATCCAGCCAGAGCTGACATTCCTGATCAGGGAAAGCCCACTGATGACCAAGCGGATAAGCAAATAATCCGTAGATCATACCATTAACATTGTCTACTTCATAATATTGATCTTCTCCTGGCAGTACAATATTCATTGGAATACTGTTCACCTGTCCGTAAGTCTCGACCCAGGGACTAAAATCAATGACCTCACCGTCCATGGATATCTGGAATTCCATACCATCAAGAGCGGGATCAAAGGTCGGGTGATCGTAAACAGGATTAATCGTGATATCAAATCCTATTGATACTGATGCTCTGGAACCATGACCATCATCAGCAACTATTACCATAGAAGTTTCGCCCCAGATATTGGGAAGTGAAAGAAGTGCTACCTCTGTTCCGAAATGTTCGTAACTAACAACCGGATCTCCTGTTAAATAAGCTGTAGCTTCAACAGGATCATCAACATCAGCAAAGATTGTTGTATAATCAACCACGGTATAGACACCGAAGTCTTCATCTAATATTACTTCAGGCAATGATTCTACCAGAAGGTAAGGTGGATCGTTGACCGGCATTACTTCGATATTGATGGTCTGGGTTGTTATTGTTCGGGTGGAAGCATCACTGGCCCAGACATCTACACAGACTTCGCCGTTCCAGTTTTCTGTTCCACTGCCAAGATAAAGCACGTTCTCTTCATCGACCACAACTTCCAGATAGCCCATTCCACCTACTTCGTAAGCACCAAATGTCAATGGCATCCCTTCCGGATCTTCGAAACACTGATCCAGATCAACAACCTGTGTAAGTGCGAAGTCTTCAGCATAGACCAGATTAGGTATCAGGAAAGTAATGATAGGAGCTTCTGATTCTGCCACTGTTACAGTGATGTCCTCTTCTACCTGAGTCACACCATCGAACAGCATTACAGTGATAATATCTTCCATCCCGGCTATATGCAGAGCATTCAGCCTGAATCTATAGTCGTAACCTTCCAGCTGACTTACTTCAATGAAATCATCAGCCGGTATGATCATCATGGTCGGAATATCATCCACATCAAGCCAGCAGTCATCCAGGTTAAGGATCATGTTGCTGTAGGCTCCCATTTCTATGTGTTCCGGCAGATTGACCAGTTGAGGCGGATCGTTCTCTGCCAGGATCAGCACAGAAATCGCCTGTTGTACTTCATATTCACCATCAGAGGCTGTAACAACTACCGATGTGTTGCCGCAGGCATTGAGTACTGATGTGATACTTAAATTATTTTCTTCATCCAGTGTGGCTGTCAGCATTTCAGGATTGTAGAAGTCCAGAGTGAATGTAAGTAGATCATCTTCTACATCTTCGAACATGTCATCCAGATCACCAATTAACTCTACACCCTCGAAGTCTTCATTTACTGTTACCAGGGTTGTGCCAATATAAGCTGGCGGATCATTTTCCGGGATCACTGTGATGATAACAGTATCTGTTGCTATTGCTCTGGCTATTCCATCACTTACTGTGAAGGTGATGCTCTCAGATCCATTCCAGTTCTCTTCCACTGTAGTGAATTCCAGGGCCCAGAGACTCTGATCTACATGGATATTAAGTGGCTCACTGGTCATCGTCAGGGTAAGATCATCGCCATCCACATCGGTTACATATTGCAGGAAGTTGGTAACAAGGATGCCGCCTTCATGGAAGCTCAACTCTTCAGGAAGATCAAACACGGGACCATCATTATCTGGCGTTACGGTTACTTCTACTATATGTTCCGCTATAAGACCGCCCATGTCTTCAGCCATGAAGGTTACATTGATCATACCGTTCCAGTCAGGAACAGGAGTTATCGTTACTACATTATCAACATCTATCTCTATTTCAATGCCTGTATAGAAGCCTAGCTCAGCGGAATATGTCAGTACATCACCGTAGATCAGGTCAGGATCGCCGAACATATCATCCAGATCGAGTCCGGTATAGATCGTATCTTCCATAAATTCTATGGAATTTATTGCTGCCGGCATTACATAAGGTGCATCGTTCTCTGCTGTGACGATGATATCAACTGTCGCTTCCGGACTGATATCTCTGCTGTTCATACCAACACTTAGAATATTCTTCCCGGTTCGGCTGCTGCTTACATTGTCATTTACCACAAAAGTAAGCATTTCTGTGCCGGACCAGTTATCTAATACGGTTCCAAAGGTTACTTCAGTTCCGTCTATAGCTACATCTATATCAGCTGGTGTGCCTATCAGTTCTATTGTGTAATTATCAAGTCTGCTGCTCAGATCATCGGCATCTGTTATGAATGGGAAGAAATCTACTACCAGTTCTCCATCTTCCATAAAGGTGAAAGATTCCGGCAGTTCAAGTAACGGTGCATCGTTCACATTGGTAACTGTTACCAGAACCAGCTGTTGATCGTACCACATGCCGTCGAAGACTTTAACTACAATGCTGCCTTCACCATACCAGTCCGGATCAGGTGTTATTGTTACATCAGCACCATCCACACTTACACTCAGGTTACCTGACTGCACATAGGCGTCGAAAACAAGGTCACCCTGGTCTGTATCAACATCCGTGGCTGTGGCTGTGATATCGTAAGTTGTATCTTCCGGGAAGCTGACAACATCTATAAAGCCCAGAACAGGAGGATCGTTATAACCGTGAATAATGGCATGAACGATCTCTGTAGAAGCTAAGCGGGTATAGATGCTGTCATCTACGGTGAAGACAATATCTTCCTCGCCGGACCAGTTAAGGGTATTAGAAGCGATCACGACATCGAAGCCATCGATGAAGACATCGATATGAGCTGAACCTGCACTTGTAAGTGTGACAGGATCGAACTCACCCCAGGTCTGGCTGATATAAGGTGTAAAGTCATAGACTTCGGAGGAGTCATCTTCCATGGCTTCCAGCACGATCGGTACATCAAGGATCGGCGGATCGTTGACAGGTTCGAAGGTGACATGGATTGTTTCGTAGATTATTCTGTTGTTATCCGATCCAGACGAGATACTTATCTCACCGGTTCTATCCTTCTTGATTTTATCATTTATAATTCTGGTAATTCCATCAGATACCATGAAATCTACGATCATCATTCCGAATTGATTTTCCTGTGGTGTGAAAGTTACAACAAAGCCATTGATTACTACATTAATTTCATCCATTTCAGGTATACTTCCTGGAAACTGACCAACACATGTAAGGATCACATCATCGGTCTCTCCCCAGGCCTGTGAGATGTAAGGACCAAAATCGAAGACGATGGGACCATCTTCATTAGAAGAAAAAATAGTTGCCCATAATGAATCTGGCACATTAATTTCAGGCTCATCATCTATTGGCCCTACAACGACCAGAACACTGTCAGATGCAATTGCTCGTGCCCAGCCATCATTCACAGTGAAGGTCAGCATTTCTTCTCCGAACCAGTCCTCAACAGCAGTAAATGTAACCACAAGATCAGTTATATCTACAATTACATTGGTATTACCGCTTACTTCCAAAGTAAGGTTATTAACTACACGAACTCCATCCACATCTTCATCGTGGATGAAAGGATCGAAATCGATCGGACCACTAGATCCGTCTTCGTCGAAAGTAAACTCTTCTGGTATAATATCGAAAAGAGGATCATCGTTCTTATCTATCACCGGAATAAAAAGCTCTTTTTCGACATACATATTGTTTTCACCATCATCAGTAGATCTTACTCTTACGGTAACACCTACTGTTGGAGCAAGTTGATCCAGAGTCTGACCCGTGTTTATAAAACCTGGAGTTTCAGCCATAGGAGGATACCAGACATAGTCATAGGAATACGAGTATCTACCAGGATCAGTTAATTGTAATGAATGTCCGACCGGTGTTGAACTAGATTCAGATACTCCAATATCTGTTGATGTCATACCAGAAGCTGGCCCTTCAACAGCAATGAATGGCGAGGATTCATAACTAAGAAATTCAATAACATTTCCGTAATAATCAAGACACAATCCATCTGGTCCCCCATTCTGAATTCCATTAGAAGGAAGAGTCCAAACGTAAAAGGAATATTCTCCCAAAGTTGAGATCAATGAGAAGTTATTCATAGATTCAATATTATATACTTCTCCATTAGATCCATTATATAGTGTTAAGGTCAAACCTGAAAGTTCTAACCTGGTATCGTTTTGAACTATAACTTCGATGAATTCTCCGATATCAGTACTTACATTATCATAATGGAACTCATTGATCCAGGCATTAGGCAAGACTGGTCTTGTGTTTTCAGTACCGGTATTCAGATCTATTTCACCTTTTCTTTCATTGCTCTTTTCAGCAGAAAGGAATGGAATGGTTCCTCTTACAGGATTCAGCAGATCTTCGTAATTTAATTCGCAGGTTGTAAACAGTTCATCACCAATGATCTCGAAACAGTCGTTGAAATCATCTCCTTCACCTGGTACAAGTGAATAGGTATGAGTATCTAATTCATCCAGATCCTCTGTAGTAAGTTGTCCTACCAGATATCCGGGTGCTTCATTTTCAGGTATGGTTCCAGGACTACCAAGTGCGATATCGTAGGGTGGATTATTACCCACTTCATAAGCTCCAATATCGATGATACCATCTCTTACGATCATCTCTTCATAGATACGATCAGCTCCTTTAAGATCAACTTCCGGAAGATACCAGTCTGCCAGATTTGCCATTGTGATAGCCGGATCACCAGCGTTGGCGCAAGGTGAATTATCTACCAGCATGTAAGGATGATCGCCGGTTAAAGCGAATTCGGGGTAGGCATCGATGTTGTTTTCAAATATATAATCCCTGTTTTCCCATTGATCATACCCCTTTACATCATTATGTGTAATTTCAAAATAATTAAATTCATCGATATACCAATACACAGAATTAATGAAGGCATCCCCGTCACCCCAGAATATATTGTTCTTAATTGTTATTGAGTCAGCCATAACATCAAAAATATCACTCTGATGATAATTTTCATATAAATAGCAAGTATTATTAACGATCATCGGATTGATACCATTAACCAGGATACCTTCAGCCCAGTAACTATCCTCATCATATTCTTCATCATTTACAATTAAATTATTGGTAATATATAACATGTCGTTATCAACATCCCGTTCATTATTCATCTGTTCACCCTGTGTGTAATCAAAACCTCTTTCCACCGTGATACCAGCACACCAGCTATAAGCAAGATTATTAAGCATTTTATTGCTTTGGATCACTATTTCAGGTATTTCTTCTTCTATTTCTAGTCCCTCACCATAATCATCCATCAATACGCAATAAATACCACCGGCATTACCACTCCAACCAAAGGCAGGATATTCGTAGTATCTGTCATTTTCCTGGTGCTGTTGATATTTATCCATATCGTAATCTTCACGTGAGGATGGATATTGAGAAATAACATTTTCGGAAATGCCATTATTTATGATCTGAGGATAGGTTGACATACTGAAAATGCCACCACCACAGGCAGGAGGTAATATCATATTATTATAAATTAAAACCCATATAGCATCCCTTCCAGCATTCAAATAGATATCATTCCCTGAAATCGTGTTATTGTCAATTACCGGCTTCAGAATTCCTTGATCGCGGAACTGTATATCTTCAGCCATATCAATTAAACTAATAGCACCACCTAAGCCATGAGTAAAGATCCCGTCAAATCTAGCATCTTCGTCTCGGTCAAAATCACTGTAATCACCAAGGGAAATGTTTTCCGTTATCTCATTTGAGCTGATCACTGGTTCCAGATCGAGAGAGAAGATGCCACCGCCACCGGTCCAGGAAATATCATATCCCAGTCCAAATTCCTGACGATATCCTACCATCAAAGGAGCAATTCTTTCTATCTGGAGGAAGTCGAAGGGATATCCGCCTTCATATTCAACATCAAAATATTCACCCAGGAAGTAATCCATATCAACTAATCCTACATTACCCAGAGCAATGTTTTCATGGATGATGTTATCATGTATCTCAACCCCTGGAGTTTCTTCTCTGAATCCATTGGTATATTCAGATGGTGTATCCATAAGATACATAGCTCCACCGGCTACTGCAAAATTGTTTACAAATTCATTATTCGCTATGGTCAAGGTGGAATCTACAACTATTGGTCTTGCCGGCATTCCTGAATCCCAGGTGAAGTTGGCAAATATACCACCACCACCCAGAGCCAGGTTATAGTTGAACAGGTTATCCTGAATATAGGGGTAACAGTCACCAAGCAGTGCAATAGCTCCACCATATGTTCCTTTATTATAACGGAATTCACATTCTGAGATCCTGAAATTAGATGAATTATACGCTGTTACAGCTGCTGTCCAGGCATAAGGTTCTCTATTATCCATAGGATTATACAAATTATTCACATATTCTACATCACAGTATTTTAAGCGGGATGTATAGAAGTTGTTATCCAGATTATCAAACCAGATACCACTCCAGCCTTCTATTGGGTCATCTGCAGTAAAGATGATCCTTTCAGTTTCTGTTCCAACTGCGAACAGGCACCCATCTATCATCCAGCCATCACCGTAAGCTCTTGTCTCGAACAGGGCAGGTCTCTGCAGAACTACTGTACCTGGGCAGATCACAACAGAATAGTTTGGCGGAATATAGACATTTCCATAAACAAATACTGTGTCTGCGCACAGGAAGGCTGAATTATCACCATAGTCATAATCAGGATATTCAGAGAAGAACCCGTCAAACACATACTGATTTTCTGGATCCTGCTGATATTCATAACAACCGGTATCAATGCGCCAGTAAAGGTTTCCTTCAAATACCCTGGGATCACCTTTCAGATCCAGTTCAGGGATACCAAAACCGGTAGTATCCGGTAACCCGGTGTTTATTCCGGGAGAATCTATCAGCAGTGTATAATCTCCGTTCCCGGGATCAGCAAAAAGTGGGTCAAATGGAATGACTGCGCCAATCTCATTGATATGCTGGGTAAGATCCCAGTATCCACCTTCACAAAGTTCCCAGCCAGAAGTATCTACAATAGTAAAATCAAAGTAGAGAATACTTCTGTCCTCTCCGCTATCAATATACGGTCCAGGACCATATGCAATTCCTTCAAAAATCTCATTAGCAGCATATCCGGCATTATTACCCCAGATGATTGAACTGAGGATCTCAACATCACATTGCGCTCCAATGAAGAAACAGCCACCAATTGAATCTGCATAGTTTTCAGTGAAAGTGGTACTGATGATAGACACATCAGCATTTCCACCCAATCTGCCGGCACCACCCTGCCCTGACTGTTTATTTCCATAAAAGGGTGGTCTGTCATCCCCGGTTCTAGCGGTTACTCTTGCAGCAAAGTTTTCTCCAAAACGTTCGGAAATTCTTTGTACAGGAGGAGAAGTTTGATCATCCTCAGTCCGATAAAAACCCCAATTTTCTCCCCAGGCCCAGTTATTTGTAACCAGACAATTTATCAGATCGAAATCTGCATGTCCTTCAGCAGCAAATGCCCCGCCGGAACTCCAGGCGCAGTTATCATCAATTACGCAGTTTTTAACAATTGTATTGCTCCACCCGGATAACATAAATGCTCCACCATCATAGTCTTCATCATAATCAACAAAACGATTATACTCAACATCCCAGTAACCCCAGTCTCCGGCCCCGTTGCTGTAAAGAGTATCACCTTCAAAGAACATATTGGTTCCTTCACCGGCGATCTTGAATCCACCTCCGTCACCAAAAATAGCCCAGTTTCCAATTAGAGTGTTATTTTTCATAACAACATTTGTTCCGTTACCGGCAATTTTAATAGCTCCACCATCAGCCCAACTTTCATTGAAATCGAAAACATTGTTATTCATATAAACTTGATTATGATAACCACCAATTTTTATGGCACCACCGTCCGCATCCGCATAGTTTTTATAGAAATGATTATCATGAATATCAAATCTGGCATCAGGATCTACATGCCAGGGCTGCATTCCCTGTTCACCACCAGGAAAGACATTGCCTAGCCCACCAATTTTTATGGCTCCACCATCACCATAGCCATATCCATACATGCGACCAATCATTGAACATTCTACATCATTTTGTTGAAAAGAACATCTTTCAATAGTACCCATAGAAGCACCACCAAAGAAGATAGCACCGCCTTGGTATTCAGCTTCATTTCTCTCAAATTCACAATCAGTTATAATCGGGTTATTAACCCAGCCGCCAACCATGATAGCACCACCCGAACCGCTATCATGCCAGCCGTGATATTCGCTTCGTGCATCATTTTCATAGAAGTTACAATTGGAAATCGTTGGTGATGAGCCTTTAGCCATAAAGATAGCTCCACCGGTATAAGCTTCGTTGTACTGGAAAGTACAATTATCTATTAAAAGGTCTGAGAATGAGTAAATATGGATTGCACCACCGGCATATTCGTAGGTCCAGGGACATTCACGATCGCGATTATTACTGTAGTGATCTACCCAGTCCTGCTCGCTCCATTCATCTGTACTATAAGAAGGATTATCATCCCCCATGAGTAGATTTGTTTTAACTCCATATTCTAAAGTACAATATCTTAAGACAGATGGATCTGATGTTTCTGCTACGTTGTCGAAGATAATACCTTCCCAGCCTTCAGGGTCTTCTGCAGTAAATAGTATTTCATCATAATCGCGGGTTCCTTCAATTGTGCCATCGGCGATCAATGTACCTCTAACATCTATATGATGATGACCCAGAAAGACAACTTCAGTTCCGGGGCAGATAGTTAAAGTTACACCTTCTTCTACTACTATGTCACCACCTACATATATAGTTTCGTCACACCATTCAGTGTCTTCTGTTATAGAGCCCCATTTACCCATCGTCAAACACATACCTCTATCATAGACTGTATAACCCCAACCATCATTATATTGATAAGAATCCCCATCTCCGCTAGCAGAACTTGACCATAAGAACCAGCAATTAGGATCAGCCGTCTGCCCCTGAATTGAAAGCCAGCCCTCATCCATATTTATTGAATTAGGAAAATCTACTTCAAACTCATAAAGTTGATATGCCAAATATATATCTCCTGTAGTAATCATGGTTGGTGTTGCAATGAACTGGTTCTCAATAGAGCCAATTGTTCCAGCATCATCCTGGTAAAAAGTAAATTCTAACTCCATTGGGTTTTCTGAACCACATTCAGCCCAGGGATTAGTTAAAGACAGCCCCCAAAAACGTATACCGTCAATTGGTTTCCCCGCCAAACCCCAGAAATTCTCAGCAACATTATACCCCGGTTCCACTTCACTCGTTGCAAAACTCCAGCTTTCTCCTGGATTATGTGGTAATTGTGAAAAAATTACATTTTCTGGTGCTGAAAAAACTCTACTGTTCTGCTGAGATCCAATTTCCAAGCCACCTGTTTGCATTTGAACATCTGAAGATGATAAATATCTGTCTGTAACTTCAGAATTCAACAATGCAACTGAGAAAGTTAGAACAAATAATACAATAAATAATAAACTTTTCTTCATGAGTCCTCCTAATTTTTTAATTTATATTGTTGTTTTGATTTGTTACTATTTTTGTTCAAAAAGAAAATAAAATTAAAATACATACTGATTTACCGTTTAGACTCCTTCGTTACTGTAAAAGCCTTAAAAAAAACCAATGTATAAATAAACTCTTGATGCACAAAATCCTAATGAGGCAGTTATTACCCTTTAAGGTTACTAAAAGCAGTTAATCCTCCAACGTTGTCAATTTTTTTTAGCAGTAAATTAATTTCATTTTTCAAATACCTTATACTACTTCCAATAATATTTTCTTAATGATACTTTTGATTTTTTATATATTTATTAGAATTTACTATTTGTAACCTTATCAAATATAAAATGCTATGCTGTTTTTTCAAAATCTAATAAGTTTTGCTAGCATATTCTCAAGCCCACCGGAGTTATACGAAGGCGGATGACTCTAGTCTAAATGGAAGGTTGTAATTACTATCCTTCCAGGTTTCAGTAACCAAGCCACATATCAATTCCCTGGTATCCAAGCCACATATCAATTCCCTGGTATCCAAGCCACATATCAATTCCCTGGTATCCAAGCCACATATCAATTCCCTGGTATCCAAGCCACATATCAATTCCCTGGTATCCAAGCCACATATCAATTCCCTGGTATCCAAGCCACATATCCAATTCCCTGGTATCCAAGCCACATATCAATTCCCTGGTATCCAAGCCACCAACCTATCCAAGCCACATATCAATTCCCTGGTATCCAAGCCACATATCAATTCCCTGGTATCCAAGCCACATATCTGCTTGGATCCAAGCCACATATCAATTCCTGGTATTCAAGGTAGGCCTTGGAAACCAGAATAATTGCGTCCTTTAGGTTTTGCTAACCTGGAATAAAAAAAACCTGCCAGGTGTTAGAGACCTGGCAGGAATCTTTATACCTTGAAAAGGTCAACTTACAAGATTTCTGCAAGAGACCTTTTCAAGGTAATGTAACGATTATACTTTTATTGAAGCAGCATCATCTTCTTGAGTTTGGAAGTAGCTCCAGCTTCCAGCTTATAGAAATAAACTCCTGAACTTACACTGCTGCCTGAATCATCTTTACCGTTCCAGTGAACACTGTGAACTCCGGCAGGATAGACTTCATCTGCAAGGGTTCTGACAACTTCACCCTTGATGTTATAGATTGTAACAACAGCTCTTTCTGCTTCAGCCAGGCTGAATTCGATGTTAGTGTCTGGGTTGAATGGATTAGGATGATTGCCCAAAAGATCTGTAGTATAAATTGGTGTATCATCTCCTCTCGGTTCAATGATGACCTGATAAACCACCTGTTCACGAATACCGTTCACTTCCATAGAAACTGTAATTTCTTCATCAATTCTCACATCCGTTTCGCAACCGATGATCAATTCATTCTGGTTCAATCTGCTGAAATTTGAATGAACATTTGCCAGCAAAATATTGCCGCCATTATATTCCTTACCAAGATCGATCCTGACCGTCTCACCTGAGTTAAGTACTATTTGACCACCCGATAATGGTGGAGGTACGTCCGGCAGGTCGGTCTGCAGAATAATGGTTACAAGCGAACCGCCATCCAGCCAGAGCTGACATTCCTGATCAGGGAAAGCCCACTGATGACCAACCGGATAAGCAAATAATCCGTAGATCATACCATCAACATTACTTACTTCATAATATTGAATTTCTCCTGGCAGTACAATATTCATCGGAATACTGTTCACCTGTCCGTAAGTCTCGATCCAGGGACTGAAGTCAATGACCTCACCGTCCATGGATATCTGGAATTCCATACCATCAAGAGCGGGATCAAAGGTCGGATTGTCATATACTGGAGTTACAGTAAGCACAAATTCTTCTGATATCCTCTCTCTGGCTCCATTTGTGTCATAAGCTACAACCCTGATGTTCATCTCACCCCAGACATTGTCCATGGAATTTAATAGCAGATTGGTACCATCATAGGCAATGCTGGCAATTAGATCTCCCTGCAGCATCACCATATATTCTAATACAGGATCATCCACATCAGCAAATATTGTGGTTAGATCTGCAACGGTATAAGTACCGAAATCTTCTGCTAAGGTTACATCTGCAATTTCTCCTATGAGGTAAGGCGGATCGTTAACCGGCATTACTTCGATATTGATGGTCTGAGTTGTTATTGTACGGGTAGAAGCATCACTGGCCCAGACATCTACACAGACTTCGCCGTTCCAGTTTTCTGTTCCACTGCCAAGATAAAGCACGTTCTCTTCATCAACCACAACTTCCAGATAGCCCATTCCACCTACTTCGTAAGCACCAAATGTCAATGGCATCCCTTCCGGATCTTCGAAACACTGATCCAGATCAACTACTTCCGTAAGTGCGAAGTCTTCAGCATAGACCAGGTTAGGTATCAGGAAAGTAATGATCGGAGCTTCTGATTCTGCCACTGTTACAGTGATGTCCTCTTCTACCTGAGTCACACCATCGAACAGGATTACTGTGATGATATCTTCCATACCGGCTATATGCAGAGCATTCAGCCTGAATCTATAGTCGTAACCTTCCAGCTGACTTACTTCAATGAAACCATCAGCCGGAATGATCAGCATGGTCGGAATATCATCCACATCCAGCCAGCAGTCATCCAGGTTAAGGATCATGTTGCTGTAGGCTCCCATTTCTATGTGTTCCGGCAGATTGACCAGTTGAGGCGGATCGTTCTCTGCCAGGATCAGCACAGAGATCGCCTGTTGTACTTCATATTCACCATCAGAGGCTGTAACAACTACCGATGTGTTGCCGCAGGCATTGAGTACTGATGTGATACTTAAATTATTTTCTTCATCCAGTGTGGCTGTCAGCATTTCAGGATTGTAGAAGTCCAGAGTGAAAGTAAGTAGATCATCTTCCACATCTTCGAACATGTCATCCAGATCACCGATTACCTCTACACCCTCGAAGTCTTCATTTACTGTTACCAGGGTTGTGCCAATATAAGCTGGCGGATCATTTTCCGGGATCACTGTAATGATAACAGTATCTGTTGCTATTGCTCTGGCTACTCCATCACTTACTGTGAAGGTGATGCTCTCAGATCCATTCCAGTTCTCTTCCACTGTAGTGAATTCCAGGGCCCAGAGACTCTGCTCTACATGGATATTAAGTGGCTCACTGGTCATCGTCAGGGTAAGATCATCGCCATCCACATCGGTTACATATTGCAGGAAGTTGGTAACAAGGATGCCGCCTTCATGGAAGCTCAACTCTTCAGGAAGATCAAACACAGGACCATCATTATCTGGCGTTACGGTTACTTCTACTATATGTTCCGCTATAAGACCGCCCATGTCTTCTGCCATGAAGGTTACATTGATCATACCGTTCCAGTCAGGATCTGGTGTAAGGGTTAAAACACCAAATTCATCTATCTCTACTGCAATGCCTGTATAGAAGCCTAGCTCAGCGGAATATGTCAGTACATCACCGTAGATCAGGTCAGGATCGCCGAACATATCATCCAGATCGAGTCCGGTATAGATCGTATCTTCCATAAATTCTATGGAATTTATTGCTGCCGGCATTACATAAGGTGCATCGTTCTCTGCTGTGACGATGATATCAACTGTCGCTTCCGGACTGATATCTCTGCTGTTCATACCAACACTTAGAATATTCTTCCCGGTTCGGCTGCTGCTTACATTGTCATTTACCACAAAGGTAAGTGTCTCTGTGCCGGACCAGTTATCTAATACGGTTCCAAAGGTTACTTCAGTTCCGTCTATAGCTACATCTATATCAGCTGGTGTGCCTATCAGTTCTATTGTGTAATTATCAAGTCTGCTGCTCAGATCATCGGCATCTGTTATGAATGGGAAGAAATCTACTACCAGTTCTCCATCTTCCATAAAGGTGAAAGATTCCGGCAGTTCAAGTAACGGTGCATCGTTCACATTGGTAACTGTTACCAGTACCAGCTGTTGATCGTACCACATGCCGTCGAAGACTTTAACTACAATGCTGCCTTCACCATACCAGTCCGGATCAGGTGTTATTGTCACATCAGCACCATCCACACTTACACTCAGGTTACCTGACTGCACATAGGCGTCGAAAACAAGATCTCCAACTGGGGTATCCACATCCGTGGCTGTAGCCGTGATCTCTTCGGTAGTATCTTCATCCATAACAATATCAGGAATGAAGCCCAGAACAGGAGGATCGTTATAACCGTGAATGATGGCATGAACTGATCTCTGTAGAAGCTAAGCGAGTATAGATACTGTCATCTACGGTGAAGACAATATCTTCCTCACCGGACCAGTTAAGAGTATTGGAAGCGATCACTACCTCAAAGCCATCGATGAAGACATCGATATGTTCTGAACCTGAACTTGTAAGTGTGACAGGATCGAACTCACCCCAGGTCTGGCTGATATAAGGTGTAAAGTCATAGACTTCAGAGGAGTCATCTTCCATGGCTTCCAGAGCGATCGGTACTTCCAGAATAGGTGGATCGTTGACCGGTTCGAAGGTGACATGGATTGTTTCGTAGATTATTCTGTTGTTATCCGATCCAGACGAGATACTTATCTCACCGGTTCTATCCTTCTTGATTTTATCATTTATAATTCTGGTGATTCCATCAGATACCATGAAATCTACGATCATCATTCCGAATTGATTTTCCTGTGGTGTGAAAGTTACAACAAAGCCATTGATTACTACATTAATTTCATCCATTTCAGGTATACTTCCTGGAAACTGACCAACACATGTTAGGATCACATCATCGGTCTCTCCCCAGGCCTGTGAGATGTAAGGACCAAAATCGAAGACAATGGGACCATCTTCATTAGAAGTAAAAATAGTTGCCCATAATGAATCTGGCACATTAATTTCAGGCTCATCATCAACTGGCCCTACAACGACCAGAACACTGTCAGATGCAATTGCTCGTGCCCAGCCATCATTCACAGTGAAGGTCAGCATTTCTTCTCCGAACCAGTCCTCAACAGCAGTAAATGTAACCACAAGATCAGTTATATCTACAATTACATTGGTATTACCGCTTACTTCCAAAGTAAGGTTATTAACTACACGAACTCCATCCACATCTTCATCATGGATGAAAGGATCGAAATCGATCGGACCACTAGATCCGTCTTCGTCGAAAGTAAACTCTTCAGGTATAATATCGAAAAGAGGATCATCGTTCATGTCTATTACTCCGATAAACATTTCCTCTTCATAGTACATGTTATTTTCACCATCATCGGTAGTACGGACTCTTACTGTAACGCCGATCACAGGTGGAGGAACATCAAGGGTTTGCCCTGTATTTATAGCCCCAGGTGTCTCGGCCATAGGACCTGCCCAGATATAATCTCCATAAAATGATGTCCTGCCGGGATCTACAAGTTGAAGGGAAAATTCGGTAGGTGTAGAACTGGTTTCTGATACTCCAATATCTGTAGATGTCATACCTGCAGCTGGACCATCTACTGCAGTAAAACTTCCCTCATAACTTATGAACTGTATAACGTGACCTTCATACATTAAGCCAAGTCCATCGGGAGAACCGTTCTGAATTCCATTAGACGGGAAATCCCACCTATAGAAAGAATATTGACCATAAGAAGCTCCTGGAATTAATGCCAAACCTGATTCAAAATTATATATTTCTCCATTAGATCCATTATAAAGTAACAGATCTAGCAATGAAAGATCAAATCCAAAATCATTATCAAGAACTACCTCTACAAATTCTCCTGCATCTGTACCAGTATTATCATAATGGATTTCATTTATCCAGGCATTAGGCAAGACTGGTCTTGTGTTTTCAGTACCGGTATTCAGATCTATTGCACCTTTTCTTTCATTGCTCTTTTCAGCGGAAAGCAATGGAACATTTCCTCTGACAGGATTCAGCAGATCTTCGTAATTTAATTCGCAGGTTGTAAACAGTTCATCACCAATGATCTCGAAACAGTCGTTGAAATCATCTCCTTCACCTGGTACAAGTGAATAGGTATGAGTATCTAATTCATCCAGATCCTCTGTAGTAAGTTGTCCTACCAGATAGCCGGGTGCTTCATTTTCAGGTACGGAAGCCGGATTACCCAGAATTATATCGTAAGGTGGATTATTACCTGTTTCATAAGCTCCGATATCGATGATACCACCATCTCCACTATCATAAATACGATTAGCAGGATCTCCACGTAAATCAAATTCCGGCAGATACCAGTCACCCAGGTTTTCCATAGTTATGGCTGGATTTCCTGCATTAGCGCAGGGAGAAGAATCAACCAGCATGTAAGGATGCGGACTAGATCCGGCAAATACAGGATCAGCATTGATATTGTTATTATCTCCAAACCAGTATCTTTCACTATTAGTAATACCATTGGGCATATCCCAGTAAATACCCTGTTCCCCATCCTGAACATCATTATAAGCAAATATCACATCTTCACCCCAGAATGAGATCTGGCCAGGGTAATATTCTTCACCATAATGCTCCTGGTTGCCCCAGAAAATATTATTCTCAGCATAAAGCAAATTAAAGCTGTTGAGTAAACCACCACCGAAGTAACCTACGTTATCTGCAATTGTATTATTGAGCATAACACAGAAGAGTTGTGGTCCCACAAATATCCCGCCACCACCTGGATTTGTTCCGCTTCCTTCATAGGGGTGATGGTTAATTTCAACTAAGAATTCCAGAATGTGATCATCCCAGTTGGCTGTATTATTGGCGATCAGGTTATTTGAAATAACTGTGAAGTAATCCCAACTCCCAACATTATCAAAAGCATAATCATTATCAAAAGGTTCGCCAGGTCTGTCTACTGCTATACCACCACCATAAAGAGCACTGTTTCCTTCTATGATATTACTCTGGATCAGAGAAACATGCTCAAATTCATCTTCCTGCATGAAGGAATAATATCCCGGCTCAAGATGATAAACTCCACCCCCGGCAAAACCGAAGATCGTAGAACGTGAATCTTCACTATCCTGTAGACGATTGTAAAATGAGTCATTATCTTCGATCATGATCTCATTATTCAAGATCGTATTTTCGGTAAGATCGAGATATTGATGGGCATTATAAACACCGGCACCGGAACCTATTGCCACGTAACTCTCGTAGTAATCTCCAGAAGCAACTAGTAAATATAATGATTCATTATTTCTAGAGAATGTGAAATTGTCTTCAATCAGATTACCGGAAATTGTTGCTTTAGGTAATTCTAAATCTCTATTTTCATGCTGACCGTAGTTATAGAAGAATGGATCAAGCCCTGCTAATATACCACCTCCACGACTGGCAAAAACATTCATGAAATTATCGTAATGTGATTCATCGTAGATTCCCAGAGCACCATTACCATTTAGTTCATTATCATGGATATAGGGGGAAAGGTTACCGCTGAAGATACCGCCACCACCGGACCAGATCTGGAATCGGCTGTCATTTCCAAATAACTGCTGATAAGTGGCAGAAACATCAAAATCCATTCTAGTAACATAATTTAAATATTCATCATATATAGGTAAACCTGAAGGATCATAGACTCCCAGGCTGTCCAGCAACGGGAAGACTTCTTCGAGGAAGAGATTCCCTACAGAGATATTCCTGTTAAATTCATTATGTGCCACTTCCACATCCATAGACAGATCAAATCTCTGTCCACCATCATAGAATTCGTCCAGATGCTGCTGTAGATAAATACCACCACCGGATACTGCCCAGTTATCATTAAAAGTATTATTCTCTATTCTAAATGTAGAATCAACAATTATCGGTCTGTTAGCATCCCTTAGACCGAGATATTCGAACTGGTTGGGTGACCAGTAGATACCGCCGCCGCCCAGAGCAAAGTTCTCATGGAACAGGTTATCTTGTATGTAAGGATAACTGTTTTTATGAACCCCGATTCCTCCACCCAGAACACCAAGGTTATAGCGGAATTCAGTTTCCGATATTCTGAGGTTGGAATATTCGTAAAGATTGATAGCAGCACCATTATTGATCAGATCCCAAAGATCATTAAATCCATTATCATAGCCGTTATAGAAGTTTTCATAAGGAATTTGTGGCCCATACCAGTTGTTCACATATTCCACATCGCAGTATTTCAACCTGGAAGTGTAGAAGTCATTATCACCATAAATAAAGTATAAACCGCTCCAGGCTGGGAAAACGGGATATTCGGCTGTAAAGGTAATCCTTTCCAGTTCTGTTCCCACTGCGAACAGGCAGCCTTCAATAACCCAGAAATAGCCATAACCTCTGTCTCTATCTCTATAAGGTCCACCAAAGGGATTCATATGTTGAACAACTGTACCCGGACAGATTATAACAGAAACATCCTCAGGTATATATGGATCGCAATACACATAGATAGAATCTGCACAAAGGTATGTATCTTCTGCAAAGCCATCAAACAAATATTGAATACGGGGATCACCCTGATATTCATAACAACCGATATCAATTCTAGGTATATTCCCTTCGTAAATACGAGGATCACCATTAAGATCAAATTCTCCCAGATCAAGACCGGTTGTATCTGGTGTACCTGTGTTGATCGCAGGAGAATTATCCATTAGATTATAATTTCCACTATCTGCATTCACAAATTGAGGATCTAAATTAATAGAAGTAAACGTCCACAAATACCTTTGAGTTTCATTAATCGGTTGCAATCCTTCATAATATTCCTCTACAATACTATTTCTAAATCTAATTCGTCGGTTATCGGGTTGATCTTGAATTGAAAGATCAATCCTGTAATCATCATCATAGATCTGATCTCCATCATTATCTGCTTCATTGCCCCAGAGAATAGTATTGGTCAAGTTGACATCACAATCGTAAACCCAGATACCTCCACCATCTTCAGAAGCATAGTTATCGCAGATATTGCTGTTAATTGCTATAAACTTATTGCCATAATAAAGATGAACTCCTCCGCCATATCGGGCTGTATTATGTGAGATAATTGTATTGAACAGCCTATATTCGCCATTATAATCATCATCAGGATCTCTTAATGAAAGGCCACCACCCTTATTCGCTTCATTATAAGAAATGTTACAGTTGAAAAGTCTGGTCTTCGCTCTTCTTCTAGCATGAATTGCTCCACCATCTTTATCAGCAATATTTCCGAGCATTTCACAATTATAAAAATCAACATCTGCGCGATTATCTACATAAATTGCGCCAGCATGATTATAAGAAGAATTATAATTAAATGAACAGTTCTCAAAAGTCAGCAGACCTTCACTCTGATAAATATAGATGCATCCGCCATCTCCAGAATCATAGCGTTCTACATTCTGGTCAGATATCCTATCATCTTCTACAGTTGCATTGCTGTCAAACACACAATCTGTGATAACAAGATCAGCACAATATTCAATTTCCATCGCCCCTGAATAGTAATTGGCAGTATTATTAATTAAAGTATTATTGAAGAACTGTGTTTCCTCAGTTTCATACAAGAATACAGCCCCACCTTCATCATATGCCAGATTATGATGCATGTAGGTATTGGAAATGGTTGGACCTCCATAATCAACATATATTGCACCACCATCTTCAGCCTCATTATAAGCAAATTCACAATTATCTATAACAGCATTCGATTCATATAGATAGAGTGCACCACCATAATAAGACCTGTCTCTAGCCGAATCCGAACTGCTTGAGATTTCTGGTTCTTTTTCCTTTTTGGTAATTTTCCCTGAACGATCCCACTCTTCCGACCATTCATCAGTACCATATTCAAAATAGCAGTATTCAAATCTGGATGAATCAGGATCTTCTTCTTCACCCCAGATCCTAATTCCTCCCCAGCCATATTCTGTATCTTCAGCAGTGAAGGTGATAACGGAATCTGGTGAACCGATGGCAATTAGAGTACCGTATACGTCTATAGCGTATGTGTAGGAATCTCTAAATTGAATTCCTCCTTCATCAATATCTTCGGGTGTTACGAATATCACCGTGGTTCCGGGGCAGATTGTAACTGTTACTGTATCGGGAATTTCAACATCACCAATTACATAAACAGTATCACAGCAGAGTTCCAGGTCATTTTCAACTACATCTTCCAGGTAGAAAATATCGGAATCCAGCACTACATCGCCCAGAAATTCATAACAGCCCAGATCAATTCTATCTATTTCACCATCAAAAATACGAGGATTTCCAGCCAGGTCGTATTCAGTGTACACATAACTACTAGTATCCGGATCTCCTACATTGATACAGGGAGAAGTTTCCTGAAGTTGATAGTTGCCATTATTAGGATTCCTGAATTCAGGATCTCTATCTATGATAGAATAATATCTATTAGGCTCATTACCATCATAATAGATCAGGTCGTATCCACCTTGAATATCACAGTAATCAATTTGGATAACGTCATCTAAATATCTTTGAAAAGGACTAATGATTCCATTTTGATATTCATAGACCTCAATCTGTGAACCATAAGTATCACCTTCCGCATAATTTCCCCAGAGAATGGAATTCAGAAAACGTGTTTTACTTACAGATCTCCCCAAAAGTCCAGAACTGATTTCATCAATAATACAGACACCTCCACCGTAATAGGCATTATTATCTGCAATGGTATTATTGTATATATTTGTGAAAAAGGATACTTCACCAGGAAATACAGGAAATTCATCAGGAGAATTTACATGAATACCTCCAGTTTGTAAAATGTAATCGCAATATATTCCACCACCCAAATTGTCAGCAGTATTCTCATAGATTAGATTGTTAATGAGATTTATACCTTCGTATTGTGTTTCTTCATCAATATATTCCCTACCCGGAAAAATCATAAAATCACTTAGATAACTTTCGATAGAGATTGCTCCACCCATATAGGCTCTATTCAGAGAAAATTCATTGTTTATGAGCGCAGCATTTTGAAGATTTTCTAAGGCAACAGCTCCGCCATAGCCTGCATATTCAGTGAATCTTATTCCGGGATAATCCCATTCTGAATAGGCTTCATTATCTTCAAAAAGGCAGTCTTCAATCTTTGTATAAAAAGCATCTCCTACATAAACTGCTCCTCCAATATATTCAGCTGTATTATGCAGGAAATTGGAGTTTTTTATATCTACTGTACCGAAATCCATCATAGGTGGCCTATAGCCAAAAAACGGGTTTCTCTGGTAACATAAAGCGCCGCCTCGAGGAGCATAATTATCGTGGAATTCACTTCCATTAACAACAAGATCCACGCCAAATGCATCCTTAGCTACATGCACACCTCCACCAATTCTATTAGCTTTGTTATTGTTGATGTTACAATTTGTAATAATTATATCTCCGTAATAAACTTCCCGATCGCTATTTCTTTCTCCCGAACCCCAATAATCCTCAAAAAGATACCAGGCTACAGGACCGAATTCAAACGATTTGATGAGCACGCCACCTCCGGCTGCAAAATCATAGTAAAAGGTTGTATCATTTTCAGAAATATAATATCCATTAAATAATCCGCTGGCGAGATTATCCTCAATATCGCAATCATCAATGGACAGTGGAGCAATTATGTCTCGCATTATTACATTATTCCAAGGCCCTGAATAGTATGAGTTGCAGATACCACCACCCATTGTAGCAGTATTATGGGAGAGTGAACCACCCTGAATACTCATTACTCCTTCATCATATATTCCTCCGCCAATACCAAAGAAAACTTCTAATGAATCACGAGTCATTTGTTCAGGATCGAAATAATCATAACCTGAAAAAGTCTCATTATATTCGATCGTATTATCAGTTAATTCAGAGAAATTAATACCCAAAGTAGCAATTCCAGCACCAAAGAAAGCTTTGTTATTGGTAACTTCATTGTTGTCCATGACAAAACCTGGGTTAATAGTCATTACTGTATCCTCTACAACAAAAGCAGTAGTATCTATGGTTGCAGCGATCTGACAGACTCCACCCCCAAAACCAAAAGCCGGGAAATAATTTGAATTTCTGTCGCCATCATTTCTAACCAGGAAGAAGTCAGCTAAAATTGTAGTTGAATCAATCACACCAATTTCATTTCCGCTGATCAGATTATCTGTTAATGTTGGTCTTGTATCAATAGAAAAAACTCCTGCGCCCATTGCTGAAGCATAAACTGAATTTTCGAATATTCTAAAAGGACCAGGAGGTTCTTCACTGAAATATGGAGGTAAAATTTCAATTTTATTGTTAATAATCTCGTTATTATTCAGTACAGGTCTATAAGGTGGCAGGCTTCTATATGGACCTGTTCCAAAAAATGTGTAATCTAGAGAAAAACCCCTAAGCAATACACCTGCTCCGCAACCTAAAGCTATCCTTTCAACATCAAAAGGTCCATCATAATAGAAGAAGGGTGGATCCATGAAAGCATCGTCCAGATATGCCATTGTTGCATTATTTTCTATAGTATTCCCATCTAAATTCACATCTACATAAGAGGCAAAGACCCCGCCACCGCCAAAGGCCAGTAAATTGGTGAAATAACGTGAATTATTCGATTCAATAGGTATTTGATCCAGGTTATCGATGAATTTCTGCATTTTGGAATTATATTCTAAACCCAGTTTATTAAATGTTTCTTTAATTGCTGTGTGGGAAATTTCTTGGGTTCTTTCCTGGCCATCAAGGAAATAATCCAGCAGGTAATAAAGTGAAACAGCGTAATTTTCGTGTATATTGTTATCAACTACCTGGTACTGGTATTCTTCTGGCAGGTCTCTTAATCCAAAGTTAAAAGCATTCATAAACATATAGAGGTCCATTAGGTGTATACCTCCACCGGATAAGAGAGCAATATTATGATGAATATCATTACCCTCTATTACTGTTTGTGAAACATCTCTAACTTCTGGAACATCAAGAGATGATATATCCTCAACCGCTATTCCACCACCGATAAGTGAAAAGTTATAGTAAATATTATTATCATGTATATTGGGATAACTCCCTCCCAAAGCACTGATTCCACCACCCAGTAGTCCAAAACAACCACGAATCGTACTATTAGAGATCTCACATTCAGGATAGTTCCACATGGAAATTCCTGCACCAATACCCTGTTCCTCTATATCATATTCACCGTCATAATTAAATATGTTGAATACATGTTCAATAATACAGTAATTAAAGAGAGACGCATTACCCTCTCGTACAGGTATGCCCATTTCATCACCCAGCAAATGAATCCCAGTCCAACTGTTGTTGAGAGGATCATCAATTGTAAAAGTAATTTCATCAGTGCTTGTTCCCTCTGCAATTATCGAACCTTCACACCAGATTCCGGGTGCTTCACAACGTAGCCCTCCCGTTTCGTTAGATTGAAATTCCACATAAGTTCCAGGTGAGATAGTTAAAGTAACTTCGGGTGGGATTATCACATCGCATTCAACAAATACCGTATCAATATCTTCCCACCAGAAATCATATTCATAATCTCCACAGGCATAGAGATTATCTGACGATCCAATAATAAATTCACAGGAATAACTGTTCTCGGCTATCAGTTTACCGTCAGTCATGTTATGATCAGCATCACCATATATCCAGGTTGAATCTGCATTATTATCACGTTTGAAGAGATCATAAGTACACTGAGCGTCTAGTTCCGGATGTGGCCCGTAAGTATAATCAACTTGATATTCGAAATACCGGGTCGGAGGAGCAGTTTCACCTTCTACAATGAATACCCCAAAATAAACAGAGTCGGTAAGAGAATAATTCTCTTCGATGTAGGTCGGGCAGCAATCCAAACTTTCATTAAAATTAGGGGGTTCCTGCACTCCATAGACATGAATTCCAAATGGGTCAACCACATTGGTATCAGTAACAGTGGCTCTAAAAGTATCACCATATAAACTTACATAAGCAAATTCCCGGCTACCGCTATAATCGTAATCACTCACATCTCCTATGGGAGCACCAGACCAGACATGATCATCGGGATCTTCCATATTATACATAATACCATGATTCCCATTACCAGTATAATCATAACAGAATGTACCTGTACTTTCATCAAGTCGCCAATATGCTAACAGTCCAGACTCATTTCCGGTAAGTTTATGGCACATATCAGCCCGGATCTCACTTTCTGTTAACTCAGTATCCCAGATCAGGACTTCGTCGATCGCGCCTTCCCAGAACTGATCGGGCGTACCATTATTATCGACAGCACCTATATGAACTTCATTATCTGTAAAGACAATACCGGCATCTGCTACTGTATTTTCGAGTATTCCATTCCAGTAGATCTTCCACTCTGCTCCATCGAAAGTACCAGCTATATGTGTCCAACGCCCAGCCACTAATTCACTGGTAGACTCTGCTCCTATCCCAGATCCATTCCATCTACGGAAACTGACTTTACCACCAGCTGTAGTTGTTTTTAATTCCCATTCTGTATTAGATCCATCATAACCTTTAGATATTATTTGCATATTATTTTTAACAGCGTCTGCTTTTACCCAGGCTTCAACGGTCAATTGTGCTAAGTTAAACTGAGAGTCAGTCCAATCAGCAAAATCCACATATTCATTTACGCCATCAAATTCCAGACATTTGCCTGAACCAGCTAAAGGATCTGGTGGAGTAATTTCTTCACCAACCAGGCTAAATCCACGGTCAAAGCCAGTTAGTTCCCAGCTACTAACATACTGATATGAATCTCCATCTCCAGTAGGGGAGCTTGCCCATAAGAACCAGCAATTAGGATCAGCCGTCTGTCCCTGGATTGAGATCCAGCCTTCGGGTAAAAATACTACGTTAGGAAATGTTATTTCAAATTCATAACAAATAAAACCCGCGTAAAGGGAATCTGTTTGCGTCATAGTTGGGGTGGCTGTAAACTGTGAAACTATGCTACCTATTGAATTGGAATCATCCTCATAAAACGTAAATTCAAACGTCATTGGGTTTTCAGTAGAACAACTAGCCCAAGGATTAACAAGAGAAAATCCCCAGAATCGTATGCCAGTGATTGAAAAATCTTCTAATCCCCAATAATTTTCAGCGACTGTAAAACCAGCCTCTACTTCACTTGTACCAAAAGACCAACTATCAGTTGTATTATGAGGTAATTGAGTAAAGATAGAACCTACTGGTGCCGAAAATGTTCTTGAATTACCAAAATCCTGCTGATAATTATCGTTAGTAGGGTTTTGGATCGCATCCTCATAGGATAGATAGCGATCTGACATTTCAGACCAAATTAAGCTAAATGAGATAATAAAAATCATAAAAGAAACTACAATAATACTCTTTTTCATGTGGCCTCCTAATTTCTTTAAAATTGTTATATGGTATTTTTCATAATTCTCAGTAAAATATTCCCTCCGTTTAGAACTTCCTGTTGAAACACCTTAAATTCAAATATTTTAGCTACTTATGAAACATTAATATTTTGAATAATCATTTAAAAATTTGTTGATACTACATATAGATTCTATATAAGAGAGATTTTGGAAAAATGTCAAATTATATTTGTCTCAAGTTTATAAATAATTCAACATTATGACATTTAATTCCAAACTCCCTTAGTTAAATACAAAATCTATTCCAATTGTAGATCCTAAGTTACTATCTTAAATTAACTTCAATATATTTCATACAGTTACATTTTTACAATATTCAATTTGCTCTGCCTGAGGCGTCAGATAGTTGTCATTTTAATAAATCCGGTCTCCAGGCCTTAAATCGCTAAGGATATTTATGTTTATAAACCGTTAGGTATAAGAAAATTGATGAGATATGATAAAATATTTGACAGTATAATTTTTAGTGTTGATTCTTGAGAGGAATTATTTACTCTTCTTTGTATTGTGAAATTATATTATTTCGAAATTATTTAACCCATTAAGTCCATTTTTTTAGCAGGAGGGTAATATGAAAACTGTTTTTACTTTTTTTAGGTCCCTGTTATTTTTAATTATTTTCCTTTCTCTGTTAACCGTTAATCTAGTTGCTCAGCAAGGGGATGAATTTCAGACTCAGCTATTCAGGAAAGTAAAAGCACTGGTTGAGGATGCAAGGCAGGGAAATGCTGATCTGCTGGCCCCCTTCAGCTTTACAGAAGGTCTGGAGAACTATCAGGAAGCTGAAGAGCTATATGAGAAGAATAAGGGGCTGAAGAAAATCCAGTCAAAGTTAAGCGATGCGGAATATTATCTTACTCTAAGCATCGAATCTGCCAAAGTTTCCCGGGTTGCATTAGCTGATATTTTAAAGATGCGTTCAATTATAATCGGTAACAAATTCCATGAACTGGCTCCCAGAGAATTTTCCCGGGCGGAAGCCGAGTTAACGGCAACTGCCGCAAAACTGGAAAAAGGCGATCTGGAGGCAGGGCGAAAACGGTCTGGCAAAATTGCAGAATTATACCGAGAAACAGCCCTGGCAGTTTATGAAAATGTTTATCTGAAAGACGCTGAAAAACGCCTGGCAAAGAGAGAAGATGAATTATATATTACTGAATACAGGCAATCAAAACAACAACTTAAAGATGCAGACAAATGGTTGAAACAACAGAGTAAAACTGAATTTGAGCTGCAGTCCTTTATTCTGGAAGCTGATTCCAAAATCGGTGTGATCACTGGCATCCTCTTTCCAACCTGGTACAGGGATATGCCAGATACACTTTATCTGGGAAATTTTACCCTTATTGTTAACAGTTACGAAGATAAAGGAACTTACGACTTCAGCAGCAATACTACCAGTGGAGCTTCCGGCACGGCCCAGGTTCATTTCAATTGCGGACTTCATTTCCTGATCCCTCCTTTAACCGGTGGCCTACAGGTCGTCACACAACCATTTACTGTTGTAGAAACGGTTATAGATCCAGCTTTAGAGATCTCTACTATAGAAGCACAAAAGATCGATCCGACAGCAAAATTGGGCAAGGAACTAAATCTGCAGCTTTCCAGAGACACCATAGACAAATACGGCATGGTCAAAGCCAAAGACCAGTTATTCGGAAATCTTCAGCTGCTGCCCCCTAAAAGCGGCATTACCGTAAGGTTCAGTGAAGCAACTATCGCACCGGGTGACAGATTGACCATTGGCAACATGCTGGCAGGTTATGCCAGTTATCCCACCGCTTCACCTTTCCCGGAAGTACCGGCTAAACTATTCGTAGAAGGATTCCGGGTTGCTATGGACAGCCTGCATATTACCCCTTCAGGAGCTAGAGCTGAAGCGAAACTGCACCTGCCTGTCTCAATGATCGATGGCGATGGTTGCGGTCCGGCGATAATAAATCTGGGTTCCATTAGTATATCTCAGGATTGCCAGTTCTATAAGATCATGCCCGATTCTCTGTTCGGTCCATTCACCACAGATAAAACTGGCATGATCTTCGAAGGTCAGGGTGTTATCGCCGATTTTAATAAATCTCTTTCACCGGCCGGATATGGTCTGGCAACTGACTGGCGGGGAGTGATCCTGAAAACCGCCCAGACTATTGATCCGGCGTTCGGATCAGTAATCTCTAATTCAGGATATCTGCAGGCAGAATACCGTTTCGATGATGGGCTGGTCAGCCAGCAGGGATTGAAAGCTAAATTCAACCTGAATGCTGCCTATCAATTTCAAACCCTGGTGCCCTATGATTATACAATTTCCCTTTCCGGAGGATATATAGACGTGGACAGCAGTGCTGTGCAAAGCGGCAAATTCACCAGCGGTCAGCTTAGAACACCAGAAAAAGCTGTCTGCACTTACAGTCCAGGCCAACAGATCACCGCCTATTTTACTGATATGAACGTGCAGAAGGATCTGGATCTGGGTGGCAGTGTAAATTTAAGCCAGGGCATGTTCTGGGGGGAACTAACCAACGCTGGAGATGAAAAAATACCTTTCTTCGCATCGCCCAATACTACACTGCCCGATTATGCCTGGTTCTATTTAAAGGGAAGACCGGCGGACAGGTTCGTTCCAGCCAGTGATACAGAGTTTGATAACATTAGTTTCTGGGGCGACATTGCGGCCAAGCTGGAAGCTCAGAATATTGCCGGCCTCACAATTTTTAATCTCTCCGAACTGACCATCTACACTCCAGATGTTTCCGGTTCACCAAAAGAGTTAACTTTTAAAGACGGAGTTGACTGTTCGCTTTCGCAGACCTGGATAAATATTGAAACCCTCGGGTTAAATGGTGAGATCACGATCAGTCTCAATTCCAGGAATGAACTGCTGGGTGACGAATCAACTTCATTTTATAAAGCAAACGAACCTTTTAATACTGATCTGGCCTGTATCCGGCAGAAAGAACAATGTTTCTTTCTAAGATATTCCAGCAGTGCTTTGTACGATTCAGAATTTCATGGTACGCTGAACCTCTCAGGTGCCTGTAATACAAAGATCCCCTTTGTTGATCTGGAACTTACTTCTACTGCCAATCTGGTAGGTGGTGATATAGACCTTAGTGCAGGTCCTGTGACCCTGGATTACTGGAAAGTGGATCTGGTAGAGACCAGTCCCGGCGATCCGGCAGGTGCATTAAGCGTGAGAACTGGTCAGATCATCCTTACTCAGGCTGGAATCAAAGAGGATCGGCATTTTGCCAAACCTTTCAAGCTGATCTGGGGTGAACTGCTGGCAGACGGTAATGTGGGAGAACTGTTCTTCGATTACAATTCCGCTGATCAGAAATTCGACGGATTTCTCTTCACACCACACCATGTAGCACTGTCGGAATATGATCCGGCTATTACCGGATATCTGGAAATATGCGGCAACAATCATTTTGAATTCTTCGGTTCCAATTATCTGAATATCCAGGATTCAGTCTATACCGGCACCAATACTGCCTGGGGCGGCCGCAGTATCGGCATTATTGAAAAAGAATCCTCAACCTGCGAAGAAAGCAACCTGAGTCTGCTGAAAAACTGGGGCAATGCCACTTCCATCTTCGACTTCCTGCTGGAATATGACGTAAACGATCAGGATGGATTTTTGGGAGAGGGTGATGTTTCAATGGCTGAACATTTTGTAGACAACGTTACAGCCTCTATTCAACTGGATAGAGATGGAGCAGCGATAGGTTTGATCGCCAGCCAGGGAAATAATTACATGCTGATGGGGGTAGATATAGGATCTGCTGCGGAATTGTGGGGCTGCATATGTATAGAAGGTCAATCATTAGAAAGCATTATGCTGGGCTTTACACTGGAATCAACTCAGCAGAGTGCTTTCGGTATTTTGGGTGGTTCCGGCTCCATGATCGAAGCGAAAACCGTAATAAAACCTACCATTACCACGTTTGCAGCGGCTGGAATGATGTACATGGATATGGGGCTGGGCGGCAATGTCTCGATAAATGGTTCGATCCTGCTTAAAACCGACCTGGCAGCAGGAAGTGTTTACGGTGACGTACAGGGTGAGTTTGATTTCAGCAGTATTTGCGCCGGTCTGGAAGCGGATGGACATGTTAACTGGTATCTTTCCCCTGTAACACAATACGTACAGGGAAGAGCCGGCATCAGCGTTTACGGAAGATCTCTGGGCAGCGCAGGCCTGACAGGAGGAATATTCATCGGAAACAATGTGCCCAAAAGTGAGGTCTGGGTTTTAACGGACGGCAGCAACCATTACGCTGTTGATCTATCCCAGTTTCCAGACTATATAACGGGTGTATACGGTTTCGGTCAGGTAAGTGTAAGTCTGGATTTTGGAATCTTTGGAGGTGGGATAGAGATATATGCCGGTCTGGGAGCATTTGTAAATATGGAAGGAATTCAAATAGTTTCTGAAATGCCCGGATTACCTCTACCCTACATCTTAGCAAACTTCGGTGTGAAACTGCACGGCGAGATCCTCTGGGGCCTGGTTTCAGCATCCGCCTGGTGTAATCTGCAGATCATGGTGGGCGATCCCTTCTATTTTCAGGGAAGCTGCGGTCTGGAAGGTTGTGTCGCCTGGGTCGTCTGTGCCAGTGCAGATGTTACGATCACGTTGAATGAAGACGGCTTTGATATAGATTAGGGGAGGATAACATGAAAAATAAGAATTTTATCAATAACCTTGTACTTGTCCTGCTTCTTGGTTTCAACTTATTTATGCTATCCGATCTTAAAGCGGATGATATTGAGCTGGTAACACTGACCCGAGATGCTGTACCCGGAGCTAAAACAACAGTCATTTTTATCTGGAATGAACTGGAAGGCATAGAAGGAATAAATATTTATCGTAAAACTGCCTTAATGGAAGCTTTTCCCCGCTCCCCGATCAATCCTGAACCAATTACAATAATGACTGACTGTGATATGGTCACCGAGATCATTACTCGTGGTTCGGAAGAATGGAACATCCTGTCAAACCTAGCCTGGCCGGCGGCCAGGCCCAAAGGTGGAAATGATCCCATTTTTAATCACGGAAATTTGATCCGGCGCGGTGCATTCAGTCCTTGCGTTTTAACGACTCTGGATTCCAAGTCCGAACTCTGGGAACAGGTACAATTCCTGGCCCGTAGGTTTCACACGATTTCTGTTGTGCTGGGCCAGGCATACATCGATTCCAAGCTTATTGCCGGAAATAATTATATTTACGAATTCCGTGCTGTTTCACATGGATCAGAATCCGTTTTAGCCACCAATAAGATCGTCGTGGCAGGAAGCAGTATCCCATTACCTGCTCCAACCAATATTCAGGTTACTGCCGGGGACAGCGAAGTGTTGATCACCTGGGACGATGTAGAAAATGCTTTTGGATACGATGTTTACAGGAAGTACGTACCCCACGGTACTCCGGAGAAAATTAATGATGCCCCGGTAATGGCTGTTATTAACCAGAATCTGGAAGGCGATTCCATATCTGCTACTATGGGAATAGTGGATTACCACCGCTGGGACGAGACAGGAATGCCTCTGACCCATGAGGTGGAAGGTTCCCCTGTAGCCGGTCCGGTTAACGGTATGCACTATAAGTATCAGGTTGTTGCATTGGATGGTCTGGAACAGCCCGGCACAGCAAGTGGATTTTCTGCCACGGTAATACCGGAAGATACAACAGCTCCTGGTCTGCCCGGTGATATGAGTGTAGAATCTGTGGGTGAAACATTGAAAATAACCTGGAGCAAAGTGTTCAAAGATAAACTGGGCCGCCTGGAAATTGACGGGATAAGCGGTTACAACATTTACCGTTATGAATCGTACAATGACACTATCCCGTTAAAGTTAAATACTTCATTAATAGCACAGCCATTTGCTACAGAAGTAGAATTCATAGACAGCGATCCGACTATAATTTCCTATTATGGAGAAGTAGAATATTATTATAGAATTGACTGCACTGATATACACGGCAACAAAGGAGAAAAATCATCCACTGTTTCCGGTTTTGTGCCGGACACCTATGCTCCCGATCTACCTGAGAAAACTTCTGCCGAAGGATTCCAGGAATTTATCAGGGCTTTCTGGAATCTTAATTCCGAACCCGATATCTATTCCTACGAGATCTACCGCAGTTTATGCCATCTGGGTGAATGGCTGGATCCCAGGCAGCAAGAGAAACTTAATATCTCAAGCGGAGATTTCGTTCTGGTCGGTGAGATCACTCATCAGGAAGCTGAAGAAATTTCCGCTGTATATGGGCAACCTTACTGGGATGACTATACCGTACCTGCCGGTTCACCCCTTTGTTATGCTTACTGGATCAAAGCCAGGGATAACAGCCAGAATCTGAGTGGTCAATGGCCTTACCCAAGCATCAAAGAAATTCCCTTGATCGTCTGCCAGAGGCTGCGTGACGAAACGCCTCCACCTCCCCCTATAATGACGGCTTTGCAGGCAAGGGATAACGCGATCTATCTTGAATGGATCTCAGCTCCCAGTCAGGATCTGGGTGTTTTCCATATTTACAGATCTTTAAAGGAAAATACAGATTACGCCTGGGTCGGCGGAATTACAGTGGAAGAACCTCCAGCCACACCAATTGAACTTACAGCACCTTATATGCCTGCTGCACCATGCAGTTGTGATGTGATACCACTGGTGGCACATGAAGGTATGAATGCGGGTTCTTTTTACGATAAGAAAGTAGATCCCAAAAAGGTCTATTATTACAAAGTTGTCTCTGTTGACCAGAATGGCAATGAAAGCAAGCTGGAAGAATCTATTCCATACAGCACATATACCTTCAAAATTTCCGGTCCGGCTCAGCCTCAGATAACAAATATTACAAGTCTCACTGACAGCTGTGGACTGTTATTGGAATGGACTCCGGAATTCGATCCTGCCAAACATCTGGGATACGTTGTTTTCCGAAGTTCCAGCCAGAATGGCATTTACCGACAGATCAGCCCTTTGATCACCACTTCCAGTTTTAATGATATCAGCATAAACAAAGGTGTTTACTACTGGTATAAAGTACAGTCCCTGGATCCGGACGGCAGACCTTCGAGATTATCTAATTTCTATAAAGCAAAATTCGAATAAGGGAGGAAGAGATGAAAAAATTAAATATTCTGATCCTTGCGATCATCCTGATCATTCCTGCCTTAAAAGGGCAATACCAGCCCAATCCGGACGGTTGGAATTTCTATAATTACTTTATGACCACCGATGATGATGAACTTTGGGATATCTACAGCAAAGCTTTTCTTGGTGTAGCAGAAACTAAAAACCAGGCAAGCGTTGATGATATAGCATTTTATGAAGCGATAATAACCGGTTATGCCGGGCATGCCAGTTGCTTCGGCATGTCACTGTTAAGTCTCATCTGTTTTCATGTAGGCGGTCACCTGGGTGTCTGCAGTCCAGTCTATCAATATGAAGGAGGCGTTGTCGTTAAGGATGGTCCCGATCTTGATGTAGTACGGGAATCTATTTCCATTATGCATCTGCGGCAGCTTACCCAACCTATGATCAGCAAGTTGATCGACCTGTTCAATAACAGCGACTGGAACGACCCTGAATATGCTTATAATCATATTAAAACTTCCATCGCCAGCCACGATTACCCTTTACTTTCCTTCATGCCCTCCAGTCTGGCTGCTATCGAAGCAATAGGAGACGGAGCAGAAGCTCACACTGTGGTTCCTTATGATACAGAGGAAACAGGGACACATTACCGGATCTATATTTATGACCCCAATTTTCCTTACGGCGATAATCCGGATTTCTATACAGGTGCAACTAAAAGGAACTACCTGGATATCAAGAAATCTGGCTGGACCCATGACTGGAAATATCCTTCCGATCACGATCCTGCCGACACGACCAGTTACGGTTGGAACGGCAGCACAAGCGGTCCATGGACCTTCCTGGCCACCAATGTTTCAGATGCCAAATATAAGGATAATCATCCCTTCAGCGTTGGATACATTACCGGTGAGTTAGGGACTCTTATCTTCAGTAGTGGCGGTTCTGCAGAGCAGATCACTGATGATGAGGGCAAAAGCTTTTATACAGGAAGTGGGGCTTCACAGGAATTTGAAAAAGATCCTGCCAAAAAAACAGACAACATCATCCGCTGGCCATTTTTTCACGGATATAACACTGCCGATGAATTATATTTCATTAAAGATGTGAGCGGTAAAGATTACACCATAGATATAGAAGGCCAGGACAAAGGCTATGAGTGTCAATTCCTGCTGAGAGGCAAAAGCATAACCCTTAATATAGGGGCAGGAAATTCTGGCAAAGCGCAGTTGAAATTGAACACTGTCGGAACGATCAATCAGGAGATCGAACTCTCTTCTGAAAGAGATCTGAAAAATGTTGAGCTGGAGTTATCAGTTCAGCTTCCGGACGGTATAACCGAAAGGAAATTCAAGATCAGCGATCTAAATGTCAAAAAAATGGCACCAGTATCGATCAAAGTAGCAAATATGAACCGTTCATTACGAGTGGTTAGTCCGGAAAATGATCTGGAATATATGCTGGAACTGAAGCAACTAAAGAGGGGTGAAGAGCTCAAAATGGCCCCGCAGAAGATCATGATCCCCAAGGGTGAGATTCAAACCATGGAACCTTTGGACTGGAATAATTTAAAACTGGAAGATCTGGAGATCAAAAAGAAGGAACTGATCAGGAAGTAATTATTAAGATATAAGATGAATCATTACTTTTAAAAACAACCGGGATCTGTCGATAGGGTCCCGGTTTTCCGTATAAGGGTATCCCTTAGCAAGGGAGTCCCTTCGATTTGAGAGATCAGGAAGTAGTAAAATTAAACTGGTCTGGTTTTCTCTTTCAACCATTCCTTTTCAGTTGGACTAAGATCCACAGCCAGCTTTTTGTATACTTCAGCATGATAATCATTAAGCCAGTTCTTTTCTTCCGGGGTGAGTATTTCCGTCAGAATTGCATCGCGATCTATCGGGCAGAAAGATAGGGTTTCAAATTTAAGGAATTCCCCGCAGTCAGTAGTCTTATCCGGAACTGTGAGAAGCATATTCTCGGTCCTAATACCACGGATTCCTGCTCTATATATACCAGGCTCATTGGTAGTTACCATGCCGGGTTCAAAAGGAACATTGACCATGTTCTGGCTGAAATTCTGTGGACCTTCATGAACGCCGAGGAAAAAACCCACCCCATGTCCAGTTCCGCATTTATAATCAAGGCCACTATCCCACATGGGTTTTCTGGCCAGAATATCAAGATTAGCTCCTGTGGAACCTTTCAGGAATCGGGCCAGGGTAAGATCAATATGAGATCTTAGAACCAGCGTGAAATCTCTCTTTTCCTCCTGGGACAAAGGACCTAAAGCGATAGTACGAGTGATGTCGGTAGTACCGTCCAGATATTGTCCACCGGAGTCGATCAGATAAAAACCTTCCGGTTTCAATTCCGCATCACTACCAGGTTTAGGAGAATAATGCATCATAGCTGCGTTTGAGCCATAAGCAGAGATAGAGGGAAAGCTCAACCCTTTAAAGTTGACCTGCTGAGCACGAAATTCTGCCAGTTTATCGGCAGCGGATATTTCAGTTATTTTAATTTTCCCAAGATTATCTTCCAGCCAGTAGAAAAATTTTACCAGGGCAACACAATCTCGCTGCAGACATTTCTTCAGATTTTCCACTTCCGTCTGGTTCTTTCTGCTTTTAGGGAGAGCGATAAGATTCCCGGTTTCAATTTTTAAGGCTTTGCTGCTGATCTGATCTACCAGCCACTGGTTGGTATTTTTGGAAGAGTACCCAACTTTTTCTCCCTGAGGAATATTATTCAGATAAACAGCTATTTCCGAATAATTACGGATCTCAATGCCAGCAGCAGTCAATTCCTGCTCCAGAACTTCAGGAAGCTTGAGCTTATCAATGAAGAGCACAGTATTTTTCTGTGAAACAACAGCGAAAGCAATGGTAAAAGGGTTAAAAGCTATATCATTTCCCCGGATATTGAAGAACCAGGCAATCTCATCCAGAGCAGAAATAATATAATGATTGATCCCCTTTTTCTGCATTATTTCCTTCAGGTCACTCATCTTCTCACTTCTGCTGCGCCCGGCAAATTTCACAGCATGATCAAAGACCAATTCCTGAGGCAGGGCCGGCCTATCCGGCCAGATCAGATCTATCAGATCGTACTGAGTAACAATTTCAATGCCTTTAGCACTCATTTTCCCCTGCAATGTTTTAAAGGAAGCTGCTGACAGTATGCGCCCGTCGATACCAATTTTATCTCCGTAATTTAAATTATCTTCCAGCCAGGTCAGATGATCCGGAACTCCCGGTGAGTAGAGTTTAAACAATTCGAATCCACTACCTTTCAGCTCATTTTCTGCTTGAATATAGTATCTCCCGTCCGCCCATAATCCAGCCTTATCTCTGGTTACAACAGCTGTTCCGGCCGATCCCGTAAAACCTGTTATCCATTTACGTGAGTGCCAGTGGGGCGCCAGGTATTCACTCATATGAGGATCGGAGGTTGGAATGATATAGGCGGCAAGGTCTTTTTCTGTCATTTCTCTTCTTAAAGCTTCCAGTTTTTTATTCATGATCACCTCATGTTTTATTTAGGGAAGCCAAAAGAGTTTAGAAATTGATCTAAGTCAAGCTTGAAGTGATAATAAAGTCTGGGGGCTGAATGTCCGAATAAACCTTGAAAGGGTCAACTAACAAGATTTCTGCAAGAGACCTATTTTGCTCGTTCCCAAACTCCTGTTTGGGAATGAAAATACCATGATATTGTTTGCTTCAAGGCTCCCAAACAGGAGTTTGGGAACCAGCTGTAAACTCATAATACTATGCTATCCTGGCAGGTCTTCCAGTACCTGCCAGGTTTATTTATGAATTCATTTCATGCTTTTTCAAGACCTTCCAGGTTACCAAAACCTGGAAGGATACTTGTTACTATTGAATAAACTACTGCTCCTTTACTGAAGCAACATCATCTTTTTAGTTTTTGATTTAGATCCAGCTTCCAATTTGTAGAAATATACTCCTGAACTTACACTGTTGGTTTGATCATCTTTACCATCCCAGGTTATCGAGTGTTTCCCTTCTGCAAGCTCAGGATGATCTTTGAATGACCTGACAAGCTGACCCTTTATGTTGTAGATCTCAAGGCTGGCATGGCAGGCATCTTCCGCTGTTAAAGTAAAGCTGATATTTGTTGTTGGATTAAAAGGATTTGGAAAGTTTTGCTCCAGGTGTACAATCGGTTGAATGGACGTCATCGGTGCTGCAGTTTCTTCTACAATTATATATTCTACTTTAACTTCAGTATCTTCAAATTCTCCTGTATGAATTTTCAGCTCTATTGTGTAAACTCCAGGTTCATCGAAGATCCAGATAGGATTCTGTTCATTGGAATCGGTACTGCCATCTCCGTCAAAATCCCACCACCAGACCATGGGTCCTCCCAGAGTTTCATCGTAGAATTGGACTTCCAGTGGTGCATAGCCAGAAGTTTCAGAGCAAGAAAAATCGGCTATTGCATTAAATTCCACCTGCACCAGATTTACAATATTAGCATAGAAACTGGGTACAGCAATAATGTCATCTTCTAAATTGTAATCGATCCCGGCCGGACCTGTATAGCCGCTGGAGATCAGTTCCGGTTCGTAGACAAATGAATCATCCACCCGATAGATGCAACCACCGTTCTCGTAAGAGGCAAGATATACATTACCATATTGATCCATCGTAACTCCATCGAAACTGCCAAAATCTGGATTCAGCAGAATTGTGGTGGAATAATCGTCCGGATCGACAGCACTTACATAAGAACTGTTGCCATTAAAATTAGCCACTATCAATCTGTTATTGAACTGATCAAAAATACAATCCTGCGGAGACAAGCCCATTCCGCCGGTAAGAACAAGTTCTTTGGACTGTTCTGCAATATTGATTAGGAATAATCTGCCCGTTGTATCAAGAACATAGATCCTGCCCTGGTGATCCGCGGCAAGACCATCAACAGTATTATTGGACTCAAATTCTACGGTCATAACCAGTTCCTGAGTAACGATATCGATACCGACCACTGCTTTGCCACTGGTAACGGCATCATAATTCTGACAGGAGACGTAGAGAATACCATTATAAAGACAGTTTCCCAGGCAAACTCCCAGTCCGCTGTAGAATTCAGACTGATTTCCCTCTGAATCGATCTCGATGATCTTACCATCCCCGCAATTTGAGACCAGATACCTGTCATTTTCCGCATCGTAAGCCACACTTTCAGGATTGTTCAAGAGATTCTGTGCAAAAAGGCTAAGCGGTAATAGAATAATTAAACTAAATAATAGATTTTTCATTTTTCCCCCAATTTTAAATATTAAAAGCAATGTGGATGCAGAGCTTTTATTTTTTTATCATTTTATCGATCACATCCTGATCAATCCCCTGATAATATTTTTGGAACATCAGTTTTAAATTATCCAGGATCTCTTCGGGTTGCTTTTTCTCCAGCAACTTTTGCCTCGTTTGAGTTAAAAGAAAAGAACAGACATTCGCATTATGAGTTGTAAGTGAAACATAAGGATCCGTGCACCAGATAGCGTTATATAATGAATCATCGTATTCATTGAAAAGTGAAAAAATATATTTATCGGTATCGACCATGATCTCCAGCCAGTTGAAAAATATTTTTTGAGGTTCTCTGGCATTTGTAAAACAGGCAAAATCAGCTCCTTCGATATCCGGAGAAGGTGGATAACTTTCAATTAAAATTTTAACACCACGTTTAGCAGCTTTTTGCAAAGCATCGGCCACATTTTCATTCTTCAGTGTTTTAACAGCAATAATTATGCGATCCCTGGAATTATTGATCAGCTCGAGAGATTTTTCATAAACCTGCTCCATGTTACTCAAAGGGTAAAGCCCGTATTTGTAATCGGCTGGTTTGATATTCTTAAAGAGGTTACTTGCGACATGTTTTTTAGCATCCAGATCCGTCTGCATTTTTTTCAGGTAGGAATCCAGTGGAAGAGCGTTAAAGGTACGACTTCCGGTAGAGATATTGCCGACAATTGCACCCTTGGAAGCGAGTGATTCCAGAGCATGATAGACATTGGAGCGGGATTTATTGAGTTTTTTTGCCAGGGAGTATCCCGTATTCCCGCCATGAGTAATCAATTCTATATAGATAACCGCTTCCAGGTTGGAAAATCCGATATCTTTAAGACTCTGCAATTGCTGATCGTTCATAAATCCCCGCGAATATTTAACGGCACAATTTTTTTATACATGCGTAGTTCTGTATAAATACCACTATGATGTCAATAAAAAAAATCTTGACACTAAAAATTTACAGAATTTTGTCGTCTCGTTTGTGACAATAAATTTGTCGTCTCTAATTAAACGAACGGGGGTAAGTAGATGGAGACATTAGTCAGTGATCTAACTAGATTAGGACTGACAGATATTGAAGCCAAAGTATATGTTACTCTTCTTAAGAAAAGGAATCTCAGTGTTAAGGAGATCTCTTCTGCTGCTAAAACTAATCGAACCCAAACTTACGACATCCTGGCAAAACTGGTTGAAAAGGGTATGTGCATTGAGATCTTCGGTAATGTGAAGAAGTACCAGGCGGTTAAACCGGAGAAGGTTATGAAAACCATTCAGACTGACCTGGAAAAGCAGAAGAATATTGCTGAAAATCTAGCTTCCACACTTGGTATTGTTTTCAAAAATAACGATAAAAGCAATGATCCTCTCGATTTCATTAAAGTGTTTCGAACAAACAAAGTTATCCGGGATCATGTCTTTGATCTTACTACCAGAGCGCAGGAAACGATATGTGTCTTTAACAAACCACCTTTTGCCATGAATCCTGATCGCAACGAGCCGGAAACTGTCAGTATTCAAAAAGGGGTAGTTAACCGGACCATATATGAGATTGAGGATGATATTGATTCCTTCTTGAGAAAGATAAAATATTTTCAGTCCACCGGTGAAATGATACGAATTAATGAAAAACTTCCATTAAAACTAATTATTTTTGATAAAAGAACAGTGATGATGACCCTGTATAACAATTTGGGGCAAGAATCAACCTTCACTGCCATGGCTATTGAACAGCGAGATTTTGCCAGTTCCATGGCTGATATTTTTGATTTATACTGGGGTATTTCCTATACTCCGGAAGATTTTTTAAAACAATATAAGGGGGAAAGTTAAATGAAAATGTTAAAAATTATTATCTTAGTTACTGCTTGTTTATTCACAGCTGCTTTAACAGCACAATGGAGTGATGATCCGGGTTCTAATACTGCAGTTGCGGTATTAAATGGAAGTCAGGCAATTCCTAAAGTTGGAATTGGACCGAACGGGGATGTGTATATTGGTTTCTTTTCCAATGAAACTGGTTTGTACGATGTAAGGTTACAGAGATATGATTCAGCCGGAAATGCGATGTGGGAAGAGAACGGTATCATAGTAAGTGATCATCCTTCCATGACCTGGCTGACAGACTGGGATATGACCGTAGATCAGCAGAATAATGCGATCCTCACATTCCAGGATGTAAGAACCGGCAACAACGATATTTTTGCCTATTCGATATCATCGGACGGGGCGTTCAACTGGGGTGAGGACGGCTTGCAGCTTTCAGATTCACCAGATTTTGCTGCATCTCCCAAAGTATGTGTAACCAGCGATAATAATGTTGTAGTTACCTGGCATGGTGAAACTTCTATACTCATGCAGAAGATATCATCTGCAGGAGATCTGCTCTGGGGTGATGATGGAATTTCAATAATCGGTGAAAACACCTATTCCTGGCCTCAGCCACTGGCAATTGCTGATGACGAGATCATTGTAAAATTCTTTGAAGATTCCGGAGTACCATGGGCTCCAACCAGGCACATTTTTGCCCAGCGATTTGATACTAACGGCAATCCTGTCTGGGACGATTTTACTATTGTATCCAATGCCGGAGGGATCTCTGCCTGGAATCAAGTTCTTTCAATTATCGGCGATGGAGATTCCGGATTCTTCATCGGCTGGCATGACGATCGTGATAGCGATATGGATGCTGAAGGATTTGTTCAGCATATCAATTCAGATGGTGAAGCTGAATTCACAATCAATGGTGTAGAAATAATTACTACAGGTAATCGTGAAACATATAGTCCAAAGTTAATTTACGATTCAAATGAACAGGAACTTACAGCATACTGGCAAAGCACAAACAGCGATCAGAACAGCGATGGCATCACCGGTCAGAAGTTTGACAGTTCAGGTTCTCTTTTATGGGGAAATGACGGGATCACTTTAATTCCTCTATCAGCTTCTGATATTTTCATGGTTGGTGTTTCTTCCTCACCTTATGGTAATATTGTAATTTATGAAGAATCTCACGATGCTCTTAACTCAATGACTAAAGCGATGCTTTTGGATGAAGAGGGAGATTTTGTCTGGGAAGATGAAATAATAACCTTAAGTTCTGTAACATCTCAAAAACTCCACCCAGTTGCCAGTAAATTTGATCAGGGTCAGTGGGTTGCTACCTGGGAAGACAGAAGAGATGATGATGGTGATATTTATGCACAGAATATCACCTTTACCGGAGAATTAGGACCCCTGCAGACAATGGCCGGTATTTCAGGAAATGTAATAATATACGAAGGAGAAGGCAATGTGGAGGAAGTTACCATCACGGCCGGAACTATATCAACTAATCCGGATGCAGAAGGTTACTACAATCTGATCCTGGATCCTGGTGTTTACGATATAACTGCAAGTCTTGATGGTTACGAAACTGTTACGGAAGAAAACATAGAAGTACTGGAGGAAACTGTAACAGATAATGTTAATTTCCTGTTGGAACTGGAAGATTTCGAACCGCCCTATAATGTTCAGATCGACAACGTTAACGGAGTTCTTACCTGGGAGCATCCTTATGTAACAGGTGAGGAAACGCAAGAAGGCTTTGAACTGGAAGAAATACCTGACGGCTGGATGAATGTAGATTCAGATGGCGATACATTAAGCTGGTTTCTCTACACTTACAGCCCTCATGGCGGTTCTCAGACTATTGCCAGTGCATCCTGGGTTTCTCCGCTGGGAGCATTGAATCCGGACAACTGGCTGATCTCACCTGCTCTGGAGATCGGTACAGACTCGGAACTGCATTTCTGGTATGCTGCTCAAGACGAGAATTATCCCGCTGAACACTTTGCGGTTTTTCTTTCTACTTCAGGAACTGAAATAGCTGATTTTACAGAAAACATTTTTGATGTAACTGTGGAAAGCAACGAATGGACTGAAGCAGTGATCGACCTGAATCAATATCTGGATGAAACAGTTCATCTGGCCTGGAGACATTACGACTGTACCAATCAATTTTATTTGAAGATCGACGATATCGCACTGGTCAATTCAGTAACCAGAGAAAGAACTGTACTGGCTGATTTTGAATCAGGAACAGATCATAATAATTTAATAAGCAGTAGAAGCAGAAGAGATAGAGAAATTGAAAGCTACAATGTTTACCTGAATGATGAATTGATCACTAATACAACTGAAATGACCTACACTTACGAAGGACTGATCAATGGACAATCCTACGAAGCAGGTGTAACGGCAGTCTACACTTTTGGAGAATCCGAACCTGTTAACATCAATTTCACTTATGAAGGCACAGGCAGTGATGATGACCTGATACTCAATAGAACAGAACTGCTGGGAAATTATCCCAATCCGTTTAATCCAGTGACGACCATTTCCTTTACTTTAAACACTGAATGCACAGAGAACGTTGAGTTAACAATCTATAATATTAAAGGACAGGACGTAAAAGATTATTCAATCTCCAGTAATCAATACTCAATTTCCGATGGTCAGTACTTTATAACCTGGGATGGTACTGATAATAAGGGAAAGGCAGTTCCTTCCGGCGTATATTTCTATAAATTGAAAGCCGGAGAATATGGCCAGACACGTAAGATGCTGTTGTTGAAATAGTGCCAAGTATCCTTCCAGGTTTTGGTAACCTGGAAGGTCTTGAAAAAGCAGGAAATGAATACACAAATAAACCTGGCAGGTTACCAAAACCTGCCAGGATTGCTTAGGAGATTGACTCTTCAAGGTTTTCTTCTACCTTAAGCTATCCAGCTTGAGGAAATGGTGTGTTAATTATATTCTTTTCCACAAACAAGACCCCAGTTAGTCAACCCCAGTTAGTCAACGGGGCAGGCGGGGCAGGCTGTTTGTGGTACGTTAAAAAACCTGCCAGGATTATGTTTCTTTCAGCCTTTATGGATGTTGACCTTTTCAAGGTTTTCTGTTGTACCTTAAGCTGTCCAGCTTGAGGAAATGGTGTGTTAATTATATTCTTTTCCACAAACAAGACCCCAGTTAGTCAGTTATTCACGGGGCAGGCGGGGCAGGCTGTTTGTGGTACTTTTTTAAACCTGACAGGATATAGCAGCTTTTCTGAACCATGATTCCCTCCAGATTAATTGAACACTGTAAGAAAAAAGGCCGACTCTGTTAAGAGTCAGCCTTCCTGTAAAATTTATCTGCCTGTTTTTTAGTAAAATCGGTTATTTACATCCCGCTTCTCTGATAACTTTTTCGTAAACATCAACAAACTTCTTGATGTTATTATAAATATCATCGATATCTTCTTCCGGAATTTCTGCCAGAACCCTTTTCTGAAACTGATCGAGTCTATACCTGGTATTGTCTGCCATCTTTTTACCCTCTGGTGTGACCATGGCATACCAGTTGCGCCTGTCGTCAGTGGAATGATACCTTTCAACAAAACCCATTTTTTCCAATTTATTTAGAATTCTTGTCACTTTAGAACTTGATATTTTGTACATTTCAGCAATCTCTTTCATCATCATTGGCCTGTTAACTTTGTGAATGAATCTCAGGAGAGCACACTCAATTTCACCAATTACAACACAGAGAGTATAAGATTGATCTCTTTCAGTAAACAAGTTCTGCAGTTTGCTCATTAATTCAATGAATTCTTGCGAACCTTTCATCTATTCCTCTTTTTGAACTGTTATTGTTCCATGTATATAATAATGTTTATATTGGTCAATATTATTTTACTGTATAATACTTTTTTGAAATCTTTTAAACTTCCGAATCATAGATCAGACTTACCAGTTTCACAAGTTTTTCATCTTCATTTAAGGAAGCTGTAAGCTGCAATGCGGAGACTAATCCCCGATTGCTTACTGCTCCGGGAATTGAAATTGCCGGTACTCCGGCAAAAGTCCAGGGCAAATTCATCACCGGGCTGCCTGTAGAAGCCAGTCCTTCCGGAGCAAATGTACTTGTGGAGGGTGAAACAAAAGCGTCTATCTGTTCCATTCTCATGCTGTCTTCAATCTTGTTTCTGATCTCTTCCTGAAATAACATGGCTACTCCAGCTATATCATCTGAAACAAGTTTTCCCGAAGTTATCAATTCGACAGATCTGGGACTGTAAAGATCGCCGTACCGGTCGAACCAGTCTCTGTGTACTTTAGAAAATTCCCTGGCGATAAGATCATTGTGCAAATTGTTAATCCTGTTTATGTCTTCCCATATGGAGATTGTTTTTATTCTGACACCTTTTTCCATCAGATCAGCAATATCCTGCCTGAATGCAGCAATGATATCATGGTCTGCCTGAGCCAGATAAGCGCCTTCCGGAATAGCCAACGTAATCTGCTCCGGATCAAGCTCTGATGGTTTTTTCCAGTTCTTAACGAGGCTGGAAGCAGCGATCATCAAACTATCAATATCGTTAACAAAAAAACCTGCCTGATCGATGCTGGGTGAAAACGGTACTATCCCATCAATAGACATTCTTCCCTGAGAAGGTTTAAAACCAATAACACCGCAAAAAGCGGCTGGTCTTATTACGGAACCTATCGTCTGAGTTCCCAGGCTTAAAGGACAGTATCCGGCAGCAACTGCTGCAGCCGAACCACTGCTGGAACCACCTGGTGTTTGAGCTGTGTTAAGTGGATTACGGGTTGGACCCGGATTGAAATAGGCAAATTCAGTAGTGACAGTTTTTCCGAGAATTAAAGCTCCGGCATTTTTTAATTCTGTTACTACAGCAGCTTCCTTTGCTGCAAAAACACTTGCTGGCAGTTTAGATCCTGCTCTGGTGGGAAACCCGTTTACCCTATATAGATCTTTGACTCCAATAGGAATCCCGAATAAAATTGGTCTGCCATCAGGATCAGGGAATCTTTGTTTAAGCTCTCTTACATCCCGCTGTAATCTTTTCCTTCTGCCTTCCTCCGGCAGGAAAGCCTGTATCACCGGCTCCCTTTCCTCCAGTCTGTCACATAAGTGATCAATCAGCTCCTCAACTGTTATACTTCCTTTTCCCAGTGTTCTAATTATGCCTGCTAAAGAAAGATCCAGATCTTGTCCCATTAAATTACGCCATCCTTCTTCAATTGATCAAGTTTCTCCTGGTTGTATCCCAGATATTGTTTTAAAAGTTCAAAAGTGTGTTCTCCAAGTTTAGGAACCGGATCTCTGTGGGAATCTTCCGGGATGGATGACATTTTCATAGGATTTCCGGCGATCATGATCGTGCCGGCGATATCATCCTCAACTTCAACTAGCATATTTCTGGCCTGTACCTGTTTATCTTCAAAAACATTCTTCATGTCATTGATCAACCCGCAGGGTACTCCATTAGCTTCGATCATTTCAATCCATTCTACTGCGTTTCTGGTTATAAATAATTCTTCCAGCATCGGCAACAGTACCTGTAAGTTTTCGTTTCTTCCAGCATTAGTAACAAATCTAGGATCTTTTCCCCACTCTTCTTTGCCTACAGAGTCACAAAAATCTCGCCAGATTTTATCATTCCCTATGGGGAGTACAAAATACTGGTCCTTAGCTTTAAAAGCCTGGAATGGACTGACCGTGGGATGGCTGTTGCCCATTGGTCCGGGAGAAACGCCATTCACCTGGTAACGGGCCAGAGCATTTTCCAGAATTGCCACCTGGCTGTCCAACATAGCTACATCTATCAATTGACCTTCTCCGGTCCTTTCTCTGTGAAAGAGAGCAGCATTAATTGCAATGGCGGTGAACATACCGGCCGTGATATCTCCCGTAGACATCCCAACTCGGGTAGGCGGCATTTCAGGCCAGCCGGTTATACTCATAATACCGCCCCTGGCCTGAGCCAGAAGATCGTAAGCCGGTTTGCGTGATTCTGGGCCAGTTCGACCGAAACCCGAGGAAGCCGCATAAATTAGATCCGGTTTGATCTGCTTCAAAACATCATAACCTAACCCTAATTTTTCCATAGTACCGGGACGGTAATTCTCTATCAGCACATCAAAATCTTTGATTATATCCTTCAGGATCTGTTTTCCCTCTTCCTTTTTCAGATTCAGGGTTAAACTTTTTTTAGCTCGGTTCAGGCTCAGGAAATAAAGACTCTGATCATTTTTAAAAGGACCATAGTACCTTGCATCATCTCCGCGTTCTGGAATCTCGACCTTTACGATCTCAGCTCCAAGATCACTAAGCAGCAAAGTGCAGTAGGGACCTGCCAACGCTCTTGAGAGATCAAGTACTTTTATACCGGATAATGGTTTTGCCATTAATTCTCCTCAATAATTTTAATGTTAAACAATTTTCCTAATATCCTGGCAGGTCTCTTAGTACCTGCCAGGTATTTTTATTGAAATCTTCTTGCCTTCCGAAGTAGAACCATGGTATTCACCACGGCAGGACTTCGGAAGGAGATAATATTTTCTGCTTGAAACCTTCCAGGTTACCAAAACCTGGAAGGATTATATTTCACTAAAAGAATATCCGTACACCGATCTGTCTAGATCGGGGAATTATTTGCTTCTAATTTTTCCTCGAACAAGACCCCAGATAGTCATCGGGGCAGGCAGTTCAAGGTACATATAATAAATGCCGGGCTTATTCTTTCTTGCCTTTCGAAGTAGAACCATGGTATTCACCACGGCAGGACTTCGGAAGGAGATAATATTTTCTGCTTGAAACCTTCCAGGTTACCAAAACCTGGAAGGATTATATTTCACTAAAAGAATATCCGTACACCGATCTGTCTAGATCAGGAAATTATTTGCTTCTAATTTTACTCGAACAAGACCCCAGATAGTCATCGGGGCAGGCAATTCGAGGTACTGTACCCCAATCTGTCTAGATCGGGGATTTTATTTTGAACACTGATTACGAAGTTCTCGTAATCTTCCTAGTAATCATCCTATTTCTTATTCTTCAGAACTGCCAGTGCCACTTTTTCCTTAGTAATAGGCATTGATTTTATTCTGATCCCCAAGGCATCCTGCACAGCATTTGCAATCATAGGAGCAGCTGGAATCATGGTATGTTCACCCACACCTCTGGCGCCGTAAGGACCATCCGGTTGGGGTACTTCCACAATTATCGGTACAATCTCATCCGGTACATCTTTTGCTGTAGGAATTTTATAATCCGTGAAATTAGGATTCAGAAGCTTGCCTTTATCGTCATAGCGCATATCTTCATAAAGCACCGTGGACAAACCCTGTAGAAGCCCACCCGTGATCTGGCCTTTTACCAGATCAGGATTGATGGCTTTTCCGACATCCAGCGCTTCCACAGCCTTCAGAACATGCATCTCACCTGTCTCTTTATCGATCTCTAGTGTTATTGCAGCTGCACCAACAGTATAATGTACATTAGGATGTCCACCCTGACTTGTCTCGGGATCACTATTGGCGGAAGCGAATTCCGGCATGAATACTCCCCTGCCCATTATCGGTCCGCCCTTGAATGTGCTGTCATCAGCCATGATGCCGTTAATCACAAAATCCCGTAAGGGAAGCTGGAATTTAGGTTGGGTTTCACATTTTACCATTTCATCTTCCAGATAAAGCATATCTACCGGCAGATAATGGACTCTGCTGACCAGATCAAAGATCTGCTGTCTGGCATCCAGAGCTGCTTTCCTTACAGCATTGCCGCAGGACCAGGTAACATGGGAGGCAACAGTCTGCCATTCGTAGGGATTCCTGTCTGTATCAGGGTTCTCAGTCCTGATTTTGGTAACAGGAACGGCTAGAACTTCAGCCACGATCTGAGCCATAACTGTCAGGAAGCCCTGCCCCATATCCATTCCGGAAACCAGCAGATTGATACTGCCGTCTTCATTGAATTTCAAAAACGCTGCAGAGGAAGCATTAGGCGGCATGGCAGGAGCTTTCCAGATAAGAGAAAATCCTTTACCTATAACCTTATTGGGATCTTTGGAAACTTCCTTCTTACCCCATTCTATCTCTTTTTTTACGGCATCAATACACTTCAAAAGACCATTAGGATTCATTGGAACGCCATAAGCCAGTGTATCACCTTCCAAAATGGCATTTTTGCGGCGCAGTTCAACCGGATCCATTCCCAGCTTAACCGCCAGACGATCTATGTGGGATTCCAGTCCGAACATGAATTCTGAGTAACCGAAACCCCTATAAGCACCACAAGGTGGTAGATTAGTATATAAACATACGGAATCTATTGAAACATTGGGATATCTGTAAGGACCGATAGCAGACAAACCTACGGCATTTACAACATTAGCACCATATTCTGCGGAAGCTCCTGCATCCCAATATAGTTTATGGTCGATCGCCGTGAAAGTTCCATCTTTTTTAACTCCGATTTTCACATGCGCTTTCACATCAAGACGTTGAGATGTGTTGTAGAACTCTTTTTCTCTGGTCCAGACAACTTTAACAGGTGACCCCTTAAATCTGGTAGCCAGAGCAGCAGCCAGAATTTCCATGGAAACTCCAGCTTTCCCGCCGAAACCTCCACCGATAGGTGGTGCTATAACCCTTACATCTTTATGAGTGAAGCCCAGTGGAGAAAGGGCTTCTGCGAACAGATTTCTTTGCGTATGTGGAGATTGTGAAGCAGCCCAGACGGTTAATCGATCGGAAAGATCGCAGAGTCCGACAGCTACATGAATTTCCAGGGGACAATGTGAATAACGCGGAACATGATAGGTATCTTCCAGAACTATGTCGGCTTCGGCGAAACCCTTCTCAACATCACCCTGGCGAGTTTTGCGCCAATGAGCGATATTGGTTCCTCCCCGGGGAAAGAACCAGGGTACATGCGGATATTCACCCAGATCAGGATGAATCTTGATAGAATCTTCCTTAAGTGCCTCCATCTGATCCAGAAGAGCAGGAAGTGGTTCATATTCTACCTTTATCAGTTTAGCTGCTCTTTCGGCAACTTTGATATCGCGAGCTACAACAGCCGCTACCTGTTCCCCTACGAATCTAACTCTGTCCAGAGCAAAGATATACCGGTCCTTCATGTACAGACCGAATTTATAGGGAAAATCCTTACCGGTAAAAACTCCGGAAACGCCCGGATATTTCTCCGCTTCTGAGATATCAATATTCTTTATTAACGCGTGTGCCTCTGTACTATCCACAATGACGGCATAAAGCAGATTGGGCCCGTAATCCAGATCTTCCGTATAACGGGTAGCACCGCTTATTTTCTCTTTTCCATCAATTCTTATTTCAGATTTTCCAACGTATCTAAGCTTATTCATGATGTCCCCCTTCGGTGGAATCCTGAACGGCTTCCAGGATAGGAAGATAGCCTGTACAACGGCATAGGTTACCGGAAAGAGCTTCTTTTATCTCTTCCAGAGTAGGCTTGGGATTGTGCTCCAGCAATTCGGTTGCTGAAATGATCATTCCAGGTGCACAGAATCCGCATTGAAAGGCATTTTTATCAATCATCGACTGCTGCACGCGGGAAAGTTTATCCTGCGAGAGACCTTCTACGGTGACAATTTCCTGACCATCTGCTTCAATAGCCAGAACCAGGCAACTGCGCACGCTGCGTCCATTCATCAGAACAGCACAGGCTCCGCAATCACCTCTGTCGCAACCGCATTTAGGACTTTTCATTCCCAGTTTATCGCGTAGAACATCAAGCAGGGTTTCTGTCGGTTCCACATATACGGATCTCATTTCTCCGTTCAGTTTCAAGGTAATTTTTTTCATTTGGAACCTCCTTTCAGAAGCTCTACAGTTTTTTGCAGACCTCGTTTGAACATGACCTGCATCATATGGGTCCTGTATTCTGCTGAAGATCTGATATCGCTGATAGGTGATATCTCGCCAGGGATCATTTCCACTGCTTTCTGGATCAATTGTTCTGAAATCTCATTTCCATTAAACAGCTCTTCCAGTTTTTTCATGCGGATTGGAACAGGTCCCACAGCGCAGGAAGCGAATCTGTATTTTTTGTTTCTATCTACGTAAATACCGATCCCGGCCTGAGCCAGATCTTCACCTTTGTAACGGCCCAGTTTTTCATATCTGCCAGCATGAGTTTCGGGTAATGGGATTGTGATTCCTAAAACCAGTTCTTCCGGCTTAAGAGCTGTACGCTTGGGTCCGGTAAACCAGTCATGAATAGAAATTGTTCTTTCCCCTTTCAGGCTTTTCACCAGTACCTGGGCGTCATAAACAAGCAAGGCAGGTCCGGAATCCAGGCTTGGTACAGCAGAGCAGATATTCCCGGTAAGGGTCGCTCTGTTCCTTACACCGATAGAAGCAACAGTTTCACTGGATTGCCACAGCAGGGGCAGTTTTTCTTTGATCAGGTCGGATTCAATAAGTTCCGTAAAGGTAACATTAGCACCAATGAAGATCTGATCATCTTCCGCTTTGATCCCGTTCAGTTTTTTCAGTCCCTTAACATCCAGCAGCAGATCTGGTTTTACAAATCCTTCCTTCATGTGAACGATTATATCTGTTCCGCCAGCCAGGATCTTTACTGATTTAGATTGAGCCAGCATTTCCAGTGCAGCAGACAGTTCCAAAGGCTTTTCATAATCATAGTCATATATGATCTTCATCCTTCCTCCAATTCAGTTTTTTTATCAGGCAGGTGGTTCCAAGGCAATGATTCTGCACATGGAGGATTCCAGTTCTATGCCACGCAGCGGGAACATACCGATCCAGACTCTTTTATTCGAGACTTTATTGATCTCTCCACCCAGATTTTCAGCGTGTAATAATCCTTTGGGGAATAAATTAAGGTGCATAACCTGATAGAATTCTTCTGTCGGGAACATCTCATCCCAGGTTTTGCCGTAATCTGCGATCAGTTTCTTTTCAGCTTCTTTGAATGGTTTGGGATGCCAGTCACGGATGATGGTATTCATTGGATGATCTGCACTTCCGCAGTCAACACCGATCCATTTGATCTTCATATCAAGAGCCCATTCATGGAAATCCGGGCTTGGACCAGGGTGTTTCACGAAATAGCGAATCTCGTCAGATTCGGGTTGATCCCAACTGTATTTGTGGTAACCTGTATTTATAATGAGAATGTCGCCTTTCTGAATATCGACTTTTTTCATTAACATTTCGGGAGTATAGAGTGAATAATCCGAAACTTCATCGGAAATGTCCACCACAGATGCGGGGCCTATCCAGTCTTCAATAGGAACATTTCCTATAGTTTCTCCACTTCCGAAGAAATGGATCTGTCCGTCAATATGAGTTCCCACGTGATTACTGGTTTTAATGATCTGTCCATTTGCTCCCTGCCCCATGTGAGCCCCGGCCAGCCTTTTAAAATATTGTATCTGTAAAGGCATGTAGCTGGGCCAGGGTGGTGTGTGTATACTCAATCTTTGTGTTAAATCGTAAACTTTTACTTCATTCATGAATTTCAAAAAATCTTTGATTTCCATTTTTTCCTCCTTATTATTTGTCAGTATTAAATAAAATAATTCATATTTCCTTATTTATCACATTTAATTTTCAGTTTTCTCAATTCTGGCTCTGGTTTCCAGGTTTTTCCTGGGAACCATTTTGCGTTAAAACTTCGTAATGAGTATAACATCAACTTCCTGGTTTCCAAGCACCTGCTTGGAAACTATTGTACTTTGTGTTTTCTCGATCTCCAAGCTGGGGCTTGGAGACCAGGGTAAATAATCATTTAATCCTCGCTTCACACTCACTTTTTGCCCATTTGAGGCAAACGTTCGCTGCGAAGCAAGTCTTTAGCTCAGCGTTTCAACAAAACCCTTAAAGGCTTTAATGAATGGCTCAACGGGAGCACTAAGCACACCTGCCCCTACCTGACCGATCCCTGGATTTTTATGAGCCACACCGGTATCTATGAAGGGGGTAATATTATTTTCTATCACTTTTATCACATCTATGCCGGTAGGTGTTCCCCGGAAATTCAGATACGGTATCTGATACATGTTGTTTTCACCGGCACAGATCTCGTACATGGTCAATGTGTAGTTCACTGCATCTTTGGCAGAACCACCCACGAACTGGACTATTGCCGGAGCCGAAGCAATGGCAAATCCACCCAGTCCAACCGTTTCCGTAATGGAACTGTCACCTATGTCCGGATTGGCATCTTCCTTAGTATAGCCGGGGAAGAAAAGAGCATCCGGCAAGGGAGCCTTCCCTGTAAACCATTTATCACCTGTTCCAGAAAGCTGAACTCCAAAATCGGTCCCGTTACGGCACATGGCGATACAGACACTGCTATTTTTGATATTCCGAGCTGCATCCAGAGTAACCTTACCGGCCGGCATGGAAAGATTCAGGAAGAAATGATCATTGCCGTTGATAAAATTCAGAACTGCTGCTGCAGTTTCGGCATCCGGAGCAGTCAGGATAACTTCCGGAGCAATGATCCTGTAGAACAGTGAAGTTCCTGCCCTGTTCCTGTTATGAACTTCATCGCCCATGTGCAGAGCCTGAGCAATGATGTTTTTCAGATCGATACGTCCTAACTTCTCAACTGCTTTTTTCAGGGAAGGGTACAAGACTTTATCCATCCATTTCAATTTTTCTATTACTTCTTCGCTGAAAGCTCCATAACGCAGAACTTTGCCCAGTCCTTCATTCATAGTACAGAAAGCCAGGTTGCCGTATTCTTCGTTCTTCAGAATAAATACCGGCATGGAAGCTGAAACTATCCCCGCCATGGGGCCAACCGTAGAATGTTCATGACAGGGTGCATATTCGATCTTACCGGAAGCAGCTAGCTTCTCAGCCTCGGCAGGATCTTTGGCTAATCCTTCATAGATAAGAGCACCAATGATCGCTCCTCGGGTCGGACCACACATTCTTTCCCATTCCACCGGAGGTCCGGCATGCAGGATAAGGTTCTTTTTCATTCCGGGAATTACATTCAAAGCTATGTCCAGCCCTACTAGAACAGGTTTGCCATTAAGTATGATCTCAAGTGTCTTCTGATTAGCCTTTTCGATCTCATCTTTCTTCGCTTTAATAATTTCAAACAATTTACGATCCACATCTACCGGTGGTTTCCAGTCCACCTGAACAGCCGGTGTTCCGGTTTCATCCAGATCTTTTTTAAAGGAACCTAATCCGGTATTGATCACTTTCAGATCTTTTTTAAATAAATCGTTGCCCTCCATTTATTCTCCTCCCAGTTTATTTATTATTTCCAGAGTTAAAAAGGAAGCCGCTGCATTGGAGGAACAGATAATGATCCCCGCTTCCTGCATGGCTGCTGCTAATTCATCTCGATTTTGTGGATCTTCATCAGTACCAGTTATGGAACAGATAAAACTGATCTGCGGTGCTGTTTTTTTTGCTTCAATAACAGCAGGCAGGAATTCATGGAGTGGATCCGGATTCGATCCGTAACCCAGCACCAGGTCAAAGAGAATGACAGCTGTTTCGGGGTCTTTAATTTCGGCAGAGATCCTTTCAATTCGCAAGCTGAAGTCGATCATAGGATGCGGTTTCCCTACAGTAAATTCATCATCCCCCAGATCGATAACAGTGTTCATCTGGCTCTGTCCGGAATTTAACAGCTGGCTAACACCTTTGATGGGTGTGTTGCTGTAGATGTTTTTAAACTTTGCATTAAAGATCAATTGAGCTTCATCACATAGAGTTCCCCCACTGTAAAGCCCTCTGACATATATCTGTTCTTTCTTTTTAAGTTTCATCTCATTTTTGGCTGTTTCACTGATCCATTTTCTGACATCAGAATCGGGATATTCTTCATAACTGATCATTTCACCTGAACTAAGCCTGACAGCAAAAGCGGCTGCCTGATCCAGATTAGTGGCCGGAACTGCACCTGTTTTCCTGACCAGTTCAGGGTCTCCGCCAATAAAAATGGCCACGACAGGTTTCCTTACTTCGGAAAGAACTTTACCGATCTTCTTAAGAACTTCATCATCTGGCGGCTTAGAAACAAGTGTGATCACCTTTGTTTCCGGATCAGAGTTCAATGCTTTAATCCCTTCCAGAAACATTAGACCGCCGATCTCTTTCTTAACATCACGTCCACCGGTACCGATCGCCTGAGATATACCTTTTCCGGCATTGGCAATAAGAGAACTGACTTCCTGCAAACCCGTGCCTGAAGCTGCTACGATCCCGATATCACCCTTCCCTACTTTATTGGCGAAAGCAAGGGGTACACCATTAATAATTGCAGTTCCGCAATCCGGACCCATAACAAGCAGACCTTTCCCGGCAGCATATTGTTTCAGCTCAAGTTCATCTTTAATTGAGACATTATCTGAGAACAACATCACATGCAGGCCGGCATCCAGGGCTTTCCGAGCTTCAACTGCGGCATATTTTCCAGGAATTGATATGAGGGAAAGGTTAGCATCAGGAAGCTGCCTCAAACCTCCGGCCAGGCTTTTGGGATTGAAGTCTTCGGTATCGTCCGAACCGGATCTAAGATTTTTGAATAACTGATCGATCTCTGCCAGGATCTCTGAAATTCTTTCCTCACTTTCCAACTTAAATGCGATAAGCAGATCTGTATCGGAAGTCCCATCGAAATCCTCCAGCAACAGATCAGCAGCTGCCAATATTTCCCGGTTCTCTTTCGTGCCCATTACAACCGCTGAATCCACGACACCGGGAAATTTGTTGATCTCCCGGGATACTATCATCAGGCTGACTGAGTCAAAATACTCCCCTTTGCGGATATACCCTTTTAAGATCATTTTTACCTCACTATTTTATATTTGCTAATTGTTCTCTATGTTCCAGGGTCAGGATCAGCCCAGTTAACATATCGGCCCCGGAAGTTGCACCTTTCTGCAGGAAAAGCTGGAGCTGATGATCTATGGTTTTAACGTCATCTGCGATAAGGACTGTTAACAGTTTCTTCAGATCCCCAAAATACCTGCCCTGCCAGGCCAGTGAAAGATAATTTGCAGAGATCAGATTTTCAGTGCCGGAGTCAGCGAAGATTCTCTGACGGATTGGTTTAAATTTATAGCCCTTAAATTCCAGCAGATGCAGTCCATATAAAATTCCTGTCAGGAAATCATCCCCGGAGGGGGTCAATCCGATTCCTCTTCCTTTAATGTAGCTGACAGCTTCGGATATTTTTCCCTGCAACAGAGAATTAAATCCGTTCCTGATGAATTCCAGTAGAATTTCCTGAAACTTGCTGCAGTTGGCAGGCGTATCTATCTGAAGGAGATATTTCAGGCTTTTTTCTGCACCTTGCTGTAGGATAAAACTTCTGACATATTGCAGCTTACTGAAAATTACTTCTATTTGCTGTCTCGAGAGCTGTAATTCAGAGGTATATTTTCCTGCCTGAAGCAATGAGAAATTGTGCAGATCCAAACTCAGTGTCCCGTTTTTAATAACAAGATTTTGAGGTATGGAAAAATTAATTGAATTGAAAATTATGTTAAGCGGACCGCTATCTTCTGTTTTATCCGTAATCGTTAGTAGTGAATTTTTTGATCTGAAATTGATGTGATTTTTGAACCTGCTATGAACAGTATATTCCCCCTCAGAAATAAGATCACCAAATTCCAGAATATTTATCATTTTCTTCCCAGGATCAAAAAAATTAACTCACAAAACAAAACACCTCACAAAGTCCAAAAGTAAATTTCGAAATTACTTATGCATCTACATTTTGTCAAATATTTATAACTTCATCCGGAAAATCATTTTCCTGAATATTTGGTTGACAAATGGGATTAGCCGCAGCAGTTATTAAATCGTTGGTAAATTTTCTGTAAGGAATGCTTATGATTGAGAAGCCTGATGCTAGAATCCTAATAGTTGATGACGAGCCTCTCAACATTAAAATTGCTGCTAAAGTTCTGCAGAAACAAGGCTACTCAACCCTGGAGGCAAATAATGGCTTCAAAGCGTTAGCCATAGCTGAGACTGAATCTCCAGATCTGATCCTGCTGGACATCATGATGCCAGAAATGGATGGTTTTGAGGTCTGTGAGAAACTGGCTGATCAGGAAATTACCCGTGATATTCCAGTAATTTTTCTAACGGCTGTCTCGGATCGCGAGAGTCTGCTTAATGCTTTCCATAAGGGCGGAAAAGATTATATCCGGAAACCGTTTCACAGCGAAGAGCTTCTGGCCAGAGTAAAAACCCATGTAGATCTGAAATTTGCTATCCAGAAACAGAAAGAACTTATACTTGAATTACAAAATGCCTTGCATGAGATAAAGCAATTATCGGGACTTCTACCCATATGTTCCCATTGTAAAAAGATCAGAAATGATAAGGGTTACTGGCTGAATGTGGAAAAATATGTTTCCGACCACAGTGATGCCCAGTTCAGTCACAGCATCTGTCCGGACTGTATGAGGGAGCATTTTCCCAAGATCGCGGAAAAGATCCTGAAAAGAACTGAAAAGGAAAATAACAAATAAAAAATGTTTAGAGGGACACCCCAGGGTGTCCTTAGGGTGTCCCTAAGGAGTCCCTGTAAATGGAGGAAAAAATGATGCGTAGATCCATACTTATATTTTTTATACTTTTTATAAGCTTTCTTCTGCTGGCAGAACAACCTTATGTGCTGATGGTGTCTTTCGATGGCTTCCGCTATGATTATATGGAAAAGACCGATACACCCAACTTCGATTACCTAAGAGATCAGGGCACAAAAGCAGAATCCATGCAGCCTATCTTTCCATCAAAGACCTTTCCTAATCACTATGCCATTGCTACCGGAGCTTATGCCGGGACCCATCACTTGATGGCCAATAAGTTTTATTCCGAGGAATTTGATGATTTTTATGCGATCGGCGATGATTCCAAAGTTACTGATGGCAAATGGTACAAGGCTGAACCGATCTGGGTTACGGCAGAACGCCAGGGCGTGAAAGCTGCCTCCTATTTCTGGGTGGGATCGGAAGCAGCGATTAAAGGAATCAAACCTTCGATAGTAAAAAAGTATGAGCACAATTTTCCTTATGAAGCCAGAATTGATTCTGTGATGGCCTGGTTTCAGCTTCCTGAAGAAAAAAGACCACATCTTGTTTTGCTCTATTTCGATGAACCTGATTCGGACGGACATAAACTGGGACCGGAAAACCCTGAATTACACAAAACGATCCAGTACATGGATGGAATTCTTGGTAAAATCCTGACAGGGATCGAGAATCTTCCCATTGCTGAAAAGATAGATCTCATCCTGGTCAGTGATCATGGAATGACAACAGTTGGTAAAGGACAAACCATCAATATCACACCGGTTTTGCCCGACATAGATAATGTTAGAAAATTCTTTGGCGGCCCGGTAACACAAATTCACTTAATCGATAACAGCCCGGAAAAAGTAGAGGAAGTATTTGCAGCACTGAAGGAACTTCCTCGCATAACAACCTACCGATTTCAGGATATCCCTGAAAGATTCCATTTTAAAAACAACATTACCGGAGATCTGCTCCTAGTAGCCCAGGAGGGTTGGATCATTTCCGGTGACGCTGATGCTTATTCTTCAGCCGGAACACATGGTTATGATCCTGCCGTAAAGAACATGCACGGGATATTTTATGCCATGGGACCGGATATAAAATCTAATTACCGGATAGGTTCTTTTGAGAATGTTAATGTTTATCCTCTGGTCTGCGAACTACTTGGAATTCAACCATATAAAGATGCTCCCGAGATGCTGATTAGCAGGCTGGTAAGCTGCAGGGCAGAGGATACCTAAGTAGTTATTGGCTGGGTTGGACCTGATTCGCAATGAATGAAATGAATGTGGATTGGGGCCAGACCTAAATTAACCACGGATTATCACAGATAATCACAGATAATCCTTTTTTCTGAAATGTGTATTGAAAGTTGTCACCTAGGTCGGCACTCCAGAGTGGTTCAGACGAAGGATAAGAAAGTAAAAAAAATTTAATATGTGATTTAAATATTATTTTCATCAAACCATCCGCAAGGTCTTGGACCATTACGGAGGTTAATTACTTCTTAAAGCTGGAAACTAATCCTCCGATCAAAGACAGGCCCAGTCCAAGAGCTGGAGGCTGGTGGCAGTAGTACAGCCATTTTAAAGCTACGTATTTAGCTGGCTACAGTATGCAAGCTGGAAGTTTTTTTTTTGCAAAGAAAGATCTAAGTAATCTTTTTAAAGGAGATTAAATCACTTTGGAGTATTATAAGGGAATAATTTAGGGTCACGATTTTATTCTTAATCCCTTAATTGTTGCCTTACTCCCTCCCTACTTTTTAGCCTTAACCCTGCATGTTACATCCAATCTATTTCCTGCAATTGGAAATGATCGGCGCTATTAACAAGCCCAGACCTAGGCCAAGTAATATACAGCCGACAAAATAGAGAGGATTAATACTCAGGAAGAAGAATCCTGCTCCAATTCCCATCATCAAACCACCCCCAACAGCCCAGCTGCTGAGATCCTGTTTTTTTCTGGCTTAATATCTTTTCTTAATTCTTATTTATTCTTTAATTCAACTCTGAAACCAGCAATTCCACAATTTCTTTACAACCACCTTTCCGGATAAAATCAGAGTGTTCCTTGATGTCTTTGAAATATCTTCCAGTGATCTTTGAGCAGACCAGTTCTCCATCTGTTAACTGCCTGAATTTATCGATCATTGCATGGATCTCAGGGTTTTTCAGATCCATTTTAATTTCATCCTTACCTTTCATAAGCTGCATTTGTTTCAACCAGACAGCTGCTGCCATGGCACCGCATCCTCCGCCACAGAGACCGATCCCGCCTGCCAGTCCTGAGATCATAGTTCTATGCAGGTCAGATAATTCCAGTTTTTCAGCAAGCGTAGTACAGCAATTTGAAAATGAATCAGAATCCCTACTTTCCTCCATACCCAGAACCTTGTCGATCAGTTCTAAGGCCTGTTGAGAGAACTTCATTCCCATATTAAGGCATTTCAAAGTCCCGCCTTTCAGGAAGAAATAGTAGAACATTTTTAATTTGGATGTGTCACTATCAATGTGTGTAAGATCGGAGCAGAATTTGTGTTGGAATTTTCCCTCAAAAAAACGTACTAATTCGCCGGAAGCTTTCAGGGTTTTGTACTCAGCTTCAGAGCCTGGTCCATACAGGTGATATGACCTTGCACCAGCCGCCAGGGAAGAACCCCAGAGCATACCGCATTCTACACCTGGTTGAGCAATACCACCGGCTAAAATCGAAACGGCTTTCTCCTCCAATTCCATTGGATCATCATAGGTTTCGTTGAGAACTCTCAACAAGGCACCCGATCAGGCTATTCCAAAGAAACTTTTAAATACTGTCTTTTTAGAGATCTTTTGTTGCTTCATTTCTACTCCTGATTTCAATTTTCTTACCGTTTTTAATGATCAGCCATATCATGAAAACCAATTCTCCCCAGGCTGTTATTATGCCTACTTCCAGAGAGAATCCGGGGATAAATATTTTGCCCAGATAATCGAACAGATATCCTGCCCCGGCTATGTATAATAAAATCCCAACAAAACGAGGTATCCCATTTGTTTTCAGGATCAGATAACCCAGCGTGAGCAGGTGCAGTCCAAAGAAAATATAACCTGCCGCCCAACCGTGCCGGAAGGTATCCAGGGCCAGCCATACCTGTGTCTGCAGCTGCAGAGGTATGAGCAGTGACAGGTATTTAGGGTCGCCCAGAAGATCCATTACTTTAAAATAGCTGACAAGGGAAGCGCCAAAAATTACCGTATAGACCAGCCGGAACCAGGCAGCCAATAAAGAAATATCCTTATCGATCTTCCTGAAATAGACATATAATGCCCAGGCAACTACGACATCCAGTACCAGGATGAGTACAAAACTGCCAACAGCTAATCGAAACTGCAATAAATTGTTCCTGATATTATTCACAGTTGCTGCTGCATCGGCCGGATCGATCAGTTTTTGAAAGACATTCATTTCAGCAAAGATTGCCAGTATGGTCATCAGCAATAAACCGTATCCAGCGTATTTTGCAGCTCTTTGGGTTGAAATATTCTGCTCTGTCATCAGCTTCTCCTTTTCCTCGAACAGGATTGTTCAGGTACTGTACCCCGATCTGTCTGGATCGGGGAACATTTGCTTTCCTTCTTTACTCGAACTGGAAGCTAGACATTCTCTTTTCCTCGAGCAGGACCCCAGTTAGTCATAAGAGCAAGCTGTTCGAGGTACTGTACAGCAAACTTTCCTGTTTGCTTGATCTGTTTTTCTTCTCGAAGCTGGGAAAGCTTGAGTTACATTTATCTTCAATCACAGTCTTGATCT
>CALOBL010000010.1:0-158144 GCA_942491655.1 Cloacimonadaceae bacterium (SeqCode)
CCAGAAACAGATTAAACGGTGACTTAAAGCTTCTGGGAATAGTATTAAACATGGTGGAAGGAAGGACTACCACTATTGGGAATGAGCTGGAACAGGTGTTACGAAATGATTATAAGGAAGCTGTATTTAATAATATTATTAACAAAAGCATAAAAATTGAAGAAAGCCCGGTATTCCATAAATCAATCATGGAATATGCACCCGGGAGCAAAAAATGCAGAACAGTATAAAAATTTAATATTTACGAATTATTATCGATGGCTGAAAAATGGATAAAAAAAAGAAATTCACTGAAAAAGGAAAAGCAATTTTAGAAAGAACTCCAATTAGTAACTTGAACGATTTTTTTGAAGATATTGAAAAACACGAGAATAAACACATTGATCAAATACCCGTAGAAATGATCAATCCAAACCCTAATCAGGCCAGAAAGTATTTTGATCGATGCAGCGCTGGAAGATCTGGAGCAGGTCTATCCAGGAGAACGGTGTTTTACAGCCCGTTCTGGTCCGGAAAACAGTAAGCACGGTAAGATAATTCTCGCGGCTTTATAAAAAAGACGATTAAGGGCATCGGTATCTTTGGGTAACAAAACAATCTTTTTATGATATATGCTCGATGGTAACCCATTGGAAATTTCGTTGATCGAAAACATCCATGAGGAAAATCTCAGTCCGATGGAAGAGGCTGAGGCATATTCTCAGACGACAAATAACTTTGACTATACCATCAACAGCTTTCCAAAAGTTATCGGCAAAGCCCGGTCTACCATTGCAGAGACCATCAGTTTAACCCGATTACCCTGAATCTGTAAACAAAGCTGTCGGCACGCCGACATTCCAAAAAGAACATTAATTGAAGTTGCAAAGGCCGGTAACCCGGATAAGATGATAAAGTTGTTTAATAAAATTACTTCAGAGAATTTAAGCAGTGATAATGTAAGAAAGATTACGCGTAAATCTATACCAGAAAAGAAAACGAGTAACTCAACCATTTTAAAAACCCTCCAGGCTGCTTCCCGGGAATTGAATGATCTGCAGATCAAAAATCTCACTGAACAGGAGTATATGGACCTAATGGAGGAATTGAACCATCTTGTAAATCATTATTGAATAATATATTAAGTTGATCCGACTGTTAGTTGAATTTATTATCTTTGGTAGAGAATTTGAGATCTTCCGGCAGTTCTATATTAAACAATTTAAACTGATAACTCCAATAATCACCCTGTTTTGTATATTTGAAGAATATCTTCCAGCAATGCAGATCCCTGGTGATGGTAAAATTGTGAGAAACAAGTTCCTCATCTTTAAGATCAATGTAATTGTCGTAACTAATCGTCCAATTCCTGGTTATTTTAGCTGTCACAGAGCTTCTTAATTCACTAGTATAATCGTTATCTTCAAAGCTTTGTTTATTAGTTCTATAACTATGGGTAAAATTTAGTGACCAGTTCTTCCTTTCGCTTTCTAATTGCTCTATCTCTTTCAGGGTAGTTACTGTTCTTTCATCTTCTACTGATAATGAGTCTGCTAGCTGCAGATTCCTGCTGATAAAACCGTTTTGTACTTCTGGAAAATAGTCATTATATGAAGCATCTCCTGAGAACGATAATTTCGAGGTTAATCTGATTGTCCAGTTAGAGACTCAATCCCATTTATTGGGATCCCACTCTTTAAATTGCAGATCGTATGTATCCGGGGTGATCGTTCCAGAAGGACTACCTGACAAGTTAATGATCTGTACATAACACTTCTTGGGATTAAGGTCAAGGTTATGGCTAATATTACTGAAGCCCTTACTTTCAGATTCAAAATTATAATTAGAGTGAGTGGTGATCTTGATAAAATCATTCAATTTTTCTTTCTTTTAAATCTTTTGTAGCCCAAATTTTAACTGCCACAGATTGGTGAGACTCAGTGATATTGAACGTTGCCGATCGGTACTGTTGAGTCCAATACTGCTGAAAGAATAGAATTTATCATTCTCACTGAAATCAGGTTTATAGGTAAAACTTACGCGGGGCGTGATAATGTGCCTGACGGCTCTTATGTAAGGTGTAGAGAGCAGACGGATACCATATACCGAAAAGGACATGGTTGAACTGAATTTATAATCACTACCTCTAACCAGTTTATTATTGTTTTTATCACGGTCGAACCAAACTTCATTGGCATTAACAGATTGAGTTAGATTAAGCCAGCCTTTGTATTTATAGGAATAGGACAGTTTTCCATAATGCTTTATACCTGCATTGTGCTGAATTAAGATATTCCTGTCCGGTTGAATCCTTTTTTTGACTGATAAATAATTTCTTTTAAGCTGGCATCGGGATCGTTGATATCTCCGATATGCACTGCATTGAAGGAATAAGAATCGGAAAACCTTTCCACCAGGCATTTTCTGGTCATTTTTCATCCTTAACGAATAACTCATAAACCGGTTTTTGAGTGAAGGTATAGGATATAGATGGCAGAATAAGGTCTTTTTTCTTGTTTTCAGGTCATCAGCATATTTAGCTGAAACATTAAGGTAGCTTCCGAGTAGAGGTTTTTTGAAAGCCATACTGGAGGTGATTTTTTCATTCAGACGTTCATCGATACTCACCACTTCCAGAATGACACCTTGTGCTGCTGAGAAATTCAAGATTAGCATCAAATGTGGTACGATTAGTGAAATCTGAGTGATGTTTACTTTTAAAAGAACCATTCATATGCCACCTGAGATTCAGTGGTCCTTCGATCCTGGTCTGCAGTCCGAAATCAACATCACCTCTGTAATAGTATCTTTCTCTTTTTTGTAGCAAATGTCAAAGCTAAGTTCCCAGCCGTTTTTTCATAATAATCGAGTAGAGCAAGTGTGATATCGGTATAATTTTTATAAGGTAGATAAAATGCGATATTTTCTATGAAATTTCCCTCTGATGTTATCATAGCCGGGAGAAGGAACCAGAATGCCTGTTTTTCTACCTCGTTTAATGGTAAAAGTTCCGTAAGGAAGAGCGAATACAGGCAAAACATTCACAATGAAGTAAACCGGTTTTGCTACTATTTTATCATCCTGATAGATCCTTAGTTGGCTGGATTGAATATGGGATTTTTAGAGTCACAGGTAGTGAACCTTCCAAAATCTATGTCAAAGGTCTTATCATCTGTTTTTCTGATCTCGTTCCCATAATAATAACCTTTCTCAAATTTACTTCTGCCATCAATAATCAGTCCTTCTTCCTTCTCAAAATCCACGAAAACCTCATTTCCTATAAGAATTTGATCACGTCCTGCATAACTGTTTTTCCAGATGACAGAGCTTTTTCGTTATCCAGATCTTATCTCAATATTATTAGAACTGATCTCAGACTATTACGATATTAATTTAGGCATTATGCAGTAACTGAATTGTATTATCCTTAACATTTAGAAAAGACACTATCAGCAGAATAGAACAGAGAGTCTATTTTAGCAACAATCTCTGGTACAGCTAGTGAATCACTGATTTCATGATACAGGTTCTTACAGTTTCCTGAGAAGACAGAGAAAGGTAGTTAAACAACATAGAATCAGCAATTTAATTTTATCCTAACTTTTTCTCATGTGGTTAATACCAGATAACTTACATTTTATCATTTTTTTTGTAAAGATAATTATGTCAAGAAAACCTGAAAAGCAACAATTTTCATTACAATAATGGAATCAATATTTTGACAAAGTATTGCAGGTTTTATATAGCAAGGCTCAAAATGATTGGAATGGATAATTTATGCAGTACAGAATTACTGATCTACGGAAGTTTTGTTTTTTTTACCTCAGTTTTTCTGCAGGGTTTATCAGGATTTGGATTTTCAATTTTAGCAATACCGCTGATTTCTTTTCCTCATTATACCTCCGAAAACTTCGGTGTACCGATACTGTGGCTCTAATTGATGAAAATAAATATTGCCGTGGTGTCCTCATCCTCTAGAAACTCAGTTAGATTTGAAAAAGATCTGGCTGTTACTTGCTGGAGCGATACTAGCTGTTCCGCTCGGGAACAAAATTATACTTATTTTTTGTTGTTTTTTTTAGCCGAACATTTGATCAAGGTGTGGATTTTTATAGGTGTTCTGATCCTGTTTTTTGGCTTCTTATTACTTGCTGGGTTTGTGGAATAAAGTTCACACGGTCCAAGCTAGTTATGCTGCCTGTCGGATTCCCTAGTGGAGTTCTGGGAGCCTGTATTTCGATATGTGGTCCTCCAATTATTATAGAGCTTGCAAATCAGCAGACAGAAAAGCAGGAATTCAGTGGTGAAATCTGGCCATCTACTTTTTCCTGCTCTTGAATCCTGCTGACAGTTCCTGTTTTTTTTGTTAACGGACTCTTAACTGATCAGGTAATTGATTTTTGTTCAATTTTCTCACCGGCCCTGATGCTTGGAGTCGTAGCTGGAAGTTTATTATCTCCTAAGATCAAGGAAAATCATTTCAGACAGATCACTTGTATTTACTTGATAATTATGGGTATTACAACACTTCTTTCAGTGCTATTATAAATCACTCATTTATTTCAGCGTAACAACAGGATCTCCTATTGCTGCCCGATAAGATTGAAAACACATAGTAATAAATGCGATAAGCATGGATAGACCGGCAGCCAGAAAGAATATCCAGGCTGCCAGATCAGTTCTATGAGAAAAATTGTTTAACCATTTCTGCATAACGAAAGAAGCTGATGGAATGGCACTAGATTTGAAACAAAAACCCCATTTAAGGAAGTTATTAGTCAAGGCGAAGACTATTTGAGAACTGCTGGATACCAAGTACTTTTCCGTATTCTGTTCACTTTGAATCTCTGCTCGGTCATAGAGCGAAGTTAAGCCGAAAATTCCCATACGGGCAATAAGAAGAACTAGAGCGGCAATTATTGAGAATAAATAAATCTTTTGAATGTCGCCAGAAGGGGGAAGTTCGGTGTTCATTTTAGAATTAAAATATATTTTATTAAAGGGTTGCAATTCCAACTTTATCAAGGCCGTCAATCCGGAATCCACATTGTCTGACATTACCTGGGGCAGCTTCTTTTAAATTCCATTTAAGAGGCCCCTTTTAAGTAAAATGAAATTATAATCAACTTCGAATTGACCCCATGCCCCATTACACAGCCCCATGCTGTTCAGAGTGTGATAAGATACGATATAATTAAATTTTAGCTGATTATTATCTATTCCTTTTTGTAAAACTCCAGTAATCTTTAAATCGTGTGCCCCATCTAATGTTTAATATTCGCCCAAAGGATTAATTTCCCCGAAATATTTTTTAAAGCAGTAAAAAAAAACTCGCAGCATAATAATTTCTAAGACTGGTTTTAAAAGGGTAAACGGATTGAAAAAATTTTGTTACTGATTTCCATAAATACTTTTCAGAAAAAATTAGATTTGACATCATATTATGTAATAAACATTTTTATTAAAATAATACTGGAGTAAGTCATGAGATTTTTTACAGTTATTACATTGTTGATTCTTCTTATGTCTCAACTTACAGCTGAGACCACAAGGATCGACAGTCTGACCTAATGAACTAGATAACCGAAAAAGAAGTTGGATCAAATAGAGATATACAACCTATTGGCAGAGGCATACTGGCATATTGCTCCAGAAAAAACAATCCAATATGGCCAGATCGCCTACAGTCATGTGGCTGAAAAGTATAATAATGAATTTCAGAAAGCGTTAGCACTTATAAATATTGGAAATGGTCATATAAGTATCGGCAATTTGAGGGAAGCGTTAGAAGACTATCTGGAACCTGGATTAAAACTGGCAGAAAAGATTGAATTTTACAAAGGAATTGCCGGAGGTCTCAATTCTATTGCAGCCTGCTATATGAATTTGGGGGAAATTACCGCAAAGCTTTTAGATAATTTCAAAACAATCCCCTATTTACAGATCCTTGAAAAAAACAATGATTTTGAGTTAGCGGGCTGGTATAAAAATGAACATAGCCTCATTATATACGAACTGGGGCAATTTTGATCTAGCCTTGGATTATTATTTCGAAGCATTACAGGTCTTTGAAGAAATCGGCGATGAAGATCTACTATATCAAGAACTTTAAACAATGTTGCTGTCGCTTATCACAGCTGGGGTAATTATGATAAAGCGTTGGAATTTTACCAGAGATCATTACAGCTCTATGAAGATATGAACAACGAAGGGGTAAAGCAATACCATTGAACAATATTGGTGAAATATATAAAGATAAGGAACAGTACGACATTGCTCTGGAGTATTACATGCAGAGTTTGGATCTGGTTTCTTCCACCGGCAATAAACAGACTATTGGTGTAGCTTTACAAGGAGCTGGTGAAGTTTTGATAGGTCTGAAGAATTACGATCTTGCTGCTGATTATCTTCAGGGGCACTGGATAATTTCAGTAGTATCGGATTTCAGGAGGGCATAGCTAATTCATATCACGATCTTGGTAATATTCACAGATTGAAAAAGGATTATAAAACGGCATTAGAGTTTCTAGAATAACAGCTTGGAATTATCTGAAAGCTCCAATATAAAAGATCTTATTAAGGAAAACTATTATCTTCTATCTGAAGTTTATGCAGAAATTGGCGATTTTCGTGCTTCTCTGGAAAATTTCAAAGTCTTATTCTTCCATCAATGACTCCATTTTCACCGATGAAACAAATTTAACAAGATCACAGAAATGGAGATTAAATACAATACCGCAAAAAAGGAACAGGAAATATTAATTTTAACGGAAAAAAACAAGATTGAGAGAGTATATAGTATTTTTCTGAGAACAGCTTTACTGTTGATTCTTATAATCCTTATAATCTTATTTTTCTATTATAGAAGTAGAGAAAAAGCGAATAAAATTCTACGGGCAGCGAATCTAAAAATCCAAAAACAGAAAGAAGAACTGGAAGAACTTAATGCAACAAAGAATAAGTTTTTCTCTATAGTCGCTCATGATCTAAAAAATGCGTTCATTTCACAAAGAACAGGATCAAAATTATTATTCAGGGATATTGATCAATTGGATAATGAGACGATCAGGGAAATTCGGCTTCTGAGCTATATAAATCGGCTGAGAACCTATATAAATTATTGCAAAATCTTCTGGATTGGTCCAGAATTCAAATGAAGGGTATTGAACTGCATCCTAGGTAATTGATCTGCAGGAATTTATTCAAAATGAACTGCAAATTCTTACCAATATCGTTTCTATGAAAGTCTATAAAACTGATATACGAAATTGAAGATAACTTAAAAGTTAAAGTTGACCGAAATATGCTTAGTTCAATACTTCAAAGCCTGATTAATAACGGAATCAAGTTTTCCTATCCGGATTCAGAGATACGAATTTCATCAAGTTCGTTGAATGGCATTGCTAAGATAAGCATAAAAGACTCTGGTATTGGTATAGACGAAAAGGACATCGACAAACTTTTCAAAGTAGATGAAAATTTCAGTTCAGTTGGCACAGCCAACGAGAAGGGCACCGGATTATTTTGATCTTTATAAAGGAATTCATTGAACTCAATAACGGCAAGATAGCAGTAAACAGCAAAACCGGCCAGGGTACGGTAGTTTCCTTTCACTTTACCGTCAGCTAATTAATTACACTTCCAGGTTTACATTTCTTTCTTATTTGACAGAATCCTTAATGAAAAAAATATGCAAAAAATTAAGGAGTCATTATGCTTTTTATTTCAACAATTATGATAAAGAAAGAAAATGAAAGGACTGCCAGTTGGGGGAGTGAAAAGCTTTGAAGATCTTTTAGTCAATATACCGGACAAGTTATTGCTCAGTAAGGTGAATGTTGTTCGGAAAAAGGAAAATCTCGAGCTTGAAATATCCAGAACAATCAGCAAATTAGCAGGAAAGAACATTTCTACAAACAGATTCATAATTCATTTTTAGGAGCAGGAATTTATGATCATTTTATCTCGGGCAGCTGTAGATCATATCATAAGCAGACCGGAGTTTCATTCCGCTCCGTATCAGGCGGAAGTGTCAGGAACTCTGCAGTATATTTATGAATATCAAACACTGATCTGTGAACTCACAGGATGGCTATATCCAATGCTGGGATGTAGGACGGAGCCTCAGCTGCAGCTGAGGCAATTTTGATGGCCGCACGAACAAATAGACGTTTTAAGGCTTTAATTGCTGGCACTATTAATCCGAACTATCTTGAAGTTATTAAAACATATACTGCAGGAGTCGGGATCGAACTGGTTCAAATAGGTACTAATAATGGTGCGATTGATCTTAAAGACCTTCAGGCTAATCTCGACAATGAAACCTCCTGTGTCCTAATCCAAACCCCTAATGCTCTGGGATACCTGGAAAACATGTCTGAAATTGATAAGATTGTACATAGTAATCCCAAAATTCTCTTTATAGCAGCTGTTGATCCAATTTCACTCGCACTTATTAACATCCCTGCCGGAGTATAATGCCGACATAGATTTCGGTGAAGGTCAGGCTCTGGGCAACAGTCAATCATTAGGTGGTTCCTTTTATTCGGCTTCTAGCCACCAGTATGAAGTTAGCCAGGAAAATGCCTGGTAGAATTGTTGGTGCTACTAAGGACATCGACGGCAACCGGTGTTATGCTTTAACGTTGCAGGCCAGGGAACAGCATATCAGGCGTGATAAAGCGACATCAAATATCTGTTCCAATCAGGCTTTGTGTAATCTTGCAGCTACAGTTTATATGTGTTTGATGGGAAAAGAAGGACTAAAAGAAGCTGCACTGCAATCTACTACTAAGGCTCATTATCTGGCAAAGGAATTAGATAGTATTGATGGTATTATCATTGCTTTCTGATAAAACCTTTTTTCAAGGAATTTACATTGAAGTTTGATAAACCTCTGAATGAAATTATTAGAAAACTAAAGGAAAAGGAAATCTTCGCGGGAGTCAATATCACACCTATGGGGATACAATAACTCTCTCTGCTTGTAGCTGTTATAGTGATTGGAGGAACAAGATCTCGATGAATTGGTTTTGGCTTTAAAGGAGGTTATCAATGGCTAAAACAATATTCGAAAAGAATGCGCCTGAAATATAAGGGGTATAATTTACCATTAAATGATGTTGATATTACATTGAATGACTGTATCCCAGCTGCTTATCAAAGAAAGAAAGATGTAGGATTTCCAGAGGTAAGTGAACTTCGATGTAATTCGTCATTTCGTTGAGTTAAGTCATTTAAATCACTTTATTGAAAAAGGCTTTTACCCTCTGGGATCCCGTACAATGAAGTATAATCCCAAGATCAATGAAACACTTGCTCGTAACGATGGTTTCCATGAATATACATCCATATCAGGACAATGACACAATCCAGAGGGCGCTGGAATTGTTTCATCAACTTCAAAATGACCCGGCAGATATTTTCGGAGGCGGTAAAGTCACGTTGCAGCCTGTCGCCGGTGCTCAGGGTGAGTTCACCGGATTAAAAATAATTTCAGCCTATCATCAGTTTAAAAACAATAAAAAGACCAAGATCATTATTCCTGATTCAGCACATGGCACAAACCCTGCCAGTGCAGTTCTGGCCGGTTACGAGGTTGTCGAAATAAAAAATCCGATGAAAAAGGTATGATTGACATAGAAGCATTAAAAGAAGCGACCACTGAAGATGTGGCGGGATTCATGTTAACCAATCCCAACACTTTAGGTCTTTTCGAATACCAGATAGAAGAGGATTGCGAAATAATTCACGGGGTTGACGGTCTTATTTACATGGATGGAGCCAATTTTAATGCATTACTTGGACTGGTTAAGCCGGGTAAGATAGGGTTTGATATAATGCATTATAATCTTCATAAAACTTTCGCAACACCGCATGGCGGAGGAGGCCCCGGTTCCGGCCCAATTGGCGTAAGAGAAGATCTGGCTAAATTCCTTCCGATCCCCATGGTAGAGAAAAATGAAACAGGATATTTTCTTGATTACGGCCACCTTGAGACCTCAATAGGAAAAGTTCACTCCTTTTGGAAATTTCCTGGTTAATGTTCGCGCCTTTATTTACATTAAAATGCTTGGTGATAAGGGATTACGGCGTGCTTCTGAAAATGCTATTATTAATGCTAATTATTTAAGGAAGAAGCTTGAAGAACATTATTACATAAAATATAATCAGATCTGCATGCATGAATTTGTTGCCAGCGGTAAATGGCAGAAAGAGCAGTATGGCATTAAGACTCTGGATATAGCCAAGAGGATCCTGGACAAAGGATTTCATGCTCCGACCATTTACTTCCCACTGATCGTGAGTGAGGCGATGATGATCGAACCTACGGAAACAGAGAGTAAGGAAACACTGGATGAGTTCATTAAGGCGATAGTTGATGAGTGCAAAAATGATCCAGATATTCTTAATGCACCTATCAATACACCTGTGAGAAGGGTTGACGATACATTAGCGGCAAGAGAATTGAATGTGAAATTTGAAATAGACTAATCGACTCAATGTTTCAACTAACGAAAAACCCCGCTGACCACAAGCCAACTATATAATTTCAATTGATTACAAAAGATCAGCAAATGTACTTTCGGAAGCCTGCTTATTATCTTTGCCGTATTTTTTCCAGTCATTGGAATCTTCATCAGCTGATTCAGGCAATTCAGATGGTTTTTTTTTTTTTCTTTTACGTTTTTCATCTATGTTAACAACCCTGATCTTGATCTCTTTACCAACGCTGGAATTATCCGCTTTTATGCCGGCTAATTCTAATTTTAGAGGCTGGCATTAAGCCTGTTATTCCATCTTTAATTTTGATGAATGCTCCAAAATTTACAACATTTTCAATAATACCGGAGACAACGTCATTCTCGCTGACATAGTCGTGTATATTTAACCATGGATCTGGCTGCAGAGCTTTGAGTGAAAGAGATATCTTTTTATCTTCAGCATTAACTCTCATGATCTGAGCTTCTTACCAGGTCACCTTCATTCAAAATTTCTGAGGGGTGATTGATCCTTCTTCCCATGGATAATTCAGAGATAGGAATTAATCCTTCCACGCCAGGCTTGATTTCAACAAATGACCCAAAAGGCAGATTTTTAAGAACTTTACAAGCTACAACGGTTCCTGCCTTAATTTCTTTTACAGCAGCTTCGAAAGGATTTTCCTGCAATGCTTTCATGCTTAAGGAAATTTTCTCTCCCTGAAGTTTAATAATCTTTGCTTCTATCTCATCACCAATTTTAAGTAAATCCGAAAAAGACTGAACTCTCACCCAGGAAATTTCAGAGATATGCAACAAACCTTCAATACCGCCCAGATCTACAAAGGCACCAAAATTAGTAAGCCTAACTATTTTTTTTATCTTTAATCACGGAATCCAGTTCAAGATTATCCAGAGTTTCTTTTTTCTGTTTTTCAACTTCTTCTGAAAGGATTGCGCGACGTGAAACCACAATATCGCGTCCGTTATCTTTAAAGTCTATGATCCTGAAGTCATAATTCTTTCCGACATAGAGTTTAACATCAACAGCTTTTTTAGTATCAATGTGAGATTTAGGACAGAAAGTTCTAACCCCTGAAACGTCAACTATGAATCCGCCTTTGGTAAAAGCAGCTCCGTTTTCCATTAACAGGAATTTCTTCCTCGAAGGCTTCTTTTAAGTACTCTTTTATTAACTGATATTAAATTTTTAGCAATAAATGTCTCTGTTTCGGTATATTTTACGACATACCCGGAAAGTGTGTTGCCCACCTTGGCAGGTGCAACATTACCTCTTTTATCGAGATAATCAACTTTTTCAGCATAAGCATCTCTTTTCCCACCCAGTGAAACAAAGATAAAAGAATCTGTAATATTGATGATTTCACCTTCAACTTTGTCGCCTAACTGCAGATTTTTAATATTGCCTAAAGATTCTTCCAGAAGTTGTTCTAACTGTTCATCTTCGAAACCAGCATTAATCGAAGAGGTATCAGCTTCAGTTTTCTGAGTTTCTTCAGTTACCGCAACTTCTGCTGGGGTTTCCTCAACTTCTTGAGCAGTTCTCTGAACTACAGCTTCTTCTACAATTTCTTTAACTTCAGTGGTTCAACAGCAGCTACAACTGTTTCAGATTCAGTTGTTTCCTTGGTTTCTTTCATTTTAGGGTTTTCAACTTGCTTTACAGCTTCTACAGCTGGTTCAACTATTGTTTCTTCAATATTTTCTTTCTGGACCGACTTTTTTTTTTCAACTTTTTCCATTCATACTCCCAGAAATGAATTTAGAGTGTCAAAAAGAAAGCAGCGGGTTGTTTGTCCAGAATATTTTTTTTACCAAAAAATAAAGATCTAGTTTAATTTCAGTAGTTACAAGCAAAAAAACTGCATATCATGTCATCATATCAAGGATTAAACACTGGAGGGGTAAGTTCGACATGATAGATGAATTTGTAACGGCGAAATTATCAAAATTATTTACCATCATAGCTAACGAGATCAGGATAAAAATTATTTATACACTTATGGAATCTGAATCAATTTCGGTTACCGAACTTTCTAAAAAAATTGGTATCGCACAAAACACATTATCAGCACATTTAAAAACTCTGCGATTTGGTGGTTTCATCACAAAATCACAGAATTGGCGTACTGTTCATTATCAGATAAAAGAGCCCAAATTAAAGTAGATACTTGAGTTGGGAACGCTGATACTGTACAATAAATGGGAAGGAAACTGGGAAAGATAGCATCTGCGAAAAACAGATTGAAGAGATAAATAAACGAAAGCAAAAGGAGAAGGAAAAGATGAGTAAAATAATACCACGTTGGGAATGGCGAACTTTGATGACCTCTCTAAAGGTATGAGAAAATCAAAAGTCTGGGAACGCCAAGAGACCGGGAAAGTAAAGAAATCTACATTTTATCAAGTAAGATCATTGATGTGAATTGGGAATGCAGATTTAGCCAGAACTGTCCATTGCTCTAAACCGGTATCTTCATTAATTCTAATTGGTGATTTTATGTCCATCAGCTCATCTCTTATCTTTGTGTTATCATTGCTCTTGCTTGATAAAATGTAGATTTCTTTACTTTCCCGGTCTCTTGGCGTTCCCAGACTTTTGATTTTTCTTCACCTTAGAGAGTGTCATCTCCAAAAAGTTCGCCATTCCCAACGTGGTATTATTTTACTCATCTTTTTCCTTCTCCTTTTGCTTTCGTTTATTTATCTCTTCAATCCTGTTTTTCGCAGATGCTATCTTTTCCCAGTTCTCTCCCCATTTATTGTACAGTATCAGCGTTCCCAACTCAAGTATCTCTTTTAATTTGGGCTCTTTTATCTGATAATGAACAGTACGCCAATTCTGTGATTTTGTGCTGTAACCACCGTCATAGAGAGTTTTTAAATGTGCTGATAATGTGTTTTGTGCGATACCAATTTTTTTAGAAAGTTCGGTAACCGAAATTGATTCAGATTCCATAAGTGTATAAATAATTTTTATCCTGATCTCGTTGGCTATGATGGTAAATAATTTTGATAATTTCGCCGTTACAAATTCATCTATCATGTCGAACTACCCCTCATGTGACAAATCCATGATATGATAACATGATGGTCAAGTTTTTTTTGCTTGTAACTACTGAAATTAAACTAGATCTTTATTTTTTGATAAAAAAAACATTCTTGACAAACAACCCGCTGCTTTCTTTTTTGACACTTCAAATTCGTTTCTGGGAGTAAGAATGGAAAAAGTTGAAGAAAAAAAAGTCGGTCAGAAAGAAAATATTGAAGAAACAATAGTTGAACCGGCTGTAGAAGCTGTAAAGCAAGTTGAAAACCCTAAAATAGAAGAAACCAAGGAAACAACTGAATCTGAAACAGTTGTAGCTGCTGTTGAGCCTGAAGTTAAAGAAATTGTAGAAGAAGCTGTAGTTCAGGAAACTGCTCAAGAAGTTGAGGAAACCCCAGCAGAAGTTGCGGTAACTGAAGAAACTCAGAAAACTGAAGCTGATATCTTCTTCGATTAATGCTGGTTTCGAAGATGAACAGTTAGAACAACTTCTGGAAGAATCATTAGGTAATATTAACAATTTGAAGTTAGGCGACAAAGTTGAAGGTGAAATTATAAATATAACAGATTCCTTTATCTTTGTTTCTCTTGGTGGGAAAAAGAGATGCTTATGCTGAGAAGATTGATTATCTCGATAAAGAAGGAAATGTTACCTGCAAGATTGGAGATACCTTTCTGGGTACGTAGTAAAATTTACTGGAACAGAGACTTTTATTGCTAAAAGTCTGGTGTCTGTTAGCAAGAGTGTTCTCAGAGAAGCCTTTGATGAAGACATTCCTGTTAATGGAAAAGTAAGTGCTTTAACAATAAAGGTGGATTCATTGTTAATGTTTCCGGTGTTAGAGCTTTCTGTCCACAATCTCAGATAGATACCAGAATAGCAAAAGATGTTAAGCACTATATTGGTAAGAATTTTGATTTCAAGATCATTGATTTCAAAGATAATGGAAGAAATATTGTTGTTTCAAGTAGAGCTCTGCTTTCAGGAAAGAAATTGAAAAACAGAAACAGGAAACCCTGGATGATCTTGAACTTGATTCCGTGATTAATGGTAAAATAGTTACAAGACTTACTAATTTTGGTGCATTTGTAGATCTTGGCGGTATTGAAGGCTTGTTGCATATCTCAGAAATTTCATGGGCCAGAGTCGAATCACCTTCGGATTTATTTAGTATAGGTGATGAGATAGAAGCGAAGATTATCAGACTGCAAGGAGAGAAAATATCCTTAAGCATGAAAGCATTACAGGAAAATCCTTTCGAAGATGCTGTAGAAGATATCAAAGAAGGAGATGTTGTAGCTTGTAAGGTTGTTCGAACACTTTCTTTTGGATCATTTGTTGAGATAAAGCCTGGAGTAGAAGGACTAATTCCTGTTTCGGAATTATCCATGGGCAGAAGGAATCAGCCATCCCTAAGAAATTGTGACTGAAGGTGACCTTGTCGAAGCTCAGATCATGAGAGTCAACCCTGATGATAAGAAGATATCACTTTCATTAAAAGCTCTGCAGCCAGATCCATGGGTTGACGTTGACTAGTATGTCAGAGAGAATGAAGTTGTTTCCGGCATGATTGAAAATGTTGTTAATTTTGGAGCGTTCATCGAACTTAAAGCTGGAGTGATAGGCTTGTTGCCTAATTCCAAAGTCAAACTAGCAGGACTCAAAATTGATAATTCCAGTGTTGGTAAAGATGAACAAGGACTGTGGTTGTTAACATAGATGAACAAAGGAAACAGCAGAATCTCTCTGGAACCATCCAAATTACCTGAATCAGCTGATAAAGGTAAAATGATTGGAAATATACGGCAAAGATAATACAACAGGTTTCCTGAAAGAATATACTTGATGATCTTTTGTAATTAATTGAAATTAGATTTAGTTAACTAAAAAAACCCGCTGATCAGCGTTGTTTTTCGTTAGTTGAAACATAGAGTAAATTAGTCTATTTCAAATTTAACATTCAATTCTCTTACCGATAATGTGTCGTCAACCCTTCTCACAGGTGTATTGATAGGGGCATTGAAGAGAATATCTGGATCATTTTTGCACTCATCAGCTATTTCTATCATAGATTTAATGAATTCATCCAGTGTTTCCTTAATCTCTGTTTCAGTAGGTTCGATCATCATTGCTTCACTCACGATCAGTGGGAAATAAATGGTGGGAGCATGAAATCCTTTGTCCAGGATCCTCTAGCTATGTCCAGAGTCTTAATACCATATTGTTCTTTCTGCCATTTACCGCTGGCAACAAATTCATGCATGCAGATCTGATTATAGTTTATGTAATAATGATCTTCTAGCTTCTTCCTTAAATAGTTAGCATTAATAACTGCATTTTCAGAAACACGTCGTAATCCCTTATCACCAAGCATTTTAATGTAGATAAAGGCACGAACATTAACCAGGAAATTTCCAAAGAAGGAGTGAACTTTTCCTATTGAGGTCTCACTGTGGCCGTAATCAAGAAAATATCCTGTTTCATTTTTCTCTACCATGAAGATCGGAAGGAATTTTGCCAGATCTTCTCTTACACCTATTGGGCCGGATCCAGGACCCCCTCCGCCATGCGGGGTTGAGAAAGTTTTATGAAGATTATAATGCATGATATCAAACCCTATCTTACCCGGTTTAACCAGTCCAAGTAATGCATTGAAATTGGCTCCATCCATGTAAATGAGACCATCAACCCCCGTGCATAATTTCAGCTATTTCTTCTATCTGGTATTCGAAAAGACCCAATGTGTTAGGATTGGTTAACATGAATCCTGCCACATCTTCAGTAGTCGCTTCTTTTAATGCTTCTATGTCAACCATACCCTTTTCATCGGATTTTATTTCGACAACCTCGTAACCAGCCAGAAGAACACTGGCAGGATTTGTGCCATGTGCTGAATCAGGACTAATGATCTTGGTTTTTTTATTGTTTTTAAACTCATGATAGGCTGAAATTAGTTTTAATCCAGTGAACTCACCCTGAGCGCCGGCGACAGGCTGCAACGTTACCTTTGCGAATCCAGAGATATCTGCCAGGTCATCTTGAAGTTCATGAAGTAATTCCAGCGCTCCCTGCATTGTATCATTCTCCTGGATAAGGATGTATAGTCATGAAACCACCGGGTTACGGACAAGGGTTTCATTGATCTTGGGATTATATTTCATTGTACAGGATCCCAGAGGGTAAAAACCTTTTCAATAAAGTGATTCAGATGACTTAATTCAATGAAATGACGCATTACATCAAGTTCACTTACTTCTGGAAATCCTGCATCTTTCTTTCTTTGATAAGCAGCTGGGATACAGTCATTAAATGTAACATCAGCATTATTTAATGGTAAAGTATAACCCTTTCTTCCGGGCGCATTCTTTTCGAAGATTGTTTTAGCCATTGATAACCTCCTTTAAAGCTGAAACCAATTCATCGAGATCTTGTTTCCTTTTTTCTCGGTAACAGCTACAAGTAGAGAGTTATTGTATCCCCATGGAGCGATATTAACTCCCGCGAAGATTTTCTTTTCCTTTAGATTTCTCATAATTTCATTCAGAGGTTTATCAAACTTCAATGTAAATTCCTTGAAAAAAGGGTTTTTCAGAAAGCAATGATTATATCTTCAATAAAGTGGTCTAATTCTCTGCCAGATAATGGGCATTGGTAGTAGATTTGCAGCCCAGCTTCTTCTGCGCCTCTTGCCCATCAAATACATATAAACCAGCTTCAAGATTACACAAAGCTTGATTGTAACAGATAGCTTAAATACCTTTATCACGTCTTATATGTTGTACCCCGGCTTGCAACGTTAAACGCATAGCACCAGCTCCCATCACTGTCCTTGGTGGCACCTACTAAAACTGCTCAGACATTTTCCTGGCTAACTTCATACTGGTGGCTAGATAAGCCGCATAAAGGTCCACCTAATGATTGACTGTTGCCAGAGCTTGACCTTCCCCGATAACTATGTCGGCATTATACTCGGCAGGGGAGTTGATCAGCGCGAGTGAAATTGGATCAACAGCTGCTATAAAGAGTATTTTGGGATTACTATGTACAATCTTATCAATTTCAGACATGTTTTCCAGGAATCCCAGAGCATTAGGAGTTTGGATTAGGACACAGGAGGTTTCATTGTCGAGATTAGCCTGAAGGTCTTTAAGATCAATCGCACCATTACTAGTACCGATTTGAACAAGTTCGATCCCGACTCCTGCAGTATATGTTTTAATAACTTCAAGATAGTTCGGATTAATAGTGCCAGCAATTAAAGCCTTAAAACGTCCATTTGTTCGTGCTGCCATCAAAATTGCCTCAGCTGCAGCTGAGGCTCCGTCATACATCCCAGCATTGGATATATCCATCCCTGTGAGTTCACAAATCAGTGTTTGATATTCATAAATATACTGCAGAGTTCCCTGGCTTACTTCGGCCTGATACGGAGTATAGGCGGAATGAAACTCCGGTCTGCTTATGATATGATCTACAGCTGCAGGAATAAAATGGTCATAAATTCCTGCTCCTAAAAATGAATTGAATTTGTTTGTAGAAATGTTTTTTCCTGCTAATTTGCTGATTATTCTGGATATTTCAAGCTCAGATTTTCCTTTTTCCAGACAACATTCACCTTTGAGCAATAACTTGTCCGGAATATTGGCTAAAAGATCTTCAAAGCTTTTCACTCCAATAGCAGTCAGCATGTTATTTTTCTTTCTTTTATCAGTGTTGGAAATAAAAGGCATAATGACTCCTTAATTTTTTTTGCATATTTTTTTCATTAAGGATTCTGTCAAATAAAAGAAATGTAGTCCTGGAAGTGTTATTAATTAGCTATCGGTAAAGTGAAAGAAACTACCGTACCCTGGCCGGTTTTGCTGTTAACTTCTATCTTGCCGTTATTGAGTTCAATGAATTCCTTACATAAGATCAAGCCTAATCCGGTGCCCTTCTCGTTGGCTGTGCCAACTGAGCTGAAATTTTCATCTACTTTGGAAAGTTTGGTCGATGTCCTTTTTCGACCATACCGATACCACAATTTTTGAATACTTTATCTGAGCAATGCCATTCAACGAACTTGAAGATATTCGGATCTCGAATCGGATGGGAAAATCTGATTCCATTATTAATCAGGTTCTGTATATTGAACTCCATGTGCCGATCAACTTTCAGATCCTAAGTTATCTTCAATTTGCATATCAGTTTTTACACCTTCGGAAGCGACATTGGTAAGACCTGTGCAACTCACTTTGAATAAATTCTGACAGATCGATTACCACTTGATGCAGTTCAACACCCTTCATTTGAATCCTGGACCAGTCGAACTGAAAGATTCTGCAATAACTTACATAGGTTCGCGCCTGAATGATCCATAGTTCAGAAGCCAGCACCCTCGATCGTCCGCCAGTATCCAATTGATAATATCCCTGAATAGTAATTTTGATCCTGTTCTTCGTGAAATGAACGTATTTTTTAGATCATGAGCGACTATAGAGAAAAACTTATTCTTTGTTGCATTAAGCTCCTCCAGTTCTTCTTTCTGTTTCTGGATTTTTTAGATTCGCCGTTCTGTAGAATTTTATTCGCTTTTTTCTCTACTTCTATAATAGAAAACAAGATCATAAGTATTGTAAAGATCAACAATAATGCCGTTCTGAGGAAAATACCATATACCCTCTTGACTGGTTTTTGTTCCGTTAAAATTAATATCTCCTGTTCCTTTTTTGCGGTATTGCATTTAATCTCCATTTCTGTGATCTTGTTATTTGTTTCATCGGTGAAAATGGAGTCATTGATCGAAGAATAAGACTTGAAATTTCCAGAGAAGCACGAAAATCCCAGTTTCTGCACAAACTTCGGATAGAAGATAATAGTTTTCCTTAATAAGATCTTTTATATTGGAGCCCTCAGATAACTCCATGCTTTTCTCTAGAAACTCTAATGCCGTTTTAGAACCCTTTCTCAATCTAGTACATCACCAAGATCGTGATATGAATTAGCTATGCCTCCTGAAATCCGATACTACTGAAATTATCCAGGGCCTGTAGAAGATAATCAGTAGCCAGATCGTATTCTTCAGACCTTTTAAAGCTTCACCAGCTCCTTGTAAAGCTACACCGATACTCTGTTTATGCCGGTAGAAGAAACCAGATCCAAACCCCCATATAATACTCCCAGAAAATTCGTACTCTTCCTTATCTTTATATTTCACAGATATTGTTCAAAGGTATTGCTTTACCCACCTCGTTGTTCAATCATCAAAGCTGTAAAGATCTTGGTAAAATCCAACGCTTTATCATAATTACCCCAGCGTGAGAGCCACAGCAACATTTTTAAACCTCTTGATAGAAGATCTTCATCGCCGATTCCTCAAAGACCTGCAATGCTTCGAAATAATAATAGGCAGATCGAAATTACCCCAGTTCGTATATAATGAGGCTATGTTATTTTCGAGCTGCTTTCAAATCATTTTAAAGGATCTCACAGATTGTTTAAAGGTTCTAAAGCTTTGCGGTAATTTCCTAAATTCATATAGCAGGCTGCAATAGAATTGAGACCTCCAGCAATTCCTACAAATCATCTTTTCGCCAGTTTTAATCCAGGTTCCAGAGTAGTCTTCAAGCTTCCCTGAAATAAATATAACCATTTCCAATATTTATAATGCTAACGCTTTCTGTTGGTCATTTATTTTCATAGACTGTAGGCGATCTGGCCATAGTGGATGGTTTTGTCTGGAGCAATATACCAGTTGCCTCCGCTAATAGGTTGTATATCTATTTATCAGCTTCTTTTCGGTTATTAGTCGGGTAGACGTCGACCGTTCTCAGCTGTAAGTTGAGACATAAGAAGAATCAACAATGTAATAACTGTAAAAAATTAGACTCACTCCATATTATTTTAATAAATTTATTCATAATAATGTAACTAATTTTTCTGAAAAGTAACTGAGTAAATAGTAACAAAAATATCCAATGCGTTTATCATTAAAACCGGTCTTAGAAATTATTATGCTGCGAGTTTTTTTACTGATTTTAAGAAATATTTCGAGGAAATTAATCCTTTGGGCGAATATTAAACATTAGATGGGGCACACGATTTAAAGATTACTGGAGTTTTTTGCATAAAAAGGAATAGACAATAATCAGCTAAAATTTAATTATATCGTATCTTATCACACCCTGAACAGCATGGGGCAGTATAATGGGGCATGTGGTCAAATCGAGGTTGATTATAATTTCATTTTACATAAAAAAAGGCCTCTGAAATGGAATTTAAAAAGAAGCTGCCCCAGGTAATGTCAGACAATGTGGACCCCGGATTGGCGGCCCCAATAAAGTTGGAATTGCAACGCTTCAATAAAATATATTTTCATTCTAAAATGAACACCGAACTAACTCTTTCTGGCGACATTCAAAAGATTTATTTATTCTTAATAATTGCCGCTCTAGTTCTTCTTATTGCCAGTATGGGAATTTTCGGCTTAACTTCCTTTATGATCGAGCAGAGATTCAAAGTGAACAGAATACGGAAAGTACTTGGTATCAGCAGTTCTCAATTAGTCTTCGCCTTGACTAATAACTTCCTTAAATGGGGTTTTTGTTTCAAATCTAATTGCCATTTCATTAGCTTCTTTCATTATGCAGAAACAGTTAAACAATTTTTCCTATAGAACTGATCGACAGCCTGGATATTCTTTCTGGCTACCGGTCTATCCATGCTTATCGCATTTATTGCTATGTGTTTTCAATCTTATCGGGCAGCAATAGGAGATCCTGTTGTTACGCTGAAATATGAGTGACTTATAAGAGCACTGAAAGAAGTGTTGTAATACCCATAAGTATAAGTAAATAAAGAGTGATTTGCCTGAAATGATTGTCCTTGATCTTATGAGATAATAAACTTCCAGCTACTACGCCAAGCAGCAGGGCGGGAGAAAATATGAGAGAAAAATTAATCACCTGTTCAGTTAAGAGCCCATTAAGAAAAAAAACTGGAACTGTAATAAGATTCAACAGGAAAAAGTAGATAGCCAGATTTCCCCTGAATTCCTGTTTTTCCGTCTGCTGGTTTGCAAAATATATTATAATTGGAGGACCACTTATGGAAATACAAGCTCCTAGAATCCCGCTAATAAATCCAATTGGCAGCATTACTAATTTTGACCGGCTAAATTTTATCCGGAAACCTATCAATAGTAAGATACCAAAAAATCATGATCAGTATACCTATAAAAATCCTGATGAGATGTTCGGGTAAAATTAACAACAATCTGGTTCCGAGGGGAACAGCCAGAATCGCTCCAGCAAGTAACAGCCAGATCTTTTTCAAATTAACTGATTTTCTAGAGGATGATAATACAGCAATATTTATAATCATCGAATAGATCAGCAGTATAGGCACAGAAGTTTGCGGAGGTATAATAAAAGAAATCAGCGGGATTGCTAAAATTGAAAATCCAAATCCTGACAAACCCTGCAGAAGAGCTGATGCAAAAAAAACAATACTTCCGAAAATCAGTAATTCTCTACTCATAAATTATCCATTAATCATTTTGTGCGTTGCTAAAATAAAACTCTTTAATTTGTCAAAATATAGATAAAGATTTATGATAGATAGGCACTAATGAGCTTTCCTTGACATAATTACACAAACAAAAAAAATGATAAAATATGAAAAATAGTATTAAGATGGTTCTGGCTAAAATTAAATTGCTGATTCTATTTAGTTTATTTACTGTTCCGCTGTTTACTCAGGAAACAGTAGAACCGGTATCATCAAATACCAGTGATTCACTATCTGTTACAGAGATTGTTGTTAAAACAGATTCATTATTCTATTCTGCTGATAGTGTTTTACTGAATGTGAAAGATAATAAAATACAATTACTGGATAATGCCTCAATTAAATATAAGAAATCTATGATCAGCTCTAATAAAATTGAAATAGATCTGGATAATGATAAAGCTCTGTCTTATGGTAAAACAATTATGCAGGACGCAGATCAAATTCTTATTGGGAATGAGGTTTTTGTCGATTTTGATAAGGAAAAAGGGCTGATTATTGATGGGGGAAGTAAATTTGAGAAAGGCTATTATTATGGGAACGAGATCAGAAAAACAGATGATAAGACCTTTGACATAGATTACGGCAGATTTACCACATGCGATTCTAAAAATCCACATTTCCATATCCAGGCCAATAAATTAAGGATTTATCAAGATGATAAAATAGTAGCAAGGCCGGTTTACTTTATTGTAATCATTTGCCAGTTTTTGCTCTTCCCTATGGAACTTTTACCATTAAACGAGGTAGAAAAAACCGGCATTCTGGTTCCTTCTCCCGGCTATGATAACATCAGGGGAAAATTCATCGAGAATATCGCATTTTATCTTCCCTATAAAATTTATGCCGGATGTTACCCTTGTTTCGATTATTATGAGAAAACCGGTTGGGAACTTAGTTTTGACAGTAGCTACAAAAAGAGGTACTATTTCAACGGAGATATCGATTTTAGATTGCAGAACAGGATCGAAGGTCCACTGGTCTCATGATATGACTGGTTCTTTAAGAGTAAGCATCATTCAGACTTCACTAATCGTACAACATTTGATGCGGATCTTGAATTTCTCAGCAGCACAAGGGTCCTTTCCGGAAGCGTTGATATCGATGAACGTCTTAATGAAAATATCATCTCCAAAATAGCTTTCAAAAACCTCTAATGGGAAGTTATCTTAATGTTTCAGCTAAATATACTGATGACCTGATAAACAAGAAAAGGGACATTATCCTGCCCTCGATTTCCTACTCACTTCCTTCCAAGCCGGTTTATGAGTTATTCCTTAAAGATGAAAAATTACCAGAAAATGCCTGGTGGAAAGGTTTTTCCTATTCTTATTCCTTTACCGCAGTGCATATCGGTGGGATATTAACGATCCCGATGCCACGATAAAAGAAATTATTTATCAAACGAAAAAGGACTCCACTGGTGAGGATTACTTAATTCAACATAATGCAGGGATGAAACATTACGGGAAATTATCCTATTCCTACAAATACAGGGGATGGCTTAATTTAACGCAATCTGTGAATGGCAATGAAGTCTGGTTCGATCGTGATAGGAACAATAATAAACTGGTGCGGGGAAATGATTATAAATTCAGCTCTACCATGTCATTCTCAATGTATGGAATAAGGATTCTTACAACGCCATACATTAAAGCAGTAAGGCACATCATAACACCCAGATTAAGTTTCACCTACAAGCCTGATTTCCGGGAAAACGATAAATTCTATTCTTTCAGCAATATTAGCCTGAACAGTACTGATAGACAGCGATCAGTTTCTCTTAGTCTTACCAATCTGTGGCAGTTAAAACTTTGGGAAACAAAAGAGCTGAAAGAGAGGAAATTGAATGATTTTTTGAAGATTACCACCTCTATGAATTATAACTTTGAAACAGAGGGGAAGGGCTTCAGTAATATCAGCCATAACCTGGATCTTAATCCCAAAAGTATCTCTTATCGGACAATGAACTTGTCTTTCAGCCCTTATGGAACGATCACCCAGGATACTTATGATCTTGATTTTAAGGAATGGGATCCCAAAAAATGGGACTGGGGAGTCTCCAACTGGACATTTAATCTGACATCGAAATTATCTTTGTCAGGGGATGCCTCATATAATGACTATTTGCCTGCAGTACAAAACGATTTTATCGACAGGAATTTACAATTAGCAGACTCATTGTCGGTGGAAGACGAGAGAACAATTACTACTTTAGAAGAAATTGAACAGCTTGAAAGCGAGAAAAAGAACTGGTCTCTATCATTTACTCATACCTATAAAACTAATAAACAGAATTTTGAAGATAATTTATTTACCAGTGAATTAAGAAGTGCTTTAACAGCTAAAATTACTCGTAATTGGACGATAAGTTATGATAACTATATTGATCTGAAAGATGAAGAGCTGGTTTCTCATAATTTTACGATCACACGGGATCTGCATTGCTGGAAAATTTATTTTAAATATACAAAGCAGGGAGATTATTGGAGTTATCAGTTTAAATTGTTCAATATTGAGCTTCCGGAAGACCTTAAATTTTCTACCAAAGATAATAAATACAAATAAAATTAATCAGCTTAATATATTATTCAATAATGATTTAAGATGGTTCAATTCAGCCATTAGATCCATGTACTCCTGTTCAGTGAGATTTTTGATCTGCAGATCATTCAGTTCCCGGGAAGCTGCTTTGAGGGTCTTTAAAATGGTTGAGTTACTCGTTTTCTTTTCTGGTATAGATTTACGCGTAATCTTTCTTACATTATCACTGCTTAAATTCTCTGAAGTGATTTTATTAAACAACTTTATCATCTTATCCGGGTCACCGGCCTTTGCAACTTCAATTAATGTTCTTTTTGGAATGTCGGCGTGCCGACAACTTTGCTTCACAGATTCAGGTAATCGGGTTAAACTGATGGTCTCAGCAATCGTAGAACGGGCTTTGCCTATAACTTTTGAAAGCTGTTGCTGAGTATAATTAAATTCATTTATCATCTGAGAATATGCCTCAGCCTCTTCCATTGGACTGAGATTTTCCCTCTGGATATTTTCGATCAACGAAATTTCCAATGGATTCCCATCGACATAGATAGCCGGAATTGTTTTGTTACCCAAAGATACCGATGCCCTTAGCCGCCTTTCTCCGGCCACCAGAATTATCTTACCGTCTTCATTTTTCCGGACCAGAACGGGCTGTAAAACACCGTTCTCCTGGATAGACCTGCTCAGATCTTCCAGCGCTGCATCATTAAAATATTTCCTGGCCTGATTAGGGTTGGGATTGATCATTTCTACGGGTATTTGATCAATGTGTTTATTCTCGGGTTTTTCAATATCTTCAAAAAAATCGTTCAAGTTGCTAATTGGAGTTCTTTCTAAAATTGCTTTTCCTTTTTCAGTGAATTTCTTTTTTTTATCCATTTTTCAGCCTCGATAATAATTCATCTATTAAATTTTTATACTGTTCTGCATTTTTGCTCCCGGGTGCATATTCCATGATTGATTTATGGAATACCGGGCTTTCTTCAATTTTTATGCTTTTGTTAATAATAGTATTAAATACAGCTTCTTTATAATCATTTCGTAACACCTGTTCCAGCTCATTCCCAATAGTGGTAGTCCTTCCTTCCACCATGTTTAATACTATTCCCAGAAGCTTTAAGTCACCATTTAATCTGTTTCTGGTTTTATCAATTGTCTGAAGCAGATCAACCAGACCAGACAGTGCAAAAGGAGACGGATTAGTAGGTATTAAAACATGGTCTGATGCATTTAAGGCTGCCATGTTAAGATATCCGAAAGAGGGAAGACAATCAATTATCACCAGATCATATTTATCGTATTTCATGAATGCTTCCTTCAATTTAAAAATGATCTCGAAATCGCTGTCAGCAATTTTTGCCAGGTGAATATTTGACGGTATTAAATGTAGCTCATTGCTTATTTCATGGGGACTTATAATGTCATCTTTGTAAATATCAAGAATTGTTTTTTTTAGATTTTCGGGATCATCGATAAAAGCACTGGTAAGGTTGCTTTTGAGGGTCGTTGTCAACAGCTAGAACGCGAACACCCTTATCAGCCAGTCCCCAGGCTAAATTGAAAGTAAGGGTTGTTTTTCCCACCTTGCCTTTTTGATTTACGATAGAAATTACTTTTTTCATTTATTTGCCCCCGACAGAATATCTAGCTCCAAATATGAAAATGAAAAAAACTGCGCAAACAATTTCTGCTCATTTAAAGGAATTTCTTCAATTTGTATTAGATTAGTGCTTAATAATACAAATTTCAGAGGGAAAAATATAGTTATCATAAATGATTATCAATTTTTCTTAATAATTTCAGGTTAAGTGCCCCTGAAAGGTTATTTTTTTTTGAAAAATGAGCTCTGAAGGAGTTAATAGCACGTAACTTCAGCGAACTCTCCAATTTATCTCATAATGCATGAAAAGAGGTCTGGAATTAACTTTAAAAGGGTTAAATATTTCTTGACGTCTCTTTTAATTTATCTCAAATTTGGTAACCGTTAGATAATGTATGTAATCTATGTGCGTCTAACTCATTATATTGAACGTAGTTAAAAAATTCAAACAGGAGTGTTTATGGAGCTAAATTATTCATTTTATTTGTCCGTTCAGCCCTTATTTTTGTATAATTATGAATCTTATTTTAGAATCTTTTAGAATTAACTTTTCGGCAAATTTTGCGAAACCAATTAAAAAAATGATAAAAAAAGTAAATGTTAAAAAGGAGTGTTTTATGAAAAAACGAGTGTTATTTTTAATCACACTTATGTTCGTTTTGTTTTCCGTAAGTTCTCTGTTCGCAGACAGGAACATTTCAGGAAGTTCCGTTAAACTTGAATCAGTTTGGTTAACGAACAATCCTAATTACGTGGCTGGTACTACAGACACAATATTATTTGTTTTGGACAATGCTAGTCCGGATAGTGCAGGAATTACTACTGTGACTATCGATTTCCCTCCCGGAGTGACTGTTTTATCTCAGGGTTCAGGTGGTGGTGGAATTTATGATGCAAAAGATTTTACTGCAATTGCAAATTATCCCCCTGAATTCCTAGATTATGGTCTTGAGACGGGTAATGGTGCAACTATTACTTTTGCATCCGGTGACTCAACAAACAATGTTACAAACCAATCTCTAGGCACGGACGCTACATGTACTAGTCCTGGAATAGTAGTTTCTGTCGACCCTGGTTTTGTAGGGCCCATTGTATTGCATTGGTCTATAATTGCTACTGAAGGCACAACAAACAATGTCAATGCAGTTTATAGTACAGATCCTGGATATAATCCAATGGTTTGGGGTCCTCCTTACGGCATAGCAACATTTACAATCGAATCTCTACCAAGTGGTACCCCCAATAATCCTCCATTAGAAACTTGGATCATCGGTGACACTCTATGTTTGGAGGTAACAACAGTTGGTTATGCAGATACGGTTGATGTAGATCTTTCTGATTTCGGAGGGCCCTCTGCTTTCCAATTAGCTCAAGATGATTCAATCACCTGGTCTGGATGTTATGTTATTCCCCCAGGATACGCCGATAGCTCTTACGATATAGTAGCCAGAGCTCATTTTCCGACACCTGGTGAAGACTATGAAACGATCTCAGGTCTATATGTTGATAATGAAGCTCCTTTACCAACTACTTATGGATATTTTGAAGTATTAGATTATGATACTCCTCCGGATAGCAATGAAATTGCCGACTGGAATTTTGGAGATAATAATGATAGAATAAGATATTGGCGAGGTGAAGAAGCAACAGGCGATGGTATTGTATGGACGGTTCCTAAAGAGAATGTCCTTGCTGTTGACATTGTTGTCACTGAACCAGGTTTATCAAGCCATAGAGCTGTATTTAATGGACATAGTCCCTTATTATTGCCAGACGGTGGGATAAACTGGGATATGTGGGATCCTGAAATTATAGTATCAGACGATGCTGGAAATGATGTAACAATTAATGTAGCTCCAGATAGTTTAGTACTTGTTGATAACATGATGCCGATCAATCCTGATACAACTTACTTTGAAGTAGGTCAGGGACCAGCAAGATTAGTGATTGATCCTTATGCAGGCATTGGTGATACAATTACTGCATTTGTAGATTTCACCACCATGGCTCCAATAGAAAGTGGTGTATTCGATTTTACTCCTTTAAATCCAGATACTCCTACTAACGATGCTGCTTATTTGATTCCTGGTATTATCGATGGTAATATAATGTATGCACAGTATGTTGTACAGTCGGGCGATGTCGATCAATTACCACCTACTTTCCCGATGGGTCTTATATTTGAAGCTACACTTGTTGACAGTGCTGGTAACTATTCTGATCCTCCTATTGAAATCGGTGGATCGACAGGTGATACATTATTTGTTGATGGTACAATTCCAGTTGCGCTAACAGATATTCATAATGTTGGCTACCTGAGATTTTCACCTGAAACTGATTCTTCCTTAGCCGATTATACAACCTTAACAAATATGCCGGACAGTCTTGTCCTGAGAATCGTATTTGATGACTGGGGTGTATTTGGTGGTCCTGATGAATTTGTTGTAAGGATCGAACAGGAAAATCTGTTTGGCTCAAGAGAAGCTAACCCGAGCGCTTTAAAAACCTATAAACTTGGTGATCCCGATGTATGGGTAGAAGAAATTAATAGAGCTGCAGTTTCTGTTCTGTTCTCCTGGAATGGTATAATTCCGGACAGCACCGATTTTGGTACACCGGGTGAAATGGCTCCGGAAGGAACTTATGGTTTCACCCTGGTAAGCATGCTGGACGGTGCAGATAACGAAGGTGTGCTTGGGCATGATCCCGAAACGGCAGATCCTGCGAATGGTATTTTCCTTATCAATGCTGAACATGGGGTAATTGATAACACTCCTCCGGAATATGAAAATGAACTGGCAGTCTTCGGCAGTGATGATACCGAAGTTACAGTAATAGAAAGATGGATCAATGATACTAACTACAATGATAGCCTTGACACAGGTGATTTTCTATTAGAAGTTGATTCTGTTTACTTCCAGTTTGATGTTACCAGACAATGGGAAGAAAATGATAATCCACTTAGAGATGAGACCGTTACATATTGGATAGAACTGGAAGGTCCTGATTCTACTAAATATCGATACTTCCTGGGTGATGAAGATAACGCAGGTCTAACTACCACACAATACTTTGGTAATGACCTTTCTACCTTCATTGAATATGGAACAGTAGACAATGTTGTTTTTGGCACGTTCAATGAAATAAATGGATCTGTAGGCGCTGGTAAAGATATCAGATGGTGGCCTACACTGGAAGGCGGTATTGGGAACTTAATGTTCCCGGAAGGCCTTTACACTATTACTGCTAAAGTACGTGATAATGCAGGTAATATCAGGGACGGACAAACAGTAGTCAGAGCTCAGGTACTATTAGTGGACATGCTTTATTCTGCTCCTGTTCCGGACAGTCTGGTAATTATTTCTGAACATACATGTGCTCCTGATACCACCGGATTGGCTGCTTATGATCTGGACGGGAATCATAATTTCTATGTTGATGCTTCATTTGATACATTAAGGGAAGATTACTATTATAATTCTCCTGATGTATTTGAAGTGTATCTTCGTTTAGCAGATCTTACTTATCTTGATTCTGTTGTGGTTGAAAATCTTTATCCGATAGTTACTCATGGTTCTTCCAGAGCCGACATAATCAATGGTCAGCTTCCGAATAAAGTGTTCAAACCTGAAGATTTTGATCCTACAAACTTTGATCTTACCTTCTCTTATAATGTTGCAGGTATAGATGAAACTGCTGCCTGGGATTCATTATATACTGTTGGATATCTGAACACCGCATATCCAGGCCTGGCTTTCCAGGTTAGAGTATACGATTCTTATTATGGCGGTGAGATTAACTTTGGAGCAGCTCTGGCTGATTCCTTCAACTTGATTAGACCGGAAGAACCAGTCTGGCCAGGTGGAGATTCTTACGATCTTGAAGTCGTATTATCAGACGACAGATTCTCTCCCGGCTGGTATACACATACCTATGATGCTGTAGACAATCCGGCTCGTGATGGTGAACAAGATCAGGTTATGATTGATCTTACCTATACTTTTACTGAACCAACCACCAGAGATTTTACCTGGTTCCTGGCAATTGATACAGAACCAATTACATCTATGACAAGAGTTGCTTTTGATCAGCAGCTTTTACCAGATCTGGACCGGTTAGCTTTCCCGGTAACAAGCTTCTCTCCAACTACAATTGATTTCTATGGTCTGGCAAACGATATAATGGATGAGCCGATAATCGGGCAGACTGATATTGGTAAACTCTATGTTACCGCTTTTGCTCTGGCTGAAGGTTATGAAGATTGTGGTTATGACCTTCCACCAGCATTGGAAATGACAAGCGTTCTAGATACTTTATGGGTTGATAATACCGACCCCGGTATCATTCCTGTTGACAGTGATTCACTTTATGACTGGCAGGGTGATCCTAATTACGCCGGGCATCTGTTTATTGAAGACATGGTAGTATCACATGACAAAGATAATATGATATTCAGATTCAGAACAGATGAGCCATTACCAGATTCCACTTTGTGGACTGCAGTGATTGTTGATGAAAACGGTAACCCGTTAGTTATTGACTCTAACACAATTGGTGTTACAGTAAATGATGTTGTCGGATACAGCAATAATTTCACTTCAAACGATAAAATTACCGAATTCGAATTTGAAGGCTATAAAGAATTCGAAATGGATGTTACAATAACAGATATTCCTGTTGGCGGTCAGTATCTTGATTGTGTACTGGTAATCATGGCTCCTGCTGATGATGCCGGTAACCCTGATTATTTAGCTGATCCGCACTATCCATTCGACACCTTACCTCCTTATTTCGCTGGATCTGATGCTTACCGCTGGGATACTTCCGAAGCGTTTGTAAGATTTATGATCCTGGAAGAAATTCCATTTATAGGCGAAATGGTTTATACCCATGAAAATACAATAGGTATAATGGATTCATTGGGTGGACTTACAGGCCACGGCTACATTAATGCAGACAGCACATTCGATTTCATGGTTACAATTAACGATCTGCTCTGGGCTCCGCCAACCTTAGAAGATGATGTCTATACTAGATCAATCAGATCTTTTGTAGACGTAGATTTCTCCGAATTTGGCGCTGAGGCCTACGAAAACGACCTCGCCTATGCTACCATTGAACAGGATTCTTTGGACGAAAATATCTGGTACATTTTCTGGGATGATGTTCCAACAGTTGGAATTGATGACGTGATCAGATACGCTGACGGTACAGTTATTCAGATACCGGTTCACCTTGAATTAGTATTTGAAGATGTCGATGCCGGTCATACTTTCTATCAGGATATGGCAATGCCGGTTATTGTAGATATTGTACAGCCTGCGATCAGTATGATGGATCCGATTTTCATTGAAGAAACTACAAGAGATCCTGAAATGAATGAAGGTTCAAAATATAGAGTGAACGTAATCAGAACAGACGGAGTATCCAATATCTTTGGTGTCGATCCGTTACTGTTCACAGATGCTCTTCTTTCCACGGTATTGAAAGACACCCTGGTTTGTGATGATCCTACAGTTATCATTGAAAAATTTGATACTGTTGGCGATACAGTAAAATGGGATGTAACAATTCAGGAAGAAGATCCTGTAAGAGTTAAAACATTCACAGCTACGGCCTGGGATAATGTTAATAATATGAATACAGTTGAAAAGATCTGGGATATTGGTAATATACCAACCGTAGCTATTGATGATTTCTTCAATGTTACACATCCTTTAGCCCCATACTTCATAACAAATGGAGATGATGCTGATCTTTATGTAACTATAATTGATACAGAAAGAGTTGAACTTGTTAATATCTGGCTTAACACAGATTTCGTATATCCTGTAGTAGCTAGAGAGCAATTCCTGGCAGATTCAGTATTAACATTTACAATGGGAGAATTCCTGGCATTGCCAGATCAACCAGAACAACCAGAATCTAGGGCAGTAATATTTGGAGAAGTTAATAAGGTTATCAGCCTTGGTTCTCTTAATGCACTTGGAACTCTTCCCGAATGTGATGATGTTGATGCCTGGGTCCAGATAACTCATGAGTACGATCATAATCTCGATGATCAAACAGTTAATACAGTTGATCCAATCGCAGGTTTACCTGGTGTGACAGGTCTTACAATTGATAATACTGCTCCAGCTATAGAGAATATCACTTACACTCTCACACCTACGGGCTCTACTTATTATAATGGAAGCTATTATGATGGAGCAACAATTCAAATTACGGCTGATATTTTTGATCAACCGGATACACCTGGATGTGCTGCTGGTATAGATGATACTGAAGTATGGCTGCTAACCCAGGGTGTGAATGGTAGTGCATCTCCTATCGGATACACAAGAATAGAAGGAGATACATATATCTGGGAATTAACCTGGCCAAATGAAATTGGTGGTGTTAGCCCATGGGTTGATGGTATCGATGAAGATCCTTTAGCTTCTATAGATGGAATTATTCATATTGAAGCTGATGATAACTTGGGCCACACAGGAACTAATTTTGAACAAATTGACACAGCGCCAGTAGTAGAAGACGTTACTTTCTATGTTAATGATATGGAATCTAACGTAATATTCCCAGAAGATCTACCGGAAAACTCTACTGTTGGTGATGTATATGTGGATGTTGAAGTTACATCGACAGTTAACCATTTGATGTTTATAGAAGCAGTACCTGATACATTCTACAGCGTTCACCTTGAATATACAGGTAATATAGATGGTGTTTTTGAATCAGGAATTCCTGAGTTACTTACACCCGATAGAGATGATAGCACCTATACGTTCAGGTTCTATCCAACCTTCTCTGGTTTGGATTCCCTGGAAACAACTGGATTCAGCATAGCTGACTTCAAGGCTTATGCGGTTTCAATGTATAATTATCGTTCAGTAGATTTCTTGAAGCAAATGATAGTTGTTGATTATCCAAGAGAAGATTTGTATGGTATAATTGAACAAAGAGATCAAGCAGTATACGCTGGTGTTGATCCAAGTGGCTGGTTTGCACCTGAACATAATATCCAAGGAACAATCACCTTCTTCTCACCAGTAGAACTTACTAATGAAGAGGTTATTGGTAATTTCGATTATGTAGGTGATTTTGTTGAACCATGGATTTATCCTAATGCTATTGTAACAGATACAGTAACTCCAGTATCAATATTTATTGGACCCGAAGGATCAGAGGTTGAATTTATTATAGATATCTATACCCAGATAGCAACATGGGATGAGGTAATTACTGATGCTCAGTCCATTTGGAATGAGATACTTCCGACTGATATTAATGACAGTCCTAATAATCTGTTAAGTGAAATGGGAGTTACTTATCCTACTCCAACTTCTGCAGGTAACATTGTAGATGGTTATCATATTCCGATTCCTGTTGTAGCTTGGCAATTGGGTTATGAACTACCTTGGATTAAATTCATTCAGGTTGACATGAATAATCCCGGCTATTCAACAGCTGATGGACAGTATTTCTATTTTGAAGAGATAGACAGAACTGCTCCGATTGATTTCGATCTGCAGCTCAGCAAGATAGTAGATACAGAAAGAGTACCAAGTCTTGATCCGATCACTACTGGTAGCACATCCTGGGATCCAGTAAATAGAATTTACACTGTAGAAGTTCCTTACGATGAAATTCCATTTACGCAAAATATAGTTCTTACAACATATGGATCTGACTTTACTCCACAAGCTGAATATCCAAGTGTTGGTGGTGTTGGTGTACTGAGGGTAGACCAACCAACAACAACAGGTCTGATGGATATTAATCCTTACGGAGACGATGAATTTGGTTTCTTAGTTGGAAATACATATTCAACTCAGCTTGGTGATTCCGTATTCTACGCTAACTGGTTATTGTCACCTTTAACAGGATTCAATCATGGTGATTCGATCATTATCCAATTAGGACAGGTTTGGGATCAGGTAGGTCATAACGAAGGTTATGCACCTGAATTTACAATAGTATTTAGTGCTCAATATCAGGATGTTAATACTGATGAGCTATTGATCTATGATTACAAAACAGGTGATCCTACAAATGCAGAAACAGCTCCATATGTCCAAGCTGGTGGTGAATACGGATTACAGATACCAGTTCTTCCGCTTAGTCGGGACACAGGAATAAATTATGTTGAAGCTTATGTAGGTATGATTGAAAACTACGTAACTTCAATAGAAGAAGCAGATTCACTCTACGATCAGTGGAGAACACTTGATGACATTAATGACTCTCTCTTTTACTTAACTAATAGTGGATTTGTTGTACATCCCGATTATGTAGATGGTGATCAACTATATACAAAAATTCGCATTCATTATAGTAACGGCAGTATACAGGAAACAGGCTGGATAACAGCCAGAACAGAAAACTATGCTATCGTAGATGGCGTAGATCCTGAAATTATAGAATATGGTATTGAAATCTGGAGTGAAACTCTGGAAGGACCTGATGTTGGCGGAGAGGAAGGCTATGTAATGCCGGGTGATATTGACGGTCACCTGAGAGTAACCTTCTCAGACAATCTGGGGATTTTAGATTATGATCTGGGTGCTGTACCAATGGTAGAAGTATCTGGTCTTAACATGTTCATTGATGGACGTATGATCGATGGAACCTTCACAGCTCTTCCTGATCCACTTGTACTTCCTGCTGACAGCTTTACTTCTGAAGGCGGAAACTGGGTTGCTGAAATCGACAGTCTGCAGATCAATTGTGACAACAATGATACTGTTCAGGAAGTTCTTTCAGTTAATCTCTGGGATCCGGTAGGCAATGCATTCGACGGTAATCCTGCTACAAAATTCGTAGAAGTTACTGAAGATGGTCCGATCGTTCCGATCATCAGAGGAATTGCGATTGAAGCAGGCGACTTCCCGAATCCAGTATTCTCAGCTGATGCCAGCTGCCCATACACAGAGGATATAATGGTTACAACAGATCCTCTGGGTGCAATTGATTTCAATTCTGCTGCTGTTGGTCCTAATGCTGAGATCACCTTCAGAGTATATGTAAGAGCAGCCTATGAAGCCTTCATTGAAGGACTCTGGTTAGATCTGTCTGACCTAGGTGGACCAGCTGAAGCTTATATTCCACATGCTGACATAGTTGAATATGATGCTGCACCAGATGATGACAACCTGTGGGTTGGTACATACGTAATGCAATCACCGGTTAATGCAGTAAGAGGCGATGTGGCTACTATTACTGCTTATACGATAAGACAGCCATTTGACGCCTTTGATGTATTCAGCGATAACTTCTCAGTTGAGTTGAATCTTGATGAAGATAACGTAGGAATTACAGATACACATGTAAGTTCCAACTATCCTACAGTTGACTGGGTAATTAACCCTGATGCTACAATTGAAGTTTGGGCTACATTTACTGATCTGTTGGGTGAATTTGCTGACAGCACTACCTGGGAATGGCTGGAAGCTAGTTCAGGAAGCCGTGTACCGGTAGAGATCAACGAATGGTTCTCAGTTCAGAATAACGGTGTTGATGCTTTCTTTGGAACAATGGCACCATATTATCCTAATACTGTTACATTAGAAGACAGTATGGATACAGCTGTATGTTACTGGACCTTCGAGCAGATAGATCTTGCTCCTGAAATGTATGATAGCTTACTTTCATTATATGAAGGTACTGAAGATCAGTTCGTGAACATTCTGTTCAATGCACGTAACATCTATAATGAAACATTCACATGGGATTCAGCTGATATCAGAGTTGACGACCTGGCTCCAAGATTCCTTGAAGAAACATACACATATGGTTCTAATCATATGGCCAACAGGACAATTGTTCCATTTGAAAATAATGGTTCTGCCTGGGATGACGCTATGATGCATCTGGTTTATGAGGATGTAACCGGTGTTGATGGAATCTGGACTGACTGGTATGAATTCGGTGGTTTAGACTTCTATATAAACCCAGATGGTTCAAGATCAACCGAAGAGTTCACGTTCCCATTTGGCACTGATATATATAATGTTGCTAACATTCCAGACAATCCATATGATACTGATAATGATCTTTCCTGGAATGATTTTGTAGCACTTACGCTTACTGACAACGTCTTCAATACAAGTGATACAAGTTTTGTAAATACAACCTTCGTTTTTGAAGAAGAAAATGATTATGAGTCTTTCGATGTAACCATGTATCCTAATGATAACTTTGTTGATCAGGGTGGATACTGGTATACAGTTAATCCATACATGGAATTCTATGTAGAACATAATGTAATGGGTTACGATGAAATAGATAATGATGTTGAACTTCCATTTGATGCAATGCATGAAGGTATTGAGCATGATGGCATGGATTTCGATCCTCTTTATATCGAAGTTAACCATCATGTATATAACAACTGGTATCCATTCCCATATGATACACACATGGTAAATGATACAGTTGTGATCAGCATGGAAGGACAATATGAACTGTTAACTGATGGTGTTTATGATATGGAAGTTCACACTCAGAACATCTTCGGTCACGACATAATGGGAAGCCTTAGATTCAGCGTTGATAACATGGCTCCGATCGTGAGAAACTTCAGTTTTGACAACGATACCAATTTCGATATGAATGATGTTGTAATCGTTACTTCAGACTGGAGTGAGATCAGCGTTAGATTCCAGGATCAGATAATTACTGGTTCCGGAGATCTTCCATATGGACCAATTCCTGGTGTTGGTGTATTCAGAGATTCCTTATTCCTGGATACAAGACTTGATCTATATGCCGGTGAAGAAGCAGTTGGTACACCGATTGCTTCCGACACATTATACTGGAGCGGTGGCAGACTTGTTGCCGGATTCTGGGATGATGCACGCTGGGCTGGAGACAATCTTTCAGCAGGTTACTACACAATCAGCTTCCACGTAACAGACTTGTTAGGTAATGTTGCTGATTATACTAAAACATTCTGGTATAGTCATGAAGATCCTAATGTTGAATTGCATGTATTCGATCATAATTTCGAAGAGATCAATCCTAACGAAATCTTGAATCTTAGTGATGAAATAGCTTATCTTGGTGCTACAGTCTGGGATGAGTATGGCAACGTAACAGATGTTGATTTCGAATTATGGTTTGATGTTGATAATGACGAAGAACTTACCGGTGAAGACGTTCAGTATTCATTCTATGATACTGCTCCTGATCCTGCTTCCAGACCATTAGACCACATCACAGGAACACCTGACATGGAAGTTCCGTTTGAAGCTACATGGCACATTATGGACTGGGATTATCTATATAATATAGATGATCAATATGCTCCTGCTAACGTTGACGGCTATGGCTCGGTTGATGAACATGTTAGAGCTTACAACTATAGAGATGATGATGAAATATTCAACACAGATACGAGATACTGGTTTATTGTTACAAAAGTAGTTAACAGTGGTGGACAGGTAATTCAAGATACAACCAGATGGTATGTTAAAGATGATGTTGGACCAGCTCCAATGCTTACAGGAATTACAAACAGTATGTATGCTGACACAGACACATACAACCTGGTTTACGATTTTGATTATACTAACTACTTCCATAATACAAGTAACTTAAGAGCTATCTGCCAGTATGATTCCAATGATGACGGTATTGTTAATACCAACTGGCCGGATGCTTGGAAAGTTGATTTCATAATCGAAGGACCCGGATATAATGTACCATTTGTTATTGAAGATACTTATATGCAGCCAGCACTTCCCTTGCAGCCTGGTTATTTCGTAGCATTCTGGGATTGGAGTCAGTTAGCACTCGACGCACCTGGTGATTACACGATAACTGCAATGGGTTATGACCGTGTTGGCAATACTGAAATGAGCTTGAACTCATTTACAGTTAACATCAGTACTGAAAGTACAGCTTATGCAGATCTTTCCATGTGGAATTTTGACCTGCCAAGCTGGGATGATGATGTACTTATTCCGGATGGTGAAGACTACGGTCCAATCGATCCGATTGAAAATATTATTAACCTGAGATTAGAAGCTATAATATATGACGTAGATCAGATCCTTGAAGCAGGTTTCTTCTATAATATCAGAGACAACGTTACAGGAGAATATGTTGAGACTCATCTTCCTCTTCTGAACGATACAGATATTCAGCCTGACTTCCCGGAAGATCTTTCACAGATCCTGCCGTATCAGATGGAGATCAATACTCTGGATGATACTGCTACTCTGGAAGTAGTAGTTCAGGAAGGCATTTACATGGGTCCTGAATTTGATATGCATGACTATACATATGAATTCGAGATCTGGCTTACTAACTTTGCAGGTGTATCTTATCTGTTAGTTGGCGATCAATCTAGAGACAGAAATGGAGAAGATCCTGTTGAAAGCATCAGAGTTGACTATGTAGCTCCTGACGCCTTCATGATGGAAGTTTCTGAAATCCATTTCGGTGACTCATTTGATGATATTACCGTTAAAGTTCCTCGAGAAGGCAATACTCCTGATGAATGGGATTATGACGGATATGATCTGGGTGGAGAGCATTCTCTTATCTTCAAATGGAGCTATGATGGTGAAGATTGGAATGAGTTCACAGGTGAAGATAATGTAACAGAAAACTTAGTTGTGCCTACCAGAGAATACTGGTATGAAAACTGGGATACTAGAGTTATTAATGAACTCGATGTTTACAACTATGAAGGCTGGGTATATGTAACTGCTGAAGTACAGGACGTTAGAGGAAACTGGCAAGATGCAGTACCAACCATGGTATATGTTGATAACCAGGCTCCTTCAGTTCCAATTACTGAAGTAGCTTACCGCAGCCTGCCAGGTGTTGATAATGAAGATCCTTCACTCTATCTGGATTGGCATGATCTGGGTTATCTCTTAGGTGAAGAAGATAACACAATAACATGTATATATGATCCTGATGATACTGAAGATGCACTATTGAGAGTAAGAGTACATCAATCTGAAATTGAAAACCTCTCTTACTATAACATACCTCCAGGAGCTGACAGTGATCTGGCTATGCCGATCAGACTGTTATGGGGTCCTGGTGACGAAGTAGGACCTTACATGGATCAGCCATTTGTATTAGGTTATGACCATGAAATAGATCCAGACGGCTGGTATCATTTCGAAATTCTGTTAGGTGATGACTGGCCTAACTTTGATCCAGATCAAGTTCAATACTTCGCCTTTGCAGCCGATGATGTATTCGGTAACGTTGAAGGTGATCAACCGGTATTCAACAACTATATCGATTCTGACGAATTCGCTGACATGTGGGATCTGAGAGTTATTGTAATAGATGATTCTCCTGTTATGACACAGGTCATCCAACCTCCACATCCATTCATGAGTGAAATTGTTAACATAGGTGCAGTTGTAACTGGCAATGAAGCAAGCAAGCCGGTTGATTATTTCACCTTCCAGTATTCTCCTGATGGACATAACTGGACGGACATTGCAACGGAAGAATATGAAACAGATCGTGGTGATGGTGTTGAAGATTTCACCTTCCATATCTACAGACATGAACTGCCGTGGTTCAACGACATGCCTTATGTACCAGGAATTCATATCTATCTGAATGGTGAAGAAGTTGCTGATATGAACAATATCTATGTTGATGATCCATTCGGTGATTTCGATCCTAACGATGGTCCTATGGGTGGCTGGACAAAGACAGTTGAACTTCCTGTAGATTTAGAAGGATATAACTTTGAATTCTTTATTGATGTTAACGATGATGGTGTGGCAGGACCTGGTGATCCAACTATTCCTGACCATGAATATAATGGAATTCAGATTACTGAGAATATGGTACCATTTGATACCAGAGAATTAGATGCAAGACTGGCTGATGGACTCTACTACTTCAGAGCTGTTCCACATACTCCGGATGCAGATAGCAGAGGTGCTATGATGACTGAATATCAGATCGATAATACACCTCCGACTCTCTTACTGGATATTGTTGGAAATGACGATGAAATGCCTACTTATTCATATGATCATGATGAATTGGATCTGGTAACAGATGTTAATGATCTGTTGGTTTATGATAATGATTTCTTAATGGTAGAATATCAGTACTCAGTTGAAGCACCCGGTACAGAGTTCCGTCAATGGTTCTTCCTTGATGCAACTAATATGCTGCCAGGTGATTTCGGATACACATTTGACCTAGACGAAGATATGGATCATCCGATGTATGATGATATTGATAATGATAACGATGGTCTGGTAGATGAAGCTGATGAAGCAAACGCTTATGTATATATCAGAACCTGGAGTCATGATCCAGCGGGTAACTTCAGTTATTCCAATGAAGAAATGATCCTGGTTGATGGTAGTGAGCCTTATCTGCACATCACTTCTATTGGTGGTCAACTGCAGTCTGGTCCGGAATGGGTAGTTAATATTCCTGCGGATGGTATGATAGAGCTTGTAGCTCATGATATTACTCCAGAATATCTGGATGATGCAGTACTGGCAGACTTCTATTATAAATCAACACACGATTCAGAATATATTCTTATTGAAGAAGGTGTTGATGTGGTTGATGGAAGCGCTGTCTGCATGTGGGATATCAATATTCCTGAAGATCCGGAAGAAAGAGAACCTGGCATAGCACTTGAAGAAGGTTACTATACATTAATGGTCATCGGTTGGGACCGAGTGATGAACGAAACAGATCAGATGAATCCGCTGTTCGTTGAAACAACCTTTATCCTGAACGATGCAACTGGTCCGGAAGCTTATATATCTTCAATCGGTACCAGTACTGAGATAGAAGATACAAACTTCTTTGGTAATGAAGCTGACTTCGATGGAACAGTGACCGTTATGATCACTAATCCAGAAGATGTTGCTACTGTAACATTAGAATATAGTATTGATAATGTAGTTTATCATAATATTAATACTATAGCTTATGATGGTGGAACCAGAGAATCTTATGTAACCTTCGATTGGGAACTCCCCTACGAAGAAGATATGACCTATTACTTAAGAGCATATGTAGAAGATTACGAAGCGAATGATAATGATCCTCTAGTAATGTTCTATTATGATAACACAGCTCCAATGCTGGCAGTTGATCCTGGTATAACAACAGTGATCGATATCGAGATCTGGGATGGTATAGTTGTTCCAGTGCTGGATTACAGAGCAGACAGTGTTAGAACAATGGTTGAATACATTGCCGATGAATTCCACGGTCTTATTGATGTTGCTTCTGTTGACATTAACCTGATTCCTGGAGACTTCTCCAGAACATTCGATGGTTATGATCTTGGAGCAAATACATATGATATGATTGGAACTCTTGGCGATGAATTCGTGTTTGACATGAATGATCAGAATGCAGTGAGTGATGAATACGAAGTTGAAGTTATCCTTACTGACTTTGCTGGTAACCAGGAAACATACTACTTCTATTACATTGTAATTGATAATACTCCTCCATCTGTTGAATGTGCTCTGCAGCACATCACTGACGAAAATGGATATCAGTACGAATGGTATGATGTAGCTGATGGTGAAGTTATCCAATTCGTTCTTCCTATGGGAGAGATGAACTGGTATGATGATGTTGTTAATGATACTCTGGACTGGTTCCTGGGTGTTGAGACTGTGTTAATGACTCTTGCTTGTAATGTTGATGATAGAAGAAACAGTTGAAGGTATTATCGATGAGTCTTGGTAATATTACTTTGACTGGATCACCTGATCTGGCTGAATACCTGTATCTTCCTATTGATATTTCAATTACACACTTACAGACTTCTATCATAACTCAACTACACATAATTGTCATTCAGTTCAGCTTTTTGATACTGAGGTATCCAAAGCCAGGATTCTGGAAGTTCAGGACAACATGGTTGACTGGCAAGATGAAGAACAACCGGATGTCTGGGTTACCGGACACTATGCTGAAATCGATGCTTATGTACCAACAAGTGTTGATGATGCTTACAATGTAGTCTTTGAATGGTATAATCCTGATTTAGAGGATAGAAATTGATGTGGTTGATATTCATGAAGCTGAAGTAGTAGTCCCAGACTATGAATATCCTAACAGCTATCTGTATCAAGCTGGTTGGGATATGATGGATCTGGAAAATGGTATTCATTTGATCAGGGCAATAGCTTACGATCAGGCTGGACTGGCTGATGATGATCCATGGGAAGTAACTGTTTATAAAAATGACTTCCAAGACTTCCCAATGGTTGCCATTGATGCTGAAGAATTAGTAAGAGGTAATTACTATAACCTTACTACAACATCAGAATATCCTGAAGCAATTACTGGAATGGACTTCTACTATAGATATGCAGATGAAGAAGGTGAATGGCCTAGTGATGAATGGTTCCATATCGGTGGTGATGCAGATGGTGAAGTACCTTACTATCTGAATAACTGGCTGATAAGAAATGATATGGTAACTGGTCTGGAAATTCAGATCGTGGCTCTTGCTACCTACGTTGGTGGTGGTGGCAGATTTGAATATCTTGATCAGCAGGATATCTTCGAGATGGGTCTGTATGTACAACTTGAAATCGTTGACGTTACAGCTCCTGAGGTCACACACATCAACTTCATGACTGAAGACGGATATATTTCGAGCGTCATAGATAATTCAGTGACAACTATGATCGATACAGTAAGAGCGATGATAGCTACTGAATACGATAGTCTTAATGGTAATTATCTTCCAAATATGACCGACTTGCAGAGAATCTTCCTGTCCTATACGGATGGTGAGACAACACATCTGCTGGAAGAAGTATGGCCAAATGATGAAGATGCAATGACCAACCCATTCGAATATAACTATACAAATGATTTCAACGGCTGGGATATCAGTGAACTAGAAAATGGTGAGTATAGTCTCGATGTTCAGGCTTGGGATACTGCAGACAATATGTCCCTCACAAGCCAGACATTCTACATTGATACAGTAGCACCTGTTAGTGCTCTGACAATTACAGATCTGGATGGCAATGAAGTTACATATCTGGAAAGAGGAGTAACATATCTGTTATCAGCAAATGCAACTGATAATCTTATGTTACCGATCACACACTTCGAATATTTCTATTCAGTTGATGGAGTAGGATATATTCCGGTTCCATTTGGTAATGAATCAGCAACCTATGAAGAAACTGTTGAGTTCACTGTTCCAGAAGATATTGCATACGGAGCAGAGTTAGAATTCACGGTTGAAATTGAAGATCATGCTGGACATCCTCATGAATCCTCAGTGAGCAGATTGGTGTTCGATCCAGAGACTCTGGAAATGCTGATCACACATGTTGGTGGAGCACCATACGTACCTAATATGCACATTAACGGTGAAGTTGGTCTTAATGTATTGTTGTTAGGAAACTTAGAACCGGATCTGGTTACTAATGTTGCTCTTAAATATAGATATGTAGATGGAGCAGACTGGATGCTTATCGATGAAGATGATCCAGTAGTTCCTGTTACAAATAATACAGATGCTTACGATATTTGGGATGTTGAAGATCTGGATGAAGGCTGGGTAGAAGTTGGTGTTGTTCCAGTATCAGATCCTGAAAATGTCTGGGAAGAACCTCTTTACTGGGCTACTCTCTACATAGATCACACAGCACCAGATTTGGCTATGCCAGATATGTTGATCCCAAGTTGTATTAATGGTGATATAATTAGAATTGAGTTTACAGAACTTCCTGCAGATCTTAATCATAGCGCAGTAAGATTCGAATATGTTATTGCAGATCAAGCTGGTATTGAAGAAGCCTGGAATACAATTGATGTAGTTCCAAACTTCGGATTTGACGGTGGATACTGGTTCTTTGAAATAACATCTGAATGGTATGAAGATTTAACTGAAGGTGATATTCTGGCTGATTTATTTATCAACAGCGAGGTCTATGACTTCAGATTACATTATGCTGATGTAGCAATTCCAACTGCTAATACAGCAAAACTTGATATGATAGAAGAGGTAGATGGCGGAACATTGTTTGATGATGTTGCTCCTGTCGCTTTTGTAAGTCAGGTTAATGATTACATCGCACCATTTGATGATGTTACAATTGAGATTGAATTAGGCACAGTTCCTGAATTTACTGTAACTGCCTTTGAAATGCCTGAATTGTATCCATATGTATGTGGTATAGAAATGGTTGAATTCTATGTAGATAATATGGACTTCATGTTAGGTGTTGATTACTATGATGGTGATGACCTGTTCAATATGTCATGGCCAACCCATGGACACCTGATAGGAGAGTATCAGATCGATATAATAGCTTATGATTATGCCGGCAACTTCACAGAAGGTTCTGTAACTGTGAACCTGGTATCCAATATCGATCCGATCGCTATAATCGCCGGATTTGACTTTGATGAAGAAAATCCAAATGTCGACCGAATATTCGCCATAACCAAGGATTGTGTTGATAATCCTACTAATGGCGTAGTATTCGAATATACAAATGATTTTGAGAACTGGTATCCGTTTGCCTGGGCTGAGAATAATGATGGTGTTCGCATTCAGAACGGTGACGTTGTAAATGGTGTTGAGCTCTGGGAAGCAGAATTCAATGCAAATGCGATGGGTGATGTTCAGATGCTGCGTGCTGTTTCAATTAAGGGTAATGGTGAATACTCTGATAGAGTCGCACTCTTATCTGTTGAATACAGCGACGCAATGGGCGGTATGTTCTTATTTGATACCAATGAAGATGTAGTAGTTTACTATGATGATGTAGTTGATGTAGTGAATGCTGAGTCAAAACCGATCGTTCTGGAAATGGTAGAAACTCTGGGCGCGGATCAAGAAAGTAATGAGAATCTATTAGATCCTGTTCAGATGGCTGATGCTCCAGATCATTACCAAGCTCCATTTGCAGCTCCATCTTGTAGTACTGATGAATATCATGGTAGTTTACTAACATTCTGGACCACAACCCTGAATGGCAACATGATCATGCTTGAAAAAGCTGAAATAATGGTACATCCTGTTTCTTATGGATTAGGAAGCAATGGTGTGATAACTTCTGAAGATGGTGATATGAGCGTTGAAGTTCCAATCGATGGTGGAACAGGTCATCTGTACTTCGAAGAAGTTCACTGGATAGACTTACCTCCAATACCAGGAGAATGGTATCCGATTAGTGCTCCAGAAGCCCTGATGGGTGATATGGATCTTGAATATGTCGAATTTGATCAGTGGTCAATCTTCGGCATGGATATTACTTCCCCGATTGAAGGCTGGCCATATAATTCTGATGAAGGACTTGTGAAAGCAATGTACTATGGAGATTCAGGATGGGTTGATTATCCATTAACAGTTATGGATGGTGCAGGTTACTTTGTAGCTCCTCCAGAACCAGGTATCTACATCTTAGTACAGACTCTAGATTTCTTACCTGAACTTGAATACGTAACAGTAAACAATGAATGGTGGGATAACAATGATCTGTGGACTTCCTATGATTGGGACTACTACTATTACTGCGAGACTGAAGAAAGAACCGATTCAATATTTGTTGATGAAGGTATAGACTTCTCATTCAGAAGCTACGTAATGGAAAATGATGGCCAATACGAAGTTGATCCTGATGCAATAATAGATGTATACCTTAATGGTATCAGAATCGTGAACAATGGTGTTCCAGATCCTGAATATGTAGGTATGCCGATTGTGATGGATCCTGTATCCGGTATATTCCATGTAGTTCTTGTAAATCAAGAATATCTGGAAATTCATAATCAAGGCTTAGGCCATGAACTTGAAGTATTCGTAGATGTTCTCGGTTACACTAATTCTACAGCAGTTGAATTCAATGTAGACTATACAGAACCACTGGTTCAGAACGATGGTGGCGGATATGTAAGACATGAAATGACAATCTGGGCTAATATCTGGGATCCACAGACAGATATCTTCACAGATTGGATTGAACTGAGACTTTATAATCCGCAGGATGTAGATAATCCAGAGGAACACATAATTGTACCTTATCCAAGTCTGGATGTAACCTGGGATGAAGTTAACGAATGGTATCACGTAGAATATACTATTACACTTGATGATCTTACTACTGTACTGCTTGGTACTGATGATGTAAATGAAGTATATGCTCAATGGTGGGCACTTAATAATGTTAATATAGAAACTCCATGGTACCTTGGCTACAATGTAGTACCTTATATTGTAGATATTGCACCTCCAATCGTATGGGCTATCTCACCTGTAGGTGATCCGCTTGATAACGATGGTGACGGCTTATTCAATGAAGATCCAATAAACGGTGTCAATGAAGACCAGGATTTCGATGACTGGAATAATAATGGTGTTCAGGATGGTATGTGGGTATCTGATTCCTCAGGTACTTACTGGGTTGGTGAACCTTCAATAATTGATGAAGATCCAATTGATTTCCTTCCGGATACATTACTCTATGGCCAGGAAGTTGTAATTGCTATCGGTTACGAAGACATTCCAATGCCGATAGTAGTTGGAGACGGATACTGCGATGACTGCACTATCTACTCAGGCGCTTCCGGTGTAGATCCAGAAAACACGATTGTAACACTTAATGGTATTGAATTAACAGATGATACTGGTACTGTAACAATTACAGATGGTACATGGCAATATGCTCCAAATGAATGGTTAATTCCAGGTCATTATGTAGTAATCGCCAACGTTTATGATGTTGCAGGGAATGTTGGAAGCGTATCCTACGAATTTGAAGTTCTGGGTGTTGCTCCAACAATAGCCTTCATAGAACCTGAAGCTGGCTGGTGGTTGAATCCTCACGATGCTAACACACTCCAGTTTACAGTTGAAACTATGGAAGGATGTCCGATTGCATTTGACGGAGTAGTAGCTTATGTTTATCAGGAACCTGACAATATGATAATTCAGGGACCGATGACAATATCTCCAGATGAATACGGTATCTATAATGTATTACTGAATGCAGGTGTGATCGATTCTGATCAGGATGCTGCAAGACTGCAGGTAGTTGCTGCAACAACCTTCGGCGATGAATCTGAGGGTAATCAGACCTACGGTGTTGATAGTGTAGCTCCTACAGCTCAGTTCACTTCACCGGAAGATGGAGAAGTATTCGATCTCACTAATGCAATTCAAGTAATTGCAACATACAGTGATATAGAAGCAGAAGTAAGAAAAGAATCCGGACCTCTGGTAAGTATTTCCAGTCTGGATGTTACACGTGGAAATGGTTCTGGTGTTAATTCAGCCAGACTGTTCATCACACCTCCAGATGGTATAACAGAGATCTATAACGGATCTATTGACGGCTATGTATCGACCGTAATTGAACCTTCTAACCTTCAGGTTGGTGATTACACAGCAATGCTGGAAGTTATTGATAATGTAGGTAACCTTACTAATATCAATATTGGCTTCACAGTTGAGTCACCAGCTCCATCGATTACTTTCCTTCCATTTGTTAATGGTGGATGGTGGTTTAATCCTGCTAACAACTTAGAAGCATTCAGATTCAATGTACATGCAGGATCAGGTGTCAATATAGCTGAAGATGGTGTTGTGGTTACATTCTACGGAGTTCCCGGAATGGAAGTTCTGCAGGGACCACAGACACTTGTTTACAACGCAAATGGTGAATATGCAGTTAATCTTGGTACTAACATTCCATCTTCTTACACAGGTGTGATCCTGGAAGTTCAAGCTACTAATATTTATGGTGGCTCTACTACTAGCAGTCAAACCTATGGTATTGATACTGAATCTCCAACTGTAGAATTTATCTCACCGCAAGATGACGCAGTATTCAGTCTGTCAGCTATAGTTAATGTTCTTGTTAATTACACTGATACTACTGAAGATATAGCTCTTGGCAGAGATAATGGAATAAGCATTAATGCCAACTCAATGAACACCAGAACTTATGGTTCAGGTATACTGTCTGCTACACTTAGAGTGATTGGACCATCCGGAAACATCGTTGTTGATGAAACAGCCGGCATGGATACTCATTCTCTGGATGCAGTAGTTAATAATCTGGAAGTTGGAACTTACACAGCTATAGCAATGGTAACAGATAAGGCCAATAACTCTACAGTCAGATCCATCGAATTCCATGTTAATGACTCAGCTCTTGGCATAGAATTCTATAACCTTGGGCATTCTGGCTGGTGGTTCGGTCCTGAACTCAACGTTCCATTAACCTTCGCCGTAACAGGTAATGTTGGTGAGAATGGAGTTGTTGCCAAGATCTATGGCATGCCAGGACAGGAACTTCTACAAGGTCCGCAATTTGTATATGAAGTTGGTGATATGTACAGTGTATGGGTTGCTGCTGACGTTACAGAGTATGATGCAATTGTACTTGAAGTAACGGCAACGAATGTAACAGATCAGACAACTATGGCAAATCAGACTTATTCAATAGACATAGATGCTCCGCTTGTAAGCGTTGAATCTCCAGAAGATGGTGCTGAATTTGATGTTGGATCAGTAGTAGATGTTAGAGCCTACTATTCCGATGCTAAATCAGGTATCAGTGACATAGTACTGAAGATCGATGGACAAATGATCTCTGAAGAGATGATGAATATGAGTTTAACTTCTCTGCTCTACTCTGAAGAGTTCGCAATGGGCTCGCATCATGTTGAATTGATAGTTACTGACCATGTTATGAATATAACTACAATAACTTGGAACTTCTATATAACAGATAGTAACGTTGATCTGATTGTTAACGACATCACAATAATGAACAATCCTATAGATGTTGATGCAGGTGAAGGATTAGTATTACTTGTAGACGCTAATAAAACAATGGATGTTACATTAACTCTGTACGACTTCGCTGGCAAGGAAGTGATGACAACTGCTGCAGATGACAGGGGAATGATCTCTTGGGGTTGCAGTAGAGGCGGTGTTAAGATCGCACGTGGTGTATATTTTGCCAGAGTGATTGTGACAGATGGTAGATCCAGAGTAGAAAAAATCATTAAGATAGCAGTGAAATAGAATAATTCTGGGAAGGGGTTCAAACCCCTTCCCGGATCAATTTATATGGAGGATAAAATGAATAAAAAACTACTGATTGTCATGGTAAGTTTAGTACTTATAGGCATGATCTCAACAGTCGCAGCCGACAACAATCATCTGTTTCCCTGGATGAGGATGGGACTGGGACCGCGAGGAATGGCGATGGGTGGTACTGGAACAGCTCATATGAACAATATTACTGCTGTCTATTGGAATCCTGCTGCACTTGGTAACATTAAGAGAGCAGAATTTGCAATGATGTATACAGATATGGGCTTAGACAGAAACCACAATTTCGTTGCTCTGGGAACAGGCTTTAAGTACGGTTATGTTGCATTAAGCTGGATCAATGCAGGTGTATCTGAACTGGAAGGCATGAGCGATGGAACTCCCACGGGTAAATTCGATACCAACGATCATGATATTTCTTTAAGTCTGGCTTTAGGAACAGGACGTTTTAAAGTAGGTCTATCAGCTAAGATGTATATGTCCAAGATCGAGGATGATTCTAAAAATGGTTTTGGAACTGACCTTGGTTTCCTCTGGGATATCAATGATTATCTCAGTATTGGTGTTATGGCTAGAGATCTCTACTCCACAGTTGATGGAGAAGAGGTACCTTCTCAGTACACCCTTGGATTAGCTGTACATCCTATTTGGGGTCTTACTTTTGCAACTGACCTTAAAACAGAAAAACACACAAGTGAAGAAGTTCAAGTAAGTATTGGAGCAGAATACTGGACTGGTGTTGGCAAAGACACTGAAGTTGGCTCAAGCCATTCTGCAATTAACCTGGAAGAGAAGACAAAATGGGACGAGATCCTTTCCAACACTCAAGCTGGGATTAGATTAGGTGCAAATGAAGGCAATTTAACTGCTGGTTTTGGTATCAGATTTAAAATGCTGGAAACAAACTACGCCTTTATAGCTGAGCCAGAGGATGGATTCGAAGATTCCCATCAAATCTCTTTAATTTTAAGATTTTAAGAAATCTGGGGAGAAGAGATTTCTCCCTATATTTTTATTAAAAATTGTAAGGAGTTCCCATGAAGAAAATACTGCTTATTTTGTTGGTATTAATCTACGCAGTTCTCCTCTTTGGGTCTAATGACAGGTTTTTTGTAGAAGCTAAAAAATTTTTCGTTCAAGGTGATTATGACAGGGCAGAAGAGTGGTTCAATCTTGCTTTAAAACAAACCACTGTTGTACCAGAATATCATTACTGGATGAGTAAGAACTATATAGCCTTACAGAAATATGACTTGGCATATGATCATATGCAAACATACAAAGAGAAGAATTTTGGCGCAGATCTGGAAGAGATTAATGCTATACTGAGTATCATAGAAAATCAGATCGAATTGACCAGAACGGGTCAGAATGTCTATGCTCTAGGCAAATTGCATGGCGAGATCAATAGTGAATATTCCGATTTCGCACCAGTTCCATTTGCTAACGGGAAAAAGATGTTTATTACCTCTCAGCGCTTAGATGATGATTATGCTAAGGAAAATGTTTACATTGTAGAAAAGATCGCAGGAATCTGGACAAATCCTGTACTTATTAAAAGGTTATCTTCTAACAGAAATGAGTCGTTAGGATCATTCTCTGAAGAAACTTCTGAAGCGTATCTGTTTGGTAATTATCTTTCTAATTCTAAAAATGGCGATATCTATATGTCTCGGAAAAAAGATAATGGGTGGGAAAAACCTGCTCTTGTTTCCGGGATCAATACAGATAAAGTTGAAATTCAACCTTATGTGTTGAATGACGTAATGTTTTTTGCCAGTAATCGTGAAGATGGATACGGAATGCTGGATCTTTATGTATCAGAAAAAATAGATGGTGCCTGGACAAAACCAGAAAACCTGGGTCCAGTTATTAATACAGATAATTATGAAGAAACTCCGTTCTTGGATTGGGATGGGGAGACACTTTATTTTGCCTCTAATGGACATCCCGGTTTAGGTGGATTCGATATTTTTAAATCAACCAAGATAGGTGATTCCTGGCAGGACTGGTCTGAACCGGAAAATCTTGGATTGGTTGTAAACTCTGTTAAAGATGAAAGATTTTACTACAATTCTCCTTATGAACTGGTAGCGTATATTGCATCTAATAGATTCAGTGGTAATGGACATGATGACATCTACAAATTGAATATCACACCTCTACCTGAAGAAGAAGTAGCTGAGATAATTGAAGAAGAACCTATTCAAATCTTTGAAGAAGAAGCTGTAATTTATGAATTGGATAACATATTCTTTGATTTCGATAGTGCAGATTTGACAAAAGAATCATTTCCTGCTCTTGACTATTTACTGGAAATACTTTTAGCTAATCCCAATGAAGTCGTGGAAATAAGTGGTCATACAGATAATGTGGGAAGTAGTGAATATAACCTGGGATTGTCTGAACGAAGAGCACAGGCAGTGGTTAATTATCTGGTAGGAAAAGGTATTCCACCAGAAAATTTGCTTAGTAAAGGTTATGGTGAAGAGTTTCCGATTACTTCTAATGAAACTGAAGAAAACCGGGCAATCAATCGTCGCGTTGAAATGAAACTGGTTACTGAAGAAGAAGAACCTGTTGAAATAGAGATTATAGAAGAATAAAAAAAATATTATGTTTTTTCTGGGCGACTTTTATAGTCGCCCATTTTTTTTAAATAAAATATGAAAAGAAAATTAATAATACTTCTACTGATAATGTTACAATATGCCTTATTTTCTGAGATAGTTCATGTGAGCATATCTCAAATTAACAGTGAATTGTTAATCTGGGCAGGAACAATTGATGCAGATGAAATAAGAATTATGGGGAATACTTTAGATATCTGGGTTGATGAACAACAGCTAGAGTTTCTGGAAAAGAAGGGAGTAGACTATCAGATTGTTTCCAGGGAATCTGACTGGCTGCGTAGTATATCAGACTATCGAAATTATGATGAAACGTATTCCGAGATCGATGATATCGCAAATAGCAATTCTTCAATTGTTAACATGTTTTCATTAGGCAGTTCTCAGGGAAAACTTTATTATAACGAGGATTATGGTAATTACGATGATTTCCAGCATGACGTCTGGTGTCTTAAAATTTCAGATAATCCCCTGCAAAACGAAGATGAACCAAATGTATTTTTTGCTGCAGAAATACATGCTCGAGAACCAATAAGTCTGGAAGTAGACATGTATATTCTGAACCATATTGTTGATAACTACGGAACAGATCCGGACATCACATATTGGGTTGATAATACACAGATCTGGTTTATACCGTTAATGAATCCTGATGGGCACAAACTTGTACGAGAATATTACAGCTATGATCACAGGAAAAACATACGTGATAATGATGGTGACGGGATTGCAGATGCCAATAATTATGATGGGGTCGACCTGAATAGAAATTTTGGTTATGTATGGGGTCCCAATGGTACTTCCAGCACTACAAGTAGTAGTCTATATAATGGGCCTTACCCCTGGTCTGAACCAGAAGTAGTATATGTTAGAGATCTTTTAAGATCACATAAATTCTGGGGAGGGATAACTTATCATTCTTCGGGGCAATACGTACTTTATCCTTTAGGTAATTTACCGGGTGTATGTTCTTACGATCATGAGATAATGGATGATCTTGCAGTTGAAATGGCAAACACTTTGCCAAAATATAGTAGTTCAGGAAGTCATCCTCAGATCGGTCACTACACACCGGAACAGGCAGTCGATTTTGGATATACATGTCAGGGAACGATGGGTGATTGGGGATACTCTGAGCTGAGAATGTTTGCATTCACGCTTGAATTGAGCTGGACACATATAGTTACAGCAGAGTGGATCGCACAGATAAGTGAAGACAATCTGGATGCAGCACTCATTTTTCTTGATAGAGCGCATCATTCTACGGTGACGGGAAATATTACAGATGAAACAAGATCGCCCGTTGTGGCCGAGGTTTACGTCCAGGAAATAGATTTTGAACCCGGTATGACCAGTGTGGAACCTGTAAGAAGTGACAGTACTTTTGGCAGGTATTACAGATTGCTGGAACCAGGTATTTATACGTTAATATTTTCCCTTGTTGGTTATGAAGATATCACAGTAGAAAATGTGATTGTGAACGATAGCACCCAGACAGAGTTGAATGTCAGTTTTACTTCTTTGCAAACCCCCTATGTAATCAATCCTCTAACGTCAATTTCATTCAGTGAAGATACTATTGACAATTCAATCGATCTGAATACGGTTTTTGCTATAGATGACACTCTCGATTTAGTTTATTCTTATTCAAATAATAGTAAAATTTCAGTACACATAACAGATGGGCTGGTTGAGCTTACTCCAGAAGCAGACTGGAATGGAGAAGAAACTATTATTTTTCAGGCGACAGCTCAAAATGGTCATTATATTTCTGAAGATCTTCTGGTTATTATTACTCCAGTAAATGATGCACCAGACATTGATTTGCCAGATTCTATTTCAATAATCATGAATGCTGTTTTTGAAGAAGACTTCAGTCAATATATAAATGACATTGAGGGAGATTCTTTTACCATGATATCACCAGGATCAGCAAACATAACAGCCGATATCACTGGTTTAATTGTGACAATAACACCAGATTCAAATTGGGTAGGAGAAGAAGACATTAATTTCATCGTTGATGATGAATTGAGATCGACCAATTCTGATTCTATAAGAGTTATTGTTTATGCTGATTTTTTAACTAATCCGGTAGTAAATTCAATTTATCTGGTTAATGAAAGCATACGAATTGAATGGGAACCGGTTCCCGGTGCAACAGAGTATATAATCTATTCGTCCGAGGATCCTAATGTAGGATTCGAGATAGATGAATCCGGTGTATTTGAAAATAATGTCTGGATATGTCCATCCAATGAGAATAAAAAATTTTACAGAGTAATCGCCAGAAGTGGTCAGTAAAAAATATTTCTCAGTAAGATCCTATTTTAGTAACACCAATTTACCGATATCAGTTGTTTTATCAGTTTTCAGGAGAGAGAAATAAATTCCGGAGCTGCAAGTTTTTCCTTTATTATCAGTTCCATTCCATTGAATGTAGTGCCTGCCCGCATTGAGATAAGAGTCGACCAATGTAGTTATGATCTCTCCTTTTATGTTAACAATATCAATAGTTATTTCAGCATCTTCTTTCAACATATATAAAATTGTTGTACTCGGATTGAATGGGTTAGGTTGTACAGAGATTAGAGATGTTTTTATCACCTGAATATTATCTTCAGCATTGATCACTGGTTCGCAATATTCTTCATTAGATGTAAGGGAAGTTGTATTATTATCACCCATACCTGTTCCATCATCTTCAGCTGTAACCAGACATCTGATCATGTGATCAGCATCAATTTCCTGCAGAACATAGCTTGCCTCTTGTGCAAGATCAATGTCTACCCAGTTACGATCTACTGTACTTCTTTGCCATTGATATGAGATCGAGATTGTACTATAGGGTTCCCAGTATGGTACATATTGATTGTCAACATCATCATTCCATTCTCCAGGATTACAGATCACTTCTTCACCGACAATAAAATTTCCGGATATAGAAGGCGGTGCGGTATTTTGGGGCGGATCATTCTGATGTACAACCAATATGCCTAAAACGATTTCCTCAGAATGTCCAAGATTATCGTAAATAGCACAAACGAATGAATCATACCCGTTATAATTCGGATTCGGTGTATATCTTATAACGCGGTCTTCCTGTGTGTATCGATCAAAAACAAACTGTGCATTACCCCAGATAGGATTGCTCATAACCCAATCGAAATCTGCATTATTAAGCCCGATAGCTGAAATATTTATGTCTATAGGTACATCTTCATCAGTTTCATGTAAAACTCCTCCTTCAACGATTACCACCAGAGGAGTTAACTCAACACTACTAAAACTACCGGCTTTCATAAATACCCAAGAATCTAGAATTCTATCTCCAGCATCAGCAATAGCAAATCTAATATGGTTTATCTGTCCAGGTGTCACATAGGCTTCAACAGTTAATTCAGTAGTAAATCCATCGGCTTCTATATCGTATGTGACAGGTGGGGGATAACCCATTCCAGGACCGCTATGAATATCATTGTTATAAAAATACTCTGTATTAACCAGATGATTTACATTATTGATAGAAACCGGAACGGTAGTATTTGGTACTAATGGAACATTAGCACCATTAAGGAAAAAACCGAATACATCATTGAAAGATGAATTAACATATTCCAAATATTCATCAGATGCAAAAATATATGAAAAAGTAATACCAATACTATTTGGAACGAAATCGAATTCCAATACGGTAGCATCGTATGTATAATATCCAGGAATAAGGTTGTTTAGATCACTATCTCCAGGGGTGTTCAGAACACCGGTAAATCCCGAAGAATTATTTGGACCAATAATACCATCTGCAGTTCCTGAAGATAACACTATCCCACTGTCAAATTCAAGTCCAGAAGATAGAGCATTTGTAAAAATTCCAGCAGAATTATTTGTTCCAGTAAACTGTATATTAGATACTGAAACCCCTTCTCCCAGAAGGTTGTTAACCAATTCAGAAATAGAATGAGTATCCAAATCTTCTACTGAAATATTTCTTGAACCTGGTGTATTGGATTCATCAACAGGGGGAATTACACGGTCATTAGCATTTATCTGACAATACACACAAGAAGCAATTAACAACAAAAATATTATTAAATAAGACCTTTTTATCAACATAAACTCCTCCAAGATTGAATACAACTTTTTTCAATAATTGATATTTAGATATATATTGTCAATGATTATAGAAATCAGTATATGGATTAAGTAAGTAATCCATTGATTGCAAAATGTAAATTGACAAAAAGATGGTTCCGGGAAATATAAAATATTCCAGATGAAGTGATAGGGGTGGTTAAAATCAAAACGGTTTTTATAGATAGAGATGGAACTATAAATGAAGATAAAGATGGATATATTGATCATCCGGATCGGTTTCAATTGTTCCAGGGGGCAGCAGATTCCATTAAAAAACTTAATATAGCCGGTTACAAGGTTTTTGTTATTACGAATCAATCCGGGATAGCCAGAGGTTATTATTCATTTGAAGATCTGGAAAGAGTTCATAAGAAGATGATCCAACTGTTGGATGAGAAGAAGGCCATAATAGACGAGATTTTGATTTCTCCTTACCATAAAGAAGGTATAATTGAGCCTTATAATTGTGAACATGATGATAGAAAACCCGGACTCGGATTGTTTAACCGGGTGAAGTCCCAATATGATATTGATCTTAAGAGTTCTTTTATGATCGGAGATAAATACAGCGATATCGAATTCGGTAAAAAGGCCGGATTGAAGACAATTCTTGTTCTAAGTGGACATGGAAAGAGAGAGTTTAGGGAGAATCGCAACGATTGGAAATTTTTACCGGATCTGATTGTGAAGAACATATCTATAGCAGTAAATGTTATTTTAAAGATTGGAGACAAGATTTGAAAAAAATCGCTTATCTAATAGCACTAATTTTTATATTGAGCTCCTGCGGAGAGAGCACAACTTCACCGAAGCCTTCAATTGAAGCACCCTCGGCTGTTACGGCAGTACTTATTTCGGGATCAACAGTCCAGCTGAGCTGGGAGGATAATAGTACAGATGAGGATGGATTCATTATTGAACGGAAAATAGCTACTGAGGAATATGTTGAAGCAGGAGTTGTCCTGTTTGATATTTCAACATTTATTGATAGTCTGCTTTTATCAAACACTCAGTATTCTTATCGGGTGGCAGCTTATAAAAACACAGAGAGATCGGACTGGTGTTATTCCATTCCACTGATCACTCCGGTTGATGTTCAAGCTCCATCTAATCTGGTAATTGAATTAATCGCTTCGGACAGGATTGATATTTCCTGGACCGATAATACTGAAAATGAGACAGGTTTTTTAATTCAGAGACAGATTTCGGGAGCCGGGTTTATAGACCTGGTAATTCTTAGTGCTGATATGGAAGAATATTCTGATACTGGCCTTGCACCAGTTGTGGAATATGGATATAGAGTCTCTGCTCAGATTGATGGCGGACAGACCGGCTGGAGTAATGAAGTTGAGGCGATAACACCTCCAGATCTGGAAGAAATAGAGTTCGGGATGGATGAAACACTGGAAGTAATGACCTGGAATATAGAGAATTTCCCTAAAAATGATCTTGCGACAGTGGCTTATGCAGCGGAAATTATCCAGGATCTAGATGTTGATATTGTGGCATTGCAAGAGATCGAGAGTAATTACTATTTCGACAAATTGATTGAATTTTTACCAGGCTGGCAAGGTTATAAAGCTAACAGTGCCAGTTACAACATAGACCTGGCGATCGTCTACAAGACTGCGGTGATCGAGGTTAATAATATTTATGAGATTTATCAAAGTGACTGGTATGCGTTTCCCCGCAGTCCATTGGTCATGGAATTTACCAGTTTCGGAGAGAATTTAGTACTTATCAACAATCATTTTAAAGCTGGTGGAGAGAATGATGACGAGGCCAGAAGGCAGGAAGCTTCCGAAAAACTGGAGGATTATATTTGCCAGAATTTTAATTCTGATAATGTAATTGTGGTTGGAGATCTAAATGATCAGATCCAGGATTCTGAAGATAATAATGTTTTCTGGGAGTTCATTTCCCAGCCTGAACTTTACCTGTTCTCTGATATGGAGATTGCTCAGGGCAGCCATTCGAACTGGTCTTATCCTAATTGGCCCAGCCACCTGGATCATATTTTAATTACCAACGAACTATTTGATGAATTCGAGTCAGCGTTAGCAGAAATTAAGACTCTGAGAATTGATGATTATCTGACAAATGGATGGGATGAATATGAGAATAATGTATCAGATCATCGTCCGGTCGCCATAAAAATTCCATTAAATTAAAGAAAGGATAAATAATGAAAAAAGTACTGTTTATTACAATTTTTCTGGTTGTGGTGAATTTTCTTTTATGCAATGATATAGTAGAAAATGAGCCTGGAATTGAACTTGATTCTCTGCAATTTGGTGAGGAGCAGACCCTGGAAATCGTCAGCTGGAACATCCAGAATTTCCCTAAACATCACTTTACTGTGCAGCTTTGTGCAGAAGTGATTAATACGGTTTCTCCTGACATTTTAGGTTTGCAGGAGATAGAGAGTGATTCTGGTTTTGTAGAATTACTGATCCAACTGAATGAGTTGGATGAGGTTAATAACTGGGATGGATACAGAGCTGTATCTGATGAATGGGAACTTAATTTAGCATTTATCTATAAGACGAATGTGGTAGAAGTCGAGAATATTTTCGAGATCTTTCAGGAAGAAAATTACGATTACGCCTTCCCTCGGCGTCCTCTGATATTGGAAAGCACTTATCGAGGTGAAAAAATCATTGTAATCAATAATCATCTTAAAGCTATGCCGGGTAAAGAAAATGAACTGCGCCGCAAAGAGGCGGTGAAGGAAATATTGAAATATATAAAAGAAAATTATGACACTGAAAATGTGATTGTTTTAGGGGACATGAATGATGAAATAACCGATGTTGGAGAAAGCAATGTTTTTCAGGAGATCTTATCTGACAGTGTTGATTTCAGATTTGCCGATCAGGAAGTTGCTGCTGATTCAACCGCTGATTGGTCTTATCCTTACTGGAAATACAGAGGACATATCGATCACATTTTTATTTCAAATGAATTGTTTGATGAATTTGAACAGGATGATTCCTGTTTTAGGACAATAGTGATAGACAGATATATGGAAGGTGGTGAAAATATGAGATATAAAACAATATCTGATCATCGCCCCGTAGGGATCAAACTGAAATTTGCGAACTAACCCTGAATGTGGCTTGACATGTTAATTAGAATAAAATATAAATATTAAATGATAATTTCAGGAGAAATAAATGGATAATTTGAATCAGCTGCTGCAAATAAGAAGGCAGAAACTACAGAAAATTCTGGATGCCGGCATTGAACCATACCCTAACCGGGTTGAGCGGACTCATACTATTAATAATCTGATAGAGAATAAAGAGGCTTATATAAAGGAAGAAAAAAAAGTAATAATTACTGGCAGATTAAATGCAATGCGACGCCAGGGGAAGATCGGTTTTGCCAATGTTATAGATGAATCCGGTAAGATCCAGCTATATGTTCGAAAAGATGAGCTGGGTGAAGAAAACTACGAGCTTTTTAAATTATTGGACTTAGGTGATTTTCTGCAGGTTGAAGGAGTTTGTTTCCTGACACAGAGAGGAGAATATTCGGTAAAAGTAGAAAAAATTAAAATTCTGGGAAAAAACCTGAGGCCGGTTCCAACAGTTAAAGAGAAATTTATTGATGGGGAAAAGAAACGTTACGACGAATTTGCAGATATAGAATTAAGATACAGGAAAAGATATCTGGATCTTCTCTTAAATCCACAGATCAAAAAGAGTTTTGTGCTGAGAGCAAAAATATTGAAAGAAATGAGATTCTTTTTAGATGAGAAAGGCTTCCTTGAAGTTGATACGCCCATTCTGCAGCCTCTCTATGGAGGCGCTTTTGCCAGGCCATTTGTAACTCATCATAATACACTGGACATGGAACTATATCTAAGGATCGCGATAGAATTATATTTGAAAAGGCTGATCGTGGGGGGATTTGAAAAGGTTTATGAAATAGGAAAGACTTTCAGAAATGAGGGTATGGACAGGAATCATAATCCGGAATTTACGTTACTGGAGTTATATCAGGCATATGTTGATTTTTATGAGATCATGGATCTGACTGAAAGCATGATAAGACAGATAGCTGAGAAAGTGCTGGGTGACAGTATTATCAATTTTCAGGGTAGAGAGATCAATTTAAAGGATGCATGGAGAAGAGCTTCCATGCCGGATCTGATAAAGGAAGAGACTGGATTTGATGTTTCTGATTTTGACTTTGAAAAAATTAAAGCCTTTTGTGTAGAGAAAGAGATAGAAATAGAACCAGCTGCCACCTGTGGTAAGTTGATTGAAGCAATATTTGAGAAGTATGTGGAAGCAAAATTGATCCAGCCGACATTTGTAACAGATTTTCCCAAGGATATTTCTCCTTTAGCTAAATCAAAGCCGGGTAATCCTGAATTGGCTGAAAGGTTTGAGCTTTTCATTAATGGTGATGAATATGCTAATGCCTTTACGGAACTTAATGATCCTCTGGATCAGAGAGCAAGGTTGGAAGCGCAGGCAGCCTTAAGGGATCTGGGAGATGTTGAAGCCAGTGTTGTGGATGAAGATTTTCTGGAAGCTCTGGAATACGGGATGCCTCCTACTGGCGGGTTAGGAATAGGAATTGACCGGCTTGTGATGTTGTTGACAGACAATACCTCTATCAAGGAAGTTATACTGTTTCCACAAATGAAACCGGAAAAATAAAAACTACGGATCGGATAATGAAAGAGAAGAGGAAACGAATCTTACTTGTGGATGATGAAATCGCCAATTTGCAGGTACTGGAATCGTGTTTAAAGGAAAATAATTACTTAACTAGAAGCAGCCGTAATGCAGGGGAAGCATTGGAATCTGTTAAAAAAGAGGAATTTGATCTGATCCTGCTGGATATCGGGATGCCTGGTATGGATGGATTTGAACTTTGTTCCAGGCTGAAGAATGATCCAGAAACAAGTGATATACCGATAATCTTTATAACCGGTAGAAGGGATTCTTACAGTGTGGCAGAGGGGCTAGGTCTGGGGGCAGCTGATTATATAGGCAAACCGATCAGTGAAGTTGAGCTATTGGCCAGAGTTAAAAATCATTTACGATTAAAAGAGCTTCAGAATAATCTGGAATTCCTGGTTAAACAGAGAACTGCGGAACTGCAGAAAGAGATCAGGCAGAGAAAGAGAACTGAGAAGGATCTGGAAAAAAGCAATATTAAACTTCAGAAATTGATGCAGGATACTCTCGGGCTTCTGGCTTCGGTTGTAGAAATTAGAGATCCATTTACAGCCGGCCATCAGCAAAATGTGACTTATCTGGCTGTTCTAATAGCCAAGGAAATGGATCTGGACGATGAAAATTGTTGATGCGGTCAAGACTGCCGCAACTATTCATGATGTCGGTAAGATCAGGATCCCGATTGAAATTTTAAGTAAAAGTCGCAAACTGCTTCCGATTGAGATGGAGATAATAAAAACGCATCCTTTAACGGGATATCAACTTTTAAAAGACATAGATTTTCCCTGGCCGATTGCAGACATTGTTCTTCAACACCATGAAAGATTGGATGGCTCCGGTTATCCTGAGGGATTAAAGAGTGATGAAATAATGCTTGAGGCGAAGATATTATGTGTTGCAGATGTAATTGAGGGAATTACATATCACCGGCCATACCGGCCTGGTTTAGGTCTGGAAAATGCGATTATTGAGATTGAAAAGAATCGCGGGATACTATATGAACCCGAAATTGTTGATGCAGCCTTGAGATTAATCAGCAGTAAAAAATTCAAATTTGATTAATAGATCAGCCACGGCAGACTATGAAATGTCCATACTAAATTTAATTGAATTTCTTTCGACGATCAATCAGTTTCCCTGTAAATTATCTCTACCGGACGGGATAAGGCTTAAACAGTTTTTTGAGCAGGAAAACAGTATGAATAAGTGCATAAGCAACACTAAGTCGATCAGGTATAAATACAGAAAAAAGATTGCCGGAACAGATTATTTACTGCTGGAGGAATACCTGTTTAGGGAAGGTGACACAATACTGGACATTAAACATGCGATTGCTGTAAATTATTATTTGAACAGGTTAGATAGATGATCTATTTCCTGTTGGGATTTGCACCCGGAATTTACTGGCTGCTGTATTTCTACAAGAAAGACAAACTGGAACCTGAGCCCCGGAAGCTTGTTATTTTTGCTTATTTTGCCGGAATTGTCACAGCCCTTATTGTAATCCTAATACAATTACCTGTTAATAGTTCTTATTTCATAAGTGCTGTAATAGCGGCTCCGATTATAGAAGAGCTTGGAAAATTTCTGATGGTAAGGATTACGGTATACAGAAATAAGAATTTCAATGAGCCTATGGATGGAATTGTGTATGCATCTGCTGTAGCGTTGGGATTTGCTTCCATTGAGAACGGTTTTTACCTGTTCAGAGCAGTCAATGTTTCAAAAGACCTGTTATCTAATGTGCTGCTAACCCGATCTCTGCTTTCCGTGCCCGGTCATGCCTTGTTTTCCAGTAATTGGGGATTTGCACTGGGAGAACACAAATTCTTCGGCAACAGATCAAGCAGCGTAGTGAAAGGTTTGCTGGTGGCTATATTGTTGCACGGATTGTTCAACTTACTGTGTTTATTAAGATACTATTCAGCGATTGGATTGTTGATCTTACTGGCAACGATGTGGCACATAATGAACTTAAAGATCAATAAAGCTATGAAAGAATCTCCTTTTCTAAGGAAGAATATCTGGCAAAAAGTCTCCGAGAAAATTACCGGGAATGAGTAGAAAATGTTTACACTGAAAATTGCCATGAATTATTTAAAGGGGAGAAAAAGATTCTTCTTTCGTTCAGCAAATCTGCTGGCATTATCGGGCATTATTATCGGTGTTTTTTCATTGCTGGTCGTCTCATCCGTAATGAACGGCTTTGATTCGGATATGCGAAATCGTGTTCTGGGAACTAAACCAGAGATCAGAGTACATAAACAGGATTTTAGTGCAATAGGCAATTATGAAGAATTGCTGAATTCTATTGAAACTGTTGATTGGGTTGTTACAGCAGCTCCGGTCTGTGAAAATGAACTGATGTTACAGAATGGCAGCCTGTTGGCGTCTACTGTCTGTTACGGGGTTGATTTTGACCGTCAAATAATGATAAATGATGTATTCGAGAAGATAATAATTGGGGAACCAGATAGTTCAGATCTGGGGAAAAATGGGATTATTATCGGCCTGGATCTGTCCCTGTCGTTGAATGTAACAGTGGGGGAATATCTGCAAGTTTCCTCGCCCACAGCATCTGAGCCGACACCATTTGGTATGTTTCCCCGGAGCAGGAAAATGAAGGTAATTGGGCTGTTTATTTCTGGACTGCCTGATTTTGACAGGTTAGCTTCATTTATTTCGCTTGAGAACGGCCAGTTTTTTGCAGGTTATAAGGATAGCGCAGGCCATATAGAGGTTAAAACCAAGAAAGCTGAAACTTCATATAAAGTAAGCAAACTGGTTCAGCAAAAGCTGGGTGCTGGTTTCCTGGTGGAAGACTGGAGTCAATTTGAATCTAATCTGTTTGATGCGATAAAAATGGAGAAGATCATCATATTTTTAGTTTTGATCCTGATGATCTTACTGGCGTCCTTTAATATGATCGGCAATTTTTTCAAACTGGTATACGAGAAGAAAACTGAGATCGGCATTTTAAAAGCCATGGGAGCAACAGATAGCCAGATCATGAAGATATTTATGATAACGGGTACCATTATTGGGATTACAGGCGCACTAACCGGAACAATACTGGCTTTAATATTATTGCTGTCTCAAGAGGCCTGGGAATTTATTATTATACCTCTGGCTGGATTTCCGCTGCAGACTTTACCAGTAGAAATAAGACTTATTGATTTCCTGCTGGTTCCTGTTATTACGATTTTGATAAGTTTCATAACAACTTTAAAGCCGGCAGGGAAAACGACAAAAATAGAACCACTGAAAATCATCAGAAATTAGTTGGGAATTTGGCTAAAAACTTTTCAGAAAAAAAATAAAATCTACCAAAAGTTAGTTACCAGACGAGTTACAGGATAACAGTTCAAACTCACATAAAAGGTACTTGACAATATCACTAACTATTTATTTAAGAAGTAATTAAAATAAAAATTATCGTAATAGATATTTGCACGGTTAACGCTATAACTATCTATAAAATATAGGTTTAGCAATTTGGCGGGGGAGCCGGCTTCTGAGGGGAGATAGTATGAAACTGACTGATAATGCACTTACTGTGTTGGAAAGAAGGTATTTTAAAAAGGGGAATGACGGGAAAGTATTAGAAGACTGGAGTGGCCTGATCACTAGAGTAGCAGATGATATCTCAGCAGGAGATCCTGAAAAAAGTAAAAGATATTATAAGCTGCTGGATTCTGGAAATTTTCTGCCCAATTCGCCCACTTTAATGAATGCCGGAAACGATCTTCAACAATTGTCTGCTTGTTTTGTTCTACCGATAGAAGACAGTATGGAAAGCATATTTGAGTCAGTTAAAAACGCTGCCTTGATTCATAAAAGCGGGGGCGGAACAGGATTCAGTTTCAGTAATTTAAGGCAGTCCAATGCCAGGGTCAAAAGTACAAACGGAGTTTCAAGTGGTCCCATCTCTTTTTTGAAAGTTTTCAATTCTGCTACTGATGCTGTTAAGCAGGGTGGTACCAGAAGAGGAGCCAATATGGCGATCCTCAATGTAGATCATCCGGATATTATGGAATTCATTACCTGTAAAGAAGATACTAAAGAGCTGACAAATTTTAATATCAGTGTAGGCATAACAGAGAAGTTCATGGACGCTTTTTATGAAGACAATGAATATGAGCTGGTAGAACCGCATACAAAAAAGGTCGTTTCAAAGTTAAGAGCGCAGGAAGTATTCAGCTTGATAGTAGAAATGGCCCATAAGAACGGTGAACCCGGGATCATATTTATGGACAGGATCAACGAGTATAATCCCACCCCTAACATAGGTGCTATAGAGTCTACCAACCCCTGTGGAGAACAACCCTTATTACCACATGAAGCATGTAACCTGGGGTCGATAAATCTGGCTGGTGTGGTTGAGGATGGCAAGGTGGATTTCACTTTATTAGAGAAGGTTGTACATGACAGTGTAGACTTTCTTAATGATGTAATAGACCGTTCGCAATTTCCGCTTGAATCGATCGACAAAATGGTGAAGGGTAACCGCAAGATCGGTCTGGGAATAATGGGCTGGGCAGATCTGCTTTTCATGCTGAAGATTCCCTACAACAGTGATAGGGCAATTGAACTGGCAGAACAGATAATGGAGTTTATTGACTATGTTTCCAAACAGAGATCTATGCAGTTGGCTGTGGAACTGGAGCCATTTCCCAATTTTAAAGGAAGTATCTACGAAACCGGCAGTTTAAAACGGGAAAAACTGGAACTTGATTGGGATGAGTTGAAAATTGAGATCAAAGCAAAGGGAATTCGCAATGCGACAACAACTACCATAGCTCCAACCGGAACCATCAGTATGATTTTAAATACTTCCAGTGGAATTGAACCGCAATTTTCGCTGGTTTTTGTAAAGCAGGTAATGGACGGTGACAAGCTTCTCTATGTTAATCCAAATTTTGAAAAAGCAATTATGGATGCCGGAATTTATTCAAAGGACCTGATGACCAGAATTTCGGAATTGGGCAGCATCCAGTCCGTGGAAGAGATACCAGAAGAGATCAGGAAGGTATATGTAACTTCTCATGACATCACGCCGGAATGGCATATCAGGATGCAGGCAGCATTTCAGAAATTTACGGACAATGCTGTTTCCAAAACAATTAATTTCACTAAGGATGCTAAAACTGAAGACATAAAAATTGCTTATGAACTGGCTTATAAATCAGGCTGTAAAGGAGTGACCGTTTACCGTGACGGCAGCAGAGAGAACCAGGTGCTGAATGTTGGTTCCAAGATAAAAAAAGGGGAGAACGGGACCAGGATAGCGCCAAGGAAAAGACCGGCAATTACGACAGGTGTTACCCAGAAAATTGAAACGGGTTGTGGTAATATGTATATCACAATTAATTCTGATGAGAAGGGAGCCTGTGAAGTATTTACTCAGATCGGAAAGGTGGGCGGGTGTGCTTCTGCACAATTGGAAGCGATTGCCAGGTTAACCTCACTATGTCTGAGGTCCAATGTAAAATTATCATCAATAATCCGTCAGTTAAGCGGAATCAGATGTCCTTCCCCTATGTGGAGCAAGGGAGAGATGATAACATCCTGTGCAGACGGGGTTGCAAAATCATTAAACACATTTCTAGATGTCAGCAAAGACACCGATAATAATATAGAAGAGATCAACAGGAAAGTTGATGAGGCGGCCAGAAATCCGGTCAAGAAGATGACTGGGACGTGTCCTGACTGTGGTGGCAGTATTGAGCACAGTGAAGGCTGTATGAAGTGTCAGAGCTGTGGCTGGAGTAAGTGTTAAAAATCCGGATTATTTTTTTTCAACCCTTAAAACCTTATAAACAGTGATATTGTTAGGGTTCCATAGGTGCGGCAAAATATTTCTAACTTGACACTAGTGCTAAAACTTTATTGTTTAACAAGTAATATAATATTTTCCTAAAACTCATATTCCGTGTTAAATTGCGTAATATACTGGTAAATAGCGATTTAACGCATTTTGTGGTATTTTTTAATTTATTTTTTTATTTTTACGAGAGGGTTATGTTTAAATTTATCAAGAAACGGGATAATACCATTCTGCCATTCGAGTCAGAAAAAATCACAAGTGCGATCTTAAATGCAGGAAAAGCAACAGAAGAATTTGATTATAAAGTAGCCAAGACATTAACCCTTCATGTATTGAATCTGGCACAGCAGTCAATTGAGCGGGAAGTTCCAACTGTAGAAGAGATCCAGGATATTGTGGAAGAGGTTTTACTGTCTTCTCATTTCAAAAAATCGGCTAAGGCTTATATTCTTTATCGTGATCAGCACAATAAGATACGGGAGATAGTTTCCAACGCTGAGATCAGTCTGATCGACAAATATCTGGAGAAATTGGACTGGCAGGTAAAAGAGAACAGCAACATGGCATATTCTCTGCAGGGATTGAATAATTATATCGCTTCGGAAGTAAGTAAGATCTACTGGCTTAACAAGATCTATCCTCCCGAGATCAAGAATCTTCACATAAGTGGAGATTTTCATGTACACGACCTGGGATTGATCTCTGTGTATTGTGTGGGCTGGGACCTTAAGGATCTCCTGATGATAGGTTTCAAGGGAGCAAGGGGTAAAATTGAAAGTGGACCTGCCAAGCATTTCCGCAGTATTCTAGGCCAGATAGTTAATTTTTTCTATACTTTGCAGGGGGAAGCAGCTGGAGCTCAGGCATTTTCCAATTTTGATACATTACTGGCACCTTTTATTCGCTATGATAAACTTAAGTACAAAGAAGTCAAGCAGGCGCTGCAGGAATTTATTTTCAATGTGAATGTACCTACAAGGGTCGGATTTCAGACACCATTTACCAATATAACGATGGATCTTATTGTGCCACAGATCTATGCCCATTCACCGGTAATTATTGGTGGAGAACTGCAGAAGGAGACCTACAGTGACTTCCAGGAAGAGATGAATGTTCTGAATAGAGCTTTCCTGGAAGTAATGAGTGAGGGAGATGCCAAGGGCAGAGTCTTCACATTCCCGATTCCTACGTATAATATTACAAAAGATTTTGACTGGGAGAATCCGGTATTAAAAGATCTCTGGGAAGCAACAGCCAAATACGGGATACCTTATTTTTCTAATTTTGTGAATTCTGATCTTAATCCGGATGATGCCAGATCAATGTGCTGCCGGTTGAGGTTGGATACCAGAAAACTGGCAGCCAGAGGTGGCGGACTGTTCGGGGCAAATCCATTAACGGGATCGATAGGTGTGGTAACAATTAATATGCCCAGGATAGCTTATCTCGCAAAAACTGAGGGAGAATTTTTCAGCCGGCTGGAAGCATTAATGGAGAAGGCTAAAAACAGTTTGGAGATCAAGAGGAAAGTACTGGAAAAACTTACCGAGAACAATTTATATCCTTATACGAAATATTATCTGCGCGACATAAAAATGAGATTCGATCAATATTGGAAGAATCATTTTGCTACAATTGGGCTGATCGGCATGAATGAGGCCTGCAAAAATATGCTGGGTATAAATATTGCTTCGGAAGAAGGTCAGGATTTTACCATTCGTGTTTTAAACCATATGCGTGATATACTGGTGAAATATCAGGAAGAGACCGGCAATAATTATAATCTGGAAGCAACTCCGGCGGAAGGAACTACCTATCGTCTGGCCCGTTTAGATAAAGCTAAGTACCATGACATCATAGTTGCCAATGAGGGAGATAAGCCCTTTTATACAAATTCAACGCATCTGCCGGTTAATTTCACTGATGACATTTTTGAGACTCTTGATCTGCAGGATAACATACAAACTAAATACACCGGTGGTACAGTACTTCATTTATTTGCAGGCGAACGGGCGATAAATTCAGACAGCATTAAAAATCTGGTTAATAAGATCTGCAGCAAATATAAATTACCATACTTTACATTCTCGCCCACCTTCAGCGTATGTAAGACTCATGGTTATCTGGATGGCGAGCACTATACCTGTCCTCACTGTAACAAGGAATGCGAGGTATATTCTCGGGTCGTGGGCTATCTGCGTCCAGTACAGCAGTGGAATGACGGTAAAAAAGCTGAATTTGACATGAGAAAGACCTTCAAGCTGGCTGAGTGACCCTGGTTAATAGGGGAAAGCAATGAAAATAGGGGCGATCCAGAGATTTTCCATGATAGATTATGAAGGAAAACTGGCGGCCATTATTTTCACACAGGGCTGCAATTTCCGCTGCCCTTACTGTCACAATCCTGAACTGGTCAAACCGGAAAAATTTCAGCAGCTTATTCCTGTGGAGGAAGTTTTTTCCTTCCTGCAGAAACGTAAAGGTAAACTGGATGCAGTTGTAATAACCGGTGGTGAGCCCACTCTTCACACAGACCTTCATAATTTTATTAAGCAGATCAAAGATATGGGTTTTCTGGTGAAGCTTGATACCAATGGGACAAATCCTGAAATCCTGCAGCATTTGATCGAGGAAAAGCTGGTTGATTATCTGGCCATGGATATCAAGGCCCCGTTAAATAAATATTCCAAGGTAACCAAGGTATCGGTTGATGTTCAAAAGATCAGCAGGAGTATTGAGTTAATTAAGAATTCCGCAATTGAGCATGAATTCAGGAGTACATTGGTGGAGGATCTTTTAACAGAAGAGGAAGTCCTGGATATCGGTGAGCTTCTGGAAGAGAAAACCAGATATTTCCTGCAGAATTTTGTGCCTTCTAAAACAGTAAACGATAATTTTTTAACAGCATTACCTTTCCCACTTAAAAAAATAAATTCACTTAGAGAAAAGTTTCATCTTAGATTTTCGGAAATCTACGTTAGATAATTTTCCCTCTTTTAATCCATTTTCCTGAACCCGCTTCTGCAGTTATTCCTCTGGAACAATCGAAAACTGTGTTTCCCCGGACAATTGTGTGTGAAACGGAGCACTGGAATTCAGTTCCATGAAAAGGGCTGTATTTTCCCAGGGAAAGGAGATCCTGTTCATTAACAGTGAATTTTCTATTAAGGTCGATCACAGTGAAATCTGCGTCAGTTCCTATCTGCAGACTTCCTTTGGAAGGATATAATCCATATCTTTTAGCTTGATTTTCGGAAGTTAACTGGATCATACGGTGGAGTGGAACATTTTCCTTTAGGTAGAATTCTGAAAAGAGATAGGGTACCAGGAATTGGGTGCCGGGAATACCGCTGTAGATGCTGTAGAAGTTCTGAAGATCCTTTTCTGTGGCGTAGTCACATCCGGCATGATCAGTTGCTACAAAGTCCAGTTTACCACTGATCAGTATTTTCCTGAGGAAATCTTTATCTTTCTTAGATTTAACCGGAGGAGTTGTTTTAAGCTTACCTCTTAAAATTGAGAAATCATCGGAATTAAACTGCAGATAATGCGGGCATGTTTCCAGGCTGATATCCATAAATTCTTTTGCTGCAAGAATAAGTTCAGCAGCTTCCCTGGTACTGATATGTACAAAGTGGAAGTGATTATTACTGCTTAAGCTGATGATCTTTTCAACAGCTTTGATTTCAGCTTCAGAGGATCTGATCTTTGTGAAATTCTGCCAATCCTGCAGTTGTTCCGGGGTTAATTTCTGCAGAGCATTCCTGATCAGTTTTTCATCTTCTGCGTGGAAGGCAAAGAGATAGTGTGGGAACTTCCTGAAAATATAAGAGATTTGATCGTAGGAGAGAGCCTGGAATTCTTCCATACCAGAAATTGTATAAATTTTGAAACCGACAACACCTGCCTTCCAGAGGGATTCAACATCTCCATTGTTATAGGGGAAATCTTCCTTTCTTATTCCGCCCCAGAGAGCGAAATCAATGATAGCTTTGGAAGAGATAACAGAAAGTTTTTCATGCAGGTTATTTGAGTTTATTACAGGTGGAATAGAAGTGCAGGGCATATCTATAATGGTGGTTATACCACCGGCAGCGGCAGAGGAAGTACCGGAGAGGAAATCTTCATGATGATTAAAGCCGGGGTCATTGAAATGAACGTGTGGATCAATACAGCCGGGGATCAGTAATTTGCCCTGCAGATCCAGAACTTCATCAGCCGGGATGTTCTGTCCCGGAGTGCTGATCTTACGGATCTTATGATCGTATGAAATGCTCCTAAGTTCGATTTCTCCATTTGTTCTATTCAGGATATTTGCATTTTTGATCAATTTCATAACGGCTCCTTATTTCAAGGGTAAAATGGGAGTAAAAATGTCAATCAATAATAGCAAAAGTAGTTTGACAAATTTCAGTTATCAAAGAGTTTGGCATGTAGAACTTTCAAAATTCGTTAAACCCAGATTATGTAGTAGAGCTTTGCTGGAGAGGGTTGGAAAATTATCAATAATATCCTAAGATATTTGAGACTGATTTTGTGGCTTATTCAGGCAAAATACGTTAAACGTGAAGTTTTACTGCATTTTCTAGGATAAAGTTTCTGGATAACAAATAAAAGAGGTAAAAATGTATTATCGCGAGGGATTGGATACATTGGTCAATAACAGGGATAATCCTGTGAACAGAATGTATCTGCATGAGATCATGTTGAAATGGAAGAATTTTGAGAAAAAAGCCGAAGCAGGGAATGAGTTATCTAACGAGTCTCTGGTTAAAGCTTTGAACAATTTTATTTCTTCCATATCTAATAAAAAATTCAAATATAACAATTCAACCAAGAATGGATTCCACCCCGATTCACCGATCTATTCCGCCCATTATCTGGATGATCTTTTAACAGTATTGGTAAAAAGAACAAAAATCTTTGAAAATATTGGCATATCCTGGGGGTATCAGTCATTCAGTTCCAAATTAAAATTTAATCCAACCAATCTTTGTACAATGTCAGAATATCCCATGTTCGAATTTTCATCTTCTCCTCAGGTCCTGCATCTGGCCCAGAAGATCGATTTTCAGTTCAGGATAACCGGGAAGAGAAGGTTTAATAAGCATCAGCTGGTATTTCCGCTGATCTTATTTTTTACATTTAAGAATCTTACAGAAAAAGAGTATATAACAATTGAGTATTATACCGAGCAGGCAAAATCAACTTTTGAAAAATCTAAAGCAATTATTGTAACCGAGACAATAGATGATAAATTCAAACCAGATTTATCTAATTCCTGGTTTGATGCCATTTTTGTATTACGTAAGCAATACAGTTCAGACAAACGAAGAGATATCCAGATCGATGTAGTAAATAAACTGGAAAAGAAAATAAGGTCTTATTGTACAGAGACTCAGACTAATGGCTACAGCCTTCATAAGAATGGGATCATAGAATAGTAAAAGGATTTATTTATGGAATTTAAGATTGATATTATAAAGATGGAACTGTCAGATGAGCTTCCACCCAGGAAAGAATTTAAGAAGGGAATTAGAAGAGCACCTAACCGGGGATTTAATTTAACCAGGAAAGAGACAGAAACTGCCTTAAAGAACGCATTAAGATATATTCCTGAAGAGTACCACACGATAATGGCTCCGGAATTTCTGGAAGAGCTTAGAACGATGGGTAGAATTTATGGCTACAGGTACCGTCCGGAAGGTAATATTTACGGGAGACCGGTAGATGAATATAAGGGTATCCCGGAAGCGAGAGCTTTACAGGTGATGATAGAGAATAATCTGGATTTTGCAGTCGCCTTATATCCATATGAACTTGTCACTTATGGAGAAACTGGTCAGGTTTTTCAAAACTGGATGCAGTACCGGTTGGTGAAAAAATATCTGCAGAATATGAAAGAGGATCAGACACTGGTAGTGAGTTCGGGGCATCCGGTCGGTCTTTTCCCTTCCCACAGGAATGCGCCCCGTGTGATCAGCACCAATGGATTGCTGGTGGGGCAGTGGGATGACCCTGAGACCTTCAAAAAACTGGCAGCTCTGGGAGTTTCCAATTATGGTCAGATGACAGCGGGTGGCTGGATGTATATTGGGCCGCAGGGAATAGTGCATGGCACCTACATAACTTTATTAAATGCCGGCAGGAAATATCTGGGTATTCCGCAGGACGAGGATCTGAGCGGGGTGCTTTTTATTTCATCTGGTCTGGGTGGAATGAGTGGGGCACAGCCCAAAGCTGTAGAGATCTCGGGCGGCATTGGCATTATAGCTGAAGTTGATGAAAGCAGGATCGAGACGCGATATTCACAGGGCTGGGTGACCAAAGTCTCCAGTAATCTGGATGAAATAGCAGTCTGGGTGGAAGAATACCGGTCCAGTAAGGAAAGTGTATCAATAGCATATCATGGGAACGTGGTGGAACTACTGGAATATTTCAGCAAAAATAATTTAAAAGTGGAACTTCTATCGGATCAGACTTCCTGTCATGCCGTATATGAAGGTGGTTATACACCTGCAGGAATTTCTTTCCAGGAAGGCAGAAGATTACTAAAAGAGGATCCTGATAAATTTAGAAACCTGGTTGATGAATCTTTAAAGAGACATTTCAAAGTGATAAAAGAACTCACAGATAAGGGGTCATATTTCTGGGATTACGGCAACAGTTTCATGGCTTCTGTTTTTGAAGCAGGTGAGAACAAGATCTCTGCCAACGGGAAAGATACGGCGGAAGGATTTATTTGGCCTTCCTATGTGGAAGATATAATGGGACCGGTTTGTTTTGACAATGGTTTCGGACCCTTCCGCTGGGTATGTTTAAGTGGAAAAGATGAAGATCTGGCCTTAACCGACAAAACAGCTATGGATTGCATAGACCCGACCCTGACTGCAACGCACAGAGATAATTATGTCTGGATACGGGATGCAGCTAAAAACAAATTGGTGGTAGGAACGAAAGCCCGGATCCTGTATGCGGATGAAGAGGGCAGGATCAAGATAGCCCTTGCTTTTAACAGGTTAGTTCGGGAAGGTAAGATGGGCATGGTTATGCTGGGACGAGATCATCACGATGTATCCGGTACTGATTCCCCCTTCAGAGAGACAGCCAACATATATGACGGCAGTCGGGTAACGGCAGATATGTCGGTTCAGTGTTTTGGTGGTAATATTGCACGCGGCATGACGCTGGTGGTGCTTTCCAACGGCGGTGGTGTAGGCATTGGAAGAGCCAGCAATGGCGGTAATGGCATAGTGCTGGACGGCAGTGAGAGAATGGATAAGATCATTAAATCCGGTTTAAGCTGGGACGTAATGGGTGGTGTTGCAAGGCGCAACTGGGCTCGGAATGAGAATGCCATTAAAACTTCCCGTCAGTGGAACGACAAGAATGAAGGTAAGGGGCACATTACTATTCCTTACCTGGCAGATGAGGAATTACTCAAACCTTTACTTGATGAGATCTTTTAATTAAGAGATATAGATAAAAAATCACCTCAGATTGTCTGGGGTGTTTTTTTTTTTAAATTTAGGTTGAAAATATCTAAAGATGAATTAGGTGATCTGATATCACTATTCTACCTTTCTTTATACAGCCTGGTCAGTTCTTAGATATTTTTCTTTACTAAATGAAAGTTCGGGTAGATTAAGACTTCATTCTTGAAAGGGGGAACAAATGAAAAAAACATTGTTCAGCTTATTCATTTTTGTAATAATTATTGGATTACAGGCTCAGGATAAATTTGATCCGGAAGTGAAGATCTCCAAGGAAGACATAGCCGAAGTTGTTAAGGAAGTGCAGGAAGACAGTGTAGCTGCAGGGACCGGTTTTGTAAAATTTGTGGAGGAGATGGAGAAGGTAGAGGGGTTGTTTACATTCTATAAAAATAATGAAACCGGGGAAATCTATCTGGAGCTGCTTCCCGAGCAGATGAAGGTGGACTACATTTTTACTATTACCAGACAGACGGGAGATGCCTACATTTTTGATGCTTCTGCCATGTTGTGGAATTTTGTTTTTTATTTCCAGCAGATAAATAAAAAAGTACAATTAATTGAGAGAAATATTGCTTTCAGATCGGAAGAACCAGCTTTAAAAAGAGCATTGGATAACAGCTTTTCCAATTCTATTATTGCTTCGACCAAGATCTGCTGTAAAGCCAGGGAAGAGGATGGAGCTATCCTGATAAAAGCGGATGATATTTTCCTTAAAGATCTGGTTCATGTGGAATCTACAACCGGCAGATATAAAATGAAATACAATTTTGATAAAGATAACAGCTATTACTCATATGTTAAGTCTTTTCCCGAAAACTCAGAGATCGAAGTAATTCTGCATTATTATAATTCTGACGGTTCCAGAGCCTATACTTTGCCTGATTCACGCAGTATGCTGCATAGATACCATTACAGCATATCTACGATTCCGGATAACAATTACAGGCCGAGAATGGCGGATGACAGGATCGGTTTTTTCAATACGATCTATCAGGATTATACCGATTTGAATACCGATTCCCCCTACATAAGATACATAAACCGCTGGCACCTGGAAAAAAAAGACCCGGGCAAAAAAGTTTCTAAAGTTAAGGAACCCATTGTTTTCTGGCTGGAAAATACAATACCGGTAAAATACAGGAAAGCTGTGAAGGAAGGAATTCTGGCCTGGAATGATGCATTTGAAGAAGCAGGTTTAAAGGATGCAGTTGTTGTTAAAGAAATGCCCGATGATGCTGACTGGGATCCAGCCGATTCCCGCTATAATACGATCAGGTGGATGATCCAGCCAGGTGGCGGTTACGCTGTAGGGCCATCTCATGTAAATCCTTACACGGGTCAGATATATGATGCAGATGTGAGGATCAGTGTGGATTTCCTGCGGTATTATTACCGGGAATTTGAAGAGACAATAGATCCTATGAGCTGGATGTCAGCCCTGGAATCAGCACAATGGCAGGAAAGCAGTAGTTCTTATGCCGGTTATCAGGAAGTTCTATCCCAATCTGAATGGATGGGAATGCAGCTGGAATTTGGAAGAAGTGCATTGCAGACAAGAGGATTACTGGGAAAGATAAATGAAGAGGAATTTGTTGAACTGGGAATTAAAGATCTGGTTATGCATGAAGTGGGGCATACCCTGGGGCTAAGACATAATTTTAAAGCCAGTACAGCCTACACAACCGAACAGATCCAGGATAAAAATTTTACAAAAAAACATGGAATTACCAGTTCTATTATGGATTACACACCGATCAACCTGGCTCCTGTTGATGGCGAGCAGGGCGGTTATTTTCAGGGACAACCAGGAGTCTGGGACAGATGGATGATCACCTTCGGTTATACTCAATTCGATCCTGATGAAGAGGCGGAAGAGCTTGAATTAATTGCTTCCCGCTGTACCGAACCCTTACTGGATTACGGAACAGATGAAGATACTTTTGGTATGTCAACCAGGGGTATTGATCCAACCTGTAATATGTTCGATCTCAGCAGTGATCCGATCGAATTTTATACAGACAGGATCGGAATATCTCATCAGATCTGGGATAATCTGTTCGAAGATTTCGAAAAAGATGGCGAATCCTATAAAAAGTTATTATATGTTTTCTCGCAGGGCTTAGGTGAATACAGTGGGGCAGCTCATAATATTTCCAAGAATATAGGTGGTCTTTATACTTCTCGGGATCACATTGGCGATCCTGATGGGAGATTACCTTTTGCTATTGTTCCGGCTGATCAACAGAGAAGAGCGATGAATTTCCTAACAGAAAATATCCTGGCGCCCGATGCCTTTGATTTCTCTCCGGAACTGCTCAATAAGCTGGTTTACGAAAAAATGGGTACATTTACAGGGGGTATCTGGTCTCGTAGTAGACTGGATTATCCATTACACGCAATTATTGCGAATATTCAGGCCATTGTGATATCACATCTTTATGATCCTCTGGTGCTAAACAGACTGGTAGACAACGAGTTACGCTTCGATTCTGAGGAAGAGCCGTTCACGATTGATGAAATGTACAATTTTATGCATGAAAGCATCTGGCAGGAATTGTATGAAGGCAGCAACATCAACAGTTTCCGTCGGGAATTGCAGAGAATGTACATTTATCGAATGGCGGAACTTTTACGTGAAGATAGAGATAATATCCCGAATGATGCGGGAGCTTTGACAAATTATTATCTGATTGATCTCAGGAATAGAATAGAAGAGCTGGATAGGGATAACCTTGATAGAATGACCGAAGTTCATCTTCAGGATATTGCCCTGCAGATCGATAAAGTACTGGATGCAGACTGGGAGTAATGGGTATTAACTCACTTTGTTCGTTGTAATTATAGGCATTAATGGGCATTTGTAGGTATTTAGGTATTTATCGTTCATCTAGTTGTCACTCTGAGCGGTTTCGGATCCAATCCGAACGGAGTCTAAGGGTAGGGAACGAGAATTTAATTCCTGATGTAAATTCAATTAACCACCAGTCTTCGCTGAACCACTTGTGAGAGATCAGCTTCGCCCGGCAGGCTGATAAACACAGATATTTAGGGCATTAACTCACTTCGTTCGTTGCATTAATGGGCATTTATAGGCATTGATTGTTAAGAATTTCCCTGCCATATTATACTTGAGAAAGGGCTCAATGTGACAAAACCGAATAGGTTGAAAATGCAGTTTTCGCAAATCCAATTTGTGTCACAAATTGGATAAAAATCTGCTAAAAGGAATTTGCGAAGCATAATTCCTTAACTCACTTCGTTCGCGGTAATTATTGTAACCGATCTATCAACCTGTCTACCATGTCTAAGGATAAAATGCTTTTCTTGAATTTGGACATTGGATTTGGATATTCATGATTGAATATTTAAGGTTCTAGAACCCTTGGCATCTTAACCACAGATCAACACGGATTTTCACTGATAAAAATATTCTAGGTATTTATGGAAATTAATTCACCTTGTTCGTGGGAGTGATAGGTATTTTTGGCCGTTGCTCTGTCATCCTGTCTACCATGTCTAAGGATAAAATGCTTTTCTTAAATTTGGACATTGAATATTTAAGGTTTTAGAACCCTTGGCAGCTTAACCACAGATCAACTCGGATTTTCACTGATAAAAATATTCTAGGTATTTATGGAAATTAATTCACCTTGTTCGTAGGAGTGATAGGTATTTTTGACCGTTGCTCTGTCATCCTGTCTGCCATGTCTAAGGATAAAATGCTTTTCTTGAATTTGGACATTGGATTTGGATATTCATGATTGAATATTTAAGGTTTTAGAACCCTTGGCATCTTAACCACAGATCAACACGGATTTTCACTGATAAAAATATTCTAGGTATTTATGGAAATTAATTCACCTTGTTCGTGGGAGTGATAGGTATTTTTGGCCGTTGCTCTGTCACCCTGTTGCCATGTCTAAGGATAAAATGCTTTTCTTGAATTTGGACATTGGGAGTTGGCTATTCATGATTGATTATTGAAATCCCCCCTTTTTTAATATTCAATATCGAATAATCAATTTCGAATCAGGGAGTAGATAAAAAAGTAGAAGCCTGTTTCTGGGGGGGAAACAAGCTTCTCGAGAGGTTGAATTAATTATATAACTCAAACATCCACATAACTAAATTTAACTACTAGTGGTTTTTTTGCAAGAAATATTTCTCTACTTGAAAGTCAAAAAGCGGAAATCATTAAAAATTCAGAAATTCACTCCTGTACTAAATCGGACAATATAGTACGGTTGCGTACGAACGATAACCGTGTAAATCCAATAATAATAACGGTTTTACTATACTTAATCATGCTTTTTATGATTGGTATAGAAAATGCATTTTGAGAGTTAAAATGCAAAAAAAGGAAGCATATAAAATATACTGAAGGAGATACTAATGATCAAATTAGAAGGGATATTCAAATACTACTCGAACAATTTTTTGAAAACATACATCTTAAGGGATATCGATCTTGAGATCGGAGCCGGGGAATTTGTTACGGTGATGGGACCGTCAGGAGCAGGGAAATCAACCTTGTTATATATTTTGGGAATGCTGGAAAAACCCAATGCCGGAGAATTTTTCTATAAAGAACAACCAGTACACAAGTTCAGTGAGAAGCAGAGGACAGAACTTCATAAACATGAGATCGGATTTGTATTTCAGCAATATCATTTAATTGATGAATTAACCGTTTATGAAAACATCGAAATGCCTTTGCTATATCAGAAGATCAAAGGTGGAGACAGGAAATCAATGGTATGTGATATGCTGGATAAATTCAATATTGTGGGGAAAAAAGGTCTTTTCCCCAATCAATTATCTGGTGGACAGCAGCAGCTGGTGGGAATTGCCAGAGCAATAATTGCAAAGCCTAGTCTGATATTAGCAGATGAACCGACCGGTAATCTGAATTCCGATCAGGGAAAAGAGATCATGGAGCTGTTCAAAAAATTAAACGAAGAAGGTACGACAATTATTCAGGTCACTCATTCAGAAGAAAAAGCTAAATATGGCTCCAGAATAATCAACTTATTAGACGGTAGAATAGTACAGGAGTGATGCTGATGATGTGCATCGGGTTTTCCGGGGGGAGAAGACAATGATAAAGAATTATTTAAAAACCGCATTACGTAATATGATACGGCATAAAGGATTTTCCTTTATAAACATAATAGGTCTGGCAATTGGCATCAGTATATGTTTTCTGATCGCCTTATTCATATTTCACGAGATAAGTTATGATAAATTTCATGACGGATCGGACAGGATCTACAGGCTGACAACGTCAGGTGAATTAAATGGTCAGTCACTGGATTATGCTGTATCAATGGCTCCCCTTGCAATTGCATTAAATACTGATCTTCCGGAGATGGGTACAGCAGTAAGACTCACCGGGGAGATCTCTAATGTTCTTTTTAAATATGAGGACAAACAATTTTTTGAAGATAACATCCAATATTCATCACCTGAATTCTTTAAAGTATTTTCCATAAATTTGATTAATGGAAATAAGGAAGATGTATTGGCCGTACCTGGAAATATAGCAATTTCTAAAAGCATGGCAGACAGATTCTTTGGTGATGATGATCCACTTGGAAAGACCTTAAGAATGAGTAATTCAGAGGACTTTACAGTTACAGGAGTATTTGAAGATATTCCCACAAATTCACATTTGAGCATGAATGCAATTATTGCATTTACAGAAGTTATTCCTGACGAACCGATTTATTGGGGACGTTTCGATTCTTATACTTATTTCAAACTCAATGAAAATGTTGATCCAGAAGAATTCAAAGAGAAAATCAAGTTAATGCCTATGGATAAAATGGGCATCACTCTGGAAGAGACGGGAATGGAATTCCGCCTGGAATTGGAGAAAATGACTGATATCCATCTTTACTCCGAGAAACAGTATAACCAAGGTAATGAAGGAAGTGCAACTTACGTTTATGTGTTTTCAGCCATAGCGCTTTTCATTCTTTTCATAGCCTATATCAATTTCATCAACTTAACAACTGCTCATTATACTGTAAGAGCCAAAGAGATCGGTGTTCGCAAGATAAATGGTGCAGAGAGAAGCAGGATCATGGCTCAATTCCTGGTTGAATCTGTTCTAATAACTCTAATTGCAGCTGTGTTCGCCTATGGTCTGGTGGAAATACTTCTGCCTGTATTCAACAATATCATTGGCAAACAGCTTGATCTGAGTTTCCTGCCACAAGGAACCCTGATCATATTCAGTCTTATATCTATTATTGTTCTTGGTTTGATTGCCGGGCTTTATCCTGCTGTTTACCTTTCCGGTTTGAATCCGATCTCGATCATTCGGGGAGAGCTGATCAAGAATGGTAAAAAATCATATTTCAGGAATATCCTGGTTGTTTTTCAATTCATAATTTCGATCACTTTGATCTGTTCAACAGGAATAATCTACAAACAGTTAAAGTACTATGAAAGTAAAGAGCTGGGATTCGATAAGGATCATGTGCTGCTGTTAAATCTGAAGGGACGTTATGCACAAGAGAAAGCTGAACTTTTAAAAGATAGTTTTGCAGAGATCTCCGGGGTAAACTCCGTTAGTCTTTCCAATAATTATCCAAGCTCAGGAGCAAGTGGAGGACATGGATTTTATCCGGAAGGGATGAGTGAGGAAAAACCGATCCTGTTAAAGGAAATGAGCATAGATCATGATTTCATAGAAACGTTTGGGATCGAACTAAGTGATGGCAGAAATTTCTCTGAAGAATTTTCCACGGACAGTGAAGCTATTCTGGTTAATGAGACATTATTAACAGAATTAGGTTGGGAAGAAGCAGTTGGAAGACATATAGGAGACCCTAATTTTTCACAAACTGAAGGGGTCTTGAATTTAAATATAATTGGTGTTTTAAAGGATTTTCATGTTAATCCTTTAAGCGAATCAATAGAGCCCATGATATTTTATTTAAATCATCGGGAAAATAATATTGTTGCTGTAAAGATAGATCCGGCAAATATGTTAGGAACTATAAGTGATATTGAGAAGAAATGGAAGGAATTGATCCCTGACATACCTTTTGAATCACATCTGCTGGACGAACAGTTCAACCAGATACATTTAACAGAGCATAGATTAGGTAAGCTGTTCATCTATTTCTCGATTTTAGCTGTCCTCATTGCCTGTCTGGGTTTATTCGGTCTTTCTTCATTTGTTATTCAAAGAAGAATTAAGGAAATTGGGATCAGAAAAGTTCTTGGATCTTCCATTTTGGAGATTCTGATTCTATTGACCACCGATTTCACCAAATGGATACTATTAGCCAATCTCATAGCCTGGCCGGTAGCTTATTTTGCAATGGAAAAATGGTTGGAAAACTTTGTTTACAGGACTTCGATCGACATTTTCACATTTATAGCTTCTGGATTAATTGCTTTGCTTATTGCGATTTTTACGATTAGTTTCAAAACTTTCAAAGCAGCAAATTCAAATCCGGTAAATGCATTGAAATATGAATAAAGAACGTGTAAACGAGTTGTTAAAAAAGTGTGATCTAATGTTCTTGAGTACATCAGTTGATGATGAACCAAGGGTAAGATGCATGGCTTTGATCTTCCATGAAAATAAAGTCTGGGCCTGCACAAAAAGTGACAGAGGGAAAGTGCGGGAATTGATCGAGAATGATAAAATTGAAATCTGTACTCTGGTTAAGGGTGAAAGTGATACCGGTTCTATCAGGGCTTCCGGGAGAGCTGAAATTATCCATGACATAAGGATTAAAGAAGAGTTATCACAAGTAATTCCATTCTTTTCGGCTTACTGGAAAACAGCAGCAGATGATGATTTCACATTGATCAAATTCAATATTGAGCATTACATTCTGCATGATCCTGATGATAAGAAATTTTACGAATTTTCGGAGAAATTCACATGAGCGATTTTGAAAAGCAATGGCTGCAAAAACTATCTGCAGTGCTGAAAGCGAAAGGTAAAGAGGATCTTTTCGAGCAACTGCTGTCTAAGAGAAACGAAATATCATCTCTTTCCTGGAGCAGATTATTGTTGAAGAATCTGAAGGAAGAGTTGAATCAAGATGATATTGTTGATGTCATGACTTCCTGTGCCTGTTTGTATCCGAATGAAAATCTTAGTTATTTAAAGGAAGAATACGCTCGCACGAAAGATGTGAAAACTGTTCATACCAAGCTTCAGAAGCAATTTGAAAAGTTTATCAGAGAATACAAGAATTTGAGTGATAATGACATAAACTTCCTGATAAAGAACGGCTGGGGTATGGCTGGAATACTGGAGGAAGAGAGGATAGTTGCTACCAAGATCCCAAAACAGTATCATGAGTATTTTCAGGCGGATGATCTAAGAGAGAAAGCTTACTACTATTGCCATTGCCCCAGAGTAAGAGAGGCATTAAAAAATACAGAAAAACCGCTTGATATGAATTATTGTTATTGTGGAGCCGGATTTTATAAAAGTATCTGGGAATACATTCTGCAGAGACCGGTAAGGGTAGAAGTGCTGGAATCGGTGATGAATAATGATGATGTTTGTAAGATCGCAATATATTTCAAAGAAGGAGGGCAATAATGGGATGGTCTGTTTTAACGATAGTGATCGCAATTTTAGTGATCCTGTTACTTGTAGCTGCAATAATAATGAGACACAGATACAATAGAAAACCCAATTATAAGGCATTTTTTATTATTGGATTAACCTGGATACCTCTGGGGATCGCTACCGGTAATAATGTTTTCCCAATTGCTGGTCTGGTAATGATGATCGTTGGCATTTCGAAAAGGAAGGAATGGCGGGATGAATCGAACTGGAAAGATCTTCCACCTGCAGTAAAAAGATTTAAAATTATTATCATTGGGGTGATCACATTAGTATTATTAGCCCTTATTGCGATGATGTTACTCCGGAAGTGATCTGATCTAACGGTATTTATTTTTTTTTGGGGGGGGGATCTTGTTCAAAAACTATCTAAAAATAGCTGTCCGGAATTTATTTAATCAAAAAGTATATTCATTTATTAATATATTTGGATTGGCCTTCGGGTTGGCCGCCTGTATACTGGTTGGTCTTTACATTCTGCAGGAATTCAGCTACGACAATTATCATACAGATGCAGAAAATATCTATCGTCTCTCCAGTCGCATGAATCATGCAAACGGATCGACTCATAGTGCCGAAACACCGGCTTTAACTGCCCCGGTACTAACGGATGTATTTCCTGAGATAGAAAAGATAAGCAGGATCTATTTTTCCGGGGAGAACATGGTAACTTATGGTAAATTGAAGTTGTATGAAGAGAACATAGTATTTGCAGATCCTGATTTCTTTCAAATATTCAGTTATGAACAAATATCCGGAGATCCAGCAGAATTCCTGCAAAGAGAGAATACAATTATTATAACCCGCAGCATGGCCGAAAAATATTTTGGAAAGGAAGAAGCGGTTGGCAGAGTTCTTAATTTGGACAACGAATTTGATCTGGAAATTACCGGAGTGATAGAGGATGTGCCGGTAAATTCACATTTCACGTTTGACATGGTGGCAACATACAAGACCCTGGAAGATATGCCGGTTGGAATTTACCTTGATCAATGGGGAGCTACATTCGGGTCATATACTTATATTAGAACCAGGGATGGAAGCGACATTGAGGGTCTGGAGAAGAAGATCAGTTCATTTCTGGCCGGGCAGATGGACTTGCTGGATGGGGTTACAAATGATGCTGTCCTGCAGAGGATTGAAGATATTCATCTTTACTCAAATTTACATGATGAGATAAGATCCAACAGCTCGATCCGCTATATAATGATCTTAGGTTCCATTTCATTATTCATTTTATTACTAGCCTGTATCAATTTTATAAATTTAACCACTGCCAGAGCTATAAAGCGAGCCAGAGAAATAGGTGTTAGGAAAGTATTCGGTGCTTACAAAAAACAGCTGGTAGCTCAATTTTTGGGTGAATCCATCCTGATTACAATACTTGCATTGTTGCTGGCTTTGATCTTAGTAGAATTGATCTTACCTTTTTTCAATGAAATGACAGGTATAGAACTGGCTGTTAACTATTTTAAAAATGTGCAATTATTGGTTATCATTATACTTTCTGCCGGATTAATAGGTGCTTTGGCAGGATTATACCCTTCCTTGTTTCTGAGCCGATATAATCCGATTAAAGCCATGAAAGGTGGAGAAATAAGAGTTGGAGACGGTCAGAGCCGGGGTTATTTAAGAAAAGGTTTAGTTCTCTTCCAGTTCTGTGTTTCCATTATTTTAATAATTTTTACTATCATAATCAGTCAGCAGGTTAATTTCCTGAGAGGATTTGATATGGGATTCAATAAAGATGAGATCCTGACATTGAAAACGCCTGTCAGGATGTCATATAATTCTGAAACGATAAAGCAGGAATTGAATTCAATACCGGGTGTTCTGGGAACCAGCTGCAGCCTGGGAGCTCCGGTTCTTGACCGGGGATTCGGCACCAATCTGATCCCTGACCTGGGGCAGGAGGATGATTCCTTCATGATCTCTGTGAAAATGATAGATCATGAATACCTGGATTTTTATGGTATTGAGCTTGTTGCTGGACAAAGGCTTTCGGATCTTGAGGGAGCTGATTATTCAAATTTTACTATGGTTAATGAGGCAACCGTACGCAAACTTGGATTTTCCAGTCCGGAAGCAGCATTAGGAAATGCTTACACGATAGGATTAAGTGACGGAGTTGCCCGATTCAGCCCGGAAATTATAGGTGTAGTAAAGGATTTTCATTACAAGTCTCTGCACGAGGAAGTGCTACCACTGCTTTTTATGCACTGGCCATTTCTTTTCCAGGAAATTTCTATTAAGGTAACAACCGGAAATCTTACCGAAACCATGAAAGATATTGAGGATGTCTGGGATAAATTCTATCCTGAGCATCCATTTACTTATAATTTTCTGGATGATAAGATAGATAATCTTTACAAGGCTGAGGAGCGATCTTTCAAGATCATTACAACTTTCTCAATTCTGGCCATATTAATTGCCTGTCTTGGATTATTAGGTTTAACCATGTATACTGTGGAGCAGCGTCGGAAAGAGATCGGTATCCGAAAGATCCTGGGTGCTACGATACCATCTATATTCAGCAGTATTTCGGCTGAATCTGTGAAGCTTGTTTTAATTTCCAATCTTATCGCGTGGCCGGTAAGCTATTTCCTGATCAAAGAGTGGCTGTCGGACTTTCCTTACAAAATTGAGATAAATATTACCATTTTCATTTTAGCAGGAGTTATAGCGCTGCTGATCTCGATCTTAACTATTGGCTACATTGTAATAAGAAGTGCATCTGCCAATCCGATAAGAAGTATAAGATATGAGTAGTAAGGAATTTGCTGTCGCATCATTCTCTGAGAAAATACCGGTGGTAACTCCAGGTTTATTTCCATGTCCTGGCTTGCCATCAATACAGGTATCCAAGGTGGGCCTTGGATTCCAGAGTATTAGGGGATTTGCTGAAGCAAATTCTTTTTGGAAGTTTTCTTCGAAAACTTCAGAGATGATATTATCGTTGTTAAATTGTCATCTTGTTAGGTGAACTGTAGTTTGCTCGTTCCCAAACTTTTACCGGGGTGCATACCCTGGCTGTTCAGGAATGGATGAATTACGCTTAGCGAATTTCTAATAATTTTATTACCATTGCGGAGGGCGCGATCCTCGACCAGTGGTCATAGCCGGACGCAGTCCGCAAGGTAAAAAATATTAAATGGGGGAGTGATGTTCAGAAATTTTATTAAAGTGGCGATACGTAATATTTTTCGCCACAGGGGATTTTCTTTTATAAATATACTGGGACTTGCAATAGGAATGGCCTGTTGCATTCTAATTTTAATGTGGGTGCAACATGAACTGAGTTATGACAGGTTCCATGAAAATGCTGACAACATATACCGGGTAGTTGAGATGCAACAGCAGTCGGGCGAACCTTTTCCGGTTGCAGTGACACCGGCGCCGATGGGTCCTGCCATGCAGGAAGATTTTCCTGAAGTGGTCAATTTCACCAGAGTTATGACCTATTTTTCCGGTTATGTAAAATACAATGACGGCGAGATTTTCCGGGAGTATATTACATTAGCGGATCCAAATATTTTCGAAATGTTCACTTTTCCGATCCTGGCTGGAGACAGGGAAGTGATGTTCGATGATCTGTATAATGTTGCCATTTCGGAAACGGTTGCAGAGAAATATTTTGGTGAGGAAGATCCTCTGGGCAAAGAGCTGCAGATCAACAATTCCATAACGATCAAAGTTACCGGAGTTTTTAAGAATATTGCGGACAATTCTCATCTTGATTTTGATTTTATCGTTCCGTTCGAGGTATTAAAGGATTTTGGCAGCAATTTGGAAGAGTGGGGATCGAATTCCTATTATACTTATATTCAGCTGCAGGAGAAAGTGAACTGGCTGGAGTTTGATGCCAAGATCGAGAATTATCTGGAAGATCATGATGTGGGTTATCCGGTTAAGCTGAATCTACAACCGTTAACAGAGATCCACTTATTGTCTGACTATGTGGCTGATATCGGCGGTCATGGAGATATTATCTATGTAAAGATCTTTTCGATCATTGCCTTGTTCATATTGCTGATCGCGTGTATTAATTTCATGAATCTTTCTACTGCGAGATCAGCTAATCGAGCGAAAGAGATAGGTTTGCGAAAGGTAATTGGTTCTTTTCGGAAGAATCTGATCATTCAATTTCTGGGGGAATCCTTATTAATGGCAATTATGGCGATGTTTATTGCTCTTATCCTGGTGGAAGTCTCATTACCTTATTTCAATAACATTCATGGCAAAGAGTTGGAACTTTTCTCTGCTGCAAGTGCCGTATATTTCCTGATAGCTATAACTATAGTAACCGGTATTGTTGCAGGGGTCTATCCGGCTCTATATTTATCTTCCTTTAAACCGATATCAGTGCTGAATAACATTCTTTCCAGTGGCTCCAAAAAAGGGTTTATTCAGGAAAATTCTGGTGATTATTCAGTTCTCTTTATCAATTATATTAATAATTAGTACAATAATCATTCATAAACAGCTGAATTATATTTTTAAATCGGACGTTGGGTTCAACCGGGATCAGATCATCAGTTTTTCCACCAGGAATTTTCCTGAAGAGATGCTGAGCACTTTTAAGAGTGAGGTCAATGACCTGACAGGAGTAACATCGGTTACAGCGTCCAGTCAGGTTCCGACCAATTTTGCATCTTCAGGTTACGGTTATACCTGGGATGGACTTGAAGAAGATGCACGGATCCTGATCCATACCTTATCTGTGGATTATAATTTCTTTAAAACTTTTGAGATGGAAATGGTTTCCGGAAGAAGTTTTTCCCGTGATTTCTCAGCCGAAACAGAAGGTTTTGTTATAAATGAAAAAGCTGCAGAAATAATGGGTTTTGAGAATCCAACAGAAGAAATGCTTAGTTATCGTTATTCTGATAAGACCGCACCGATAATCGGGGTCGTGAAAAATTTCAATTTCAAGCATATTAGAAATAAGATCGAACCGTTAGTAATTAGTCTGGAACCGGATATGGGAGGGGTTATCCATGTGAAACTGCAAGGTGGAAACATGGAGGAAACTATCGGACAGATCGAAGAGTTGTGGAAGCAATTCGTACCTGATTTTCCATTGGTCTATAGCTTTCTGGATGATCGCTTTCAAAGGATCTATACAGCTGAGCGGCAGATGGGTAAATTGTTCGATTATTTTACTGTTTTCGCGATCTTTATTTCCTGCCTGGGATTATTCGGACTTGCTTCCTTCATGACGGAACAACGGTTTAAAGAGATCGGCATCAGGAAGGTGTTGGGTGCTTCGATAGGAAGCATTGTGACCCTGCTGATTAAAGAATTCACCAAGTGGGTGTTAATTGCTAATCTGATCGCCTGGCCGGTAGCCTGGTTTGTAATGAACAAGTGGCTGCAGAGTTTTGCTTACAAGACCGATCTGGCTGTGTGGATATTTGCAGTGGCAGGAGTTTCTGCACTGCTGATAGCTGTTATTACCATCAGTTTCAGGTCTGTGCAGGCGGCCGCATCGAACCCGGTTAAAGCGCTTAAATACGAATAAAGTACCACGATCTGCCTGCCATGTAGTATTCCGTGGCGATCATGAAATCGAACTAGACCCCGGTTAATCGATGAACAGGACAAGCAGTTCGAGTTACAATTTAGTGCCATGCAACTTAACAAGAAAAATTAACGTTACGAAGTGGACAGCCTCATGTGATTATATTTATCGATCTGACCTACAGGGACAATTCTGAAGGAGGATTATGCTAAGTTATTCATAATAATTCAGTCTCTGTAGCACATATGGAATAACGTCTCTGAGGGTGAGATATGCCTAGACGGGCATTATATCTTCTTGCAGGGATCAGGTTATTCTAATACAGAAGATCTGCAGGAAGGAGTAGAGGGGTGAGGTTTGTAAGTGATGAGCATTGTCAGGATGCAAGTTTTTTTGATGTCATTGATTTGATATAATATCTGGATATGCAGAGAATTAGTTCTCCAAGATCTGCATTGATTAACAAGCAATTCCGTTCAGTAAGCCTTATGATCCTTCGGGATGCAAAGATCTTCTCTGGAAGCTTTATAGACAATGCATTGATGGAATTATTATGAACCTAGTGGGGGATTCCAGTCGTGAGGATTAGTCCGAGAATCACTTTCCGGTGTGTATGAGGTGATATGCTGTTCAATATTGAGATGAATCTCCGTCCAGAATTTCAAGACTTTGATATTGACAGATTATTTCGGATAAATGAGAGTGCAGATCTCTCAGAGCACGTGAAAAAAGGTATGTTGGTTAACTTTGCAGGAAACTGGTACTTGTTGAAGTATTCTTCCTATAAGTGTATGCCTATGAAGATTCTACTTCCGTTCAGGCTATCCTGAGATGGCAGGATTTTATAAAATTTGAAGCTAGCAATCATAAAGTGAAGGCTTTGTTTTTCTTTGATAAGGGCTTAAGAAAGTCCTGTAGAAAAGATTAATTCATGGTATCCAGATTCCTATTTATGTACTCCTTTTGTTAAATCTTCCAGTGCCAGATGAAAAATATACTTATGGAGGATAGGGGGGGTGGAAATGAAAGCTTTTCCAGCAGTTTGAGGAATCCGTATTAATTTACAGAGTGAGTATCATGTTGATAAGAGATTTACAATCGTAAAACGCAGAGCAACTGTCTAGGAATGGCGTAAAATTATCATGTATCTGATTGCAGGTCAGCTACTATAGAAAGTTGTGAGTCGCAAAAATCTTGCAGGAGTATATCCAGGGATATTCAGGGTTGATGTAACAGTATATAGGGTAATGGCAAAGATGAGGGATGTTGCCGGTTCGAGAAGATTTTATAATTTGGTTCAATTTTGATGTAGCCATATGATGATAGCTTCTAATTCTAATTGAAGGTCAAAAGATAGTTAAGTGTGTAGAGATGTGGCTCTTTTCAAGGGATAGGTGGAGAAATTATCAGAATATTACGCTATGGAAACCTCGTAAATCACATACCGGAGAAGGGTTTGTTTGATATAATATAAATGATTTTGCTTCTGATGTGAGCAAGATTTTGGATTGTCCCCTGCCGAAAGCTATTCGCTGAAGAAGTGATCGGTAAAAAGATGTGATGAAGATGAAAAATGATTTATTACAATACTCCGAAGGTAATTTGTTTTCTTAGGTATTGGATTTGTCGGTTTGGATGTTGGATATGGTTCATAGGGATTTGCCTCTTTGGAGTGACAGACATTTTTCCGGTGATATATTTAAAAGCCACGAGCATGTTGGTAAGATATCATCCTTTCGGGATTAGCGATCTTGATCGCATCCATGGGATCAGGCTGGTTTTCGCAGAGACTTGAAGGGGATCCGTAGGGATAATTACCTATGTTATTATTTGCTTGTTTTAACTATTCTCGGTGCTGAATAAATTTATACTCTTGTTTTTCTCCTGAGCAACACGATTTTGCTCAGGAGGATTTTAATTTTTTATCTTGGGCTGTTTTTTCGTTCTGCCTTCTGAGGGAATATTGCACAAAGTGGGTTATTTTGGGCTGATCTTTTGAATGAATAAGCTTAAATATCTAAAATTTAATTAAATTTGAGTTTCTATGAGGTTGCGGTCGGATTGGTTTGCACAGACTGGGAAACTTGTAAACGCGAGAGTGAAGAAATTTCTCATTCCGAATTCTCTTCGCCGTTGAATAAAACTGGGGTTGGTATACTGGGTTCCTAGATGCATAAGTTATAAAGTTCAGTTTCAGCGTTACGAATAGAACCATGGTATTCACTACGGAAGGACTTCGTAACGAGAATAATGTTGAGTTTGAGAACCAGCTTAAAATTGCAGGATGATGAGACATCCGCTCAGTTCTGTATAATAATAACTGGGAATTCAATATTGATTTCATGTCTTTGCAATTTGATCTAAGTTTTTACTTTTTAATGTTTAGCCATATGTTTATTTATTTTGCAATATAACAAAATGTTTGTTAATAATAATACTATAAAACCACTTAACCCAGTTACCCCAATAATTAAATCGCTTCCCCCTATTGAAAAAGCTATGACAATGCCTGCCAAAGCATTAATAGTTCCATGCATTATCGATGTTGCAACTACTGAATCCGTTTTTATTTTGATATATGCCAATAACGGTGCAAGTAACATAGTAAAGATTATCATCATTCCAATACCTAAAAAAGGATGTTCAGGATAATTATATCCTTGTATAATTAATGGCAGGTGCCATATTCCCCAAATAAAACCGATAACAAAAGATGATTTCCAGAAACCAGTTTGAGAAAGTTCTTTTTGCAAAAAACCTCTCCATCCTAATTCTTCACCAAAAGCAAATAATGCGTTAATAGTTACTCCAGCAAATAATGCATAGATTATAATTCCTAACATTGGAGGTAAATTCAAAAAAGAAAATTTTACCAATTGACTATTGATCATTTCAGTTGAGACTCCATGATTTAATAACCCTTCCATCGTTGGCGAAAATTCTATTTTTGGGAAAATTAGTCCAATTCCTAATGTTATCAATACAAATAAAACTGGAAATAACCATGCAAATAAAAACCATTTGTTTAATTTGATTGAAAGGCCATAATTTTCAATTTTTTCATTATATATAAAACCAGTAATCATAGTGGCTACAAATGGAGTAAACATGTAAAGAGGAGCCAGTAAAATGATTTTTACACCCATAAAATGGGCTAAAATAAATACTATTAGGCTTAAAGAGAAAAGTATGAGTAAAAATATTTTTATTTTATTTTTTTTCATCATTTTTTATCTTGCTGGTAAGTCTTATAAAAATAATCGAAAACAGTAGCCATGCTGAAATATTAACAATGATTATTATTGTTTTATTTGCCGGGAATGATGATATTGCTCCAAATAAAGCTCCGAAGATAATTCCCAAAAAGCATACTATGATTGGATTTTTATTCTTCATTTTTTTATAATATAGACCAAAGAATAATCCTATTATGGAACAAATAAGGACAATAACAAGAGGTGTAATTATTAAACTTAACAGGTATAAAGTATCAGCACCATAAGGTATTGCAAAGCCTGTGTTTTCTATTGTTGCAGAAAGTTCTTTAAGCACGGAATCTTTCGAGAGTATCGTTGTGATAATTGCAAAAATTGCTAGAACTGAACCTGCAATAATTCCTGATAAGAATCCTGAATTGGCAAAATCATTTGATTTTCTTTTTGCTAAAATGTTTGTTAAACGAAACTTCATATTTTCTCCTTTTATCTTATAAATTTTGATCCATCCTGACCAGCTTACTAAGCATCTCGTTACATAGATCTGCGGTTTCTCCAAAATCACGTGAATTCGTAACCACCAGGTACGCTCTGTTTAAGCTAGGAGCCACTAAAACTGAACAGTACCAGACAGCATTACTGCCAGAGTGTGAGAGCACGATTCCGTTTGCCCAGGGTTGATCAGCTTGTTCGGCTACTCCCCAGCCACCTGCGTAAAATCCAACAGGTTCGATTAATTTATTTAAGTACTTTTTTTCCAGTATTTGGTTTGTCTCGGTTAATTGTAAGGATAGAAATTTAGCCCAATCCTCTACACTACAGTGTATACGCCCAGCCGGACCTAGAGCTTCCGGGTTATCATCATAACTCGGTTTCCATTTGCCCCAGGATTTTTCATGTCCCCAGGGTTGATCTATCAGTTTTTTAGAACCTGGTGAACCAAATCCTGCCGTTGTCATCTCAAGGGGATTAAACAAACGCTCTCTCATCAAGGTTTCCCAACTTAAGCCGGTTACTTTTTCTGCCATACAGGCAGCAATCATGTAGCCGAAGTTAGAGTAGTTAAATTCATTCCTTGAATAAGCTGTGGGCTTCTGCAGATTATCAATCAAAATGACCAGTCGGCGTGTTTTTATTTCCTTCTTGTGGTGAGCACTCCAATCTTTCACATTTTCTGGATCCCGGACGGTGGGTAAGAAGCTGCCAAAGGGTTATATCGTGGTAATCCTGATGAATTTCTTGTTTCAGTTCAGGAATGGCTTCGATCAATTCCATTTCCCAACTTAATTTACCTTCTGCAACCAGTGTTGCGATCATGGTTGAGGTCATCGCTTTCGTGCAGGAGCCAAGATGGACCTGATCGTTTATAGTAAATTCAGGCCTGGAACCAGCTTTACGCACACCTGCTGAACCGATGGCAATAACGCTGTCACTGGAAATAATAGCAGCGATCATTCCGGGTGTTTTTCCATCATTTACAATTTCGGAAAGTGCCTGGTTTATCTGTTCAGAATGGTCTGATTGAGCGTAAGTAATCTGGGCAAAAGAAAATAAGATCAATAATATCATCAAACCAGATGATAGACATCTTAAACTTCCCTCTTTGTTTTTCAAATTTTCGTTATTATCATAATGTTAAGGTTAATTAATCATTTTTTAAAGACAGAACAGGATTTCTTCTGGCTGCGTTATTGGTTAGGAAACTAACAGTAACAAGAGCAACAAATAGTGCAGTTACTCCAGCCACGGCAAAAACCCACCAGCTTAACTCTACCTTATATGCAAAACTAGCCAGCCATTTACTCGATGCATAATAAGCCATTGGTACGGCTATCACAAAAGCTATAAATATCCATTTTACAAAATCTACGTTTAGCATGAGCATGAGGTCACCAACAGTAGCACCATTAACTTTGCGGATCCCGATTTCTTTGGTTCTTCTCACCAGCATAAAGGAGGTCATTCCAAACAGACCAAAACAAGCTAAAATTATAGCCAGAATGGCAAAGAAGCCCATAAGCTGAAAGGTTTTATTATCTCTCTGATAGCGGGATTCTAATATTTGATCAAGAAATTCATAGTTGATCACTTGATCAGGATAGATGCTTTGAGTAATATCATTAACAGCTTTAGCAGAATCAAATATATCCGATGATTTAAGTTTAACAATAATATGATAAGCTTCAGAATAATCGATTACATAAACTACCGGTTTGACTTTATTGTGTAGCGGCTCGAAGTTAATATCATCGATAACACCAACGACTTTTCGGGTTGAAGATGGCCAATTACATTTTATACTATGTCCCAATGGGATCACCTTTTAATCCAAGTAAAGCAACAGCTGCTTTATTTAGAATAATGGCTTCATTTGTATCCGTATTAAAATCCTCAGAAAATAAGCGACCCTGTAATGGTTTTATCCCTAAAGTTCTAAAATAATCGAAGTTTACATGTACATATGCAATTGCAATACCCTCTGTTTGTCCTTCGGGCAACACTCCCCCATAATTACTCAAAGAACCTGATGGTATGCGATTTGAAGTAGACACATTTTCAACAAAGCTCTGCTTCAAAAGAGCTTGCCTTAACGTATTATACTTAGCCTCATCACCAAAATCAAATATGGAAGTAAGTACTGCTTCTTTTTCAAAGCCAAGATCTTTTTCTTCCAGAAAACGAATTTGCCTGAGCATAATGGAAGCGCAGGCTATTAGAGCTATTACAATGGTAAACTGTGCTACCAGTAAAATCTTTTTCAGCTTAAATCCTGATCGTCCTGTACTCTTTGATGATTTTATTACTTCATTGGGATTAGGGGAGGACAAAACAATTGCAGGATACCAGCCTGCCATAATTCCTAAAATAGATATAATACAAAAAAGACTACCTATCATTTGAATATTTAACAAGTCCAGAAAAGACAATGATTTCCCGGAGATCTCATTAAACATCGGTAAACTAAGCTCTACAATAATTAATGCCAACGCGAACGATATAAAGAACACTATCATCGATTCAATTATGTATTGCTCCGCTATTTGTTTACGGGTAGCACCAAAGGTTTTACGAATTCCCATTTCCAGAACCCGGGTTGTGGCATGGGCAATAAACAGGTTTATAAAATTAAAACAAGCTATAAGCAATATTAGTAAACCAATTGCTGAAAAAATAAGCACATAGGTAATACTATTTTGTGGTTGAATATCTCTTAACATGTGCGTTGAGTAAAGATGTATGTTCTTCAGGTTTTGAAGTGTAAATTTTTCAGGATCATCGGTATTGCTGACTTCGTTCATGAGTTTAGAGATTTTAGCTTCCAGATCCGGTTTCGAAAACTGGTCCTGCATTTCAAAATAGACATGAAAATTTTCCCATCCCCAACTATCCATCCAGTCTTTACCAAACATTTTGTCCCCATCAGCAAGAGTCATGAAAATATTAGCGATATAATGTGAATTTTGAGGCATATTCTTTATAACGCCAACAACAGTATAATCGTATTCACCTTCTACCATAAACTTTTTACCAATGGGATTTTCGTCCCCAAAATATTTATGTGCAATTTTTTCGTTAATGACAACTGTACCAGGTTCCTGAAGTGAATTTTGAGCATTTCCATCAATAAACTCAAACGAGAAAATATCGAATAATTCAGCATCTGTCCAGGCTACAAAATCCTCCATATATTTTTGGTCATCCAACTGAAAAAGGATATTATCTCTGGGAAGAATTCTCGCATACTGTTTAATTTCCGGTAAATTGTCTGCTAACACTTTTCCTGCACCCGGTGCCTGAAAAGGATATTCTTCCTGACACAATCTATAGATATTGTCAGCTTTTTCGTGATATCTATCGAAGCTTAATTCTTGTATTACATATAAAAATAGTAATATACTTACTGCAATACCAATAGATAAACTGGAAATACTTATCAAAGAATATGTCTTATGCTTCTTGAGGTTCTTAAAGATTATTTTTAGATAATTTTTTAACATTATAACTCCTTTACTCAACAGCTTCCCACAATATAGAGGAAAGATTTTCTTCAGGAAACTGCATAGTGATTTTTTTTACTTAACCTTCCAAATGTCTGCAAAACAGTCATTAGGTAAGGTTGCGAATTTTCAGGTTTCTTATCCATTGTTTGGATAAAACAGTCTAAGCTTATTAAATTATTTTTATGAAAACTTAAAATCATCTTTTTACTCATAATTCAAGGCATTTACAGGATTCTTAATCGCTGCATTTACTGCTTGATAGCTGACTGTAGTTATGGCAATTAGAAGTGTTATCAAACCAGAGAGTAAGAAATATCCGATTCTAATATCAATATGATAAGCAAAATTTTGTAGCCAGCTTTTCATGATGAAATACCCGATCGGCCAGGCAATGATATTAGCCAATATAACCCATTTGGTAAATTGTTTCAGCAAAATTGACACGATACTGGTAATAGAAGCTCCCAGAACTTTTCGAACGCCAATCTCTTTGGTCTTCTGTTCAGCTGTGAAAGCAGCCAGACCAAATAGACCAAGGCAGGCAATAAAGATAGCCAAAGCAGCAAAAATGGTAAAGAATTGACTAGTTCGTCGTTCAGATTTGTGAAGATTTTCAAAAAATGAATCCATGAAAAAGTACTCAAATGGTTGAGCACCGGTAAAATGATCCCAGGTCTTTTCTATGTATCGTAAAGTAGCTGCTACATTTGCGGGTTGTATGCGCACAGCCATGTACTGATCCCAGGCAGAGCCAGGATGTAGCATGATTATCGGTTCGATCTTCTGATGTAAGGAAGAGATGTGGAAATCTTCTACCACGCCTATGATAACAAGTTCATCTTGCGAATTTGGCACAAGAATCTTTTGGCCAATTGCATCATTGAAACCTAAACGTTTAACAGCGGAGGCATTAACAACAACACTATTATCATCAGAATGAATATCTTCAGAAAAATACCTTCCAGACACAAGTTTTATTCCCATTGCATCCAGGTAATCGAAATCTCCACAAAGCAACCGAAGTTCAATAAGTTCGCCCGGAGCTGAGTCTTCAGTTACGAACGACTGACCACTGGCAACTGTTCCTGGAATATGATAGGTAGCACTGGCATATTTGATAGCTGGATTCTTGAGCAGTTCCTCTTTGAAAATTCCGATATCATTTCCCAGGATGCTGGCTCTATCAATAACCAGGAGCTGCTCCTTTTTAAAACCAAGTTTCTTGTTTTTTATATAATTCATCTGGTTGTAGGCTATAATGGTACACACAATCACCAAAATGGAAATGGAAAATTGGAAGAGTACTAATAGATTGCGGAACCAGGTGTTGTTTTTTCTGCTGAATAAACTTCCTTTTAGAATAGAAAGAATTTTAAACGAAGCAAGCGAAACTGCTGAATAACTTCCCAGACATCAAGCCTACTACAACTACCATAATCAGCAAAGCTGGAATTGTAGCAATATTGGCAAAATTTAAATCGAGAGATTTATCTGTAAAATTATTAAAATGAGGTAGAAGTACTTCAATAAATACAACAGCTATAAACATAGCGCATAATGTTATTAATATTGATTCTATTAAAAATTGCCAAATGAGGCTTCTTTTAGATGATCCAAAAACTTTGCGAACTCCTATCTCTTTGGCTCGGACTGCTGAGCGAGCTGTTGTAAGGCTCATGAAATTAATGCAGGCTACAAATAGAATGAAAAAACCAATAACAGCAAAAAGATACACATAGCGAATATCTCCAGACTTACCAATAGGATCCATAGTTGAGCCGTGAAGATAAATATCTTCGACTGGAGTAACAAAATGATTGCTTCTATTTCCCTGGGCTTCCCACTCTTCTATCGTCATGCCAAGTACTGCTTCAAGTAAGGGATTTTTGTTGCGCTCGATTAACTCGTTAATTTTGGGAAGTACTACATCAATGCTTGTACCTTCTCTAATTTTGAAATAAGTATTTACGTAATTGCTAAGCCAGGAGTCATCGGTAGCTGCAGTAATTGTGACCATGGAAGCCAGCATATCAAAGTGCCAATGGCTATTGGCTGGCCATGCTTTTACTACCCCTACTACTTCACGATCCGCTGTATTATCAAATACCAGTGTTTTACCAATAGGATCTTCATCACCAAAATATTTCTGCGCAATTTCCTCTGTGATGACCATGGTTTTCGGGCGGGTTAGAAGATCGGTGGGATCACCTGTAATAAGTGGAATCGTAAAAACATTAAAGATAGTGGAATCGGCATAGTAAATTCCATTTTCCAAAAAGCTGACATCAGTATCTTTATAGGTTACAAGTTTGTTTACAGCATGCAGAAAGCGAGTGGCGCTCTCTATTTCCGGGATCTCAGCCATCATCGTTGGAGCAAGCGGGGGATTCGTTTTGTTTACCCGACCTTCCTGATTACCCATTTTATATTCAATCCCGGCCATGAAGATTCGGTCAGCATCCTGATGGAAACTATCATAACTTAATTCATCCTGGATCCACAAGAAAATTAGAATGCTACAGGCAATTCCAATTGCCAGTCCAATCATATTGATGGCAGAAAATCCTTTGTGACGTAAGACGTTTCTAACAGCGACTTTCAAGTAATTTTTAAACACGTTTTCTCCTATTTTTTAGATCTCAGATTTTCAATAATTTCAGTTGAAACCCAGAAGAAATCCTGCCCTGGTGTATGCCGCATGAAGAACAGGTATTTCCCGTCGGGAGATACAGTTGGAAAGCGTTCTCTTAGCTCAGTATTAATCTGATCTCCCATCTTGACTGGATACCCCCATTTGCCATCTGTGGTTTTGAAACTAATATATAAGTCAACGTCCCCATATCCTCCTTCATGCATCGCTGCAAAAATTACATATTCTTCCTTTGGAGACATATAAAAATTCCATACCGGGCGAAAATCCTTATGTATCAGAAGGGTATCAATTAAAGTAAATTTGCCATTATCATAACTGTACTTTGAAATTTTCCCAAATAGGTTTTTATAAGCAATTCCTTTAGAGGTGAATATGGGGCTATAGTCTTGTTCTTCTGTATTATATGGTTGTCCAATATCTATTGGTGCATCACTCCATTTCCCATCTATTTTTTTAACGTAATAGGTATTCATGCCAGATGAAACCCAGGGACTTTTTACCTGATAAAAGTACAATCTATTTCCATCCGGAGAAAACACCGGTCCGCCGTTTAAACCATGTCTGTTATTTTTTGTGAACTCTGTAATTTTGGGTTTCGTCCAAAATCCATTTTCAAATCTGGAATAAAATAATTGCTCAGTATTTTTGGTACCATCTTCAGATTTAAATTCTGCTGTCCAGGCAGACCAGAAGATCTCATCTCCCTTTTGGGAAATAGCTACCTGGCAATGTTCGGCCCAGGTGGAATCAGAAACAATACCTGGTGCAAATACTTCCGGAATTAAGCCGGGTGGTTTTAATCCGAAATAAGCGTTTTCTGTTTCAAAAACATTCTTTTCAACATGGGTACAACTCACAAAACATAGGGCTGCCAGCACTACTATGATCAGTTTATTCATCTTACTTCCTTCCATTTTTTATCAAATAATCCAGCCACATATTTTCCAGATCTAATTCCATCACTCCATAAATTTTCTCTACATTTTCAGGTTCAAGGATGAATTGCCTCAGTTTATCAAAGCCATAAGTTTGAACGAGAAACTCAATAATTGTTACCGAAAATCCATATCCACCCATATCTCCAAATTGAACAGTATTGGCTTCTTTTAACTCATTCCAGGAAGGAATTGTTTTATTTAATAAACTGGATTGGATTGATTTACGTTGATTATCGGTTAGTTGATCTGCTTCGTAATAAGCGTAACCTTCATTTAGCCAATTTGGCAATCCTGCCAATCCATGTTCTCGTATGTTCAGTACTACTGTATGAGCGAATTCATGAACTATGGCGGCTGCAGGGGATTAGAAGGGAACTGCCGGGGGGGAGGAGGGACATTTTTTTGTTTAGTTCCTTCCGCCGTACGGCCAAACAACCGGGGGGGTGGAGGGGATATTGCTGGGGGGGGGATTGGATTCGGGGGAGGTAAATATTGGGGTTGTGTTGGGCCCAGTGTGGTGATGGGGTGTAATGATTTTATAATTTCTTTCCAAAAGAAAAGTGGAGTAGATATGGTAGAGAAGAGTTGTTTTCATGTTTATATATTTAGATAAGGTTCTCCGGGGCTTCTCGGTCTTGGGGTTGCGGATAGAGCTCGAAGTGTGCACTTGCTGCTTCTTAATTTGGAGAGGTGTTTTCATGTTTAATATTTTCTTAATCGTTATTTTCTTTAAATAGTAGTAGGCGGCGGTGATGATTATTCTCCTCCTCCTTATTCATTCTTTTTTTATTTTTTCTTTGTTGGGGGTGCGTTTTTTTATGCGGTGGGGCGGGGCTATCTGATAGTATGTTTTCTTTTTTTCACTTTTTAGGACTTTATAGCTTGTTAATTGGCTTCCTGGTGGACTATTTGCTGCTGGGGGGCGACAAAAGGTTGAAAACTAAATCAGGATTCTCATCACCCATTTTAATTGCTCCAATCCAGGAACTTGGTATTAATATTTCATTCGATATCATAGTACTACCAGAGGTATTATTTTCAATGTTTTCATCGCTTTCCATCCTTTCATTTACTTGGTTGAGCTCCATCCTAATCATCATATTCGTTATATCTAAGCAAACATCTGGTGTAGAACCAAAATCACATGAATTTGTAGCCACCACAAAAGCTCTATCTAATTTTGGAGTGACTAAAACTGAAGCATACCAAATTTCATTGGATCCGGCATGGTTAAAGGTAATTCCTTTTGCCCATTCATATTCTGCAACACCCCAGCCACCGGCGTAGAAGTGGTTACCAACAGGTTCGATTAATTTGTCTAAATACTTGCGTTCCAGAATTGGGTTTTCGCTTGTTAACCAAAGAGAAATAAATTTAGCCCAGTCTTCTACGCTGCAGTGAACCCGACCGGCAGGACTTATAACTTCACCATAATATGCTCTACTAGGTTTCCATTTGTTTCCAAACCATGATTTTTTATGCCCCCAGGGTTGATCTGTTGACTTATTCTTTACAGGATCTCCAAACCCGGCAGTAGTCATACCTAGCGGTTCAAATAAACGCTCTCTCATTAAAACTTCCCAGCTTAAGCCCGTTATTTGTTCTGCCATACAAGCGGCAACTACATATCCAAAATTAGAATAATGGAATTCATCCATTTCATAGTGTATGCTGGAGCAAGTTTTAAATTATCTTCTAAAATTGAAAATCGTCTTTCTTTGATATCTTTTGATCAGCATATGCATCCCAGTCAATTGGATCTTTAGGAATACCAGCACGATGAGTAAGTAGTTGCCAAAGTGTAGTTTTATGATAATCAGTATGAATATTATTTTTTAGTTCAGGAATAGCTTCTATCAGTTTTGTGTCCCAACTAAGCTTCCCTTCTGCTACCAAAGTGGCAATCATTGTGGCGGTCATTGCTTTTCCACATGAACCCAGATGCACCACATCATTAGTGGTAAACGCAATACCAGAACCCGCTTTACGCTCTCCTGCAGAAGCTATGGCAATTACACCTTCACTTGAGATAATTGCTGCAATCATTCCGGGTGCTTTACCATCATTTACTGCTTTAGTAAGAATATGCTGAATGGAATCAGATTTATTTGATTCCGATTTTATTTGCGCATAGATCGGTTGAGTAACAGCCAAAATTATGACCAGTAAGATCATGAGCTGACCTAAGCTTTTTCGTATAGTTTGATAATTCATTATTTACCCGAGCAAAATTCAAACGATTCCTGAGATTAATAAAATCATCTTAATCTTCCAGCTTCTTACAAACATTGTCCATTCCATGCTGGTTCAAAGTCATACTCTCAATTTCTCCAGCGTCATTCAGGTTAAAGGTAATTTCTGCATCTTCAATATCTTTTATAACAAATAAATTTTGGGCTATTGGGATTATAGGAGCTTCCCCTTGTCCAGTTACTTGCAATTTCAATTGATTATCATATTTGGTAATAGTCAGAATAAATCCCGGAATTAGCTCATATTCTCCTACATAGCTTTCCAGAATGGTCATCTTCAACAGGAACTTTCTACAATTACTTTTTTCGGTTCAGGTTCTGCATTTAACAACAATCGACCTACCATAGTATAAGAGGGAGGTTCAATGGCATTGTTAGTTACAGGAAAACCTGTCATCCCTGCTTGTGATTTCTGGCCTGCTTCTGCAACAAAACTGATATTCCCATTTTCATCGGGGTGAATATAAAATAGAAAGCATGAGCCGAAGTAGGTTGAGTAAAGTAGTTTACTATTTTTAATATCGATAACCGAAATAAATGACTTTCTCCGGCCCAGGAAAGTATTATTAAAAGTCTTTTCACCAGTAGGATAGTCTGAATATAAGGCATTTTCAGTAAGTGGGAAATCTGAAGAATTTGTCATTCCTCCAATAACAATAGTATCTTTATTAAGAAAATGTGCAGACATAATATTATCGACATCGCTTCCTCCAAACATAGTCGAGTATTCTAAGGCCATAGTTTCAGAATTAAATACCGATATAAAGCAATTCCGCACACCTTCCCCTTTTTTACTTATAACATTATCAGTAACTGGCATACCTTCTTCCATAGCGCTGGCACATACCATCAATCTGTTTGGCTTTGTCCACTTTATAGATGAAATCGGCCATCCTCTTCCTGCGAAATAGCTTAAGTAGGAAATTTCATTATCGCTGGCGTTTATTTTTGCAATATAATGATCTATTTCTCCTTGTGCTTTAGGCAACATCATTTCTTTTCGAAGAGCATTCTCTGTAACTGCTAAGTCTGCTGTAAAAGTACCACCCATTATATAAATATTATCTTTGTCATCAATAGCAAGTCCTGAAATACCTTCATATGGACTGCTTCCAAAGAAAGTGGAAAACAGAAGCTTTTCACCATCGGGACTAAATTTAGAAAGGAAACCATGCATCTGAGTATTCTCTTTGTTAATTACACCTTTTGTTAGAGGAAAATCATGAGAGCGGGTCGTTCCTACAAGAATTATATTACCTTTAGAATCAATCTGGAGACCTTCTGTTCCTACTGTTTCTTCAACTTCACCACCAATAAATGTAGAAAAAATAATTTCAGTTCCGGTTGGATTCAATTTAGTTAAGAAAACATCGCCAGCCCAGGTACCTTCACCATTGAAACTATTGTCATAGCTTCCTGAAGTAACTGGAAAGTCGGAAGAATGTGTTCCCCCTGCTAGATAGATATATCCTGCTTCATCAACCGTTATTCGCTGAATGATGTTCTCTTTTTGTACCACCAATTAATGTGGCAAAAACTATTTCACCTTCGGGTGTATATTTTACTACGAAAACATCAGCTGAACCTTTAAGCTGTGTTTGATAGGCTCCTTCTGTAGCAGGAAAATTTTTATCTCTGGTATTTCCCTGAAATATAAGTATAACCTTCGCTATCGGTATAAATATCGAAACCTGAGGCATATTTATCAGTGTGCGAAAGATAAGTGGAAAAACCAAATGTGTAATCATAAACTTCAAGTCGTTCTGGGGTGGTTGAATCCTTTTGTTGATCAGAGAGGCTTGTTGCTTTACTTTCTGAATTGTTCATATCAAACTTCACTAAAGTATTTATATTCGTACTATCTTTTTCGGCATATTTTATGGTTACAGGAAAATCCTCTGAGGTGCTAGTAAATGTTAGAAATAGTTTATCGTCGCCAGTGTAACTGGATTTAACCATGTACTCATTCTGAGTACCACCAAGGTAAGTGGGTGTTTTTAAAATGTTCATCTTTTATAAAAAGCGTTTCATAGGTTGTAAAACAGCTATATCAGGTTTACCGACGGTGGGCCTGGAAAATGCTGTTACAGGAAAGTCACTGGAAGCTGTTAAAGCGACGAGTAAACATTTGTTATCTTCAGTTAATTCAATTTCTTTTATGCTGTCTCCTCCAGCACCACCCAGGTAGGTAGAATAGACCAGCTCGTTGCTGTTTATATCTAATCTAACAATAACCGCATCCTGCACACCGTCGATATTCTGCTTCATGGCATTGGCAGTAATGGGGAAATCGGGAGACTGGGTGTCACCGACCAGAATTATGCTATTGAGATCTCTTGAAGCGATTGAGTGGAAGTTATCAGCTTTGTCACCACCTATAAAGGTTGAATATAATATCTCGCTTAAGCTGGGGTTGATGACTGTAAGAAATCCATCATAGTCACCTGAGTAGGAAACGTCATAGCATACTTCTGACGTAGGGAAATCTTCCGATTTGGTGGAACCAGATAGAAGTATTCTACCTTTTCCATCAAAGGTGAAGGAGTTGGCGTTTTCATAATTATCACCACCCAGATAAGTTGAATATAAAACTTTATCCAGTTCGAGAGACATGGCAGTAATTGTGATATCCTTTTCCATCCATTGTTTGTCTTCATCTGTGCCACCCCAGGTATTGTATTTTGGCTGAATTGCGTCCGGTGTAATGGGGAAGTCCTCTGATTTTGTACAGCCAACTAAATAAAGAGTATCATTGTTGACCCCCAGCTTTGTCCAGTGATCACTTTGGGCTCCTCCCAGATAAGTAGAAGCAAGATACTTGCAATTATTACTGAATTTAATGATATAATGATCATTTTCACCGTGGTTTAACTTTTGGTATGCGTTATCTGATACTGGCAAATCAGGTGAGTCTGTTGTAAAGCCTACGTAAACATTACCAGCCTTATCGATAGTAATCTGATTGCAATAATACTCATCCTGCGAACCTCCGATATAGGTTGAGTAGATCATTTCTCCCTCAGAAGATAATTTCATTAAATATATATCACCACCGGCTCTACCACCGCTGTCACCATTGTATTTAGATTGGAAAGCATCGCCTGTTACTTTAAGTCCATTTCTTGTTCCGCCTGCCGCAAAGATATTTCCATCTTTATCGATAGCAGTGGAATTATTTGTGTGAACCAGGCCATCACATGCTAAATTGATAGAGAAATCTACCTTTTGAGCGAAAATGCTGGGAATAATACAAATAATGATCAGTGATGCAAAAAAGACTGTCTTCATGTTTTAATCTCCTGTTCCTATTATAATTAATTTTTAAATACTCATTTTATATTCAACTGACCCTAGTATGGAAGTACTTAGTAGTATTCTTCTTCGCAATAGGGTGAAAGCAATGCGGATAATATTTACAACTTAGAAAACATTTTCCGAAACATATCTCTGAAAGCATTTTTCCATAATTCTTAACCATTAAACTCCTCCGGAGCTTGTTTTATAAGCAAAAGAAAGACCAACCAGCTAATGTCATATGGGCAAGGAGATTAACTTTTCAGGGTAGAATAAAAACTGCACGCAATAGGATGTTAGCTGTACGGTTATGAACGGAGTGACCTGGTTAGATTGAGGGAAAGAAGGGGAGAAAAGGCAGTAATTCACATCGCTTTTAGTTTCTAATTTCCTGTTTTGCATTTTCTATTTTTTTAGTAAGAACAGTCGCTCTCATAGATATAGAAAATTAAAAATAAACAGCTACAAATTTAAACTTATGACATCAAGAAAGGTGACAGTGTATTTACTAATCTTTCCTCCGGTCTTTCGTTTTGTGCCGAGGGAGTGAAGAGGAGAAAAGGCCGTAATTCTCATCTATTTTAGTTTCTAATTTCCTGTTTTGCATTTTCTATTTTTTCAAAAAAACGTCGCTCTAATAAATATAGAAAATTAAAAATAAACAGCTACAAATTTAAACTTGTGACAACTAGCAAGGTAACAGTGTATTTTTGGTCTTTCCTCCGGTCTTTCGTTTTGTGCTGAGGGGGAGAAGAGGAGAAAAGGCCGTAATTCTCATCTGTTTTAGTTTCTAATTTCCTGTTTTGCATTTTTCTATTTTTCAAAAAAAACGTCGTTCTCATAAATATAGAAAATTAAAAATAAACAGTTACAGATTTAAACTTATGACATCAAGAAAGGTGACAGTGTATTTACTAATCTTTCCTCCGGTCTTTCGTTTTGTGCTGAGGGGGAGAAGAGGAGAAAAGACCGAAATTCTCATCTGTTTTAGTTTCTAATTTCCTGTTTTGTATTTTTCTATTTTTCAAAAAAACGTCGCTCTAATAAATATAGAAAATTAAAAATAAACAGCTACAAATTTAAACTTATGACATCAAGAAAGGTGACAGTGTATTTACTAATCTTTCCTCCGGTCTTTCGTTTTGTGCCGAGGGAGTGAAAAGGAGAAAAGACCGAAATTCTCATCTGTTTTAGTTTTTAATTTCCTGTTTTGCATTTTCTGTTTTTCGAAAAGAACAGTCGTTCTCATAAATATAGAAAATTAAAAATAAACAGTTTAAAAGTTTAGGAACCAGGTAAGTGTTACGAAGTGGAACTATGGTATTCTCCACGGCAGGATTTCGTAACGAGATGTAATATAACCTCAAACTTAAGCTTAATCTCAATCTGGATTTTACTCCATATTCTAACCTTTCAGTTATCGAGTAAAACTTGTGAAGAGTTATATTATTTGGGTGTACTTCAGCGGACGGTTATGTTGCAAATTCGAACGATACAAATATTATGGAAGAGCGGATAAACCTGCTATTACTGAATTTTTAGTCAAATAGGAGAGTGGTATGGAAATTGCTATTTATTAAATATTAATAAGTGGGGGGTGGCATGTTCATAAACTATTTAAAGATTGCATTCCGAAATATATTCAGGCAAAAGGGTTTTTCATTTATAAATATTGCCGGTTTAACAATCGGTATGACCTGCTGTTTGATCATCCTGCTATTTATTCAATATGAGCTGTCTTTTGAAACTATGTATCCTGACAAAGATAAAATATATCGTGTACTTACAATTGATAAAGCTATGGGAACCAACAGTCAGCGAGTTGGTATTACAGTACCTGCCCTGGGTCCTGCCATTCCGGAAGCATTTCCTGAGGTTAAGGATTTTCTGCGTGCTACCCAGGGAGGACAGGTTCTGGTAACCTATGATGATACTCCGTCCATTTATCTGCAGCAGATGTATTCGGCGGATGCAAATTTCTTTGATTTTTTTGGTTATAAACTGCTGGTAGGAGATCCTGCCACAGCCTTGAAAGATCCCTACACCATTGTACTGACCAGAACAGAAGAGGAAAGGATATTCGGTGAAGAAAGCGGCATGAATAAAGTTGTGAGGACAGGCGATGGTTATGACTTGACCGTAACGGGAATCATGGAGGATGCCCCTGACAATACTTCTTTAAGCTTTACTGCTGTACAATCTTTTGCCACCCGAATTGCCCAGGCCAGAGCTAATCAGCCGGAAAATGCCCAGCAGCCTATCTGGATCGAAAGCTGGCAGATGATCGCGATGCCGACATATATCCGGTTTCATGACAACGTTGATATGACGGGATGGGATGAGAAATTGACCCAACTGGCTCGTGATAACAACGTAGGAGAGAATTTTGACATTACCCTGCAGGCTTTGAATGATGTACATTTAAGATCTACTGATATAATTTTTGATGGCTCGATCACAAATAAAGGTGATATCAATAATATTTATATTTTTGCAGCAATTGCAATTCTTGTGCTGGTGATCGCTTCCGTAAATTACATGAACCTTTCTACTGCCAAAAGTGTGCAGAGAGCCCGGGAAGTAGGGATGAGAAAAGTTCTGGGTTCGGACCGCGGTCATCTGATCAGGCAGTTCCTGGGAGAATCTCTGGTTATTACTTTCATTTCGTTACTTCTGGTAATACCGGCTGCAGAAATGGTGCTGCCCTGGTTGAATAATATTAATAACACTTCCATCGGGTTGAACCTTTTTGGGAACTGGCTGGTTCCGTTTTTCCTATTATCACTTCTGGTTATCGTTGGAATCATTTCCGGTTTTTATCCCGCACTGATTCTTTCCGGTTATAAACCTACCACAGTTCTAAAAGGTTCGTTTAACTCAGGTAAGAAAGGGACTGGGCTACGCACGGTACTGGTAATCTTTCAATTCACTTTATCGATCGCGTTGATCGGTTCCACAGCAGTTGTTCAGAAGCAGTTGAAGTATATCAAGACCAAGGATATTGGTTATGACAGAGAGCAGGTTATCCTGTTCGATATGGCTGATAATATCATGGGACAGAATATTACTTTATTTAAGGATGAGCTGGCAAAACATAGTGCTTTTGAAAAAGTTGCTACCGCAGGGAATGTACCGGGTAGAACATTCGGAAGAACCGGTATCATACCGGAGGGAGCTTCTGAAGATGATATTTGGATAATGAGCCGGGTAAGTTTCAGCGGAGACACTTTTGATGCACTGGGAATGGAAATTGTGGAAGGTGAGAAATTTCCTGAAAACATGACCCGGGAGAATGCGACAGTAATAATCAACGAAACCGCCGTAAAAGAGCTGGGTTGGGAAAATCCGCTGGAGAAAAGGTTTTTCTTTGGACCGGGAGATTCCACCGGAACCTATGTTTCGGGTGTTGTAAAAGACTTCAATTTCATTGAAATGCATCAGAATATCGAACCGGTAATAATTTTCCCGATGATTCAGTTTCCCGGCAGTATAGTTGTCGGCAGGATAGCCCCGGGGCAGGTAGACGCTGCCATGAAACATGTAGAAGAGGTCTGGAAAGATGTATATCCGGACTATCCGCTCAGCTATTCCTTTATGGATGATGAATTCAATGCAATATACAATCGTGATCAGATCACCGGATCAATAGTAAATATTTTCTCGTTACTGGCAATTTTCATCGCCTGCCTTGGTTTATTCGGACTAGCCAGTTTTACTATAACACAGAGAACCAAGGAGATCGGCATCAGGAAAATACTGGGAGCTTCAACCGGTACAATCGTGGAGTTGCTGACCATGAATTTTATGAAGTGGGTCTTAATTTCTAACATTATTGCCTGGCCGTTGATCTATTTTGGTATGAAGAAATGGCTGCAGAGTTTTGCCTATAGAACAGAACTTGATATTGGGATATTTATTATCGCAAGTGTGATAAGTATTTTAATAGCTCTTATAGCGATTAGTTCCAGAACGATCTCTGCCGCTAACATGAATCCGGCAGAAGCACTGAAGTATGAGTAATATCCAATTTGTTTGCACAAATTGAATTTAGCAGATTTCCTTCGGAAACTGCAAGTCTATTAAGCAAAATTAAATTTCTGAGTCTGCTTAACGCGATTTTAAAAGGTAAAAAGGGGCGAATATGAGAATATTTGTGATAGTTTTTATATTATTACTATCCTTCAGTTCAATTGTATCTGATCTGGAAGGAATGGAAGGAAACTATTATCCATCCGGGATTACTATTACGGGAGGTTTGGGTGGGTTTTCCATAAAAGACGAATATATTTCTCGGGAAAAGTATTCTGGAGATCTGCCCTTAATAGCCATAAGCTGGGCAAGGGAACATAGCAAATACGTCTACAATCTGGAGATGGAATACAGAAATTCTTCCGAGATCAGCAATCATAATGTTTCAACTGAAATTCTCCAGTTTTCAATTTCCCAGAAGTTTCTGTATTCGTTAAAGAAAAGGGAGTTTCTGGGGAAAGATCTTTATCTCTGGCTTGGACCTTCGGTAGATACGAACGTTTTATATAACAAACCGGATATTGCTGTTTCCGGATTTGATTATGCTCAATCTTTTGCATATCTTATTGGAGGCTCATTTAATGCTGCTGCCACTTTGCCGTTAAATTCAAAATTCCTGGTTGAATCCTCTTTTAATGTTTCTCTCCTCTCCTTCGGGTTAAGGATGGTAGATAGCGAAGAGGATGATGAATCTCCGGCAAAACTGCTTACTCTTTTCACCGGATCAAATTCGGTACTCGACCTGGGGATAAGGTATTTAATTTATCACAACATCTCTATTAAAATCTCTTACAGATCAGAAATTTTCAGGATTAATGAATGGGAACCGTTAATGGCTGTAAGCGACAATTTTACCGGTGGGATCACCTTTAAATTTTAGGGAGAGAAGATGCGAATCATTAAAATTCTGTTAATCGCAATAGTGTTAATTTTAATTTTCAGCTGCGAGAATCTTCTTATTCAACCGGCAGAGAAGAATTGGAATGTGGAAGATTTTGAGGCAGCCTGGAACAGGATCAACGATGTGTACCCGTATCTTGACTTTAAAGGAATTAACTGGGATTCAGTTTATGCGGAATACTTGCCGAGAGCCGAAGGAGCAGAAGGGGACGAGTTCTACCTGGTTCTGCATGACATGTTAGCCTTGTTGAAAGATGGGCATGTAATATATTGTACAGAAGGCGGAGGAGAAGTATATCCTTTTTATCCTGAGAGACATTTTCGCGACAGACATGCCTACAGTCCATTTGTGGTTCGATCTTATTTTGATTCGGAACTTACGGTTACAGAAAGCGGAAGTGCTGAATATGGCATACTTCCAGATAATATTGGCTATGTTTTCCTCTCCGATTTCCACGAGAATTATTTAACGGAAGAATTTCCTGTAATACTGGATCATCTGCAGAATACAAATGGCTTGATTATAGACATTAGACAGAAGCGTGGTGGAGCTTATCATAATGTTGAAGCAGTAGTATCAAGGTTCATTACTGAACCGCTTGAGAAACCAGGATTTTACGTTCTGGGTGAAGAATGGATATTACCACCTTTTCTACCTCAGGGTCCATTCACTTATACAAATCCTGTTGTTGTAATTATCAATGGTTCAACTTTCAGTGCCGGCGAACTTTGTACTGAAGTTCTGAAGCAACTGCCCAATGTAACAGCAATAGGAGATACAACGGGTGGCGGTAGTGCAGGTGGGACCAGTGAACCTCCGGAAGCTGTTACAGAATATTTCCTGCCCAGTGGAAAAATGATTGATGTGGGAACAGTAGATCTTCGCAGATATGATGGATTACCCTGGGAATGGCTGGGAATTCCTCCTGATATCAGGGTAGAACAGACAGAAGAGGATATCGAGAATGGGGTTGATAGGCAACTGGAATTTGCTGTCGATCTACTAATAAATAATTGAAGGAATTAGCATGATAAAAAATTATATTAAGACTGCCTTTAGAAACCTTTATAGATACAAACAATATTCTTTGATCAATATATTGGGTTTAGCTGTAGGTATTGCCAGTATCATTCTGATCTTTACAATTGTGCAGGAGGAGTTGAACTTCAACAGGAATAACAGCAAAGCTGAACAGATATACAGGATCAACAAACTGTTTACCATGGACGGGAAAATCAGTGTCAATGAATCAACACCATATCCATTGAAATTAGCTTCCAGCGAAAATTTAGCTGAGGTTTTAGAATCGACTCATTTTGTAGAAACAAGGGCAATTGTTAGATTTGAGGATAAAGTTTTTAAAGAAGGAAATGTATTCGCTGCGTCTCCTTCAATCTTCAGGATCTTCAGTATAAATGTAATTCAGGGGGATCCAGAAACTGCGATAAATGATCTGAACTCTATTGCTATTTCAGCCAGCATGGCCCAAAAATATTTCGGGGAAGATGAAGCTCTTGGCAGGCCTCTTTTAATGGATAATAAACATGAAATGGTTGTTACTGCCGTGTTTGAAGATACTCCTCAATTTACAGATTATAAGTTCAACTGCATCGTAAATCTAAACAGTATAGTAGCACCAGAAGAGATGGATGAATGGTATTCTCACTGGATGGAGACCTTTATCCTGGTTAGAGAAAATGCAGATATAAATGAAGTTGAAACAAAGATTGATAAGTTAATGAAAGATAATATCGGGGAGCAATCCGGTGCCAGACTGCAATCATTAAGAAACATACATCTTTATTCTGTTGATGGTACGCCGACAACGCAAAAATACATCTATATTTTCAGCAGTATTGCGATTCTTATACTGGTAATTGCCTGCATAAATTTTATGAATTTAGCAACGGCGCAAGCTACCAAAAGGACGCGCGAGGTTGGGATAAGAAAAGTTTCGGGAGCTCAGAAAAAGGCTTTGATCATGCAATTTCTGGGAGAATCTATTTTCTACACAATTATTGCATTTTTTATATCGCTGTTAATGCTGGAACTTTCACTTCCTTACTTTGAAAAAATTATAGGCAGAACAATCGAGTTCAATATTCTAAATGCAAATAATATTTCTATTCTTGCAGCATTGCTGCTCCTGGTTGGAATAATTTCCGGAAGCTATCCGGCTTTTATGTTATCTTCATTGGCACCGGTGAAAATATTCAAATCTGGGATCACTTCCGGGAAAAAAGGGATCAAATTGAGAACTGTTATTGTGATAATACAGTTCACTCTGGCTATTTCTATTCTGATTGGAACAGGTGTAATTTATTCCCAGTTGAAATATATGCAGAATAAAGATCTGGGATTTAATAAGGAAAACTTATTGTACCTGCGGATAAATGAAAACATCTCTGAAAAATTCGATATTTTCAAAGCAGAATGCCAACAGATCCCAGCGGTAAAGAATATTTCCAGAATCTCCAGTCTTCCTAATCAGGTGTGGTCTATAATGAGAGGCATAACCTGGGAAGGTAAATCGAGTGAGGAAGGATCTGCCTTCGCATTTATTTCTGCCGAGAAGAATATCATAGATCTATTGGACTTAAAAATTATTAAGGGAAGAAATTTTTCCGAAGATCTGGAAACGGACGATAATGCGGTAATAGTTAACAAATCGAGCCTGGAAATGATGGAGCTTGAAGACCCCATAGGAATGAAGATCGGTGATGAAGGATATGAAATTATCGGTGTAGTTGAAAATTTTAATTCTCTTCCTCTTCAATATGAGGTTGAGCCTCTCTTAATAACAATTGAACCAAATTATTATCGTTATATACTTGTGAGGATCTCCGGTGGAGATTTAGAAGAAACGGTGGATAAGATTCAACAGGCCTGGCTCAGCGTATCCCCGGATTTCCCTTTTGAATATAGATTTCTGGATGATGCCTTTCAATATACCTATAATGAAGAGATCAAGGCGGGTACTTTATTTAAAATCTTTGCAGGACTTGGTATCTTCATCGCCTGTCTGGGGCTGTTTGGTTTAGCTTCCTTCTTAATTGAGCAGAGGAAGCTGGAGATTGGTATACGAAAAGTCATGGGCTCCAGTGCGGGAGGGTTGATCTGGAAACTATCCAGTCAATTCCTTTACTGGGTGATACTGGCGAATCTTATCTCCTGGCCTTTAGCCTGGTATTTCATGACCAAATGGCTGGATGGGTTCAAGTATAAAACAGTTATCGATCCATTGATATTTGTTTTCTCTGGATTGATAACCTGTGCAGTAGCGCTCCTAACGATCGGCATAAAAACCTGGAAAGCGGCGAACATGAATCCTGCTGATGTGTTGAAATGTGAGTAATATCCAATTTACTGGTGTAAATTGAATTTAGCAGAAATCCTTCGGAAACTGCATTGTGGAGTAAGAGATAATATGTTGTCATTTTGAGCGGCATGTCCGGCGTAGATTTAGTGTAGACGAGTCGAAGGACAGTATGGAAGTTTGCTTCGAAAACTTCCTGGTAGCAAGAAGGTTATTTTAAAAATAAAAATTATAGATTAATCGGGACAATTGTTCTGACGGGGTTTGAAAAAATAAAGGGAGTAAGCAATGTTTAAAAATTATTTAAAGTTAGCCTTTCGTAACATTTACAGGCATAGATTATTCAGTTTGATCAATCTAACTGGCTTGGCTATTGGACTGTTCAGTTTTATATTAATAATCCTCTGGGTACAGGATGAGAACAGTTATGACAGATTTTATGCAAATCATGAGAACATCTACAGGTTAGTTGCTGATGCTGATCTGGGGGGTAAAATATTTAAAGCAGTTGTTACGCCTGGAGAGTTTGCTCCATATCTTAAAGATGAAATTCCCGAAATCGAGGAATTCACCAGGTACCGACCAAATAGTGGCGATGAACTGGTAAAAGTTGGAGATAAGAGTTATTTTGAGAAACGGGTAGCTTTCGCAGATTCCTCCTTTTTTAATGTATTTTCATTGGAAGTAATAAGAGGTGACATTACAGGAGCTCTGGCTGATCCCTATTCTGCTGTGATCACGAGATCTATAGCTGAAAAATATTATGGGGATCAGGATCCGATCGGCGCATCATTTGATATTTTCGAAGGAAGATTACAATCTGTGGTTAAAGCTGTAATCGAAGATCTTCCTTTAAATACACATTTTGAATTTGATATTTTACTGCCAATGCAGCTAATGGGGCCGTTTGATTGGGGAAATCACTATTTTAATGCTTATTTTACTCTTCATCCGCAGGCAGATCCGGAAGTGGTGAACAGCAAGATTGCCGAGGCAATCTCAGCAAAAGAAATGGATTTCAACGCGAAGTATTATCTGCAGTCCTTAACTGATATTCATTTACGCTCAAATTTCGATATAGATATGAACAACACAACTTCAGAAATTAATAACAATGTGTATATTTTCACATATATTGCGATCTTTATATTATTGATCGCCTGTATCAATTTTATGAACTTGAGTACCGCCAGAGGAGGAACTCGAGCCAGAGAAGTAGGTATGAGAAAAGTTATCGGGGCCAGCAGGAAGAGTTTGGCTGCACAATTTCTGGGTGAATCACTGATATTTTCCTTTCTGGCAATGATCCTGTCACTGGTGCTGGTTGAGCTGTCACTCCCAGTTTTTAATAATATTACAGGAAAGCAGGTTGGATTACTGGATTCAGGAAATATTGAGTTACTGGGTGGCCTGGCACTTCTTGTGCTGATAACTGGTCTGGTTGCCGGCAGTTATCCAGCCTATTTTCTCTCTGCTTATAATCCCGTAAAAGCCATAAAGGGGAATACAGGGCGAAAAAGTGCAGGATTAAGGAAAGCTCTGGTGATCTTTCAGTTTGCCCTGGCCGTAATTTTAATCAGTAGTACATTTATTGTGTTTTCGCAACTCAAATTTATTCAGTCTCGCGATCCGGGTTATGACTCTGAAAACCTGGTGTATCTTCAGTTAAATGCTTCTGCAAAGGATAATTTTGAAGCACTTAAGGAAGACTGGCTGAAGCAGCCGGAAGTACTAAATGTAACGAGATCATCAGATATTCCTACCAATACAATTCATCTCTGGAGCGGATTTACCTGGGAGGGTGGTGAAGATATCGAAAATGCGATGATGAACTTTTATACAACGGATCAGGATTTTGTTAGTACGATAGGATTTCAAATACTAAAGGGAAGGAATTTCAACAGGAGCGAGGCAGATAATGTTAATTACATAATTAATGAGAGTGCTGCTTCATTTCTAGGTTGGGAAGAACCAGTGGGCAAATGGTTTGAACATAATGAGGTAAAAGGTGAGATTATTGGAGTAGTGAAAGACTTTAATTATAAAACAATCCATACAAAAATAGAGCCCCTGACGATAAGAATTGGTGATTATAATCATTTTGTTATATTGAAGCTGGCAAAGGGTAATTTAAATTCTTCTTTAAAAAAGGTAGAAGCTGCCTGGCAGAAGTTTAGTCCCGATTATCCTTTCGACGTTCACTTTATTGATAAAGAAATTGAAAAGCTGTACATCAGCGAAATGCGAACCGGAAGGATCTTCAGCTATTTCACATTCTTTACAATTCTGGTTTCCTGCTTGGGACTTTTCGGGCTGGCAACTTTCATAATTGAACAGCGCACCAAGGAGATCGGGATAAGAAAAGTACTGGGCAGTTCTGTCAGTAAGCTTGTTGTGCTGTTATCCAGGGATTTCACAAGATGGGTAATTCTGGCAAATTTTGTAGCCATTCCCATCTCCTGGTACCTGATGCAGAAATGGCTGCAGAACTTTGCTTATCAGATTGAGATGAAACCATTATATTTCATAGTATCGTTTATTTTATCAATCCTTATAGCCTTGCTAACAATAAGTTTGAAAACGATCAGATCGGCCAATGCTAATCCGGTAAAAGCATTGAAATATGAATAGGAGAATTATAATGAAGAATTACTTCAAATCTGCTCTTAGAGCGATATTTAAAGACAGAAGTTTCTCTGTAATCAATATAATAGGATTATCGATCGCTTTTACTGTATGCATCTTAATATTCCTCTGGTGTAAATATGAGCTGAGCTACGATAAATTTAATGATAATTATGACAGGATATACCGGGTAAATACAGAATTTCATCTAAGTTCGGAAATTGAACGTTATGCTTCCAGTCCAGAACCTACGGGACCAACTCTGGTAGAAGAATTTCCGGAAATAACCCATACGGCCAGATTTTACCGTACTTCTGGATTAATGGTGTATGGTGATAAGAAATTTATGGAAGGCAACCTGGTCTTCACCGATCCAGATGCCTTGAAGATGTTTGATATAACTGCTGTAAAATCGGATATTGAAACAATGCTGGATGACCCCTATGCTATTGTTCTTACCCGTTCTATGGCAGAAAAATATTTTGGAGATGAGGATCCGATGGGGAAGGTTATCCGACGGAATGACAGTCGTGATTATACGGTTTCCGGAGTAATTGAGGATTTTCCGGAAAATTCTTCATTTAATTATGATTTCCTGCTTTCGGTAAACATTTTTTATGAACTTGAAGTAGGGTTTGTTGGGCGCTGGGGCAATATAAGCGGTGAAACATATATCATGACAATTGCAGGTACAGATATAGATGAATTGAATGATAAAATATGGAATGTTGCTAATGAGCATAGTCCGGATCAGAAAGTGTGTAATCTATGGCTGCAGCCGCTCAGTAAAATTCATTTATATGATCTGGATGGCGGAGGATCGATCCAGTACATCTATATTTTTGCTGTTATAGGAATTATAGTTCTCCTGATAGCCTGCATAAATTTCATGAATTTATCTACAGCCAGATCTTCTAACAGAGCTAAGGAAGTTGGGATGAGAAAAATCGGCGGAGCTACCAGGAAAAATTTGATCAGACAATTTCTGGGAGAATCAGTTATTCTGGCATTTATGGGGTTGTTCATAGCGTTGATCATGCTGGAATTTATCATTCCATTTTTCGAAAAATTTGCAAATGTCAAAGTGATTTTCGATTGGAGCAGGGATCTGTATCTTATACCAGCTGTTATAGCAGCAACATTACTTACAGGTTTAGTAGCCGGAAGTTATCCTGCTTTTTTCTTATCATCCTTCGATCCACTGAAAACCCTAAAAGGAGTTTTTACAAAAGGCAAAGAAGGAAGCAATTTTCGTAAAGTACTCGTTCTAATTCAGTTCTCACTTTCCATTGCTTTAATTGTAAGTACGATAGTAGTTTATAACCAGATGGATTACCTGAGGAACAGGGAGTTGGGATTCAATAAAGACAATATGCTCTATTTAATTCAGCGAGGCGAAGTTTCTGAGAAATTTCCTGAATTTAAAGAAGAATTGTTGAAGTTAAAAGGAGTAGAAAGTGTATCAAGATCAGGGAGCACTTTAGATAATATAGGATACGTTGCAAGTGGTTTGAACTGGGAAGGACAGGAAGAGGGTGATGATCCCATTTTCTGTTTTGATGGGATAGATTACGATTACATTGAAACATTTGAACTTGAATTAATTGCTGGAAGATCTTTTTCAGCAGAGATGGTAGATGATGTTAATAACTATATTCTAAATGAAGCTGCAGTAAAAAGGATCGGGTATGAAGATCCAGTAGGAAAACCATTTACAATGTGGGGTAGAGAAGGGAAGATAATAGGGGTTGTAAAAGATTTCAGTTATCAGGCTGCAACTGAAGAGATCGGTCCACTTCTGCTTACAAAAATTCCTGACTACTACTACTACGTTCATATTAAAATAGATCCGAGGAATACTGCCGGGACAGTGAAAGAGATCAAAAAGATCTGGAAAAGCTTCGTCACACATTATCCGATTGAATATCATTTCATGGATGAAGATTTCGAAAAAATGTATAAATTTGAAGAAAACATGGGTACACTGTTTAAAATATTCAGTGGATTAGCGGTATTTATAGCCTGCCTGGGATTATTAGGACTGTCTTCGTTTGCTGTTGAACACAAGATAAAAGAGATCGGTATTAGAAAAGTTCTAGGTGCTTCAGTAAGCGGACTTCTGATCCATTTCATCCAGGATTTTACTAAATGGGTGTTATTGGCTAATCTGATCGCCTGGCCCCTGTCTTATTACGCTATGAGCAAATGGCTGCAGAATTATGCCTTTAGAATTGATCTTTCGGTGAGTACTTTTATTGCGGCCACTTTACTTACTTTGATGATATCAGTTATAACGGTGTTCTTCCATACATTTAAGGCCGCCTCTTCCAACCCGATAGAGGCATTAAAATATGAATAAGAAGGAATTTACTCAGGTAAATTCCTTTATGAAGCTCGGACTTAATCCATAGCAAACGAAGAGAGGAAAAAGGAGAGGATCGAAGTAGGGGAGGAAGGGGAGGGGGGGGGGGGAGGGGGGGGGGGGGGGGGGGGGGGGGGGGGGGGAAGGGGGGAGGGGGGGGGGGGGGGGGGGGGGGGGGGGGGGGGGGGGGAGGAAGAAAAGGAAGAGAGAGTATTAAAAAGAAAAAATAGCTAAAGGCTAACTTCGACAAGCTAATAGCTGTAAGTGGGGGAATAATGTTCAAAAACTATTTTAAGGTAGCAATCAGGAATTTGTTTAGACAAAAAGGATTTTCCCTGATAAATATAATTGGTCTGGCTATTGGTATAACTGTATTTATTTTAATAATGTTATATGTTACAGGAGAGTTGAATGCTGATAAATTCCATGCAAATGTAGATCGCATATATAGAGTTGAGCAACACGAGAATTTTGGTATAACCAGCATCCCATTATTGGGAAGGTTATCAGAGGGAATTCCTGAGATCGAAATGGGATCACGATTGATGCCGTACCCTGGAAATTTAAATTACAATAATGAGATCATATCTACCAGGATCACTTTTGTGGATTCAACCTTTTTTCGTATGTTTAGCTTCGAATCTACTATAGGAGACCTGAACACAGCCTTGAATGATAAACATTCTATGATCATAAAGGAATCATATTCCCGTCAGCTTTATGGAGATGAAAACCCTATAGGTAAAACGATTATTTTCGATGAAATTGAATTCACGATTACAGCAGTTATGAAGGACCTTGATAAGAAAACTCAGATCTGGACTACTGATCTAATGGGTAATTTTTTAATACTGCAAGATCTTGGGGAGGATTTTGAGAATGATTGGTGGGGAAATTATGTTACATACATAATGCTTCCGGAAGGGATGGAACCAGTTTATCTGGAAGATAAGTTAATTGAATTTAACAAAAATCTCAAAGAAATAATACACGAAAATTATGTGGATATCTGGTTTAATCCCATAAAAAGACTCTATTTCGAACTGGGCAAATATGATCATTCCCTGCATGGTAATCTCATGACGGTTAACATGTTCATGGCAGCAGCCATCCTGATAATCGTAATAGCCTGTATCAACTTCATTAATCTATCTACAGCCCGGGCGATGGTCAGAGCAAAAGAGATCGGGATTAGAAAGGTGATTGGGGCAGTAAAAAGGAATCTTGTATTACAATTTCTGGGTGAATCTGTAATACTGTGTGCAATTGCAGGATTATTTGCTTTGGCGATAGTTGAACTTGTTTATCCTTATTTCGCCAGTTTTTTTGGCATGAATGCCATTTTGCATAGGTTAGATAATTATCTTATTTTTATCGGAGGGATCCTGGTTATCGGATTGATCTCCGGTTTATATCCAGCTTTCTATCTAGCATCCAGTGTACCTATAGAGATACTGAGAGGTGAACAGACTAAAGGTTCACGGGGAGCAGCATTCAGGAAAGTGCTAACAGTATTCCAGTTTGCTATATCAATAATTCTGATCGCAGGTACACTCTTAGTCCAAAAACAACTGGATTTTATACAGAACCGGGATCTCGGTTTCAATAACGATCAGATAATGACCTTTAGAATACCTTCAGAATGCTGGAACGATAAAAGAGATGTTTTCAAACAAGAACTGTTATCGATCTCAAGTGTTAAATCTGCCAGTTATCTTTATACTACTCCAGGAAGAGTGATCTTGCAATGGGGATATACCGATGAAGAAGGTAACAGTTACAATTTCAGGACCATTCCAACAGATCCTGACTTCATTAATGTTTTTGAAATTCCTCTGATAACGGGTGAAAATTGGGAATATGATGGAGCTCCGGAAGGACGGGGTGTGATAGTAAATGAGGCATTGGTGAAAATGATGAACTGGGAAGATCCACTGGAAGAAACACTGTGGGGTGATGTGCCGATCCGGGGAGTGGTGAAAGATTTCATTTACCGGACATTACATTTTAAAATTGAACCTTTATTGCTGGTTTATGACTGGAGTCAGACTCACAGTATTAGCCTGAAACTGGCTGGCAGTGATATTCAAAATACAATTAACCAGATCGAAGCAAAATATTATGAATTCGAAAGCGAAAGTACTTTCGATTATTATTTTCTGGATGATGAATTTGAAAAATATTATCGAGCTGATATCAGATTTGGTAAGATCTTCAGTTATTTTTCACTTTTAGCGATCTTTGTCGCCTGCCTCGGTCTCTTCGGTCTTGCATCATTTATGACCTCGCAAAGGATTAAAGAGATCGGTGTAAGAAAAGTACTTGGTGCTTCAGTTGGTCAGCTGGTTAAACTGCTTTCCTACGATTCGGTAAAATGGGTGGTTGTAGCAAATATTATTGCCTGGCCAGCCTGCTGGTTAATAATGAATAAATGGCTGGAGAAATTTGTTTATCATACTAAGATCGATCTTCTGGTGTTGATTTCTTCAGGACTCATTACTTTGTTTATTGCGTTGATCACTGTGATCTATCATACTTACAGATCAGCATCTGCAAATCCTGTAGAAGCGCTGAAATACGAGTAAGTATAGACTCGAGTTCACGGGAATGAATTGACGGTGGACTTGAAGACAAAACTGAAGTCCAGCCTTTAGCTGAACTCCAGTCTGATGAAAATCATTTAATGGGGGGATTAATGATCAGGAATTTCTTTAAAGTAGCTTTAAGGAATATCACACGGCAGAAGATATTTTCTGTTATTAATATATTCGGTTTTGCCATTGGACTGTCAGTCTGCATGATAATTTCTTTTTATGTTTACGATGACCTGTCTTACGATAGATTCCATAACAATTTCGGGGATATCTATCGTCTTTTAACCAAAGATATCTCTGTCGATGATCTAATGTACGGGATAACGTCAGGTCCACTTGTAGCAGGCTTATCGGAAGGTGTACCGGAAGTAGCAGCCAGTACCAGGGTTACTTTTAATGGGCGGGAATCGATCAGAAGGCTGGATGTCGAATCCGGAGAAGATGATGAAGATATCAGAGTAGGAACGCTAATTGCCGACGATAGTTTTTTTCAGGTCTTCAGTTTTAATATTCTTTCGGGACAGAAAGATGATCCCCTTTCCGATCCTAACGGAATTTTCTTAACGGAAGAAAAGGCGGTCGAGATTTTCGGGGCCGATGATCCTCTCGGCAAGCCTGTTGAGATTATGGAAATGGAAGGAGCTTATGTGGCCGGAATAATACAAACGCCACCGCATAATTCAAGCATGCAGTTTGACTGTATTGTCCCTTTTCATCTGGAGTGGAATCAAGTTTGGTGGGACAGTTGGCGCAATGTGGCTTTAACTGGTTATGTAAGACTGCAGGCGGGTTCAGACCCAATTGCGGTAGAGCAGAAAATGATCGATTATGCATCCGAGAACGGATTTGCCAGTATCTGGCAGCCCCGGTTGCAGAAGCTTACGGATGTGCACTTGAATTCGGGCAATCTGCGTTTCGATACAATGAACTGGAACAGAACTGATCGTTCCAAAGTGATTTCAACCGGGATTATTGCATTGCTGGTTTTAATAATTGCATCGATCAACTTCATAAATCTTTCCAGTGCCCGTGCTTCCAAACGGGCAAAAGAAGTGGGAATGCGCAAGATCATTGGCAGCAGCCGGAAAGAGTTGATCTGGCAGTTTCTGGGGGAGTCTCTGCTCATAACATATTTTGCAGCGGTCATTGCCTTTGCCGTATTTGAGATCTCGCTTCCTTATTTAAATAATTTTATGCATCGCCGCGCTACTATTAATCTTCTGCAGGAGCCGATGATCTGTTTAATTATATTCACTGCTGTTACCCTGGTTGGGCTGCTGGCCGGTTTTTATCCGGCTCTGGTTATTTCGAGCTTCAAATCCATCTCTGTTTTAAAAGGGAATTTCCAGACCAGCAAGACAGGAATTGTCCTGCGCCGCATACTGGTAGTAGGTCAATTTGCTGTATCAATATCACTTATTTCAGCGGTATTCATAGTAAAATCACAGATTGATTTTTTAAATGAGATAGATATAGGTTATAATCGAGATAATGTTATTGATCTTCCCTTTATGAATGATGAACATCTGGACGCTTATCGCGGAAAAGTTGCTCAGCTTCCTGCTGTGATGAGTATAGGCTCGACTAATTCAATGCCTGGCGGAACACTGCAGAAATTCCAGGTTTTTCCGGAAGGTGAAGATGAGGATAGGGGCGCTATGTTCGATCGAGTCCGGGTGAATGAAGGATTTATCCCAACTTTGGAAATGGAATTACTCTTTGGGACTAACTTCAGTGAGGGCATGGAAGAAACTAATGCTGAAACTGTGATCATCAATGAAGCAGCTTTAGAATTTGCCGGTTGGGAAGGAGATCCTGTCGGACGTACCATTCGGATTCAAAGAGAAGACGGTCCTCAGGACGTAAAAACAGTGATCGGGGTTGTTAAGGATTTTAATTTTACAACGACCAGAAGGGCCGTGAATCCCCTTTATCTGGAATATGCTCCTCAGGGTTATACTTTCCTGGTAAGAACAAATGGGGTAGACAATACAGCCTTTCTGGAACAGGTGGAAGAGATCTATCATGAATTCTATCCTGAGGCTGATTTCAGGGCTATGTACCTGGACGAGATATTTAATTTCCAGTTCAGGCAAGATCAGGCTTTCGCCAGCTTTATAGCAATTTTTTCAATAATTGCTATCATAATTTCCAGCCTGGGTCTTTTGGGATTATCCTCTTACATGACCCAGCAAAGAACCAAGGAGATCGGAATCAGAAAAGTGCTGGGAGCATCTATTGCGCAGATCATTAAACTGCTTTCAGTAGATTTTATCCGCTGGGTTCTGCTGGCAAATCTCATCGCCTGGCCTTTAACCTGGTATGCCATGAATATCTGGCTGAATGAATTTATTTACAAAATGAATATGAATTATCTGGTATTCATCGGATCTGGATTATCTGTAATAATTATAGCCTTGATCACGGTAAGCGTACAGACCATTAAGGCGGCAAATTCGAATCCGGTGGAAGCTTTGAAATATGAATGATGTCCGATTTACGGAAGCAAAATGGATTTAGCAGATCATGATGTAACTGCCGGTAATTATTCACTTCCGTGGTTGAATAGAATCCAATCATGAATATCCTATCCATGTTTGGCAGAGAACTTCAAAATTGAAAATTGATAATTCGATATTGGCTATTGAAGAAAGGGGATTTCAGTAATCAATCATGAATATCCAACTCCCTTAATTTTTGGATAATTTACTTTTCAGCATTCCTAAACAGGACCTATTCTCCAGCCCTGTCATCCAAAAGGGTAAACAGGTTAAAAGTTTAGGAACGAGCAATAGTTTCCGGTTGGCCAGGATTGGGAACGAGCAAATCTTCATAGCCACCTCCGCAATGGTCAGCGACCTTGCGGATGGTGGATAAATAGAATGTCCAATCATGAATATCCTACTCCAAATGTCCAAGTTTAGGATAGGGCACTTCAAAATTGGAAATTGATAATTCGATATTGGCTATTGAAAAAAGAGGATTTCAGTAATCAATCATGAATATCCAACTCCCTTAATTTTTGGATAATTTACTTTTCAGCATTCCTAAACAGGAACTGTTATTTAACCCCAGTTAGTCAACCCCAGTTAGTCAACGGGGCAGGCGGGGCAGGCAGGTTAAAAGTTTAGGAACGAGCAATAGTTGCCCCTTCTCACCCTTCGAACGGTTTCGAACCTCCGAATACTTGCAGCACTCAAATACTATTTTTCATAAAGATATTCCTGTCAGCAATAGTCTCAGAATATCCAAGTTTCAAGAAGAATATATTATCTTTCAACAAGACAGGCAGGATGACAGAGAAATTCTTAGCAATCAATGCCTATAAATACCTATAATTAACTCGAGCGAAGCAAGTTAAAATCAATTAATTCGAGGTTATTTACAGTGAAAATCTGTGTTTATAAGCCTGCCGGAAGAAGCTCGTAGAGCTAAGACTGGTGGTCGAATATTTTACTGGTAATCCCCGATCCACACTCACTTTTTGCCCATTTGGGGTAAACGTTCGCTGCGGATCAGATCTTACCAACCCCCATATCCAGGTAGTCTGAAAAGAAACTTAGCCATTATATCCTGCCTGGATAGTTGGTATACGTAATGTAGCTTAACTCCAATAATATCAACAAGTTTGCACAATTAATTCAGCAATCCGAACGAAAGAAAAAGCTTATACAATTTACTGTAATAAAAAAATATTTATCTAAAATTCATCGAGTAATTTAAATCGCCATAATACGCTAATTTGTTAAAATAATGGAACATAACTGGATTAAAATATATTAAACATTAATCAAATAAAAATGATAACAATCAATTCCTGTCGAAATAATGGCATGTCGCTTGCAGTATGGTAATGTAAAGCATTTAAAAAAGACAAATTCATCAGTAAAAAAGGGGGAAAGATGAAAATTACTACAATCATGACATTGTTGTGCACGATGATAGGGGTTGCTTTATGGAGTACTATAATCCATATTCCGGATGATTATCCGATTATTCAATTGGGAATTGATAATTCAGCAGATGGAGATACTGTACTTGTTCAGCCGGGAATTTATGAAGAACTGATCGAGTTTGAGGGGCATAATATTGTTCTCGCATCATTGTTTCTTACTACTGGAGATACAAGCTATATCAGTCAGACAATAATCGATGGGGATAATGACGGCAGTACAGTGAAATTTGTTAATGGTGAAGACTCTACAGCAGTTCTTTGCGGATTTTCTATTATCAATGGTATCGGAACTTATGAGCCGGCAGTCTGGTTGGGAGGAGGAGTTTTAATTGATGGAGCCAGTCCAGTTATATCAAATAACATTATCAGAAATAATTATGCCAGTATGGGATGCGGCATTTTCTGCCGTAATTCAGTTGCAAAGATAATTTCCAATACAATAGATAATAATGGAAGTGCAGCAAATTTTGCTGAGTTTTGGGGTGGAGGCATAACATGTAGAGATTCTGATGTTGAAATAATTGATAATGTCATCACAAATAATCATGCCCGGGTTGGGGGCGGAATATTTATGAATAACTCCGATTTCTATTTATCAGGAAATGTGATCAATTACAATCATGCTCATATGGGAGGTGGCGGTGGAATCGACATTCATTCTGCTGAAAATAGTATAATAAGAAATACAACCTTTCGTGGTAATACTGCTTATTTCAATTCAGGTTCAGTAGGTGGAGCCATTTATATCACTACTTCCGATGTGATCCTGGCAAATCTATTAATAACAGAAAATACTGCTCATTGGGGTGGTGGAATATATTCCGAAGATGAAAGTCGCGTTGAATGTGAGAATCTTACAGTGGTCCAAAACACAGCAGAAGCTGATGGGGGTGGTCTTTACTGCGGGAATATTAACTTCAACCTTGCTCTTTTTAATCTGACCAATTGTATCATCTGGGATAACTCTCCGCAGGAGATTTTTGTGCAATACAGCAATGTAGAAATAGCAAATTCTCTTGTTTTGGGGGGAAGTGAAGAGATCCCGGTTAATGCCGGTTATCTATTATGGGGAGAAGGGTGTCTTGCTGGGGACCCATTTTTTAATGATGCTGATGCGGGTGATTTTGCTCTTTCCATACATTCACCCTGTAAAGATGCTGGAATAGAAGATGTGACAGGGCTGTCCGTCATGCCTTTGGACCTGGCGGGTAATGCCAGAATAATAGATGGAGACGAAGATGGAAATGAAAGAATAGATATGGGAGCGTATGAATTCGATCCAGCCAGCGTAGATACTGATGAAGATATTGTTACATTAAACCCGCTGGTGCTTGAACAGAATTACCCTAACCCTTTTAATCCCACAACTGTGATCAGCTTTCAGGTGTCAGGTGACAGCTACGGCGAGGTTGAACTGACAGTTTATAATATTTTGGGTCAGAAGATCAAGACCTTTGATTGTCATTCTGAGCTTGTCGAAGTATTAGACAATCAAAGGAAATACTCAATCACATGGAATGGTGTTGATGAAAGAGGTACAGCGGTCCCTTCAGGAATATATTTTTATAAACTCAGATCAGGTGAGTTTGAGCAGACAAGGAAGATGCTGTTGCTGAAATAATGAGCAATATCCATCCAGGTTTTCAAAACCACCTCCACAATGGTCAGCGACCTTGCGGATGGTGGATTGGTAGAATATCCAATCATGAATATTCGATGCCCAACATCAAAATTTACGCTGGTTCCTAAACTCCTCAGCCTGTGTAAAAACCAATCCGCCGCAACCTCATAAAACTCAAATTTAATTTAAATTTGATATTTCTTTTTCCATTGAAAAGGATAGCCCAAAATAACCGAAAATTCCCTCAAAACAGACGTAAAAACGGAAGATAAAAATAATAATTTATTAAAATCCTCATTTTTTAGAGCACCCATAGCTGCTATTAGCTTTTCAACACCAAGAATATTTAAAACTCGCTTCATATTATATGCTAACATCGTAAGGCTAAATTCTCCTTTAATTCCTTCAAAACCTCGTGTTAGAAAATAACCCTGATTCATGGATTGTTTGATTGTCCCGAAAGGATGTTCTACAATACATGCTCGTGCTTTTATCTTGTCAGGATTCTCTTTAACTCGAAGAGCCATATCTTCTATGACATCTTCATGGGCCCAACGATAAATCCGACGAGACTTACTTTTTGTGCATTTATCCTTAAGAGAACAAGTTGCACACTTGCGGGTTTCATAGATTTTCTCATTTCTTTCTTTTCGATAAGTTCTCAGGTATAAAGAGATTCCAGCAGGACAGATATAACGATCTTGCTCAAGATCATAAACAAAATCTTTATCTGTAAATAAACCTTTCTTCCGATTATGAGATTTACGGGGTTGTGGTACATAGCAAGTAATATTGTTCTCAGCACATTTCTTGATCTCATCTCGTTTGAAATATCCAGCATCTGCTACTACTTCCAGATTGTTAATACCCGAAGCTTCTTTTGCTTTATTAGACATATTAGATAGCTGATTCAAATCATTGACTTCGTTGGTCACATCAAAATCTGATACCAATTTATGTTTTGAATCTACTGCTGTCTGAGCATTAAAACATACATCTCTGCCATTACCCTTAACCTTCATCATACGACTATCTGGATCAGTTAAAGATATTTGGGACTCACCACTTTCTATAAGTTGATCTTCATAATGCTGATACTTTTCACGGATTACTTTGAGTTGCTCTAGCTTTTCTTGTATCTCTAATGATTCCAACTCTGTCATATTAACACCCTCAATCTCGTCTATTTCATCAAGGGTACATAAATAGGAATCTATTCCATGATTGATCTTTTCTAAAACTTTCTTAAGCCCTTTCAAGGTAAAACAACGACTATTATGATTGCTGGCTTTGAATTTGCTGCCATCGATAGCTACTAATTCATTGCCATAAAGTCCCCAGCCATTACAAAGATCGCAAATTGACGAAATACCTTTTTGAGTGCTCTGGAGTTATCTTTGCGAAAATCTGATATCGTCTTAAAATCTGGTTGAAGCTTCTTGAGCAGCCAGATCACCTCTATATTGCGATGTGTTTCTCGCTCTAATTTACGACTGGAACGCACTTGGTTCATATAACCATAAATATAAAGTTTAAGAAGATCTTTAGGATTATAAGGCTTACGACCGGTTTTGCTTGTTAATGAATGCGTAAAACCTAATTTGTGCATATCAAGAATATCAATAAATGAATCAATAACTCGTACGTTATTATCTTTACTTACATAGTATCTATAACTTCGGAAATATCAAAACCTGATCACGTGATTGCCCTTCTACATATCTCATAACGTTAGTTCCTTCATAATTATTATGATACTTTTATAATCAACTATTTCTTTAGGTCAATCGTTTTCACACAGTCTGTCCTGTTTAGGAACCTTAGTTTTTGAGTTATTTATTTTTCAGCATTCCTAAACAGGAGTTTAGGAACGAGCAGTGCCTCGGTATGTCCAAGTTTAGGAACCAGCATAGTTTCATCATTTAATTACCTCTTACCACCCTTCGGAACGGTTTCGAACCTTCCGAAGGTTTTAGGTAATTAGTTATTATTCTGTTATGATCTCAATGAGATCTTCATAGTCAGATCCGCCTTCAACGGCAATAGCTCTTATCAGACCAACTCCGGCTGCATAAAATTTATGTTCAATTACCCCAGGTTCCAGCAAAGCCCATTCTGCGGTCTGCAGGCAGTTTTCATAGGTGCCTATTCCGATAGTTAAGGTTGCATCAACACTAAGTACCAGAGCCACATCTTCTGCTTCACCTTCATAATATTCCTGACGGTACCACAGACCTACATAGGGATCTGCCAGCATAATTAAACCGGGTAAGGCTCCATCAACCCCAGCTTCCCATGATCCATGGTTACTAATAATTACTCCATCCTCAATTTCTTCCAGAATATTCCCAGAAATAGCAGATATTACCCATTTAATTCCTGGGCATACCAGTCGTCAGTATCTTCTACTAATAGGCCGTCTTCATATGCTTTATCTTCTACTACAATACAAGTTACTCCCATAACGAGCCTGGTTTCATGAGTTACAGATACTTCAACACGGATAATTATGCCGTCTTCATCTTCACCCTCATAAATATAGGTTGTCCCCGGATTAGGGGCATAAAGTCATTTCCGGTGAAGTCACTATCGATAAAATCAGCCGGGTGATAGTGACATCATAAGGCAGATCTCCCGGATTGGTTGACCCTGTAGCAGGACGAGTCTTCACAGCAACCTGAAATGAATATTAGTCCGATTAATATAAGCAAGAGTAAAAAAAATTTTTCATAATTACCTCCTGAGTAATGTTTATTAACTGAAACCAGGAAAAATATGGAGGACAGAAATTGTTTCTGCTGGCCTCCTATTTTATAAAACAGCATAAAGCCATGTTGAAAAATGAATTTTTAAAGAATTTCTCCCTTTGACATTAAAGAAAGTAGCATATTTCCTGACAAAACGTAAAATTATGGTAACTGCGATAGATCACACAAGAATATTAATTCTGTGGAGTTAATTTTTACAGTTCCGGTAGTATGATAAATTTTTAATATATGAATAATTATAAAACTGATCACAGCACCTAAAAACCGGAATTTCTCTTTTGAGAACGGTTTTAAGCGAGAAAGTTAAATCCGATTTTTTCCAAAGTCCGAATTTAGGAATAGAAAGCTGGCGTAACCTGAGCCCAACGGTTAAACTTATCTTTAAATTTATCAGCTAAAAAGGCTTCTTCAGCATATATAATTCTTTCATAATACAGGAAGAATATAAGAATGAAAATAAAAATGAGTATATAGATCTTGCGTACATAATTATTCCAATCCACATAAACAGGTTTCCCAGATAAAGCGGATGTCTCACAACTGAATACATGCCAGAAGTATTGAGTTTTTCTGCTATCTGTTTTTTTCTGTTTCTTCCAGAGGTCTTTCGTGGGACATGCTTAATGGTAATTATTCTAATATTAATGATCTTACTAAAGTGATAAGAACACATGAAAAGTCATATAATAAATTTCCTTGCGGAAGAATAAATGTGTTGTCTAAGTCAATTCCTAGAACTACCAGAGGTAACAGTAATAATGGTAAATAACTTCTGTGTTTGAAGAGAAGAGTTGCCTGGAATTCTAAAATTATCTTTTTATATTCATAATTTAAAAATTATAATTCACATTTAGCCCAAATTGTCACTGGGTGATCGCAGGTGAAATTCCTAAATTCCTATTCTGTTTATTAAGAAGGATAGTTGTAAAAAATTCCTAAAACTGCTCCCCGAGCAACTTTCATCAAAATAATGCTTTTTACTTTCTATCCGACTCCAGCCTACATCAGATGCAGCTGCTAGAGCAGGAATTCCAATCTTCCAGCGAATTTCTGATAAACAATATTGCACCAGAGAAGGCTGCAGAGAGGTGTGCCCCAGAGATATGAGGAATTATCGTTGCTGCCGTCTCGGGCGTTTTATCCGGAACGGCAATTTTTAAGATCATGAGTGATAGCTATAGTTGTTCCAATTGAGTAATAAAACCTTTCAACTTCCTGCTTATCTACAAAAAGCATAATTAAAGGCATATGAAGCGGTAATAAGATCTGTATAATATCCTACCAGTTTTCTCAATTTTAGTTTTACCGAAGATTGAGCAGGAAAAATTATGAAGATGATAATGACAATATACTTAGTATTAGAAGTTTTCATCAAAGCCGAAATCCATTTTCTAGCGGCTGTCATCATCTGGTTTTTCCTCGTTTCCATTTTCAACTTCCTATTTTTTCAAACTTCAAGATCACCATCGTTGGAGATCTCAATTTGGACGGTTTCACCATCGATAGTTCCTTCCAGCTCATATGAAAATTCCTGTACTTCTTCCAGTTCTTCTATTTCCAGTTTGGAGAATTCCTGTTGTCGAAGTTTGGGTGATATCGCTGATTGAAGTCGATTTCTTTCTTGATCTCTACCAAAGCACCATCCTGAGTGAAAATTAACTATTCAAGTCACCTTCTTTGATGGAGATTTCTAACAAATACTTTCATTCTTCCTCCATTGATTTAGGTCATTTCCACTTTTGCCTCTTGAAAGATGTTCGGCTGGTTCCGCAAAGAAATCGTATCAGAATCTTCCATTTCATTCATTGATAATGCCTGAAAAACCATTGAAGTACTAGGATGACAATTTTTAAAGCTTCATAAACCTCCTTAATTCTTTGAGGTATAGATATAGGGATATCTTAAACCATATTAATTTAAATTAAAATTTGCAAAAATATATTTGAATTAGCTATTTTATGATATAAAATGAAGTTATGGTAAAGTAAAAATTTTTATTAATTATTTTTTAGGTGTGATAAAGAAAATACCATGAGAATTTTTCGGATGTATTTATAATCAGCTATCTTCTTGCTACCACTAACCGGAACTTTCGATTTGGTGGGTTGTACATATCATCAATACGGAAATCTTAATTTATGATTTTGCTTATCCGGTCCGCTATCTTGAACATGATTTTATTGTCTTTTTTGGTTACAGAAAATCTATTTTTCCGTTTTTGGAGATTTTAATAGCATTTTCCAGAATTACTTAATAGTTGTGAGAAGAGTTTTATGCCAAATGCTGATTGAAGGTATTTCTCGAATTTCGATATTCTGATTTTTCTGTGAGCAATAATCTTCAAATTTCCAATATAGTTCTTCAGTCACGCTTCAAATTCTGGTATTTGCGTAAGATCCAGGTTTGCCAAAGAAAATTTTTTGCTCAGTTTATCACTTCTTCACCAAGCTTTCAGTTTTACTATTCTTCTTTTGACCTGATGACCAGGATCACTTCTATCTCACCTCTTAGTACGGTTAAGGTGTTTTGAGCTCGTGGATAATCAATAGAAAACTGCTTTGTTAAATTGAATGATCTTTTCTAACCTTTCAATAAGATTATTGAATGTATTTATCAATTTCCCAATTTCGTCTTTACCACTCATTGGCTTAATTCGTAAACTAAGGTCTTTGGCAGTTATCTTATTTACGTCTTCAACTATATTGCTGACAGGTTTAAAGGCAGTTTTTATCAGAAAATACCCGAATATGGAAAGGATGAGTAAAAAAAGCGGTGAAGCTATCAATAAACTTGTGAAAATTCTTTTTAAGTCACTATTAAAATTATCAGTAGTTTCCGCGATCTGCAACACAAAATCATTTCCCAGATGATCCTTGATGTAGAGGTTTATCAACATCAAATCCTTTGATTTTTCAAAATAGTATTTCTTCGTGGAAGATTTGTTTTTTATTGTTTTCTGGACCAACTCAGAATTATCTGGTATTTTCATATTTTCATTCAAATATGACCTGGCAGCAATAAAAGGCGTCTCAGCATCCTGTACATCCAGAAGCTGCGCAATATGACCCATAAATTCTATCAGTTTGGCCGTTTCTACTGGAAAAAGTTCAGAGATCTTAGATATTTCTTCTTCATATTCATTCTTCTTCAATTAGATTCCCGATATATCCTTTTAAATATTCTCCTTAATGATAGAACAACTGCTTAAAAGTGAAGACTCAATATTTTTTATTAGATTGTCCCTAAAACTCATTATAATTAGAAGATCAAACAAAAGAAGAATGATTGCAACTATTAAAATGAAAAAAATTGTTAACCGAGCACGAATTGACAGATTCATCTTGCAGGTTATTCGTCTTTTAAAATATCCCCCGCCGTGCAGAGTATATATCAATTTTTTGGGAGTTAGTTCATTTATTTTTTGCGGAGATGATGGATATAAACATTTACTACATTTGTAAACAACTCTGAATTCATATCCCAGACATGTGCTATGATCTGAGTTTCAGTTACGATTTTATTTTTATTTCTCATCAAGAATTCCAAGAGACCATACTCTCTGCCGGACAGCATTATCTCCTTGCCGGATCGACACTCTCTTCGTACCGATATCAAGTTCCAAATCTGCAGCAGATAAAACTTGAGTATTTTATCTTCTTTAAGGCTTGAATCGAGCTATGTTCATCGAAAGAGAAGGGCTTGCTTAAATAGTCATCTGCTCCTGTCTGCAATCCTTTCACCTTTGTCTTCAATAGAGCCTTTTTTAGAAGATAATTGGTGTGTTCTTTTGATTGTTTTACTAATTTCCCGGCAGATTTCAACCCATTCTTCTGAGGCAGCATATATCTAGAAAATTATCAGATCATATTCATTGACCAAAGCCCAATATAAGCCGTCCTCTCCATTGTGAAAAATATCTATTGCGTAGTTTTCTTCCTGCAGACCTTTGGCTATAAAACCAGCAATTTTTTTGTCATCCTCGACCAATAAAATTCTCATTTAAATCTTCCTCACTAAAATAAACATATTTCAAGCTCGAATTTGACAAGGAAAATTTGAGCTTGCTGCAAATATTAAAACTAACTATCTCCCTGCCTCATATAGAAAACTAGTCTTTTTTTCAAATACCTTATAAATGATATATCCGATAGTTACAAATATAAACGAAAACCCGATAATTAAATTGAAATGACTGCTCTTCTCAATCATCTGTCCTGAAACATCGAAAGTGAAATAAATACAGAATAAGGCAAAAATCCCATCAGTTTTTTTTTATGACCTTTTTCCAGCTAAAAGAATGTGATGGTTTTACAAATATCTTAAATTTTGGAAAAAAAGCTGGAGTTTCTGCTGACCATTTCACAAAATCCTCTCCGAATTTACGATATAAAAACTGTTCTTCAGCATACATGATCCTTTCGTAGTAAATCCAAAATAACAAACAAAAAGTAATGACAAACCATAAATGCCCGATTAATAAACAAATACCAAAATAGATTAAGAAATTGAACAGAGATAAAGGTTGGCGAACTATTGAATATATCCCTGTCATACCCAAGCTTTGTCCTACTTGTTTTTTTGTGTTTCTTCAGAGGTTCTTTTGCTGTATAGCCAACTGTGTATATTCTCACAAAAACTCCTGAAAGACTAAAGAAGAGACACATGTATTCATAATAAAACTTATCTTTCACAATTTCTGTATTTAACGTATCAGATTGAATTTCATTTCTAAAATATAGGTATAATACCAACAACAACTAAGATTAATAATTCATAAATAACTCACCTGTGTGTAAAAGCCAATTACCTTGTGTTTCCAATTCTTTTTCTTAACATATAGGTACCTCCTTTCTTCTTTCAAAAACTGTAAGCTGCTTTAACATAATAAAGTTCTCTCATTTTTTCATAACAGGCTATAGCTAAGTTGACTTTTAATCAAACGAGAATTCAGCTTTAAGCATGATGTTCAGATTAAACTCATTTTTTTCATTAATTATTGGGGTAATTTCAAATCCCAGGGTTGAATATTCTCCTGCATCAAACTCGTAAGTAATCGGAAATTCAGTTTCTCCTCTTTCAACTTTATCATAAAGAACAATAGTTTGATCTACTCCAATTTCTGCTATTCCACGAGGTAATGCAAACTCATACACTAAGGAAGGAACAACTCGACGCTAGTTCGGGGTTATGAGTTTAAAAGCTAGTTCGAATTCTATATCGGATTATACATATTGACACTCCTCTTCAAGTTCACTTCTTCAAAATCCATAGATTTGTGTTACCAAGCTTAAAATCTAACCACCAGAATTTGGATACTATTTTCCAGTTAAGCTAACTTTCCAAGATTAAATTCAGGATATAATAAATCTTTGGTTCGGCTAAAAGATTAATTGTTCATTCAAATATTGAGGTGCTCCATATCGTTCCCTTAATTTGTTCCAGAAGTTTCTGTTCAATAGGATTTCTGGCTTCATTTGAGCCTTATGAACCCAAAGCCATAAGATCAATAATAGCAGGTGGTTTTCAACGATTTCTACCAACTTATTTTTTTAGATTTTTCATCTATCCTCCTAAGATTGTATTGATTTTACAGTTGTTTATTTTATTCATCTCGTAAGAGCTCCATTGGATTGAGTGAGTTTATGAGTCTTGATCCTGTGTATGAAGAGATTACAGTTCCAATAAAAACCAGTAAAACTGGAAGAATAATCGACTGTAGAGATACAATATACACGGGATTATGAACGAATAGAGGTTGCAGTACTTTTACAAAGTAGTAGCCCATTACAATTCCACAAGTTCCTGAATCTTCCGCCTAAAGCAACGCTACCAGCCTCTGCTGCTATTAATGATCTAATGATGTTCGGTTTGAGTCCCTGGCCTTCAATGTATTCTCTCTTCTTCTTTGAAATAATAGACCAAAGACAAATATCCAATGTTAAATTCCATACAAAAAGTTGAGTCTAATTTGACTAGCCAGCGATATTTATGTGCGAGACTGATTGATCTTTAGAAAGAACAGTATCCTGCTTTCCATCTATTCAAAGAACTTTCCAACTGAATTTGTTAAATCTTTCTCAATACTTGTAAAATTATCAACCTGATCGTTTTGAACCGAGGCAAGAAAGAAATCAGGGGCTTTGTCTTGAATTCTACCTGAATATACATGAATTGACATTAATGCATGAGCACCATCAGGGCAGCCGGGTAATCGCTTATAGGTACCTTTAATGATTTGCATTATCTCAGTTTGCTTATTAGACCTCTTCCAGAGAACATATAGAGTACCTCAGCCTGAGGAATCGCCATATCACTCAATAATACGATTCAGGTTCATAATGCGAGAGATGTTCAGTCATATCATTAAAATCAGAATCATACAGTGAGCAACTTGCCAAAAGAATAAGATCTACAGCCAGCATATTGAGGATTGTTTATCATTGTTTGGAATATTTTATATCTGATTGTTGATAAAGAGTATTTTTTTTTGTTGTTGTATGAAGGTGAATCGTAAGCTACAAAGGCAACTATTAGAGAGATATTGGACCATTGGCATGCTGTTTCTGCCCAAACTGTGGTTTCAGAATATCGGTTCTGTTTATTATTAGATAGAAATTTCAAAAAGGCAAAAGACCCAGAGAACAAATAAAACAGGAAAAAACAGATTGTCCCCTGCCAAAATAGACGAGGTTGATCAAAGGCATTTGTTAACAGAGCTATCGTAGTCCGATGACTAGAAATCCAAAACTGATGATATCTAGATTGGCTCTCGCCAGAATGGGATACGTTCAGATAAACGGGCTCGTTCTTCATTAATTTGCCTGACAATAGAAATATGGCCTGTTAAATACAATGAGATACCGTAGCAAAAAACCTCCCATGTACCCAGAATCCTGAAATAGAAAGTCTAACAAAACCAGCATTTAGCATTGAATCAAATCCCAGAATAGCACTGGATATCCAGAAACCTAACAATAAACCAAAAATTGTGCCAATAGATGTGATCAAGAAAGTCCTTAAAGCCAACATTTTAAATAAATTTGCTCCGGAAGCACCTCTAACTCTGAGAGTTGCTTGTTCCGTCGCTGGGCTGATGCTAGAACATTAGCTGCATAAGCTGCAAGCATAGCTGCCAGGAATCCACCCGGAATTCCTAAGAAGAAGAAAAGCCTTTTGGCAGTACGTGCATCTGCGACAGCTACTTCCAGTGTATTTGAAATGTTATCAAGTATATAATCTTGATAAGCAGCTACTTCATTTATATTACTGCTTATTTGCTTGGTCTCAGTTAATGCAATCTCAGGGGAACCATTTAAAAGTGCATGATCAAGCCAGATATCTATTTCTCTAACAGGAGGATTTTTCAAACGATCTTCATTTTCGCTTGCTGCATACTGATAAGCCGGATAAACAATCTCTGCGAAGTATTTTGAAGTAACGATCAAAGAGCTTGGAATATATAAGAACTCCTCGATCTGCACCTCGACGGCTGTTAAAAAGAGCTCGAGAGCGCTTAGGTCGGTTCCAGTAACCAGTATTTGTGAAAGAACTATCGGGAAGTTTGATTATTATTGAGTCTCCAATGATCTTATATTCTTGCAGCTTTTCTTAGAACTTTCTCTCGTAAGTTCGCCCTCTGTTACAGAAATTTTTATGTGCTTTGCATAACTGCTATTGAGCCAAATATCCAGGTCATCCAGGTGAAGAATATTTTTTTCTACCCAGATCTCTAAGAAAGCTTCGGTATTTCCTCCCTATCTCTATCTTTGTAGTTAGAGGGGTCTGTTGAGGTTTATTGCTCAACGGATAAGATCTGAGAGTGCAGGTTTTTTCAATTTCAGTTTATTTGACTATTGCTTATAAGTAAGAAATGAATTACAGGTCAACAGAACAAGATTATATCCGGTTCTTCCCAAGCCTAGCGAACGGATTATCTTAAATTTATCCAAGTTATCCATAATTTCAGTATCCCAATAAATTAGATCCTTTTAGTCGAGAACGAACATTACGTCTTAGCTTAAATTCTCCTCATTTTAAGTTTGAGTTTTCTTGAATTATATTGGTGTGTAATTTCCACATAAGTGAAGTTTGATTGAGAGTTACAATGCTCCGATACTTTGCTGATGATTCTTTGCATATGTGTAAGGTGTCAGAGTTTTCTTATTTGAAGGTCTACAAAAAACAGCACCGCAAAACCCTAACATACTCCTTTAATTTGAAAGAGTTCTTCATTTCTTCAGGTTAATAGTCTTCTTTAAACATAGTGGTCCTCATAATAATTTTTTTCAGGTTGTTTTACGTATATTGTCTTATCTAGCAGATTGGCTATTTTGGGGTCTGAGTTACAACTACAAGTTAGCACCGATTTTTTCTTAGTTTAATAACGTGCATTTAGTTCGTCAAGTGACCTGTTGGTTATTGCAAGTATAATTTTGGTTCTGAAATACAGCCCTGGCTATTGCAACTCTTTGCTTTGTCCACCAGACATCTGATCTGGAAGTCGTTTTTCAAGCCGGTAAGCCCAGTTATCAAGAAGCTCATATAAACGTTTACTTGTGTTTTTCATTCGTCCTAATACCCGGCTTATTTATTCTCTTCAGCTGTTAAAAATGGTATAAATTTCTGATAAACCATCCAGATTACGCTAAACTTGTTCTTTGTTTTTCGCTAAGGGAAGATAGTTCTACATCGCCAATCTTAATACTGCCACTTGTTGGAACAGCACTACCAGCCAGCAGACCAAGAAGAGTCGATTTCCCGCAGCCACTTGATCCCATACAGCAATACTCTCAGTGCTTTCACAGACGTCCTTGCATTCAAGAGCTCAATAGTCCTTCAGTGTCTCATATCAACAACTACTTCTTAGCTGTTAATTTTTTTCTCTAACAATCCCACCTTTCCTTCTTTGATCTTATTGGTTTGAGTTAACAGCTTCTTATTTGAGTTACAAGGACTCAAATCTTTTTAGAATTCCTATACTGCTTGGTTCTTTTGGGTCAAACGTTGCCAGTAATAATAGGGGTTGTTTGCTCTGATCAGGCCACGTTGTGCTTACCACTGACAATGTCTTGGAATTTGTGAACGTAGATAAGCCGAATTTCCAAGATTTTGATTTTTCTTATGACGTTTGCTTCCATACCTACATATGATAGAACTAGTTCGATATTCGAGCGATTAAAATGATAAATCAGACTGAATAATCTATTTTGGCGATTAGGCCATCTTCCTTCGTTTACCTAATTCTATTTCTGATCTGCCTTCAAGGGTTTAATAAACCGTTAGAGATAGAAGAGTTGATTTTCACTCCGGAAGGTCAACAGGTTTTTTTTCCTGTCTTGTTGATTCACATTTCCAGACAGGATAACACCTAAGGTATTATAAGAATTGAGATTTGTAGGTTTACAATTGAGTTATTCTTTTCAGCCCTCTTGTACAGGTTCGGGTCCGAACTCTTCTCGCTGTTTTCTTTCGGGTGTTCTTCCAGTTTCGAACTTGACTTGCCTTAGCTATCCTTTTACAAAGTTAATAATTCAAATCCTGATCAGGCTTTCGTCTTGTGGATACACCCACACCCGGTGCGTAGTTTGAACTCGTTTACGCCCCCTCCTCCCATCCAATCATCATAACAGTCGATCACTGTCTCCGATTTCTGGTTGCCAGAGGTGCTTCCTGGAGATTTCCTAAACCAGCGGTTCCATTAACTCAATTGGCTAGAATCCAACCTCAGAACCTTTACCTTCTCCAAGCCAGGCATCATCCAGGTTTGTGTTAACCACCTTCATATTCTTCGGATATCCACCTAAAATCCAACTTACCATCTTTGTCTAAGCCAGATAATCAATCTACTTAGCATCTCTCCTGAATCTGTAGATTCATCCAGCATTGCACAGTTGGTACTCCCTGGATTATTCTAATCACATCTGTCATTGTGTAATGATCTCTGTGGTCTACACGAGATCCTACTTCGGTTGTCCGCCAACCCATTGCAGACTGGTTAGTGGGTGATAGGGATTTGTACTTATAGCGGTCTACAAAGTTTCCGGGTCGAACTCAGTCTTGTTCCTTCTTCGTTTTCCGTTCATCTGATTTTGATTTGAGAATAGATTTGAATAAATTCTGGGCAGATAAGTTATAGGATAGAAATAGGATCATAACAAAACAGTTACTAATTTAAGATAAAACATCCCTCCAGTTATCGTTTTTTTAGGTTTCTTGATGTTCGCGTTCACATTATTCCTCCATTTTTATTTTTTCAGAAAAACTAAATTTCACACTTGCGATAATAGCCTGCTTATATTAAATAAAGATTAAAAAAATATTATATTTTCTTAATAACGATAATCATTTGGGTTTCTTTATAATGGTGTATCTAATTGTTTAACAACGTGTTAGGTGAGGTAACTACAAGGAGAATCTGTCAGACACAAAATTCTTTTTTTTTTTTTTCTCTGCGTGTGCGTCGCAGGGGGGGGGAGGGAGATTGGAGGTGAGTAGGAACGAATCTCTTTTCCTTTTTCCTCACCCTTCGGAAGGGTTTCGAACCTTCCGAAGGAAGAAAATAGGGGGAAAAATGATAAAACACTATTTTCAGATAGTTTTCAGAAATATGCTGCGGAATAAGAAATTCACTCTGCTCAACATTATAGGTCTGGCTATCGGTATGGCCTGTTTTATAATCATCATGTTATGGGTAGAAAATCAATTAAATTTCGATAAACATAACGAGCATTATGAGAATATTTATTGTGTTGGAATTGATGTGAAAATTGGGGAATTGGAGGGGAAGGGACCTTCTAGTTCCTCACCTATGGGAAGGGCATTAAAGGAAGATTATCCTGAAGTTGTGAATTATGCCCGAACCTACCGTGGAATAAATAAGCTGGTAAGCTATATAGATGGACAGGTCTTTCATACTGAAGATAAAGTATATTATGCCGACTCTACCATTTTTGATGTGCTGACTATTCCAATATTGAAAGGCAGTGAAACGGAAAGATTAACCAGACCCTTAACGTTGTTTATAACGGAATCTACTGCCAGAGAGTATTTTGGGTCGGAAGATCCGATCGGCAAATCTCTGGATTTTGACGGCTGGTGGGTGTATGAAGTTGTGGGAGTTATTGCGGATCCGCCAGAAACATCTCACTGGAAGTACGATTTCCTGGCCAGTATGCATGATGTAAGATCAGGCTCAATAGTGAAAATTGGCTCAGCGATAATGTTGTAACATATATCCGTTTAGCTGATGGAACAGATTGGCAGGAGTTCGAAGCAAAACTGCTTGACTTCAGGAACCGGCATGTAGAACCACAGGTGATCCGTGAGATCGGAATGAATTTTGAAGAGTGGGGCAGAACCGGCAATCGCTATGAATTTTATCTTGAACCGCTTACAACGCTATATATTAATCCCAAGGGAGACCAGACTGAATTCGCCCAGGGAAATATTGCTAACGTGATCGCTTTTGTTATAATTGGAATTTTCATACTACTCCTGGCTTGCATTAATTTTATGAATTTAACCACAGCCAGAGCAGCGACCAGAGCGAAAGAGATCGGATTAAGAAAAGTTATAGGTTCAGACCGCTGGCAGATCATCAGACAACTATTACTGGAGTCGTTATTTTTTTCTCTTATCTCGATGCTCCTGGCTATTATAATAGTGAAACTTGTACTTCCTACATTCTCAGAACTGACAGGTGTCGAACTGCTCCTTAATTTTGCCAGATTCGAAATAATCCCTCTTTTGCTTCTGTTCACACTTTTGGTGGGGGTCTTAGCAGGAGGGTATTCTGCTCTAGTCATTTCCTCCTTCAAAATAACCGCGGTTTTAAAGGGAAACATTGTGCGGGGTAAGCAGAATTCCTGGCTGCGAAACAGTTCTTGTACTTATTCAATTTGCTATTTCAATTTTCATAATAATCTGCACGATGGTCATATATTTCCAGCTGAAATATATTAGAAATAAAGAACTGGGATTTCAGAAAGATCAGGTCCTGGTTATCGAAAGAGCATATTCTCTGGGGGAAAATCTTCTCAATTTCAAAGAGGAAGCCAAGAAATTTCCAGATATAAATGCAGTTTCTATAACTAATAGTGTTCCAGGGACCGGATCGAATGGCAGTGTTTTCCAGAAAGAGAATTCTAGTGCTGAAGATATGGTCACATTTCAGAGAAATTTCCGGTGATTACGATTATCTGGAAGCTTTGGGACTGGAGACTGAAAAGAAGGCAGATATTTTTCAGAAGATTTCCGGGTGATTCTATGGCCTGCCTGATCAATGAAACAGCAGTAAAAAATTTGAATCTGCAGGATCCAATCGGAAAAAATTATTTTATGCCGGTGAAACAGTATATTTTAATATCATCGGTGTGATTGGAGATTATCATATCAATTCGCTGCAGGTTGAGATTCCGAATCTGATTCTGCAACCGCCCTTCAGTTATTACAATCATTTTATGGTGGTGAAATCTTAATACCAAGAATCTGCAGCAGACATTTCGCAAACTGAGAGAAGACCTGGGAGAAAATGGCACCCAATCAGCCATTTCAGTATTTTTTCCTGGATGAGTATTATGACAGCCTGCATAAAGCGGAAAAACAGACAGGTCAGATTTCACTGATCTTCTCACTTCTGGCCATACTTATAGCCTGTATGGGACTGTATGGGTTGGCGGCTTTCACAGCTCAACAGAAAACCAGAGAGATCGGTATCAGAAAAGTTCTGGGGGCCTCCCTGAAGGGATTGATCATGTTGCTTATGCATCAATTTGTCCGCTGGGTTCTGCTGGCAAACATCATCGCCTGGCCCATTGCCTGGTACGTGATGCAGAAGTGGCTGCAGAATTACGCCTATTCCATTAAACTGAATCCTGCCTTCTTTATTTTTACGGGAATTATTACTCTGCTTATCGCTGCCTTAACGGTTCTGTTCCAATCTATTAAAGCTGCTACTTCAAATCCGGTGGAAGCGTTGAAGTATGAGTGAGTTCTTACCTTCGCAATGGTTGAGTACAACGAACCCTTATATATAGGAGTAATCCAGTGCAGCGATCCAGTTGGCACCGATCCGCAACACAGTTGGACCTGGGTATGAAGTTTCTCTTCGTCACGGAAAATCAGTTGTTCTCGTTACGAAAGTGGGGACTTGCCAATTGATCTTTATAGTTTTGGGTTCCCAAACGGGACCTGTTATTCAACAGGTTAAAAGTTTAGGAACCAGCTAAAAAAGTTTGAGTAATGTTCCACGATCTGCCTGCCATGTAGTATTACGTGGTCTAGATCGTGGAATCCTCGAACAAGACTGTTCGAGGTACAATACTCTTAACCACTTGCGAGTGGCCAGATGAGCTTCAGTCTATTATCCAATGGGGGAAATAATGTTCAAAAACTTTTTAAAAATTGCTTTGAGAAACCTTTATAAACACAAAGCTTTTACCTTTATCAATATTGCTGGATTAACAATAGGAATTGCCAGTTTCATACTTATTTTCTTATGGATTCAGGATGAATTGAGTTATGACAGACACAATCAGGATTTTGAGAGGATCTTCCGAATTGGTACTGATATAAAAGCCGGTGAAATGGAAGATAGAGGTATTTCCACTACACCTCCTCTAGGACCAGCCATGATGGCAGAGATACCGGAAGTTGAAAGTGCAGCTCGGTTTTGTGCTTCTGTAAACAAACTGGTTTCTTTTAATGAAGGTAATGTCAGCTTTTTAGAAAACAAGGTGTTTTATGCTGACTCAACGATTTTTAAAGTTTTAACGATACCGCTTATTCAGGGAGATCCCGCTGATCTATTAACCAGAAAGAGGACGATAGTAATAACCAGATCTATAGCGACCAAGTATTTTGGAGAAACAGATCCGCTGGGAAAATTCCTGACTTTTGATAATTCCAGAGATTATGAAGTTGTTGGAGTAGTGAAGGATTGTCCTTCCAACTCTCACTGGCATTATGATATACTGGCTTCCATGGTAAGTATTCAGAGGGCATCAAGTACAGATTGGTTGAGTAATAATTTATATACTTATATAAAGATAAGAGAAGATACAGATCCACAGGAAGTGAGTGCAAAGATCAATCAGTTGTTTATTAAAAATGCTGATCCGATCTTTCAGCAGTATATTGGAACATCGATCGCTGAATGGGAAAAAGAGGGTAATCACTTCGATCTGAGATTGGTTCCTTTACAGGATATCTATTTATTCAGTGATGAAAGTGAAGCTGTAGAAGCAAAAGGTGATATACGCTATATTTATCTGTTTGCTTCGATCGGCTTTTTTATTCTGCTTATTGCCTGCATTAATTTCATGAATTTGAATACTGCCCGGGCATCTGTGAGGGCGAAAGAGATCGGGATAAGAAAAGTCCTGGGATCTCTAAGGGCTCAGATCGCTAAGCAATTCCTGCTGGAATCTCTTCTGATAACTACTTTTGCCATGCTTACCGCCCTGGTTATAGTTAAACTAATTTTCCCTTACTTTAATGAATTAACCAATAAAACACTGACACTTAATTTTGCCGGGATCTTCAGTATTCCGATCCTTTTATTAATGATTCTGGTAGTAGGTCTAATGGCTGGCGGTTATTCAGCACTCTTTTTATCTTCCTTTAAAACCATTAATATTTTAAAAGGAAGTTTATTTAAAGGAAAGCAAAGAAGCTGGTTCAGAAATCTTCTGGTACTGTTCCAGTTTTCTGTCTCAATTCTGGTGATAGTTTGTACGATTATAGCCTTGAATCAGATGCAATATATTAAAGATAAGAAATTGGGATTTGATAAAGAGCAGCTGCTTATAGTGGACAGAGCATACATTTTGGATGAACAACTGCCAGTATTCAAAGAGGAGATATTAAAATTCCCGGACATAGTTTTTGCCAGTGCTACATATTGTATACCGGGAAGTACAACCGATGGCAGTGTGTTTAATAAGGAGAACGGGACCCCGGAAGACCTGTATCACTTCAGAAGGATCTGCGGAGATTACGATTATCTTGAGGCAATGGGAATTCAGTTGCTATCCGGCAGGTATTTCAGCGAAGATATGACCTCTGATGAATCATCAATACTGATCAACGAAGCAGGAGTGAAATCACTTGCTTACGAAGATCCTCTCGGGAAGAAGATTATTGAGCCTGATACAAAAGCGGAGCTGACCATAATCGGAGTATTTAAAAACTATCATATAGATTCACTTCATGAAGAGATCCATCCAGCTCTAATGCATCATCCTGATACTTACTGGAAGCACTATCTGGCAGTTCGATTCAAACCTGAGAAAATCTCAGGCACCTTAGGATTTCTGGAAACAAAATGGCAAGAATTTACAGGGAATCAACCATTCGAATACTTCTTCATGGACGATTATTTTGCACAGCTGCATCATGCGGAACAGATAACAGGATATTTCTTCGGAATCTTTGCTGTATTAGCTATATTCATTGCCTGTCTGGGATTATTCGGTCTTGCCACATTCACTGCCGAGCAGAAGAGCAAGGAGATCGGAGTCCGCAAGGTTCTGGGTGCTACGGCCGGAAGTATTGTATATATTCTTCTTAGACAATTTACACGCTGGGTAGTCGTTGCCAATATCATCGCCTGGCCACTGGCATATCTGGTGATGAAGAACTGGCTGGGGAATTTTGCCTATCATATCAGAATAAACCCATTCCATTTTGTTTTTGCGGGATTAGCCACACTTCTGATAGCTATCCTTACAGTCAGTTATCTCTCTTTCAGATCTGCCTCCAGAAACCCCGCTGAAGTATTAAAATGTGAGTAGTCTTTAAACTATGTTCCAGGAGGTTTATTGAAAGATATTGAACTTCAATATCAGGAATTGTCCAGGCAGGAAATACAGGTAGCACTGGCTGTTCGCTATTTTCGTAAAAGGAAATTGGAAACAGCTGAATATGAACTTTCAAAATTCTGCTATGAGACTTTTGGAAAATATCTGGTGGACTTCCAGAGTGGACTGCAGCTGCTCCAGAATAAGGGAATAGTTGTAACAGATAACGGTAAAATATCAGCAGGAAAAAATAAACTGGATTTGCTCAATTATATTCAGCAGGCACACCCGATCTGCATTTATTTCTATAATGATTTTTTTGAAAGAGTAGAAAACAGTATGGCATTTGCTGAATTTGCGGTTCAACTATTCGGCAGGAATCTTTGTCAGCAGGGTCAGATGGATATGGAGCAGCTCACCATTTTATTGGATCAATTGGGAATAAACAGTAAACAGCAGGTGCTGGAAATAGGCTGTGGAAATGGTTATGTTACCGAATATATCCAGAAAACTACAGGCTGTAGAATAAAAGGTGTCGATATTTCTGACATCGCAGTGAATAAAGCAAGGCTAAGAACAGCTGCTGTTCCTGAAATGGAATTCGAGATAAAAAATCTTAACCTGCTTAATGATCTGTCCGGGAAATTCGACCGGATTATCTCCATTGATACACTTTACCTGGCCTCTGACCTGGAACTTGCTATTTCAGCAATAATAAGACTGCTTAAACCTAAAGGTAAGATCGGGATTTTCTGGGAAAGCTGGATAAAGAATGAACATGACACTTCTCTGATCCAGGAAGAAAATACAAAGCTGGGAAAGATCCTGAGAAAACAGAACATCTGTTATAAAGTATGCGATCTATCTGAAGCCAATAATAAGCACTGGCATGAACGCAGGAGAATTCTTCAGATATTTAAGAACGATTTCCTGACAGAAGGCAATCTCAAACTTTACAATTCTTTACTCGATGAAACAAACAGGCTGGAGACAAGCACCGGTGCAAGATATTTGTACATAATTGAAAGGTAACTATCCAATTTATTTCACAAAATGCATTTGCGAAAACTGAAGTCAAGACTTGCTTCGCAGCGAACGTTAGCCCTAAATGGGCAAAAAGTGAGTGTGAAGCGAGGATTGAAAAATCGCCACTAAGACACTAATAAACAATTTTACCTTTAAAAGGTCTCTTAAAGTTTTTCTTGAATGTAGACTTTTTCAAGGTCGTATTCGAATTAAAAGAAATACTATTGTGTTTTTGTGACTTCGTTGAGAATAAAGGTTTTACGTTTAGACATTTAATGATCTTTAAAAATAACTCTCCTTTCTGGAAATGGAGGTGAGCCAGGAACTGGCAATAATGCTGCAGCCGGCAACAAAAATTTTTAGTGTAAAGGGTTCAGATAGGAAGACGATACTCACCCCGACACTTACAACAGGCATCAGCAATATAAAATTTGAAGTGGCTTTTACACCGATATTTTTTAGCGCCAGTGTCCATAGATAATAACCCAGAAAGGAACAGAGAACTGCCAGGAAAAGTATTGCTGAAAGAACTGAACTGTTGAAGCGGATACCTGAAAAGCTGCCGATATCAAGGAGCAGCAGCGGGGCAGCAAAGCAGCAGCCGTAGAGGAATGTGTGGAAAACGACAGTAACTGGTGAATACCTGTCCATTACCTTACGGTAAGAGAATGAATACAGGATCCACATCACCACAGATCCCAGGACAAGGAGATCTCCCTTAAGATTGATTTCTGACTGCTGCAGATCCTCCACGAAAAGCAGGACTGTTCCGGCTAATCCAAGCGGTAGACCTATCAGATTCTGCCAGAGGATCTTTTTATTGTAAAATATCGCAGCTGTTAGTAGAGTAAAAAGTGGAATAGTTGCTGTTATGAGTGCGGTATTGGTAACTGTAGTGAATTTCAGAGCTGAATTTTCAAAGAAGAAAAAAAGAGTAGTACCTCCCAGCCCCATAAAATAGAAATATTTCCTGTCAATAGCTGCTATCTTTTCCGTCAAACGCTTCCTGAAGAAAATGAACATGATCAAAGATGCTGCAGAAAATCTGGTGAAAGTAATCAGGTTAGGGCTGAAGCCATGTTCCAGCAGAATAGTAGTTACCGGAAGTGAAGCTCCCCACAAAACTATTGTCAATAAAGCCATTAACAGATATTTTAATTTTTCCATAAAATCCTCAAAACTGGAAGCAGAGAATTTACGGTGTATATTTAAGTCAAATAATTACAGCTTTATTGGAATAATTATAAAAGTATAACAAACTATTTTGAAATTTTGAAATAATATATATCCTATTAAATAAAAAAAGTTGCAGAAAAAATGAGGATAAATACAGGTACTAATATGAAAATTATAATAATATTGTTGATTTTTATCGCCATGATAACTGTTTCCTGCCGGGAGGAAAGTATGGAGACCGTAAAGCAGGTAGATATAGAAAGGTTCATGGGTGACTGGTATGTAGTAGGTGTAATTCCTAATTTCATAGAAAAACATGCGATGAACGGAATTGAATCCTACCGGTTGCTTGATGATAATGAAGTTAAAATTGATTACAGATTTACTGATAAGAGAACCGGTGAAGTAAAACATATGGAGCCCAAAGCCTGGATCTATGATCAGGAATCAAAAGCGGAATGGCGCGTTCAGTTCTTCTGGCCGGTAAAATTTCCATACCTGATTATTGATTTGGCCGAAGATTACAGTTATACCGCTATTGGCGTACCTAATCGTAAATTTGTCTGGATCATGAGCCGGGAATCTGAACTGGAAGAAGATGTATATAATGGTATTCTGGAGAGATTGAAACTGGTTGGATATGATCCTGACAAAATTATTAAAATGGAGCAGATCTGGGAGTAGGAATGAAGATAAGATATCTTGACGGCAGCAGGTTGTACAACGCTATTATTGCAGGCGGGAAAGCGGTTATCAAGAATCAGGCTTACCTAAATAAAATCAATGTTTTCCCTGTTCCGGATGCAGATACCGGTACTAATATGGCATCTACCATGCGCTCAATTATGGAATCAAGCAAGGTTAGCCGTTCTTTGCAAAGTACACTCCGTTCCATTGCAGATTCTGCTTTGATGGGAGCACGGGGAAATTCTGGCATTATCTTTGCCCAGTTCTTTCATGGTCTTAGCCAGGAGTTAAAGGATCATCACACTATTTCTGTTACGGATTTTTCCAGATCGGTCAATAATGCCATTACTTATGTCTATGATTCCATATTGGAACCCGTTGAAGGTACAATTATAACCGTGATGAAAGATTGGGCTAAAGCGGTTGAAAAGAACAGTGAAAAGACGAGGGATTTTGTACACCTGTTAAGTAATTCACTTAAAACTGCCAGAGAATCACTGCAGAATACGCCAAAACAATTAAAGGTTCTGGCTGAAGCAGGTGTTGTAGATGCTGGTGCGCACGGTTTTGTAAATTTCCTGGAAGGAATAAGCAGTTTTATTCAAAAGGGAAAATTAAAATCCCTTAGCATGGTTGAATATAACGTGATCGATGCGGACCAGTGAATCTGAACATGATTACCAGCCGGGAAATTTACGGTTCTGTTCCGAAGCAATGCTGATTAATTCCAGCTTGGATCTGAAAGCCTTACAGCAGGAAATGAAAATGTTCGGAGATTCCATGATCGCTGCCGGCTCACAGGAGAAGATCCATTTTCATATCCACACGGATCGACCTGATCAGCTCTTCAAAAGACTGTCTGAGTTCGGTACCATAAGGAAGGTGAAAGTAGACGATATGCAGGTGCAGTATCAGGTCAGCCATAACAGGAAGTATCCTATTGCTCTGGTCACAGATTCTGCCTGTGATCTTCCACCTGAATTAGTGGAAAAATACCAGATCCTGCAGATCCCGTTCAATATTAACTTCGGAGAAACACCGTTCCTGGATAAAATAACCATAAAAGCACACGATTTTTATAACAAATTGAAGAATGATAATATCCATCCTAAAAGTGCTCAACCGGCTTTGAGCTCTGTTCTTAATCTTTTCTCCTTCCTTTCCGCTCATTACGATCAGATCCTGGCGATACATATTTCAGATAAATTGAGCGGTATGTATGGCATGGCTAAAAAGATGGAAGAAAGCCTTGTCGGTGCAGAATTGCAGGTGTTTAACTCCAAACAGCTTACAGCGTCAGAAGGGCTTATCGTGCTTCGGACAGCAGAGGCGATTGAAGCAGGGATGTCATTTCAGGAACTGCAGCTGAAAATTCCAGAATGGATCGCAAAAACAGATATTCTGGTTGATGTGAATACCTTGAAGTATATGGTAAGAGGGGGCAGAGTTTCACCTCTGAAAGGCTTCCTGGCATCAACTTTGAATTTGAAACCGATAGTTTCTCTGGATGAGAATGGTAAGGCGACAGCTGCCGGAAAGTCCTTCAGCCGTGCTGCTAATATGAAAAAGATAATAAAGATCCTGCAGAAAAAGAATACGGAAAACAAGATCTGGAAATATGCCATCGTCCATGCTCAGGCCAGAGAAAGAGCCGAAAAATATGCTGAAAGACTTACTGCCGTGATCGGGAAAGAACCAGCTTATATTATGGGACTTTCACCGGTGGTTGGTGTGCATAACGGGATTGGTGCTATTGGAATCGGCATAATGAATGAGTAACCTTCGCAATGGTCGAAGACCTTGCGAATGGTTAAGTAGAAAGAGATTAGCCAAAGGCTGACAAGCCTTGCGAATGGTTCGAACGAAAATAAACAATAAAGTAGATGATAGATGCATGGTGAAGTATCAAGACTTGATTCGCGAGGAATGAAATGACTGTGAATCGAGGATTGCAGAAAAAAAATAAACGGAATTACAGGATTCTAAAATGATTATAAAAATATTAATAATATTACTGCTATTTGTCTCCATTTTGCAGGCAGAAGACATGTTCCAGGCGGAAGTATACAAACAGGGTTCAAATAAAGGTGAATTCCTATTTTATCATTACAATGAGATTTCACAAGAGGACAGTCTGACCTATTTAACCCATTATTACGTATTGGCTGATAGTACTGTTGCGACCAAAGATGAAGTGGTTCTGGTGAATGGTGAGTTCCTGTCTTCCCGGGCAGAATTCTTCGAAGTAAATGAAGTTGGATCTGTTCTAAGAAATGGTGACCGCATGATCCTGCGCTTCGAGAAAGACGGAGAAGTTCGGGAGAAAGAGAAGGATTACCCGGAAGATCTGCTGGTTGGTCCACTGTTCAACGATTTTATCACGCAGCAATGGCAAAAACTTCTGGAGGGTGAAAAGATCTATTTCAAATTACCGGCACCGGACATTCAACAGGTTGCCACTTTCACCTTTAGAAAGGATTCCAATAGCGATTACCAGAAACCCGGGCAGATCGTTTTCAAAATGAATGTGGCCAGCATCTTCCTGAAACTTCTGGTTAAGCCCAGCTACTTTGTTTATGATCTTGAAACTAAAAGACTGATGTCGATCCATGGCATGACGATTTTGCGTACCAGGGAAAAAGGCGAATGGCAGCAGTCAACAGATGTAGATATTTATTATTCTTATTGAGGTTTAAATGGAAAAGATCAGACCGAGAATTGTGGTAAGCAAATGCATTGAATTTGAAGCGTGCCGTTATAATGGACTTAGAATAGGCAGTCCCATAGTCAGGGATCTTAAGGATCATGTAGAATTCATTCCGGTGTGTCCGGAAGTCGAGATCGGACTGGGAATCCCACGCGAAGCTATCCGTCTGGTTGAAGCAGAAGGCAGTGTAAAGCTGGTTAATTCAATGACAGGTGAGGACCATACCGACAAAATGAAAAGCTTTGCTGAAACTTTTGTGAATGACCTGGACGGGGTAGATGGTTTTATCATGAAAGGAAGTTCACCTTCCTGCGGCATAAAAAATGTTAAACTTTATAAAGGAATTGGAAAGATACCGGCCATGAGTTCTCGATCAATAGGTTTGTTCGGAGCTGCCGTTTTAGAAAAATTCGGTGACGTGGCAATAGAAGAAGAGGGTAGGCTGACCAATCTTAACATTCGGGAACATTTCCTGGGAAAGATCTATACGATAGCCCGTTTCAGGCAGCTTCCTGTTAAAATGGGGGAACTGGTGAAATTTCATGCCAATCATAAATACTTTTTCATGGCCTATAATCAGACCCAGCTGAAACTGGCAGGAAAGATCGTGGCGAATCACGCAAAGCTTCCTGCCGAAGAAGTTTTTCTGGAATATAAAAAAGTGATGCTGGAAATCCTTGCAAAAGCTCCACGAATTTCCACCAATATCAATGTGTTAATGCATCTGTTGGGATATTTCTCTGATGCTTTAACTTCGCAGGAAAAAGGTCATTTTCTGGATCAGATGACGCTCTACCGGCAGAAACAGTTGCCGCTTATAGCATTAACAACTATATTGAGATCATGGTCGTTGAGATATGAACAGGAATATCTTCTGGACCAGATCTACTTTGAGCCTTTCCCTAAAGAATTGATGTATATAACTGATTCCGGTAAGGGTCGGATCATAAAATAAATTAACCACCCATTTGCTTTCCAATAAAAGTTATTTATCCTATTCAACAATAAGGAGAAGATCAATGAGATATTTTTTAATCATAACATTGCTGGTCGTTTTCAGCATAGCAGGAACGGAGGAAAAGATTATGCAAAGTGTATACGATTTTACTATGGAAAATATAAGAGGTGAAGCAGTCCAGCTGAGTCAATATAAGGGTAAGGTCATCATGATAGTAAATACCGCCAGTAAATGCGGTTTTACATATCAGTACGAAGGGCTGGAGAATCTGTATCAGACCTATAAGGACAGTGATTTTGTGATCCTGGGATTCCCGGCTAACAATTTTCTTAAGCAGGAACCAGGCTCTAATGAGGAGATCGCTGAATTCTGCCGTATAAATTATGGAGTTACTTTCCCGATGTTCAGCAAGATTTCGGTTAAAGGAAAAGATATACATCCACTGTATGAATATCTCACATCAAAGAAAACAAATCCTGAATTCAGCGGAAGTATTTCCTGGAATTTCAATAAATTCCTGATCTCTAAAGAAGGAAAGATCATAGATCGTTTCGGCTCTCGTGAGAAACCTGAAAGTGAGAAAATTATTGCTGCAATTGAAAAAGCACTGAACGAATAAGTATCTTACTATTTCATAAGGTAGATTTCAGACCAAATATAACTCTTGTTTCCAAGGTTCACCTTGGATATCTGTAGTATAGAGTAATCTAAGTAAGTACGTTCGGAATTAGAAAAATTAGTTCACTCTTTTAACTTACTTTCCTCTCGTTACGAAGTCCTGCCGTGGTGAATACCATGGTTCTACTTCGTGACGTTTAGAGGGTTCCCAAGAAAATCCACCAAAGGCAGATAAAACTTGGGGACAAGATTTCTAACCTCAACTTTAACTACTTCCTCTTGAGGCAAAATAACTCTACCCACGAGGAAACCTTGCGATCCAAAGGTTCACCACCCAAACGGACCCCAGGTTATAGGTCAATCAAGTAAGAACGTCTGGAATTTGAAAGGTATTCTCTGCTTTGATTTTATCCCGGTAATTTTTCCTCAGGTGCAGCAAAGTAAGAACTGAAAAAAAAATCATTTCCCTAACTTATTTTTTGGCATTCAGGATCAATTTCCTTATATTCTAATTGAGACTCAATCTCAATAAGGAGGAAATATGAAACGTTTGATACTGATGTCGCTAGTGATACTTTTCGCAGTCCAGATCTATGCGGAAAATCTTAATATAAATACATCACAGCAGAATTACAGTTTTGATCTGATAGACATAAATGAAATAACTTTCAGTTCAAATTCACTGTTACTGGAAACGATGCAAGACTCGTATGAATTCATGTTCTCAGAAATTCTATATTTGAATTTTTCGGAAGGAACAGATGCGGGAGAAAGTGAGTTGATACCAGGTTTTTCTGCAATTTTGAAGCAGAATTATCCTAATCCCTTTAATCCCAATACCAATATCAGTTTCATTCTGGAAGAACCGGAACGGGTTGAGATAGAAATATTTAATCTGAAAGGTCAGAAAATCCGCACCCTGGTAAGCGGCAGTTACGAATCCGGTGAATTTATTGTGAACTGGAACGGTAAGAACGATGACAACCGGGATGAAGCATCCGGAGTTTATTTTTACAAGATGAGTACCAACAACAGCTCTCAAATGAAAAAAATGATTTTATTACGCTAAGTTAAGGAGAATAAAATGAAGAATAATATATTAGTTATTTTACTTGTTTCAGCAATGGTTCTATCTGCTACAGATATGGTTATAGAACAAAATGACGGTACAATAGATTATATTCCGATCAGTCAGATCGATAATATTACGTTTGCTCAGTATGAAGAAGTTGTAGAAAGTGGAATTACTCTGCAGTGGAGAACTGACGCGGACTACCTTTACATAAATTTAACGGCTCCTACAACCGGCTGGGTAGCAGTCGGGTTCGATCCTGTGAATGCCATGCAGGATGCAAATATAATAATCGGCTATGTCGATTCTTCCGGTGAAGTTTTTATAAGAGATGATTACGGCACATCACCCGGATCTCATGCTGCCGATACATCCCTGGGCGGAGCAGATCACGTGATGGATCATTATGGTATGGATGATGGAAGCATGACTATGCTGCACTTCAAAATTCCTCTGAACTCTGGAGATGAATACGATAAAATGCTGATGCCTGGTAATACATACGAAGTAATACTGGCCTATGGATCTAGTGATAATTTCACATCTTTCCATACTATGGCTACCAGCATTGAAATTGAATTATAATTTGGTTACTGGCTTGTAGATTGTAAATTCTGAATCTGAACTGAAAACTGATGAATGAAGACTTAACGGGAGAGTGGAGTGATCTGCTCTCCCTTAAATACAGGTGGAAGAATGTCAAATAAACTTAGTGAGGAAAGCAGTCCCTATTTACTACAGCATGCCGGAAATCCAGTAGATTGGTATTCCTGGGGTGAGGAAGCTTTTAAATTGGCAGCCGAACAGGATAAGGCGATTTTTCTTTCAATCGGTTATTCAACCTGTCACTGGTGCCATGTTATGGCTCATGAATCTTTTGAAAATCCTGAAATTGCTGATTTGCTCAATCAGAATTTTATTAACATAAAAGTCGATCGTGAGGAAAGACCGGATATTGATAAATATTTTATGTCTGTTGCACAATCCCTTATCGGAAGTGGCGGCTGGCCATTAACCATTATAATGACTCCGGACAGAAAACCATTTTATGCTGCCACATATATTCCACCGGAAGCCAGATATGGCAGGGTTGGCATGAATCAATTGATCCCGGAAATAGGTAGAATCTGGAAAGAGGAAAGAGAGAAGATCTACCAATCCGCTGAAGAGATTATAACTTTCATGAAGGATCGAGATCAAATTCCTGAATTACAGATGCCCACAGAGGAAGTGCTTTCGGCAGCTTTTAACCAGTTAAGTAATACTTATGATACAGCGGAAGGAGGATTTGGTACCAGACCAAAATTCCCATCTGCCCACAATCTGCTGTTTCTACTAAGGTATTTCAGGAATTTTAATGAACCTCAAGCGTTGGTCATGGTGGAAAAAACCCTGCAGAAAATGGCTTATTCAGGAATTTTTGACCAGGTGGGGCATGGGTTTCACCGTTATTCCACCGATGCACATTGGAAGCTGCCCCATTTCGAGAAAATGCTATACGACCAGGCTATGCTTATGCTGGTTTATACTGAAACATGGCAGATTACAGGTAAAAACGTATATGCTGATGTGGTGAGGAAAACAGCTTCATATTTACTGACTAAAATGAGATCTACTGCTGGTGGCTTCTTCTCTGCCGAAGATGCCGATAGTGAAGGAGAAGAAGGAAAATTCTATGTTTTTTCCCTGCTGGAATTACAGAACATATTGAATTCAACTGAACTAGATTTCATAAAGGATAATTTTGATGTATCTGAAGCAGGAAATTTTCTGGATGAGGCTACCGGGGCCGAATCAGGAAAAAACATCTTCCATTTCCTGCAGAAACCTACAGAGCAGGTAAAACCGCATTGGGAAAAGATAAGAGAAAAGATCCTGATTTATCGAGAAAACCGGACCCGGCCTTTTATGGATGACAAGGTATTAACTGACTGGAATGGTCTGACAATAGCAGCCCTGGCTAAAGCCGGCAAGGTTTTCAGCAACAATGATCTGATTCGGGCAGCGGAGCAGGCTCATTCCTTTATTGAAAAAGAGATGATGCAATCAGGCAACCTGTACCACAGCTGGAGAGCAGGCAAAAGTGCTGTAATAGCAAATCTGGATGATCATGCTTTTCTTATCTGGGGATTACTGGAATTATATGAAGCAACTTTAAAGAGCAAATATCTGTTACGGGCGATGGAAATGACAGATCAGGTAATAGAGCAATTTCAGGTTGCAGATAAGGGTGGTTATTATTTCACCCGTGTAGATGCAGAAGAATTCCAGACAAGAAGCAGAGATCTTTACGATGGAGCTTATCCCTCCGGCAATTCAGTAATGTTCTACAATCTGAACAGACTTTACAGATACACAATTGATAAAAGGTATTTCTCTGAAATGAAAGCGTTTATGCTGGGTTTCGGATTGCAGGTAAAGAAGGCACCGGCAGCATATGCGTTTTTCCTGGCAGGATTAGATTTTTATCTAAACTCAGAGCTTGATGTTGTCCTGACAGGAGACAGTTTTGCTGAAGTAAAAGCCTATAAAGAGCAATTTGATACTATGTACCAGCCCAATTCTATTCTGATTTATTTGCAAAGTGACGATTATGTATTGCCGGAAAAACTTCCCTGGTTAAAGAATTATCAGTCTGAAACTGGAAAGGCGAAAATTTATGTTTGCCGTGATCGTCGTTGTGAAGCTCCTATTACAGAATTGGATGAGTTTAACAAAGTACTGACAAACAATAAACTCAAAATTTAACCGCCCGAATACGTACAAACAACGTTCCACTTCGAACAGGTAAAACGCATTAGATATTGCCTAATTACATATGATATAAGTAATTAACTTAATGGAATATCATTTGCATTTTATAAGAAAAGATTGAGATCATGCAAAGGCCGACAATCCTTGCGAATGGTATCTATGTATCTTTTTGTAACGAGAGTAAAAATACTCTTAAAGAGAGCAGAAACAGGAATTAGAAGCCTTGTTTCCAAGCCCCAGCTTGGGAACAATATAAGGTATCCAGGGAAGGCCTTGGATACAAGAATAATGTTGGTGTTATGAAGAGGATCATGGTATTCACCACGGCAGGACTTCGTAACGAGGATTAACAATTCTTTCAAAGGTTTACCTGTCCTCTGGCAGGTTTGGTACCTTTGAAAGGTTAGGTTTTAAAAACCTTCCGAAGGGAAGAATATAATAAATTTTTTGACTTTGTGTCTTGGTGTCTTCGTGGCAATAAACAATAAATGGAGAAAGAATGGATAATTATACTGAGAAATTATTTGGATTGGTCAAACAGGTAACTGAATATTACAAAAAAGCACCCGGTCTAAAAGCCATGGCATCCGGCGCTTCGGTCAGTAAAGATCAGGCTACAAAATATTCTGATCTTGATATTATAATGATCTACGATGAGCTTCCGGATGAGAGCTTTTTTGAAGAAGCATGCTCAGCCAATGGTGGAGAAAGACGCTATATTCACAGTAAATCTGACACTGGCATGCTGGAGATCTATTATGTAAAGAATGTGGAATGTCAGTTCTCTCATTCACTTGCCAGTTTTTACGAAGACGTGATCAAACAATTGCAGGAAGAATCACTGGAAAAAGTTCCGCATCTGATCGGTGATGGTTTTCTTACGGTAAAACCGCTTTTATGGGGAAGAGAAACCCGTCGCACTTCCTCATAGAAGCGGGGCAGATGTTCAGTGCAATGCTCGCGCGACCAGCACCAGGTCGATGCTGTTGTCTTCGATCGGAGTTTTCTCGGATGGCGTCACCAGATAGTGAATAGCGGTTGGTGGGCCATGCTGAGTTGCTGCGGCTGATGTTGGTCGCGATCACATAGGGGAAGACCTGCGCCAGGCCCAGGGGCTGCTCGGCCGTTGCCCGTCGCGCTATCCCAGGCACAGCCGAGCCGCGCCTGCCGCGCCAGCCAGCGGAACAGCGCACCGGGATACACCGGCCGATACCGCATCGCACTGGATTGCAGCCGGAGAAATGGCTGCTATGCAGAATCCCGGCGCGATGGCGGCAGTTGCTGCCATCAGTTGCCAGCTACTACCGTCAGCTACAGTCGCAACGACAACCTGAAGCCAACCGTGGCTGCCGCGCGCCGATGCAACGGCAACAAGTTGTCCAGATGTCGCCGGTCGGCCGATATGCTTTGCAAGACATTCTTCTAGCAAGCTGGAACCCGCAGATGCCCGAACAAGACTCCGACATCCACGCGCTGAGAGCGCGGTTGACTGCGATCGACCACCGCATCCTCGAACTGGTAGCCGAGCGCCAGAAACTGGTGGAAGCGATTGGCCGGGACAAACGTTCCCGCGGGCAGCAGACGCGCGATTTCCGGCGCGAGAAAGAAGTCATCGACGGGGTGCCGTGGCTACCGCAAAAACTGACGGCTCTCGGAGCACATGACCGAGGCCTTGCTCACCTTGCTGATCCGCTCATCGCCGACCACCCAGGAACACGACCGGGTGGTGGCCGAGGGTCGGGGCAGTGGACGTACCGGCGCTAATCAGTCGGCGGTGCAGGCCGCATGGGTCGCTGGTTTGCAGATTTTCTCGATTCCCAGGGCTATGCCGTGTCTGTTGCAGACCCTCCGGGAGACGCCGCGCCGTATCCGGGCCGCAAGGACTGGCGGTCCGGTGATCTCGGCGAGGACCTGATTGTTGTGGTCGCGCCGCTGGCGACTTCCGGCAAGATTCTGACGCCAACTCGCGGCGGCTGCAGCCGCCCGGCATCCGATATTCGATATCGGCTCGCTGTACAAGAGCCGCTGCGCGCCGGGCTGGAATCGCCGGTGGCATGCTCTACCGCCGGGTCGCGTCGCTGCATCCGATGTTCGGACCGGACACCCGCCTGTTGTTCCGGACGTCACGTCATCATCGCTGATGTAGGCTGTCCGGAAGCCAGCCAGGAAATCTCTGATCTGTTCAAGGCAACCATGGCAGAACGGGTGCAGATGTCACTGGATGAACATGACCGTCTGATGGCCTTCGTGTTGGGCTTGTCACACGCGCTGAACATCGCGTTCTTCACCGCGCTGGCCGAAGGTGGCGAAGACGTGCCGCATCTGGCGGCTCTGGGGGGGGACCACATTCGATGCCCAGCTTGAAGTTTGTTCAAAAGTTGCTGCCGAGAACCCGCAGTTGTACTTCGAGACCTGGTCGCTGAATGCGCATGGAAAAGAGGCACTGGATGCGCTGGAGAACTCGGTCGCCTGGCTGAACCAGACAATCCGCGGCGGAGATGAAGAGGGGCTTGTCGCGTTGATGGAGCGTGGCACGGATTATCTTGCCCGCCGTCGCGGCGGTCAGTGATCCGACGCCGGTTCCAGGTAACAATCGCTTCCATCTCAACGGCTGCCCGGCCGCAA
>CALOBL010000011.1:0-226074 GCA_942491655.1 Cloacimonadaceae bacterium (SeqCode)
TCCAAAATTCGAAACGACCGTCGCCGGTACCAAGCAAGATCACCGGCTGTGGGCGTACCCTTACGGGTCGGTGGAAGAGTAGATCGGGATGACCGTTCCTATTGAGGTCGGCAATCGTAGTTCATTCGCTACAGGCCGTTTTGCAGTACGCCGGCAACAAAGGACTCGAGCTTCAAGCTGTCGACGAAAGGCGCGGGCACGGTTTCACCGTCGAAATCGGCGAAAAACTCGTCTTCGCCGTGTTCTTCCTCCCAGGCCTAAGGCATTTTGAAAAAGATCTCGCGCGCCTGGCGATCCTCCCACATCTTGCGCAGCGATTGATCCCGGTGAATGCCATCCAGACGACTTCGGGATCGTCTGGCTCACCTCCGGAGTCGGAATCACCTCCATCTTGAAGGACACGGCGATATGCGGGTAACCGTAGGTGTCGTCGATCATCACGACCGACGATTTGGGCACCGGACGCGGCGCCACCCACTCGGCGAGGAATTCGACCACGAGATTTTCTCGGAGCCGGTCATGCTTTTCAGGCGTTCACGCTCTTCGGGCGTCAGATCCGCCAGATTCGGCCGTGACGAAGGCAGTGTTGGCGGCGCCCCGAGGGTCCGTTTTTCGATTGGTGGCGGCGTCTTCTGTTGCGCCGCCGCGATGCCAGCCAGACCCAGGGTCGCGATGGCGAATACTCCAGTCAAGATCTTGCAAAACCGCTGAAGGGAGTCATTACTCAACCTCCATCAATCAGTCAATAGCTCAATTCAAAGAGGTGTTCACGAACTCCGAGCCCTACAACAGGTCCGGGATGCTGCCCCGCCAGCGTTCCATGGATGCCGCCCCGAGGGTCAGGTTCTCAGATAGATTATATAATGGACCAATATTGGACCGGCAGTTACTGGATGGAAGACCTGCGTGAGACCTACACTTATCAGGGTGACATGACTAGCAATATTCTGATCGAGGAAATGAACAATAATAACTGGGAAAACTTTGGAAAACATCAGATTATTTTTAAATAGTATCATATGACCACAAGGCATATTAAGCAACTGCTTTTCAAGCAGTTATAATATTGGATTTTTTAAGGCATTTAGCAAAAACAGACTTACCGGCAAGGCTCCGGGTTGTTTCAACCGGAGCCAGAGCCTGTTCCTGCTTCCGGTTATCCCTGGCAGGTTGCTTCCCAGCAGAGCCTGCTTCCGTTTCACCGGAAAGTTGAAGATCTTGTTTTTGCTGGTTAGAGTCAAATTCTTTAGTACATAGTTCTTTATTTCGCTGGAGTTTTTGCGGCAGCAGATCGATATATTGTTGAGCAACTCTGGCCGATAGATGTGAAAGATGACTAATTTGCTGAAGCTCAGTAATACCATGCACCCATAGCGTTTCAACCTTATGGTAATCCCTGATATAGCGATCAACTGCTTCTTTGCTGTGATTTGTTTTGGCCGCAATAGCTGGAGTGAGATACCCATCCAGATATAGGGTAATGATTTCTCTTTTGTGTGTAATGGCACCAGACATATCATGTATGTTGCCTCTTGTGGGAAGTAAGTGACCTTCTTTCTGGATCTGATTTACATACTTACTTACGACAGCATCCGAAACACCCAGCAACATAGCCAGGTCCAGCTGAGAGAGTAATGCACCCTGATCAAAAGCTTCATCAACTAATCTTTTGAGTCTCTTTTTCCGAAGAGTTGATGTATCGAAGCCATGTGCGATGTGATCTATGTCAGCATCTGTATTCATTGAGAGGATAACTGGTTTCATCCGAGTCTGAGCGAGTGTCTTACCTCGCTGAGGATATTCATCAACAGGAACTGCCATCCAGACCAGTTGACCATTTTGTATATGCCTGAGATCATCATCAACGCTTCCTACCAGGAAGAAATCTTCCAATAATGACAGAATATCATCCACTATAGCTTTGGCTGTAACTTCTCCCTTGTCGTAACCGTAGTTATGCAGAAAACGGTGGACCAGATGATTACGCAGGCTTTTACCTTTGAGTCTTCTAATTTTCTTTAATTGGATCTGTGCTTTTGTTAATGGCTTTGTCATTGTTTTTGCCTCCTCAGCTTTCATCATGTCCGGATTTTTTTTTCGCATCAGGGTTAGCTGATTGAGGTTCCAGTAAAGCTTTCAGCCTGGTATTATCTTTATGTTCATAAGTTCTTAATAGCTCTAGATATTCTCTTACCAGTCTGTCAGATTTATGTGAAATCAACCTGATCTGGTTTTTCTTAAAACCTTGCTTATGCAATGTGATTACCTGAATGAAGTCTGTAAGATAACGCTTTACACTGCGTTCGGAGTGATTTGTGATCCGTTCAATTTCTGTGAAAGTATAGTCTTTAAGATAGTAATCAATGATTATGGTTTTGTGAGAGATCCCTGGTCCCATATCCAGCTTGGAACCACGGGTTATAATGAACTTGCCTGATTGATTCAAGGCTCTTACATCTCGTTTTACAGTTGCCGGACTCGTTGTAAGCAGCATGGCAATGTCTTCATAACTCAATAGAGCTCCCTGATCATAAGCCTGCCTGGTAATTCTGGCAAGACGATGCCGGCGTACTCCGGCAGTTCCGTATTCTGCTAAAACATCAAGATCAGTGTTATAATCAAGAAGCTTTAAACGGACATTCTTCTTCCTGGCTAGTCGAATATGTTTCCCGGCTGGTTCGTCAGCTGCTACGGCTTCATAGGAAATCTCACCGTTTGATAATGTTACGTTTGAATGTTCTTCATAATACTGGGAGAACTGTGAATAGAATGCTTCAGCAATAATGGGAGTTAGATTGAAATCAACTGATAGTTTCTGGATGATTGCATCTCTGGAACTTTTACTTTTCAGACGACCTATTCCCAAGTAGTCATCTTGTTTTTTCTTAGCCATAGGATACTCCTTGCGTATTTTTTTTCTTCAAATCAGGCAAGTCCACCTGATTTGTCAACAATCCTATGGTCACATGGACTAAACTTTTTGGTAACCTGGAAGGTCTTGAAAAAGTATGAAATGAATTCATGAAAAATCCTGAATATCCAAGTGTTGATGGTTCCTAATTTACCATCATCATTGAATATACAGGTCCATTAAACTAGTACACAAGACCTTCAAGCTGGTTCCTAAACTTTTAACCTGCCTGCCCTGTTGAATAACTGGGGTTAAATAACGGGTCCTGTTTAGGAACCTTAACTTTTGAATTATCTGCTTTCCAGCGTTCCCAAACAGCCAGGGTATGCACCGAGGTATAGAGTACCTCGAACTGCCTGCCCCGATGACTATCTGGGGTTAGTTCGAGGGTTTCTATTTTATCTCCATGATCTAGACCACGTAATACTACATGGCAGGCAGATCGTGGTACTTTCCTTGAATTTATCACAACCATTTCGAAGGCTTGTAAGCCTCTGGATTGTTGGAAACCGTTCGAAAGATTTTTCCATTTCACTTTTCACATATTACAATCCTCGATTCACTGTCATTTCATTCCCAGCGAATCAAGTCTTATAAAAGAACACTTCATTATTGAATATTGAATATTTTAAATTGGATTTTGAAAAAAACTTAATATCAAATCATGAATTACCAACGCCCAATAACCAGCAATAGTCTCGAGATGTCCAAGTTTCTAAATGAGAAAGGGATTATCAGTAATATCTGTGTTTATCCGTGGTTAATTAACTTCTTAGCCTTAATCTTACTGACAGATCTTCTGTCGATATTATACAGTGTGTATTTTTAATAATACCAAATAAACCCTTGCCTTTTTCTGAAATCAGTTTAATTTCTTCTTATGAAGGAGTTATAAATGAAATTAATTGTTATTTTATCAATATCGATAATTGTAATAATCCTCCTGCTGAATGCAGAGGAATTGTTTACAGAGAATGAAGGTTTCAGAAGCTTAACTGCAAATCAGTTTCAAGAGCAACTTAGTTTTTATCGTGAAAATAAATTAGATCATGTTCTGCTTGATATCAGAACCAATCCAGAGTTCAATCAGGGTCATTTAAAAGGAGCAGAGATGCTGGATTTTTATGGTCCCGGATTCAAAGCTGAACTTCAGAAATTGGATCGCGATAAACCCTACCTCATCTATTGCCGCAGTGGTAATCGTACCGGGCAGACCTTGAAATTGATGGAACAGCTTGGCTTTACAAATGTTGCTGATCTGCATAACGGTATCATCAGCTGGGTAAAGGCCGGTTTCCTGTTGGAATAATCAAAAATCTGTTGTCTGATTTTATTTAAAATAGTCCATAAGGTTAGAACAGAATCATTCTAAACTTCAGAAGATTAATAGACGAACATGGATTAACCTGTTCTGAACTAGGCATGTTGGTTTTTTCATCTCTAGCCTGTCTAGGTCAGTCAATATTAGATTCCCCTCAATAGTACTACTTGTTAGCTTCCTTTAGTATAATACAATAATTCTGTTTAATCAGACTTTTTTTGTTTCCGAACTTGAAACAGGAAGATCCTCTGCCGTAACGTCTAACCGCGTATTAATGGTAATTGTTTTCTCAAATGTATGCTTGACATCCTGAAACGATTGGAGAATTGTGTAATTATTACACAGTAATTTGTAAATAGGAGTAAAAGAGGCAAGCGTGGAAAGAATATTGATCATTGAAGATGACAGGATTATGAATAACCTGCTTTCAAAGTGGCTCAAAACACATGGTTTCCTGGTAGAATCTGTTCTAAACGGTAAAAACGGGCTCCTGAAAATTAAATCTTTCCAACCCGATTTGCTGGTCCTGGATGTTGATCTTCCTGATCTGAATGGGTTTGAAGTCTTAAAAATGGCAACCCAGCTGGATGAGAAACTGATAATCCTCATGATAACAGGTTATGGAAATGTAAAAGATGCGGTTAAAGCCATGAAAATGGGAGCACTGAACTATATTTCCAAGCCATTTCATAATGAAGAATTACTGCTGATCATAAAAAGAGGACTAAAAAACCGTAAACTGGAAAACAGAGTTCACTTCCTGGAAAAACAATTATCTACCCGGCTCGATTCCTTCATAGGGGAATGTGAAGCAACCAGAAAAACAATTGAACTGGTTGATATAGTAGCTCCTACCGATGTTTCTGTAATCCTTTCCGGCAAAAGCGGTACTGGTAAAGAACTTCTAGCCCGGATGATTCATAATAGAAGTAATCGGAAATACAGTCCTTTTGTTGCTGTCGACTGTGGTGCCATACCAGATACTCTGCGGGAAAATGAAATGTTCGGTCATGATAAAGATGCCTTTACCGGTGCTAATTCTGCCCGTAAAGGTAAATTCGAAATAGCTGAAGGAGGTACACTTTTTCTTGATGAAATTGGGAACCTGCCCATATCAGCTCAGGCTACATTGCTAAGAGTACTTCAGGAAAAACATGTAGTAAGAATTGGAGATCATAAACCCATCAAAATAGATGTCAGGATTATCACTGCCACTAATGTCAACCTGGAAGAATTGATCAAAAAAGGGGAATTCCGGGAAGATCTCTTTTTTAGATTGAATGAATTCATTATCGATATTCCAACTCTGCAGGAAAGAAAAGAAGATATTGAACTGCTTGTAGAGCACTTCCTTCAACAGGCTAATAATAATTTTAATAAAAAGATAAGTTCAATTTCGATTAAAGCTTTAAGGTCGCTGCAGAATTACAGCTGGCCAGGAAATGTCCGTGAACTGAAAAACCTGATCTACCGTACAGTTCTGATGTGTAATAAAAACATCATTGATGTAACAGATTTAGCACTTCCTGGGGTTACTGAACATTTCCATGAAGATGAAAACTTCAACCTTACCAAAGTGAAGCAGGATATTGAGATAAAGCTGATCTCTAAAGCACTCCACAAATGTAAATATAATAAAACAAAAGCCGCGGAACTGCTGGGAATATCCAGAAAATCTTTATATTCCAAGATTATCGAATTTAAAATAAATTAATCCTACTCTTGTTACTTTTTTACACACATCGGGAAATATTCTAGTCATTTTAGAGATAAAATATTATCTTCTTAAAACCAGAGATATTTATATCTTCTTAGATTTAAATTAATTAGCACATTTTTGATTTCATTTTACCTGAACTGGCATGAATATTGTATATACAGGTGTTATTAGGAAACAGGAGTTCGTTGTGAATAGAAAAAACAGAGTTATGATCATTGAAGATGAAGCTATTATTGCTTTGGGATTAAAGAAAAATCTTACTGATCTGGGCTATACCGTTCAATCTATTGTTGGTTCTGGAAAAGAAGCCTTAGACCTGATTAGCATTATCGAACCTGATCTTGTATTTGTAGATGTTAATTTGGCTGGGCAATACAATGGATTGGAAACAGCGCGGATAATTCATAAAATCTATGATATCCCACTCATTTTCTGTACCGGTTGTGATAAAACTGATGTCATTAAACAAACTGCTAATTATGGGAATTGTGGATACTTGTTCAAGCCTTATAGTGAAATTGAATTGGAAAAAGAAATAATATCTGTTTTTGATAGATATAACAGAGTTTCCCATAGATCTAAACAAGGAGTATCATGAATACATTGATTGCAATTGCAGATAAAATTTTTAGCGTTAAACTGGAATCCGAATTAAGTAAAGAGTGCAGAAATGTTGATTGTGTAAATTCAGCCCTGGAAATGCATCATTATATTAATAAAAACGACTATGATATACTTATTATTGATAGTGAACTTCCCGATCTGGATGGGTTTCAGATCGTTCAAAGGATAGATCAGGAAGAATCTAATACCAAGATCATTCTTCTCGATGTCAATGGCCAGGGTAAAAAACTTGGCTATGATTATTCCGATTCTATTCTTGTCTTAAATAATGTTGATTGTCGTCAGGGTCTGATTACTAAACTTAAAGAAGAAAAAATCCTGAATTAATGTTTTATAACTACATTCATCTTGAAGCTCATGATATCCTTATTTACACTTGGGAAATCGAATCAGATTCAACCCAACCTAAAAAAGAACTGAATAAACATTACAAGTTGATAAAAGATAACAGTATCTGCAAATTTCTATTTGATTACCGAAATCTGGAGTTATCTGCTCCCGAAGTAAATACTAAATTACTGCCTGCTTTTATTAATTGGCCAGACAATTCCAGCGTTTTTTATGCTTTTGTCAGTAAGAATGTCGCCTTGCTGCAGGATAACCTCAATCTGGAACTGGCAGCTGCAGAAAGCGAAGATACGTTAAACAGTAAAAATATTAAACATAGAGTTTTTGAAGACCTCAGTATAGCTCTTGATTGGTTGAAGTCAATTTAAATAAAGCATTATAACCAGCCGTGCCTACCTATTTATTTTATTGCAAAATAATTAAATATACCTATATTTTCTTAATAGTTTTCTTATTCATTCAATTGGAGGTGAATAATGAAATCTTTTCGTTATGAATTCATCCTTAATAAAAAAATCATTTCAGGTAAGATTAAGGCTGATTGCTACGATTACGCTTTGGAAAAAGTTAAATCTAAATATCGTAATCAAAAACTCAAGTGTTTAAGGATCATCAAACAGGATAACCCTCTGGCAAAATTCTTTGGAATAGCTATTTTCGATTTGAGAACAATTCTTACCAAACTCTTGCCGATTGCGATAGGTTTGTTAATATTATATTTTTTCATTTATAAATTTTCCTGAAGCAGATAGAGTTAAGGTCATTCTCATTTCATGAAATTTAAAGTCTCACAAAAAATATCTTTACACATCAAATCCCAAGCTTTTTTTCATAACATCACTGATCAGGAGGAATAATGAAGAACTTTCAGTTGTTTTTTTTGTTTATAATAATTATTTCGGGAAGCTTACTGCAGGCCCAGAGTATTGCTCAATGGCATACAAGTATGGGTGATTTTCAAGTAATGCTACGGGAAGATCTTGTACCCATCACCGCTCATAATTTCATAGATCTTACTAATGCCAATTTCTATGATGGTTTAATATTTCACAGGGTAATTATTGATTTTATGATCCAGGATGGTGACCCTTTGGGAACAGGTTCCGGTGGTCCTGGTTATTCAATACCAGATGAATTTCATGATGATCTTCTCTACGATGAGGCTGGTGTGATTGGAATGGCGAATGCAGGACCTAACACAGGTGGATCGCAATACTTCATAACTGTAGTTCCAACTACCTGGCTTAATTACAGCTACTCAGCTTTCGGAAATGTAATAGAAGGTTTTGATGTGGTTCTGGATATCAGCGAAGTTGAAACTACCGGACCCAATGGAAATCCCCCTGATCGTCCATTAGAGCCGATTTATATCGATAGTATACGTATTGTTACTCCTCAGTTGTTCGGGATCACTCCGGAAGAAGATACTGTTTATGCCAATGCTGGAGATGCAGTTGTCTTCGCTGTTCTCTCTAATGATGAAGGACTGGAATACTTCTGGTATGTTAATGATGAACTGCAGTCTGAATCTACTTTCCTTTTCACCCATTTATGCTTGGAAGATGGCCTATACGAAATTAAATCAATTGTTTCTAATGGAGAATTTGAATATCCGACCATCTGGGCACTGCAGGTGGGGAATACGGACAGTGAAGATAATACTGTTTCTTTTCAGCATAAACTGTTTCAAAATGAACCCAATCCCTTTAATCCTACTACTGAAATAAAATATCAACTGTCGTCAGAAGCAAATGTTGAACTAACGATTTACAACTTGAAAGGACAAAAGATCAGAACTCTGGTTGATGATTACAAATCTTCAGGTATTCATTCGGTTGTCTGGAACGGTAGAGATGAAAATGATCTGGAAGTTTCCAGCGGACTATATTTTTACAGATTAGATACTGGCACTTATTCAGAAATTAAGAAGACTCTTCTTTTAAAATAACAGACTAATTCAATAATCCGGCGGCAAAGCAATCGACTTTGCTGTCGAATTTTTATATCTGTGAAATTCTTGACAGACGATTTAATATTTTATTTCCTAACTATATTACAATATAAGACTTTGGCATAAACATTTTTCTAAGGAGTGGGCTATGGGAAAAAAATTATTTCTATGTCTTTTCATTTTTGTCATATTTTTGAATTTACCTTCATTAGAACATAATACAAACATTACTTCAAATGAAACTTGGTATCCTGGAGATAATCCACATGTTATATCTGCTAATATTACTGTTTCAACAGGTATAACACTGACTATTTCGGCTGGTTGTGAAGTAACGTTTAATGCTGGATTACATCTATATGTATCTGGAATTTTAGATGTAAATGGGGCAGCGGGGAACTTAGTCACGTTTGATTACAATGGGGAAGGTGGAACCTGGTCTTGTATCCAATATCAATTTTCTAATAGTTCCGGCAGCCTCAGTTACTGTACCTTCAGAAATAGTACATATGGTCTGCACGGTGTGGGCTGGTGTTCCCCTATGATCACAGTTGATCACTGTAATTTCTATGACAATACTTGTGGTTCGGATATGAATAACTCAGGATCTGTCTTTACTAACTGTATCTTCCAGAATAATACAATAGGGATCTATTACAATAATTGTCCCAATCCCAATCTGGGCGTAAATAATGAATTTTCCAGCAACACAACAGCAGTTCAGTGTGTTAACTCCGCCAGTCCTCCCACCATAGCTTTGCAGCAGGCAGTAGATAACAATACAAATGGATTCTATTTTGATAATTGTGATGACCCTGTGATCGCAGCTGGAAACTCTTTTACAGATAATACTGAATACGGACTTCGCTTTGAGGATTGTACAGGTCTTGGGGACCTTAGACAGTTTAACTTTACCGGAAATGGCGGAAATGGAGGATTATGGATCCAGAATTCAGGAGATTTCCATTTAGGATCCTCCCTAACCAATTCAGGCAATAACTGGCCCTTATCGATTGATGTGGGATCCTTCCCTTCAGCATCCAGTACAATACCCACCACCGGCAACACTAACAATGATATTCAGGTTACAGCTGGAAACAGCTATACAACCGGGATCTGGCCCGATTTTGCAGATCTGGATTATATAGTTACAGCTAATTCAACTATCCAGAATGGTGGTTTCCTAACCATATCAGATGGTAATACGCTCAAATTTAACAGTGGTAGAGTTTTGTATGTTTCCGGTATATTAAATGCTAATGGAGCAGCTCGAAGTGGCATAAACTTTGAATATAATGGTACTGATGGAACCTGGTTCGTGGATCCAATACCAATTACGCAAATAGTTCCGGCAGCCTTAGTTATTGTACTTTCAGAAATAGTACAAATGGTCTGCACGGTGCGGCTGGTGTTCCCATGATCACAGTTGATCACTGCAATTTCTATGACAATACACACGGTTCGGATATGAATAATCTCAGGATCTGTTCTTTACTAACTGTGTATTCCAGAATAATACAATAGGGATATATTATAATAATTGTCCCAATCCCAATCTGGGAGTGAATAATGAATTTTCCAGCAACACAACAGCAGTTCAGTGTGTTAACTCTACCAGCCCTCCCACCATAGCTTTGCAGCAGGCAGTAGATAACAATACAAATGGATTCTATTTTGATAATTGTGATGACCCGGTGATCGCAGCCGGAAACTCTTTTACCAACAACGCAAGTTACGGAATTCGCTTTGAGGATTGTACAGGTCTGGGAACATTAGACAGTTTAATCTTTACCGGAAACGCCGGAAATGGTGGCTTATGTATCCAGAATTCAGGAGATTACCAATTAGCATCAACAATAACAAAAACAGGTAATGAAAGGCCCCTATCAATTGACGTAGGTTCCTATCCTTCAGCATCCAGTACAATACCCACCACCGGCAACACTAACAACGATATTCAGGTTACAGCCGGAAACAGCTATACAACCGGCATCTGGCCCGATTTTGCAGATTTGGATTATATATTTACTGCTTCACCAACTATCCAGAATGGTGGTTCCCTAACTATATCGGATGGTAACACACTAAAATTTAATAGTGGTAAGTGGTTGTATGTTTCAGGGACATTGAATGCTAATGGAGCAGCTCGAAGTGGTATAAATTTTGAATATAATGGTACTGATGGAACCTGGTCAGGGATCCAATACCAATACGCCAATAGTTCCGGCAGCCTCAGTTACTGTACTTTCAGAAATAGTACATATGGTCTGCACGGTGCAGCTGGTGTTCCTATGATCACAGTTGATCACTGCAATTTCTATGACAATACTCGCGGTTCGGATATGAATAACTCAGGATCTGTCTTTACTAACTGTATATTCCAGAACAATACAATAGGGATATATTATAATAATTGTCCCAATCCCAATCTGGGAGTGAATAATGAATTTTCCAGCAATACAACAGCAGTTCAGTGTATTAACTCCGCCAGTCCTCCCACCATAGCTTTGCAGCAGGCAGTAGATAACAATACAAATGGATTCTATTTTGATAATTGTGATGACCCTGTGATCGTAGCTGGAAACTCTTTTACAGATAATACAGAATACGGACTTCGCTTTGAGGATTGCACAGGTCTGGGGACCTTAGACAGTTTAATCTTTACCGGAAACGGTGGAAATGGAGGGTTATGGATCCAGAATTCAGGAGATTTCCACTTAGGATCATCAATAACCAATTCAGGCAATGAATGGCCCCTATCAATTGACGTAGGATCCTATCCTTCAGCATCCAGTACCATACCCAACACCGGCAACACTAACAACGATATTCAGGTTACAGCCGGAAACAGCTATACAACCGGCATCTGGCCCGATTTTGCAGATTTGGATTATATATTTACTGCTTCACCAACTATCCAGAATGGTGGTTCTCTGACTATATCAGATGGTAACACACTAAAATTTAACGCTGGTAAGTGGTTGTATGTTTCAGGGACATTGAATGCTAATGGAGCAGCTCGAAGTGGCATAAATTTTGAATATAATGGTACTGATGGAACCTGGTCTGGCATCCAATACCAATTCGCAAATAGTTCCGGCAGCCTTAGTTATTGTACTTTCAGAAATAGTACAAATGGTCTGCACGGTGCAGCTGGTGTCCCCATGATCACAGTTGATCACTGCAATTTCTATGACAATACACATGGCTCGGATATGAATAATTCAGGATCTTATTTTACCAACTGTGTATTCCAGAATAATACGATAGGGATCAAATACAATAATTGTCCCAATCCCAATCTGGGAGTGAATAATGAATTTTCCAGCAATATAACAGCAGTTCAGTGTATTAACTCTGCCAGTCCTCCCACCATAGCTTTGCAGCAGCCCGTAGATAATAATACATATGGATTTTATTTTGATCACTGCGATGAACCAGTAATTGCAGCCGGAAACTCTTTTACCAACAACGCAAGTTACGGACTTCGCTTTGAGGATTGCACAGGTCTGGGGACCTTAGACAGTTTAATCTTTACCGGGAACGGCGGAAATGGTGGCTTATGGATCCAGAATTCAGGAGATTTCCATTTAGGATCATCAATAACCAATTCAGGCAATGAATGGCCCCTATCAATTGACGTAGGTTCCTATCCTTCAGCATCCAGTACCATACCAATCACCGGCAACACTAACAACGATATTCAGGTTACAGCCGGAAACAGCTATACAACCGGCATCTGGCCCGATTTTGCAGATTTGGATTATATATTTACTGCTTCACCAACTATCCAGAATGGTGGTTCCTTAACTATATCAGATGGTAACACACTAAAATTTAATAGTGGTAAGTGGTTGTATGTTTCAGGGACATTGAATGCTAATGGAGCAGCTCGAAGTGGCATAAATTTTGAATATAATGGTACTGATGGAACCTGGTCAGGGATCCAATACCAATACGCCAATAGTTCCGGCAGCCTCAGTTACTGTACTTTCAGAAATAGTACATATGGTCTGCACGGTGCAGCTGGTGTTCCCATGATCATAGTTGATCACTGCAATTTCTATGACAATACACGCGGTTCGGATATGAATAATTCAGGATCTGTCTTTACTAACTGTATCTTCCAGAATAATACAATAGGGATCTATATATCTAATTGTTCACCAACTATCCATAACTGCGAGATTTTTGAGAATACACAATACGGATTACGGTTGAATTCAGTTAGTATTCCCAACCTGGGATCTACAGCAACTGAAGGTAATGGTATTTACAGTAACGGCATTTATGATATATATAATGGATCAGAAGATATTTCGGCTCTCTACACCTATTGGGGACCAACCGGTTTCTTCAATATACCTGATAGAATTTACGATGTGAACGATGATGCTGATCTCTAGGATTTGTCGAATTTGAACCCTGGGGCAATCAAAGCCACACATTAGCCTTAACTCAGGGAACTTCCCCAACAGATCTAACTATAAATAAAGTTGGTGAAAATATGGTATTGAATTGGACAGCATCACCGGATGCTACATTTTATGAAATATATACCTGCGCTATTCCTGATACTTCAGTCTACAATTGGTCTGTTACAGATACAGAAGTCTATGGAACAGAATGGATTAAACCAGGAGAAGAATTACTGAACAAAGAATTTTTCTTTTTATTAGGAATTATTGGAGAGTGATCGTTTAAGTTAGTTCTGCTAGATAATCTTCAATTATTGGGAAGCTGTTACTCAGAGCTTCTTTTAAAACACTGAATTTGTTGATGTCCAGTTTTCCCGTCCACTCATCCATGAAGATCTTCTTGAACTCTATTGAAAGGCAGCAGACTGATCCGGGGAAAGTATAATGCAGCCAGCGGGAAAACCAGCCTCCATCGAATTTCACATTTTTCCTCACATCCAGATTCCTGCCTTCCAGTTTGATTCCGGAAAAATGCACTTGAAGTTTATCGACCAAATCCTTCCATTGTGCAGGCATATTGCCAGTTGCGAGGATGATGTCCGGATTCATATTTGGATCATCAGGAATAGATTCCGGGCCCTTCCTGCGATGATTATAGGAATGAATATCATATATGAAGATCCTTGAAAATCGTTTTCTCAATTCAATGAATCTCCTGTAAACTTCTTGATAGAACAGGTCATATTTCTGATAAGCCGATTCCAGCATTTCACTGTCCGGAATATCCTTTCTTACCTGTAGACCCCAGCTGTCTTTGGGGAAGATATAGATCGAACTTTCCCGTTTGCGGTTGATGTCGAATTCAAATCTACTGTAATTGGCTATAATATTATTGGCAGACAATTTTGCCATTTCATCGGTGTAGGGATCCTCTTCCCGCAGCTTATCTTCTGCTTTTATTGCCAGATTAATACCACAGGAATTACTTATGTATTTTCCCGCATGAATAGCAGTACAGATTATAGGCTGCTCGTTGTTTAAAGCAAACTCCGCAACTGGTTTCATTGAACTCTTACTCCACTATAAGATCAACATTTTCGGAAGGAATAGATACGATTACGGCTTTATTATTAAAATATTTAGCAGCAACCCTTTGAATGTCATCAGGTGTAACTTCCTTTAACATCTCACTGCTTCTGAATATATAATCATAACCCAGCCCCAGTGATTCATAATAGGTCATATAACCTGGCAGCTGGTTGTCATCCAGATAGGAGGTCAGGATCTTCTGACGCTCTTCCAGTGCCAGGGTGATCTCAGCTTCAGACACCGGTTCATTGATCAGTTTGTCCAGTTCATTGACCAGAACATCTACCAGCTCATCTTTTTTATCGATGGAAGTCTGACTGCTCAACCTGAAAAATCCTGATTCCTGATTAAACCCGTAACTTGGAAAGGCAAAATATGCCAGATCGTTCGATCCTCTTACTGCTTTGTGAATCCTACCTCTACTGCCATTTAAAATAGATTCGATCACTTTCATTACGTTGAAGTCATCATCATTAATGGAAGGAGCCTGACAGTTAACGTCCACGTTAACCTGTTCCAATTTATAAGTATTTTCATAATAATCATTTAACGTCGGAACATTGTAAAAATGTTCTTCCAGGGCAATTTCACCTTTCGGCAGTTTGCTGTAGATGTCTTCAGCTTCTGCGACAGCAGCTTCATAGGTAATATCTCCAAAGAAGGTGACAATGATAGAGTTGGACTTGAAGTAATTCTTGTATATGTCAATCAGGTCTTCCCGGCTGGAATTCATAACGATATCCAATTCCTGCTGATTGGAAAGTCCATCCCTTGTATCCTTATAGAGAATTGATTTCAGGAAATCCCGGTGAATATCGTCTGCATCATTTAAACTTCGCTTATATCCTGCTTCTTTATTTTCCTTTATCAGTTGAATTTCTGTGGACTGGAAAGAAGGATTATTACAGGCGTCCAGCACGATGTCTTTCATTACCTCATAATCATCACTCAAGCATTTGAATTCTATTCTTGTACCATTGGAATTAGTATTAGCGCTGAATCTGACAGCATGATCTTCCAGCCATTCAGAGATATCCAGTGATTCATACTTTTCCGAGCCGCTGAAGATCACATCGGTAGTTAAAGCAAATAATCCGCTGTTCTCAATGGTTTCAAAATTTGTGGAAAAAGGCAGTTGAATAACACCTTTGATCACAGGTTTTTCATTATTATATTTATGGATCAGAGTAATATCTTCATCTAAAATGAATTTTGCCGGTTCAGTTTTGACAATATTAACCTGTTCTGTAACGTTCATTTCTGCTTTTCTGCCTTCCGGAACACAGTATAGCACTGTTCTGTTTTGAGGTAAAATGTGTTTTTTCAGAACATTCTGCAGATCTTCGACTGTAAGCTCTTCATATTTTTCCTGCATGGCATCATAAGTGTCAGGCACACCAAACCGGATCAGATTCCAGCCTATCCGGTTGCATTCTCTCTGGACTCCGGGTGTAGAAAGCAGTCTTGAAGCTTTTCGTTTATTCGCAACATTCTGGATATTTTCCTGTGTAAACCCTGATATACTGAACTTTTCTATTTCTTCATCAATAGTAGTAACAATTTCCCGCAGAGAACTTACATCTTTTGCCTCAAACCCGATATGAATGGAGCCTTCCGGAGCAGTTGCTGAAATGGATGGATAGCCGTAAACATAATTAACAAGTTTGAGATCTTCTGTAAGTTTATATCTAAGCGGGGATTTTCTATTATCAAACAGAATCTCCAGCGCTGCAGTCAAAGCTACGTAATCACCATAATCAGCTGCGGGTACTATATAGGTTACAGATGCTGTAGCAAGTTCTGTTGCAAATTCCTCGATAAATTCATAATCGCCGTTTCTAATATTCTGGGCGGGAAGGAAGACAGGCTGAATCTGACGGCGGGGAAAATCTTTAAAGGTCTCGATCAATTGTTCCATAACCAGCTGCGAATCGAAGTCACCCACAGCCACGAACACCATGTTATTGGGTGTATAGCGCTGATTATAATATTCCTGCAGCTGTTCACGAGTAATTGTTTTATAAAGGTCAGTATAACCGATTACAGGGTATCTGTAATTGGAATTGGGGAAGGCGATCTCGTTGGCTCGCTGGTACATCTGAGAGCGGGGTGGAGTGGAGCGCATTACGATCTCCTTTAAAATAACCTCTCTCTCTCTACTTACTTCAACCGGATCAAAAGCACAGAACTGGATCTGCTCGGACAGGATCTCCAGAGCCTGATCTTTGTTCTCTTTATCTACAATAATATGAAAAGCTGTAACCTCGTTGGTGGTGTAAGCGTTTACAATCGCTCCAATTTCCCTGCCGATTGCTTCGTAGTCTGCTTCTGTACGTTTGGTGGTAGTGCCGCTTGATACAACATGTTCCAGGTAATGAGAAATTCCTGCTCCCAGGAACCTTCCTTCATTAACCGAACCGGTCTTCACAAAACAATAAAAACCTACAGACGAATTATTTGTATTTTCCTTAACCGCCAGAGTCATTCCGTTAGCAAGCGTTTTGGTGATTACTTCCTCTGCCGGCAGAACCAGACTCAAAGAAATTATTATAAGAATTAAGATTAATGTTTTATTCATTTATCCTCTCAATTTATTTTTCATGAAAAGTTGCATTTTTTATTCCATAATCATGTAATAAGCATTAAAATGTTTGACAAATAAAAAACAAAGCAAAAATAAAAAAAGACAATCTTAAAATAAATGGGAGGATAAATATGAGGAAAACAGTTTTATTTACTTTTGTTTTTTTGGTTTTGGCGAGTTTGGTGTGGGGACAAGAAGTTCTATTAAATGGTAATCTTGAAAATTGGGATAACTTAACTACTCCAACAAACTGGACCCATGTGGAAAATATAACCCAAGAATCAACTCTAACACTTGTGCATGGAGGAACTTATTCAGCTCAACATATAGGGGGTACTAAAGATTTAGGACAAACAATTTCTGGAATTATTGCCGGGGATGATTATGATTTAACGATCTGGTATAAGGTTGATGTTGAAGGAGATGGCTCAGATGCGAGGATATGGAGTTATTGGAAAAACGGAGAAAACAATTTGACTGATAATGCTGACGAATTAAGAGGTCCTAATAATTCGTATTTTGATAATAATGGAGGTATCTGGACGTTATATTCTGTAACTGTAACTGCTCCAGCTACTGCTGATAATTTCTATTTTGAAGTAAGAACTTATTCAGGTGCTACAGTGTATTGGGATGATTTCTCATTTTATCATGTCGAAACATCAGATCCAACGATTATTTTAAGTGAATCTTCCTTTTCTGGATTTTCTTACATTGTAGGAAATGGGCCGTCAGCTGAACAATCATTTACAGTGCAAGGAACTAATTTAACAGCTGATATATCAATTATCCCACCATCAAATTATGAGATATCTACTGGTTCAGGTGGAAGCTTTTCAGAAACTAATCCTATTACACTTACACAAAGTAGTGGTTCAGTTACAGAAACAACAATATATGTAAGATTAAAATCTGAACTGAGTGAAGGGACTTATGATAATGAAGACATTATATGTTCTTCAGCTGGTGCAAATAATAAAACTGTTACATGTAATGGGGGAGTTATTGCTGTTGAAAGTTTACCTTTTTCTGAATCATTTGGGTCATCTTCCTGGCCAGCTGGCTGGACATATGATGATTTCACAATAGAAAATAGCATTAATGCTGGTGGAAGCGCATATGAAACAGAATTATCTTATAGTAACGATGTTCCAGGAACAAGTAACATCACAACTCCTCCAATTGACACAAATGGTGAAACTGAATTAATATTAGCTTGGAATCAAAATGTGAGTTTTTACGAGAGTGGAACAGGGACAGATTTTGTGATTCAGGTTTTAACGAGTACAGATGGATTGACATTTTCAAATGTTGCCTGGTCACAAACAGTAACTGCTGATGAAACTGAATTAAAGCAAGTTACATTAGATACAGGAGATGGTATTGGTTCTGGTACTTTTTATGTCCGTTGGTTGTATTACCAAAATAATACGGATGTTTTTAGTTTTTGGTACATTGATGATATCTCGTTATCAGCAGATTCACCCACCGTAATTGAAAATATTTCTCATTCACCTCAAAATCCTAATACCTCTCAGACTGTTTCTTTAAGTGCAGATGTGACAGATTCAGATGGAATTTCAAGTGTAGAACTCCATTGGGGTACATCCTCTGGAAGTCTTGGAAATACAATTGACATGTCGACTTCAGGTAGAGCTAGTTATACAACCGATTCTGATATCCCTGCCCAATCAGAAGGAACAACAGTTTATTATGAGATTTATGTACTCGATGATAATGCTAACGATACAATTTCTGATGAGTTTAATTATTATGTAAGTGATGCGGACAATCCTTCTGTTGGAGATTTGATTATCTCTGAGATTTGTGGCGATAATGCTGATGGTGCAAATGATGATGATGGTTTTGTAGAGATATATAATAACTCAGGGAATACACTTCTTTTAGAAAGTGTTCAAGTAAGATATTACAATTCTAATCCTGGAACACCTTCAACAACTTATGAATTGTCAGGAGTAATTTTAGCTGATGATTATATTGTAATTACTCAGGATAATACAGCTTTCACAAGTCAATATGGTTTTGCTGCAGATTTTGAAGCTGGTGGTAACTTCTATTTTAATGGTGGAGATGACGGAATAGACATTTATTCTACTGCAGGCAGAGAAGGAATATTAGACAGTTTTAACGATAATGGTACTGGTGCCTCGCCATGGGATTGGAGTGAAAACAATGTTTACGAGAGGATACCGGATACCGATGGTACCTTAGAAACAAGCTGGACAGAAGTTACAGAAGGTACTGGTACTCCAGGTGCCCAAAATTCAGAACCACCCACTGGTCCGACAAAACTAGCTATCACAAATGTAAATGACGACTTTTATCCTACGGTTGATGCTCCCTTTTCTATTGTTGTTCAGGCTCAGGACAATAATAGTGATTCTATGGCAGTAACAGCTGAAACTCAGTTCACGCTTTCTGTGAACACTGGTAGCGGTTCTCTTTCCGGTACCGTAATAGGAAGTATCACTGCCGGTTCTTATGAAACAACTGTTACAGGGATAATTTATGATACAGTTGAGACAGGTGTTTCATTAACAGCAACTCGAACCAGTGGAGATGATTTGACATCGGGAATCAGTAGTGAATTTGAAGTATTAGAAGCTGCTGATCATCTGGGTTTTTTCCTTGTTCCTGCTACTGGAAATGTAGACGAAATAGTTGATCAATTTCTGGTTCAAGCCTTAAGACCAGATGACACTTATGACCGGGCTTATACCGAGGATATCATTATTTCTGTGAATACCGGAAGCGGCAATATGTCTGGTACCACTACCCGTCCTGCTATTCAAGGTTCCTCCTGGTTCTCAGATATCCAATTTGATGCTGCTGACACTTATACATTAGCAGCTTCATCCGGTACTCTAACTGGAGCGGTCAGCAGTAGTATTATTATCACTGAACATTTAGATTTCTGGATAGTGTTCAGTGTTAGTGATGATGAAATACATATAAGGTACAATGGTGGTACTCCAGCGGTTTCAGCTGGGGATTACACTTTAACCGGATTGGAAACCATTACTTTCTCCTCCGCTGTTACTGAGGGATCCTGGATCCACCTTTCAGGAGCCTCATCTCCTATAGTTGGAGACCTGACCCTGGATACACTTACAGACAGTGTCAATGAAACTGAATTTGTATTTTATGCAGGGATCATGCCAATTGAATATACTAATACCCTTAATCCAACCAGAGCAACAATGCTGAATAATTACTATGCTACTTTCCAGGGTGTTGTTTCAAGAGATGAAGAGTTCTATTTAGTCGCAATACATGATTCTGCAGATCCTTATCATGGACTGGTTATAGCTAATTACAATCTTGGTGATAATGTAGATGTTGATGATGAAATACTGGTTACTGGTTTCAGAATGGAATTCAGCAATACTTTTACACAGATTTTTGACCCATTCTTGATCAGCTCCACACCCAGCTCTCATTTTCCCGCTTCTTTAGTCCCCGGCTCTGATATCAATAATGCTATGGAACCTGATACGAATCCTGCAGAACAGTGGGAAGGGCAATTGATCAAAGTAGAAAACGCACAGGTAGTAAGTTATGATTCACAACCAAGAGTTTATACTTGTACAGATGATGGTGGAGCTACTTTTTTCACAGTCGGTGATCTTTTTAATCAAGAATATAATGGTATAACAATTGAAGTAGGAAATATCTATCATATTACAGGAATTTTAACCTATCATATGGAATCATATATTCTGAATCCTGTAATTACTGAAGATGTAATTTATGTGGGACCGGGATCACTTGCAGCTCCTGATAATGTTGTAATAACCCGGGATGGGGGAAATGTTGATATCTCCTGGGATACAGTTTCAGGTGCAACACATTACAATATTTACAGTGATACAGATCCCTATGGTACATTTGGAACTTTAGAAGCTTCACCGGCTGACACCACCTGGAGCGAAACAATTCCTGTCGGTACAAAGAAATTTTATAAAATTACAGCTGAATAAAGACTGATAAATACTGGACTTCACTTCCGGTGGAGTCCAGTTATTTTGGATTTATTGTTTCACTGCTTTTTACACTTTAATCCCAACCATTCGCAAGGTTCGAAACACATATAGGCTGGTTGCTAAACTTTTATCGGGGTGAATGCCCTGCCCTGTTTAGATAACTTTAAGGTTATATAAATTACCATTTTATCTTGTCTGAAACAGGATTTACATGATTAAGGGATTTTCAGGATAAGAAAAAAACATTTTTATATAGTCATATGATAACTTTCCATACTTCGATAAACTCTATGCTTCTTTTTCATTGCTCCTCCCTGATTTAAGTTTTAGTCAACCTATTTCAGGACGGGCCAGGTCACACAAACCCTAAACCCTAAACCCTAAACCCCAAACCCCAAACCCCAAACCCCACAACCTTCACCTTATACCTCATAATTTACCCACATTTTAGATTGACTATTAATTCTTACTTCAAATTCTTACCCGCTGTGAGGTAAAGAAAAGTGAAATTCATACGTTTAATATTTATAATTCTATTATTTAAAGTAGCTCTCTATGCATATCCTCCCGACGGCTATTATGATTCTGCGGAAGGATTGAGCGGGGAAGCATTGAAAAGTGCATTGCATGAAATAATTGATGATCACATAGAATTTCCCTATACCAGTAGCGGTACAGATGTCTGGGATATTCTCAAAGAGTCAGATCAGGATCCCAATAACCCTGACAATGTAATACTTTTCTATACTGGCTGGTCGGTAAATGGAGATATGGAATATGATAATGGTTCAGGTTGGAATAGGGAACATGTCTGGGCAAAATCACATGGCGATTTTGGAACCAGTATGGGTCCCGGAACCGATGCTCATCAATTACGTCCCAGTGATATCTCGGTAAATAGCGCCAGAGGGAACAAAGATTTCGATGAAGGTGGCAGTGAATACATCGATGGTGATGGAGCGACTGGATGTTACAGCGATTCCGATTCCTGGGAGCCCAGAGATGAAGTAAAGGGTGATGCTGCCAGAATAATTTTCTATATGGCTACCCGTTATGAAGGTGATAGTGGAGAGTTGGATCTGGAAGTAAATGATAACGTTAATAATTCTCCTTTACCTTTTCATGGCAGGCTTTCAGCTCTTTATCAATGGAACCTGGATGATCCGCCCAGTGATTTTGAAATGCACCGAAATGATGTTATCTATGAAGATTTTCAGGGCAACAGGAATCCTTTCATCGATCACCCTGAATATGTAACCTATATCTGGGGCAATGAAATACCCGAAGATACAGATCCACCCGAGATCGACAGTGTGTATGCCTTTTCGGCGACCAGTGTTATTGTTGATTTCTCGGAATGGGTTGATCCGACGACTGCTGGTGAGGAAGGAAACTATTCAATAGATAATGGAATTGGAAATCCCCTTGATGCTGCATCTGGTTATTCCGGCGATAATTCTAAAGTACAGTTAACTGTTCCTGAACTGGAGACCGGAATGGTTTACACTATTTCCATAAGCAATGTGGAAGACCTGAATGAAAATGATATCCTTCCTGGCTCGCTATTTCAATTTGAAATTGAATTAAACTCCACTGTGATCCTTATCTCGGCTGGTTTTGAGGAAGGTATGAACGATTGGATGGTTTACAATGCTGCCAGTAATGCTGAATGGGAAAGAAGCTCCAGTACATCCTATGGGCATCCGTACTCTGTTCCGGAAGGAAGTTTTTATCATTACATTAATAATTATAGTTCAGATGAAGCTGCAGAAGACTGGCTCATTTCACCGCAATTGGATCTGACAGGTCTTTCAGCACCTGTCCTTTCATTTTATTCCTGGAATCAGTACGATGACAACATCGTCGGCTTGGAAGTGAAATATTCGCTTGAATATAATGGAAGTTCGATTCCTGGAAGCTTCAGCTGGGTTACTGTTGATGCTGATCTGGCCACAGATGGCTCAACCACCTGGCTGCAGGAAGAGGGGGAAGGTTTGCCGGGCATCGCAGGTGAAGACAATGTTTACCTGGCATTTAAGTATACATCAACCGGTACCGGGCCTGGAACCTGCCGCGCCTGGGCTGTAGATGATATTGTTCTAACAGCTGAAACGGAAAGCGATCTGCAGCTGCCAACTCCACAGAATGTGCAGATCAATCATTCTGTCAATTCTATAACCCTTACATGGGATTCTGTTTCAGGCGCAACACATTACAATATTTACAGCGATACTGATCCCTATGGTACATTTGATATATTAGAAGCTTCACCGGCTGACACTACCTGGAGTGAAACACTTCCTGCCGGGGCAAATAAATTTTATAAAGTTGCTGCCGAATAAAACTTTTTCCAAACTGACTGGACTTCATCTTCGGTGGAGTTCAGTCTTTATACGCTGGTTCCTAAACTTTTACCGGGGTGCATACCCTGACCGTTTAAGAATGGAGACCTCCGCAATGGTTGGTTTTAAATAAAGTTCAGTGAATCGAGGATTGTAATGTGTGAAAAGTTAGAAGGGAAATGAGAAATGTGAAAAGTGAAACCTTGCGGATGGTTTCCAACAATCCAGAGACTTACAAGCCTTCGAAATGGTTATGTTGAGAATAAAACCTTCGGAAGGTTCAAAACCGTTCCGAAGGGTGGAAATGGGAACACTAATGCTCGTTCCTAAACTTTTATCGGGGTGAATACCCTGACCCGTTTAAGAATAGAGACCTCCGCAATGGTTGGTGTTAAATAAAGTTCAGTGAATCGAGGATTGTAATGTATGAAAAGTTAGAAGGGAAATGAGAAATGTGAAAAGTGAAACCTTGCGGATGGTTTTCACGCCACATACCCCAAACCCTATACCCCAAACCTCAGACCCCGCACCCCGCCTGTCCCGGCGTAGCAATGTCCTTCACGGACACTCAGCTTAGGATGAAGATTTAGCGAAGCCGGACACCTCGAACATCCAATCTCCAGTCTCCGACTTCCGATCTCCACTATTAAAAAGAGTGAGGGAAAGAGAGAGGGAGAGAAATTAAGAATAGCATCAATAGGCATTGATAGGTATTTCTTGCACAATTAATTGTCATCCTGAGCGAAGTCGAAGGATAAAAAACTAGAATAGATACATTATAAATAACCACCTATCCTCACCGATATGCACTGATTGATTATTGAGAGAGAAATGGAGAAAAGACATTTTAGGTATTTATAGGAATTGATAGACAATGTGACAAATTTGTCCTATACAATTACAAATTCAGATTACGCTAAAAAATTCTATCAAGTCACAGCAAATTAGTTCTGAAGCTGGTTTTCAGCTCTGCCTATAAATTACTTTAAGTTCTGGTATGTAATTTGCATATATTGCAGCAGACTAGGAGGTGGTATGCTTAACGCAAACGAATTAAGAGTTACAGATGAACAAGTGCTGGAATTTTTGAAATACTACGAAAGCTGCCATAACTGCAAACTGGATCAGCTCAGCAGCCGGGAGATCCTGCTGCTACTGGATGCTGTCCGCTCCAATCAGTTTTTAACATTCCTGTACTGCCATTTATAACCTTATACAACCTCTATTAAAAAAAATATAAAATATTTGACTATCTGAAAAGATCATTATCTTTGTCCTAACGTTTAAATGACATTTTTAAAAAATAGGAGGATACATGAGGAAAGTTTTTGTTTTAGTATTTTTAAGTTCTTTAGTTTTACTTAATTCAGTAATTATCTGGTCTGAGGATTTTGAAACTGATGGGCAAGGAACACGATATACGGCTTCAACACCTTTTAACGATGGAAGTAGTGATCATTGGAATAGAACAGATGGGGCTGATATTTCAAACGTGAGTGGGGTTTATACGAATTATCATGAAACCTATTTTTGGGCAACTGAAGATACTGATGATGATGGTGGAAATGGTTCAGACGAACAAACAATTGTATTTAGCAATATTGATATATCAGGAAAAACAGGATTAACATTCAAAGGACTTTTTGGCGCAGGGAATAATAATGGTCCAGGCGAATCATTTTATGATAATCTGGATTATATAAAAGTAATATATTCAATTGATGGTGGAATTGAACAAAATGGTATTTGGTTTAGTAATGAAAAACCAGTTGCTCCAGATGTTTCAAATGAACCAATAGGTTTAGATGCAAATTTTGACGGTGATTCGGATGTTCATGGAACTAATAGATTAGGTACATCAATGCAGGAATTCGGATTCAATATTGCCTCAGGAAGTTCGCTTGAGTTAACAATAAAAGTATATATGGATTCCGCGAGCGAGGAAATTGGATTTGATTATTTAAGAATTGAAGACGATCAGATTCTCCCAGTCACCCTCACCGAATTCACTGCCACCTTGCTTTACAGCGAATACGTTTCCATTATCTGGGTAACTCAGTCCGAAAGCAACATAAGCCACTACAATCTTTACCGTGACGAGCTTTTCCTGGGCAGCAGAACTGCTACTAATACAACATCTACCACTACTTATGAATTCATTGATGCAGATATAGAAGATGGAGCAGATTACGCTTACACTCTGGAAGCCGTAGAGCTGGATGGTGAAATTCATAATTACGGTCCATATACAGTTCATGTAGATCTGGGTGAAGGTGAAGATATTCCTCCGAATCTACCGGAAATCACCGATCTGGTCGGGAATTATCCTAATCCCTTTAATCCCAGTACTACCATCTACTTCAACGTTAAAGCCGGAGAGACTGCTACCTTGAGCATTTTCAATCCTAAGGGTCAGATAGTGGAGAAGATGAGCTTTACCGAAGGCTCATATCATCACGTCTGGGAAGCAAATGATCTAGATTCGGGAATTTATTTCTTTAAACTTGAATCAGCCAGTTATTCTAATACAAAGAAAATGGTAATACTCAAATAATCTCAGATATCCTTCCAGGTTTTGGTAACCTGGAAGGTATTGAAAAAGTATAAAATAAAACGCAAATAAACCTGGCAGGTACTTGAAGACCTGCCAGGTTTCATTTTAAAATCAGAATCTCATGTATGTTGACCTTTTCAAGGTTTTTTTCATCCGAGAAATTACCAGTAAGCGGACGATACCCGGGTAGAACAAAACAGACCGGCTCAACAGTCGGGGAGATCCTGTTATTGTTGGATGCTGTCCGCTCCAAATAGTTTTTAAATTTCCTCTACTGCCACTTATAACCACCGTAACCTCTATCTAATGGAAAATAAGAAAGTCATAAAGAATTTGACTATCTGGAGACATTATTATCTTTGACCTGACGTTAAGATAACATTTTATAACAATAGGAGAATAGATGAAGAAAACAGTTTTATTTATTTTTGGTTTTTGTTTTTGGAGTATGGTGTGGGGATACAGCAAGTTATATTGCATTTACTAGCGTTTTAACTCTAGCGGTGATCGTCATGACTCTCCAATAGTTGACAGCTGACAATCAGGAAACGCAAGAATGAATCTTGACTGACAAATGATCACCAAATGCAGTGAGGGAACAAATACTCCACAGTCAACACTCTTGATAGTTTGGAGATGACTATGAATGAAGGTCAATAGAAATGGTTCAGGTGGATACTCCAAGAAACTGATGCTGGACGATAGATGTTACAATTAACTGGATTTACGTGTGGACAATAAAATCTTGGCGCACTGGTGAGATCTTTAAGATGTGACAATAAATGTCCATTGTGATTGACTAATGTAGTGTAGCGGGGATGCTTGATAGCTCCAGTTGAAGTGGATTTTACTATTATTTAAGCAAACTACATTAACTGGATTTACTTATGTGTTTGTAGTTGGTATCCGCAGACAAATTTGGAACAGTTGACCAAGCTGAGCACTTTGAGCATACAATTCCATTGCTGGATCAACAATTTATGAAATTTCAATGGTAACATCTTCAATCTACACAAGTCAATTTGCAACACAGGAAGCACACCAAACTATTTACGTAAGATTAAAATCAGGTTTAAGATTAACCTATAACAAAGATAATGTTATGATGCAACAAGTAAAACAGTGACTTGTAGTGGATTGGACTGGTGAATTACCTGATGTTATTTGGAAATCCTGCAAAACCCACGATGTCTTGATGATGATGGGAGTGGTTCGAGGTCTGGAATGCTGAGCTCATCTACAGTGGACATTGATGGTGGACCATCAGATGATGGAACGATAGCATACCTAATAATGGTGAGGCAGTCAATATAGTGCTGGTGGGTTTTTAGTTAAGGAGCAAACGAACTTCTGGGGAAAATGGGATTTTTCATGTGATTACATGTACTCAGGTTTGCGCTATCAAATGTGCTGATGAAATAATTTATTGGATGGCGATAATACAGAAATAGACCGAGTTGAATATGATGGAAATATCAATTCAAGATCCGGTAGGAGCTTCCATGGTTGTTGCAGGTAATCCATGGACAGATAATAATGATGGTTCAAATTGGATAACAGTATTCTAGACAGCCGTGTTACGGTGGAGATGCAGTAGATTTGAATCTAGCTGTAACAAATGGTAGTGATCAATCACTCCCGTCACCCTCTCCACATTCACAGCATTATTTATGGATGATAATGCCACCCTGCTCTGGTCTACCACCAGTGAGAGTAATAACCTGGGCTGGAAAGTCTATCGCTCTATCTCTCAAAATCTGGGTCAGGCTCAACAAATAAATAATTCTTTGATTCCAGGAGCAGGTAATTCTACAATTCCTACCGACTACAGTTTTATTGATGAAGGTTTATATGAATATATTGAACAGTTTCAACTGGGTATTGATGCATCTGTGTGGTACTGGATAGAAAGTATATCAAGTAATGGCGAAAGCGAAACACATGGCCCGGTTATGTTAGAACTTCCGCAGGATGAATTTGATCCGGGTACACCGGATCTTCCGGACCGGTTAGGATTGCAGCAGAATTATCCGAATCCTTTTAATCCCAGCACAACCATATATTTTAATGTAAGGGAAGGAGAAACAGCTAACCTGAGCATTTATAATACTAAGGGTCAGATCATCGAGAAGAGCAGCTTTACAGAAGGTACTTATAATTATGTCTGGGAAGCAGAAGGCATGGATTCCGGGCTTTATTTCTATAAGCTTGAATCACCCAGTTATTCTAATACAAAGAAAATGGTTATACTTAAATAGTATCAAATATCCTTCCAGGTTTTGATAACCTGGAAGGTATTGGAAAAGAATGAAATAAATCTCAAATAAACCTGGCAGGTACTTGAAGACCTGCCAGGTTTCATTTTAATATCAGATTTTCATGTATGTTGACCTTTTCAAGGTTTTTTAACTTACCTTAAGCTGTCTAGCTTGAGGAAAGATGAAATAGTCTATTCTTTTCCACAAACAGGTCCTTAGTTATCAACAGATCTTCAGTACTCAATCTTAATCTCAATTTAACCTAAGCCTTAATCTGCCCTTCGTAAGGTTTCCAACCCTTGCGAAGGTTAGCCTTTAAAACATAAGAAAATCCGAACTGGAACCCGGTTTCACTCACGTTACGAAGTCCTGCCGTGGTGAATACCATGGTTCTCTTCGTAACGTTTAAAGGGTTCCCAAGTAGAACCCGTTATCCAACAGGTCGAGAACTTAGGAACCAGCGGAAAGGAGGATAAAACTTAGAAACCAGACTAATACAATTAACCATCGGAAGGTTTTTTTTTGCTAATACATCATAAAATTGACTAAACATAAAGTATTTTTTTTTGTGCCCACGAAGAAGGAGGAATATTTGAATAACAGATATACGATACTATTAATAATTTTGGTGATTGCATTTATGTTATCTGCAGCTCCCCCGGCTGGTTATTATGATACAGCGGAAGGTTTAAGTGGTACAGCGTTGAAAGCAGCATTGAATGATATTATTTCCGGACATATCGAATTCAGCTATGATGAACTACGTGATGATGTCCTTCCCTCCACAGATGAAGATGAAGCTGACTCTGATAATGTCATCCTGTTATATACAGGCAGATCGCAGGCTAAATCAACTTTTGGAGGTGATGTAGATGATTGGAACAGGGAACATGTTTGGGCTAATTCCAGAGGTGATTTCGGAACTTCAGCTCCAGAAGGGACCGATGCTCACATGCTGCATCCGACAGACGTTTCCGTCAATTCCTCCCGGGGAAACAAAGACTTTGATGAAGGTGGTTCAGCTCTCTATGATCTAGGTTACTTAGCTGGTTATACTGATACTGATTCCTGGGAACCGAGAGATGGAGTAAAAGGCGATGTTGCACGTGTGATATTTTACATGGCAACCCGTTATGAGGAGAAAACGGAACTGGATCTGGAATTAGTTGATGAAGTTCAATCCAGCAGCAGTAATGCACCCTATTGTGGCAAGCTCTGTACTCTACCAATGGCATCAGGATGATCCTCCTGATGATTGGGAGAGATTACGTAACGATAGAGTGTATAGTTTCCAGCATAATCGAAATCCCTTTATGATCACCCGGAATATGTAAACTATATTTGGGGAGATGAAGAACCGGGGGATGATACACCTCCGACAATATCTGATGTAACAGCATCTTCAGCTACAGTTATACTGGTTGATTTCTCTGAGGATGTGGATGAGACAACTGCTGAAACTGCGACAAATTACTCAATAGATAACGGTATTGGTAATCCGATTTCGCTGTTAGAAATACGATGATAATGGAGTAGAGCTAACGGTCAACACACTTTCTCAGGAATAACATATACATTACTATAAATAACATAAAGATCTATGATCACCACAAATTCTCAGCATTTGTTTGCCTACACAAGCACTGGGCAGTCTTCCTATCCTATAATTTCCCAATACTACGAAGGTTTGAGTAACAATAAATGGATTGAGATCACTAATGTTGGAGGAAGTTCTGTTAATTTATCTTCTCCGCAGCTTTATTTATGTTTATTCAATAATACTGCTGCTGATGATCCGGGAAATAACTCTCCTAATAATAATTTGGCTTTGACTGGAACACTAATCTCAGGGGCTGTTATGTTATTTCAAAATTCTAGCTGTTCTACCAGATTAAACTGGAACAGTACGCAGTAACAAATTTTAATGGAGATGATTTGTCATTCTCCACCTCAATTCTCGCCTGGCAGATAGAGTCGATGTGGTAGGAGGTTTTCTCAGACACTTCTTTACCGGAAATTGAATATGGACCCAACTTTACTTGAGGTGGACTGAGGTTAAATACACCTGTTGATAACGCAGGTCTCGGTTCTGATTGATCACCTCTACAATGATGAAGAACTCCCCGTCACCCTTCCACATTCACAGCATTATTTTGGATGAAGCACTGCTGGTCACCGCCAGTGAAAGTAATAACTGGCTGGAAAGTCTAGCTCCATTCATGGGCAGGCTCAACAAATAAATATCTTTGATTCCAGGAGCAGGTATTCACTTCCTACCGACTACAGTTATATTGATGAAGGGTTAAATGAATATATTGAGCAGTTTCAACTGGGTGGCGATGATCTGTATGGTACTGGATAGAAAGTATATCAAATAATGGCGAAAGCGAGACACATGGCCCGGTTATGTTAGAACTTCCTCAGGATGAATTTGATCCGGGTACGCCGGATTTTCCTGACCGGTTAGGATTGCAGCAGAATTATCCGAATCCCTTTAATCCGGAAACCACTATCTCTTTTTATCTTAATAACGGGATAACAGGAGATACTGAGATAGTTATTTATAACCTCAAAGGTCAGGCAATCAGTAAACTTCCTATACTCGAAAGTGGAGTAGAAGGAAACAGTGAAACGGGCTATTACCTGGTTTGGGATGGAACAAGTGACCCATGTGATGAATTTCCTTCCGGAATATATTTTTATAAACTCAGTTCAGGAGATTTCACCCAGGTTAAGAAAATGATACTGATGAAATAGGAGCAGGATTTGCAGGATTTTCAAGATAAATTATAACCTTGAAAAGGTCTCTTACAGAATCTCACGTATGTTGACCTTTTCAAGGTTTTTTTTATGCAGTTTTCGAAGAAAATTTACCAAATACACTTTGCTTCAATTAAATAAATAGATTGCTGGTTCCTAAACTTTTATCGGGGTGAATACCCTGACCTGTTTAGTAACCAGCGTAAAATAGCGGGTCCAGCCTACTCGACCTAAACCTTAACCACACCCTCAATCTTCCTCTTGAAATAAGAGACATTTCCTCAAACAAGACTGTTTGAGGTACATAGCCCCACTTCTCTCCATCTCCTATTCACTCCCTCATAGGACTATCTCTGTTTTAAAATACCCAACCTTAAACTTAATTTATAGCTTGCCTTGCAGATTATATTACAAAAAATTGCCCAAATAGAACTTAAGGATAATGAATATGAAAAAACGATGTTTAGTACTTACCGGCGGGGGTGACTGTCCGGGCTTGAATGCTGTTATCAGGGCAATAGTAAAACGTGCTGCTACTGAACCGGACTGGGAGATCGTGGGCAGTATAGATGCTTTTAACGGGATCATGAAAGATCCGCCTGAAATGATGTTGCTTGATAACAGCAAAGTGGCTGGCATTCACGTAAAAGGCGGCACAATACTGGGAACGACCAATCGAGGCGGTCCCTTTAACTATCCGGTGCAACAAGCGGATGGTAGCTGGGTAGAGCAGGACAGATCGGATGAACTGCTGGGAATCCTGAAAAGAGAAAATATCCACGCTGTCATCAACATCGGGGGAGATGGATCTCAGGCCATATCTCAATCTCTGTTTGAGAAAGGTGTCAACATTGTCGGAGTCCCCAAGACCATTGATAATGACTTGATGTCCACCGACTTTACATTCGGTTTCCAGACTGCGGTCGAGATAGCAACAGATGCTCTTGATAAGCTGGTAACAACTGCTGAAAGCCATCATCGCATAATGATACTGGAAGTTATGGGCCGTGAAGCCGGTTGGATCGCTCTTTATACTGCAATTGCCGGTGGCGCCGAGATCTGTCTGCTGCCGGAAATGCCCTACGATATAAATAAACTGAAAGAGAAAATAGAGCAGAGAACCAGATCGGGAAGAGGTTTTGTGAACATCGTCATTTCTGAAGGCGCTTATCCCAAGGGAGGGGACTCTTCCACAACGAAGATGGATGAAAGCGGTTACCGTAACAAATATTTACAGGGAGCCGGATATAAACTGGCCTATGATCTTAAACAGGCTGGTGTGGATACCAGCATCAGAACTACTATCCTCGGCCATATTCAAAGAGGAGGGAGTCCCTGTGTGTTCGACCGGCTTCTGGCAACCCAATTTGGTGTTAAAGCCTTTGAACTTGTTCTGGATCATAAATTCGGTCAGATGGTTTCCTTTATTGATAACGAAATAACGGATGTTACCATTAAGGAAGCAATTATAGATTTCAATCTGGTGAAGCCTGATTCTTATCTGGTACATGCCGCAAAAAGCATGGGTATTATTTTTGGTGATTAGGTAAAAATTGTACCAAGAATTTACTTGTCATTAAAGGATGGCTTTATTTTTTAGTATTTGTAAAACGATGAGCTGGAGGAATGCTTGAAACATAAAATAGGTATATTAACTGCTGGCGGATTAGCACCCTGTCTCTCTTCTGCTGTCGGAAGACTGATAATGAAATATTCCGAATTGATACCTGAGGCAGAGATCGTAGGTTATTTAAATGGATACCGGGGACTGCTTCTGAACAATAAGATTGAAATTACTCCGAAGGTTAGAGAAAAATGGCAGCTTCTGAGCAATTTCGGTGGTTCTGTATTAGGCAGCAGCCGTGTAAAATTGTCAAACGTAAGAGACTGTTTTAATAGAGGTTATGTTAAAGAAGGTGAGAATCCACTTCATGTCGCGGCAGAGCGATTAAAAAAAGACGGCATTACAATTTTACATACTATCGGTGGTGATGATACCAATACAACTGCTGCTGATCTATCAGCTTATCTGCAGGAAAACGGATATGATCTTACCGTAGTTGGTCTTCCAAAAACAGTGGATAATGATGTGTTTCCTGTTTCTCAGACACTGGGAGCCTGGACAGCTGCGGATCAGAGTGCTCATTTCTTCGAAAATATTGCTAATGAAAATACTACCAGTCCCAGGCAGCTGCTTATTCATGAAGTTATGGGCAGATATTGTGGTTGGCTTACTGCTTCTACCGCCTATGAGTACAGAAAGCTGCTGGACAGCAAAGAATTCCTGCCGGAAATGCTTTTAACCAGAGGCAGGTGGGATATCGATGCAGTCTATATTCCCGAAATTAATTACGATTTTGATGATGAAATTGAACGATTGAAAAAGAATATGGATGAAAACGACTGTGTTATTATCTTCCTGAGTGAAGGTGCGGGAGTTGAAAGGATCGTTGCTGAAATGGAAGCGGAAGGAGAAATTGTAAACCGTGATGCCTTTGGTCATGTGCGTTTGGATGAGATCAATCCGGGACTATGGTTTGGCAAACGTTTCGGAAAAGCACTTGATGCTGAAAAAGTTCTGGTTCAGAAAAGCGGTTATTTTGCCCGTTCCGCAGCTCCCAATAAAAAAGACCTGGAATTGGTCTATAACAGTGTAGATCAGGCTGTTGTATTTGGTTTGAACGGACAGAGCGGTGTGGTAGCAAAAGATGAAGATTATAATGGTGAAATGCGGTGTATCGAGTTTGGCAGGATCAAGGGCGGCAAACCTTTCGATCCCAAAGTTGAATGGTTTCAGACCTTGCTTCATGAGATAGGTCAGAAAAATTACGATCCCTACAAATTTAAGGAATAACGGTAACAAAATGAACATTAGATTCAGAGATGTAAGCGCAGGCATTGTAGAAGCCAGGGCTGTTATTGAAATATTGCCCGGTATCTTCATCAATGAAGTGACAATTATAAATAAGGACGGTAATGTTAAAGTAGAGTTGCCCCAGAAGAGTTTTAAGGGAAAAGACGACAGAATGCATTATCTCAACATTATAACATTTGAGAATGAGAACAAAGAAACTCTCTGGAAAATGGAGATCAAAGAAGAGTATTTTAACTGGAGAAAGAATAATAAAAAAGTACTCGTTTATGAATCTTGATCTGCCTTGACCAATTGAGCTATGCCCGATAAAGATCAAGCTATACTTATAGGCGTATTTACCGGCCAGACCAGCAGGGAATATTACGATGAAACAATGCAGGAACTGCAGAAACTGGCCGAAACTGCCGAAGTTGTTGTCTCTAAAATATTCGTGCAAGCACTGCCTCGTCACAATACAGCTACCTACATTGGCAGCGGAAAGATCAAAGAGATTGCAAATTATGCCGCCAGCCACAAGATAAGAACCTTAATTTTCAACAATAACCTTTCACCTTCTCAATCCAGAAATATTTCCGACCAGACCCGTTGTAATGTTGTTGATCGTACAGAGCTGATCCTGGACATCTTTGCCACCCATGCCAGGACTAAACAGGCCAGGATCCAGGTGGAACTGGCTCAATTGGAATACAGCTATACAAAGCTTAAAAGATTGTGGAAGCATCTTTCCAGAATTCAAGGTGGGATAGGATTCAGGGGGCCGTGTGAATCTCAGATCGAGACCGACAGAAGGGAGATCCGAAAAAAAGTCCAGTTCCTGAAAAGGAAAGTGGGTGAGATCGAGAAAAGATCTGTTATCAAAAGAAATAAACGGCAGAGCATAACTTCAATATCTCTGGTAGGTTATACAAATGCTGGCAAATCTACTCTGTTCAATTTGCTAACCCGGGAAGAGCGTTATGTTAAGGATCAGTTGTTTGCCACACTTGATGCTTTGACCAGGGTAATAAAAATGGAAGCTAACGAAGATGTTATATTAACAGATACGATAGGTTTTATCAGGAATCTGCCGCACCATCTGGTCGCATCTTTCAATTCCACTCTTATGGAAGTGATCGAAGCTGATCTATTGCTGCATGTTGTGGACATTTCCCAACCAAATTTATACGAATACATATCTGCTGTTGATAAAGTGTTGCAGGAAATGAAAATCGACAGCAAAAATACCTTAATGGTATTTAATAAATGTGACAGGATAACGGGCCATTATTACACTTTTTTGAAAAAACAATTACTCAATGATTTCCCTGATTCAGTCTTTATCTCGGCCAGGTCAGGAGAAGGGATAGACCATTTATACGACAGGATAAAGGAATTCATCAGCAAATACAAAAATCAGTTGACATTAGAGGTACCATATGAAATGCAGAATTTAATTTCATTCATAAAAAATGTGGGGGAAGTGATCGAGATCACAGAAAAAAAAGATACGAATTCAGTCCAAATTCAGGCCAGAATCCCACACCGATATATCGATGGAATTAAAGAGCAGATAAATAATTATAATTTTATGCAATATATAAATAAATAAAATGGAGGAATCATGATTAGTGATTTGGAACAGATTACTTCGATTAATGCTAAAGGAATGAAAAAATCTGCTATTAGGGAATTATTAAAACTGACGAATGATCCGGAGATCATTTCGTTTGCCGGCGGGTTGCCTGCTCCGGAAACTTTCCCTAAACAAGAACTAATTGACATTGTCGCGAAAGTAATCAATGAGGATGGTGACAAAGCACTGCAGTATGGTACAACTGAAGGTGATAAACGGCTTCGGGAACTGATCTGCGAGAATTATGTGGATGAAGGATTCAAGATTACACCGGATAATATTTTAGTCACTACTGCTTCTCAGCAGGGTTTGGATCTGCTGGCAAAAGTATTCATTAATAGAGGTGATAAAGTTCTGGTTGGTCTGCCATCATATCTGGGAGGTCTGGGAGCTTTTAACGCTTATGGCGCTGACATGGTCGGGATTAAATTCGATGAGTTTGGCATGAGTTCCAAGCGAGTTGAAGAAGTGCTGAAAGAACTGAAAGCCAAAGGTGAAAAGCCTAAATTTATCTATATCATTCCTGATTTCCAGAATCCGGCTGGTGTTACAATGCCGGAATTCCGTCGTAAAGAGATCCTTGAACTGGCTTATAAATATGATGTCCTGATTGTTGAAGACAGCCCTTACAAACAGATCAGATTTGAAGGTAAAGATCAGAAAAGTTTATTTGCTTTGGATAACAATGGACACGTAATCAATCTGGGAACATTTTCCAAGATCTTTGTTCCGGGCTTCAGAATAGGTTGGGTTATTGCTCATCGAGATATTCTTGATATATTCATAAAAGCGAAACAAAGCACAGACCTCTGTACTTCCCCCTTTGTCCAGAAGATAGCAGCAAGATATATAGAAGAAGGTCACTTCAGAAAATACCTGACAAATACAATTCAAAGTTATAAAGAAAAGAAAGATGTGATGATCGCTGCTTTTGAAAAATATATGCCGGAAGGTGTCACCTGGACTGTTCCGGAAGGTGGATTATTTCTTTTTGTAACTCTGCCGGAGCATATGGATGCTGAGAAACTATTTTTGAAAGCTATCAAAAAGAAAGTTGCTTTTGTCATCGGCTCAGTCTTCCATTGTGACGGAAGCGGAAAAAATACCATGCGCATCAATTTCTCCTATGTAAGTAAAGAAAAGAATCTGGAAGGTGTAAAGCGATTGGCTGCAGTTATTAAAGAGGATATGGAAGCCCAAAAACAACTGTAATCTAAGCGGGAGGATAGTTGAATTATTTCAAAGTTGCTGTGCTGGGTGCAACTGGTCTGGTGGGCAGGGAAATGGTTAAAATCCTGGAGGAAAGGAAATTTCCTGTCAAAGATTTGAAATTATTCGCTTCCCCGAAATCTGCGGGGAAAAAAATCATATTCCGGGGGCAGAAACTTATAGTTGAAGCCTGCCATGAGAGATCCTTCCAGGATGTTGACATAGCATTATTCAGCGCTGGCAGCGAACCAGGCCGTTTCTACGGTGAGATCGCTGCCCGAGGTGGTACAATTGTTATTGATAACAGCAAGGCCTTCAGAATGGATGCTGATGTACCTCTGGTAGTACCGGAAGTTAACAAGGAAGCATTATCCTCGCACCGCGGAATAATAGCTAATCCTAACTGCTCAACTATTCAGCTGGTACTTGCCCTGAAACCTATCTTAGATAAGGCGGGATTGAACAGAATAATCGTAAGCACTTACCAGGCTGTTTCCGGAACCGGAAAAGATGCAGTTAAAGAATTGCTGGAACAGACTGAAGCGATCCTTTCCAAATCTGGATTCAAACCTGAGGTCTACCCGCACCAGATCGCCTTTAATGTGCTTCCACATATTGATAAATTTGAAGAAAACGGATTTTCCAGAGAGGAAATGAAAATTATTGAAGAGACCAGAAAGATCCTGAATGATAAAGATCTGATGATATCCTCAACTGCAGTAAGGGTCCCTGTTATCCGGGGACATGCCGAATCAGTATACCTGGAGACAAAAGAGGAGCTGGAGCTTGATACTGTCAGGCAGCTGCTTGCTGAAGCACCCGGGGTCAAGGTTCTGGATGATCTGAGCAATAATCTTTATCCATTGCCGGTAATGTGTACATTCGGTGACGAGGTACTGGTGGGCAGGATCAGGAAAGATCTGGATATAAAAAACGGACTTCATCTGTGGGTAGTGGGCGATAATCTTAGAAAAGGTGCTGCGCTTAATGCTGTCCAGATCGCCGAACAGGTGATACAAAACTTCAGCAGGCAGTAAATTGGAACGCATCGTTGTCCAGAAATTCGGTGGAACTTCCTTAAATAACCGGGAAAACAGAGAAAAAGCTGCAACCCATGTAGCAGACTGCAGAAAAGCAGGGGACAGGCCTGTGGTTGTGGTTTCTGCGGGTGGCAGGGCCGGAGACCCCTATTCTACTGATTCACTTTTAGGTCTGATCAAGAAAGACTTCTCATTTCAGCTCCCCAGGGAACAGGATCTGCTGCTATCCTGCGGCGAGATCATTTCCGCCTGTAGAATGGCTTATACTCTTACCGCAAACGGTTACCAAGCAGTTGCTCTCACGGGAGCTCAGGCCGGTATTTTCACCAATGGTGTTTTCACAGATTCCCAGGTGATCCATGTGGATACGGAACCAACACTTCAGCTTTTGAGAGAAGATATTATTCCGATCATTACAGGGTTTCAGGGGATTTCTGTGGAAGGTGAAATAACAACCCTGGGCAGAGGTGGAAGTGACACATCTGCTGCCGTTATTGCCAGTGCTCTGCAGGCTGAGAGACTGGAGATATTTACCGATGTTGCCGGAGTTATGTCAGCCGATCCAAGCATAGTGGAAGCAGCAGATTTCCTGCAGGAAATGGATTATGAAGACCTGTTCGAATTAGCAATTCAGGGAGCTCGGATAGTACATCCACGAGCAGCCGAGATCGCCAGGAAAGCCGGCATACCGATCCAGATCCGTTCTACTTTTACCGGAGAGCAGAAAACCACGATCCAGCATGTAAAGGCTGATAAACCTATCATTTCAATTGTTAATCGCAACCAAATTGCTTACGTTAAAATAATCCCGGAAGATCCTTCTGCTTATCAGCATGCACTGAAGGTATTCGGATACCTTTCCGAAAATAATTTGAGCGTCGATTTTATAGATATCAGACCGGAAGCCATTACTTTTGTGGTAGATGAGTACCATATGCTGCAGGTGGCTGATGTTCTGGATGAAAAGGAAATAGATTGTCAGGTGAGCATTGACTACAGTATGGTTTCCATAGTAGGTGCTGGAATGACAGGTAGGCCGGGCATTATGGCCACGATCGTACAGACTCTGCAGAAGGAGCAGATCGAAATTTATCAGACTACAGATTCACACAGCTCGATTTCTGTACTCATAAGCAGAGAAGATGAGAAGAAGGCAGTAAATTCTTTACATCAGGCTTTCGATCTGTAATTGTTGTTACTGAAATAGATAATCCAAGGAGAGATAGGATGAAAGATTTAAAAAACAATAATGATAAAAAAATGCAGGACAAAGATCTGTTGAAATTTCTCCTTACAGTCGATCTTTTTAACAAACTTACTAAGCTGGAACGTAAAAATCTGCTCAAATATATGTATCTCAGAAATTATAAACAAGATGAAGTGGTCTTTAAAAAAGGATATCCTGATGTTGTTCTGTATATAGTTAAGACGGGGAAATTGAAAGTCTATCTGGAGAAAGAACCTGAAAAGCAGGAAGTAAATGTTCTCAATTCCAAAGATTTTGTGGGGGAGATGGGATTATTTAAAAACGATATAAGAACCGCTTCTGTAGTGGCGATAGAAGATTCCGTCCTGCTGGCTATTTCGAAAAAAGATCTCTCCGAATTCATTGCAAAATTCCCCCGGGCCGGGGCTAAAATTCTCTATAGACTTGGTGATGTATTATGTAATCATATTATTAATCTGAATTCCAAAGTAACTGAACTGAAAGAACATATTTCCGGCCTGAGTTCAAATATCTACGGAGAATGATCATGGAAAGACCTAAACTGATCAGGCTGATTCTTTTCATATTAAGCATCCTGCTTGTGATAGCGGCATTTCTATTTTATAAATCAATATTTTCCTACCTTCTGGTTGCCTTTATTATTTCTTATCTCTTATCTCCATTGGTAAATTATGCAGAGATGTACAATATTTCAAGACCTTTGGCTATCCTGATCCTGTATATTATCCTGACTGTTTTAATTGTGATCATTTCTAATGTCGTGATCCCTCAGCTAGTTGATCAGACCCTGGATTTCTATAAAACAATTAATAATTTCCTTGATCAGGGAGAATCATTCAGCATTCATTCCCTGAAGATAAAAGGTCTTTCTGATTTTATCGGAAACCTGGAATCAACTTTTCCATCTATTGAGATTGATAAGGAATTAAGGAACTTTCTGGACCGGGATAAATTGGAGAATCTGATCGCTCAGATACCCTTGTTTTTCAAAAGTATCGCTAATCTGATCGCCTTTTTAGTGGTGGTGCCGGTGATAATATTCTTCGTCCTGAAAGACGAGAGACTATTTATAAGAACGATCTTTTCCAGTATTGGTAACCGCTATTTCGAATTTTCACTTCATCTGTGGGAAGAGATCGAATCAAGTTTCGGCAAATTCTTCCGGGCCATACTTATCGAAACGCTGCTGGTTGCAGTAATGTCTATTATTGGACTTCTGATACTGAAAATACCTAATGCCATAATTCTAGGGATCATCTGCGGGATCACTAATCCGATCAAGTATTTCGGACCTTTCATCGGTGCTATTCCGACCATACTGGTGATATTGTTAGGACCGACGCCAGATGTTTATGTGTTTTATGTTGCGATAGTTTTCGTGATTGTACAGCAGATAGACGGACTGATCCTGTTCCCATGGCTGGTTGGTAAAAGTATGAACATGCATCCACTCTGGGTTCTGCTTACAGTTATTGCCGGTGGTTATGCTTTTGGCATCCTCGGTATGGTCTTTGCAGTACCTGTCGTATTTTTAATTAAAACAATTGTTGAAGTTTCACATAAAAGTTTAAAACAATTTGAGATCATTTAGGTTCACATTTTTCTGGAATGATTTGTGCAAATAAGCTGAGTGGAGGTTAAATGAAAGTATCCGGAATTTTGATAGTAGCAATATTTTTACTGCAAGGAATTTTAGCAGCAGCCAACCCGGTCGAGTTTAATAATTTCCTCAGGAAACTTGATAAGCAGACAGCTCAACTTAAAGCCGAAGCAGGACATGATGAACTTAATTCAGTCAGGAACAACCGTGAATATGAAGTTGGAGATCAGCATACTTTCTGGAGCTGGGCTTTGAACGTAATGCCCCCTCAATGGATGCTTACACCTGCCACCTGCCGTGCAGTTGGTGAACATTGCTACCTGTTTGTGGCTGATGAAGAATGGAACGTTCACATGCAGCAGTCCGATGTAGATGAAGTTATGCTCTATCTGGAGGATCATACCATGAACAGTGATCTCTATGGTGCGATTGAGATGGATACGACTTTATTCGGACCAATTCCAGACCAGTTGGATGGAGATCCTAAAGTAATAGTTTTTTATATGGAACTGGGATCATTCGGAGGTTCCACATTTGACGGCTATTTCAGTTCTTACAATCAGGTTACTGAAGCTCAGGCTCAAGCGATGAATCCTTCCGGCCATAGTAATGAATGTGAAATGATCTATATGACCTGCTATCCGCTGCAGCCCAATGATCCGATCAGGATCTCGGTTCTGTCTCATGAGTTACAGCATCTTATTCATTGGGGAAGAGATATTGATGAAAGCACCTGGGTGAATGAAGGCTGTTCTGAACTGGCCATGGTGCTGTTCGGAATGCCGGATCCCATCACCAGCTTCCCGGCAAATCCCGATAATTCCCTGATAAACTGGGATCAGCAATTCTCTGATTATGTAAAGACTATGCTGTTCTTTACCTATCTATATGAACAATTCGATTCTGATGGATTGATCTATGATATTGTTGGTGATCCGGCTAACTCCCTGATCGGTATCTCCAATCAATTAATTGAACATGGCTACAACATCCCATTGGAAGCAGTATTCGCTAATTGGGCCATTGCTAATTATGTTGATGATCCGGAATTTATGTCCGGGCAGTACGGTTATGATCTGCTTGATCTGCCGCAATTCAATCATGCAGGATATATCTCATCTTATCCTGCTACCGGCACTGGCAGCGTAGAAGGCTGGGCAGCTGAATACTTACGGGTAGATACTGATGATATGGCTTTAGGCTCAACCATGAGTATGGAATTTACAGCAGACAATTCCTGCAACCTTGCAGCGATATATTACCAGAACTCATCTGTGTTGGAAGTTGCATCTTATCAGATAGACGATACACTGGAACTGAGCTTGATGGATGGCAGTGCTTCCTACGATAAAATTATTCTGGCAGTTATCAATAACAGTTACAGTGGAGTTGATTATGATTTTTCTATAGAAGCTATGGAAGTATCTGCTGATGATGAATATATTGATGCTGATGCCGGAGTTGTAGTTGCCAGTCCGAATCCTGCCGGTTCTGGTAATATTTCCTTTTATATAGAAAACAGCCAGCCGGATACAAGGATCAGCATTTATAATATTAAAGGACAAAAAATAAAAGAATTACATACAACTGATGCGGACAGGATCACCTGGGATAAAAAAGATGAATTTAATCAAGAAGTGGCAAACGGCATTTACTATTACAGATTATCAACTCGCAATTCCAATAAAATGAAGAAATTATTGATATTGAAATAACTGGGGGACCTATAATGAAGGTTTTTTTAATTATATTGCTTTTAACTCTGATCTACTCTCTTCAGGCTGCTTATTTTTCCAGTCTGGAAACTACTGTAGAACAACCAGATGGTACTCAGCTTCATTTATTTGCCAGTGGTGATGAATTTTATAACTGGCTGCATGATGCTGCTGGATTTACGATTATACAAAGTGAAACTGACGGCTTTTATTATTACGCTCAGCGCTCTGGCGAGATACTCGTACCATCAATCCACAAAGCCTTAAGCATTGATCCGAAAGCCGCTGGAATTGAGCCGGGTCTTAAATTTTCAGATTCCTATATAAGAAACAGGATTGAAATGATGTCGATTCCGCAAAGAAACGATGTGCGTCCTCTTTCCAGGAATACGCTGAATAACCTGGCTGTGTATATAAGTTTCAGCGATCAGAATGAATTTTCGGAACCTCGTTCCTATTTCGATCAGAAATTCAATGATACCGATCCTGATTCTATCTCTCTGCGCGGTTATTATAATGAGATAAGCTACAATCAATTGGAACTTGTTACTTATCATTTTCCGGAATCACCACAGGAGATCAGTATCTCTTATCAGGATCCTCATCCCCGAGGATACTTCCTGCCTTATAATCAAGTTACAAATCCCGATGGTTACCAATACTTTGAAAGGACAGAAAGGGAGCATCAGCTGCTGGCAGATGCGATTGAATTTATAGCTGATGAAGTCTCTGAGGATATCGACATTGATTACAACGATGATGGTTATGTGGACAATGTCTGTTTCATTATCAGAGGTGTACATTCAGCCTGGGCCGATCTGCTCTGGGCTCATCGCTGGGCTCTTTATAGCAATAATGCCTTTATTAACGGTCTGCAGGTGTGGGATTATACTTTCCAGCCGGAAAATCAGAATACTGTCAGGGTTCTGGCTCACGAAATGTTCCATGCCCTGGGTGCACCGGATCTTTATCACTACAATTTTGATGGAATATCACCGGCCGGTCCCTGGGATGTAATGGAATCCGGATTTGTGCATATGGGTGCTCACATGAAGTATAAATACGGCGGCTGGATCGAAGAAATACCCGAGATCACTGAAACGGGATGGTATCAGCTTAATCCTCTTAATATGGAAGATAATAACTGTTATAAAATTGCCTCGCCTAACTCAACCAATGAATATTTTGTCCTGGAATATAGAAAAAGAGACCCGGATAGTTATGACAGGAATGTTCCTGGTTCAGGATTACTTGTTTACAGGATCAAAGATGGAATTAATGGAAATGCAGATGGACCTCCGGATGAGGTTTACGTTTATCGTGAAGGTGGGACGACCAATTCCAATGGCAGTATTGTAAAAGCTAATTTTTGCCTGGATGAATCCAGAACTGATATCAATGATAATACTGATCCCTCTTCCTTCCTTACTACAGGAAATTCGGGTGGTCTTAATTTAAGCGGAGTATCTCTGGCCGAGGAAACCATAACATTTTATGTAGATCTGAATTTGACTAATGTTCCTCCTAACCTGCAAATCGTTCAGCCGGGTGAAGATACCATTCTACCCCTGGAAGACATAACCATTAGTATAGAAGTCGAAGATATGTATAACAATATTGTCAATGTGGACCTTTACATTGATGATACATATATAACTTCATTCACACAGCAGCCTTATGAGTTCCTGTGGGAAATGGATGAAACTCAACTGGGCGAACATAATATTTTTGTTTCAGCAGTAAATGATCTGGGCTTCTCATCTCAGGATGAAGTCAATGTAAATGTGATCGATCCGGCACTGGACAACTGGTTCACCTGGTACACTCAGGATCCTGATTACCTAAGCTGGGGAAGAGGCTGCATCCCGATCCAGGTTGCGGTTGATTTTAATCTGGGTGACATTGACTATTATATAAAGCAGGTTTCTTTAAACATTGAGCAGGACCCTTATGGCAGTGCGCCTGAACCTGGTTTGGTACACTGCGAAATAGTAGAACTGGATGATGATGGAATTACAGATAATGTGCTGTACGAGGTTGGTTCTTTCACAACCCCGATGGAAGGCAGGTATTATCATGACGTGTACAGTGATGTAACAATTTCAGGCAGAATCGCTGTGATCATGGATATCAGTTCCTATCAGAATATTTTATTCGACCAGGCAGGCACAACCGGGCACAGCTGGATCACTGAAACTGATCGCCCCTGGGTAGATGCGCTCTCAAGAGGTGTGTTTGGCGCTGCTGATATCGGAATTATGCTTAGCACAGATCCCACTTTCAGTGAAGAAGATATCATCCCGGGTACCAGTACAATACTAAGCAATTATCCGAATCCTTTTAATCCGGCTACAACCATTTCCTTTAATTTGAACTCTGAAAACATAGAGGAAACGGAGCTGTCGATCTATAATATGAAGGGCCAGAGAATTAAAACGATCTCATCCTTCGAGTCTTCTAACAGTGACAATAGCAATAGATATTCAGTAATCTGGGATGGTACCGATGAGACCGGTAAGGCCATTCCGTCCGGCATCTATTTCTGTCAGTTAAATACCGGCTCAAAGAAATTTTCCCAGAAAATGCTTTTGCTTAAATAAAGGAGAATAATGAAATTTAGATTTCTACTGATAATTCTGTTGCTGGTTGCAATGCAAATTTTTGCACAGGAAGAAGTGATCACTCCAGAGCAGGATAACATGAATAAAAAATACTTGATCCAGTTGAATGATAACCTGCTGACAACCATAAATATGCTGGAAGCTTTCAATGTTCAGGCCCGGGAAATATATCTGATAAAACAGGGGGATGTTTATAACTCCTTTTTGCTGGATCTCACCATGCAGTGCAGTAATCTTATCGACAAGATACGTCAGGCGGAAGTTATGCCGCCCCTGGAGCGTGAACTGCAGATAAGGGCTCTTATTGCAACTGTGAAAGCTGATGTTGAATATAAGCCGGTTATTGTTTCAGATGAAGAACAGCGGCAGAACAGCAACTATCTTTCGAATGTGGGGAAAAACCTTAAGGCCCAGATTACTTCCGTTCTGCAGGCAATTATCAAGGAAGAGCAGGTAATCCTGGATAAGGGTGAAGTCAGCGATAATTATTTCAGGCTGCATACTCACCATTTCCTTTTTTCGCTGCTGGAAGATTTTATAATTCCTTCCGACTATCTAAGTCCGGAAAATGAAAATTATCTGGCTTTAATAGTGCAATCAATTGATGATGCTCTCCAGAAAAAGTGATGATCGGATCTCAACAGAAAGAATATCCGGATCTTGGTGTTGTCGAATACCGGCACAGTAAAAAAAGCCGTCGGCTTAGAATAACACTCAAACCTTTTAAAAATATTACCATTGCAGTTCCAGTTCGTGTTTCATTTCAGGAAGCTGAAAAATTCCTGCTCAGCAGATCGGATTGGATCACAAAAAATAATTCGAAGATCAGGGGATTTGAAGCCCAGGTTAAACTTGCCAGGGAAGAAATAAGCCCTATCAATTATAATGAAGCAAAGGCATCATTAAAACAAAGGGCACTGCAACTGGCCGAGGAGTATGGCTTTAAAATAAATAGAATCACAATAAGGAATCAAAAAACACGTTGGGGCAGCTGTTCCTGTCGCAAGAATATCAACCTAAATGTAAATCTAATTCATCTTCCTGCAGAATTAAGAGATCATGTGATCCTGCATGAACTCATTCACACCAGAATTGGAAACCATAGTCCGGAATTCTGGCAGGAATTGGAGAAGTATTCATCAGAATCGAAACTTAAGAAAAAACAATTAAAAAGATATCAATATCTAATCTATCAGGAAAAGGATGAATTATGATCACTAAATATTTAATTTACCTGCTTATTGCAGCCTTAGGCGGCGGTTTGGGCTACCTCTACTACAAATTTATCGGTTGCCGACCAGGGGGCTGAAGTCTTACCTCCAACGTTTGGTTAAGCGTTGTCTGGGGTGCTCTGTTTCTGCTGGTGGTATTAACGCCGGTCGTCGATAAGCATTTTAAAAATAAGCAGAATTCAAAAAATCAGCAAATTGAAAACTCTCAAGAAAACAAGAAATAGCTAGATAAAATAACCAGAAGGAGCAATTATGCTGAGAGATATGATCTTAAGGAATCGCAGTTACCGTCGCTTTAAAGAAGGACAGGAGATTTCAGAAGACCTAGTATTGTCACTTATTGAACTGGCTCGATTCAGCCCTTCCGCAGCGAATAAACAGGCGGTAAAGTTTATGCCCGTTGTTTCCAGGCAGAAAAGGGAAAAGGTATTCCAGAGCTTGAGCTGGGCCGGTTATTTGAATTACTGGAAAGGACCGGAAACAGGAGAAAAACCTGTGGCTTATATTATCTTCCTGACAAAAGAAGACAGGAATTCGCTTTTCATCGATATTGGAATTTATGCCCAATCAATTCTGCTGGGAGCTGTTAATGTTCATCTGGGCGGCTGTATGTTCGGTTCCATTAACAGAGAAAAACTTCGTTCTGAGCTTAATATTCCTGATGAATATAAAATACCTCTGATCATTGCTCTGGGTTATCCGGACGAAACAATTGTCCTGGAAGATACCAGTGATGATATAAAATATTGGAGAGATGAAAACGACGTTCATCATGTTCCCAAAAGAGTTATGTCTGATCTGTTGTTTTATACCGAAGATTGAACTTGACGAATAACACTTTCCCGTTGTGATTTTAATTCAAATTTGCAATCCTTTATCTTGAAGGGAGGAAATGTGAAAAAAATTGTGATTTTTGTTTTCTTTAATCTCAATTTTAGCTCTTTCTTTAAATGCTCAAGTCTGCGGAGACACCTTAACAGTGCAGGGAAAAAAGATCCTAAAGGTTTGGGGCTCGCATTATGACAGAGGTTATGCTCATGGTTATTTACTGGGTGAGCAGATCAGAGAGATAGCTGTAGATTATTTTATCGGTGCTTTTCTTCTATATAGTTCCGTCACTTACAACTACTGCCGAAATTATTTTGATGAACATTTCCTGATCGAGGACCGTTATTTCACAGAAGCTCAGGGAATGATCGATGGTATGACAGATTCTGAAGTAAATATGTATGTTGAAGAAATTGATAAAAACTTAGAGCCGGAAGATGTGTTGATGGCTAATTCCCTGGTAGACCTCTATAATTTGTACTTCATCAATTCTTCCCTGCAATTCGGCTGTTCCAGCCTTTCTGCCTGGGGTGAAAGCACAATCGATGATCCTGAGTTGAACGGGAATCTGGTGATCTCCAGAAACATGGATTGGTCGGCCAGCGATATCCTGATAGATAATCATCTGCTCATTGTAAACCTTCCTACCGAGGAAAATGAAATATCCTGGGTATCCTTTTCTTTTGCCGGCATGATCGGTGCCTTGTCCGGGATCAATTCCTCTGGAACGGCAGCTTTTATGAACATGGGCAATGTTAATACAACAGGGGATACCTACAATCTGCATCCGATCTTCTTATCTGTAAGGAATGGTCTGGAACATTACGATTACAATAACGATGGGGAACAGGACGAACAGGATGTTGTTATTGCTGTTACTGAAAAAAATCATCTGACAGGATCGATCGTGCATGCGGTTCATGATCCCGATGCTGTAATAATAGAAACCAATAACAGTATGGGCTCAGCAGTTCGTTCAGCAGCCGATAATACGGTTATTCCAGCATTCAACCTGGTTGCGACAAATCATTTCAGAGCCTTATATAATCCAACCTATTGTTACCGTTACAATGCTTTTGCAGATTCACTTAACTATTCGATCCAGCAATCTATTTCCCGTAACTGGAATATTGCAGCCGGAGCAGGTGGTGTACCCAGTAATCTGCAATCAATGCAATTTGTACCTTCTACTGATCTTATTAAATGGTTCACTGCCGATCACTCTACCCCGGCCTATCAGATGGAACCGGCTGTATTCGATCTGGTTGATCTGCTTACTGTAGATACTTCCGCTGGAATTTCGGTAATAAAAGAGCCGGAAATCCTGAAAAGTGGCCCTAATCCCTTTAAAAACGGTACTATGCTCTCCTTTAATATAAAAGGAAATGTTAAAGCCGATCTTTGTATTTATAATATTAAGGGTCAGAAAATAAGAGAATTGCTCCGGTCTGAGACACTTACACCCGGTTCTTCATTATATTGGGACGGCAAAGATGACGGCGGTAAGCCGGTTGTTACAGGAGTCTATTTTTATGATCTAAAAATTGATAATAGAACAGAATCAGGCAGATTAGTAATTATAAAGTAAAGAAAAAGGAGAGAAAAATGTATTTCAATTTTTTATCTGAAGCGGACATGAAGGCTATTAATGCTTTAAAGGAATTTCATGGTGGAGCAGAAAAGATCAACTCCACAATTGCAGAAATGAGGAAACTTGAGACCCGGAAGAAGATCCTGGCAGATAAAGGTTTTGGTCCCATGATAGCAGATGCAGAAAATCTGGTAAAAAAATTTCCTAAAGTAACGGATTTTGAGAAAAAACATAATATCTCCTATAATAAAAACTATGGGATCGGGACGGCTCAGGTATCTGGCTGGCAGGGAGCAAAAGTAACTTATAATGCTATGAAAAAGATCGCTGCCAGTGCTCAGGAAACTCCCTGTTTTATCCCTTCCGAGTTTATATCAGTTGTCGCATTAACAGATAATTATATTTATAATGGCGATTTAATGGCAACGCTTGCCATGAGTGAAAACATCATGCAGGCCTCCAAATTCTGTAATACTAACCTGATCGGAATTCCTATGTTGGAAGAGCGTTTTGTAAATCTGGAAAAGATTACCGGCAAGAAATTTGAAAGGACTGAAGTAGGAGGTGGAAATTCCGCTTTGATTTTGAAAAACCAGGGTACTTTTTTTGGAAATTTCGGTGGAATTGAAGTAGCTAACGACAATCATCTGGTCTATCTGGATGGCGTGACCAGGACTGCCCTGGCCAACGGTGCCGACTTCTTCCTGAACCCCAGCTGGAGTACTATTGTTGCTGCCTGCTATTTCGGCAGGGATATTCCCAATTTGAATTTCAAGATCTCCATGCTGCTGGCTACACAGAATCTGATGCAGTTCCGGATGTTACTTAATATTATAAAAGCATATATCCGTGATGATATGACTTCTCCTGTCTATGAGATCAATGTTGGGAACGGTGCCACTGCTGAAACCTTTATCCAATGTGCAAAGGAACTGCAGGAGAGCGGAATAAAAGGAATCAGCCTGGCAGCTCATATATATATTAACCCTGATCTGGGTATGGCTAATTTCAATTGGTCAGAAAACATGTTCAAAGTGCTGGAAAGCGGAACAGACATGACCTATAAATATGAGAGTGATGGAACCGCACGTGAGCTGGATACAATGGCAGCTTATTTCATGCCGGAAGAAGAAAGAGATGCAAATGCTGAGAAGATCGGTGATGTAATCTATTATAAATCTCTCCAGGCTACCAGGGACGGCATCAGCATGATGAAGAAAGGAATTAAACCACTATTCGGTGGAGCATCTTATTAGATTTTATCCTTCCAGGTTTTGGTAACCAGGTTTTGGTAACCTGGAAGGTATAAAAAAAGAATAATAGCTATGAGAAGTTGTATGACAAGATATTTGAGTAAACCTTGCAGGTACTGGAAGACCTGCCAGGATTCTAGATCGCCCATGGTTTGACATCCTTCCAGGTTTTGGTAACCTGGAATAAAAATAAGCAGGGGGAATTATGATTGAAAACTGGAGAAATAGATACACCAGTATAATGAAAGATTTCGAAGGTTACACGATCGGCAAGATATTCAAGTATCTGGATGATCCCGAGATCATTTCTCTTGCCGGTGGCCTCCCTTCTCCGGACATGTTCCTGAAGACTGAGATGAGAACAGCTTCCAGCCAGCTTCTGGATACAAATCTCGAGAAGATCTTCCAATACACTGCTGTTCCTGGAGAAATAGATTTTAAAGCTGCTATCAAAGATTTCCTGAAAAAAGACGGTATCGATCTGGATCCTGAAAATATTGTTATTACATCTTCCGGACAGCATGGTCTTGATCTGACGGGCAGGCTGTTTCTGGAAAAAGGGGACTATATCCTTATCGACAGGCCGACTTTTGCAGGAGCCATAGTGGCATTTCAGATGCAGGATCCTGTTATCATCGGGGTCGATATCGAATCGGATGGTCCTGATGTTGAGACTTATAGAAAAAAGATCTCTGAACTTCCACGAAAACCTAAATTCATTTATGTTGTTCCGGATTTTCAAAATCCGACTGGGATTACAACCAGTCTGGCAAAACGCCAGGCCTTGTTGGATCTCAGTTACGAAATGGGAATACCAATTGTTGAAGACAGCCCCTACCGGGATCTGCGCTACAAGGGAAATTCTGTCCCATCCATCTTTGCTCTGGATCAGCAGCGGGGTGGCGGTAACGTTATCGGATTATATACTTTCTCAAAGATATTTTGTCCAGGTATAAGGGTAGGCTTTAATATCGGGCCAGCGGATGTAATTGAGAAAATGAGCAATATTAAAGGTGGAAATATTCTTAATACACCTAAGTATAATCAGGATATGTGCAGGATCTTCCTCACAGAAATGAATTATGCTGAACATATGGAAAAATGCTGCCGGTATTACAGTAGTAAACTTGAGACATTCCTGGCTGCCATGGAGAAATATTTCCCTCCTGAATTGGGTGTAAGCTGGACTAGACCGGAGGGCGGCCTTTTTCTCTGGGTAAGCCTTCCCGAAAAAATAGATACTATGGAACTGTTCTATAAAGCAATTGAATACAAAGTTGCCTTTGTACCGGGAGAAGTTTTCTATGGGGAAAATCCCGGGATGAATCATATGCGTATTAATTTCTCATTTGCAACTGAGGAAGAGCTGGTAGAAGCCGTTAAAAGATTATCGCAATGTGTTGAAGATATTAAGGAGTAAATGTGGAACTGGGAATTAAAGATAAGATCACTTTGGTTACAGCTGCCAGCAGCGGTCTGGGTAAAGCTGTGGCCACTGCTTTGTCCACTGAAGGTACTATAACAGCTATTTGTTCCAGGAATACGGAGAAGATAGAAGCTGCTGCTGCAGAAATACAGGAACAGACCGGAAATAAAGTTCTGCCTTTTACCTGTGATGTCACTGATGCTAAAGCTGTTCGTAAAATGATCGATTTTCTGATCATGGAATACGGCAGAATAGATATCCTTGTTTCCAATGCAGGAGGCCCTCCGGCAGGCATGGCGGAAAGCTTTGATGAAGAGGACTTTGAAGCTGCTGTTAAATTAAATATGTTAAGTACAATTCGTTTGTGCCGGGCAGTTCTTCCCCAAATGAAAGTAAGAAAATGGGGTAGAATAATAGCCGTTACATCAGTTTCTGTGAAACAACCTCTGGATAACCTGATACTTTCTAATGCAGCCAGAGCTGGTTTAACAGGTTACCTGAAAACACTTTCAAATGTAATGGCTCCTTTTGGCATTACTGTTAATGCTGTTTGTCCCGGTTATACAAAAACTCAACGCGTAGTCAACCTGGCTCGGGCTTTTTCCAGCAGTGGGAAGGGTTTTGAAGATGATTTCTATCGGAAACTGGAGATGGAGATACCCATGCAGCGACTGGGAGATCCAGATGATTTTGGTAAAGCTGTTGCTTTCCTGGCTTCAGAACAGGCTGGCTACATAACAGGTGTTTCACTGCCGATCGATGGCGGCTTCGTGAAAGGACTATTCTAAAGGAGATAGATTGGAAAATATGAATTTTTACCCGGAAATGATCAGAAACCTCCCTGAAATCGATATTGCCCTGTCAGGTGTAAAGGGTTGGCTTATCCAATCTGAAGAACGTCAGGTTGTCCTGTTTGAGATCGAGCCGATAGGGAAGATCCCGGATCATACCCATGGAGCTCAATGGGGTGTGATGCTGGATGGTAAGATGAAGCTGACAATTGGCGGAGAGACAAAGGTTTACCAGAATGGCGATATCTATTTTATCCCCGCAAATACAGTTCATTCAGCGGAATTTCTGACTAAAGTTAGAGTAATAGATTTTTTTGAAGATAAAGACAGATATCAGATCAAGAGGAAATAACATGCAGGAACCCTATTTTATTTTATTCCACTAACTTAAAGGCAGAAAAATTAACCTTTAAAGATGCCCTGCTCAAGGGCCAGGCACCTGATAGAGGTTTGTATATGCCTGTTGAAATCCCAGTTCTTGCACCGGAGGAAATTTCAGCATTCAGCGATATGGAATATCACGAGATCGCATTTCATGTAGCCTGGAAATTTCTGAGAGGACAGATTTCAGAAAAAGATCTTAAGCACATCACAAAAGATTCTTACAATTATGAAGTACCGCTGCAAAAAGTTTATCAGCGGAAGTACGTAATGCGGCTGGATCAAGGGCCTACTGCCTCATTCAAAGACTTTGCTGCCCGTATGATGGGTCGATTAATGCAGTATTACCTGGATCAGGAAAAAAGAGAATTACTGATACTTACAGCTACTTCCGGTGATACAGGCAGCGCGATCGCTAATGCTTTCTACGGACTGGACAATATAAAGGTAGTTGTGCTGTTCCCGCAGAATGAAGTTACATCACGCCAGAGAAAACAAATGACCACGCTGGGTAAAAATGTACAGATCATCGCTCTGGATGCGAAGTTCGATGATTGCCAGGCTTTAGTAAAACAGGCTTTCGCAGATCAGGATCTGGATTATCTTAAGCTTTCCAGTGCTAATTCCATTAACATAGGAAGACTGATACCTCAAATAGTGTATTATTTTTACGCATTTGCCAGACTTAGAACAGGTGAAAAGCAGGAAAAGGCTGTGTTTTCTGTTCCATCTGGTAATTTCGGTGATATGATGGGTGGAATGCTGGCTTTACGTATGGGACTTCCGGCTAAAAAATTTGTGATCGCAACAAATGAAAATGATGAATTCCCTATTTTTATTAATTCGGGTGATTATCATAAGATCGAACCATCCAGAAATTGTATTTCCAGTGCCATGAATGTGGGGCATCCCAGTAATCTTGCCAGGCTAGTCGCCTTATATGGTGGTGTTATGGATGAGAAGGGCAATATCAGCAAAACACCTGATTTTGAATTAATTAGAAAAGAACTATACGCAGTAAGCATTAACGATAGAAGCACAGAAGCTATGATAAGGTCAGCTTTTCAGGATCACAAGCTGCTTCTGGAACCTCACGGCTCGGTGGGCTGGGCAGGCTTAATGCATTTCTTAAAGAATAACCCTCAGTATGATAATCCTGAGCAGTTATGTATATCCCTGGAAACTGCTCATCCGGCAAAATTCCCTGAAAAGATAAGAGAGCTGCTCCAATTCGATCCGACATTACCTCCCAGCCTGGAAGGTATTGAAAGCAAAGAGGAATCATATCTATCAATCGAGAATAATTATCAGGCTTTTAAAGAATTTCTGGTAGATAATTATTAATTTGATATTTAAAGTATTTTATTAGTATATTATTCTATGATATTGGAAGTTTTAAATTAGTTAAGTAAAATTTAAAAATGGGAGTGTATTATGCAACTGCATCATAAATTTATTGAAACTGCTAAAAGATTTAAAAGCAAGATTTCAGTTTTTGATATTGCAACCGATAGAGAGCTTACTTACGAACGAATGCTTTTGGCTGCTCTTATCTTTGCCGGTAAATTCCGTAAATTCCGCAGTAAATATGTTGGAGTTATGGTTCCTACATCAGCCGGATGTATGTTATCTAATCTTGGGATTTTAATGGCCGGCAAAATTCCTGTAATGATAAACTATGCTACAGGAGCTCTTGAAAATTCCATTTATGCCCAGGAAAAATGCAGTTTCAAGACTATCCTTACAAGTAAGAAACTTCTCGAAAAGCTCAATCTGGAGCCGATCGACGGGATGATTTTCCTGGAAGATCTTGTTGCTGATGTTAAACCTCTAGAAAAAGTAAAAGCCCTGCTGAAATCTAAAAAATCTGCAGAGAAGATCATTCAGTCTGTACATAACGGCTCTGAAGATGATACAGCGGTTATACTTTTCACCAGTGGTAGCGAAAAAGAACCCAAAGCTGTCCAGCTTACGCATAAGAATATTTTCCATAATGTCAACAATATACCAAAGGTCGTAGACCTCGATCCTGACCATGTTTTCCTGGCTAATCTACCCTTGTTCCACGTATTCGGCTTAACGGCTAATTATTGGCTCCCTATAACTCTGGGCTGTTCTATTGTTGCTTATCCAAATCCTCTTGATTACAAAATCATCTGTGGTCTTCTTAAGAAATACAGTGTAACTTTAATGGCCGGAACACCTTCTTTTTATTATGGCTATCTCAAAAAGTCAAACCCCGGAGATTTTGACTCTATAAAATTTGCCCTATCAGGTGCAGATACATTGCCCAACCAGGTTTATGAAGGTTTCCTGGAAAAGCATAATTTAAAGATCCACGATGCTTATGGAGCTACTGAGACCAGCCCGGCCATAGCAATAAATGTACCCTCTGCTCACAGGGTTGGCAGTGTTGGTAAACCCATTCCGGGGGTTGATGTTAAAATCATTAATCTTGAAACTGATGAAGAACTGCCGACAGGCGAAACTGGAAAGATCCTGGTTAAAGGTGATATGGTAATGAAGGGATATCTGGGTGACCTTGAGGAAACAGCCTTGCATATTCATAAAGGCTGGTATGATACCGGTGATATGGGCTATGTGGATGAAGATGGCTTCCTGTGGCATAAAGGAAGACTGAAACGTTTTGTGAAAGTAGGTGGAGAAATGATCTCTCTGGTTAAAGTTGAAGAAATTCTTAACAAACATTTGCCGGATGAAGTGATTTGCTGCGTCGTAGATGTTCCTAACCCAACCAAAGGTGCAGATGTTGTTGCTGCGGTAACTACCGGTGCAATTAATAAAAAGAAGATCCTCAGGCAAATGTCTAAAGAATTGCCAGCTATTGCTGTTCCCAAAGAATTTTATGTTCTGGAAGATATACCTATGATGGGTAGCGGGAAGGTCAATTTCAGGGAAGTTGAATCCATTTGCCGGAAAATCCAGAAAGAAAGATAACGGAGTTAAAATGAAGTATATCATAATATTGGGTGACGGCATGTCTGACCGGTCCATTGCTGCCTTGAACAACAGAACACCTTTATGGCAGCTGATACAGCAAATATCGATGAGATCTGCCGTCTGGGTAGAACAGGTCTTTATCAAACGGTTCCTCTGGATATGCCTCCGGGCAGCGAAGTAGCTAATCTGGCGGTTTTAGGCTATGATGTAAGAAAGGTTTATGAGGGCAGAGGCGTTCTGGAAGGTGCCAGCCTGGGCATTGATATCAAAGATGACGATCTGACCATGCGATGTAACCTCCTTTGTATTGAAGATGGAAAGATAAAAAATCATTCAGCCGGACATATCAGTACTGAGGAAGCGACTGAGCTGATCAGTTTCCTTAATGATAAACTGGCTGATGAGGTTGTACGCTTTTATCCCGGATTCAGTTTCAGACATGTACTGGTAGTTAATAAGGGTAATAACGATCTTGAATTTACACCACCACATAATGTCCCGGGAACTCCTTATAAAGATGTCATGATCAAAGCGACCAGTAAAACCGGGGAAGCAACAGCCAAACTATTAAACGATATTATATTAAGATCTCAAGAACTACTGAAAGATCATCCTGTGAATTTAGCCCGGATAAAAGCTGGCAAAGATCCTGCCAATTCTGTCTGGTTCTGGTCTTCCGGATATAAACCAAAAATGGAAACCATGCTGGGTAAATATGGTGTGACCGGAGCTGTGATCTCAGCCGTAGATATCATCAAAGGTCTGGGAATTCTTGCCGGAATGGATGTGATAGAAGTTGAAGGCGCCACCGGTTTAACAGATACAAATTATGAAGGCAAAGCTGAAGCTGCCATTGCAGCCCTGGAAGATCATGATCTTGTCTATGTTCACGTGGAAGCTACCGACGAAGCCGGGCATGCGGGTGATATTCCTTTAAAAATAAAAGCATTGGAATACCTGGATAAGCGACTTGTGAAGCATATTTTTAATCAAGTGAGAGAATTGGAGGAAGAAGTTGCCATTGCCATCCTTCCAGATCATTCTACCCCCTGTGAGATCAGAACTCATACTCACGATCCTGTCCCTTTCATTATCCTTAAGCCGGGTGAAGCTCCTGATCAGGTTGAAGTATATGACGAAGAAAGTGTAAAAAATGGATATTATGGAATCATTAAAGAGGACGAATTTCTGAGATTATTGCTAGGAAGAATGAGAAAATAATAACTATAAAAAAACGGAGAAATGATGTACGGAAATTATGAATTACCATTGAACTTGAAGGTTCCGGAACTTGAAATTGACGTTACAAAACAAAAATATGGCTTTAATTACGTCAGAAAATTATCTGATAAACCTGATTTCGAGAAAATTATCCTTTCAGATAAGGCTAAACTTATCGTAAATCCAGTGGAACCATGCAATTATCCGCAACAAATTTCCATCTACCTGATGCTTGAGTTAAAAAAACAACTGATCCTGGCACCAGGCTCCGAAAAAAGACTTTTTCTTACTTTTCCTATCGAGATCGGAGTTTTTTTATTTACCAGATCTGATTATGAACCGCTGGACGAAATAAGCTTACTGCCTGTAAAATATACACTTTATGGAGATCCTAGAAATGGGATAGTTGCCAGATATTTTCGAACTGACATCTATTCTTCAATACCAGCCTTAGATCCACTTAAATATGGCATTCTCGATTTAAAACTTAAGAATACTGATTCGCATTGGAATAAAGTAACAAAATTAGTTTTAAATGCCTTCGATATGAAGCTCAGTTATAACTCAGATATAGTGAAAATGTATGCTGAAATGAAAATAATCAATGAAACTACAGCTGAAACTGATTGTTATTTACCTGCGCTTGAGAAAGGTTTTAAAAAATCCAAGGAAATATTCAGAGTAAAGAAACTGAATATATTATCAACCAAATTTAATATGCTGGATGGTATCTAATGTTAGATAAAATTATCTGGGGAAATATTACCCTTTTACAACTTATCATGTCTTTTAGTATTTTTATAATTGCACTTATTATATCTAGGATCATGTCGTTATACGTTCGCAGAACTTTAAAGAATAAAGCATCAAAAGACAGTTTAGAAATTTTCGTTAAGGTCATATCCTATCTTGTTATCATTGTTGGAGTTATCTGGGCTTTATCGATATTAGGTTTAAAGCTTTCTGGGTTACTGGTGGCAGGAGGTGTAGCAGGAATAGTCATCGGTTTTGCCAGCCAGAGCATTGTAGGAAATTTAGTTTCCGGTTTCTTCTTAATGCTGGAGCGTCCGATCAGAATTGGTGATACTGTTAATATTAACAACGTGACCGGTATGATCGAAGATATTCAGATATTATCGACAACTATAAGAACCTTTGAAGGTTTCCAGGTAAGAATTCCAAATGAAACAGTGTTCACTTCCAGTATCTCGAATTACGTAACCAACGTTGTGAGACGGTTCGATTTTGATATTGGGATCCGGTATAATGATGATGCAGATAAAGCAATTAAAATTATTAATAGAGTGATCGAGGAAGAACCATTTGCCTTGAAAAATCCTGGCCCTCTTGTCTGGGTAAGCAATCTGGGTGATAATGCCGTTAATATAAATTTAAAGATCTGGGCTCCTGTCAGTGTCTGGTGGAATTTGAAGACTTCCATGCTCTGGAGATTCAAAAAAAGCCTGGAGATAGAAGGCATTGAAATAGCCTTTCCACAGAGGGTTGTCTGGTTCGGAGATAAACGTGATAACAATGACTCACTTATCCTATCGAAAAACGAACCTGATTCAAATATAACTAGTTAATCTTTTTTTTGCATTTGATCATCACAAGCAGATTTTCAACAGTGTAAGAGGATATGTGTGATGGCTTATGATGAAGAAAAAATGGAGCCATGGCTGGCTATCGGTATCAATTATGTAGCATCACTTTGTGCTAAGTAATCGTTCAATCCCAAAAATAGATTTTTCCTGAATTATTTTACCGGATAAAAGTTTAACAGGCAACAGCTCTTAGTGTTAAAATCTACAAAATATATCAGTTGACACCTGACTTATTTCTTAAAATTTTACATACAATTATTAATAAAATAAAAGGAGAACAATATGGCAAGAATGACTGTTGATCCCAATTATTGTAAAGGTTGTGGCTTATGTATTGCTGCCTGTCCTAAAAAGATCATTCGTTTTTCGGAAAATATCAATGCAAAAGGTTACCATTATGCTGAATGTTTTGATCAGGAATCATGTATAGCCTGTAGATTGTGCTATACTACCTGTCCCGATGTTGCAATTAAAATAGAAAAATAGATTGGAGGAATTATGGGCGAAAAAGTATTGATGAAGGGTAACGAAGCAGTTGCCGAAGCTGCTATAAGAGCAGGCTGCCGGCATTATTTTGCTTATCCCATCACCCCTCAGAGTGAATTAATCGAATATATGGCCAAAATGATGCCCAAAGTAAAAGGCACATTCATTCAGGCAGAAAGTGAAATAGCTGCTATTAATATGGTTTACGGAGCAGCCGGCTGTGGAAAACGCGTTATGACTTCTTCCAGCTCACCCGGTATTTCACTCAAAATGGAAGGGATTTCCTACATCGCCGGTGCAAACCTGCCTGCCGTTATCGTTAATGTTCAGCGCGGCGGTCCGGGGTTAGGTGATATCCAACCGGCTCAGGGTGATTATTTTCAGGCTACCAAGGGCGGGGGACATGGTGATTACAGACTGATCGTGGTAGCTCCAAGTACTGTGCAGGAATTTGCCGATATGGCCGATCTGGCGTTTGATCTGGCCGATAAATACCGCAATCCTGTTATGATCCTCTCTGATGGTCTGCTAGGCCAGATGATGGAACCAGTTGATTTTATACCTCATAAAACTGATGCTGAACTGGATCAACTGGATAAAAAACACTTCGATTGGTGTATGCATCCAAATCTTGATGAACCTGATCATCATCACCACGAGATAAATTCTCTGGAAATTGATCCTGTTGTACTGGAACAGCATGTAATTAAGCTAGGTAAAAAGTATGATGAGATCGAAAAGAATGAGGTTAGATTCGAAGAGTATAATGTATCGGCAGATAATGAATATTTAATTGTTGCGTTTGGAACAGCAGCCAGAATTGCTAAATCTGCCATTGATGCACTCAAGGAAGAAGGTGTCAGTGTGGGGATGATCCGGCCGATCACATTATGGCCTTATCCTTACTCCGCAATAAATGATGCTGCAACAGCTAAAATCAAGAAAGTACTGGTCTGTGAATTGAACCTGGGTCAGATGATCGAAGATGTAAAACTGGCAGTTAATGGAAAAGTGGAAGTAGAATTCCTGGGTAAAGTTGGTGGAATTCTGTTTACACCCGAAGAAATTATCAGTAAGATCAGGGAAATCTAGGAGGGATCATGGAAATAATAGCTCAAAGACCTAACACATTAACAGACTTACAGTTCACCTATTGTCCTGGTTGTACACACGGGATCTCTCACCGGCTCATCGCTGAAGCAATTGATGAACTTGATATGAGAAATAACACGATGGGAGTGGCTCCGGTTGGCTGTTCAGTATTCGCCTATAAGTTTTTCAATTGTGATATGGCGGAAGCGGCTCATGGCAGGGCTCCAGCTGTTGCTACCGGTATGAAAAGAGCAAGACCAGATATGCATGTCTTTACATATCAGGGTGATGGCGACCTGGCAGCTATTGGTACAGCGGAATTTATTCATGCTGCCAATCGCGGCGAAGGGATCTCCATTTTCTTTGTAAATAATGCAATTTATGGTATGACCGGTGGCCAGATGGCTCCAACAACCCTGCCTGGCATGAAAACCTCAACATCTCCTTACGGTCGTGATGAAACTGATATTGGTTATCCAATTAAAGCATGTGAATTACTCACTTCCCTGGAAGCTCCTTATTTTGTGGAAAGGGTTTCTCTGCTTTCACCGCAGGATATCCTTAAAGCTAAAAGAGTTGTAAAAAAAGCTCTGCAGTTCAATAAAGAAAATCGCGGCTTCACTTTTGTGGAATTTGTCTCAACCTGCCCCACCAACTGGGGAATGTCACCTCTCGAAGCACAAAAATGGGCTAAAGAAAATATGCTGAAATTCTTCCCGGTTAAAAATTTCAGAGACAGATCTTTAGAGGAGGGTAAATAATGAAAACTGAACTTATTTGCTCAGGATTTGGCGGTCAGGGTGCATTGACCATTGGAAAATTCCTGGCTAAAGCTGGAATGCAGGAAGGCTTGAATGTCTCCTGGCTTCCATCTTATGGACCAGAAATGCGGGGCGGTACAGCAAATGTATCAACCGTTATTTCGTCCGAACCTATAGCCTCACCTCTGGTTACACATCCAGATATCCTTGTTGCTCTAAATCAGCCTTCCATCGATAAATTCGGACCCAGCATCAAAAAAGGCGGATTAATGATCGCCAATGAAGATATGTGTCCTCATAGATTTGAAAGAGACGACATCGATATGATTTATGCTCCCATGTCTACAATAGCCAATGAGATCGGGAGTCAGAAAGTACTCAACATGGTCGCCATTGGTGTAGTTATAGGCAAGAAGGATCTGGTGAAATATGAAACTCTGGAAAAAGATCTTACTGAATTTCTGATCAAAAAGAATCCGGAACTTTTGAAAGCAAACCTGAAAGCCATTAAGAAGGGTATAGAGATAGGTAAAAAATAATTATTGCGGGTGATCGAAAGATCACCCTTTTTTATTGACAATGCTAAGCAGAATTTTGAATCTTTCAAACAAACCAATATCTAGGAGGAAGTATGAGATTATTCAAATTCTTTATACCTGTTTTAGTATTATTAATAGCACTGAGTGGATGCTCGAATGCCAGAACTGTTAAACGTATTGCAACCGATGAAGTAACAGACCTGAGTGGTCGTTGGAATGACACTGATTCCAGATTGGTAGCGGAACAGATGATAAAAGATATGACCTACCGACCCTGGATCGAGGATTATGTTCTGGAAGCCGGGAAAAAACCTGTTGTTATAGTGGGTGATGTCCGCAACAAAAGCTCAGAGCATATTCAGACAGACGTCTTTATAAAAGACATCGAAAGGGAATTGATCAACAGCGGAAAAGTTAAGTTTGTAGCCACCAGCACAGAGCGTAAGGAGATCAGAGAGGAACGTTCGGAACAACAGATGTATGCTTCGGACGAAACTGCTAAATCACTGGCTCAGGAAACAGGGGCCGACTTCATGCTGAAAGGTGTTATCACCTCAACTACTGATACAATTGAAGGTAAAGCTGCTGTCTTCTATCAGGTGGACCTGGAACTTATCAATATCCAAAGTAATGAGAAAACCTGGATTGGCAGCAAAGAGATCAAGAAATTTATATCACAGGCTAAGATGAAATGGTAAAGAATCTACTTATTATCCTTACCGCCGCTATTCTTATCTCAAGTTGTGCATCAACCCGTACCTCTTTAAAACAATATGCCGATATAGATCAGAAGATAGAGCAACGTGATATAAACGGAGCCCTGGAACAGATTAAAAATTGCAAGGATAAATATTACAGCAAAAAAGAAAAAGTCCTCTATTACCTGGATATGGGCATGCTCAATTATTATGCCGGCGATCATGTAGCAAGTAACGAATACCTGGAAAAAGCTGATACTGCCATAATGGATAATTATACGAAAAGTGTTTCCAAGGCTGCTTTATCAATGTTGTTGAACGATAATGCTCTGGAGTATCCAGGGGAAGATTATGAGGATATTTATATAAATATCTTCAAAGCTTTCAATTACCTGGAACTGGGCAGTTTTGATGATGCTTTCGTAGAGATCAATATGATCAATATCAAGCTTAACAAGCTGGAAGACAAATACCGGAAAATGGCCTTCGAATTATCTAAATCCGATGAATCCAAGGCAAAAATAGAAGCCGGTAAAAATAAGTTTTACAATGATGTTCTGGGTAGATACTTAAGCATGCTGATCTACAGGGCTGAAGGTAAACAGGATGATGCCAGAATAGATTTGGAAAAATTGGAGTCAGCCTGGCAGGAGCTTCCTCATATCTATGATTTTCCAATGCCCCAGGTAAGAAATTTCCTGAAAACTTCCAATAAAGTAAAATATAATTTTAATGCTTTTGTCGGTAAATCTCCGGTAAAAAAAGCCAGGACCCTGTATATTCATACGGAAAAAAATCTACTTATCATTGCTGAAACAGAACAATTACCCGAAGGTCAGACGGAATTGGAAAGCCTTAATACGATCCCCTGGGATGGCATTGAAAAAGGGTATCATTTCAAATTCCAGCTTCCTTACATGGAAAAAAGACCTTCCAAAGTTGCAAAAGTTAAAGTTTTTGTGGATGACCTTCCCGGTTTTGAATTGTTCAAAATCGAAGATATCGGCAATATAGCACTTGAAACTTATAAAGTTAAGGAACCTGTTATCTATCTGAAAACGATCATCCGTACAGTAGCCAAAGGCCTGTTTGCAAAAAAAAGAAAAGAAGAGATCGATAAGGAAGTTAAAAACTCAATTCTGAGTTTTGCAGCTCGTTTAGCTACTGATTTGGCTGTTGATGCAACGGAAAATGCTGATCTCAGAATTTCTCGCTTCTTCCCAGGCTCGGTTCTAACTGGCGAGATTGAACTTGATGCCGGATTGCATAACGTAAGATTCGAATTTTATGACGCTTCCGGAAAAATTCTTTTTACAGACGACCTGGGTGAGATACAAACACAACGGAGCGGACTGAACATGCATAACTCCTTTTACCTTAATTAACTGGAGACCAGATGAAAAAACTGATACTTGTACTGACTATTACCATGCTGCTTATTTCCTGCGCAGCACAGGCTAAAAGTAAAAAAAATAAAGATCAGCCGGACTGGCTTAACAATCCCAAGCAGGCTTATCCTGAACTGCTTTATCTTACTGCTATCGGAGAAGGAGATACCAGAACTGAAGCCGAGAATTATGCTGCTTCTAACCTGGCCAAGATCTTTGAAACAAAAGTCTCTGCTGATGAAACATATACTCAGCGCTACCAGGAATTGATCAAAGATGATGAAGTAAGCTTTGAGGATATGACCGATGTTTCTAAAAATGTTAATCTGCAGGCTGAACAGACCCTTTATAATATCCAGTTTTCCGAAAGTTTTACGGATAAAGTAGGCAGGGTTCATGTTCTGGCTTATCTGAACAGGACTCGTACAGCCGATGTATATGAGCAGAAGATCAATACAAACAGCAAAAAGATCCTTTATTACAAAGATGAAGCTCTGGCTGCAAACGATATCAGGATCAAATATGCGGCCATGAATGCTGCAGCTTTGATCTCAGCCAATAATGAAGTGCTGCTGGATCAGCTGGATATAATTTCTCCGGATACGAAGGAATTCATAACATTGGATTACGATCACAATGAGATCTCCCGGCTATCCGCTCAGTATGCCAGGGCTATTTCCTTCCATATAGAAATTAGAAATGATAAAGACCACAAAATAACTAATCTTTTAAAAAACATGTTCACAGACATGGGTTTTGTTCTGGGTGAGACTCATATTTTAAACGTTATCGGAGACATCAATTTCCAGGAAACAGATTTTAATCGCGATGATTTTGAATTTATTCGCTACGAGTTGAATATTCAGATAACAGATCAGGAAAACACGCTGGTTAGTTCACTTTCTGAAAAAGGTAAAGAAGGACACACTACATATAAGGAAGCTGAAGAGCGAGCCATTAGAAAATTGGAATCTCAGATAGAGCGATCCTTAAAGCTTAAAGTTATTCAATATTTCGATAGCCTGATCAGGAAATAAATTTAATCTTATGAAATCTTACCGGAAAGAATTATGGTTCAATACAAGTTCACGCAGGGAACTGATAAATATAACACCTGAGATCAACCGTTGCCTGCAGGAATCTGGTATTAAAGAAGGCCTCTGCCTTGTAAATGCGATGCATATCACTGCCAGCGTCTTTATTAATGATGATGAAAGCGGTCTGCACCACGATTTTGAAATCTGGCTGGAAAAGCTTGCACCTGAAAAACCCTATTCTCAGTATCAGCATAATGGTTTTGAGGACAATGCTGATGCTCATCTAAAAAGAACAGTTATGGGACGTGAGGTAGTGGTTGCTGTAACTTCCGGTCGATTAGATTTTGGACCCTGGGAACAGATATTTTATGGTGAATTTGACGGTAATAGACGAAAACGGATTCTCGTTAAAATAATTGGTGAATAAATTAAAAGCCCGGTTTTTACGACCGGGCTTTTTCCATATATGATTTTTAATTCTAAAATAGAATTTTGTTGGAAAGCGTTACATCCTTATTGAACTATTCCAGATAAGTTTCCGCTTTATACCAGGGATCAATATATGAATCACTGTGAGATGAAGGATACAGGTAATATCTGCCGTTTTCCCAGACGACCTTGAAATCCAATCCGTGGATCCATCCTTTATCTTCACCCCAGATCCTGGACTTCACAATACCGGTATCAGAATCATAGGAAATTATAATATAATCAACAGGATAATACTTATTCACTTCGTAATCTGAAACAGACAAATAGTTGTTAGAAATATAGCTGGGAGAGATATAGTCCATAAGGCTTTCATCAGAGTTATTGATCATATCATCCAGAAAACTGTTAACAATATCTTTAGCGCTGTCGTATGAAACATCGCTGGTTCCTTCATAGGTTGCATTATAATCTTCATCGTTCATAACTTCAACAGACCAGTTTCCGTAACCTGCCTCAGTATAGACATTCACAGAGTAAACACCAGTGTCATTCAAGGATATTACATCACCTTCGCTCATATCATAAGTTGCCAGAAGTTCAACAGAATCATTGTAGATCTTCGCGAATAGGGTCATAGTATCATCCCATGTGAACACCATGTGAGTTGGTGCGACAATCGTATCAACGCTAATTCTGTTTATTTCGTGGTTATTTTCAAGGTATCCTGATAAAGGTTCTGCGATAATATCATCCAATAAATCACTCAACTCATCCCAGTCCCAGTTGTATAGAATATTATAATCAGTTTCATTCATAACTTTACAGCTCCAGTCTCCGGAACCGCTTTTAGAATAAAGTTCGATGTTAAAAAAACCTGTTCCCGATAAAGTTATAATATCTGCTTCAGGAAGATAGAATTCGCCCAGAACTGTTCCGCCAGATCCCTTAACTTTTGCCCAGATCTGGAAATCATCAAACGTAAATACCACATAAGTAGGATCTTCTTCAGTGTATAAACTTACTGTGTCTATTTCGTAAGTATCTCCAATATAACCAGATGAGGGGTCTGCTTTGATCACCTTTGGTGTGGTATCTTCATCTTGTGCAAAAAGAAAGCCAAATGAAAAAAGGAAAATAATAATAAAAAATAAATAGGTTAATTTCCTCATAAATCCTCCCAGAATTTTATGAAGAAATTTTTGTGAGTTAAATATAAACTGGCAATATATTTTTATTTGTAGGGACGTTTTCCTAATTAGACTTTAAGGAATGTATTAGATCTGACCCAGCCTCCAAGGCCGTTAGCGAGTTTAATCAGGCTCCATTCTGCTTCTGTTTTTTCTACCTGGAAGATCATACCTTCATGAATAGTGAAAACCCTGGTGAAATCTTCTCCTGGTCCGCTATAACCAATGGCAGATGTTGCAATCAGAACGGCTTCACTATTACTATTTCTGGCATCATATTTTACAATACTTATTACACTCAGAACGATAATTAATAGTAACGTCACACTGAATATGAAAATCAACGAGGTCTTATCTCTATGCCGGTATCTTGTCATTATTAATACCAGCAGCAGAATGATTATGGTAAACAGGACAAGTATAACTAAGGCTAACGTATTCAGAGAAAGTGAATTCTGCAGCCGCAACCAGATCGAACTGATCAGGTCGGGTTCTTCTTCAACCTGTTTATCCTGCGTAAAAGTAAGGACAAATTCCAGATTTCTTTGAGCGGCTTTATGATCACGATCTATCTTCAATGCTTTTTTATAATAGAGAATTGATTTGCCGAAACTGCTGAGCCGGAAATAACAATTGCCGATATTGTAATAGAGGTCAGGATTATTTATACCTTCATTTTCCAGACTAAGGAACATATCCAGTGATGCTTCATAATCTTTATTCTCAAAAGCAGTTACAGCTTTCTGGAAAACTGAATCTAATTGTATTGCATGAACTACTGCAGCAAGTGATACTAAAATTATCAGAAGAATTATTCTATGTTTTATCATGTTAACCTCAGAATTTGATCCTGGCCAGTTCTGTTAGAGTTTTCTTCAACAGATTGAAATCATTGATCAGGTTTTCATCGGAAAATCCGCCTGGCATGAACCGGGCTTCATCACATCGGGCGAAAATTGCTTCAACTTTATGCAGCAATTCTTCTTGAATTAGAGGTTGAAGTATGTTTAATATGTCATTTGTAGAGCTTCCTCGGTTGATTTTTATTTTATCGGTCAGGTAATTACTTAAACCTGTATGAACATCTGAATAGAATCCGGGATCTTTCAAGTTGAATTTTCTCTGAGCCTCTTTTAAGTATTTCTTCAAAATTTTGTCTGCCTGCTTTTGCCTTACGTAATCTTTATCTGAATAAAGTTTCTCATGGTTACGATAATAAATACTGGAAAATGGCAGCGCTAAGAATAAGAAAAAGATCAGCAGCCAGTAAAAAAAAGAATCAAAATAGAGGGAAGATGTAGAAAGATCTGGTTCCCTGATGATAAATCCTATATCACTTCCTTCTAAAGTTACAAGAGCCTGTGCTGAAGAACTGGGTATGTAGATCTGGTCTCCCTCGGAAACTGAGATCGTATAAGATTTTGTTTTGCGGGTAACGTATCTGCCGGTGTTTGCATCAAAATAGGAAAAACTGAGGGCAGGGATCGTAAAAGTTCCTTTTTCCTGAGCGATCACCAGATACTTTATTACTTTTTTCCCGCTCAATTGATCTTGATTTATCTCAGTTGAGATCTCCGGATCGATGAAACGAAAATTCTGGATCTCTGGCAGAACGGGTGGATCAAAATGATTCAGATTTCCACTGCCATTGATCTCCAGGGTATAGGTCAAAGATTCACCAACTTTCATGTTATCTGTACTGATATCGCTCCGCAGTGTAAAATTTCCCACTGCTCCGGCATAATCAGCCGGTCTGCCTGTTAGAGGTAGTTCCTTTACCTGGATGTTAACAGGATCACTTTTAATCTCATACCTTTTAGTTTGTCCCATATCAAAGAAACTGGCAGGTTTTGTTCTGATATCAACCAGGATCTCCTGAGAAGGAATTTCTAAAGTACCGGATTTAGAAGGATACAGGGCTATGGTACGCATCAACATAGAGTTGAAAGAGACGTTTTGATATGTGGTTCTCTTAAATTCAATTCTGTCTGCCATAAAGACATTCTCTTTCCAGAAACCGTTAAACACCGGTTCATTGGCGAAAGATAGGTTTGAGATTTCATAACGGGTGTAGAGAACGTAATCAACTATAACAGGTTCATCTTTATATACTGTTTTTTTATTAACTTCCGCTACCAGGAAAAGGTTGTCCGAGAGCTTCTGACTGTTGTCGGGAGTGGAAGGATCTGCATTAGTAGAAGGTGCTGGAGTATTTTTGGTGACTGTAATAGAAACAGGATCTGTAGTAAAATTTTGCTTATCGACTTTAATTGTGATAGGCGGGATCAGTAAAGTTCCAGTTCGCAACGGTCTCAGATTGTAAGTAAAGGTTTTAGTAACACTCCGTTCCATTTTCCCATTCACAATTGTCATATTTGTAGAGGAACTTGAAGAACTTCCACTATTTTTGAAATTCTTGATATTTCCAAGCTGGGGAGTTTTTACTTTACTGGCATCATCACCGGAAAATTCCAGTGAGAACCGAACATATTCACTCAGACCGATCCGGGTTTTGTCTACATACGAATCTAGCGAAAGATCTTTTGCAGCAGCTAGCTGAATAAACGATATCAATACCAGTAAAAATAATGTTCTTCTCACAATAACTCCTATTATTACCAGTATCTACCTGTTTTCTGCTTGTCAACGTTCATTTTTTGTTTCTGTTTTTTCATCTCTTCTTTTTCTTTCTGAAGCAGCGTTTTCAGCATTTGTTCAGCTTCTTCTTTTTTCTTTTCGTCTTCTTTCATTTTCTGCTTCTGCTGTTCATCCTGCTGCTCATTTCCTTCCTGATCCTGCTGTTGTTGTTGCTGCTGTTTCTCCTGTTCATCTTCTTGTTGCTCGTTTTCATTTTGCTGTTGTTGCTGCTGTTGTTCTTCCTGCTCCTTTTCCTCGTTGTTTTCCTGGTCCTGTTGCTGCTGTTGTTGCTGCTGTTGCTGTTGCTGCAGAAAACGGGAAGCCAGTTCATAATTGTATCGGGCATCAAGATTGGCAGGATCTTCCACCAGCGAATTCCTGTAATATTTGATCGCATCCTTGTAATCCTGCTGCTGAAATTTAATATTCCCGAGATTCTGGTATGTATCGGATTTGTTCCCGAATTCCTGATCTTTTAAAGCCAGGTTGTATTCAAGTTCAGCATCTTCCAGCTTTCCTGTTTTATACTGACTGTTAGCTTTATTATAATGAAGTCTGCCGTCACGCGGATTGTTAATGGAGTTTTCATTGAATAATTCTTCAGACCTATCGAAATCCTCTTTTTTATATTCTTTAATACCTTTCAGGTTCTTTAATACTTTATCGTAGGTTAGAATTTCCGCTTTTAAAGAAAAGCTTAAGAACAGGATCATTATTAAAGCAATAGATATCCGTCTCATCACAATACCCTCTTGAAATTACTCTTGCGGCTGCTGCTCATAAAAATAGATACCAGGAAAAAAAACAGAGCTAGGATCAGAAAATAACTGTATTGCTCTTTGTATCGAATGAATTCTTTGGAATCGAATTTCTTCTTCTCTATAGCATTTATATTCTGCATGATCTCAAAGATTTCTGATTGATGAGGTGTGATAGGGAAGAAGCGACCGTTCCCGGTTTTTGCTATCTGTGTTAAAATAGTAACATCAAGTTTGGAAAAAATAATATTTCCATCGTCATCCTTGGCATACTCAACATTTCCTGAAGCATCAGTTAATGGTATAGTACTTCCTTCCGGAGAACCGATTCCCAGGGTATATATTATAGCGCCCTCTTTGCTTATCCGCTCCGCACTCTCAAGAGAGGTTTCTTCCAGATCTTCACCATCACTGGCTACAATTATCACTTTATGCTTATCGTCTTCTGCAAACAATTCCATAGCCATTTCCAGTGCAGCTCCAATATTTGTGCCGTACGATGGTACTGTTTCAGTATCCAGCAGACTAAGAAAAAGTTTTGCTGCACCATAATCATCAGTCAAAGGACACTGCACAAAACTTTCACCGGCAAATGCAATTATTGCGATCCTGTCTCCTTTCAACTGATCAATGAATAACGAGATCTGATCTTTTGCTCTTTCGATCCGGCTGGGCTGTATGTCCACCGCATCCATGCTTTTTGAAACATCAATGCAAACTACGATATCAATACCTTCCTTCTTGATGATCTGGACTTCTTTGTCCCATTGTGGACGGGCAGCAGCAACGACCATAAAGAAGAATGCCATGATCAGAAGAACATTCTGCAGAGACCATTTAAAGCTGGAGAATTCCTGAAAGAAGAAATCAAAAAGTCTGGCATCTGCAAATTTCTCGAATTTCTTTTTGCGCTGAATCCTGGAAAAACTCAGGAAGAACAGGAAAATCGGGATCAGGACCAGCAGCAGTAATATATAGGGATTATGCCATCTCATCAGTCCCTCCTAAGGAATTTCCCTGAAAATGACCAGTCTCATCATTAACTGCATAATCAATAGGAGCATACCTGCCAGCAGAAAATACCAGAAAATTTCCTTGTAAATGTAATAATTCTGGATCTCGATCTCGGTTTTTTCTAATTTATCAATATAATTGATTATTGCCTCTAATTCATCTGTATTCTGGGCCAGTCTGGCTCTTTCCGTACCGGTGATCTCGGCTATTTTGTTCAAGGCATCCATATCTATATCAATTTTAACTTTTTTATATTTAACCCCGAAAGCAGTGTTGTAGGGATAATCAACTTCACCCTTGCTACCAACACCGACAGGATAGATCTTTATCCCGAATGTTTCGGCCAGCTCTGCGGCAGTAAAAGGATCGATCTCTCCAGTATTATTCCTTCCATCCGTTATAAGGATTATTACCTTTGATTTAGCCTCGGAATCTTTCAACCGTGCTACTGCAGTTGCTAAGCCCATGCCAATAGCAGTTCCACTGGGCTCTTCGTTTATTTTAACATATTCCAGCAGATTCATTAAAATATTGTAATCTAGAGTTAACGGACACTGTGTGAAGGCATTGTCGGAGAAAACGATCAATCCGATCCGGTCATTCATTCTTTTTCCGATAAATTCAGCAGCTACCTTCTTGGCTGCTTCCAGTCTGTTGGTAGGTTGGAAATCAACCGCTTTCATGCTGCCGCTGATATCTATTGCCAGCAGGATATCGATTCCCTTTCCTTTTAGACGCTGCTGTTTATAAGCCATGCGGGGACGGGCCAAGCCGAAGATCATAGCTGCTATGATAAGGATATTGATAACCATAGGTATGAATCGCTGCCAGCTGCTGTAACGAGCGATCTGTTTTAGAATATTCAGCCGGCTGTGTAATAACCTTACCCGCTTTTTCTGCAGAAAGAAAACTTCATACAATATATAAGGGATCAGGATCAATAATCCCCAGAGCCAGGCAGGATTAACAAATTCAAACATTGTTTTCCTCCTGCTTGCTTTCGGCAGTCTTATTTTTATAGGAAATAAAATATTTTTCCAGCCAGTCGACAGCTGAATATGTCTGAGCCCGGTCAACAGGATATTTAGCAAATTTTATTCTATCAGATTTAGCAAGAAAATCCAGGATAGCCGATTTTTCTTTATGATCTGAAAGCACAAGCTGAGTCCGGATCTCACTGGTTGTCATTTCAACGGCTTTTAGTTTATATTCAAGTTCCAGGAAATACCTGAGGATAAGTGAGAGTCTGAAATGATACTGTATGAAATCACCTTTATCCAGGATGTCCGAACTTTTTAATTTCTGCACCAATTCCAGTGCGATCTGCCAGGCTGGCCTGGTATCTGTCGGGATAACAGGTCCAGTTTCCATCTCTTTTGCCTGTTTTAAGTATCTTATCAAATACCTGATCAGCAGGATTAGAATGATTATTATCAGGATTGGAATAGCAAAATCAAGGAATGTTAATCTAATGCTGACAGGATCCGCGATATCTTTAATGGCCTGGGCACTATCCGGCAAAGCTGACTGAACATTTACCTGGAATTCAGATGTTGTCAGCAGCTTCATGCCTGTATCTGTTTTCACAGCATATTCCAATGGTGGAAAAGTATATTCTCCTGTATTGAAAGGCTGATAAGTAAGTTTCTGATTTATTTTCTTTTTATTATCAATGATCTCTTCAGTCTGAAATACATCACCTTTCAGCAGGAACACATCCAGCGAATCTGCGGCAGCGGAATAAACACTGTCGCCTGGTTCCATAGTAAGTTCCACAAAGATGTTTATGGGTGTGCCGATAAAGACCTGTTGAGGTTTATCAATCTGATAATTGATCTCCTGAGAATAGCAGATAAAAGTAATGACAAGCAATAAGGATAATAATATATATCTTTTCATAATTAATGTTTATTCTTCATTCTGATTCGGAATTTAAAGAATTTCATCAGTTCCGGAGCATAAGGAATATCAGTTCGTAAAGTTACCAGGTCAATTTTCATTTTACGAAATTCTGTTTCAATTCTCTTTTCCTGTTCTTTTACTGTCTGCTTGTATTGTTCTCTAATCTTTTCATTATTGGAATTGATGGTCAGCAGTTCTCCGGTTTCCGGATCCTTTAAATGTAATAATCCTGCCTTGGGCAGCTCCTGCTCTGCTTTGTCAATTACCCGCAATGCTATCACGTCATGCTTTCTGGCTAGAAGTTTTAAGCTGTCCAGATAATCAACATCAAAGAAATCCGAAACTACGAAGATTATACTTCTTTTTTTAATGAGACGGTAAATGTACTGCACAGCATTTTTTATTGAAGTACGAGCACTTTTAGGCTCAAAATACAGGATATCCCTTAATATTCTTAAGGCCGATTTCTTACCTTTTCTGGGTGGAATATATTTTTCTATTTCATCAGTGAAAAGTAGCAGGCCAACCTTGTCGTTGTTAGATAGTGCTGAAAAAGACAAAACAGCTGTGATCTCTGTGATAAATTCACTTTTCAAATTTTCACTGGTTCCAAATAAAGTAGATGCACTGCTGTCTACCAGGAAGATTACGTTCAGTTCTCTGGTTTCTTCAAATTTCTTGATATAGGGAGAACCATGCCGGGCCGAAACATTCCAGTCGATCTGCCGGAAACTGTCTCCTTCCTGATATTCCCTTACTTCCGAGAACTCAAGTCCCTGGCCTTTGAATAAACTGTGATACTCGCCGGAAAACAGTTCACTGACCAGATCTCTTGTAGTGATCTCGATCTTTCTGATCTTTTTTAAGATTTCTGTTGTTTCCATAAAACTGTTTTAGGGAACTTCTATTTCATCGAAAAGTCTGTTTACCAGATCTTCCTGAGTCAGTTGTTCAGCTTCTGCCTCATAAGTTAAAATAATCCTGTGCCTTAAAATATCTTTTCCTATTGCCTTAATGTCATCCGGAGTAACATAACCGCGGTGTTCCAGGAAGGCATGAGCCTTGGCAGCCTGAGCCAGATATATGGTAGCTCTGGGAGATGCTCCGCATTCAATAAGATCAGCCAGGTCTTCCAGATTTTTAAATTTCTTCGGTTCTCGGGTGGCAAAAACCAGATCCAGAATGTATTCTTTGATCTTGGTTTCCATGTAGATGTCTTTCACAGTATCACGGAGTTTAATAATAGTATCTGGGGTTAGAACTGCTTTCACAGGGATTTTCTCAGCATTCACCATTCTATCTAGTATAATTGATTCCTCTTCACGGCTGGGATAGTTGATCAGGATCTTCAACATAAATCTGTCTACCTGAGCTTCCGGCAGAGGATAAGTTCCTTCCTGTTCCAGCGGATTCTGAGTTGCCATTACCAGGAACGGATCCGGAAGCTTGTGGGTCTTATCGCCAATAGTTACCTGGCGTTCCTGCATTGATTCCAGTAAAGCTGACTGCACTTTAGCGGGTGCCCTGTTGATCTCATCAGCTAAAATAAAATTAGCAAATATGGGTCCCTTCTTAGGTATGAATTCAGTTGTTTTCTGATTATAGATAAGCGTACCAACCAGGTCAGCCGGTAACAGGTCTGGAGTGAATTGCAGTCGGTGAAAAGAAGACTGAATGGTTTGAGCTAATGTGCTTACAGCAAGTGTCTTGGCCAGCCCAGGTACACCTTCCAGCAATATATGTCCGTCAGCCAGAAGTCCAACCAGCAGGCGCTTGATCATATATTCTTGTCCAACAACAACTTTTCCGACCTCAGTTATAACATCATCAATGATCTGACTATTTTCCATAACCTTTTTATTGATCTCTTCGATAGTCATTTTGCCTCCATTATTTTTCCAACAATTTATAGTATATAACGTTTTTATTAAGATCTTTTACAAAAAATTTTACACTTTTTTTATTCAGTTCTATAATTCCATAAGATGCCTGACTCCCGCGATCCTTAAGCTGTTTAAGATGACCCGGGTTAAAAAATATTTTCCCAAACTTGCCCGTTATATCAGGTCTATGTGTGTGACCATGCAGATAGATATCAACATCATGCGTTTTCGCCAGAGCATCACTGAGATCATGAACCAGTAGTATTGCCCAGCCCTGTGAATTGTATATTTTTATGGCTGGCAGACTTTTATCCCGGTATCCTTTATGGAATATTCCGGGAACCTTAATCAGATTACGGTGCGGGATTTGTTCCAGGCATTTATCCAGATCTTCATAATTGTCACCCAAATGAAATATAGCGGTATGATCTGTTTCATTTTCCAGAACAATTTTGAGTAATTCCAGATTACTGTGGGTATCAGAGAGAACTAAAATCTTTTCCATAAAACAGATAGATCACATTTTTACAGGTGCAGAAATCCCCATCAGATCCAGTGAGATCGCAATAACGTTCTTAATCGCGGTTATCAGCAAAAGTCTAGCCTGACTCAATTCTACATGTTTAGGATCAGCGATCTTATATTTGCTGTAGTATTTATGGAACATGCCAGCCAGATCGTGCACGTAACTGGCTAATCGGTGGGGTTCCCTGGCATCTGAAATTGCATTTAGAACATCCGGCAGGCTCATCATCTTCTTGATTATATTCAATTCATCGGTTTTTGTAAGTTTTTTCAGGATTTTGGGATCGTATTTCTTCAGCAAGATCTTCTCTTTTTTTGCTTTTTTCAGGATACTGCTGATCCTGGCATGAGCATACTGAACGTAATAGACTGGATTATCTGAAGAGCGTTTCTTAGCCAGTTCCAGATCAAAATTCAGATGCGCACTGGGTTTTCTATCCAGGAAGAAATAACGGGCAGCATCTCGTCCAACTTCACTGATCAGGTCATCCATGGTCACGATCTTTCCGGCCCTTTTGGACATTTTTACTATCTCACCAGCTTCGAAAAGGTTAATATGTTGAAGGTAAACAACTTCCAGCTTGCTCAAATCATAATTCAGAGCTTTTATTGCTGCTTCCAGCTTAGATACATGAGCATGATGATCAGGTCCCAATACGTCAATAATGATATCAAAACCTCTTTGATATTTGGTAATATGGTAAGCAATATCGGGAACCAGGTAGGTTGGATTACCATCAGATTTTATCAACACTCGATCCTTAGCATCTCCGAATTTTGTTGAGGAAAACCAGACAGCGTCCTCACTTTCGTAAGTACATTTTGCTTCAGCCAGATAACTTAGAGCTTCTTCCAGAATACCCTCTTTGCGCAGTTTTTTCTCGGACATCCAGTTATCGAATTCCACATCGAACTTCTGCAGACTTTCAACCTGCATCATATGGATCTGCTCCAGGGCAAAATTTTTCATTTTCTTCAGTCTATCGTTATCTGAGATATGAAATAATTTAGTTCCTTCCTGATTGTTTAGTAAAACTGCCAGATCTTTGATATAATCACCATGATAAGCTTCCGGAGGGAATTCATCAAACTTTTCACCATGCAATTCTCGGTAACGGATCTCCAGAGACTCAGCAAGAATATCCACCTGATTGCCGGCATCATTTACGTAAAACTCTCTGAAAGGTTCGAACCCGGCAAATTTCATGATCCGGTATAAACTATCCCCAAAAGCTGCAGCCCGGGCACTTACTACGTTAAGTGGGCCGGTAGGATTAGCGCTGACAAATTCAAGCAGGACTTTAGTTCCATTTCCATAATCTGAGCTGCCATACATCATACCTTTCTGTAATATCGAATCAAGTATTCTGGTGAACAAGCTGTTTGCCAATTTGAAATTAATAAATCCCGGACCTGCGATCTCAACAGATTTATAATCCTTTTTATTAGGAAGATTAGCAATGATCTTTTCTGCCATTTCTCGTGGCTTCAGATCATTGATCTTAGCATTCAGCAGAGCAACATTAGTGGAAAAATCTCCATATTCGGCAATATGTGGTACCTCAATGGATATATCGGTTTTACTCAGTTTAAGGTCGTTTTTTCGGAGTGCTTCTGTAATATCGGAAATTATCTTCTGTTTAATCATCTTTGTTCTCTTTTCTGGTAGATGTTTTAACATTCCAAAGATCTTCTATTTTATAATATTTTCTCGTAGATTCATTAAATATATGAACAATAATATCAATAAAATCTATCAGTATCCAGGCAGCATTTTCCTTACCTTCTACTGAAAGAAATCTGATCTTTTCCCGTTTGGCATTATCACAGATGTTATCTGCTATCGCTTTTAAATGCAATTGGTTAGAACCGTGACATACAATGATCATATCAGTATAACCAGTTTTTCCGGTAACATCAAGTGCTACGATGTCTTCAGCTTTTTTATCCTCAGCCCAGCTGATTATTTTGTCGCGTGTTTCTTCAAGTGTGAACATATTACTCCTATTTTTATTGAAAATATTTTTTGTAATCTTTTCCTAAAATAATCTGGAATTCCTCTATATACTGTTCATTCTCAGCATAGATTCGGCGCTTAATTCCGGTCAACCGCATCAGAAAATCCAGTTTCTCATCATTTCCTTTTTTTACAATTATAAGAGATTTTTCATAGATGAACATGTCCCTGGGGACGTTTTTCCAGCTTATAATATCCAGATTATTGATCTCCTTATCGTAAAGGAAGTCCTTTACTTCAGTTGCTGCATTCTTTTTCCCGCAACCATTCAGAAGTGAGATCTTGACCGAACTGAAATTATAAGACGGCTTATCATCCTTATCTGGAGACAATAGATTCTTATGCACTATTATAATAACCACAACTATGATAAAAATAGCCAAAAAGCTTATGAGAAGCTTCTTTAAAGCAGATGACAAATTATTTTTGGACTTGTTCATTGTCAAACTGTTCTTTGATCTGTTTATAAGCTCTTTCAAAGGATTCTGGAATCACCCTTACTCCGCCAACGCTGTTCATGAAATTAACATCTCCCTGCCAGCGGGGAACAATATGCACATGAATATGTTCAGCGATCCCTGCTCCCGCAGATTTACCCATATTCATACCAATATTCATACCATCCGGAGAATAAACTTTTCGCAGCACTCTTTCACTCAACTGAACTGTTTGGAAAAGATCATTAAGCTCTTCTTTCTCAAGCAGATCAAGAGAAGCAACATGTTTATAGGGAACAACCATAATGTGACCATTATTATAGGGGTATACATTGAGGATCACAAAACAGTGTTGAGAACGGTAGGGAATAAGTTGTTTTTCATCTTCATCTGTCTGCGGCTTTACACAGAAAATGCATTCATCTTCCTTTTTGGAAAGAATATAATCAAGCCTCCAGGGGGAATAAATTACGTCCATAGAACCTCTCAAAGGGAAAAGTGCTCCTTTCTCTGCAGGAACTGTTCTTCCAGGATCTGCAGTTGCTCCTGAGAATTCACACCGGTTGCTTCCACCATATCTTCCAATACAACAGAAATTACCTTTTTTCCCAGATTATTTAATATCTCAAGCGTATCGGTTAGATAGTATTCATTCTGAATATTATCATCATTGATCTTGTCCAGAGCCTTAAAAAGATCTTCTGACTCAAAACAGTAAATGCCGGTATTTATTTCATTAATTTTCCTGATCTCTTCCGAAGCATCTTTGAACTCGACAATACCCTTAACATCACCAGTTTCATTTCTTACAATTCGGCCATACATGGCAGGATCTTCCATAACTGCTGTAAGTACAGTACATTGAGCATTCTCATGAAGATGTTTATCCAGCATCTTTTCCAGAGTCTGATAACGCAGGAGAGGCACATCTCCACAGAGAATAAATACAGTTCCGGAAAAATCCTTAAATGTATCACGACAGACCATTACCGCATGTCCTGTACCGTTCTGTTCCTTCTGCTCCACAATTGCAATTTTCTCATCTGCAGGAATTGTATCTATCACCAGATCTTTTTTATAGCCAACCACAACTGCGATCAATTCACTGTTTATCTTCTGAGCCGTCGCAATCACTCTGTTGATCATAGGCATTCCTGCCAGAGGGAAAATAACCTTTGGCTTATCAGCTTTCATGCGCGTTCCCTTGCCGGCTGCCAGAATTATTGTTCCAGTTTTTTTCATAACTCTTCTCTCAGTTCCTTTATTGTTTTTTTTATGATAGGATGCTGGAAATCAGGATCTATTTCCAGCAGTGAATCCAAGACGAATTTCCTTTTATGCAGCTCCTTATGAGGAATTACAAGGTGGGGAAGATCGATCACTTCATTTCCATAAAAAAGAATATCAATATCGATATTTCTAGGTCCCCAGCGGATCTCTCTTTTCCGACCCATTTGAGTTTCGATCTGAGCAATGGCCTGAAGTAATTCTTCTGGGCTTAGAGCGGTTTCTAATTTCACCACACAGTTTATAAAATCGGGCTGATCCAGATAACCAACAGGTTCGGTCTCCAGATTGGAAGATCTTATCAACAATCTTGTATCAGGAATCATTATCAGATGCTTAACCGCTTCATCAATATTTTTTTCCCGTTCACCCAGATTAGAACCCAGTCCCAGACAACATATCATCAGCGAATTCTATCCATTTCAATCTCTACTGAACTCAGCGAACCTTTGATGGGCACGGAAGGTTTTCGGATCTTAACAGAACTTCCGATGATCGTGCTGAATTCATCCATAACGGCATCCAGAATAGTGTTGGCACAGTCTTCCAGTAAGTAGAATTCGCGCTTTTCCAGTATATCTTTGATGATTGCATATACTTTTGTATAATCTATGGTATCCTCTAACTGCTTGATTTTGGAATCATTATCTTGTTTGGTCTCGAAAGTGAAATCCACCTGAAACCTTTGTCCAAGCTTTCTTTCTTCCGGGTGAACACCGTGGTGACCAAAGAAGATCATGTCATGTAAATGTATTTTCATTTTATACCTTACCTAGAATTTCAAAGTGTATCTTATCGGCAAATTTCTTATCAATTAGATATATGAGAAGTCCACTGAGTAGCAGACCGCAAAAAGAAGCCAGGATCGAAAAATTTTCAGGAAGCTTTACTGCATATTTTGCCAGTAAGTAGAAAAGGATCATAGCTAAAACTGGAAATATGAAAACGATAAAAGATGACAGCAATTTTACACCTGAGGAGATTGTGACCTCTATTATGTCACCCTTTTCCAGTTCCAGATCTGTTTTTAGCCTGTGCCGGAAAGATTTATCCTGTCCTCCGCAAACTCCGCTCATGGCACAGGATTTACAACTTCCGCCTTTCTGTATCTCGATTAGTATCTCACCATCATAAACTTCCAGTACTGTAGCTTTATCGCCTTGCATTTCCTGACTAATTTCCATTTTTCATCCTGTTTATTATATCTGTGGAAGAGTAGCCATCAATAAATTTCAAGCTAATTACTTTTCCACCTGAAGCTTTTACTATATCCGAACCAACTATTTCATCTTCTGCCCAGTCACCACCTTTCACCAATATATCAGGTTTAATGTTATCTATTAGGTCGTATGGCGTATCTTGTTCGAATATAGTAACATAACTTACGCTAATTAACTCACTTAGTATTAAAGCCCTATCAATTTCATTGTTAACAGGTCTATCGTTACCTTTTAGCCGTTTTACCGAATAGTCACTGTTCAATCCGACTATCAGAATGTCGCCTAATGCTCGTGCTTCTCTCAAATAAGTGATGTGACCTTTATGGAGCACATCAAAACAACCATTGGTGAATACTGCCTTTTTGCCTTCTTTCTGTAATTCCTGTACGATAGCTGCAATTTCCTGCCAGTTTTTTAATTTTTCCATTATTTTACCGGATAATCACCATTAAAACATGCATAGCAATAATGATCTGGTTCTGTAACTGTTTCTCTCAGATCTGTAATATTCAAATATTGCAGGGAATCTGCACCAATAAAATCTCTGATCTGCTGGACCGAATTACCGCTGGCGATCAATTCCTCCCGGGTTGGGGTATCAATTCCATAAAAGCAGGAATATTTAACCGGAGGCGAGCCAATCCTCAAGTGGACTTCAGAAGCTCCTGCCTGTTTGATCAATCCGACTAATTTCTTGAGGGTTGTACCTCTCACAATGGAATCATCGATCATTACCACTTTTTTATTTTCAAAGAAATTCGGGAGCGGATTAAATTTCTGCCTTACGCTTTCATCTCTTATCGTTTGCTCTGGTTTAATAAAGGTTCTACCCACGTAATGATTCCTGATCAGACCCATTTCATATGGGATTCCCGAAGCTTTGGAATAACCCTGGGCAATAAAATTTGAAGAGTCGGGAACCGGCATTACTATATCAGCTTCCATATTATCATTTTCAAATAGTTTCTTACCGATGTTAAGCCTTACATTATAAACGTTTTCGTTAAAATTAAAACTGTCCGGACGGGAAAAATAAATATGCTCAAAAATACAATGTTTGCATGTACTGCAATTTCTATAATCATTAGCATCAGCTTCATGATGAATAGTCTCAAGATCATTTATCTGGATGATCTCAGCCGGTTTAACTTCTTTATACCAGACTGGTTCAAGTATATCCAGAGCACAGCTTTCAGAAGCCGCCACTGTAGCTCCGTTTTGAAGTTGACCGTAAACAAGTGGTCTGAAGCCGTAGGGATCTCTGAAAATAAACATTTCTTCCCTGGTGGCAAGAATTGTAGAATAGGAACCCTTCACGTATTTCATCATTTTATGGATCGCATCTACAATGCTTTTACCTTTTTTCTCGACCTGATATACAATATATTTTAGAATTAATTCTCCATCGTTGCTGCTGGCAAAATAAACACCTTTAGATTCAAGAACTTTCCTGAGCTCTTTATAATTAACCACATCACCATTACTGGTTAATGCGTAGCAAGGTCCTGAAAGAGTTTCTACAACATGGGGTTGGGCGTTATAATCGCTGGAACTGCCGCGGGTTGGGTAACGCACATGTCCAATGGCAATGTTGCCATTCAGCTTAGCCAGCTTGCCGGGATGGAATACTTCTTTGACCAGACCCATTTTTTTTCGTAATTTAAAGGAAATGCCATCATTTACAGCCATTCCACAGCTTTCCTGACCTCGATGCTGTTCAGCAAATAATCCCAGGACAGAAAGTTCGGCTGCTTTTTCATGTTTGTAAATTCCGAAAATACCGCACATTATTTATTGCTCCGAAAACTGATTTTATTTTCTTCACCCCGCACAAGTCTGCCGATATTGCTTCTATGTCTAATTATAATGAAAATACCGATAACGACTGAAAGGATCAGAATAGCCATGTGTTGGAATGAATTATTCAGATTTGTTATCAGCTCTACAGTTACAAGTACTAGCACACCGATAATGGAACCGAGTGAAACATATCTGCTCACAACAACAATTATAACAAATACAGCAAAAGTAATACCGGTTGCAATCGGATCCAGAGCCAGAAAAACACCAGCAGATGTTGCAACACCTTTTCCACCTTTAAATTTCAGGAAGATCGTGAAGATATGGCCTGAAATGGCACTAATTCCGACAGCGATAAGGAATATGTCACTGCTGGCAGGCAGAATCAGGCGGCAGATATGAACCGGCAGGAATCCTTTAGCAATATCGATTATTAAGGTGATAATGCCAATTTTAGGTCCCAGAACTCGCAGTGCATTAGTGGCACCAACATTGCCGCTGCCTTGTTTTCGCAGATCAATACCTTTTGCTTTACCGAAAAGATAGCTGGTAGGAATGGAACCGATCAGATAAGCAGCAACTAATATGCTAAAGTTCATCATTAATTTCACTTCTTCCTCTGAAAAAGACCTTCAGAGATGCACCAACAAACTTGAAGCTGTCCCGCAACTGATTTTCCAGATATTTTCTGTAATGCTTTGTAACAAGTTGTGTGTTATTGCAGAAGAAAACAAAGGTAGGCGGATGAGACTTAACCTGGGTGCAATAATAGATTTTAGTGTGCTTACCGCTGGAATGTGATGGGGCATATTTACCTATGACCCTGGTCAGAAATTTATTCAATTCAGAGGTAGGTATCCTTTTCTTACTCTCAACATCAACTTCCAGGATCTTATCCAGGATCTTCCTTACCCTTTGCCCGGTCAAAGCCGAAACAAATATCTTAGGTGCGAACTGTATAAATGGAAGCTCTTTATTGATCTTACCAATAAAACCGCCGATCGTATTGTTATCCTTATCAATAAGATCCCATTTGTTGATCAGCAATATGATGTCTTTAAAATTCCTGGTAGCATAAGAAGCTATTTTCTGATCCTGAGTTGAAATTTCCTGGGTAGCATCCAATACTAGCAATACAACATCGGATCTATTGATGCTTTCAATCGTTCTCATCGAGGAGAAATACTCAACTCCATATTTGATCCTCTTCTTCTTGCGTAGTCCTGCTGTGTCGATCAGCACCAGTTTTCTGTTGAAATGCTTCAAATGTAGATCTATGGAATCTCTTGTTGTGCCCGGGATTTCGGTTACGATATTGATGTCTTCTCCCATGATCTTGTTGACCAGCGAGGATTTTCCGACATTAGGTTTTCCCACGATCGCAATTTTCAGAGAGTCATCTTCCTTTTTTTCTTCCACAGGAATCTTTTCCAGCTTCTCAAGAATTTTATCCAGCAGATTACCCATGTTTCTTCCATTTACTGCAGCGATCGGGAAAGCTTCACCAAAACCCATTCTTAAAAAATCATAGACCTCAAGCTCATCCTTTTCATTATCAACTTTATTGGCGATCAGCATAACCTTTTCACGTTTTGATGAAAGAATTTTGGCTATCTCCTGATCAATATCAGTTGTACCGACTTTGGCATCAACTGTGAACAAAATCAGATCAGATTCTTCAATCGCAATTTCTGCCTGAAATTTTACAGCCTTATCGATCCTGTCATCCGATTTAGGAATTATACCGCCTGTATCAACCAGATTGAATTTATATCCAGACCATTCTGCTTCTTCGTATTTTCTATCCCGGGTAATTCCTTCCTCGGAATCAACGATCGCAGATCTTTTACGGCATATTCTGTTGAATAAAGTTGACTTACCCACATTGGGTCTGCCTACGATCGCTATTATATTTTTCATTTACGGGTTCCTTTAAAGACAATTTTAAAGTCAATCTTTCCGCCCCGATCAATTTGTCAAACTAAATTGATTAAATCCTTTTACAATGCCTGTTTGCGTTATTTTATGGCTTTTTATCCCAGGGTTGTTCGAACAAAGCAGGAAAAGATATTGTTTTCACTCATCCCTTTAAGCCTTAATATCCTTGACATATATGCCGTCAGTCAAAATTTCAAATGCAAATAATAGTACAGGAGGAGATATGATCAAAAAAGAGCTGATCGAAAAGGTTTTAGACAAAGCTCTTTCGAATGGTGCTGATTTTGCTGAACTTTTTGTAGAAAATACCTACAACTCATTGATCTCATTTAATGATAATAAGACAAAGCAAAATATAGTTGGAAAAGACTTTGGGGCAGGAATCCGCGTATTTTACGGATTTACAGCTATTTACGCTATAACCAATGATCTGAGTGAAAAATCCCTTCTGGCCGCTGCTGAAGCTGCCAGTAAAGCAGGTACGGGTAAAGGAAAAATCGAGTTTATCGACCTTACGAAGCTGGAATTCACCAACAGGCATCCTTTCCAGATTCCTAATTCGGAAGTAAATAAAAGCGATAAAATAGATCTTATCAGAAAGATCAATGATGCTTCCAGAAACTATGATACCTCTATCAGCCAGGTTGATATCAATATGATAGAGAAAATGCAGAATGTCCTGATCGCTAATAGTGAAGGACTGCTTGCTTCCGACCAGAGAAATTACTCTCGCCTTCTGGTAAGTTCAATTGCTTCCAATGGAACCGAGAAACAAACCGGAACTGAAGGGCCTGGCAGAATGGCCGGTTTTGAATTTTTCAGAAGCCTGGATCCGGTTGCGTTAGGACAGGGAACAGCTGATGTCGCTGTCAGAATGCTGAAATCTGAATATGCTCCCAGTGGTAAATTCCCTGTCGTGATAGATAACGGCTTTGGTGGAGTTATTTTCCATGAAGCTTGTGGTCATTCTCTTGAAACCACATCGGTAGCTAAAGGTGCATCTGTTTTTGCCGATAAACTTGGCAAGCAGATCGCTAACCCGGTTGTTACGGCAATTGATGATGGTACTATGCCCAACGAATGGGGCAGTGAGAATATCGATGATGAAGGATTGCCCACAAAAAGGACCGTTCTTATTAAAGATGGTATCCTGAAATCATTTATGATAGACAAACTGGGAGGTCTTAAAATGGGCCTTACACCTACTGGCAGCGGTAGGAGACAATCCTATAAATTTGCTCCGGCTTCACGCATGAGGAACACCTATATAGCAGCAGGTAAAAGTAAACTGGAAGATCTGATCTCCAGCATTGATTATGGTATTTATGCCAAGAAAATGGGTGGCGGCTCTGTGGTTCCTGGAACCGGGAATTTTAATTTTTCCGTTTCGGAAGGCTATATCATTAAAAATGGAAAAGTGCAGGAACCGGTGAGAGGTGCAACCTTGATAGGCAATGGGGCAGATGCACTGCTTAAAATAAGCATGGTAGCCGACAATCTGGCTATGGCGCAGGGCATGTGCGGTTCAGTAAGCGGCAGTGTACCAACCAACGTAGGACAGCCAGCCATCAAGATCGATGAAATAATTGTCGGCGGCAGGAAATAGGGGGAATTATGTACGAAAAAGAATTTAAATATATCTTCGATTACGCCAGGGAACTGGTGGACGACATTGAAATACTGCTTTCTTCTGAAAGTTCATTTTCTACCAGAATCCATTCTCAGGAAGTAGAGTCTTTTAAATATTCGGATACTATAGGAATCGGTATAAGAATTCTGAAAAATGGGAAAGTGGGTATAGCTTATACAGAGAAATTCGATGAGGAATCTTTCCGCCTTATTGTTGATGAAGCTATTGAGAATAGTCAAATAATAGATAGTGACGATAAAGTTATTTTTGAAAACTATCCTGACGTTAATGTTAAGTTAGATCTCTACTCCAGTGAATTAGATAATGTTAAGGTCGATGAAAAGATCAAGTTCACAAAAGATCTGGAAAAGTACTGCGAGGAGACCGATAAAAGGATCATTAACGTACCATATTCAGTGTTGGGCGATGGTAAATTTCATGTTAAGATCGCTAATTCTAAAGGATTGGATAAAGAAGAAAAGCAGAATTATGCCTATGCCTATGTAGGATGTCTGGCTGCTGACGAAACTGATAAAAGAATGGCTTTTGAGATGAAGATCGGACGTGATTTCAGTAAATTCAATGCTCAGGAACTGGGTAAAAAAAGTGCAGAAAAAAGCATTGCCCTACTGGGCGGTGAAGAGATCAAAACCGGGAAATATCCCGTTGTCTTCAATAATGAATCAGCTGCCACTATTCTTTCTACTTTTTCCGGGGTATTTTCAGCTAAATCTGTACAGGAAGGAAAATCTCTGCTGGCCGGTAAACTGGGTCAAAAAATAGCCCGTGAAAATATCACCATCATCGATGATGCTTTACATCCTGACGGCTTTGGGACCAGAGCTTTCGACTATGAAGGATATCCGTCACAAAAAACTGTTCTTCTGGAGAATGGTAAACTTAACTCTTTTCTACATAATACAATAACTGCCCGTAAAGATGGTACTGTGTCTACCGGGAACGCGGCCAGAAATTACAAGTCATCTCTGGTTATATCTACTACTAATTTCTACCTGGAACCGGGTAACAGCAAGCGGGAAGATCTGTTTGGAAGCCATCCTCAAATAATTGAGATTATCTCTATGCAAGGCATGCATTCAGGGGCCAATACTGTTTCGGGAGATTTTTCTCTGTCCGCTGAAGGTTTCCTGTGGGAAAATGGCGTAAGAAAACATTCTCTGAAACAATTTACCCTGTCAGGTAACTTCCTGCAGTTATTAAACAATATAGAAGCAATTGCAGATGATTTTAAATTTGATATGAGTTCTTATGGAGCATCTTCGATCCTGGTGGATCAACTTGCTATCAGCGGAAGTTAAAATAAATCTTGTCAGTTTTGTTTATTAAAGTCCTGTTTACGCAGGACTTTTTTTATGAAAAAAATAATTATTCTGAATTTATTAATCCTTTGTGGCAGCTTATTTGCCAGTCAGGCACAAACAGGACAGGAACTTTTCTTCAGGATGTCAGCAGCTGTCGGGAATGTAGAAAAAATTGAAAACATTCAATCTACAGGTGAAGTAGCCCAGCATATTGCAGACAGCATCCTGCAGCTTCCTGTAAAAGTTATAGTCCACTTTCCGGATAAGCTGTATTTCAAGCTTGAGAATAAGGAATACATTGTAAACGGTGAAGAAGGCTGGATAAAATACGATAAAGGTTATTATGAATCACTTAGCGGCTCAGACCTGAAACAACTTCAGGGTAATCTTAGTCGGAATCTCATTTATCTACTTAAGTACTCGGAAGAATTCATTATAGAAATAGTGGAATATATCCGCTATGAAGAAAGGGAATACGCTCTGCTGAGTTTGAACTCAGAAGATATTGAATACATTCTCTGGCTAGATCTGGAAACTTACCTTCCTTTTAAACTGGAATATAAACCGGATAATGACCTTGTTTATGAAAAATTTTACCTGGAATTCAGGGAAATAGATAATATAAAAATCCCTGTTCATACAAAAACTTTTGATAAACAGGGATCTATAATCAGCGAAAATACTATAACCGATCTAAGATTCAATGATCAGATCGATCCGAAACTATTTCAATAGACCAATTGTTAAAACAAAGGCCTGATCGTCAAAATCATTCAAAGTGTAAATATAATCCAGATTTATAACCACCTGGAAATTGTAGGTTCTGAATAGACGCAAACCAGTGGAAGCCGTTAACTCAAAGCCATCTGTTCTTTCATCATTATCTAAATCATCATCGTGATAAACCCAGTGGAAACCAAGAGCTCCACCAACATAAGGACAGATATCTTTGCGGGACATTAAATAATGAACGTAAATATTGGTAGCAAAACCCTTACGTATTGCAAATTGTGCACCCACTGCTGTATTGCTCATTTCAAATCCCATTCTTAGATCCGCTGTGAAAATCTCATCCTTCTTATCATCATAACCGTTTAAGGGAAACATGTAACCAAAAGAGAAGCCAGTGAACCTTTTTGCCCTGCGTCTGGTAAGTGATTTTTCCTCATTTTTAACTATTGCTCCAACTTCAGCTGATTTCTTAATGGGAATTTCCTGGGCTATACTCTTGGCTATGCGGACGATCACCATCTCCAGATCATCAACATTTTTTGAAACTACATTGTCTGCCAGTATTGTTTTATTTCCAGCAACATCGAACAACATAAATTGAACTACAATTTTATTGCCCAGTTTACTTAAACTTGATGTTACAACTTTATCGGCATTTAATTTTATCCCGGCCTCAACAGCACACTCCAGTTCCATACAAATCTCATAACCGGCAACTTCTATGGTTCTATTTTTACCAACTATCTCGCCACCTGTCTCTTTAATGATCTCCTGCCTTAAAAGCATATCCACGGTCTCTGCTGTATCATTATCAACACCTGTAGCTCTAACAGGAAAAACTGCATAATTTACATTAGCTATCAGCTGACCTGCAAATAAAAGAATTACTATTATTATAAGTTGAATTGATTTCATTGTAACTCCTCACGATTTTTGTACTTAATAATTTCATCAAAAAAAGATGTCAATACTATTCATTTGAAGCCAGATCAAGATTCCTGCTGCGGAACCCGTAACCCATTACATCCCAGACATCTGTAAGCAATACAAAGGCTGCTGGATCAATATCTTTAACAATATCCCGCATCACAGCAACCTGTCGTCGGTTCATTGCGCAGAACAATATATCTCTATCGGCACCTTTATAGCCTCCCTGAGCTTTAATGATAGTAACTCCCCGTCTTATAAGGTCGTAGATCTTATCCTTGATCTCATCATTTTTATCGGATATGATATAAACACCTTTAACATAGGGCAGACCTTCGCTGGTCAGATCTGTGATCTTGGCTGTGATAAAAAGATTTACGTAACCCCATATGATCAGTTTGAGATCTTTAAAGACAATTCCGATCGTCAGGATTATCGCTGTTTCAACTATCCAATACCCTGTACCTATCGAAACTCCCGCTTTCTGCTTTAGAAGAGCAACAGGAATGTCCGTGCCTCCAGTTGAACCTCTAAAACGGAATATCAAACCTAACCCTATACCCAGCAGTACGGAACCGGCAATGGCAGACAGGTAAATATCTTTCGGCCCCAGCATAGCATAGATCTCTTTACCATCCACCCAGTAAGTGTAGTTGGAAAGCTGATCCAGAAGACCTATTTTACTTAAATTGGGAATACTTAGAAGATCAGTTAAAACTGAACCAACCACCATCCCGTAAATGGATCTCATTCCGAATCTTTTTCCCATAAAGAGAAAACTAATTACAAAGAGTGGAATATTAAGCATCAACATGGAAACACCTACCGGCAGGTTAAATATATGGAAAAAGATCTGGGCTAAACCTCCAACTCCTCCCGGAGCAATTTTATATGGTATCAGAAACCAGGAATATCCAATTGCAAAAAATACAGATCCCCCAATGATCCCGGATAACTGGGTTATATTTCTTTTTAATTTCATTGTTACCTCCACTGGAGGCCGCAATTTAGCTACACCTTTTTAAAGTCAACGAAAATATTTATTGCCTATTATACTGCAAAAAAAGATTTTGAACTATTGCCTTAAAAGCTAAAATTCATTGGCAATTATCAGGGAGGTTTTTTGTTTAAAGTAGATATTAGTTTAAATGCTCAACATGTTAAAACTGTAACTTTTGACAAGGCAGTAACTGTTGAATAAATTATAAAAAACGACGGCATACCAATTAACGATATCATTGCCTATAAGTTAAATACAGAATATATTCGTTCCGATCTGCTGATCGATAAAGACTATAGGCTAGATTGCATTTCCTATTCATCCATGGAAGGGCATCTCATTTATCAGGACACGGTGATCTTCATCCTTATGAAAGCCTTTTACCGGCTTTTCCCTCAAAAGAAACTTGTAATAGAACATTCTATTGGTGATGGCGTTTTCTGTGAGATCTTTGATGAAGAAATTATAACTGCAGACATCGTTGATGCTTTGAAGCAGGAAATGGAAGACATAATAGCGACCAAGATCCCAATCCTCAGAAAAGAAGTTTCAACTATGGAAGCTCATGAGATTTTTTCAAAACTGAACCGAGACGATGTCCTGAAAAATCTTCGCCTGGGAACAATGGAAATATATCAATGCGGTAATTTCCACGATTATTATTTAAGACAATTAGCTGAAAATACAGCATTAGTTCATTCCTTCGATATTATTTATCAATCCCCGGGGCTGATCCTCAGATTTCCCAGACGGGGAGATAGAGATATCAATGATAAATTTGTTCTGCCTCGTAAAATTTTCGAAACACATCAGGAACATGATAAATGGCTGAATATACTGCAAGTTCACAATATTAACTCTTTGAACAGAGCAATTAGGAACTATAAAATTAAAGACCTGATTCAGATCGAAGAAGCTTTGCATGAAAAGAAAATTGTAGATATTGCTGCCAGAGTTTCCTGGAATAAAGATGCCAAGCTTGTCCTGGTTGCCGGACCTTCTTCTTCGGGCAAAACCTCTTTTGCCAAAAGACTGTCTATTCAGTTGCTGGTAAATGGTATCAGGCCACAGGTTATTGGTATGGATGATTATTTCCTCCCTCGTCAATTTACTCCCGTAAAAGAGAACGGTGAATACGATTTTGAAAGCATTAAAGCGATAAATCTGGAACTTCTAAATGAGCACCTGAATTTATTACTAAAAGGGGAAGAGGTCGAACTCCCCAAATACAATTTCCGTAAAGGAACCACCGTAGAGAGCCATCGAAAACTTAAATTACAGGAGAATGAGATCCTCATCATGGAAGGTATTCACGGTCTTAACGATATTCTTACGGAATCTATTCCTTATAATCATAAGATCAAGATCTATGTAAGTGCGTTAAATAATTTGAATATAGACAGTCACAATCGGATTAGAACTTCTGATTCCCGACGCATAAGACGTATTGTAAGAGATCATAATTTCAGGGGTCATTCAGCCGAAAAAACACTGATGATGTGGCAAAGTGTGAGAATCGGCGAAAACACAAATATTTTTCCTTTCCAGGAAAATGCAGATTTTATGTTTAACAGTATTTTAACTTACGAGCTTGGTGTATTGAAAAAATATATTGTGCCCAATTTACAAAAAATCTCAAAATTCTCTCCGGTTTTCACAGAAGCGAAAATGCTGTTAATGCTGTTTGAGAATGTAGATGATATTGATGATCATTTTGTTCCTACAAATTCCATTTTAAGAGAATTTATCGGCGGCAGTATTTTTAAATATTAGACAAAAAAAAGCCCGATCCAAAAGACCGGGCTTATATTTTTAAAACTTTCTAATTAGAATTTATAACCTAAACCTATTGCAAAAGCAACGATATCCATCATGTGTGTACCAGGCATATTGTGTTCATCGGCTTCAATTTCTCTATCTTCACCCAATAAATATTCAATACCAAAATCTACAGCAATGTTATTCTTAGCATAACCAAGTCCACCAGTTAGAACTGAATAGGTACCTGATGGGAAAAGAATTGTGAGAGTCTCGTCTGGAGCTGGGGCTGGGTCGGTATAAAAACCAGCTCTTACAGCCATGCAATCTGTAGCTTTGTATTCAACTCCAAATCTAAACTGAGTTGCGTCATTCCAATCCAGAACCATTTCATCAACAGTCTCACCACCCAGAGTATCAGGTAATTTCATTGTAACGTCTACAATTTCCAGACTGCTCCATTGTGAGTATTGGGCATCAGCTGTAATAGTGAATTTTTCACTTGGCATGAAAGCAATTCCACCACCAAACCAGATAGGATATTCAAGTTCAAGATCTACATCGAATGTTTCATCTAATTGAGCGATTCCATTTATCAGTTTACCATCACCTTCGAACTTAATATTAACAGGTGTTCTGAAAGATAAACCAAAATTGAATTTCTCACTGGCTTTAAACATCATGCTGACAGCTCCGCCAAAACCCAGTCCAGAAACATCAACTTCTGACTGTGTATCGAGCATGCCATCTTCGCCAGGTACTGGAGTACCAAAATAATCAGGATTGAAAAGATTGAACAAATCAGTTCCTCTCTTCATTTCAAGCATTCCATAATACATATTAGCAGCCAGACCAACAGCCAGCTTATCACTGAATTTATAGGAAATTGCCGGACTGAAATCGATAACGCCTAATTTACTCATCCATTCCATTTCACTACCAGCAAAAGGATTTGTAACATTACCATAAGCAGTAGGTACGATTGGAGGTCCGTTAAAACCTAAAAGATCCTTACCTTTCCATTCAACACCTAATCCTGCCGGAACATAAATTCCAAATCCCAGTGAAAATTTATCAACATTGTAATTAACAAAAAGATTTGGTGCAATATTATGGTTGGGTTCAGCATCGGTATCAATATCAATACCCATTGCTGCATTAGTATATTTATAAGCTGCTAAAGGCATAATATCAGCTACTGAAACATTTACACCATTTGCCTGCCAACTAAGACCTGCCTGGTTCCAGTAAATTGCTGTTGGATCATCTGCTAAACCGATAAATGCACCACCCATACCCAAAGCTTTTGGTCCAATACTGTTCAAACTTAATCCATTAGCAAAAATGTTAACCGATAAGGCCAAAGCTACAATAAAAAATACAAGTTTTTTCATACTCTCTCCTTTCATAATTTCTTCATTAAATTAAACAATTTATAAAAATTATCAGCTGATCAAGAGTGTCAATTTTTTTCTACTATATAAATTATTGATATTAAGTAATATTGTTTGAACTTACGTTAAATCAGTTATAAGATCATGATATTAGCTCGATAGGAGTAAGAGTTAACATCTTGTAAAGAAAGCCCGACAAAAAATCTGCCGGGCTTTCAGATAAAATCTGATTCTGATCTCGAAAGTTTATTTCATTAATATCATTTTCTTTACATTAGTAAATCTTCCAGACCTAAATTTGGCGAAATAGATCCCACTTCCCACATTGTTACCACGCGAATTTTTCCCTTCCCAGGTTACATTATATTCACCGGCAGGCAGCAAATCATCAATTAAAGTTACAACTTTCTGGCCTTTTACATTATATATAGAGATCTCTGTAGCAGCTTCAGGGTCAGCAACAGAAAAACAGATATTGGTGATCGGATTAAATGGATTTGGATAATTCTGTTTCAATTCGGAAACAACAGGTATCATGATATCATCTTGCGTATCTACATTATTTTCAATTGTAATATCATCAATATACCAGCCCTCGCCATTTACATAACCATCCGTTCCGAATACAAATCTTAACTGCACAACACCAGTATATCCTGACAGGTCAAATTCAACCTCTTCCCAGCCATGACTTCCTGAAAAAACCGGTATACCGGGATCGAATGGTGAATCCTGATTATCTACTATTGTATAAGGATAACCATTAACTGGTTGTAGAGGAGAAAAATCTCCACTATTAAAGGAAGCCTCTACGAGACCTCCGTCCCAGGCTGTGGAAGCGTTCTGCGTTTCCGCATCCATCCAGTGCCAGAACTTGATCATGGTCCCGCCTGAAAGTGGAATTACAGGACTGGTCATGCCAGCGTGCAGGGAAGCTGAATATTCAGAAGAACCGCTACCTCCGCATTTCATAGAAAAACTGCCATTATCAGTATGATTACGATATGCTTCAAGATGCCATTCATCCGAATAACCATTGCTAAGACTGGCGTGTTCCCATTCTACAGCATTCTCGAAATTGTATCCGGTTAACCCTACAGGAATAGAGAATGTGGTAAATAAACCGCTGGCAACGATATCGTAGGCCAGAACTTCGAGTTCAACAAAATAATCCAGAGGACATTCTTCCAGAACAAAGATATTAAAGGGTGTTGATGTCGTTACTTCGTCCCCGGGGGCAATTTCTGATTCCATGGAAAAGCCATTAACTGATATGAAAGGATCGTAACTATAAAGGCTTGTATTAAGCTGGTAGGAAAATCCGCCACCTTCGTTTCTAAAAGTTATATACAGTTCCGCTGATTCGCCAGGATCAAGCGACAGATCATCTCCTGAAGTAGGGATTAAGTCATAGTGATCGTAAACCAGTACAGGTGCATGTACAGTAAGGAAGATCGTACTCTGCCAGCTTTCTGTGCCAGAAACAAGTTCGACCTGAAACTCGATCACAGTATTATCATTTATTCCGCTTATCAACTCAATCTGGAAAGCATTTTCCAGCACTATTTCTTCTAGAGAAGCCAAGCCAGAGATCAAGGTGTGATCGTTAACAATATCAACTTGTTCGAATTCTGTGGTTAAATAAGCATCAATATCACCGGTAACATCTTCCAGTCCGATATTATTAAGAGTGACGTTAAGGTTCACTGTGTCCAATGACTGAATAATCCCATCCAGATATGAACCGCTTTCCTGGTATTCTACTGCATTACAGATTACATATGGCCCACTGGCTGGGATAATATTAACAGAATTAGTATAGTTCAAATAGTTATGTTTTGAGGCTTTAATTGTTAATTGCCCTAAAGATTCCAGAGGATATTCGAACTCGATAGATGTGCTATTTGTTCCATCAGTAGTTGCAAACCCGATCAAGTCAGCTCCATTAAAAACAGCAATATTAACATCAGGGACACTGGAAGTAACATCTATGTGTTGACTACCGATAATGATGTCAGATGCATGAGAAAGTACAATGTCCCCCGGTTCGCTGGTCCAGATTGTCAATCCGGGATCACCGATCAGATTTGTTTCATAAGCTACCCAGTACATTACACTCGACATAAATGGAATAGCATCAATTTTAGCATCCAGCAGGGCGTTTCCCAATTGGAAAATATCTTCTCCGAAAATGGCATCATTATATTCTCTGTTATAATGTTGGGAGGCTCCATTTGTATCGTAACTGGATCCCCAGCCAAACCTTGAATGTGCTATCATGCTTACTGCACCTGTCTCCAGAGCAGCAAATTTCTCGGTGATACAGTCGCCCACATAAGAACCATTGGAATTTCTGTTGTCAAAAGCTCCACCGTAACAGCCCTGAGTAAAAATGACAGTAAAATTATGATCGATTCCATCATTTGTGATATTGGTTGTATTTACATTATTATTATTCAGCTTCATAGTATATTGAGTACTGGAATGCCCTAGATGGCTTAATAGATTGGGACCTGCATTAAGCTGATCATACAGATCATTCTGACTCCAATAGGCATCCATATCATAGAGTGTGGATATATCCCATTCCGTTGGAACACCTGTGGTGGAATAGCCGAAATTATCACTACCTCCGATCATTTCATCCATATATTCACCACCCCAGGCTGCCCAGCCCAGATCTTCTCCTACGAATAATGCAGTAGTAACTTCATCAGTGACAGGTGAGTTTAGGTAGAGGTTGACTTTATTGATAAAGTTAACGATCTCTTGATCATTATTGTATGGAAATCTTCCAATTGCAAATTCAGGTATCAGATCAGCTTCATCCTGTTCACCCCACATGTTGTCCTGATCATTATTCCAATCTGGTCCCAAACCGGGATTACTACCCCTGTCCAGGCAGGAATAATACATGTCAGCCGGGATATCATAATCTGCTGTGGGATCCTGCGAACTTGCGTTTACAATACCATATAGACCCCGGTGGGGGATAACGTCAGTATCACCAGCTAAGAGCACATATTGGATGGCTTGTTCTTCGTATTGTTCAATTAGGAAATTGCGGATCTTTTCAGGATCATCTACACCCTGGTTATTAGCCAGTATGGATTCAATCGAAACTATTTCCGCTATTCTGCCAAAGCTGTTATGGATCGCAGCAAGCTCCTGCCAGAGTTCTATTTTGCTCTCTTCTGCTATGATCAGATAATCAGTATCGAATTCACGGGTTGTTCGGTTGCTATAGGATTCCAGGGCTTGAATATTGTTGACTGTTTTGTGCAGAACGTTTACAGTATTTATTCGATCATTTACAAATTTGTACAAACGCTCCGGATTTTCTAGAGGAGCAGTTTCAATCGTAACTTTTAGTGTTTGATAGTATGCGATGTTACCTGTTGCAGGGACATATTGCAGAGGAGTAACTGCAACAGAAGCAATAGAATATCCCGCATAATAGTCAGTCCTGAAGCCTTTATCCAGGTTTTCAGGAAAGCTAAGTAATGAGGAATAGACAGGATCAACTGCTGCAACAAAATCAATGCTGGAATTCATTGATAAGGGCTTTTGAGGTTGTACGGGATAGATTACATGATAACCCTGAACTTCCCTAAGACCGCTGCCTTCAACCGAAATTGAGACAGCTTTATGACCTTGAGGCAGTAAAAGCTGGATTCCGTAATAGGGCAGGGTGGGACTACCAGTTTCACCGGACTGAATTGTATTTTCAAAAATGACTTTTGAGTATCCATTTAAATCGCTTATCTGGGGATTTGAACTGATAACATTATATTCTATGATATCAGCTTCCAAAACAAATATTGATAATAATAACAAGATTAGAAAGTCTATTCTTTTCATAATACCTCCAAAATTATTTGTTTATTTTGCAATTACTATTCCAGTATAAATCAATTGTACAACCTTTTTAGATAAATAAATCGCGGAAGTTTTTTTTCTCATCAGCTAAAATTCAAAATATATATACCAAAACCCTTTTCAGCATCATAATTATATGGAATTAAAAGAGTTACGCATATTTCTAGTTTTAATGTTTTACAGGGTGTCAATCGTGCAAAACTGTGTGAAAGTGCATTAATTCTATATTCTTGAGATTTTTTTATTGACAAATATTCTTCGCAAAAAGATAAATCAGCAACGTTTTACCCAATTAAAAAGGAGGAGTTACATGAACAGACAAGATTTAATAGCCAAGATCGCAAAAGAAGCTGATGTTACAAAAAAAGCAGCCAATAGCGCTCTTAACGCAGTTATTGATGGAATCACTCTTGCATTGGAAAAAGGAGATAAGGTTTCTCTGGTAGGTTTCGGTACTTTCAAAGTTAACGAAAGAAATGCTCGTACTGGAGTTAATCCTCAAACTAAAGCCAAAATTAAGATTCCAGCCAGAAAAGTTCCAGTTTTCAAAGCAGGAAAAAAACTTAAAGAGGCTGTTAAGTAATTTTTTTATTTATTTGCGAAAGCAAGAGTTCAAAGACTCTTGCTTTCTTTTTTATCAAAAATAATTAAGCAACGGATGAGGTTACCATGAAATTCTCTATTGAAAAGCAGGATCTGCAGACAAAAATCCAGTATTTATATAATATTGTCCCCAGTAAAAACACTATGCCGATCTTAACAAATTATCTTATAGAAGCGGACGGACAGAATAATCTGCTTAAATTTACTGCAACCGATCTGGAGATTACAGTTGTTGTGGAGTTTGAGGCCAGTATTGCTGAATCGGGTAAAGTTGCTGTTTCAGCCAGAAACCTTAACGAGATCATAAATTCTCTGCCGGATTCAATGATCCAGTTCATTCAGGAAGAAGATACTTTGCGGATCCATTGCGAAAGATCTAAATTCAGCCTGCTCTGTGCTGAAAGCAACCAATTTCCGCTTATACCAAAGAAAGAACTGGATAATGTGATCGAAATTGATGCTGCCATGTTCAAAAAAATGATCGATAACACTCATTTTGCTGTATCCACAGAAATAAACCGACCAATTTTTACAGGAATTTTCTGGAAGATGAGCGTTGACAGTCAGCTTATGGTGGCAACTGACGGGAAAAAAATAGCTGAATTCCAGATCAAAAACAGCATAAATATACAGGATCCTATCGATCAGATTATTCCCACCAAAGGCCTGCTTTTCCTGGACAAAGTGATTTCCGAAGAGACCCCGATCGTTAACGTACTTATCGAATCCAATAGAGTAATGTTCTCCTACAGTAATTATACTATTTTCACTCATATTATTGAGGGACGCTTCCCTGATTACACAAAAGCGATCCCGGTCAATAACACAAATATTCTTACTATTAATAAAAACGCCTTGAAAGAAGCCGTAAAAAGGGTATCGCTTTTAGCTTCAGAAGATACATTTAAAGTAAAATTCGACCTTACAGATAATCAGCTGGTGATCAGTTCTGCCAAGCGGGAAGAAGGTGAAGCTGTGGAAAAGATGGAAGATTACAGTTATGACGGTTCCGACCTTGCCATAGCTTTTAATTATCGCTATCTTATCTCAATTCTTAATGTGATTGAATCTGAGAATATTGAAATTAAGATGGGTAAATCTAATGAGCCTGCGCTCTTCTTCAATACAGATACAAGTGAATCATATTCTGCCCGGTTTCTGCTGATGCCATTACGTTTGGTTTAGTGAGAATTAATCATCTACATTTAACAAACTTCCGTAATTATACTTCACTTGATTTAGATTTCGCACCTGAAGGTGCTTTGATCTGTGGTAAAAACGGTTCCGGTAAAACTAATTTGCTGGAAGCGATTGCTTACTCTGCTTTCGGTAAATCCTTTTTAGCATTGCAGGATAGAGATCTTACAAGTTTCGAAGAGACTTTTTTCAGGATAGCAGCAGAGTTCACATTTCTAGATAAGCAAATTACAATTGAATCATCATGTGATAAAGATCAGAAAAAAGTGAGTATTAATAATCGCAGAATTACCCGGCTGAGTGAGCTTTTCAAATATATCAAGGTTGTATACCTTTCTCCGCGGGATATTGAATTCAGTTCCGGGAATCCTGGTTTCAGACGTTACTTTTTTGATCTGGCCATTTCCCAGAATTCCTTCTATTATATGGAAAAGCTGAAAGAATACAACAGAATTTTAAAACAGAGAAATGCTTTACTGAAAAGAAGTTATGAGCCTAAAGAAAAGCTCAGCTGGGATCGTAATTTCGTGAAAATCGGATGTGAAATAATCAATCTACGCAGCAAATATATGAAACAATTTATTCCCAGACTGATAGAATTCAACAATTTCATCAGTGATAATAAGGAAGAACTATCCTACAGGTACAGCTACTCTTTCCCTGTAAAAGATAATGATATACACAACAGTTTCATGGAGTTCATCACAGCTAATGGAGATCGCGAAAAGCAATATCAGAGAAGCCTTTGCGGTCCTCATCTTGATGACTTTCACTTCATGCTGAATGATAACTCTTTCAGGAAATTCGGATCCCAGGGTCAGAAGAGATCTCTTGCAATCTCAGCCCGGCTGGTACAGGCTAGCCTGATCGCAGAATCAGTTGGGGATTATCCCATTCTGATGTTCGATGATGTACTGGCAGATCTTGATACAGAAAGGACCGAAAGGATTCTTGAACTGCTGAGGGATGACCACCAGATTTTTATTGCAACCCCCAACAAAAGTCATTACGATATCTCAGATTTTAACGAGATTGACTTGGAAAAGCTATGAAGATGAATAAAAAGATCTTTGGCTGGGTGATGTATGACTTCGCCAATTCCTCATTTACCACCATTATTGTAACAGTAATTTACAGTGTTTATTTTAAGGATGTGGTCGTAAATGCCGGTGAGCTTGGAACAGCATTATGGGGCAGAGCAGTAAGCATTTCGATGTTAATGGTGGCCCTGCTGGCACCAATCTTCGGAGCTGTTGCAGATTATTCCCGGGCAAAAAAGAAATTCTTGTTTTATACAACCTATTTGACGATAATTTTTACAGCTTTACTTTACTTTGTGGAAGCAGGTGATATAAAAAAGGGAATGATCTATTTTATTATTGCTAATTTTGGTTTTAACAGTGCCCTGGTATTCTATAACGCTCTGCTGCCAGAAATAGCAGCCCGGAAGGACATGGGGAAAGTATCAGGCTGGGGCTGGGGCGTAGGTTACCTGGGGGGATTATCCTCACTGCTGCTGGTTCTTCCGCTTGTTCATAACAAACTGATTCGACTTACCTTTCCTGCCGTTGCCTGTTTTTTCTGATTTTTTCGCTCTTTACTTTTTTTCTATTAAAGGAGTTCAGAAGACCATCTAAACGGACTAATTATTTAAGGACTGCCTTTCTGCGCATTAAAACTTCCGGCAGAAATATAGGGAAGTTCAAAGAACTGGTTAAATTCTTTATCAGTTACCTTATTTATAATGACGGCATAGTGATAATTATCAGCTTTGCTTCCATCTACGGTGCCACCAGATTTGATATGACCACTAAACAGCTTATAACTTATTTTATTTTTGCTCAACTTACATCAGTTCTGGGGGCTTTAGTCTTCGGTTATATACTGGACAGGATCGGTGCGAAGAAAACTATCTCAATAACTATCCTGATCTGGATCTGCGTAATTCTGGGTGCTTTTTTCAGTCAATCAATTAAGCAGTATTACATGGTAGGCATGCTGGCCGGGATCGCCATCGGATCAAGCCAGTCAAGTAGTAGAACAATGCTGGTGCTGTTAACTCCGGACAGTAAGATGGCTGAGTTTTTCGGCTTCTACTCATTCACCGGCAAAATGGCTTCCATTGCCGGGCCCTTAATTTATGGTGAGATCGCTCGAATTACAGGATCTCAGAAATTTGCTATCATTTCAGTACTCTTTTTCTTTATCAGCGGACTTATCATTTTACAGTCGGTAGATGAAAAGAAAGGGAAACAGATAGCTCTGGACTGGGTTGAAAACTGATCAGAAAATTTGTTTACAAAAAAACAACTGCTTGAAATCTGGAAAAAAAATATCGAGGATATTATGTTAAGAACAATGATGATAGCTAAAATCCACCGGGCCACAGTTACAGAGCGTGATCTGAATTACGTCGGCAGTATTACGATAGACACAAACCTGATAGAGGCTTCCGGCATGAAGGTAGATGAGAAAGTAGATATCTACAACATTAGTAATGGAAACAGATTTGCCACTTATATTATTCCAGGTGAAACTGGTTCCGGAGTGATTGGTATAAACGGAGCAGCTGCCAGACTGGTAAGTATAGGCGACCATATAATTATAGTAAGTTACGGACAATTAAATGAAGCGGAAGTTGAAGCTCATAAATCTACCATTGTCATAGTTGATGATGATAAGAACAAACAATTCCATATAAAATGATGAAACCTGTAATAATTAAATCTGTCAGTGAAATGTTAGATCTGGGAAATAAATGGCAGCAAAGCGTTGGTTTCGTTCCAACCATGGGTTTTCTGCATGCCGGGCATTTAAGTCTGGTTAAAGCTTCCCTGAAAGATAACGATAAGACAGTTGTCAGTATCTATGTAAATCCCTCTCAATTCTCTCCCAGCGAAGACCTATCTGAATATCCGCGTGACCTGGAAAGAGATATAGAACTTCTTTCTGAACTTGATGTAGATTACGTTTTTTTTCCCAGTGATAAAGAAATGTATCCTGATAATTATAAAACCTGGGTAACGGTTGATGGAATAACACAGATCTTATGCGGCAGGTCCAGACCCACACATTTCAAAGGCGTAACAACAATTGTATGTAAGCTTTTGAACATAGTTAATCCCGACAGGATCTACCTTGGCGAGAAAGATTTTCAGCAGCTGACGGTGCTTAAAACAATGGTAAGGGATCTAAACATGCGTACTGAGGTTATCGGCTGTTCCTTAATTCGGGAAAAGGACGGCCTGGCCATGAGTTCAAGGAATAAGTATTTACTGGGAGATGCACGACGAAGAGCTTTATGCCTCTACAATTCCCTGCAATTAGCCCAAAAATTGTTTTCTGAAGGAATTAACGATGCTGCTGCCATAAGAGACGAGATGAATGAATTGATCCTGCAGAGCAGAGGTTTAACAGATTATATCGAATTTATTGATCCTGAATCTTTAGAATTGATCGAAAAACTCTTCAGCGGCTGTCGGGCAGTGTTAGCAGTTAAGATTGACGACACAAGACTTATAGATAATATTCAAATAGACTGACAGTAACTTTTCAGGAGCAGCAATGGAAAAAGTTGATACTCTCATTATCGGTGCAGGTGTAATTGGACTGTCAATTGCAGTACAGCTTTCCAAAAAGTATGAGGATATTGTAGTTGTGGAAAAAGAAGAATCCTTCGGAAGGCATACCAGCAGCAGGAACAGCGAAGTCATACACTCCGGGATCTATTACCCGCAGAATACCTTGAAAGCCACATTATGTGTCAGAGGTGTCAATTTACTATATGAATACTTGAAAGCCCATGATGTTCCGTATAATAATTGTGGAAAGTTGATTGTTGCGGCGAATCATGACGAAGAAACCGAACTTCACAGGCTGAAAAATAATGGTTTGAAGAATGGTGTAGAGGGTCTGGAGATCATTGATCAGAAGAGATGCAGGGAAATGGAACCTCAAATAAAAGCTGAAAGTGCATTGTTGGTCCCCGCTACAGGGATAATGGATACGCATGGCCTGATGCAGTCTCTGGTTCGGGAAGCAGAAGCAAATGATGCCTTTATTATTTACGATATGGAAGTTACCGACATTGCCAGAACTGGTGATTTATATCAGGTAAGATTTTCCAATGGAGAAATATTCGAAGTTAACCGGCTCATCAATTGCGCCGGGCTCTGGTCTGACAGGGTAGCAGAAATGGCAGGCATTGACCTTGAGGAACATGATCTGAAGCTGCATTGGTGCAAAGGTGAGTATTACAAAAGTTCAAAGGTCAAAGGAATCAAACATTTGATCTATCCGGTTCCAGATGATATTTCTCTGGGAATTCATCTTACGATAGATCTGGCAGGTAATTGTAAATTCGGACCAAGTGCTTATTATGTAGATCAGCTGAACTATTCAATGGATGAAACTCACAAAAATGATTTTCTGTTTTCCATTAATAAATACCTTGATCTGGATCAAGATCATCTAGACATGGATGATTGTGGAATAAGGCCAAAGCTACAGAAAGAAGGTGAAAAATTCAGAGATTTTTATATTAAAGAAGAATCTGAGAAAGGATTACCTAATTTTATAAATATCATAGGAATAGAGTCTCCAGGACTCACGGCTTCATTAGCAATTGCGGAATATGTAGAAAATCTACTGGAATAGAAAAATAAATTCCAAAATAGGGTGGACTTTAGTTCATCAAGCATCATAGAATTCATTATATGTTTACAACAGGAGGCAACATGGAATTTAAGGAACAATTCTTATACCATATCTGGGATGCACAGCACCTGAAAACAGATCTTGTCACCATTTCCGGCAAAGAAGTCGAGATCATGTATCCCGGCAGATGGAACACCGATTCCGGACCGGATTTTAAAGAAGCTATTGTCCGGATAGGGCAGAACGTGAAGAGGGGAGATGTTGAGATCCATGTAAGAAGTTATGACTGGGATCTGCATAACCATTCTGAGAATAAGGAATTTAACAGTACTATCCTGCATGTTGTTTACCAGCATAACCAACCTTACGACTATACAATTAAAGAAGATGGTGAAAAGCTGGAAGTTATGGCACTGAAGAAGCAGCTGAACCAGGATATTTCAAAACTTCTGGAAAGATACGGATCCAGAGGTTTCCAGCAAAACGAGAAGCATTGCAATTTCTTTGGTGGCATGTCTCTGGAAACAATGCATATCCTTCTCGGAAACTATGGGCTGCAGCGTTTAGAAAAGAAGATCAGGCGCTTTAATACAGAATTATATTTCTCTGATTACAATCAACTTTTGTATCAAGGCATCCTGGAATCTCTGGGTTACAGCAAGAATAAATTCCAGATGCTGCATCTTGCCCTGCAGCTTCCTTATACCAGACTGAAAGAGTACAAATATCTTGGCATGCAGAAACAGGATCTAACAGCCCTATTGCTTTGTGGAACCGGACTGATCAATGATCTCCCAGCCACATTTGGAGAAGATTTCAGAGATAAATGGCTGCAGATTTACAAGGCTGGTGGTTTCTGTGCTATGAATTTCGAGATCGAGTGGAAGTTATTCCGCATTAGACCCATTAACCATCCTGCTGTAAGGCTTCTGCAGATCGTGGATTTCCTTTACAACAGTCTTGATAATTCATTCTTCTATAAAGTGATCCAACTGTTTTCCTTTCCGAAAGCAGGTTTTGACAGAGTGAAGTTCAGGCAGAAATACTATAATCTGATCGCTACCGAAAATGATTTCCTACCGGAGAAATTGATCCTGGGCAAGAATCGGAAGGATGTTATGATGATCAATGTGATACTGCCTTTGGCAATTCTCTATGCCAGGAATATGAGTTTCGAAGATTTTGAGAAAGCTGCTCTGCAGGTGTATAAGCAATATTACGGACTGCCAGAGAATCATATAACTAGGGAATTTCAGCAATACATGACAAGTGAGCAGCGTCGTCTGATCTCACGGAAGGCAATTTATCAACAAGGTTTGCTGGAGATATACTACGATTTCTGTATTCACCACAGTTGTGTAAGCTGCAAAGATGTGCGGGACGAGATCCTGAGCGAGATGAGAATTACTACATAAAAAAAAGGACAGCCTCATAGAAGCTGTCCTTAGATACTTACTTATTAATTAGAAATCTTTTAATACATCTTTAATAGTAGGATGACCAATTTCCTGCAGTTCATATTTAACCTGAACAGCTGGTTTATTTATTTTAACGATCCTTCTCAGGTCGATAGGTGTTCCAATAACAACCAGGTCACATTCAGTAGCATTAATGGTATCTTCCAGGTCTTTGATCTGCTGATCGCCGTAACCCATTGCTGGAAGCAGAAGACCAATATCAGGATATTTTTCAAATGTTTCAGCAATTGTACCAACTGCAAATTCTCTTGGATCAACCAGTTCAGCAGCTCCGAATTTCTCGGCTGCAACAATACCGGCACCGTAAGTCATTTCTCCGTGAGTAAGGGTAGGACCATCTTCTACAACGAGAACTTTCTTACCTTTGATCAACTCAGGTTTGTCAACTGTGAGAGGTGAAGCACCATCGATTACGATCGCATCCGGATTGATCTCTCTAATATTGTCTCTAACGATCTGAACACCTTCAGGATCGGCAGAATCGATCTTGTTGATAACGATAACGTCAGCCAGTCTAAGGTTGGTTTCACCTGGATAGTACATAATTTCGTGATCTGGTCTGTGAGGGTCTACAACAACGATCTGGAGTTCTTTATCTGAAGTGTAGAAAGGAGTATCGTTGTTACCACCGTCCCAGATGATGACATCAGCTTCCTTTTCAGCTTCACGGACGATTGCTTCATAATCAACACCAGAGTAAATTATGCTGCCCATTTGAATGTGTGGTTCGTACTCTTCCATTTCTTCGATAGTACATTCGTGTTTTTTCAGATCTTCCAGAACAGCAAATCTCTGAACTTTTTGTTTTACAAGGTCTCCATATGGCATGGGATGTCTGATCGAGACGACTTTAAGACCTTTTTCTTTGAGAGCGAGAACAACCTGTCTGGTCGTCTGGCTTTTTCCACAACCTGTTCTTGTTGCACAAACTGTTACAAGAGGCTTGGTGGTTTTAACTCTGGAATTATTAACACCCATAAGTTTGAAATCTGCTCCAGCAGCATTAACCATGCAAGCGTTATGCATGACTCTTTCATGAGTTACATCGCTGTAGGCGAATTCCACTACGTCCACATTGTGTTTTTTGATCAGTTCGATCAGATCTTCTTCTGCATAGATCGGAATCCCTTCCGGATACAGCTTACCAGCCAGTTCAGCCGGATATTTTCTGCCGTCGATATCGGGGATCTGTGTAGCAGTAAAAGCTACAACTTCATAATTGTCGTTATCACGATAATACAAATTAAAATTGTGGAAATCTCTTCCAGCAGCACCCATAATAATGACTTTCTTTTTCATTACTACTCCTTTCTTATCTTTTTTGGATTTTCATAACTCTAATAATATCTAGTATTAAAGCAATCAGATCAGTTCATTGATCAATGCATTGCGAATTACACAGCCAAGCTTTAAAATAGGGGTTTAAAGTCAAGGAAATTTACAACCAGGACTGGTTAATGAATTCCACTCTTCTCAGGATCAGGATTTCCCCTATTGGTCGGGTTAACTGGATAGGGTTGAACTCCTTGATTTGCAGGATTTAGTTAGAAGTGTTCAGATAATTGTATGGTTAATAATAATCAATTCTCCCCTTCTTTTCTCTATTAGAATTTTTTTACCTTCTTTTTAAGCTTGTGAGAACAGGAATCTACCTGTTATTATTTCATTTCCCTTGAAAAGTTTATTATTTGCCTAATCTTAAAAAAGTTATACATTTTCCTTTACTTGAAAAGTATTATGTAAAATTTAGTAAAAAAAATAAACGGAGGAACTAATGATTTCAAAAGAAAAAGTTCAGGAAGTTCTTAATAAAGTAAGACCTTCATTGCAGGCAGATGGGGGAGATTGTGAACTTATTAATGTAAGAGAAGATGGAGTTATTGAAGTTAAATTGCAGGGAGCTTGTGGTAGCTGTCCAATGGCTACTTTAACTTTAAAAGCCGGCATCGAGAGAGTACTTAAAGAAGAGATCCCTGAAGTAGTTGAAGTGATCTCAGTTTAACATCTATAATAGAATTGAAACTGCGGGGAAGATCTTATGAAATTAAAACATTATACAGAAATTGAGTTGGAAGATGTAACCATGGAAGGTGCAAGGAAAGCCCATATCCGCTGGTTAATTGCCAGAAAAGATGGTGCACCCAATTTTGCCATGCGTATGTTTGAACTGGAACCTGGAGGATTCACTCCTTATCATTCTCATGAATGGGAACACGAAAACTTTATCGTGGAAGGAGAAGGATCTCTGGTAACTGAAGATGGAGAACATCCATTTAAACCAGGTGATGTAATCTATGTGGAACCAAACCTGACACATAATTATAAAAATACCGGCAACACTACTCTGAAATTCCTATGTTTGATTCCCCATGATAATCCGCAACCCAAAAAGAAGGTAGTAAATCCTTTTGCTGCCGGTGTTGCCAATAACTGTTAACAAAGTTCAGGAGATAAATGTGAAAAAAGAATGGAAAAAGTTTTTTAAAGATCTTGTGGAGGCTCCCAGTCCATCCGGATTTGAACAGCCGGCCCAGGAAGTGTACAGAGAATTCGTTAAAGATATTGCTGATGAATACAAAACAGATGTTCACGGTAATGTTATTGCCTTGAAAAAAGGTTCGGGCGATCTTCGGTTTATGATAGTTGGTCATGCAGACGAGATCGGTTTAATGGTGAAGTATATAGATGATAACGGATTTATCAGATTTACTGCTATTGGTGGTGTTGATCCCTCTATTCTTCCTGCCTTAAAAGTTAAGATCTACCACGGCAAAAAAGTTTATCGGGGTGTTATCGGTAAAAAACCTATTCATCTTCTTAAAGCTGAAGAAAGAGGTAAAGCTGCCAAAATGGAAGAACTTTGGATCGATTTTGGTGCTAAAGATAAAAAAGATGCAGAGAAAATGATCTCGGTTGGAGATCATATTACCTTTGATGTAGGCATGGAAATGCTGAACAGTGATTTCGTTACCACTAAAGCAACTGACAATAAAGCTGGTGTCTTTATAGCCGGAGCTGTTCTGGATGTCTTTGAAAGATGAAAAGATCGCAGCCAATGTATATGCAGTTTCTTCCGTGCAGGAAGAGATTGGATTAAGAGGTGCACAAACCAGTGCTTTTGGTATTGACCCGCATGTTGGTATTGCCATTGATGTTACACACGCCACAGATTACCCTTACATGGATAAGAATATGATGGGTGATGTTAAGCTTGGTGCAGGACCTTCAATTGTTGTTGGTGCCAATATTAATCCCAAGGTTTTTGAACTTCTAAAAGCTGCTGCTGAAAAACAAAAAGTAAAATATCAGATAGAAGCGGCTCCACGTGGGACTGGTACGGATGCAAATGCTATTCAAACGACAAGAGCCGGTGTAGCAACTGGGCTGATCAGCATACCTAACCGTTATATGCATACCCCGGTGGAAGTTGTCTCTTTCAAGGATCTGGAAGGTGCAGTTAAAACAATAGCTGAATTTGCCAGAACAATCAATGATAAAACAGATTTCATCCCCAAAGTTTAGTTGATAATAATTGTTTAAAGGAAATAGAGAGATGCAGGGGTAAAACGCTGCATCTCTTTTTAATGATATTATGTTACAATCACTTCTAAATGGCTGGTTCCTGGGGCTTGCAACCGGAACGACTTGTCTTTCCACCTGTGTACCTATCTATATTCCATATTTATTAACTGAAGAGCGTTCTGGTAAACAAAGCTTCCTGATAATCCTAGAGATCACGATTGGCAGATTTATCTCGTATGCAGGATTTGGTGCTGTATTTGGTTTTATTGGATCCAGGATCCCGGTGGAAGCAAGACAGATTTTTACCAGTATTGCCTATATTATGCTATCTGTTTATCTGGTAATTAGTTTTTTCAGGATCAGAAGACATAAAAAGAATTGTGCTACATTTAAATGGATGAAACTTACCAAAAGTCCGCTTCTACTGGGTGTAATTACCGGAGTAAGCTTTTGTCCTGCCTTTCTTATCGCGATTTCCAATGCAGTAGATGTAAGCGGTGCTCTGGCCGGTATGACACTTTTTATTGGTTTCTTTTTCGGAACCAGCATATTCCTCTTACCACTCACTTTTCTGGGAGCACTGTCCAAACTTTCTAACCTCAGGAAGTTTGCTCTGATAGCTTCAATAATAGTAGCTGGTTACTTCACTTATAAAGGAATTTCGGGACTGATAAATTTTTCCGGACATCAACATGAGCATACGGCAGAAATAACTGATTCTGATTCCTGTATGTAGCCGAGCCATTCCTGAAAACAGATATAGTTTATGTAATAGCTATGCCTGAAGATGCCAGCTGGGATAAGTTGATCTCGAGGCTGGATAATATACAGATTGAAACCCGGAAGATCAGCACTGAAGATCAGCTTTCAAGACTGCCTGCTGGTGCTTCTGTAATTATTCAGAATGACGATGCAATATTATCTGATCTGCCTGAAAATGGTGCTTTCAAGATGATCAAGATCAATCGGGAGAATTTTCATACCGATGAAGATTACGATAAATTGATAAATTTCTTGCAGAATATTCACTTCCGGCATAATCCAGAAAAGGGTTATGATTTTCTGATACAGCAACCCCCAACCCGAAAATTCTAAACCAGGAGTAGTTATGATAAAAGTAGATGGTTTATCAAAAAAATTTCCTCAAAAAGATGGTGACCAGTATGCTGTAAAAAATCTTTCCTTTAAGGCTGAAAATGGAGAGATCGTTGTGCTTCTGGGCGTAAATGGTGCCGGAAAAACAACCACTATGCGAATGCTTTCTACCGTGCTTAGACCTTCTTCCGGTACGGCATCTGTAGAAGGGTTTGATATTGTGAAAGATGCGCAACAGGTGCGAGCCCGGCTGGGTTTTCTTTCCGGTGATACCGGCTTGTATTCCCGGCTAACAGCCAGTGAAATAATCACCTATTTTGCCAGGCTTTATGATGTCCCGGATCCAATTATAAAGCAAAGGATTACTGAATTGTCTGAAGTTCTTGATATGAAAGATTTTCTGAATAAAAAAATGGATCTGCTTTCTACCGGAATGAAACAAAAAGTATCCATCGCCAGATCAATTATCCATGATCCACCTGTGATGATCCTGGATGAACCCACGGCCGGCCTGGATATTTTTACTGCCAGGAATATAGTTGATTTCATTCACAAATGTAAGCAAGATGGCAAATGCGTTCTATTTTCCACCCATATTATGCGGGAAGCTGAAAGAATAGCGGACAGAATCGTAATGATCCACAATGGTGAACTTCTGGCGGAAGGAACCTGGGACCATTTTAAACAGGATACAGGCCTTCATGATCTTGACGATATCTTTGTCCATTATGTAAACAGCCAGATAGAAGGAGAGCGAAATGGATCTTAAAAAGATATTTACCATCTACCGCAAAGAAATGCTAGATCTGCTTCGAGATAAACGGACTGTAATTACTTCTGTAGTAATACCGCTGGTGCTTTATCCCTTAATAATGATCGGATTTTCATCGCTGATGATAAGGCAGGAAACGAAACTGGGAAAACAGGTTGTTGATATAGCGATCACGGATAACATCAACAATAAAATTTCCTGGCAGATCACCAACTCTCTTAAAACCATGGACTATGTGAATGCCCTGGAAGATCCGCCGAATCCAGAAAAATTGATCCAGGAAGACGTTTTACATGCCTACATAGTATTAAAGGACAGTATTTCTGCATCCGGGTTTGAGATATTCAACGTCACAATCACCTATAATGAAGCGAAAGAATTAAGTAAAATGGCTTATGAAAGGCTTTCCAGGAAATTGATGGAACTGGAATCAGTCCTGGTGGGAGAGAGATTATCGGCAATAAATATTAATGAGGAGATCCTCAATGCGATAGAGATCAAAGATAACAATGTTGCCCCGCCCGAACAGATGCTGGGCTTCATTGTAGGCCGTATATTACCATACCTGCTTATCGTGTTACTTTAAGCGGTGGTGCTGTTGTAGCTTCCGATCTTGTGGCTGGTGAAAAAGAAAGAGGGACCCTGGAGACGATCCTGGTAAGTGCAGCTCGCAGGATCGAACTGGTTATAGGAAAATACCTTACCATCATAACTATTTCAACTATAACCGTATTTCTCAATTTATTCAGCATGTTCTTCTCTTTTAAACATTTGATCTCCCAAAGCGGGGTAGATACCTCCGGGATCCAATTACCTATATCGAGCTTTGCCCTCATACTTGTCGCCATGATACCGTTGGTTACACTCCTGGCCGCTGTTCTTCTCTCAATTTCCACTTATGCCAGGAATATCAAGGAAGCTCAGAGCTATCAGATGCCGATCATCTTTGGTGGTATGATGCTGGCGATGATAAGTATGCTGCCGGGTTTTGAACTGACTGCAGGTTTCAGTCTCATACCAATTATCAATTTTGCCCTGTTGTTCAAAAATATAATGATGGGAAGTATCAATCCATATTATTTCTTCCTTGTGATCGGTTCCACAATTGTTCTGGATATAATTGCAATAGCCCTATCCATTTATCTTTTTAACAAAGAATCGGTTCTGTTCAGAACAGCTGAAGAGAAAACTCTAAAATTCTGGGGAAAGGAGAAAAGCAACGTATTCTCATCTCAATTTATAATTATCTTTTTCCTGGCTATGATTCTTTTACTTTACTATCTGGGTGGAAGCTGGCAAAGCAAAGATATGATGCAGGGTTTACAAAAAACACAATTATTTCTTATTTTACTGCCGGTGCTGCTGGTCTTAAGGGTTTCAAAAAACAATATTCCCCGAGTTCTCAGATTTAATAAAACCAATCCGGTAAATTACCTGTTTGTGATTCTAATTGCTTTACCAGCATTGTTTTCTGCGGTAGGGATCGGTAATCTGATCAATCTGATCTTCCCGGTATCTCAAACGTATCTTGATTCCATGCAGGATTTTGTAAGTACGCAACAGAAAAGCTTATGGATGGCAATTTTGGTGATCGGGGTCATGCCGGGGATCTGCGAAGAAGTTATGTTCAGGGGCTATATTATAAACGGCTTTACCAAAAATGGTTTCTGGAAAGCGATCATTATTTCCGGATTTTTATTCGGAATCTTTCATCTGGATCCTTTCAGGTTGCTGCCAGCATCAATTCTGGGATTTTATCTTGGTTATTTAACACTTAAAACTAACAGTATTTTTCCTGCCATGCTGGCACATTTCATAAATAATTCACTGGCAGTAGTTATCAGTAATTATCCAGACAGGATACCGGTGCTCAGCAGTATCCTCGCTGAAAATGATATTCCTCTGTGGATATCATTAATTGCATTGATGGTTGCTCTGGGTTTATTATGGATGTTCCATAAATTTAATGCTGGAACTGATCCAATTGAACAACAAATATCATAAGGATGGATTATGTGCGGAATTGTTGGCTATCTAGGTAAAAGAAACACAACACCTATTGTAATAGAAGGATTAAAACGGCTAGAGTATAGAGGCTATGACAGCGCCGGGCTAGCGATTATAGATAAAGATAAGATACTTCAGGTTTATAAGCATGAAGGCAAAATTATAGAGCTTGAACGAGTTCTGCCTGATCCTGTAAAATCCTACAGTAACATCGGCATCGGTCATACCCGTTGGGCTACTCATGGCGAGCCTACCGTTGAAAATGCACATCCACATACCTGCTGTAACAACAAAATTGCTGTAGTACATAACGGTATTATTGAGAACTATAAAAATTTAAAAAAGAAGCTGCTTGCAGAAGGACACATCTTTACCAGTGAAACAGATTCTGAAGTTCTGGCCCATCTGATAGGGCATCTCTATCAAAAGGAAAATGATTTGTTAATTGCTGTAAAAGAAGCACTTAAGCTGGTAGAAGGTACTTATGGGATAGCTGTAATATGTCAGGACGACCCGCAGCAGATAGTTGCTGCCAGAAAAGGAAGTCCACTCATCCTCGGGATAGGCAATGACGAGTTTTTTATTACATCTGATGTCAGTGCTATTATTATTCACACTAAAAAAGTGATATATCTACGTGACAATGAGGTGGTTTCCGTAACTGCTGATAATTTTGTAATCACAACCCTGGATGACGAAATTGTTAAAGCCAAAATATCAGTAGTGGATTGGGATGTCTCTTCCATAGAGAAAGGTGAATTCAAGCATTTTATGTTGAAGGAAATCTTTGAACAACCTGTTTCCGTAGAAAATGCATTTCGGGGAAGACTGGTAAATAAACTCTCAACAGTAAAATTAGGGGGATTAAACCTGACTCCGGAGGAATTAAGGAATATCACTAAGATTCAGATCATCGCCTGTGGAACTTCCTGGCATTCTGCTTTGATCGGTAAATATGTGATCGAATCCCTGGCCAGAATTCAGGTAGAAGTTGAATATGCCAGTGAATTCCGCTACAGAAATCCCATTATTCCTACTGGTACCATTGTTTTTGTGGTCAGTCAGTCCGGAGAAACAGCAGATACTCTAGCTGCTTTACGGGAAGCCCAGGCCAGAGGTGTTAAAGTCTTCGGGATCACCAATGTAGTTGGCAGCACAATTGCCCGGGAAACTGATGGAGGTGTTTATATTCATGCAGGTACAGAGATCGGTGTAGCCTCAACTAAAGCATTTACTTCCCAGATCACAGTTCTAATTCTGTTAGGCGTTCTGCTGGGTCGAATGAACCATCTGGCCCCGACCTACGGCAAAAGATTCCTGGATGAGCTGAAATTGATTCCAGAAAAGATCAACGAGATCCTGGAAAGTAACGATTATATCCGTTCCATTGCAAAAACTCTGGTTGATTCCAACAATGCACTTTATCTGGGAAGAGGAATACATTTCCCGGTGGCGTTGGAAGGTGCTCTGAAGCTGAAGGAGATCTCTTATATTCATGCCGAAGGATATCCGGCAGCAGAAATGAAACATGGTCCCATTGCCCTTATCGACAAAAATATGCCGGTTATCGCTATAGCTCTTAAAGATGAGATCTATGAAAAGGTCATCTCTAATCTGCAGGAAGTAAAAGCACGAAACGGCAGAATAATTACCATTGCCTCCAAAGGTGATGAATCTGTAAGGGATTTCAGCGAAAAAGTTATTTACATCCCGGAGACCATTGATGTTCTGCAGCCCCTGCTTTCTGTGATTCCTCTACAGTTACTGGCTTATCATATAGCAGACTTAAGAGAGCTTGATGTAGATCAGCCCCGCAATCTGGCAAAAAGTGTAACGGTTGAATAAAGAATGACAGCGGCAAGAAGGGATTTCAAGACTTCTGGCGTTGTGCTGCGTAAAACCCCATTTAAAGAGACAAGCCTGATTGTTGAACTTTTCACACAACATCTGGGCAGAATATCTGTTATTGCCAAAGGTGTAAGGAAGGAGAAAAAAGCTGAGGGTGGTCTGCTTGATATTCTGAACGAGCTAGATCTGGTACTTCATAAAAATCCTCAATCCTCAATGTTCATAGTTGTTTCGGCGGAATTGATCCGATCCTGGTATAGGGATATCGATTTCAATAATGGTCTGCTGCTGCAGGCCTGCATTGAAGTATTCCGCCAGCTGGAAATGCAGCGGGAAGATATCCTTCCACTCTACGATCTAATGATCAAATACTTCAATTATATTCACAAAAAAAGAAAGAACGGGATTGCGATATTCTGGCGCCTGTTAATAAGGATACTGAATATTTACGGTATCGATATTGATGTGTCAAACTGCATTAAATGTGGAAGAAAAACAGATGATCTCACTGCTTTTTTCCCTCAGAAAAACGGTTTTATATGTAATAAATGTTATTTACCTGCCTATGAGGAATCCACTTTAAGAATCTCCGGGAAAAGTGCTGAAGTCCTCTCTAAAATCATGTTTATTGGTAATATAATGGAAGATATGGAGATCTCCAATGAGACCACCAGTCAGATCAATAAAATATTCCTGCTGCATCTTTCAGAACATTTCCACCAGAACTTCCATTTAAAAAGCCTTGAGTTATATAACAACTGACTTTTCTGCCTGCAGCCGAACTAATTGACAAAATAAGACCTCAATTTTTTCTGACAAAGTTTATAAGTTAATATCGTTAATTGTATTTATGAAGGAAATTATTGGAAATGAAAAAAAGAAACTGGATCAATATTGGCCTGTTAGTTATAGTTCTGACAGTGGGATTTTTCATACAGAGAAACCGCACGTATGAACAAACCCGCAGTGAATTCCAGCTTGATACAATTATTGAAGTAAGCATCACCAGCAAAGAGAAAAACGGTGAATCGATCCTGGACAGTTTGTTCGCTCTGGTTGAACGGTACGACAGGGAACTCTCTTATCATAAAAGTGACAGCCGGCTATTCGAGATCAATCATTGCAAGGACAGTCTGTTTACCATGAATAGTGATTTCCACAAGATTCTGCAGATCGGTGCAAAGGTATATGAGGAATCGGAAGGACTTTTTGATCTGACCATAGGACCATTGACTGACATCTGGGATATCGATAATGAAATTGTTCCGGATCAGGCAGCTATTGATGAAGCCAAAAAACTGGTAGGATTTGATAAAATCTCATTCAATAACAGCAACCTGATAAAACCATCTGATGTAAAATTGAATTTTGGCGGAATTGCAAAAGGGTTCATTATTGATAAAATGACTGAATTTCTGGAACAGAAAGGAATCATTTCCGGTATCATCAATGTTGGTGGTGATATATCGCTTTTCGGCCAGGAAAAGCCTCTCAGAGTTGGGATCCAGCATCCCAGAAAAGAAAGGAATGAGATCATCGAAGTAATCAGCATGAAGAACGGGGCAGTGGTCACTTCCGGTGATTATGAGCGCTTTTTCATAAAAGATGGTAAACGGTATCACCATATCGTCGATCCAGTTAGCGGATATCCAGCCGCCCAAAATCTTTCGGTCACCGTTATCGCCAGCAATGCAACAATTGCTGATGCTTATTCAACAGCCTTTTTCCTGATGGAACCAGCTAAAGCTCTGGAGCTGGCAGAACAGATCGATGAGCTGGAAACGATTATATTTTACCAGGAAGCGGATTCCATAAAAAACATGAGCAGCAGCGGATTTATTAAATATTTGAATTAATTGAGGTTTAGATGAAAAACAAAGTAGATATACAGAGTCTTAAAGATAAAAGAAATATAACCATCGACAAAGTTGGCGTAAAGAACATCCGTTACCCCATAATAGTGGATGATCGCAGCAAGGGAACCCAGAATACTGTTGCCGACCTTGATATTTGCGTGGAATTGCCGCACTATCATCGTGGTACCCACATGAGTAGATTCATTGAAGTATTGAACCGATTCCATAAAGAATCACTGATCCAGAATCTGGAAGTTTTCCTGAGTGAAATTAAAAAAGCCCTGAACGCTGATGCAGCCTATACATCCATTGCATTTCCCTATTTCGTGAAGAAGACCGCTCCCGTTTCAAAAATTGAATCACTGCTTTCATATAATTGTTTGTTTGAAGCTTCCTTAAAAGAGAACTATGAATTGACCATCGGAGTGGAAGTACCGGTTACCAGCCTCTGTCCTTGTTCCAAAGAAATCAGCGAATTCGGAGCTCATAATCAGCGTTCACTGGTTGTTATTAAAGCTAAGATGAAGGAATTTGTCTGGCTGGAAGAATTGATAGAAATGGTAGAAGAAACTGCCAGTTGTGAAATATACCCTTTATTAAAGCGGGTTGACGAGAAGTATGTGACCGAAAAAGCATATCAGAATCCCCTTTTTGTTGAAGATATTGTCAGGGAATTGACCCTCAAGTTGAACCAGGAAGACAGGATCAGCTATTTTGAGATCGAATCAGAGAATTTTGAATCGATCCATAACCATAATGCTTATGCCAGCTTAAAACGCAGCAAGGAATAAAATTAATGAAAATAGATTCCTTTACATTAGATAATCAGCTTAAAGTAGTTTATTCAACAGATACTTCTAATCCCCTAATATGCATACAGTTATATATTAGGGTAGGTTCAGCCTGGGAAGCAGAGGAAGAAGCCGGGCTTTCCCATTTTATTGAACACATGGTATTCAAATCCACTACTGGCTATCCGGATAATTCACTGAGTGAAAGGATCACATTTCTGGGTGGTCAGGTCAATGCTTATACGGAGTACGATTCCACCTGTTTTTACATTACCATACCAGCAGTATATTTTAAGGAAGCGCTGGAACTGATCGCGCAGTTAGCTCGTTTTGCAGAATTCCGGGAAATCGACTTTAAATCTGAGAAGAAGGTGATCATTGAGGAATGCAAGCAATATCAGAATGACCCGGAAGATTTTTTCCTGGAATATGTAGCCAGCGATTATTTCAAATTCAATCCATACCGAAATCCTATAATAGGGACTTTAGATAAAATAAACGGCTACAGGATCTCAGACATAGAGAAGTTTTACCGGAAATATTACCTGCCCAACAATGCTTTCCTCGTTATCACAGGAGATATAGCTGAAAAGCAGATTAAAACTGCTGTTAAAGAATATTTTGGTACCTGGCAGAAACAGATTATCAATAAACAGATCCCAACCACGGAGGATTTTCCGGTAAAACCTTCCTTTAAACATTTGAAAAAGAAAATTAACAGTGATATTATCTCATTTGTGCTGCCTGATCTGGCCGATGCTCATCCTGATTCCTACTCTCTTTCCCTGATCTCACAAGCTTTTGCGATCGGGAAGAAATCAAGGCTATATAAACGACTCTTCCATCAGGAAAAACTGGTCGATTCCATTAGAGCACACTCCTTGAGCGGCATCAACAACGGAATAACAATTATTATGATTAACCCGAAAAAACGGGCTTCAATAGAAAAAATAATTGAAATATTCAGAGAGGAGTTAGCTGTTTTCCACCAGTTTGGGTTGGATGTGAATGAGGTCGAAAGCAGTAAAAAGGATCTGATCTATTATTATCGCTATGCCTATGAATACAACGAATCACTGGCCTCCAGTCTGGGTAGCGAGGAACTGCTTTCAAAATTTGAGAATTTCCTGAAATACCCTGATAAGATCAAGGCTTTGAAAATGGAGCAAATCAATGGAGTAGTGAGGAAGTATTACAACCCGGAAGTTCTTCAGATCTACCATATTGGAAAAATTGAAGTCGATACAGGACGGATTAAACGCTGTTTAGAACCGGTGACCACACGTAAAAAGCAAATCACCGGGAATAAAGATGTTTACATAGATTCACTTCCCAACGGGATGAAACTAATTTTTAAAAAGATCTCTGGAAAACCGGTTATCGGCATTTCTCTCTCCAGTGAAGTTTCTCAACTTAATGAAGACCTTGATAAACTGGGGCTTAATCTGCTTACTTCTGCACTGTTGCTCTATGGCAATGAAAAACGCAATTACGATCAACTACTGAATTATTGCTCGGAAAATGGGATCCATGTCGGTATCTCACCTAAATCTGAAACTACTTCCATTAATATAAAATGTTTTAAAGAAAATCTTAATGTTGCTCTGGAAATTATGGCAGATGTGATCCTGACACCTACATTTCCGGCGGAACACCTGGAGTCCTTGAAGCAAACTAATATTAGCAATTTAACCCGTATGAAAGACTATCCGCAATATTATGCGTCCAGACTGTGGAAAGAGCAGATTTTCGGGAAAAAAAGTAATCTGCTGAACAGTACCGGTACAGGTGAATCTGTAAGACGATTTACCGGCCGGAAGGTTAAAGAATGGTATAAACGTTATTATAATTATACAGATATGACCTTGACCATTGTAGGCGATTTTGATTTTGATCATACCTTGAATGCTTGTATTGCTCTTTTCCCACCGGCAGAAAAACTGAACGGAAGGCGTGAGCAAATACCGATTTTTCATTCTGAACAGATTAAGCAAAAGACCCGTAGAACCGGCCTGAATCAGTCTTACATTAATTTAGGCGGATTTGGCTGTAATGCGCTGGATGTTGAGAAAAACACAGCCTTCCATGTTCTGGCTCAGATCATCGGGGGCGATATGAACTCTCTGTTGTTTAATGAGATCAGGGACAAATTGGGACTGGCCTATTCAGTGGAATTCGATTTCAGATCGGTTAGAAGCCTGGGCTATTTTCAGATTTCGGCCATTGTAGATAAAAAAAATGAAGCGAAAACGTTAGATTCGATCATCTCGGTTCTTGATGACATAAAACAAAACGGTATAACATCTTACGATCTGGAAAAAACGAAAAACTATATTCGCGGGCAAAGGCTGATGGATGAGGAGAGTGTTCTTTCCAAAGCTCAAACCCTGTCAATTCTGGAAGCTCTTGGTTTCGGATACGAATATTACCTGGATCGGGATGTAAGATTAGGAAATGTAAACATCGATCAGATCCACCAGATTGCTGCTGAGTATTTCAATCGGGACAATTATTATATTCATATTCTCTCGTAATCTTATGAAAAATATAAAGTTAAATAAGTATTCGAAAATTGTTGTCTTAACCGGTTCCGGGATAAGTGCTGAATCCGGATTAAAAACTTTCCGTGATAATAACGGCCTTTGGGAAAATCACAGAGTAGAAGATGTAGCAACACCGGAAGCATTTTCTGAGTATCCTGAAATGGTCTGGGATTTTTATAAGGAAAGGTATCTGCAGCTGGCCAAGGTCATTCCAAATCCAGCTCATGAAGCTCTGGTTGAACTTGAAGAATTTTCTGCTCAGAATTTTTACCTGATAACTCAGAATGTTGACGGGCTGCACCTGAAAGCAGGCAACCGGAATGTTATTGAAATGCATGGTTCGCTTTATAACTGTTTCTGCTCAGACTGCAGCTCACGTTCCAAAATGAAGGAAATAGATTTCTCTGAACCGGTACCGGTGTGCCCCAGCTGCGGTGGAAATTTGAGACCTGATATCGTCTGGTTTGGAGAGATCCCATATCATATGGATCGGATCCAGAAGGTGATGGATGCACCCGATCTGTTCCTGGTGGTCGGAACCAGCGGTGTGGTTTATCCTGCTGCCCAACTGCTTCCCATTGCTAAAATGAAAGGCGCAGTAACAGTAGGGGTTAACCTGGAAGTGCCAGCTAATAAAATGTATTTTGATTTTTTTTATAAGGGATTGTCAGGTGAGATCCTGCCTCATCTGATCAAAGATTGGATCAAAGGATAATGATAATGGAAACAACTTACTGGTGTGGGGTAGACATTGGTTCCAGGACAGCTAAAATCGTTATTTTGCAGGGAAACGATATCGTGTACAGCTCCAATCAGGCGACTGGAATAAATCCCGGCACTACCGCTCAGGAGCTTTTTGATAAAGCTTTGACTACTTTGCAGATCAGCAGTGATTCCATTAATTCGATCTGCTCGACCGGTTACGGCCGAAATTCAGTGAAGTTTGCTGATAAGACTATCTCGGAAATTTCCTGTCATGCGGCTGGAGTGAAATATTTTCACCCGGATGTGAAGACAGTTATCGACATTGGTGGGCAGGATTCAAAAGTGATTCTGCTGGATGATGTCGGCCGTGTAACCCAATTTGTAATGAATGATAAATGTGCTGCTGGTACCGGACGCTTCCTGGAAGTGGCAGCCAACATTTTCGAACTAACAGTTGATGAACTGGCACCCGTAGCTGCTGCCAGCGATAAAGAGATCCAGGTTAATAGTACCTGTGTTGTTTTTGCTGAATCTGAGATCATCGGTTTGATCGCAAAACATGAAAATCCATCTAATATAATTAATGCTGTTCATGTATCCATCGCAAAACGGACCAGAAATCTGATCTCGCAATTACATTGGGAAGCACCGCTTGTTTTTACCGGGGGAGTTGCTAAAAATCAGGGATTAAAGAATAGTTTGTCAAAAATTCTAAAAACAGAAATTATTGTTCCCGAAAAATCATTGATCACAGGAGCGTTATGTGCAGCATTACTGGCCAGATCCTAAATTTATTTCCATAGCAGTTTTAATAATTATATTCTCGGCAGGGTTAGGAGCACAAACAGTTTATCAGACTGTTCCGGAAACTGATTACGACCTGCAGGTTGTTAAATTCTATTTCCAGAAACAGGAATTTAATACTGTTATCGACTATATCTTCGAACTGGAAAAAAACAGCTATATTTCAGATTCCTTAACATACTATCTTGGAATGAGTTTCCTTGGAATCAAGGATTGGGAAACAGCCTCCGATTTTTTTGCTTCCCTGCTGACCCATTCAATTGATTATGAACTTACTGGGAACCTTCTACCCGACTTCAAAACTGCTCTTTCAAACTTATCTGTAGCTTTGCAGATAGAAAAGATAACCGGTGTACTCAACCAGCTTTATTCTGATCAAAATAGAATTCCTCTTCTTTTCATGCTGGCCGGGATCTATGAAGAAGCGCGATTGTTTGAAGAAGCTAATGATGTTTACAGGACCATTTTGAATGAGGTTAGAGCTAAAGATGGTTTTACAGTAGATCTGAAGATCGCGGCCAATTACATTTTCCTGAAAGAATATCAGAATGCGCTAGATCTGTTGAAACCGATTATTTCTCTGCAGGACTCACTGTTGAACAAGGATGCTCTTTTCCTTGATTTTATTGCCAATTCTGAATTGGAGAACCTGGAAGCGGCTCAGGCTGATTTAATTGGTTTATATCTAATTTACCCGGATCACAGCAAAAGATTTGAGATCATTGAGGCATTGTCTGATCTCTTTATGCAGAAAAAACAATATCTGCTTAGCTGGTATTTGCTGGAGGATCTAAAAAAAATAAGTGATCCTGCCCAATTGTACCAGATCGAAAATAAAATAAGCAGCATTAAGGGATCACTAGCCGTGGAAAAGGATATTCCTGCTCAATTTGATAACCTGGTACCCTTGTTCAAAGAAAGATAATCTTCATCTGCAAACTCTTATAAATCTGTAAAAAACCATTCTAATTGATTATAATTTAATTTATTGACGTGTTTACCACTTTTATAAATTTGGAACCGAATTTTTAATAATGATTAGTAAAAAAAATAAACATGGGAGTAGTTATGAAGAAATTTGAAAAAATGAGTATTGACGGCAACACAGCAGCTTCTCATGTAGCTTATGCCTTCAGTGAAGTAGCTGCCATTTATCCGATCACCCCTTCTTCACCAATGGGGGAGATCGCTGATGCCTGGGCTGCCAATAATAGAAAAAATGTTTTCGGCCAGGTTGTAGATGTAATTGAAATGCAGTCTGAAGCAGGCGCTGCAGGTGCTGTACACGGATCCTTGTCAGCAGGCGCTTTCACAACCACCTTTACTGCTTCTCAGGGCCTTATGCTGATGCTTCCTAACATGCACAAAATCGCTGGTGAAATGCTTCCCACTGTTTTCCATGTCTCAGCTCGTTCACTGGCCGCTCAATCTCTCTCCATCTTTGGCGATCACTCTGACGTGATGTCCGCCCGTAACACAGGTTTCGGCCTTATGGCTGCCGGTTCAATTCAGGAGATTATGGACCTGGCTATTGTTTCCCATCTTGCAACCCTTAAATCAAAAGTTCCATTCCTTAACTTCTTTGACGGTTTCAGAAATTCACATGAAATTTCAAAAGTTGAGATCATTGATTACGAAACAATTAAAGAACTTATTGAAACTAAATATGTAGAAGATTTCAGAAGTCGAGCAATGAATCCTGAAAATCCTCATGGTTAAAGTGGGAGCTCAGAATCCTGATGTATATTTCCAGGGTCGTGAAACTGTGAATAACTATTATGATGCAACACCTGGAATCGTGCAAGAATACATGGATAAAGTTGCCAAAGTTATTGGACGTCAATATCACTTGTTTGATTATGTTGGTGCTCCAGATGCTGAGAATATTATCATTGCCATGGGAAGCGGTATTGAAACAATTGAAGAAACAATTAATTATCTCAATAAAAATGGTTAGAAACTTGGTCTTATGAAAGTTCGACTTTATCGTCCATTCAGTGTAAAAGCTTTTATTGATGCTATTCCTGCAACAGTTAAAAAAATCGCTGTACTGGATAGAACAAAAGAACCCGGGTTCAATTGGTGAACCACTTTATCTTGATGTTGTTGCTGCTCTTAAAGATAATAAAGACATTACCATTATCGGTGGACGATATGGACTTTCCTCCAAAGAATTTACACCTTCCATGGTGAAAGCAGTTTACGATCATCTGGATGGTAAATGTACTCATGGTTTCACTGTTGGTATTAATGATGATGTAAGCAATAAATCAATCGATTAGTAGAACATATCAATACACTTCCAGAAGGAACAATAAGTTGTAAATTCTGGGGTCTTGGTTCAGATGGAACAGTTGGAGCTAATAAGAACTCGATTAAGATTATTGGTGACAACACAGATCTTGTATGCTCAGGGTTATTTCCAGTACGATTCAAAGAAATCAGGTGGTATTACTCGTTCACACCTGAGATTTGGAAAGCAACCTATCCAGTCCGAATACCTTGTGATCAATGCTGATTTTATCGGCTGTCATAATCAGGCTTTCATAGGTCGATACGACTTCTGGAAGGAATCAAAGAGAACGGTGTTTTCCTGCTTAATTCCATTTGGGAAAGTGATGAAGTTTTTGGAAATCTTACCAAGGATATGCAGGAAACAATCATAAATAAGAAGATCAAACTTTATAACATCAATGCTTTAAAAATCGCCAATGAAGTTGGCTTAGGAACAAGGATCAACACTGTAATGCAGACAGCTTTCTTCCTGATTTCCGGTGTCCTGAAAAGAGAAGAAGCAATTAAGATGATCAAGAAAGCCATTGAGAAAGCTTATAAGAAAAAAGGTCAGGAAGTTATTGAAATGAACTGGAAAGCTATTGATAAAACCAATGAAGCTCTGGTTGAAATCCTGTTCCAAGCTGAACTTCCTGAAAAATATACCAAACTGAAAAAACTCATTCCTGATAATGCTGATGATTTCACCAAAAATGTAATTGAAAAGATCATGCGCGAGAAAGGTGATGAAATACCAGTTTCCCACATGCCTTTTGATGGATTCGTTCCTTCCGGTACTACTAAACTGGAAAAACGTGGTGTTGCACCTTTCGTTCCACACTGGATCTCTGAAAAATGTATTCAGTGTAATCAGTGTTCACTGGTTTGTCCACATGCTGCTATTCGACCTAAACTAATCAAAGAAGAAGATCTGAAAAATGCTCCTGAAACCTTCCGTACAATTCCAGCCATGGGTAAAGATAAAGACGAATACCTTTATACAATGCAGGTTTATGTTGAAGATTGTCAGGGTTGTATGAACTGTGTTCTGGAATGCCCGAAACAAGCTCTGGAAATGAAACCGATTCAGGAAGAAAGAGATAAAGGTGAATCCAATAATGCACTGTTCTTCGATTCTCTGCCAAATGATGTTATGGGTTCTAACAGTGAAACAACTATTAAGGGCAGTCAGTTCAAACAGCCTTTGCTTGAGTTCTCCGGAGCCTGTGCAGGTTGTGGTGAAACTCCTTATGTTAAGTTGATCACTCAACTCTTTGGTGACAGAATGGTAATTGCTAATGCAACCGGCTGTTCTTCCATCTGGGGTGGAACTTTCCCAACCATTCCTTACTGTAAAAATAAAGAAGGTTATGGACCAACCTGGGCTAACAGTCTATTTGAAGACAATGCTGAATATGCTTTTGGTATGAGCCTGGCAGTGAATGCCAATACTAAGCAGCTTAAGGCAAATGTTGAAGGATTGATGGATAAAGGGAATTTCTGCTGAACTGAAAGAAGCATTCCAGTTCGCTCTTGATAACTGGGGATCCAAAGAAGAGAGCATGAAAGCTAATGCCAGAAAGATCCAGCAGATGCTTACAAATGAAAAAATCAAAGAAACCGTTGAACATTTTGTTGCTCTTAAAAAAGTTATCGAACTAAAGCATTATTTCATTCCTAAATCTGTCTGGGCCTTTGGTGGTGACGGATGGGCTTATGATATTGGTTATGGTGGTGTTGATCATGTGATGGCATCAGGTAAAAATGTAAACATACTGGTCCTGGATACTGAAGTTTATTCAAATACTGGTGGGCAAGCATCGAAAGCCACTCCGCTTGGTTCTGTTGCTAAATTTGCTGAATCTGGAAAAAAGACCATTAAGAAAGATATGGGATTAATGATGATGAGTTATGGCTATGTATATGTAGCTTCAATTGCCTTGGGAGCAAACAAGGTTCAGGCACTTAAAGCAATTCGTGAAGCTGAAGCTTATGATGGACCTTCAATAATCATGGCTTATGCTCCATGTATCAATCACGGTGTGGATATGACCAAAACCCAAAAAGAAGAAAAGAAGGCTGTTGATACTGGTTACTGGTTGCTTTACAGATATAATCCTGAACTGAAAAAAGAAGGCAAAAATCCCTTTGTTCTCGATTCCAGAGAACCAACTATTCCGGTAGTGGAATTCCTGAAAGGCGAAGGACGCTACACTTCACTGGAAAGAACTTTCCCGGAAAAAGTGGAAGGATTCCGAACTGAATTTGATAAATATGCTAAAGAACGCTATCTGAAATATAAAAAAATGGCAGAAGAATAAAATCTGCTTTAATTAAATTAAATCTGACCTGCCGGGTTAATTTCCGGCAGGTTTTTTATTTTCAGACCTACTACAATTTAACTCACAAATGGTTACTATTTTTTATTCCAGATCAAAACATTTCTCTAATTGACATTATATGGTAATAAACTCATTTTGAACTAGATTATTAATCAGTATTTTGATCTGAGGTTAAAATGGGAAAGATAAAGATTTTATCGGAAGAAGTTTCCAACCGGATAGCAGCAGGTGAGGTGATCGAAAGGCCTGTATCAGTTGTAAAAGAGCTGGTGGAGAATTCCATCGATTCAGGGGCTGACCAGATCACTATTATAATTGAAGAAGGTGGGAAAAGATCAATTCAAATAATTGATAACGGTTCCGGTATGACCGAAGACGATGCTCTACAATCATTCGAAAGACATGCTACCAGTAAGATCAATACAGTACAGGACATCTTCAGCATTTCATCTCTTGGTTTCAGGGGAGAAGCCCTGCCCAGTATAGCTTCCGTTAGTGAATTGACCTTGATAACCAGAACAGAAGAGGATGAAACTGCTACAAAAGTAGATTTTTACGGTGGAAAATTTACTAACCTGGCACAAACATCGGCCGTTAAAGGAACTAATATCTCTGTCAGACGACTATTCTTTAATATTCCAGCCCGGAAAAAATTCCTTAAATCTACCCAGGTTGAATATAAACACATACTCAATTATATTCATTATCAGTCTATCATCTATCCTCAGATCCATTTTAAATTCATTTCTAATGGAAAAGAAAAGCTGAACTACCCGGTTGTCGCTGACAAATTGAAAAGAATGCAGGCCATATTTGGCTCTGATTTTTATCGCAAAGACATGTTCCCGATCTCTCTGACCAGAGAATTCATCAGTCTCGAAGGTTTTATCGGCGGACTGGAAAATGACCAGGATATGATCTTTGATTATAGATACATTTTTGTGAACGGCAGGTACATAAAGGATAAGATCATCCTGCATGCCATTAAAGCTGCCTATGAACCATTCATCAAAAAGTACCGTATTTTTCAACAGGGCAAAACTCCACCTTATCTCCTTTTCATCAATATCGATCCCGGTAAAGTTGATTTTAATGTGCACCCTGCAAAACTGGAGATCCGTTTCACTGACCCCGGGTTCGTTCATAACGCTGTTAAAAGTACTCTTTCCAATGCATTACTGGAATATGAAAATGAAAAATACGCAAATGTGAAACAGAAGCTGGCGACTATTGAAACTCCCGGCAGGCCTACAGATCTGGAAGCCAGAATATTCACTCAAAAAACCGACCGCAAAAGATTTTCAGATGTTAAGAAGGAATTTGAAATGCTTTATCAACCGGATATGTTTAAGCAAACAAGTGAAGAGGATCTCGTGCTGGAGAAAAAGCTTACTCCGCTTAACAGGAATCTTTATTTAAAACCGGAAGAGGAAATGATCAACCCCTGGCAGCTGCATCAAAGTTATATTTTTGTTCAGATCGAAGAAGGACTGATGGTAATAGATCAGCACGCTGCCCATGAAAGAATTTTATATGAGAAGATCTTACATAGAATTCACGGTGCCCCTGCTCAATCACAGAAACTACTTTTCCCACTGGTAATAGAACTTCCTCCTTACCTTTCTAGGATCATTCCCCAATTGATCTCAGATAACCTTGAGATCTTTCATAAGATCGGTTTCCTGTTGAAAAGTTTCAGCGGAAATTCCATCGTAATAGATGAAATTCCTGCTGAACTGGAGAACTGGGATGGGGGAGATGTGTTCATCGACATCCTTAAAACCCTGGAAGAAGAATTTGAGGAAACCGAAGATTTCAGGGACAGCATTGCCAAATCTGTTGCCTGTAAAGCAGCTGTTAAAGCAGGCAGAAAGATGGGCAGGAAAGAGATGCTAGCGCTGATCAACGATCTCTTTGCCTGTGAAGTACCCTATTTCTGCCCTCATGGAAGACCTCTCATCATCAAAATGACATTAACTGATTTCGAAAAGAAATTTAAAAGGATCGGATGAGTTCTGATACTCCCCTTACTGCCATAATCGTACAGGGCACAACAGCTACAGGTAAAAGTGCTCTAGCCCTTAAACTGGCTGAATTGAACGACTCTGAAATAATTTCAGCCGACTCCAGACAGATCTATAAATACATGGATATCGGAACGGCAAAACCTTCCCCGCAGGAACAGGAAAAGATTAAACATCACCTCATCGATATAGTTACTCCCGATGAATTTTACAATGCCGGTAGATTTGCCAGGGATGCAGAACAGATCATCAAGGATCTGAACCATTCCGGAATAATTCCTGTTATTACCGGTGGTACCGGATTTTATATTAAAGCTCTGCTGGAAGGGCTGGCAGCAATACCTGAAATTCCTTTAAAAAATAAGCAGGCAATTGAAAGCGAACATTCTTCCAAAACGAATCTGCAGCTGCATGAATATCTAAGAACGTTCGATCCTGATTCAGCTGAAAGGATAAATCATCAGGACAGGCAGAAATTGCTGCGAGCGATATCGGTTTATCAATATACAGGTAACCCAATTTCTTCATACTGGCAACGAGAGCAGAGGAGAATTCCCATTAATTGTTTTAAAATTCTGATTGAAAGACCCCGGCAGGAAATCTATGAGAGAATTGATAAACGGGTAGATCTGATGCTGGAAATGGGATTACTGGAAGAAGTTGAATTCCTGATAAAAAAAGGGTATCAAAAAAATGATCCCGGTATGAGATCAGTAGGCTATCAGGAGCTTCTGCCATACTTCCTGGAAAATAAAGATCTGGGCATTTGTATCGATCTTATAAAACAACATACCAGAAATTACGCCAAAAGACAGATCACATGGCTAAAAAAATATCAATTCGATTTGACATTAGACCAAACCGATATTAAGTTTTCACAAGTTCTGAAAGCCGTTAGGAAGACCTTAAGGAGTATTTAATGATCGTTGCCAGAGTGGATAATTACGAAATAACCAATTGCGAATATCAAGCAGAATTAAAAAAAGTTCTTAATAAACTGCATCTAAATGTTCCTAATCCTGATTCAAAGAGAATGGCTGTAAGTAATTTAATTGATGCCTATTTGCTGTTACAGAAAGCACGCAGCTCAAATGTGGAGATTTCCAGCGATGAAGTAGAACACAAGTTTATTGATCTTACTATGGAATATGATACCGAAGCTGAATTTAACGAAGCCCTTTGCGGCATGGACATAGATGAAGCAAGCCTGAGAAAGAGAATTGAAGACGAACTGTATATCAAATCCTATATTCAAGGAAATTTCTCTCCAGCCAATGAATACCCTGTAGATAAATTAAAGGAAGTCTATCTGGAAAACAAAGATGCCTTCGTTACGCAGGACATGGTGAGAGCTTCACATATATTCATAGAAGGCTCCGATCCTGATTGTCTGGCCAAAATTCAAACCCTGAGAGAAAAAATAAAAACTATTGAAGATTTTAAGCGTGAAGCCTGCCAGTCCCATTGTCCCAGCAGCTGTCAATGCGGAGATCTGGGCTATTTTCCCCGGGGTAAAATGGTCAAAGAATTTGAAGACGTTTGTTTCAAACTGCAATTGAATGAGATATCGAAACCAGTAAAACAAAATTGGCTACCATCTAATCCTGGTAACCGATCATAAAAAGAGCACTACAGCTAAATTCGCAGATGTAAAAGACGCTCTGATTCAGAGATTACAACAAATAGACTCCGAACTCAAACTTATCAGGCACTTGAAAGAACTGAGAAGTATTGCTTCAATTGAGATCTTCGACGATAACCTATAAAAACAAATAACCTTTCAGGAGAAATAAATGGCAGATCTAGGTGTAAACATCGATCATATTGCAACTATCAGACAAGCTAGGATGGGAATTGAACCGGAACCGCTTCAAGCAGCTGCTATTGCTGAACAAAACGGCGCTGATCAGATTACAATTCATCTTAGAGAAGACAGAAGACATATGCAAGACAGAGATTTAAGACTGCTAAAAGAAACTATTCAGACTAAATTGAATCTTGAGATGGCGATCACGGACGAGATCCTGGGAATAGCTCTTAAGCTGAAACCGGACACAGTGACGTTGGTCCCGGAAAAAAGAGAAGAGCTTACCACCGAAGGCGGTTTGCTGTTGCTCCCGAAGCATAAATCTTTTATAAAGAAACTTAAAGCTGCCGGTATCGAGGTAAGTGTATTCATAGAGCCTGATCCTGATATGATCCTGCTGGCTGCAGAATTGGGAGCAGATGCTGTTGAAATACATACCGGGGTTTATGCTAATTTAAAATCAGTAGCTGAAATCAATCAGGAGATCAAAAGAATTCAACGGGCTGCTATCCTCATTAGAGATAAGGAAATGCGGGTTGTAGCAGGACATGGACTCAATTATCATAATGTACAGAAACTGGTGGATCTAAACATCATTGAAGAATATAATATTGGACACAGCATAATCTCTCGAGCTGTGTTCACCGGTCTGGCAGAAGCTGTTTATAGTATGAAGCAACTGGTTTATTGATTAATCCTGATATACTGTATATTTGTAAACAGATTTACGGCAAGATTCCAGGGCTGCTTCCCTGGCCTTAGAGATCAGATCATCAAGATCATTAATTGATTCATTCAACTCTAAAAGCCCCCAACCGATATTTATATTATCCATTTTGGGCAGCCTGGAGATCAGGTCATCCATTCGTTTTACGACATTAAGTGCATTGCTCACAGTAGTTTCAGGCATTAAAACACCATATACGTCGCGGTATAATTTACCAAGAATATCTGTTCCTCTGATGTTGTCTTTAATGCCTTTGGTAACAGATCTTATTAAAGCATCTGTATCATCACTTCCAATAGTTCTGACGATCTTTTCATAATCATCCACCTTTAAAATTACGATACTTAAAGGTCTTTTATAGCGTCTCATCTGGATAAACATCTCTTCGCATTTTTCAAAAAAAGCACTGTAATTTAGAAATCCGGTTATATCATCCAGATTCTGGGTATGAGCTAATTTATCTCTGATGATCTCCATATCAACTATTACGCTGATAATATTAGATGTAAGACCTGTTTTCATTAGCTCCTGCTCACCGAATTTCCCTTCACTGAGGTCTATGAAAAGAAATCCCAGAAAAACGCGGTTATTATGAAGGGGGAAGAGAGCTAAATGTGAAAAATCTTTCTCTAACCTTATTTCTTCCATGTTGTCAAATTCCAGAGGTTTCAGGTTTTTCAGTTCGGAAATTATCTGATCCCTGTCATTAAATTGAGTTGTTTTGGCATAATTATGACTGATATTACGACTGATCTTCAAGCGGTAATTATCTGTTCCCTGTGTTTTCAGAAAAATGCCCATGCTTTGGAACTGGATCTCTGATTTCAAGAACCTGATTATTTCGCTGAGGTTTTCTTCTACATTCTTCTTCTTCTGAAGATCATCCAGAAGCTGATAAAATTTTCTGCAAAAACTTTCCATCTGAACCTCCTATCGATCCAGGATCGTTTTGATCTGTGCGATCAGCATATCTATCCCGATCTTATTGTAACCACCTTCAGGAATGATAATATCTGCGTATTTTTTACTGGGTTCAACAAACTCAATATGCATGGGCCTAACAGTAGTCTGATATTGATTAATCACTGATTCCAGAGTTCTTCCCCTTTCCACCATGTCACGCATGATCCTGCGTAGAATCCGGACATCGGCATCAGTATCAACAAAGATCTTGATATCCATCAGATCACGAAGTTCCTTATTCTCATAGATCAGAATACCTTCGACAATTATGATCTTCGCTGGTTTCAGCTGGATCGTTTCCGATGTTCTTAAGTGAGTGGAAAAATCGTAGACAGGCATTTCCACAGGTACTCTTTTCTTCAACGCGATCAGATGCTGCATCATCAATTCATTATCAAAGGTTTCCGGATGATCAAAATTAAGTTTTGCACGTTCTTCCATGGAAAGACCATTAAAAGATTTGTAATATGAATCCTGTGTTAAAATGGTTATGTTGTCCTTTACCTCTATTTGAATTGCATCGGCAATAGTGCTTTTTCCGGAACCGGTTCCTCCGGCTATTCCTATTATTACAGGTGTAGGCATTGTTACTCCTATTATCATTATCTGTAGCGGGATATCTCCAGGCCAGACCCTATGTTTACTGTCTTAGTTTTAAAATTATTGTGGTTATGAACAAAGTCAAGATAATCTCTAACAGTATCTGCATGGGAAATAACATTATCAGCAATCAGCAGTGTTCCCGGCTTCAATTTATTCTTTAATTTTTTCAGGTATTCGATATAACCAATTTTCCCGGCATCGATAAAGATCAGATCATATTTTCCAGAAAGTAAGGAGATAACTTCTTCTGCCAGACCAAGGATAAGGTTCACATTTTTTCTCTGTTGCAAATTAATAACCGCCAGATCATATCTAGACTTATCCACTTCAATTGTATCAATTTCAGCAAATATTAATTCCGCGGCCAGAGAAAGCCAGAAAGTAGAGTAGCCGTTTGAAGTTCCGATCTCAAGGATCCTATCTGGCTTTTCCTCTAAAACTAAGTCATAAAGAAAGTTAGCAGTTTCAGGATCAATATTCCATAATCGTCTTATCTGCTTCTTTTGCTCACTGAATTTTTTTAACTCTGCAGTATGGAGTAAAGTCTGTTTCTGAAAACTTATTTCCATCTATATTTCCCCAGGCTTCCCTTTAAGCCAAAATAAATATAATAAGGAATATAAAACAGCTCCGCCAGCGGGAAGACCAGCATCAGTCGTAACATTTTTACTTTTATAAGGAAGATCAGAAGCAGCAGGAATTCCGGAATAACCTTACAAAGTAAAAGGATCAGAAAACTCTCCAGACTTAATGTTCCAGCAAGCACCATAAAGAATGCGATAATTAAAAAAATATAAAATACAAATACGAATAATGAAAGCAGTTTAATTGCAGCAGGATAGTATTTCCACTTGGAAGCACGTCTTGTTTCAAGTTCTATCTGATCTCCTGCTGAATTGCGGTCTTTGGACCAGACAGTTGCTTCCGGCTGGAAAAGGAATTGATACCTTCTGATCCTGGGGCTCATTTTCTGCAGCAGAAGATCATCATCTCCGGAAGGAATCTGGCTGATTCCTAGTAAATCCCCCCGGCAGCCAGGAAAACACTTTTCCGGTATCCCATATTTCTGGCTGTACAGGTAATTCCCCAGCCCAGGCCGAAACTGCCAGCTGTTACGGCAAAAATGGAAGCACGCTCCAGATTCTTAAGCATAGAATTGAGTGGGTTTTTTAAGATCAAGGGGGAATAGCCGGCCCAGAAATCGACTTTATCGCCCCAGTTCCTGTTAATTTCAAGCAACCAGTTCTTTCCGGGAAGACAATCAGCATCAGTAAAGACCAGATATTCATTAGCGGCTTCTTTGATACCCAGGTCAATAGCGCTTTTCTTTCCGGCCAGCATTGAATTATTGTCCTTAACCGTAATTAGTTTCAGGTGGGGCAGCAGTTTTTGTTTTTCTCTTAGAATTTCGTTTGTTCGGTCCGTTGAGCGGTCATCCACGATAATGATCTCAAATTTTTCAGCAGGATACTCCAGATCGGCCAGACACACTATGAGGGAAGCTAAATTCTGTTCTTCATTACGAGCCGCAATAATAATAGATATCTCTTTATAATCATTTGATTTGTGTTTTTTCAGGAAAAGTATGCCGACAGTAAATATGATAATTATTAATGCGTAAATAATTGAAAATAATAAAAATACAGGAAACATCAGGAAATAACAGAATCAGTTATTTTTATAAAATCTGCCAGTTGAGGCGTTTCCCGTTCAATATCTTCCAGTTCAGGATTTAGGATCAAGTCTTCCTTGGGTTTTTGTTTAAAGCTGAAGTTGAGCTTTACCGGTAGTCCATAGAAATCGGCTATTATTTTCTGGATCATAGGCTTTTTATCGACCAGCATTTTATAAAATACAGGTTTGGTTGCAATATAATGGATAACATTGTTATTAACTGATTCTATCTTACAGTCTTGAAAATAGTTATATAGAAAGGGTTTTTCTTTTCTGATCTTTTCATTGATCTCGGGTTGATATTTTTTGACAGTATCCAAATCCAGTTTTTCGAAATGAAGTTTACTTCTTTCCACTTCCTCAACGATCTCCTGTTTGATCTTAGCTGTCTCAACCCTTGGAGAAGGCTCCTCAATCTTTTTATCATCAACTTTTTCAGGCTTACTGACTGTTACCGAACTATTGCCTGCAGCAATTATTTTTATCTGATCCAGTGAAGCCATTTCCGCCAGTTTAGAGAGTTTTATAAAAGCCATTTCCGCCAGCAACACCGGATTGTTACTGATCTTGATATCTGTTTTTGTCTTGATAAGAAGAGATATAAGATAAAGCAATTCATTTTCCGAAAATTTGCCAGACAGTTCTTTGACAGCTGTTTTAGCGTCACTTGTCAGTTCAGGAACTTCCACCTCCAGCTTGATCAAGAGGATATTCCTGATATAATCCATCAATCCGTTGATAAATTCCTGGATATCGTTTCCTTTTTCCAGCAGGGAATGTAAAGTCTTAACGATTACTGCCGGTTCCCTTTTGAATACAGCGTTCATAATGTTGCGATAAACGTCCAGATTAACAATACCGAAGATCTCCATTACATCATTGCCAGTGATCTTAGCTTTTCCAAAGGCCAGGATCTGATCCAGGAGTGAAAGAGCATCACGCATGCTGCCATCCGCTTTTTTGGCGATCAGGAATTTAGCATTATCATCTATCTCAAGTTCTTCATCATCAGCAATTGAACTGATCCGTTTGACAATTGCCGGGATAGGAATACGTTTAAAATCAAATCTCTGACAGCGGGAAATTATTGTAGCCAGCACTTTATGCGGTTCAGTGGTAGCAAAGATGAAGATAACATTGTCCGGAGGTTCCTCCAGGGTTTTCAATAGTGCATTGAAAGCATTTTTAGATAGCATATGAACTTCATCGATAATATAAATTTTAAAAAGAGAATTTGAGGTTGAATACATCAGTTCGCGCTGCAGATCACGGATATCTTCCACCCCAGTGTTGGAAGCTCCATCGATCTCTATTACGTCTGATGAAATACCCTGCGTGATCTCCGTGCAGTTCTGACATTCGTTACAGGGCTGAATGCTGGTGCCGTTGGTAATGCAGTTCAGACTTTTGGCAAAGATTCTGGCCAGGGATGTTTTTCCCACCCCGCGCGGCCCTGTAAAAAGGTATGCGTGGGCTATTCGATTGAGCTGGATAGTATTTTCCAGGATATTGGTTATATGTTCCTGTGCATAGACTTCCGAAAAAGTTTGAGGTCTATATTTTCTAGCTAAAACAAGATAAGACATAATTCCTCTTCCCTAAATGATCTATTTTTCATTTGCCTTCGAAGACGTCCTTTTTGTCAATATTAAAAGGAAGAATTTACGGCTGCAAAATAATTACCTGAATCTGCAGTTTTGAAATAATTTTTCTTGACGTAGAAATGGTAAATTCAAATTTCTCATCTCAGTGCTGAAGTGGTGAAATTGGTAGACACGCTAGGTTCAGGGTCTAGTGGGCAATATGCCTGTAGGGGTTCGAGTCCCCTCTTCAGCACCAATTATTCTTATCGATAAACAAACACAATACCGCTTAAGGGAAAAATCCACTCATCCATACTGGCTCTTGCTGTTATTCTATCTTTGTTTTTCTGCAGTTCCGGAAATTTATTCCTCCCGGAAAATACCGGTATTGCTTCCACCTGTTCAAACAGCTCCGCAAAATCGAAACTGATCTCTACTCCTCGCGTCATCTCGTTGATATAGATTGTAAGCTGCTGATACTTTTTGGGGTAATAGGTTGCTGTACTTATGGAGAATTCGACCTTTTGATCGATCAAATCAGTCAATTTCGGATGGGAACAATGGATCTCCAAGCAGCCTTTTTGCTGCTTGATTTCAATTGCAAGTTCCAGATCGTTGATTTTAACTTCAGGAATTTGGAAATTCTCAATGGAAAGATCAATTTCGTCATCCAGCAGCCAGCGATACTCCACATCCTTTCTCTGAAAATACTTCTCCAGATCAGTTTCATTCTGGGCACAGGCAATATAAAAATACTCCTGCTTCAAAACCTTATAAAACTTTAGAGTAGTTTCTACAAAATAATAATCTTTCAGAGCTGGATCGTGAGTTTCCTTAAAAGAAACATGATGTCTGAAATCTGTTCTATATTGGATATTAAGATCTTTTTCTGTAATAAATCTTTCCAGGAAATCATTATAGATAGTTGAAGCAATCTCTTTATCCTGAAGTCGCTGTTCGATGGCTGTTTCAATTATTGTATTCAATTCAGGTTTCGGATAATCATAAGAGACAAAATCTCTTCTTAACAGGGGAGAAGAATCTATAAATTTACCATTTTCCAGGAAATAGCGCTTTGCCCGTCGCCCGATCTGGCAGAGGATCTCGTAGCTGGATCCGCCATAAAGCCGGGTAAGATATTCAGCTCTGACCTCAGAATGATCTCCACCAAGCAGGATTGCTTCATCCAGAACGTTAACATTCTTCAGATCTGTAATATCAACCGTTATCATGTCCATGCTGATCTTCCCAATAAGCTGACATGTCTGATTATTGATAATGACCTTCCCTTGATTGGAAAGGAGGAAATCATATCCATCTGCATAACCTACAGGAATTATTGCATATTTCGTTTTCTTCTGGCAGATGTGGGTTCTGTTATATCCAATAGAATCTCCGGGTTTGGCTGTTTTGATCTGAATAATATAAGATTTAAAGGTCATAACCGGTTTTAGATCTATTTTGCTGATCAGAGAACTGTCCGTATATACACCGTAGGTTAGAAGACCTAGCCTTACCAGATTCGTGAAGTCAGGTTCTGCCTGAACAACTGCACTGCTGTTGGCGATATGTATAAAATCTGGTCTGAAGTCCAGCATAGCCAGAAAGTCCTGAAATATCCGGGATTGTTTTGCGGTGTAAGCAGGGTCATTTTCACTGGCAGCAAAATGGGAGAATATTCCTTCGATTTTCAGGAAATTTAATTTTGCAATATCAGCCAGAAATTCAGGAGCGTTATCAAGTGTTATTCCACTTCTGCCCATACCGGAATCGAAATTAACATGCACTTTTCTGATAACGCCTGCTATCTTAGCTTTTTCGTTCAGTTTATAAGCAAAATCCAGACTTGAAATTGTCGGGGTCAGATCATGTTCCAGGATCATGTCTATCTCAGCTTCCAGGGAAGGAGAAAGAATCAGGATAGGTACGGTGATCTGCTTATAACGCAGCAGTCTACCTTCATCTGCATTAGCAATACCCAGCATCCGGGCTCCGCATTCAATAGCTTTCTTTGCTAACCTATAGGCTCCATGTCCATAGGCGTCTGCTTTTACAATCTGCATAATCGTTTTGTTTTCAGGAATGAATTTCTTCAGTTCCTGCAGATTATGCTGAAAATTATCCAGATCTATTTCAGTCCAGCTGCGATCGAAGTTATTCATGATTTAAAAGAATTTAGCGGCGATATTGGCCAGGGTAGATCTCTCACCCTTTTCCAGCGTGATGTGACCCACGATTTTTTCATTCTTCAATTTCTCTACAGCAATGCTCAATCCGTTACTTTCCGAGTCAAGATAGGGAATATCGATCTGGTAGGGGTCACCTGTAAGCACTATCTTTGTACCTTCACCAGCTCTGGTGATAATAGTTTTCATTTCGTGTGGGGTAAGGTTCTGCGCTTCATCGACAATTATAAATTGATTTGGCAGGCTGCGGCCTCGAATATAAGTTAATGGTTCCAGTTCAATGAAACCGAAATCAAGATAATCTTTCAATTGCGGTTGTTTTTTACCGAAAACTTTTCCGTTTCCATTTTCCGGTTTATCATTTTTATGTGAAAGCAGGATCTCCATATTGTCGTAGATCGGTTGCATCCAGGGATTGAATTTTTCTGCTTTAGAGCCGGGTAGAAAACCAAGATCTTTACCTAATGGGGATATGGGCCGGGAAACTACGAGACGAGAGAAATTCATATCTTCCACCACCTGGTTTAGACCGGCAGCCAGGGCAATAAGGGTTTTACCTGTACCGGCTTTCCCTACCAGGCTTACCAGCTTTACATCAGTATCCAGAAGCAGCTCAAATGCCATTCTCTGAGCATCATTCCGAGCTTTTATACCAAATAATTCCTGTCCCAGATAATATTTCAATACCTTGAATTTATCATCTTCCGGTGAATATCTTATCATCATTTCAGCTTCTTCATCTTCAAGTTTCTTCACTAATCGGATAAATTGATTTGGATAAAAATCTCCCGTGATGTTCTTCTTGAATTTGTTGGCGATCTCACCATTACTTTTTAACTCGTCAATGATCTTTTTACTGGCTTTTATAGTAGTAAAACCTTGATATAATTCCTCGAAATTTATCGTGTCCATCTCAAAATTCTCAGCTTCCAAACCAACCGCATCTGCTTTTATTCTTACATTCGCATCTTTTGAGATAAGTACTACTTGTTTATCTTTATGCTGTTTTTTAATGTATAATGCTGTCCCGATTATAAGGTTATCGTTGGTATCATTGATCAGAATATCACTGGTTGTTTCCGAAATGTGTCTGCTCAATACGACCTGGATCAATCCGCCTTTCTCTGTTTTAACGCCCTTTTGTAAACTGCCGCCAGCCCTGAGCTGATCCAGATAACGACCAATTTGTCTGGCATTTCTGCCCTTTTCATCCAGACCTTTTTTGAAATGATCTATTTCTTCAATAACAACGATAGGGATAACAACATGATTGTCCTCGAATGTGAACATTGCCTGGGGATTATGAATAAGCACATTGGTATCTAGTACAAAAATTTTAGACATAACTTCTCCTTGATCCTCAATTTTGTTAATTTTATAAGATTTAACATAATCTATATTGTCAACACAAAATCAATTAATTTTAGACCTTAAATCTCAAAAAAATATCTTGCCCTAAAGTATTTAGAATATTTTCTGACTTTTATTTATTTAACTAAAGTAGAACGGATAGAAAATGGGAATCAGAAGAAAAGGACGTGAAGTAGCATTACAGACTCTATATGCACTTTCCTATCAGATAAATCAGCCAGCAGAACAGGTTAATGACTATCTGGAGAGTTATCAGGATAAAATGACAGGTGTAATTACTGATCTTAATATTAAAAGTGACAGCAAAATATTGCTCTTTGCGGATGATTTAATTAAGAATACCATTTTAAAAATGGACGAGATAGATGCTAAAATAAAAGCTCATTCAGAAAACTGGTCACTGGAAAACATAGCCAAGGTTGATATAGCTATTCTCAGGATCGCTGTTTACGAAATTATGTTCACATCTACACCGGCAGCGGTGATTATGAACGAAGCTATTGAAATATCTAAAAAGTTCAGTTCCGAAAGCTCTGGTAAGTTTATAAATGGCATATTAAATGCCGTATCGGACGGAAAGAATGAAAAGTAAATTACAATGCAGTATCGGAGTTTTAGCCTATAACGAAGCAGCAAATATCAGAAATCTGCTAACTTCTCTGCTGGAACAGGAACTGGACCTGGTGGAGATAGTTGAGATTATAGTTGTTTCCAGCGCTTCTTCCGATGGTACAGATGAGATCGTTCAGGAAATGGCTCAGGCGAATGACCGGATATCTCTGATCGCTGAAACTGAAAGAAGAGGAAAATCTGCTGCTATCAATAAATTTATTGCTGCTGCTTCAACTGATCTTTGTATTATTGAGAGCGGTGACACAATTCCAGCTCCTGATACTGTAGAAAAAATGATAATTCCATATTTTGATAAATCGGTAGGTATGACCGGTGGAAGACCAGTTCCTGAAAATCCCGAGAAAGGATTTGTTGGTTATAGTGTTAACCTTTTATGGCGTCTTCATGACAGGATGGCCCGAATTTCACCCAAGCTGGGAGAAATGGTTAGCTTTCGTAAGATCTTCACCAGTATACCGGAGAAAAGTGCTGTTGATGAAGCCAGTATAGAAGCAATTATCCGAGAGGCTGATCTTAAACTGAAATATGTCCCGGAAGCTGTTATCCATAATAAGGGCCCCGAAAACCTGAAAGATTTTATATCTCAACGCAGGCGTATTGCCACCGGCCATCTCTGGCTGGAGAAAACAGAAGATTATGCTGTTGCTTCTCAGGATAATTCCATTTTATTGCGGATTTCGCTGGAAGAAATTAGATCAAAACCCAGCAGAATTTTTTATTTCATCGGTACCATGCTGCTGGAAATTTACTGCCGCTGGCTGGGCTGGTATGACTTGAAGATCAAAAAGAAAAATCCCTTTAAATGGGATATCGCTCAATCCACTAAAAATTTAAAAATTAAGGACTGACAGATGCTGGAATTGATCCCGCGCATTTTTTTATATAAAGCTTATAGGCAATTCGGATTCCCACGCATCCTGCCTATGAACTATACAGTAAGTGTTTTGTATACATGTAATTCCAGATGCAGAACCTGCAATATCTATAATAAAAAAAGTGATAACCTGACTCTGGATGAATATGGTAAGATTTTCAAGAATATCGGTCATGCTCCTTATTGGGTCACAATAAGTGGGGGAGAACCTTTCCTCCGAAAGGATCTCGTAGATATCTGCAAGATCATCTATACTTATTCCAAACCAAAGATACTGAACATTCCTACCAATGGAATACTGGTGGACAAGATCTCCCGGGAGGTAAAAGAAATTGCTGACGCTTGCCCGGAAACACAGATCATCATTAATCTTTCGATCGATGCTATCGGTGAAGATCACAACTATATTCGTCAGGTTCCCGATAATTACGAAAAAGTGATGCAAGTATATAAAAATTTGAAAAAATTACCCTGTAAAAACCTCAATATCGGGATCCATACTGTAATTTCTAATTTCAATGTTAAAAACTTCTCTGAGATCGCTCATAAATTAATGCTGCTTAAACCAGATTCCTATATTACCGAGATCGCTGAAGAACGAAATGAGCTTGACACAATAAATGCAGATATTACACCCTCGTTAGTAGCATATAGGTCTGCCATAGATTATCTGATTCACAGAATAAAAAATGGAAAATTTAAAGGCATGAATAAAATTACTCAGGCTTTCAGAATTGAATATTATAATCTCGTAAAAATGATCATGCGTGATAAAAAACAGATTATTCCCTGCTATTCAGGAATTTCATCTGTTCAGATATCACCGGACGGGGACCTCTGGTCCTGCTGCATTAAAGCAGAAAGTATGGGTAATCTGAGAGAAGAAAACTATAATTTCAAGAAGATCTGGAATAACAAAAAATTCGATCGGGAAAGAGAATCGATCAAAAATAAAGAATGCTACTGCCCTCTTGCTAACGCTTCCTATACAAATATGTTAATGGATATACCAACTTTAATAAGGGTTTTTTATCGTTCTTTTATTAAATGGTGGAGTTGATTATGCTTAGAATTCATAGTCTTTCAGAAACTTCCTTCAGTAACCTTACCTACTCTCTATCTGTCCGCAAACAGAATATCAACATAATTCTTCTTACGTTTAATTTTACTGATGAGGAATTTCTAAAAGACTTTAACGGGCACATCTTGAAAGCACTTAAAAAAAGGAAACTGGAATCAATTGAAGAACCACTTCTGGAGAAAAACATTAAAGAATTCTTTTTGGAACTGAACTGGCAACTTTATTCCAAATTCAACAGATTGGAAGATAACTATGAAAAGGGCATTTCCCTGTCTTTTATCCTTTCTATAAACAATAAGATATATGTAGTTGAATTCGGTAGAATGTTAAGCGGGATTCTAAGAAAAAATAAATTTGAATATGTTGGTAGAAGTTGGGATAATTTTATTATTAAAACAAAACAAGACCTCTTCCTGCTGGGTAGCCGCGACGAAGACATTCATGTAAAGCTGTATGAAACTGAGCTGGACGACGACTCTCTGTTTATTGCCATTCCCTCCATTATAATCGAGGATCTGAAGGCCAGGGTAGATTGTTCCAATTTAAGAAGGAAGATCCGGTACATGTATAGAAAACAGAGCTTTCCATATGTTATTCTGGCTACCAGGAATTTTAAAATTATTCCTAAACAGGCTGCAATTAAAAAATTCTGGAATAAATTCAGCAATATCATCGATACGATAACAGGAAAGAAATGAGTATTACTGAATCTACTTACCAGGGTATTAATTTTTGTCTAAATTGTGGAACCTCATTACTTCTGAAAAATGATCATGAAGGTAAGCTTCGCCCTCAATGCCCAGCCTGTGGTTGGAAATTCTATAAAAATCCCATTCCTGCTTCAGCTTGCGTTATCCTAAACGAATCAAACGAAGTAGTGATTATCAAACGGAAATTTGCTCCATCCGCCGGTGCCTGGGCTTTACCTAGCGGATATATAGAGATCGATCAGGATCCGGCCGAAGCAGCTGTAGTTGAAATGCAGGAAGAAACCGGCTTAACAGGAGAAGTAATCGATTTTCTGGGCTTCTATTCCGATTTTTCACCAATCTATGAAAAAGTGATCTCTTTCGGCTTTCTGATGAAAGTTACAGGAGGTAAGCTTCAGGCTGGCGATGACGCGTCTGAAGCGTGCTATGTCCCCCTGAACAGTGTTCAGGAACTGGCTTTCGCCTCCCATAATGAATTCGTAAAGAAAGCGAAAAATATAATCTAACCAGCTGATCTTACTGTTTCTTTACCTTTCTAATAAATTATTTGGACAAAAAACCTAGAAAAAAAAAATTTAATCAAGAGGTAAATCATGAATATAAATAAAAATTATGAACCCCAGAAAATTGAAAAAAAATGGTACAAGCATTGGATAGACAAAGGATTTTTTACTCCTCAAATTCAAGAAGATCAAACACCTTACACCATTTTAATACCACCACCAAACGTTACCGGTATCCTGCATATGGGACATGTTCTGAACAATACCCTGCAGGATGTTATGGTCCGCTACAAAAGGATGACTGGAGTTCCCACTCTGTGGATCCCGGGAGTTGATCATGCCGGAATTGCTACTCAGAATGTGGTTGAAAAAGAGTTGGCTAAAGAGAATAAAACCCGTCACGATATCGGACGGGAAAAATTAATTGAGAAAGTCTGGCACTGGAAGGAAGAAAAAGGCGGTCGGATAATTGAACAACTGAAACAGCTAGGATGTTCCTGCGACTGGACCAAGCAGAGATTCACTATGGATGAAGGTCTCTCTGATGCTGTTAAGGAAGTTTTTGTAAGCCTTTACGAGAAAGGATTGATCTACAAAGGAAAAAGGATTATCAATTGGTGTCCACGCTGTGTTACAGCTCTGGCTAATGATGAAGTTGATCATGAAGATGCTGCCGGACATCTCTGGCATATCAGATATCCATTTACAGACGCCGATGCTAATGAAATGGGCTATCTTACCGTTGCTACTACCAGGCCGGAAACCATGCTGGGCGATACAGCGATCGCTGTTCATCCGGAAGATGAACGCTATAAAAGTATTGTCGGGAAGAAGGTTAAGCTTCCTCTTACGGATCGAGAAATCCCCATAATTGCAGATGAATATGTTGATAAAGATTTCGGCAGCGGCTGTGTAAAAATAACACCTGCTCACGATCCCAATGATTATGAAGTAGGGATGAGGCATAACCTTGATCAGATCATCGTAATGGATGAACACGGAATAATGAATGAAGCAGCGGGAAATGAATTCATAGGCCTTAACAGATTTGACTGTCGAAATAAAATTATCAAAATGCTGGAAGAACAAGGTTTACTGGACTTCGTTGAAAACCATCAGCATTCTGTTGGTCAGTGCTATAGATGCGATACGGTGATCGAACCCTACCTGTCCGACCAGTGGTTTGTAAAGATGAAACCTCTAGCTGAGAAAGCGATTGCAGTAGTAAAAGAAGGAAAAGTAAAATTTCAGCCGGAGCGCTGGACAAAAGTTTACTATCACTGGATGGAAAACGTACGAGACTGGTGTATTTCCCGCCAGATCTGGTGGGGCCATAGAATTCCTGCCTATTACTGTGAATCCTGTAACCTGATGATAGTTGCGAAAGAAGCACCGGATGTATGTCCATCCTGCGGCCATGATAAATTCAGGCAGGATGAAGATGTTCTGGACACCTGGTTCAGCAGCTGGCTCTGGCCCTTCAGCACCATGGGCTGGCCGCAGCAGACACCCGAACTGGAATACTTCCTGCCAACCAGTCTGTTAATTACTGCTCCGGGAATTATCTATCTATGGGTTGCCAGAATGATCATGAGCACACTGGAATTCATGGATAAGATCCCATTTGATACAGTTCTCTTACACGGTATGGTACTGGATGAACAGGGTCGTAAAATGAGCAAATCGCTGGGTAATTCACCCGATCCCATCCATATCATTGAAGAATACGGAGCAGACGCATTAAGATTCAGCATGATCTTCAATACACCTAAAGGGCAGGATAGTTACTATTCTGATTCCATTCTGGAGACAGGTCGTAATTTTGCTAACAAGATCTGGAATGCTTACCGATTTATGATGATGAATGTAGAAAAGATCGATGATTTACCGCAGGATATTATAAAATCTGGTATTTCTGCTGATAAAATGGAATTGGCGGATAAATGGATCTACAGTCGTTTGAATGAAGTGATCGAAGCTGTTACAGAACAGTTGGATAATCTTCGTCTGAATGATGCGGCTTCCCTGCTGATGGATTTTATCTGGAAAGAGTTCTGCAGCTGGTATCTGGAGCTCTCCAAGGACAGGATATATAATGAGGATGACAAAGAAGGACAACTGATCGCAAAATATATCCTGCTGGATGTATTCCAGACATCTATGCGCTTGCTGCAGCCTTTCATGCCATTCATCTGTGAAGAGATCTGGCAGGGCATCAGAGAACATTTCCCGTTAGAAAGTGAAAGTATCGTAATTGCTGCCTTTCCTGAATCTAATTCTATGCTGATAGATAAGAGTATTAACGACGAAATGGCTTTGATCCAGGAATCTATTGTTGCTGTTAGAAACCTGAGAAAACAGGTAAATCTGGCACCTGGAAAAGAGATAGATATTGCCTTGAAGATTTCAGACAGGAAGCAGAAAACTCTATTCGATAATTACAGAAATTATTTCAGCAAACTGGCAAAAGTTAGAGAACTCGATCTGGCTGTTGACATGGTTAAACCTGATTCATCGATAGCTGCGGTTGTGCAGAATATCGAGATCTATCTCTCCCTGGAAGGTTTGATCGATCTGGAACAGGAAAAGCAGAAACTTCAGAAACAGTTCGATAAACTGGACAAAGAATTGAAAGGTATCAGTGCAAAACTGCATAATGAGAAATTCCTGACTAATGCACCCGAAAATATAGTCGCTAAAGAAAGAGAAAAACATGAAGAGATCCTTACAAAATTAAAGAAAACTGAAGCGCTGATCGCAGACCTGAAATAAAGGAGTTGGCATGGATAAGAATGAATTAAATGGAGCGGTTGTGAATAAGGATGTAAAAGAAAAATTAGAAACCAGAAAATTGAAATTTTATGGGATCCTGAGGGAAAGAATAAGCAGTTTCATGCTAACCCATGCAGGTGAAAACAGCACTAAATTAACTAATTATCTACTGGCTCTGCCAGATTTTTTCATCCTTCTCTGCCGTCTTGCTGTGGACAAAAGAGTTACTTCCTCACAGAAGGTATTTGTGGGCGGAATAATAGCTTATGTTATGATGCCGATCGATATAATTCCTGATTTCATTCCGATCATCGGTTATGTGGATGATCTTGTATTGGTTGTTTATGGACTTGATCTGATCCTCAATGAGCTTGATAAGCAGATCCTGATCGATAACTGGAGCGGTGGGGAAGATGTACTGGCTTTACTGCAGAAGATCACCGATGCTGCAGAAAATTTCCTGGATAAGAACATTTTGAAAAAAATAAAAAACTGGATCGGCGGTCTGAAAAAATAATGAAAGTGCTTCTAGCTACTCGAAATATAGATAAAGTTCTTGAAATCAAAGAGATACTTAAAAATCTCAAGCTGGAAATACTGACATCAAACGATTTTCCGGATCTACCGGAAGTTATTGAAGATCAGGATACATTAAAGGGTAATGCTGCAAAAAAAGCATTGGAATCAGCAGCTTTTACAGGTATTCCCGCTTTAGCTGATGATACAGGACTTTTCGTTGACGCACTCAATGGTGCACCGGGTGTGTATTCTGCCCGTTTTGCTGGTGAAGAATGCAGTTATAAAGACAACAGAGTTAAAATGCTGAGAGTAATGAAGGACAAGACAAATCGGAAGGCCAGATTCAGAACTGTTGTTGCCTTTGCCTTTCCGGATAAACTGATCGCTACAGCTGAAGGATTTGTCGAAGGTATTATTACAGAGGAAGAGATCGGGGATAATGGTTTTGGTTACGATGCAATTTTTAAATCAACCGATACTGACAGAACTTTTGGGGAAATGACCGATCGAGAGAAAAACTCTATAAGCCACCGGGCCCGAGCATTTGAAAATATTCTTCCTGAAATAAAAAAAATAATTGAACAATAATTCTTTAATTGTTAAATTGTTAAAATAAGATAATTTAAAAAAAAAGGAGTTATTATGGTAAATCCTCAAATTTTTAGACAATACGACATACGCGGTATAGTTGATAAAGACCTGACCAATGAGACCTTATATTTGATCGGCAAAGGTTTTGGTTCCATTCTTAAAAGGAACGGGATGAAAAATGCTGTTATTGCCGGTGATGCCAGACTCAGCACTCCCCGCTTCAAAGAAAATTTTATCAAAGGTCTCCTGGAAACCGGGATCGATGTGATCGATGTTGGCATCATGGCAACACCAGTCCTTTATTTCTCTATCTGGAAATTGAAGACTGACGCTGGTATCATGATCACTGCCAGTCACAATCCAGCCGAATATAACGGCATTAAACTTAACCTGGGACTGCAGAGTTTCTACGGTCCTCAAATCCAGGAATTGCTCAAGACCGTACAGCAGGAAGATTTTGAATCCGGTAAAGGTAAATTGTCCACAAATAACGAAATAGATGCAGCTTACATGGACTATGTGATCAGCAATACCACCCTGGAACGACCGGTAAAAGTGATCGTTGATGGCGGAAACGGAGCAGGCGGTCCTTATCTTCCTACTATTTTACGCAGAATGGGTTGTGAAGTTGAAGAAATGTACTGCGAGCCTGATGGTACTTTCCCCAATCACCACCCTGATCCGACAGTTGAAAAAAATATGAAGGACCTGATGAAAGCTATGCGGGAATCAGACGCAGAAGTTGGTCTGGGACTGGATGGAGATGCAGACAGGATCGGAGTTATCGATGAAAATGGTAAAATGCTTTATGGTGATCAGATCCTCAATATAATTGTCAGAGATTTCCTTAAGGATAACAAAGGAGAGGGAATAATAGCTGATGTAAAATGTTCAAAAAATCTATTCGATGATATCGAGAAATACGGTGGCAAGCCCATCATGTACAAAACCGGTCATGCCAATATTAAAAGCAAAATGCAGGAACTGGGTTTAAAAGTAAGCGGAGAGATGAGCGGCCATGTTTTCCTGAAAGACAAATTCCTTGGTTTCGATGACGCCATTTATGTTTCCTGTCGTTTTGTTGAAATTGTTTCCAAAATGAAAATTCCTGTAAGTCAGTTCCTGGCTGATCAACCCAAAATGTATAATACGCCAGAACTTCACATTGCAAGTACTGATGAAGAGAAATTCAAGATTGTAGAAAAAGTTAGAGATTCTTTTATCGCAGAAGGTTACGATGTAAATGCTATTGACGGGATGAGAATAACATTTAAAGACGGCTGGGGCCTTTGCCGTGCTTCCAATACTACCCCGGTTCTGGTGGTTAGGTTTGAAGCTGAGACAGAAGCTAGACTGAAAGAGATTCAGGAACTTATTGAATCTCGAATCAGAAAATTTTTGTAAAAAACATGTAAGGGTGCTGTACTATTTTAGTGCAGCACTTTTTTTTATGAACTGGGACGATTTTTCGCATTTTTATGATTGGGAATTTCAACTATTCTGCACCGAACAGCAGAAAGATGTAGTTCTCTGGCGTGATCTGGCTGCCAAATATGGCGATCCCATTCTGGAGCTGGCCTGCGGTTCTGGCAGGATTACAATTCCATTAGCTGAAAGATCTTATGAAATTACCGCTGTAGATTATTCGGAAAAAATGCTGCAGATCCTCCGTTCAAAAGCAAAGAATCTCAACAATATAATTTCGCTTAAAGCAAGTATGACAAATTTCAAGATCAATTCAAAATTTGCTTTTGCCTTTATCAGTTATTCTTCTTTCCAGCAGCTGTTGACTGTGGATGAACAAATACAATGCCTTAAAAACATTCATAATCATTTGATAGAAGGCGGCATTCTGGCACTGGATATTGGCACCCATATCTGCGAAGGAAATGATCAAAACGAATACCGGCATCTATATACAGCAGAATATCCTATGAATAATTCTACTGTATCCATGTTCACTTCTTTTACTACCGATCGCGAGAAAAAAATCAGAACCTGGCAGGATAAATACCTGCAGGTTCATGCTGACGGCAGTTCTGAGATCTTCTATAATAAAATCGCCTTAATGGAATGTGATGAAGCATATATGCGAGGATTGCTGAAAAAAACCGGATTCCGGATAATCAATCTCTTCGGATCTTTTGAGGGTGGAGAGTTGCAGGATGAATCGAATAATGCAATTTATATAGCAAAGAAAATAAGTTAACTGGTTATCAGCATTTTCTGTTCTACCTTTTTCCCTTTTATAACCAGAATTATCTCATTGGGCACACAAACGATTGGAAAGGTATCGGTCCAACCCTGCTTAACGCAGATCTGATTCCTGCAGGTGGAACTTAACAGCCTCACCTTATTGTGCCTGATCTCCATTATTACGCCCGTCTCAATTTCAAAGATCTGCTGTTTTTCAGTGAGGGTTAAAGTCTTGATCAATCTATCGTGGACATAGACATTTACTGTTTTTTGCGAGTTATTATTTTTCAGGGAAAAATGGATGATAACAGAAATTGATAAAAGCAGAATGATTAGAATGACATCGGCTTTTGTAAGAATTCTGCCGACAGCTTTGAAACTATGCTTTAACATTAAAATTTATTCGAAGCTTCCGTAAATATCCGTTTCACAGATAGGACATTTTCCGTGTGTAACGTTGATCACGGTTTCATGACCCCGTTCTACCAGAAGTTTACCGCAACTGGGACAATAGGTTTTATTCTCATGTTCAATATTTCCCAGGTAAACATAATTAAGTTTTTTCATAGCGATATCACGGGCAAAGAACATTGTTTTTATTGGAGTAGGCGGTTTTTTCATTTTATAATTAGGGAAATATCTTGATAAATGCAGAGGAATGTTGGGATCTATTTCAGCGATAAATTCACATATATCAATGATATCTCCACCGGAATCATTTTCTCCCGGAATAACAAGATTAGTGATTTCCAGATGAGATTTTTTTGCTATCGTCCGGATTGTTCTCAAAACCGGGTCCAGAGTACCATGACAGAGTTTTTCATAAAAGGAATTATTCATAGCTTTAAGATCAATGTTCCAAGCCGAAATATAGGGGAGAAGTTCCTTTAAGGGTTTGGGATTGATATATCCATTGCTCACCATCACAGTTTTAATCCCATTTTCCTGCAGGTACTTGGAAGCATTAAGAACATATTCGTACCAGGTTATCGGCTCTGTATAGGTGAAAGCTACAAAATTGCAGAAATGCTTTTTTGTCAGCTTCAATAAAGTTTCCGGTGAAATCTCAGTTGTGCCAACCTTGTGCTGACTAATCGTATAATTCTGACAAAAACTGCAACTCAGATTACAGGAATTAGCACCCATTGAAAGAATGTTATCACCCGGATAAAAATGATATAGTGGTTTTTTTTCTATAGGATCAATATTAACGGATACAGCCTTAGCGTAGTTTAAGGCATAGAGGATTCCATATACATTTTTCCTGGCTTTGCAGAGACCCGTTTTATCAGGACCTATTTTGCAGTAGTGGGGACACAATTCACAAATAAGAGTTTCTTCTTTATATCTTTTAAAATATTTTGCTTCCACCATATTACATCAATCTCTCTATCATGTTTAAATTATTTATAAGACTTTGGGAATTCTTTGTCAATGTCAGTTTTGCCTTTTCGCCCATTTTTTTTGCTTTAACAGGATCCCGAGCTAATTCCTGCACAATTGTTGTAAGAGATTTTTTATCTGTTACAATAAGAGCCTGCTCCTGCTGCAGCTTTTCCACGCTGTCCCGACAGGAACTGTGATATTTTCCAATAATTATAGGAACGCCGTAGAACGCCGGTTCCAGGGGATTATGGCCTCCGAAATTGAAGAAGCTGCCACCTACAACCGAAACATTGGAAACAGCATAGAACATCTTCAGAATATTCATCTCATCAACAATTATCAGTTTATTTGATCCCTTCAGATCAGAATATAGTGTGTATTCAGAATCATTAAAGATCTGCCTGATCTCAGATAATCTGCTTAAATGACGGGGAACCAGAACAGCTTTAAGGTTGGAAATAGTATTTAAGAGCTCCAAATAGACCTGTTTAAAGAGCTTTTCTTCTCCAGGGCGGCTGCTTCCCCAAACCAGGATAAAATCGTCCTGAGAGTAGCCCATTTCCTTTCTAAGTTTTGTTTTGTCATATTCTGGAAGCTGCAGGCAGAATTTCAGGTTTTGTGTGTTTTCTACATTCTGGAAGCGAAGTAACTTAAATCTTTCCGCATCGATTTCAGACTGGGCATTCACCATTCGGATATCTTTCCAGAGATGTTTCCAGAAGAATAATAGTCTTTTATATTTGGGAAATGATTTATCGGAGATCCTGCCATTTACTATTAATACAGGAATTTTCTTCCTTCTGGCAGCATAAAGCAGATTGGGCCACAATTCTGTTTCAACAAGGATCAACATTTCCGGAACAAGTCTTTTGAAGGCTCTGTGTACAGGAAGCGGGAAATCCATGGGGCAATAGAAATTCTCTAATTTTGGACTTATCTTTTGTGCTGCTTCATAACCAGTAGAAGTCATTGTGGAGAGGACAAAATGTTTATTTGGATACCTGGTGAGTAATTCCTTCAAAAGAGGATCCACGGCATTCACTTCGCCCAACGAGGCAGCATGTACCCAGATAACACCGTTATAGTCCAGATCAATCTTACCGAATCTTTCCTTCCTTTCTTTACCCTTGAACCGGATATAGAGAAAAGGCCAGCTTATCAGATATAGCAGGCTTAAGACCAAATTATAGAAAAACATCATTACAAACATATTCCTTCCCTTTGCAGAAAGGAATAAATTTTAGTTCATTATGTCAATTTATAACTGAAGCAAAATTTAGAAATTCCAGACGCACTTATATTCAGAAGATTTATCTTATTATATAATTTTTAGATAGATGTCGTCAGAAACCTTTGTGACAAGGACTTTCAGCTTATCCGCCAGCCTGTAAATAGTACCTGACCTTTTTCCGATAAGCTGTTTGTAATCATCAAGAAATTCATAATGATCATCTTTCATGCTGCTTAATTCAATAACGCCGGTGACAGGATATTTATCCAGTTCAACAATGATCGAACTTCTCCTGATCATTACGATTACAGAACTGAATTCTTCTCCTACATGTTTTTTCATAAAGGTTATTTTATTTTTAAAATCAACCTCTTTTTCCGCATCATCAGCGATCTTTTCACGATCCGTTGCAAACCCAGCCCACTCGAACAATTCTTCTTTTGTGAACTGTTCTGGGCGAGAATTAATTCTGTCTTTAATCTGGTGATGAACTATTAGATCACTAATCCTTCTGATGGGAGAAGTGAAATGGGTGTAGTATTGCATGGCCAGACCAAAATGACCTGCATTTATAATAGAATATCTGGCCCGTTTCAGGCTTCTCAAGATCATTCTGTCAAAAACACGGTGTCGTTCGTCAGTCTCCAACTTTTTTAACAATTCTTGATAAAACATATTTAAATTGTTATTCTCATGTACTTTACAGTCATACTTCTCAAGTACTTCTTTAATCGTTTCTGTTCTTTTCTCATCAGGAATTTCATGAATTCTATATACTGTATTACTAATGGAAAGTCTTTTTGCAATGTATTCGTTAGCTATAAGCATGAAATTCTCGATCATTTTATGTGAATCCGTCTCGGAACTGCGTTTTAAGTCAACTATATACCCTTCCTCGTCAAAGATGTATTCTGTTTCCGGCAGGTTGAATTGCAGATACCCGGCTTTGAATCTCTGTTGTGATAGGGCAGAGGAGAGAATGCGCATTTCCATCAGGAGCTTGGCGATATGCTCCGGTATTTGGTGATCTTCCCCATCAAACAAGGCATCAACTTCCTCATAATTGAGCCTTATGTCCGAATTTATAATGCTTTCGTAAGCTTTTTGTTCAACAATCCTGAAATCTTTGTCAAACTGAGTCTCTACCGTAACAGTTAATTTATCTTCCATCGGCCGGAGACTGCATAGTCCGTTAGAAATTTTTTCGGGCAGCATAGGTATTACTTTTTTAGGGAAATAATAACTGTTTCCGCGATCCAAGGCTTCTTTGAATAAGGCAGAATCTTTTTTCACATAATATGCTACATCTGCAATGTGAACATATAGCTTAAATCCTGTTTCATTTTTAAGTAATGAAATAGCATCGTCATAATCCTTAGCAGATATTGGATCTATGGTTAAGGTGTCTAAGTCTTTAATATTCAATCTTTTATGTGATTCTATCTCATAATCTACTTCATGTATACTGTCCAGTTCTTTTATGACTTCAGGTGGAAATTCCAGGGGTAGTCCATAATGTCTGATAACACTCAGTATCTCTACTTCCGGGTCTCCTGATTGACCTAAAACTTCAATTACATCTCCGGTCGGCAGGGCGCTGTATTCTTTGCTACCCCAGTTAGTGATTTTTATAACAACCTTGTCATTCTGTTTAGCATTATTGATGTTATTAATCTTGAAATCAGTATGAATCCTGTTGCTGTCTGGAACCAGATATGTGTTTTTCCCGTAGATCTGGATAGTTCCAACAAATTCAATTCTGTTCCTCTTAATGATCCTGGTAATGATCCCGTATTTTTTATTCCTGGCACTGTGCTTTATTTTAACTTCTACTAGATCGCCGTCATAAGCATTAAGAGTATCTTCACTGGAGATAAAAATATCTTCTGCATCACCAATAACAAAAGCATATGAGCGGTTTTTTGCCAGAGATCGAGAATCAAACACCCCTTGAATGAGCTCTTCTCCTGCAGCAGGAGCGAAATATTTCCGTTCTTTATATAGAATAGTTCCTTCCCGGACCATACCGAATAAAGTATCCTTAAGATCTTTCCGCTTGTGTTTGCTTAATTTTAAAAATACATATAAGTCGTTTATTTTCAATCCTTTACGGCCTGCTTTATTAAGTACTTTACTAACTTGAAAACTGATATTTTTATCGAACATATTAGTATTTATTCCCTATTTTTATTTCCAGTAATTCCAGTAATTGTTGTTTTTCTGATCTATCCTTACTGAATCTCAATGAAGTACCCCTGAAAGGATCAAGCCTTCGGGGCTTTTTAAATGTTCCCAGCATGACACCTTTATTATCAAGATAATAGCAACCAAAATCTTCATACCTTTTTTCTACTTTTACCATTAAATAATAGATAGTTATTTTATTATCAGTAAGTTCATATCTGGTTGGTATAAAATATGTTATTAGACTAACTAAAAATATTATCATCCCCAGATAGTAGAATAAAGGCATCTCCCACATCTCAACAGCGATCTTCCACAGGGATATAGCTAAGATCATGATAAATATCACTAGAATAAGGGAAGATCTGGGATAATCTTTAAATGGGTGAGAGGTCCATGTAAGATTTATAGGCTGTTCCGTATTATTCGACATTCTGAACCATCTCGCGGCATTTTTCAATTTCTTCTTTAACACGTAGAATGTGATCATAAGACTCTTTTGTGCTGAATTTAGATCCGATAGTATTGATTTCTCGATGCATTTCCTGCAGGATGAAATTAAGTGTTTTACCAACATCTATCTTATTAGATAATAGAGTGTTAGAAAATTTTTCAAGATGATCTCTCAAGCGCACGAGCTCTTCAGTAATGTCACTTTTTTCTACATATAATGAAATCTCGAGCATCAGTCTTTTAATGCCATTGTCATCTAATTTACCATCCAGAAGTGTTTCAACATTCTGCTGCATTCGTTCAAAGATATTTTTTTTATGATCCGGTATACTTTTCTCTATATTTTTCAATGAGTTAAGACATATCTCAGTTGAATTCAGCATTGAGATCTGCATCGATTCGCCTTCAAGATAAGCCATCTTTTTATGTTCTTCCAGGGTTGTTTTTAAATGAATCTGCAGGAATTTAAGTAAAGTATCATCATCCGTTTCCTTGATATTGATAATGCTTTTTTCACTCATTATCTGTTTCAGCGATATGGGTTCATCGCTTGAAACAACATCTGAAGCTTCTTTATATAGCTGCCAGAAAGCTTTTAAGCGTTCTTTATCTAATTCCAGCTGTGGTGGGTAATAGTCCTTTAATCTTATCATCAGATCAACTTTCCCGCGCGTTATGAACTGGGAAACCGTATTCCGGATTTCATTTTCCAGTGAATTGATCTCCCTGGGTGCATGAATCTTAAGATCCAAGTATCTGCTGTTAACTGATCGCAGTTCAATTTCAAGTTCATACCTGTCATTAGAGACATTCACTTTTCCATAACCTGTCATACTCTTTATCACAATTATTTCTCCTTCGTTACCTATCTATCTACACTGCAATAAGTTATCTTGCCATATCAAAGTTTACATAATATATATTATCATTGGTTGTATTTATGGCATAAAACATGTGGTTTTATAAATCTTCCTCCTGTCTCCCGTCAAGAAATGATTAATAATTCAACATAGGCTATTCCCATTTGATGATATTTGCTTATTGTAAATCCTGATAAATAGTTTTTAAAACCGTCGATCTTTTAGAATCAAATTTTATTTTTATTATTAATGGTTTTATGAATTCTTATAGTGTGAAGATTGAAATTTAATCCTCAAAAAATGGATTCAATGCTTCGATCTCTTCCGCCTGCAGAATTTCAAATACTTCTTCCGAAGATCGAGCCTTTATGATTTGGTCTGTTATATGTGGATGATGTCCGAAGATCTTTGCTATATTGGCCAGCATATGCAAATGCAGTTCGTAATTTTTCCTGGGAGTCGCAATTAGAAATAATAATTTAACTGGTTTACCATCAATAGAATCAAATTCAATTCCATCCTTAGATACACCGATAACGCCTCTGATCTTAGGTCCGCCATCAATAATAGCATGAGGAATGGCCAACCCGTCACCTATTCCAGTAGAAATTTCTTTTTCACGTTCAATTATCCCTAATTTCAATTCTTGCAGAGAAATTTCTCTTACTTTATGCGTTTTGTACATAAACTCAGCCATTTCGTCCAAAGCTTCCCATTTACTATGAGAGGTTATATCGATCTTAATAAATTCTTCCTGCAGGAAATCCATCAACCTTACTCTATTCTTGTGTTCTTCTCCGGCATTTTTAATAGCCTTCCCCGTAAAAACAGGGCCCAGCAGCTCGTTAACAATAACTGCTGTAAGTACAATAGCCGTGATCTCGGATGAATAGACCTGAAAAATCGGATCATTTTCCAGAAGAAGAATAAGTCCGATGGCTACTCCGGCAATAGGATAGAGAGCTATACCGATATTCTTTTTTATAATTGGAATGGAATTGGCCAGATGCGCGCCCAGAAAAGGTCCCAGCGTCTTCCCTATTAACCTGCTGATAATGAGGATGAGTCCAGCAAACCCGGCAGCAGCCATCACTTTTATATCTAAATGAGTTCCTGCCAGCACAAAAAATAAGGTAAATACTTCTATTTCGATATCTTTGAAAGCCCCAAAAAGAACGCTTTTATACTTTGAAAAATTAGTGATGACCATTCCCAGAATAAGGCTGGAGAGAATTCCGGAAAGATGTAATAATTGGGAAGTTCCGACAGTGACAATTACAGCAAGAATAACCATGGTAAGGAAAGAGATCGTAGTTTTGCGCTTTTCGGTGAAGTAAATAACTGTATAACCTACCGAACCGCCGACCAGCAAAGCTTCCATTAAGAGAAGCAGTGGATTGCCAATTGTTCCCAGCAAGCTGAATTCATGTGCTGCTGATCGATAATAAAGAAAATAATAAGCAATGTAAAAAATTAGAATAGTAAGCACATTATTAAAAGCAACAACCGCCAGGATTGTTTTTGTAAATATACCTTTTGCTCTTTTCTCCTTAACAATATGCAAAGTTGAGCCTGGAGCTGTTGTTATGGCGATCACAGCTATAAGCAGACTTATTTCAAATTGGAGTCCAGCCAGCCAGTAAAGAGCAGAAAAAACGATAACAGGTGTCAGGATCACGTCCGTCAAAGTTATCAGAATTATCCTCTTCCCTGCATTATGAAGTTTCCTGAAATTAAGATGGCTGCCGATGGTTAGACCGATGAATCCCAGAGCGAAATTTGTAATGGGCTCAAAACTTACATAGGCTTCATCTCGGAAAAGATTCAACACGTAATGTCCCAGGATAAATCCTCCCAGAATCTGCATTGTAACTGTAGGTATCTTCAATTTTCGTGCCAGCCTGGAAAATACAAAGCCAACGATCAAAATTACCGCCAGCACCAACAGTGGATTAGGACTGTTGATCAAGGCTGTATCATGTTGCAGCCAATTTCCAAGATGATCTATAAAATTCTGCATCAGCTAACCATTTCTCCTCTCAGAGTCCAACCTGTAGCATCTGTGATCTTTACTTTTACAAATTGCCCGATCAGCTTTTTATCTCCGGGGAAAACTGTGATCTTAAAATCGCGGCTTTTACCTGAAACCTCGAGATCAGATTTCTTGCTGACCTTTTCTACATATATCTCTTTAACTTTACCGATCTGTTCGCGATATTTTTGCAAAGTGATACCTTCCTGCAGTTTTATAAGTTTCTGCAACCTCTTCAGCCTTATCTCTTCCGGAACCTGATCTTTGAATTCAGCGGCCTTAGTCCCACTTCTGGGAGAATATTTAAAAGTGAAAGCATAATCAAATCTGATCTTCTCCATTAGATCGTAGGTATGCTGGAACTGTTCTTCAGTTTCTCCCGGAAATCCGGCAATAACATCTGTAGTAATGGCAATCTCCGGCATTGCCTTCCTGAGCTTCTGCGTAATATTAAAATAGTGCTCGGCAGTATAGCCCCGGTTCATTCTCCGCAGGATCTCATCGTCTCCTGACTGTAACGCAAGGTGCAGATGCTCACACACCTTTTCAGATGCTGCCATTACTGCTATAACTTCATCGGAAAGATCTTTGGGATGAGATGTAACAAACCTGATGCGCTCAATTGTATCTATGGAATTGATCTTCCGCAGCAATTGAGCAAAATTGATATTATTAAAATTATAAGAGTTAACATTCTGACCCAGCAGAGTAACATCCCGGAAACCCTTCTTCCCTATTTCCGTGATCTCATTTATAATATCTTCAAAGGGTCTGCTTCTTTCTCTTCCACGCGTATAAGGCACGATACAGTAGGAACAGAAATTATTGCAACCCCGCATAATCGTGATAAATGCATTCAGTTGTCCGGAGTGGATAGGATAAATATCTTTATATATTTCAGCGTTATTGATCTGAGTATCAGATAGAAATTGCGGCTTTTCAAACAGGTTTGTAATAATATCAGGAAGATGACCATATTGATCGACTCCGACCACAAAATCGATGGATTTATTAACATTATTGAGCTCTTCACCCAGACGCTGAGCCATACAGCCTATCACGCCTATTTTCAGATCATGTTTCTCTTTCTTTCGCGCCATTTCATTATTGATACGACCGATCACCCTCTCTTCGGCATGCTGTCTTACAGAACATGTATTGAAGATAATTATGTCGGCATCATCAATTGTATCAGCAATTTCATGATCTTCATTTACCAGAATGGAACTGACCAGTTCGCTGTCTGCCACATTCATCTGGCAGCCATAGGTTTCAATATATATTTTCATTAAAATTTCTCCAATTTCAACAGGAAGTAATTACATGATACTATCTCATTCTATTGGTAACAATGTAATTGTGTTCTGCGATTTATGAAATAAAAAACGGAATTAATTTACTTCGCTGCCGGAGGGAATATCTTTATCCGGATGAAGAACAGCCATATCTTCCCCATCGTGAGCCGCCATGATCATTGCCTGGGATTCAACTCCCATCACACTGCGAGGTTTCAGATTGATAAGCATTAACACCTCCGACCAATCAGTTTAGCCGGATCATAAGATTTGGCAATTCCAGCTACAACTGTCCTTTTCTCACCGGCAATTTCCACCAGCAGTTTCAGCAATTTATTTGATTTTTTGATCTTTTCAGCTTTCAGGATCTTTACGATGCGGAACTCCATTCTGGCAAAATCTTCATATTCTATTTGCGGTTTGTGTTCTAGCTTCTATCGGAGGTTTAGCGGCAGCTTCCAATTTCTTAAGCTGAAGCTCGATCTCCTTATCATCTATCTTTTTAAATAGAGTACTAATCTCATTTATTTCATAAGATCCCACAACCGCAGAAATATCTTTCCAGGAAAATTCTTCAGTTATGTTCAACAACTTACGTAGTTTCTTCATGCTGGAAGGAAGCACCGGATATAACAGGATGGAAATAACCCGCAACAGCTCGCTGCAGGTGTAAAGAGTCTCCATCGCCTTTTCTTTATCTTCTTTAATGGTAACCCACGGTTGTGTTTCATCGAAATATTTATTACCTTTTCGAGCCAATTCCATAATCAGAGTAATGGCTTTTCTTACCTGGTAAGTTTTATAACAATTGGAAATTTCGGCAGATTTATCGACAGTTTCATCCAGTAGTTTCCGGGAAATTTCTCTCAATTCGGGAGCTTTGATCTGACCCTCGAAATATTTCCTGGAAAAGGCAAAAACACGATTTGCCAGATTACCCAAAACATTTGCCAGATCATTATTTATCTGATTCTGGAACTCTTTCCAGTAAAAATCACTGTCTTTGCTTTCCGGTGCGTTTGCAGCCAGGTAGTAACGCAGATATTCTCCATCGAAATACTGCAGAAAATCATTCACCCAGACAGTCCAGTTGCGGGAAGTTGACATTTTCTGCCCTTCCAGGTTGAGATATTCATTAGCAGGAACATCATAGGGCAGCACATAAGGTTTATCCTGTTCCATCAGTACAGCAGGCCAGATTATGGTATGAAAAGGTATATTATCTTTACCCAGGAAATGGATCAGTTTTGTATCTGGTTCCAGCCAGTATTTCTTCCATCTGTCCGGATCACCGATACGTTTGGCCCATTCTATGGTAGAAGAAATGTAACCGATGGGGGCATCGAACCAGACATACAACACTTTGCCATTGGCATTTTCCAGTGGTACAGGCACACCCCAGTCGATATCACGGGTTATGGCTCTTTCTCTTAAACCCTCTTTAAGCCAGCCCAGAATGAAGTTTTTTACATTGTCCTTCCATTCTGTTTTTGTCGCCAGCCAATCTTTTAATTCCTGTTCGAATTTAGGAAGTTCCAGATACCAGTGAGTAGTTTCTTTCAAAATGGGAGTTTCACCAGATATTTTGCTTATCGGCTCGATCAGATTAACAGCATCGATCAACTTTCCGCAGCTGTCACACTGATCTCCCCTGGCTCCAGGCTCTTTACAAAAGGGGCATATCCCTTCAACATAACGGTCAGCAAGGAAACGATTCTGTTTTGAATCGTACCATTGTTGAGTGGTTTTCTGGATCACAAATCCTTTTTTATATAAACTCAGAAAGAATTCTGAGGAAATTTTCAGGTGCTCGGGTCTGGCTGTTCCTGAAAAATTATCAAATTCTATTTCCATTCCAACAAAACTTTCTTTAATACTTTTATGATATCGATCGACGATTTCTCGGGGTGTAACTCCCTCTGCTTCGGCCTTGATGGAAATAGGTGCTCCATGCTCATCGGTTCCGCAGATAAAAATTATATCATTACCCTGTAATTTATTATAACGTACAAATATATCTGCTGGCAGATAGGCTCCAGCTAAGTGTCCAATATGCAACGGCCCATTGGCGTAAGGCAGTGCACTTGTTACCAGAAATTTTTCCACAATAACTCCTTAACATCTTACTATACAATATTTTACGACTCTCTCATTAATGAATTTAAGCCTTGTTCTTAAATCTTTTTATCTAAAATGGGTGTCAAGTAAATGGTGGAATATTTTCTTGCTGAACAGGCTTTACAAAACAGCTGTCCTACCTTATTTTTTAGCTGAAATTTAATTCAGATCTGCTAAAATCATGTTGATCAATTCAGGTCATCTAACCTTTCCAGATTATTTGCAGCTACAGAAAATTCAGGATCGATCTGCAGACATTTTTCCAGCAGTTCTCGTGCTTCACCGTTATCACCCTTGTCGATGAGCAAGGAAGCCAGATTATTCAAAGATCTGACATCTTGCGGATTTTTCAACAGTATTTCCCGGTAGAGTTCTTCAGCCTTTTTTTCTTCCTTTTCCGAGTGCAGAACAAAGGCGTAATTATATTTAGCTTCCAGGAAATCAGGGTCCAGTTCCACAGAATTGAGAAAGAATTCTTTCGCTTTGAGTGTATTTTTTGCAAATGTATAGTATAGACCCCAGTAATAATGCAGATCCGAACTGTCCGGATAGATAGCGGTATATTTTTTTAAGAGGGGAAAAACTTCAGCGATCTTATTAGCGGAAAGCAAAATAGCTACTTGCTTAATAGCTTCATTTTCACCGTTGAACAATTCAGGCTTACCATAGATCCTTGCGTCAACATACCAGGAATTATCTATTTTTCTGGTAACAACTGTAAGCTCAAATTTTCCGTTCAGTTCCAGATAGACTAAGGCACTATTTTTATCTTCCGAAAGGGCAGAAGAGATCAGGTTATAATGTTTAACTTTCTTTAAGATCTTATCGGAAGCTATACGTTCAAGGTAATTCTCCTCCAATTGTTGATCGGCAAATTTTTCCTTCTTATAAGTAAATTGAACTAGATCCTGCCATTCTTGTGCGATCACATTATCCAGATATCTAAAAACAGTATCCTCATAATTTTCCGGCATTTTACGCGTTTCCAGTTTCTCTAGATCAAGTCTTTTTTTTAGATGATCCATGGGAATATGTTCAGGGATTCTGAAACCATTGAACAGGTTAGTTAACTGTTCTTTGCCAGCTTCCGTCTCAGCCAGTTGGAGAGGACTTTTATCCTGTAAGAATTTCTGTGGGGTCACTATCCATTTGTCGATCTCTTTTTTCAGAAGATCAATGAATTCTGTTTGCGAATCTGCATTAGTTTTATACTCAAACAATTCTATCTTTTTTTCATTCAAATTCTTCTGCATGGCGTATTTACAGCTATCAGGGCATTTCAAATCTACTCTCAGTTTATTGCAATCCTGCCAGCAGATATTACTTTCCTTGCGAATACAGAATCTATGACCTTTTCTTTTCTTACAAATTTTGCATCTATCCGAGTTAAGAAATTTCAACTCTCCCCCATTCTATTGATTGAATTTATCCAGCAGATTTTCCAGTTCATCGCTAAGTTTCTCTTCCGCTTCATTCTGCAACTTCTGTTTTTCTGCTTCAACTCTCTCTTCCAATTCCTGTCTTTTAGCTTCAATTTTAGATTTCTGCTTATCTATTTCTGCTTTCAATTGATCTATCCTGGCTTGAAGTTCTGCATTTTTGGAGTTTATATAGTTTTCAGCCTCTGCTTTATATTTACTAACTTCAGCATTTACTTTAGCGCGAATCTCCTCTTTAGCCCGGGCAACTTCATTGCTAACAACTTTTTTCAACTGGGTAGAGACAAGCTCGTCCAGATTACTGCTTATTTTAAACGTGAAATTATCAGGTTTTTGAGTGATGCCGGCATCGAATGTGATCTCGTCTATGGCTTCGGAAATAGCACGTGAGACCCTTACCAGTCTTTCATCCATTTCCGGCTCGGTTGCATAATCAAACTGAATATTTTCAGCTTCAAATCCAACATTAACCTTAATGATCTGGTCAGTTAAGTTTATATTGGAAAATAACTTGGCTGTTCCTTTGCTAAGTTTTCTGGGAAGCAAATCAAAATTAGCCAGATTCATATCCCTTATAGGAATTTCACTGGCCACAATATTTACCAGATCCTGCTTGATCTCATTTCTATGGTCGAAAAGACATTTGATCCTCAAATCGCCCAGCTTCTCATCACTTCCGGTCAAGACAAGATCAACTGGTTTGCCTGTCTTCTGCTGATCACTGGAAATATCCAGCAGTTTCCCACTTAGCAATAGATCTTCATTCGGGAAGGCTGAGAGTGTAATTTCCTTTATCCAGAAGGCAGGAAGCTGTGGCATTCGGTCCTTTTTGGTTTGTTCCGGTTTGGAAGATCTAAGATTTCTGGCTGTTTCAATTTTATCCAGAACCATCATCACTCCGTCTGTAACCCTATCCCCAAAGAGCATCAGTGCAATCTTTTGAACAGAAGCATCAGGTAATTTCGCCAGCTGCAAAGCATTATCGTAATCAGCTTTAATCCAGACGGGAATATCTTTATAAAGTGTCTTCAATCTGGCCAGATCACTTTCCAGTTCAGTTTTATTGGTATTAATTTCCTGGTATAATTCTTTTGTTGTATTGTAGGAATCCAGAGCCAGAGTAAGATTCTGCTGAATTTTAATCAGATTGTCCATATTCTCCAGATCAATCTGTTTGATGTCTCTCTCAACACTTTTTACTCGTTCTTCATAATCATTGTTTTCGATTATATTTTCCCAGTAAGCATAACGATCTTCTGCCATTTCCTTAATGGAATCTGCTTTAGCCGGGGTCTGGAAATTAAACTCTTTCAGCAGGGAATTAACATTAATTTCAGTTTTCAGGAATTTAGGATCGAAAACAGGAATTCTGCTTTTCTCCCGCTCCAGATTCGATTTCACATATTTCACCAGGGCAGAAGGCTCACCTGATTTTGTTTCTTTTAAAGGAAGCTTACCATCTGTTGATCTTTTAGTATCGAACCGCATATTATCCAGCTGCATTTTATTAATCAGCACCTTACCAGCTAATAATGGTTTGAAAGCCAGCTCAAAATCGCATTGGCCTGTTTCAAACAAATTCTTCCAGGTATCATTTTTATCTGTAAACTGCAGTCGATCCCAGGTAATGTGCAGTTTAAAGGGTTTCATATATACTCCATCCACCTCTACTTTTGCACCAGCTACCTTTGAACCGAAATTCTCGATCAGATAATCAGCGATCGGAATTCTAAATATTACCAGAGCCGCAACCAGAAGTACGATTATCAGAATAAATACAACAATAGTTGTTAAGCAGCCTTTAAAAAGTTTTTTCATAATTACTCCCCGCCTTTATTGGATTGCCGAAGGCATCTTTCTTTTAAACTCAGAATTCTTAACCATTTTTATTATTTTAGCTACTTCTTCTTCAGAAAAACCATCCTGAAGTAATTTCTCTTTGCTTTGATTCTTATCAATTAATTTTGCCAATATTATATCCAGCCTGGCATAGCTGATCCCCAATTCCGCTTCATCAGTCTGAGCCTCCCAAAGATCTGCCGTAGGATTTTTATTAATGATCTCTTCCGGAACAGATAAGTAAGCAGCGATCTCTTTAACTTCAGTTTTGTATAAATGCCCGATCGGTTCAAAAGCACAGGCGCTGTCCCCATATTGTGTGCAGTAACCAATCAACAATTCGGATTTATTACCAGTTCCAGCAACAAGAGCTTTGTACTTGGCGGAAAGGTCATATAACACACACATTCTTTCCCGGGCCATACGGTTGCCGCGACGCAACAGATCAGCGTCAGGCTCATATTTATCAAAATAAGCGTCAACCATAGGGCTGATATCTACGGTCTGATGTTGGATCCCAAATTTTTCCGCTACGAGAAGGGCATGGGCCAGGCTGTCCGGATGGCTTTTTCTGTAGGGCAGCATAACGCCATAAACGTTCTCCGCACCAATTGCTTCTACGCTCAATGCGGCTGTAACACTTGAATCCAACCCGCCGGAAAGCCCAATTATCAATTTGTTAAACCCCGCCATATCAAGCTGCTTCCTTATAAAAATGACTATTTCCTGAACTAACTTTTCCAATTTTAATTCATTCATTATATTTCCTTTAAATCTAATATGTTTTTTAATATTTTCCTGCAATTTTCGAGTCAAGTCTAAATTGATAAGACAATAATTTAATCAATCATAAAGTTTGTTTCAGTATGATAAAATTCACATTTATTTAATATATAATGAAGAAGAATATCAGTCAAATTAACCTTGACACAGGTCACTCGGTTCTAAATTTGGAAAAAAATATTATTGAATAATCAGAGAAGCGGAGGTGGTATGAAAGTCTTAGTCTGGGATGAAAAAAAATGTATAGGATGCGGCACCTGCGAGAAAGTCTGCTCTCAAACTTGGTTCAAGGAAGAGAATAGGGCAAAATCGCGCATCAGGATATCCAAACTGGAAAAAGGTTTTAGCGCAAATATTTGTAACCAGTGTGGAGAATGTATCAATGTATGTCCTGTAGAAGCATTAACCAGAGATGCTAAAGGTATTGTTCGCCTGAATGCAAAAACTTGTGTAGGATGTCTTTCCTGCGTTGGTTTCTGTCCCACGGCATCGATGTTCTACACTGAAGGAGAGGAGATACCTTTCAAATGTATCGCCTGTGGAATTTGTGTTAAATCATGTCCTGCTGGAGCTCTTTCTCTGGTGGAAACTGCTGAACCGCTGGAAAAAGTTTTCTATAGGAGGCACTTCTAATGAATAAATATCAGAATCCTTACGATGCTGAAAAGATCAAAGCAGCTCATAAAGTAATTAAAGAATTTAAGTATGAACTACAACCATTGGATAAAGGTTATGCTAATAGAACCCTTTTTGTGAATGTCGGCGATCTTAGAATTGAATCAAAACCAGTGTCACAGGAAATGAAAGACATGTTTACCGGAGGCCGGGGATTCAATCTTAAACTTCTCTGGGATGCCGTGAATGAGAACACAAAGTGGGATTCACCAGAAAATGAAGTTGTTATTGCAGCCGGCGCTATGGGTGGTGTTACCCAGTATCCCGGCACAGGTAAATCTATCGTCTGCGGTATCTCTCCCCTTACCAATGCACCGGTAGACAGTAATGTAGGCGGATATTTCGGCCCTTATCTTAAATTCTCTGGCTGGGACGCTATTGAGATTCAAGGTATTGCTGAAAAAGAGGTTATTGTTTACATTGACGGTGATAAAGGTCTGGTTCAGATTCTGGAAGCACCGGAAGAAGCTATTGATTCTCATCTTGTCGCGGAACAGATGTGTGATATTTTTGCCGAAAATGAACATGATAAGAAATCAATTACTTCAGTTTCATCAGGTACTGCTGCCGGGAATGCTTTATTCGGATGTCTGAATTTTTCCTTTTATGACAGACGCAGAAAAGTTGCCAGACTTAAACAGGCTGGCAGGGGTGGACTAGGTACCCTGTTACGACATAAAAAAGTAAAAGGGATTGTCTGCAAATTCTCAAAATTAAACGCTAACAGCAATCATGTAGCTGATCTTGATAAAATAAAGGAAGTAAGTGCTGCCTACCATCGTGAATTATTTGAAAATGATGATTCTCAGTGTGACATGCGACATGTTGGAACAGCACATCTGGTTGAGATCATGGACGATTACGATCTGCTGCCAACCCACAATTACAAATTCGGAAAACATGAGAAAACTGAAAAAATATCATCACCTGTCTGGCGCGAAATGTTCACTCAGGGAATTCCGGACGGATGCTGGTACGGATGTACGATGCAATGCGCCAAATGCGTGGATGGATACACTTTAAAAACCGGACCCTATAAAGATGATGTTGTATCAATCGACGGTCCTGAATATGAAACAGCAGCAGCCTTTGGTGCCAATATGGGGATATTCGATCCTCATTTCATTGTGGAAGCTAATTTTTACTGCGACACTTACGGCATTGATACCATTTCCTGGGGAACCGGAATGGCATTTGTGATGGAATGTTATGAAAACGGAATTCTTAACAAGGAAAGAACCGGTGGGTATGAGCTGAACTTCGGTTGCGGCGAGGAAGCTATGGAAATGCTGCATCAGATGGCTCGTGGTGAAGGATTTGGAAAGATCATCGGACTTGGTATTCATAGAATGAAAGATTATTTTGCCAAAGAGTTTGGCGGTGACCTTAAATTCATGCAGGATATCGGAATGGAATGTAAAGGTATGGAATATTCCGAGTATGTTACCAAAGAATCTCTGGCCATGCAGGGAGGTTACGGACTGGCTTTAAAAGGACCTCAGCATGATGAAGCCTGGCTTATCTTCATGGATATGGTCAATAACCAGATCCCGACCTTCGAAGACAAAGCCGAAGCACTGCACTACTTCCCCATGTTCCGTACCTGGTTTGGTCTGCAAGGTCTTTGCAAACTACCCTGGAATGATGTGGAACCCACTGACAACGCTGAAACAGATGAACCAGCCAAAGTTCCGAAACATGTTCAAAATTATGTTGATATTTTCAATGCTGTAACTGGCAAAAATATAGACAAACATGAACTTATCCTGCAGTCTGAAAGAGTTTACAATTTCCAGCGTGTGTTCAATCTGCGTCTGGGTTTTGGTACAAGGAAATACGATCAGATCCCTTATCGTTCTGTTGGACCTGTTACAATTGAAGAATACCTTTCTCGGGAAGAAAGATACGATAAGCAGTTGAAGGAAAAATGGGGCTGGGATCCAACCGGAAAATCGGTTGAAGAAAGACATCAGAAAACCAGAGAATTCAGAGAAGATGCTTATCAGAAACTATGCGATGCAGTATATCAGCGTCGCGGCTGGGATAATAACGGCGTGCCAACCATCGAGAAAGTTAAAGCTCTCGGCATCGGCCGTCCAGATGTCATTGAAATCCTGGAAAAATACTACAACAAATAATCTATGTTGACCTGGCAGTTTTTTACTGCCGGGTCATTTTTTATATGAAAGAATCAGAATTTTTCTCCAGACATGACGCGGCCCTTATTCCTCTTTTAAGAAAGGCTGTTATTGGAATAGCCGGGGCTGGCGGACTTGGCTCTAATGTAGCAATATCTCTTACTCGAGCCGGGATCGGTAAATTGATTATAGCCGATTTTGACAAAATAGAAGTTTCCAATTTAAACAGACAGCAATATTTTAAAGACCAGATTAATCTTCCCAAAGTAAAAGCCTTAAAAGAAAACTTAAACAGGATATCGCCTTTTACGGAAGTGGAAATTCATCATATAGAAATCACCGAAAATAATCTTTCTGAGATATTTAAGAATGCAGACATCCTAATAGAAGCATTTGATAAAGCAGAAATGAAAAAAATGCTGATAGAAACATGGCTGACAAGTTTTCCAGGGAAACCCGTTATCGTTGCTTCTGGCCTGTCCGGCTACGGCGGTAATGAACTGCTGCATACACGTAGATCTGATGATCTTTATATTTGCGGAGATGAAAGATCAGAACTGCAGGAGGGCGTCTCCCCCATGGCACCCAAAGTTGCCATTGTAGCAAACATGCAGGCAAATCTTGCCCTGGAACTGCTATTCAAGGACAAAACATGAAATACATCACTGTTAATGGAAATCAGATCGAATGGCAGGAAAACCTGACAGTAAGAAACCTTTTAAAAATAATGAACTACACTTTTAAAATGCTGATCGTAAAAATTAATGGTGATTTAGTAAAAAAAGAATATTATGATACGTATGTTGTTCCAGAAGAAGCCGATGTTAAAGTAATACATCTTATCGGTGGTGGTTAAAGTGGAAATCAACTTGAATAGAGATCTGCCTGCATCTGATGAATTGTTTGAACTATTCCAGACAACTGGTTGGAATGAGGATTATATGCTTTCCCCGGAAGAGCTTCTGGAAGCAGCCGCAAACAGCAGTTATACGATATCTGCTTATTGGGGAACAGAGTTAGCAGGCTTCACCAGAATTGTAAGTGATGGTGTTGTTCATGCCATGATCTTTGATATGATCGTTAAACCAGAAATGCAGAATCTGGGAATTGGAACTTTACTGTTAAAGGAAGCAATATCTTATTGTAGTCAAAAGAAGATCAGAGATATTCAATTATTCTCTGCTCCAGGAAAAGAAGGTTTTTATAGAAAAAACGGCTTCAAACTAAGACCAGTTGATGCACCTGGCATGGAAATTAAAAGATCAGATAATAAAAGGAGTTAAATTTATGTTTAAAGTTAATGAGTATTTCGAAGGAAAGGTAAAATCTCTTGCTTTCAAGGACAGCAAAGGTGATGCCACGTTAGGAGTTATGGCTCCGGGCACATATGAGTTCGGCACTTCGCAAAGAGAATACATGACAGTTGTTACCGGTGAAATGAAAGTAAAACTTCCTGGTACGGAAACGTGGAAATTATTTACAGCCGGCCAGACATTTATCGTACAACCAGATAAGAAATTCCAGCTGGAACTTAAGAATAACAGCACTTACTTGTGCAGATATGAAGACGTAGGTCACGATTGCAACTGTCCTGACTGCAATTGCAAATAGGAGAAAAGATGAACAGATTCAATTATAAACTGATAATCACACTTCTGGTAGTAGTCGTTGCCTTGAATATCTTCTCACAGGTCTCTGAATCAAAGGAACTTACAACATTCAATGGTCAATTAAAGAAGATCGGAGATGAGTGGTATTTGAACACCGGCGAAGATTTTTTTCTGCTGAAACTTAGTCCTGAACAATTCCTTCAGGATAACAATGTGATCCTGGAAAGTAAAAAAGACATCTCTGTTCAAGGAATTCTGGTCGAAGAGGAGATAGTGGCCCACGGAATTACGATTGATGAAACAGAACTTCTCTTACTAGATGAACAGGGAAAACCGCTCTGGGAAGAGGAAGTTGAGGAATTCCAGGCTTATGAGGTTATTCCTGAAAAATGTATCGGCTGCCAGCTTTGTGTAAAATACTGTGCTTTCGATGCCATAACCATGGTAAAAGGAGTAGCAGTGATAGACCCGGAAAAATGTACAGCCTGTGGAATTTGTACAGATGGAAATAAAGGTCGTTACAAAGGCTGCCCTACCAATGCTATAAAAAAACCGGAATAGTTGGACAATATAGGCAACGCCTGTGGAAATTCTGCAGGCGTTTTTTTTTATCCATTTGATAAGGGGGTTATTATCACGATTATCAAAAGTATAAGCGAATCTGCCAACACCAATTTCTCATCATTCTATAACTTATTGATATATAGGCAAATATCTTGATTAGTTCAAGTTGGTATGTTGGTTGCTTAATAAGAAAGGCAAAGGAGGAAATATGAAAAGATTTATGATCGCAGCTTTAGCAATGCTTCTTTTAGGAAGTACATTGCTTATGGCGCAGGAAGAAGAAAACGATATTGATGTAATTATTGAACAAGCTATGGAAGATCTCGAGATCGATATGGATAATATGGACAGAACCATTATCATTAACAAAAATATTCAGTACGATCCAAATGCACCCAAATTGGGTGTTTTCCTTACTGATTTAGACTTCAAGGATATTTATGAACTGCACTATAATTATAATTATGGCGTTTACCTTACTGGTGTTACTTCCGGGGGGCCTTCCGATAAAGCCGGTTTAATGGAAGGTGACATCATTATGGAATTCAATGGTGAAAAAATCAGATTCGAAGATCACTTGATAAGAATGATCCGCAGTCATAAGATAGGTGATGAAATCACTGTAAAATTCTTTCGTGATGAAACTATTTATGAAACAATGGTAACCTTAGATACCCTGGACAAGAAATCTGATGATCTTACTTTAACTCCTGGTTTAAAGAAAAAGAAACACATCTATGTTGGACACGGTGGCGGTGGCTGGATTCCAGTCTGGTTCATGCCAGATGTAACAGATATTAACAGCATGCTTTTTGATCTGGGTTTTAAAGAAGAAACATTCTCTGAAGACGGATTCCTTTTACAAGGTGGTGCTGGAAAAGGCAACGTTGGTAAAGGCTGGTTCATCGGTGGTATAGGTGCCGGTTATGACAATAAGGAAACCTCTAAACATGAATGGACCCATTTTATGAACGGTACTGAAGTAACTTCAACCGTTTCCCGAAAAGTAAAATATGAAATTTCATACGGTGGTGTTACTCTTGATAAGAGATTTGGTATTACCAAAAACGTTATAACATCTCTTGGTTTCATGCTGGGTTGGGGTTCAAATCAGATCAAAATAACCCAGACCGACAGCAATGGTCCTATTCCCAACTTTGACTTTAATGATCCCAGCGCCAACATGGATGAATATTATGATTATCGCAGCAAACTGAAACTAAATCAGGATTTTATCCTTTTCCAACCAAAAGCCATGCTCATGTTCAGAACTCTGGACTGGCTTTCCATCAGAAGTGAAGTAGGATATATGCTCAGTCACTCAACTGACGGCTGGAAAGCTAAATGGAATGGTGAGAAGGTTAAATTGGAAAATGAACCCGATTCTACGATGGATGGATTGACCGTTACAATAGGCCCCTGGTTCGGATTTTAAAGATTGACAACATAACTCTCGCGAAAGTCTCTGGTAAAAAATAATTTATCAGAGACTTTTGGTTTTAGAGGGTTAATTAATGTTCCAGTCACTGGCAGATAAAGTGATATCAGGCGTAATATCTTTAAGTATGTTGCTGTTATCTTCATATAAAGGAAATGATGCGAAATTCACAGATCTTGAGACTGTTTTCTTGAACAACAACGTGTTATTTCGCACTTCTCTTGTGCATGCTTTTGAGAACGATTTTGAAGATATTATTAAATCCGGAGCGGATATTGATATCTACTTCCAGATAACGTTAAAAGAAGGCAGGGAAATTTTCCATCAGATAGAATTTAAACACTCTGTTCATTATGAGCCGATGGAACAGGTCTATTACGTTTCCTACGATGAAAGAGACCAGTTAATTAGCTATGAATCCTACGCTCAGGTAATAAACGATATCAGCAAAGTGGAATATATTTATAAAGATAGAATCCCTGATAATTTCAAATTCACGTTAACTTCCTATCTAAAAAAAATGAAACTGCCGAACAACGATAATGAATATGACCTGATGATGTTATGGAACTTCAAAAAACCTAAGTTAAAGAAAGAAATAAACAAGCCTCAAGATGAAACTTAATTTCGGTATTAGATCAAGTATAATAATCCTGTTCCTGGGCCTTTACCTATCCAGTCTGATCCTGATCAACAATTATTTTGTTAAACAGCATGGCAAAACTAATCAGGCTTTAAAAAGCATCAAGCTGGATGAATCCTTTGCCGACCTAGATTACGGTTCGGAATCGGACAAATTAAAAGCTCGTGAAATGGTTAAAAGATTCAGGGAGTCCCTGGCGGAAACGGAAATGATCCGGAATGAGTCTCAGATCTATTCTTCGGTACTGCTGTTCATTCTAATGCTCTTCTCAATATTCATATTTATTATAATTTTTTACAAGATCACAAGACCCCTTAAGGAGTTGCAGAATGCAACCGCAATTATCCGGCAAGGTGATTTTTCCGTGAAACTTCCCGAAACCGGGATCAAGGAAATGAAAGAGTTGAAACAATCCTTCAACAGCATGTCCAGGGAACTTGATTCAGTGCAGCACAAACTGCTTAAAGCCGAGAAGGACATGATCTGGAAAGAGCTTTCACGCATTCTTGCCCATGAAATAAAAAACCCCCTCACCCCCATTCAATTATCTATTCAAAGGTTGGAAGAGAAATATGATACTGACCCTGAGAAATTCGCACTGATCTTTCAAGAATCTATTGATATTATTAATCAGGAGATCCAAAATTTGCAGAATCTGGCTCGATCCTTCTCATCCTTCGCCAAAAATATAAATCCTGATTTTACAACATTTAGTTGTAGAACTTTTATAGAAGATATATTAAAACCTTATAAAAATGATTATGATATCTCAATTTCGGGATTGGAGGAAGTTCTCATCAATTTCGATCAGACTCACTTCTATCAGATCATTACTAATATTTTGCAAAATGCCATCGATGCTTCTTCCCAGGAAAAAAAGATCCACCTGGATATCAGCTGCACTGACAAAATCAGGATCAAGATCCAGGATTTCGGTCCTGGAATAGAACAGAAGGATCTGACAAAAATATTTGAGCCTTATTATACGAAGAAAAAAAAGGGAACCGGATTGGGGCTGGCTCTGGTCCATAAACTGATTGAAATTAATAAGGCTGAAATTCAAGTTGATAGTGAACCGGGTAAAGGTGCAATATTTACAATAATAGCGGAGCCTGTGCAATGAAAGTATTAATAATTGATGACGAAATGAATATCTGCTTAACCCTGAAGAACATTCTGGAAGATGAAAATTACCAGGTTGAATTTGAAGTTGAAGCAGCTAAGGGTTTAGATTCCTTTAAAAGAAATCCGGCTGATCTGGTCTTTCTTGATGTTAGACTGGACGGCACGAACGGACTGGAACTACTGGAGCAGATAGTAGCTTTAAATACGGATACTTCAGTGATCATGATCTCCGGACACAGCGGAATTAGAGAAGCAGTGAAAGCAATCAAACTGGGTGCCTTTGACTTCCTGGAAAAACCATTGAGCCTGACCAAGGTTAAGATCGCCGCAAAAAATGCTGTTGATTTTAAAAACCTCAGGAAAGATTACAGCCGCTTGAGATCGAGCCTGGATGAACAATACCGGATTATTGGTGAGAGCAAACATATTAATGAACTTAAGCAATTGATAGAACGGGTAGCCCCCAGCGATTCCAAAGTACTTATCCGAGGTGAAAGCGGTACGGGTAAAGAGCTTATCGCTTATGGTATCCATAATCTCAGTAATCGCAGGGACAAACCTTTTATTAAATTCAATTCCGCTGCTATCCCAAACGAACTGGTGGAAAGTGAGTTATTCGGTTATGAAAAGGGAGCTTTTACCGGAGCTGTTACCAGTAAGAATGGAAAAATTGAGCAAGCTGACAGTGGAACGCTTTTTCTGGATGAAATTGGCGACATGAACTTGAATGCTCAGGCCAAGATCCTTCGAGTTATTCAGGAAGGTGAATTCGAAAGAGTAGGCAGCAATAAAACACTGAAGATCAACACCCGCATCATTGCTGCAACACATAAAAACCTGGAAGAGCTGGTCGAGAACAACAATTTCAGAGAAGACCTGTATTATCGCCTTAACGTCATACCCATTCAGGTTTCTCCCCTGCGCGATCATCCGGAAGATATACCGGTACTGATCGAACATTTCTCAAAATTCTTTTCCGATGAATTAAAATTGCCCCGAAAAGAATTCAGCCGGGAAGTGCTGCAGGAAATGTGTTCATGGAAATTCAAGGGCAATGTAAGGGAACTGAAAAATATCATCGAACGGATCTATATCCTGATCCAATCGAATATTATTGATCCGGTAAATTTCAGCACACTCTTCACAAGTCAGGTTAAAACCGATTTCTGGAACCAGACCATGAATTTTAAAGAGAAAAAGAAGCAGTTCGAAAGAAAATACCTGGAAACACAATTAAAATTAAATAACGGGAACTTGACCGCTACAGCAGATCTATTGGGTTTGCAGAGCAGTAATTTATCAAGAAAACTGAAGGAACTGGATATCCAGATACAGGAGATAAAATGAAAACTAAATGGTTTTTTCTAGGTTGTTTAACGTCTGTTATCCTCGCGTTGGCAATAATCACATTATCATTTATCGGATTAATGAAATTGAGTTCAAAGTATTCCGGCAGCAAAGCAAAAGATATCAAACCGGGGACTGTTCTGCATCTTAAATTATCCGGTTCAATTGTAGAATACAATGAATACTACGATGATTATCTTACTGAAAATGTACTTGGATCACATCAGATAATCAGCAAGATCAGATCTGCAGCTAAGGATGCGAAAATAGAAGCAATTCTGCTGGAACCTGCCTGGGTCTCCTGTGGATATGCCGTAATGAATGAGATTAAGCTTGCTCTGCAGGAATTTAAATCTACTGGTAAATCAGTTTATGCATATCTGGAAAGAGCTGGGAATAAGGATTATTTATTGGCTTCTTGCGCTGATGAGATCTTTTTGAATCCCTCTGCTTCCGGGGGGATACTACTTACCGGAGTAGGCTCTAACATGTTGTTCTATAAAGAATTATTCGATAAAATCGGCGTTGAAGTAACGGTAATTCATGCTGGTGAATACAAAGGTTTTGGAGAATCCTATTCCAGAAAAAACCTTTCCCAGCCCGTTAAAGATAATCTTAATAATCTGCTTTCTGAAATATATAAATTTATATTGGAAGATCTGGCCTTAAGCAGAGACATGAGTCTTTCTGATGCTGAATATATTTATGAGTAAAGACCTGAATTATTTATTTCTAATACAAAAGCTCTGGAATATGGCCTGGTTGATGATCTTCTGTACTTTGAAGAAGCCGTCAGCAGGATCTGCAGGCGTGAAAATCTGCTGGTGTCATTCAGTAAATACAATCCTGCCGCAGGTCTTAATCTGACCTCCCCAGAAATTGCAGTTGTTTACCTGCAGGGTGAGATCGTTGAAGGTGAAATGAGCTTAGGCTCACAATATATTAATTTTAAAAAACTTGATGATATTCTGGATGATCTGGAAGCAGATGAGAAGATAAAAAGTGTTGTTTTAAGAATTAATTCTCCCGGCGGCAGTGCTCTCGAATCTGAGATCATGTTTAACCGGATAAAAAAATTCCAGCAGGTTAAACCGATTGTTGTATCCATGAGCAATGTAGCTGCTTCAGGAGGTTATTATATATCTTCCCCGGGTAATTACATTTATGCAGATCCTTTCACAATAACAGGTTCAATAGGTGTTGCCACAATTATTCCTAATTTTAAAAAGCTGGCTGATAAAATAGGAGTTACTTCCGATTCCATTAAAAAAGGTAAATATGTCGATGTGTTCAACCCTTTTACAGAACCGGATGAATTTACTTTAAGCGCTCTGAAATCCAGTTCCGACGGTATTTATGAAGAGTTCCTGAGCAGGGTTTCCAGTAGTCGCGCACTCGATCTGGAACAGTTAAGATCTATCGCGGGAGGAAGAGTTTGGAGCAGTAAGGCAGCTCTGGAAAATGGGCTGATCGATGCTGTCGGCTCATTACAGGATGCCATTAATAAAGCATCCGAATTAGCCGGCATTACAGATTATTCCACCTCTTATTATCCGGTTAAGAAAAGCATTATCGAAGAATTTATCAAAAGAAGATTCAACCTTGATTTTGCTTCCACTTTGCTTGATGATAATTTCGGTAAAGAATTAGAATTGAATAAATTGAAGATAAGGTATCAATCTCTGATCCAGGATCCGGTTCAGTCAATTCTTCCTTTCGAGTTGGATTAATTATCTTTATTGGATACATTTAATTATATTGTTTATAAAAGGATAGCGCTTCAAAAAATACTTGACTATATTACCGTACAAAAAAGTTTGCACAATTAAACGTATATAATGTTTAGGAGGAAAAATGAGATATTTAAGAATAGGAATTATGGTTGCTATGATCCTTTCTGCAGTAATTCTTTCTGCGGAAGGATTTCAGGATCTTACATCAGAAGGAAAAAAGAATCTGAGATCAGCCAATATGCATCTAGGGGGACAAAGAATCGAAAAAGCCTTACCGCTTTACCTGGAAGTTGTTGAGGAAAATCCCAATAATATTGAAGCACTTAAAAATGTTGCTGGCATTTATTTTGATTACAAAAATGATTATTATGCTGCCAGTGATTACTTTGAAAGAACTATTCTGGCAATAGATAAAGAGCTGGCTGAATATGAAAAACTGATATCTGAAAACCCAAAAAAAGAAAAAAAATATCGCAAAAAAATGGAACCTTTGGAAGAAGATAGAGTTAATATGGTAATACTTAAAGCCAGCTGCTGGTCTAAATTATTCGTTAAAGCTCAAACAGAATTCTTACTGGCCAATGATTTTTACAATCTTCAGCCTCAAACACTTGATCTTACCGATCAGAACAACATTATGACAATTAATGGCATGCTTAAAAAAATCATGGCAGATACAATAAATGTAGAGACATTGGCAACCGAACCTGTTACTGTTGAAGCTGTTTCTGAACCCTTTGACAATTTAATAGCTCAAAGTATCAGTGAATTTGAAGATCTTTATGAATTTGCTCCAGATAGCGTACAGACCCTAAAAATGCTCTCTTATGCTTATAATGTTAGCAAAGATGATGAAAAATCTCTAGAATATTTGATCAAAGTTGCTGAGCTTGATAAAACAGACGTACTGGTGAGACAGCAGATCGCTAATAGTTTTTTCAGCATGGGAAATTTCGAAGAAGCTTTACAATGGTTCCAATCTGCCGCAGAAATCGATCCGGAAAATACTGACAGCTTTTTTAACATGGGTGTTACACTTGAAAAGCTGAAAGACACCGAAGGTGCTTTCAATGCTTTTGCTAAAGTTGTTGAACTGGATCCTTCTAACCTGGATGCCATCCTTCATGCCAGCAATCTTTCCGCAAAAATTGGTAAAAAAGATGAGTCTATTGAATATCTGAAAATGGCAATAGAGCTCGATCCGGGTAATATCAACTATCTTAGTTTTATCAGTTACTCATTCTACCAGGCTGAGGAATATGAAGACTGTATAACTTATGCTAAGAAATGGTACGAAGCAGATAACACTGCTAAAGAAGCTGCTCAGCTGGTCTATCAGTCTGCTAAGACTCTTGGCAATACAGAGCTGGAAAAAGAATACGAAACTATTTTGAGAGATATGCAATAAAACAATAGCGAAAGTGGCGGAATCGGTAGACGCGCTGGACTTAGAATCCAGTGGGAGCAATCCTGTAGGGGTTCAAATCCCCTCTTTCGCACCATATTTACAGGAGAAAATGTGAAAATAGAAATTACGAACATCAGTCAGGTTCAAAGAGAAATGAAGATTATCATAGATGCTGAACAAGCAACAAAAGACTATAATAAAATTCTTAATAAAATAAAACAACACGTATCCATTCCAGGGTTCAGAAAAGGAAAATCTCCTCTGGCCATGATCGAAAGAACCTACGCGGACTATATTAAAGAAGAATATTTCAATAAGTATATCGGTGAATATTATACAGCAGCTCTGGATCAGGAAGACATCAACCCGATAAATCAGGGTGAGGCGAAAGACGTTAAATGGGAAAAGGGAAGTGAACTGGAAGTAGTTTTCACCTTTGAAGTAATGCCCGAAGTGAAAGTAGAAAAATATAAAGGTCTGGAAATTCCTTTTGAAAAGATCAAATTCCAGAAAAAGATGGTTGATGATACGATAGAAGATTTCCGAATTAAAATGGCTAATGAAATTGATGTCGAGATCTCCGAAAAGAAAGATAAGTTAAATATTACAATTAATTTCCTGGATGAAAATGGCGAAATCACCAAGAATGTTAATAGAGAGATCATTTTGGGTGAAAATCAATATTCTGCTGACTTCAATAAAAACATGACAGGTAAAAAAGTTAATGATGAAGTGAGGACCAAATTATTCACAACTAAGCAGGAAATTGATGAGAATGACTTCACCGATGTGCAGAATAATGAATTTCTGGTAAAGATAAACAGCATTAAACGAAATGAACTTCCTGAACTTAATGATGAATTTGCCAAAGACCTGGAATACGATTCCCTGGAAGAAATGAAACAGAAAATTGAAGATGATCTGAAATCAAGACTGGACATTGAGAACGACAATCACCTGAAAGACGCGATCTATGCAGTTTTGATCAAAGAAAATCCTTTTGATTTACCTGCTTCGATGGTTAACAAATATGCCGAACAGTTGGCGAAACCTTATGCTGAAGCCTATAAAATGGATATTTCTCAGATGCTGCCTTATTATAAACAGATGGCTGAGTTCAACATGAAAGGCCATTACCTTATGGAAGCGCTGAAGAAGCTTGAGAACATTGAAGTCACAGATACAGATAAAGAAGCTACTATCAAAGAAGCTGCCGACAATATGAAAATGGATGTTGAAAAGTATAAGAAAATGTATAAAAAACAGATTGAAAGCGAAGATTTCACTTTTACTGTTTCTGAACGTAAGATTATTGATCTGGTCAAAGAATCTGCTAAATTCGTACCACTTCCTAAACAGGAAGAGAAGACAGAGAAATAGAAAAATACTCAAAAGTTATTTGCATTAATGATGATTGTCGCTAGTTTTAATATTAAAATGTAAAGGAGACATTATGCCCTACGTTCCTATAGTTGTAGAACAGGAAGGAAAAAGCGAAAGAGCATATGACATATATTCACGCCTCTTAAAAGACAGAATAATTTTCCTTGGTTCTGCAATTGATGATAATATAGCAAATGTCGTTATCGCTCAGTTGCTGCACCTGGAAGCTGAAGATCCTGAAAAGGATATATATATGTACATCAACAGCCCTGGGGGAATCGTAACATCCGGTCTGGCTATTTACGATACCATGCAGTACATCAGGCCGGCTGTCAGCACCATTTGTATCGGTCAAGCATCAAGTATGGGTGCTTTTCTACTTGCTGCCGGTGCTGCTGGTAAAAGATTTGCCCTGCCCAACAGCCGGGTAATGATCCATCAGCCTCTGGGCGGAGTTAGAGGTCAGGCATCTGATATTGAGATCCATACAAAAGAGATCCTCTTATCCAAGGAAAAACTGAATCAGATCCTGCATAAACATACTGGACAACCTATAAAAAAACTGCAGAAAGATACTGAAAGAAATTTCTTCATGAGTGCTGAAGAATCGAAGGAATATGGAATTATTGATGAAGTAATCTTGACCAGAAAACAGGAGAATAAGTGACTAATTTAGAAAAAAACAGCTGTTCTTTCTGTGGAAGAGCTGAAGAAGAAACCAAATATCTGATCAAAGGTATCAATGGCAATATTTGTGATGAATGCATTTCAATGTGTTCAACCATTCTGGAAGCCGACCATAAAAAAGCAGAACTGGATAATTTTGTTCTGCCTACACCCAGACAAATACACCAGCAGCTCAATATGTATGTAATCGGGCAGGAGTCTGCCAAGAAGATCATTTCGGTGGCTGTATATAACCATTATAAAAGAATTTTTAAACAAGATAGCAATGATGAAATTGAAATTGAGAAAAGTAATATCATTATGCTGGGACCGACAGGTTCTGGCAAAACCCTGATCGCACAAACTCTGGCCCGTTTATTGAAGGTACCATTTGCAATTGCCGATGCTACTACTCTTACTGAAGCCGGTTATGTTGGTGAAGATGTTGAGAATATACTGGTTAAATTGATCCAGAATGCCGATTACGATATAGAGAAAGCCGAAAAGGGAATTATTTATATTGATGAACTGGATAAAATAGCCCGTAAATCTGAAACACCCTCCATTACCCGTGACGTTTCCGGCGAAGGAGTACAACAGGCCCTGCTTAAAATACTGGAAGGCGCTAAAGTAAATGTTCCTCCCAAAGGCGGCAGAAAACACCCGCACCAGGATTTCATTGAGATTAACACTAAGAATATCCTCTTTATTTCCGGTGGAGCCTTTTTCGGTCTGGAAAAGATCATCGGGAAACGTTTGAAAAAACGCGCGGTAGGATTTGATTCCGATATGGAGATCACAAAGCTTGATCAGCAGAACCTTTTCAGCAAAATCATTCCTGATGATCTGATCAAATACGGTCTGATCCCTGAACTGGTAGGCAGAGTACCTGTACATTCTACCCTGCACGAGTTGGACGAGGAAGCATTGATCGACATCCTTACCAAGCCCAAAAATGCTATCTGTAAACAATTTCAGAAGCTTTTTGAGATAGAAGGCGTTAAATTGGATTTTTCTAAAGACGCTTTGCAGGAGATCGCGAAAACAGCTATTACACAAAAGATCGGAGCCCGTGGCCTGAGATCTATCATGGAGAAATTCATGAACAGCATCATGTATGATCTACCGGATAAAACCGATATTGAACAATGTTCTATCACCCGGGATGTAGTTCTGGGGATAAAGGAACCGGTTTATCTCTATAAATCCAAAGACAAGGATCAAACAGCCTGACATAATGAACCTGCAGTTAATTTGCTGCAGGTTTTTTCATATCTGAATATCCTCTTTTTATGCTTGACTATATTGACAACAATTTGATTTTTTATAAAATTTTTTAAATAAATCTAAGTTTATACAGGAGTAGTTTTTATGAATATCAAACCACATCAACTGGTGAATAAAAAATTAAACCTGATTTTCGGGCTGGCAGTATTTCTTTTTACTTTGATCATCTATTACCTGACCTTTGCCAGATCTCTATCCTTCTGGGATGCAGGAGAATACATTACCTGCAGCAGTATTCTGGGTGTTCCCCACCCTCCCGGAAATCCATTCTACATTATTCTGGGCAGGTTTTTTTCAATTTTCAGTTTTGGCCTTCCTCATGCACAGGTTATCAATTTCCTTTCCAGCATTTTATCCGCTTTCGCCGTAATGTTCACTTATTTCTTCACAGTAAAGATCATCTCTATGTTCATTAAAAGCTCCAAAGATGAATATCTGGCTCTGGCAGGTGGACTTGTAGCAGCCGTATTTACTGCTTTTTCTTTTACTTACTGGAATAATGCCATTGAAGCAGAAGTTTATTCAGGTCTCGCTTTTGTGATCAATCTAATTGTCTGGCTCACATTTATCTGGCTGGAAAAATCAGATGATTTCTCGCATCAGAATATTTTACTGCTCATCATCTACATTTTCTTTTTAGGATTCGGAATTCACCAAACCTCTCTACAGATAGCGCCAGCTGTATTGTTTGTCGCGATCTACCCGTTGCTGAGAACAAATATTAAAACTTCAAAGTTCTGGGGCAGATTCGCAGCCTACTTCTTCGTTATTATTCTGCTATATATCATTTTTAATCAGGTTGGAAAGAATATTCATATTCCCGATCTGGCAAAATATATTGTTTTCCTCGGCATGCTCTTCCTGCTCTATTTCCATTTAAAAGACAAGGTGGAGAGCAAAGCCTGGCTGTTGGCGCTTCTTTTTATAGCAATTGGACTCAGTAGCCATTTCTTCCTGTTTGCACGTTCTGCCAATCGGCCTTTCATCAATGAAGGATATCCCCACACACTCCAGCTTTTCACAGATTATATCCTAAGAAGACAGTATGGTACGACCAGTATGTTCGTTCGAAGAGCTTCCTTCTTATACCAGATGAAAGAGCAATTCCTTACATATTTCAGCTGGCAGTTCTTTAATGCAGAAACCATTTCCAGCTGGTTGCAGATACCGCAAAATGTTGTGCATGTAGTATCCAGCTTCCTTGTCTCTTTCCTAGGTATTTTTGGCGCCATCTTTCATTATAAGAAAAACAAACATTCCTTCGCTTATTTTGCAGCCTTCTTCCTGATGGCCTCGCTGGCAATGGTCTATGTTATGAACCTCTCTGACACTGAAGTTAGAGAAAGAGATTATTTCTTCGTTACAGCATACAATTTTTGGACTATCTGGATGGCTATCGGTTCAATCGGGATCTTCAGTTTTTTCTACAGGAAGCTGAAACCAGCCGGCATTATTGCCGGGATCATATTACTCAGTCTGCCCTTTGTAAATCTGGCCTCACAATACTTCATTCATGACAGATCTAAAGAATATATCGCATTGGGTTATGGACAGAACATTTTAAACAGCGTGGAAGAGAACGCCATAATCTTTACCAATGGTGACAATGATACATTCCCGGTCTGGTATGCTCAGGCTGTTTACGATCCAGCCGCGGAAGAATTTATCCATCCCTCCGGTCAGGCAGACCCTGTTGATCTGGAAGATGTGATCTATTCAGAGGAACTTCAGCCTACTGCAACAACGATTGAGAATATTAACCGGGCAATGAAATTCAAGAATGAACAGTGTAACGGAATCAGAAAGGATGTTTCCGTAGCAAATTTAAGTCTGCTTAACACACCCTGGTATATTAAGCAATTAAGGGATCATGAAGGGATCGAATTTAATATTCCCGATGCACATATTGATCAGTGCCAGACCAATCAGAATTCTGTACTATATCCCAGACAGCTTCCCAAAAAAGTAAATTTAGTAATCGCAGGTGTTGATCCTGAAGATAAATTCACCATCACTTTTGAAAAAGGCAAAATATTATATGTAAAAGATTTAGCTGTATTGCAGATCGTAAAAGATAATTACGGTAAAAGACCCATTTATTTTGCTGTAACAGTTCCCGATGTTATAGGTTTCGACGATCAACTGCGCAATGAAGGTATGGTAGATAGAATTGTTAGTACCAAGGGCAGAAATCAGTATAATCTGGACCGCCTTACCACCAATATAGATTCAGTTTATACTTATGAGGGAATTTTTGACGATTCCATCTACAAAGACAGTAACATGAAAAGACTGCTCAATAATTATGGTGCTGCATTCATGCGAGCTTCTCAATTCTACCATAATCAGGGCGATTTTGATAATGCGATTGAAAAGATCGAGAGAGGACTTGAATTTGTAGAAAATAAAGGAAGATTTCATAAATCGCTTTCTCAGTTATATATAGAGGCTGCTTTCAACGATATAAGGAAGAACAAGGCTGAGCAGGGATTTGATAAACTGGAAAAAGCCATCTATTATAACCGAAAAAATAAAGACCTGCTTCAACTGGTTTATAGAGCATCTGTTGATGCTGGTCTTCCTGAAAAAGGTATTCAACTTCTGGAACAGTTGAAAGCATATAACGACTCCAGTGAAGTAAACAATTACATTGAATTACTTTCAGCTTCCAATGAATAGACCCAATTGAATAGATGAAAACCGAGATATTCATAAAAGGTGCTCAGGAACATAATTTAAAGAACATTGATGTTAAGATCCCCCGTAATAAACTCATTGTTATTACGGGGGTTTCTGGTTCCGGAAAATCATCTCTTGCTTTCGACACTCTTTATGCTGAAGGTCAACGTCGTTATGTGGAATCACTTTCTGCTTATGCCAGACAATTCCTGGGTCAGATGGAAAAGCCTAAAGTCGATTATATTGAAGGACTGTCACCGGCTATTTCCATAGAACAGAAAGCAACCAGCAAAAATCCCCGTTCTACTGTTGGAACGGTAACTGAGATCTACGATTACTTAAGAATCCTTTACTCTCGCATCGGGAAACAGTATTGTTACAACTGCGGAGAACCTGTAGGTTCGCAGACCGTTGATCAGTTAGTTGATCATATTATGAAGAACCCTGAAAATACTAGGATCCAGATCCTGGCCCCTATCGTTCAGAATAGAAAGGGCGAGCATAAAGAAGAGTTGGATGAAGCTCGAAAAGAAGGATTTGTCCGGGTTAAGATCAATGGTTTAATGCATGATCTTTCGGAAGAGATAACCCTGGATAAAAAAAGTAAGCACACTATTGATATAATAGTAGACAGGCTGGTAATAAAACCAGGTGTCAGGACCAGACTGATGGATTCCGTTGAAACAGCACTCAAGCTTACGGAAGGTTTTCTGAAAGTAGATTTTATTGATGAGAAACGGGAGGAAAATCTTTCCGAGGCTAATTCCTGTGGTAACTGTAACATTGGTTTCCCTGAATTGTCTCCTCAACATTTTTCCTTTAACAGTCCACTCGGCATGTGCCCTGCCTGTAATGGTTTAGGTACTCAGTTTGAATTTGATCCCGATCTCATAATACCTGATAAACACCTTTCCATCATGGGTGGAGCTGTAGTGCACTGGGGAGATTTCAACAAAAAAAAATCCAACTGGCAATTGCGGATCCTCAGATCTCTGGCCCGGGAATATATGTTCGATCTTAACACCCCCTGGCAAGACCTGCCAGCCTATATTCAGGATATCATTATGCATGGAACCCGGGGTAAACGGATAAAACTATCCTGGCAGTCAGCCAATGGTTCCGGTCAGTTCTCAACACCCTACGAAGGACTTATACCAACTCTGAAACGACGTCTTAATGAAACCACTTCCGAACCCATGAAGCGTTATTATATGCGTTTTATCAGTAATAAGCCCTGCCCTGTCTGTAATGGAAAAAAACTAAGAAAAGAAAGCCTGGCAGTAAAAATTAATGAGACCCCCATCGATGAAACTACATCAATGTCCATTTCTCAGGCTTTAAAATTCTTTACTGAGATGAAACTCAGCGGAAATGATAAAGTTATTGCCGAGGAAGTTTTAAAAGAGATCAGGAACAGGCTGACTTTCCTTATCAACGTTGGCCTGCATTATCTGAGCCTGGGCAGAAAAGCTCCAACCCTTTCCGGAGGAGAATCTCAAAGGATAAGACTGGCCAGCCAGATCGGCAGCAGCCTGGTAGGTGTAATGTATATTCTGGATGAACCCAGTATCGGATTGCATCAAAGAGATAATAACCGTTTAATAAGCATGCTGAAACATTTAAGGGATATCGGTAATTCTGTAATTGTTGTTGAGCATGATGAAGAAATGATCCGCACTGCTGATCAGATCCTTGATTTCGGTCCTAAAGCAGGTGTTTATGGTGGAGAGATCATATTCCAGGGTAATTTAAATGAAATCCTCAAGTCCAGTAAATCATTAACGGGCAAATATTTATCAGGGAAGTTATCCATCCCGGTCCCGGCAAATAGAATCGCAGCCGACAGCAGGTTTATTACAATAACAGGGGCGCAGCAGAATAATCTGAAAAATGTCACTGCTAAGATCCCGGCGGGAGTCTTTACCTGTATCACCGGAGTCTCAGGTTCCGGCAAAAGCTCATTGATCAATCAGATCCTCTACCCCGCTCTAGCCAACAAACTGAACAGATCTTCTTTAAAAGAGGGAAAATACAGCGATCTGACTGGCCTGGATGAATTTGATAAAGTGATAAATATTGATCAACAGCCAATCGGCCGTACACCACGTTCTAACCCTGCTACCTATATCAAGTTATTCGATATAATCCGAGATCTGTTTGCCCAGTTACCAGCCTCCAAACTTCGAGGTTATAAACCGGGTAGATTTTCTTTCAATGTAAAAGGCGGCAGATGCGAAGCATGTCAGGGTGCTGGTGTAAAACAGATAGAAATGCATTTCCTGCCGGACGTATTTGTAACTTGTGAAGTCTGTAACGGGCGCAGATATAATAAAGAAACCTTAGCAGTTAAATATAAGGGTCATAACATTTCCGATGTACTTAATCTGGATGTACAGGAAGCTAAAGATTTATTCGAGAATATTCCGAAGATCCGGAAAAAGCTGGATACACTCTTTGAAGTTGGTCTGGAATATATCAAACTGGGGCAGGCATCCACTACTTTGTCCGGTGGAGAAGCACAAAGGATAAAGCTTTCCCGGGAGTTGAGCAAGACCAGTACGGGCAGTACGATCTATATTCTGGATGAGCCGACTACGGGACTGCATTTCGATGACATCAAGAAGCTGCTGGTCGTCCTGCAGAAGCTGGTAAGCCTGGGAAATACAGTAGTTGTTATTGAGCATAATCTCGACGTGATAAAATGTGCTGACCATATCATCGATCTGGGTCCGGAAGGTGGAGATGAGGGCGGTAAAATTATCGCATCAGGAACGCCAGAGGAATTGGCTGCCAACAAACATTCTTACACCGGAAAATTTCTGAAAAGGCATTTGTAAGGAAGGTCTGAATGAATATTAAAGAAAGAATTATAAAACTCTGGGACAAAAACAGCTATAACCAGGAAGACAGAGCTGTTTTTGAAGAGTTTAAACATGGTCTTAACAATGGTTCCATCAGAGCAGCGGAAAAGATCGGAAATGATTGGCAGGTAAACCTCTGGGTCAAACAGGGAATACTGATCGGCTTCAAAATGGGTAATCTGGTTGAAATGGTTCTAAGTGAGCATAAAAGTTTTTTTGATAAGGACACCTATCCCGAGCGGAAGTTTACACTTCAGGATAAAGTTAGAATTGTCGCCGGAGGATCTTCCATAAGGGAGGGTGCTTATGTAGCTCCTTCGGTTATAATCATGCCGCCCATGTATGTAAATGTCGGTGCTTATGTAGATGCTGGCACAATGATAGATTCACATGCCCTGGTAGGAACATGTGCTCAGATCGGCAAAAATGTACACCTGAGCGCAGCTGCTCAGATCGGTGGTGTAATTGAACCTATCGGCGCAAATCCTGTTATCATTGAAGATGATGTATTTATCGGTGGTAATTGCGGGATTTATGAAGGAGTTCTAGTCAGATCACATGCTATCCTGGCTGCCGGTGTTATCATTACAGCCGGTACTGCTGTTTATGATGCCGTGAACCAGTGCTTCCTGCCGAAAGAAAATGGGAAAGCAGTAGTAATACCAGAAAACGCGGTTGTTGTAGCAGGAAGCAGGCCTTTAAAAAGTAACCCTGAGTTTTCCATTTACTGCCCCATCATAGTCAAATACAGAGATGCTAAAACCGACGCTTCCATTGTTTTTGAAGAGCTACTGAGATAATGACTGGAAAATTCCTGACTTCCCGGCTGCAAAAGATTCACAAATCTTCTATCAGAAAGATCTTCGATGCAGCTCCTCCTGATGCCATAAATATGGGACTGGGAGAACTGCAGTTCCCTACACCGCAACCAATTAGGGATTACGCAGAAGAGATTCTGAAAGGCAAATACATACCCTATACACCGAATGCCGGCGATCCTGAATTAAGAAACAGTATCGGGCAATATTATAATTCAAAGGTGCTTGAACCTTGTGTAACAGTAGGTGCTGAAGAAGCTTTATTCCTGGCAATAATGGCTTACGCGGAAAAAGGAGATGAAGTGATGATCCCGGATCCGGAGTTTGTAGCCTATCGTTCCATGGTACATATTGCTGAAGCCACACCGGTTGCATTTGACCTGCTGTCGAAAAACAATTTCCGGATCGATCTGGAAGATCTGAGCCGAAAGATAACTTCTAAGACCAAAATGATCATCCTTTCTAACCCTTCCAATCCGCTGGGAACCTGCTTAAATAAAGAAGAGATCGAATTCCTGCTGGCAATCTGCGAAAAAAAAGGTATTATACTCCTGGTTGATGAGATATACAGAGAACTTTTTCACGATAACAGACCGGCCTCTTTAGCCGGCAGAAATGATTTTACTCTGGTAGTTTCCGGCCTTTCAAAATCTCATTGTATGACCGGGTGGAGGCTGGGCTGGATCATCGGTAATTCCCAATTGATTGATCCATTGATACCCCTGCATCAATATATTTGTACCTGTGCCCCATACCTGTCTCAGAAAGCCGGTATATTTGCACTATCAGATCCAGGTATGCAGGAAAATGAGAAGATCAGAAATTTGCTGAACAGTAATTTTCTCTTTCTGCGCCGGAAGTTGTTTGACAAAGTAGAATCTTTTTCAATGGTTAACCCGGTTGCTTCACCTTATATTTTCTTCCAGACAGATGAACCTGAAGAAATAGTTTTAAAAAAATTAATCTCAGCAGGGATAATTGCTTTACCTGGATCAATTTTCGGACAAAACAGCATCAATTGGATCAGACTGAGTTACGGTTTGCCTCAAGCTGTATTAGAGCTTGCCGTAAAAAGAATTATATCCGTTTTAAATAATTAAAAAAATAAAAAACTGGAGCGCGCGTGAAAAGATCGATTCTTTCCGCAGTCTTTCTCATATTGCTGATCCATTCAGTTTACGGCAATGTCATCGACAGTCTGGAAACCCAACTGGAGCAATCTTCCGGCAAAAAGAAGATCCAGATCCTTAATCAATTGTCAGAAAAATACCGTTACATTGATCCTCAGAAGAGTGTAAAATTCAGTGAAATTGCTGTAGATCTTTCTACTGAGGAGAATTTATCTCTTTTAAAAAGCCAGGCTCTAAATAATTGTGCAATAGGCAATTACTACCTGGGGAACTACCACATTGCAATTGAGAAATATCAGGAAGCTTTAGAACTGAATCTGCAGATGTGGAATGAGACAGAAATTGCCAGATCCTATAATAATCTGGGCCTCGTTTACCGTAAGCTGGGCAAGTTTGATTTATCGTTGGAATATAACCTGAAATCACTCGATCTTGAAAAAAAAAATGATAATAAGTTAGGTATTGCACAATCTATTTGTAACATCGGGAATCTTTATTTCGAAATGAGCAATTTTGATAAATCTCTGGAATATTACCAGGAATGCCTTCTAGCCTATGAGGAACTTCAGAATAGCGAAGGTATGGCTGATGTGTTGAATAATATCGGCACTGTTTATGACGAGGAACACCGGTATGATATTGCACTGGATTACTACCTTAACTCTCTTGACTATGAATTAAAGCTGGAAGATAAAACCGGCATAGCCACTACTTCTAATAATATTGGTTTAACTTACTATAATCTGCAGCTATACGATAAAGCTTTGGAGTATTTGAACTGGTCATTAAATCTGACCCTGGAGATCGGTGAGAAATACGGCATTGCCAACAGCTATATTAATCTGGGCAAAACATATCTGGCTCTGGGTGATCTATCCAAATCTCTCAACAATATCCGCAACGGATTGAGCATATCCAGTCAGATCGAAGCCCTGGATCTGATGATGGCTTCCTACGATCTATTGTCCGAGATCTATACTGAACTGCAGGATTTTGATAAAGCATTGGAAAATTACAAATTATACACTAAGCAGAGAGAATTATTGTTCGAGAACAATAAGGATAAATTCGCCAGGATCCAGGAACAATATGATCATATGCAAATGGAAAAGGAGATCGGGGCTCTGCAGGTTAAGATAAAAAACTACTTGGATATCATCATCATATTATCCATTCTGATCAGCACTATCCTGATAGTCTCATTAATTACCCGCAACAGATTCAAAAACAAGGAGATCCGCAGACAGGAATTGATCAATGATCAACTTAGAGAACTGGCGCAGACAGATCATTTGACCAACCTTGCCAACCGTAGAGGTATGCTGGAGAAAATCCAGCACGAAAGACACAGATTCGAGCGCAATAACAATCCCTTTTCCCTGATATTGGGAGACATTGATGAATTCAAAAAGGTCAATGATCAGTTCGGTCATGCATGCGGTGATTTTGTCCTCAGTTCGTTATCCAATCTTTTTGTTTCCATTTTAAGAAAGCAGGATATGGTGGGACGCTGGGGTGGTGAAGAATTTATTATGTTATTACCTGAAACAGAACTTGATGACGCAAGATCCTTAGCCGAGAAGATACGGCAAAGGGTTGAAAATAATACTTTTTACTATAAAGGTTCTCACATTGGGATCACTGTCACCTTTGGCGTTGCCGTCTTTGATAAGATAGAAGATATTGAGAAAACAATAAAGCGTGCTGATGAAGCTATGTATGAAGGAAAAGACCTGGGCAAAAACTGTGTTGTGTAAGGTAGATATTTTTGAACAGGTTTGTTATCTTAAATATTTCTAACTTTCTCAGTTAGAAACTTTTAACTTTATGTGAAAAGTGAGTAATTATCAAACACGAAATGCAGAGATATTAATTATAAACTAACTTAGCTTCAATTATTCAAAGTAATATATAGCTGAGATTGGATCAATTCTGGAAGCCTTTATAGCGGGATACAAACCTGAGATCACACCGATCAGTAAAGAAAATCCCAGTCCCACGACAACTCCCTGGAGAGGAACCGGGAATTGAAATTTCAAGGCAACAGCAATCACCTTTACCAGGATCATGGAAAGGGCAATCCCGACCAGGGCTGCAAAACTTGCAAGGATAATTGCTTCCAGCAGAAAATGCAGGAAAATATCCAGATCAGTTGCACCTATACTTTTTCTAACGCCGATCTCCATCATTCTTTCATTAATAGAAATAAGCAGCGTGCTGAAAAGTCCGATCCCCCCAACGATCAAAGAAATAGAAGCTATGGAAAATAGCGTAACATTCCATTTTTCCATCATGTCCTGGATCTCTTTAGTGATCTTGAACATGAGCGCGCCAACATCATTAAAAGAAAAATCATGAGCCATCTTATGCTGGGCCATTAAGTTCTGTCTGGTCGCTAACTTCATAGAGGAAAACTGCTTTTCGTTCTTTGCTTGAAGATAAATATAATCTATAGCGTCTGAAGATCTTAAATATTTTGCACCAGTGGAAAGAGGAATATAAACAGCTCTCAGATCCATGCGACGTCCCCAGGGATTGAAATTCATCCCATTAGAATTCAGCACATCGTCCTTTAACACACCGATCACTTTATACCGGTTTCCTCCAACCTTTACGAATTCTCCCAGAGGATCAGACTTGAAGTTCTCTTCGGCAAAATGATATCCCAATATACAGACCTTGGAAGAACTTTTCATTTCGAAAGTATTGAAGTAACGACCGTATTTCAAGGGATAGGTCTGAGTATAAAAGAAATCATTATTTGTTGCTTTTAACCTGACCCAGTCATCTTTATCACCCTGAAAGAATTTGTACCAGCTTTCAACCATCCCATAAATATAACGGGTCTCGATCTCACGGTCCAACATGCTGTAATCTGCCATTGTAAGAGGTTTATTCTCACGCATAATATATCTGAAGCGACGACGCATGGTGGAAGTATCTTCCTGGCCAGAAGAAGGGTAAACGATGATGGAATTATTCCAGCCCATTCCCTCCATCCTGTCTTTAACCAGTTTCTTTATTCCGTAAATGGAAGAGAACATTGTAACAACTGCAAATACTCCAATAATAATTCCCAGCAAAGTAAGGAATGACCTGAATTTATGTGAGAAAATATTCTGCAGACTGCTTTTTACGCTCTCACCAAATTTCATGCCTACTCACCGCAAACCGGGCATTCATCTGAACTTTTAAGTTTCAGATACTCTGTTCCACAATTTTTACATTTCTCCAATTCCGGTTTCTTGTTATTGATGAATTTGCAATCCGGATACCGGCTGCAGGAAAAAAAGGTTCGGCCTTTTTTGTTTTTCTTTTCAACTATCTCGCCTATATTACATTCAGGACATTTTATACCCAGCGTGAAAGGTTTGGTGAATTTACATTCAGGGTAATTGGAACAGGCCAGGAATTTGCCGTATCTGCCAGTTTTAATTACCAGTTTAGATCCGCATTTCGGGCATGTTTCATCAACCTCTTCAGCTTCCTTAACTTTTATCTCACCATCTTCCATCCGTTCGAAATTCTTAATATTCTTGCATTTCGGGAAATTGGAACAAGCCATAAATTGTCCATTGGCACTCCATTTTATCACCATGGTGCTGCCACATTTATCACATTTAAGATCCGTTTCCTCGGTAAGATCCTGTTTGGCTTTTTTTATATCAACTTTCCCGATAGAGCTTTTAAGGGAATTGTAATAATCAGTCAGGGGTATATGCCAATCGACTTTTCCATATTCCACTTCATCAAGGGTGTCTTCCATTTTGGCAGTAAATTCTACGTTAAAAAAGTTTTCGAAATTGGTTACGACAAATTTATTAACCTGAAGTCCCAGATCGGTTGGGAAGAATTTCTTTGCCTTCAAAATAACATATTTTCTTACCCTGATAGTATTGGTAATTGTGGCATAGGTTGAAGGTCTGCCAACTCCATTGGATTCAAGTTCTTTAATGAGAGCAGCTTCAGTATATCTTACAGGAGGTTTGGTAAACTTTTGAAGAACGTCCATTTTCAACAGCTCCAGAATATCTTCAGCGGAATAATCAGGATGGATCTCTTCTCCGAGAACAATAATAGAATGGGGATATGCCTGTGAAAATCCTTTCTTAATGATCGTACTGCCCGAAGCCGTGAAGGTTCCATCTGCAGCTGAAATACTTAAAGTTCTGTTCTTTAATGAAACAGGCAGCATCTGAGTTGCCACAAATCTCTGCCAGATAAGGGTATAGAGCTTCAATTGATCGTCCGTAAGATATGGTTTTACCGATTCCGGGGTTCTAAAGGGATCAGTAGCCCTTATCGCTTCATGAGCATCCTGCGCTCTGTTCTTATTTTTAAAAACTTTAACCTTGGGATCAAGCTCTGCTTCGCCATATCTTTCCTTGATCAGATCCCGACAGGAAGTCAAAGCCTCATTAGATATTCTGAGAGAATCTGTTCTCATATATGTTATAAAACCGGATGTATCGCCATTGATGTCGATTCCCTCATAGAGCTGCTGAGCGACCATCATAGTCTTTTTTGCAGAATAGTTCAACAGTCTGGCCGCATCCTGCTGCAGAGAGCTGGTAATATAAGGAGGTGAAGGTTGGATCTTTCGGGTAGATTCCTTAATATTGCCGATCTTATATTCAGCCTCTTCCAGAACTTTATAGATCTTATCGGCATCTTTTCCATTCTTAAGGGCCAGTTTTTTCCCTTTCCACTTTTGCAGAACTGCCTTAAATTCGGGCAGATCACCTTTTTTTAACTGAGCTTCAATATTCCAGTATTCTTCCGGCACGAATGCTTTTATCTGCTCCTCACGTTCACAGATCAGACGCAGGGCAACAGACTGTACCCGGCCGGCACTTAAATTTTTGGTAATAACTTTCCACAACAACGGACTGATATTGTAGCCAACAATGCGATCCAGTATACGTCTTGCCTGTTGTGAATTAACCTTGTCCATATCTATTTCACCGGGATTTTGCAGAGCGTTGCGAATAGCACTCCGTGTGATCTCGTTAAAAGTTATACGGTGTAGAGGTTTGCCTTCAGTTTCCTTTTTCAGAACCTCAGAAAGATGCCAGGCTATAGCTTCACCTTCCCGGTCAAAGTCAGGCGCTAGATATACACCATCAGCTTCTTTAGCAGCTTTCTTTAATTCGGTGATAATCTTCTTTTTCTGAGAATCGGTTACATAAGAAGGCTTGAAATTATCTTCTGTATCGACTCCAAATGATTTTTTGGGAAGATCCCTGATGTGTCCCAGAGAAGCTTTGATATTATAATCGGTTCCCAAAAATTTACTCAGTGTTTTTGCTTTTGCCGGTGATTCTACAATTATTAGTTTTTTTGCCATAAATTACCTTTAGTTAATATCCTCATTAAAATCAATTTCAGATTCCTGAACAAAGAAAACATCCAGCAGATCTCTAATAGAAACTTCTCCCTGACCGGAGAAAACAATAAAATTAACTATATCATCCATCATTTTTTTATTTATTCTTTTTTTCAGGAATACATTAAGCTGCATGGAGAGTGAGATCACTTTTTCAAAGAAAATCTCATCAATTGAACCCATCCTAAGCAGATGAGCAAGATATCCGAAAGCTTCCGGACTGATAACCCGTTTTTCTTCTTCTGCCAGGATCCGGTTATAAACTTTGCTGTCTTTTTCATTTAACAGAGAATCCATAAACTTCTCAATTTCTTTCTTTGATAAGCCCATTTTCTTGAGCTTCTCATCTGCATTGCTGTTATTCAGCATAATATCTATAATGTCATCAAATCTTTTCGGGTCCATATTATTCCTATGATTTATTTCTGTGAAAAACTAAGTGTTAATCAGTTTTCCACAACATTTTTTGTACTTTTTCCCGCTGCCGCAAGGACAGGGATCGTTTCGGCCCACTTTCTCTTCCACAACCCTGGGAGTTATCTTCCTTTTTTCACCGGTGGGAGGTTCCTTAGGTACTGGAACTGCATTATTATCCCTAGTTCTATTGGCTATTAAGGAAGCTTTTGCCTTCTCGAAAGCAGAGGTTGAAGAGTGGTCCTGGTTAGCCATTTCCAGGAAATCTCTTAATGCTTCCGGAGCAATAATATAAGTCGTAAAAACCTTACGGGTTACATTTTTATTTATATTTGCGACCAAGTCCTGAAACAAATGGAACGATTCCTTTTTATATTCAATTAAAGGATCCTTCTGACCATAAGCTCTGAAGGAAATACCTTCCTTCAGCAGATCCATTTCATGGAGGTGATCACGCCAGAGTTCATCCACAACATTCAACAGGACTCTTCTCTCGATCTCTCTCATCTGCCCGGAGGTCATTTCCTGCTCACGTTTTTCATAAGCTTCCAGAACCTTTTCAGCAACCGATTCGGAAAGAACATCTAGCGTCATTCTATCACTGGTGATATCTTGCTCGGTAAGTGAGACATTAAGATTTTGTTTTAACCAGCTCAGAATGCCATCCAGTTGCCAGTTCTCAAAATATTTTTCCGCGCTTACTTCTGTTTCCACCAATTCTGCCAGAGTATCTCTGATCATGTCATGTATTTCAAATTTCAGGTCATAACCTTTCAATACATTTTTACGATAAGTATAGATCACTTCACGCTGCTGGTTCATTACTTCATCATATTTTAGCAGTTGTTTCCTGACCTCGAAGTTATATGCTTCAACTCTTTTCTGCGCTCTTTCAACCGCTTTGGTCATCCAGGGATGAGCAATAGCTTCTCCTTCTGTAAAACCAAGTTTCATCATCATGGGGGCTATCTTGTCCGGAGCGAAAAGGCGCATCAGATCATCTTCCAGTGAAAGATAGAACCGAGAGGTTCCAGGATCGCCCTGTCTTCCACTTCTACCCCGCAGCTGTCTGTCGATACGCCTGCTTTCATGTCTTTCCGTACCAATAACATGCAACCCATCCAGAGGTAATCCGAAGGGATTAGTTTCATTCACACTTTTTGACAGTGATCTGTAATATTCCTTTTCTTCTTCAACAACATTAGCACCCAGTTTTATATCAGTACCACGGCCTGCCATATTAGTAGCAATTGTCACGGCTCCGGGTTCACCGGCACCCATAATTATTTCAGCTTCCTGTTCATGAAATTTGGCATTAAGTACATTATGTTTAATACTACCTCTTTTCAGCAGCCGGCTGAGGGTTTCTGATACTTCAACCGTAACCGTTCCAACCAGAACAGGTTTTCCTCTTTCATGCCAGAATTTGATCTCTTCGATGATTGCTTTGTATTTATCATTTTTTGTAAGATAAATAACGTCATCATGATCAATCCTGGTAATTGGCAGATTGGTTGGAATTTCCAGTACAGAAAGGTTGTAGATCTCCTGGAACTCACCTTCTTCAGTAACAGCCGTACCTGTCATTCCGGCGATCTTGTCATACATGCGGAAATAATTCTGCAGAGTAATAGTAGCGAAGGTCTGGGTTGCTTCTTCAATCGTAACATTCTCTTTTGCTTCCAGAGCCTGGTGCAGACCATCGGAAAATCTTCGGCCCGGCATCATGCGCCCGGTAAATTCATCAACTATCATTACCTTGTTGTCATCTACAACATACTCAATGTCTTTTTCAAATAAAGTGTAGGCTTTCAGTAACTGTTTGATGTTATGCAGTTTTTCATTTTTATCAAAGAAAGCAGAAGTGATCGCTTCTTTTTTACTTATTTTCTGTTGACTGCTGAGTGTTTCATTAGCTTCAACTTCATCCAGCAGTTCATCCAGCTGTCTTAAAACAAACAGATCAGGGTCTTTATGAGCGACAAGGTCATTACCTTTATCGGTAAGTTCAACACTGTTCTGTCTTTCTTCCACCACATAGAACAGTTCTTCATCCAGCTCATGAAGTTTCTTTTCCCTTATATAATAGCTTTCGGTGTCGTTAACCAGTTTTTTTAGTTCCGGATCTTTCAGCAATTTAGTGAATGATTTATTCTTGGGATCAGATCTTTTAATTTTCAGTAATCTGGAACCCATTTCCAGGGAATCCACTTTTTCCAGCTTCAGCATCGATCTGATGTTACTTAAATATGTTTTGACCAGAGTATTTTGTGAATTAACGAGTCTTTGAATAACAGGTTTTAATTCACGATAGAAATTCTTGCTTTCCTGTACCGGACCGCTTATTATGAGTGGCGTTCTGGCTTCATCAATTAACACACTATCAACCTCATCGACGATAGCATACTGATGTCTTCTCTGAACCAGTCTTTCCCTGGAAGTTGCCATGTTGTCACGCAGATAATCAAAACCAAATTCGCTGTTAGTACCGTATGTAATATCACAATTGTAGGCTTTTCTTCTTTCCGGTGGTTCCATACCGCCAATAACACATCCTACAGAAAGGCCGTGGAATTGAAAGACCACACTCATCCACTCAGAGTCACGCTGAGCCAGATAGTCGTTAACCGTAACCAGGTGTACACCTCTTCCCAGCAGAGCATTAAGGAAAAGAGGCATCGTTGCGACCAGGGTTTTACCCTCACCGGTAGCCATCTCCGCAATCTTGCCCTGATGCAGAACTACTCCGCCGATCAACTGAACATCGAAAGGGATCATGTTCCAGAGAGTTTTATGTCCCCGGACTTCATATTCAAATCCGATCAATCTGCGGCATGTATCTTTAACTATGGCAAAAACTTCCGGCAGAAATTCATCTAATTTCTCCTGGGTTCTTTCTTTCAGGATCACTTCTTTTCTGTCTATTTCATTCCCAATAGAGATCTTTTTATTTTCATCCGGTTCCAGCTGATAATCCTGCTGCAGATTTTCCAGCTCTTCTTCCAACGGCTGCAGATCATTCTGAATTTCCTGTTTGATCTGCTTAACTCTTTCTTTAATTTGATCATCAGAGAGACCATTTAACTGCGGTTCAAATTCCAATATATTATCTATTATCGGCTGAATCAGCTTAATTTCTCTGGTTCTTCTATCGCCAAATAATTTAGAGGTTATATTTTTCAGCATAAAAACTCCTTATAAACTTGGACAATCCTTTTTTTGAGTGTTTGCTTGTCAAACAATTTGAACCTAATAATCGCTTTCCAGGATAATAGCAATTTATCTGGTAAGAGTAAAAGTTTTATCCGGTAAAAAGTTATTTTACTTTACTAACTCGATATGTTTTAAATCTTAGATACAAATAATTCAGTAAGGAGATCAAATGAATATTAACAGATTGGAATTATCTGAGCATGAGCTCGAAAATATAAAAAAACAATGTAACCAAGCCAGGAGTGCCATTTTACACATGACAACTTTGGCGAAATCCGGTCACCCGGGTGGTTCAATGTCTACTATAGATTTTCTAATGACACTGCTTAATCTGATCAATATCGATCCTTCCAAGCCGTACAAAACTGACAGAGACATGGTAGTTTTCAGTTACGGACATGTATCACCTGCCGCATATTCCGCTTTCGGTTTAATGGGTTATTTCCCACTAGAAAATGCTATATCTCAGTTCAGATTAGCAGGAAGCATATTCGAAGGTCATGTAGAACCTGATGTACCTGGAATTGAATGGGCCAGCGGAAACCTGGGACAGGGACTTTCGGCTGCCTGCGGATTTGCTCTGGCTCAGAGACTTAAAGGAATAGAAAATCATATATTCTGTTTAATGGGAGATGGTGAGCAGCAGAAAGGCCAGATCAGTGAAGCACGCCGGTTTGCCGTGAAATACGATTTAGACAACATCACTGCTTTCTGCGATTATAACAAGCTTCAGATCGGTGGAAACATCGAAAAGATCATGCCGCAGAACATTATTGAAAACTATCTGGCAGATGAATGGGACGTAATTGAGATTGACGGCCATGATCTGGAAGATATACAGGAAGCCATTTTCACTGCTGTGGAAAACGATAATCCCACCTTGATCCTGGCAAATACAGTAATGGGGAAAGGTGTTTCCTTTATGGAAAACAAAGAAAAGTACCATGGCTCTCCCCTCTCTGCAGAACAATTGGACGAAGCATTAAAAGAACTGGGGTTGCCTAATGAACTGGAGAAGTATCAGATTTTACGTGATAAGTTCCAACCTGAAAAAATTATTAATAAGGAAGCAGCTCTCGATTTGAAAACCGGCTCTCCTCATATATATCAGGAAAAAACAGACAACAGGTCAGCCTTTGGTAATGCTGTAGCTGATATTGCCAAATTGAATCCGGAAGCACCCATGGCTGTTTTTGATTGTGATTTGACAGGAAGTGTTAAACTCAACTCTTATGCAGAAATAGCCCCCGATAAATTCTTCGAAAGCGGCATTATGGAACATCATACAGCAGTTGCCTCCGGTGCATTATCCAAGCTTGGTATTCAAACATTTTTCGCCGATTTCGGTGTTTTTGGAGTCGATGAAACCTACAATCAGCACCGGTTGAATGACATTAATCATACAAATCTGAAATTAATTACAACCCACGTCGGGCTCGATGTTGGTGAAGACGGAAAGACCCACCAATGTATTGATTATCTGGGCGTAATAAGAAATCTCTTCAATTTTAAGATCATTATTCCGGCCGATCCAAATCAGACCGATCATGTGATCCGCTATATTGCCGATAAGCCAGGAAATTTCCTGATTCCTATGGGCAGATCTAAACTGGATATTATCAGAAATTCTGATAATGAAATATTCTTTGGAGAAAATTACAAATTCTATTATGGCAGGATCGACAAGTTGAGAGAAGGCACAGATGCGGCTTTATTCGTAATGGGAACACTAACGAATAATGCTGTTCAAGTTGCTGATGAATTGGCTGCAGAGGGGATTTCCCTACAGCTCTGGAATGTACCCTGTCCACTTGAACTTGATGATGAGGTTTTAAAGGAAGCCGCTGGCACTGGAACGATCTTCACCTATGAAGACCACAATTCCAGAACCGGTCTGGGTAGTTGTATCGGAGAAGCGCTTTTCGCACTCGGCCTGCAATGTAGATTCAAGAAATTCGGAGTTGAAGACTACGCATTTTCGGGTAGTTCGGATGACGTCTTTGCTCTTTGCGGTATCGATACCGCTTCCATTAAAAAAAGAATTAACAATTTTATGAAATAATAAAAAATTTAAACAAGGAGGCTGTAAATGGCACGTTGGTCCAAGAAATTGGGAGAATTTTTAAAACTGGCAGATACGCAAAAGGATACACACATGCTTGATAGTTTTTTTATCAATCATAGTTACCAGCCAGAAAACGAAGCTGAAAAAATTGAATTTGAAGATTTTTCACTGGTGACCAGTTGTATGGCGCTACTCATTCATATCGCAAAAGCGGATAAGATCATGCACCCGGAAGAGAGAACCAGGATCATCAGTGACTTAACTTATCAGCTGGAACAACGGCCCTTTGAATATGAAACACTGAAAGAGAAATTCGGAACTTCAGACAGAGAGATAATCGTGAATATATATAATCGTATGCTGGTCGATCACGAAAAAGACAAACTTAACCTGGATAAAATCATTCAGGTAATCGACATGATCTATAAGAACAATCTGGAAAAACGCTATTATATTCTGCGTTTATGTTATTACTGTGCTTTATCAGATTCTTATTACGATGAAAGCGAGGAGAAAGTCATCAAAGAGATCTCCAGTAAACTTGAGATCGATGAAAAGGAAAGAATGCGGATCGAAGCAGAAGTTCGATCTGAAATGAAAGAATAGAAATGATATAAAAAAACCCGCCTAGAGACAGACGGGTAATATCTTGAACAGGCTTTGTACTTTTCCAGAGCCTGTTTTTTTATGGGTAGATTCTGTTTATCATACGGGGAAAAGGAATAACTTCACGGATATGTCGGATCCCACTCATCCACTGTACCAACCTTTCCAGTCCTATCCCGAAACCGCTATGTGGTACGGAACCAAATTTTCTGAGATCCAGAAACCATTCGTAATCTTTTAGATCATATCCTTCTTTCAGGATCCGGTCTTTCAGAATATCATGATCATCTTCACGCTGTGATCCGCCAATGATCTCACCGAAACCTTCCGGTGCAATAAGATCAGCACCCAGCACCAGATCAGGATTTTCAGGGTCACGTTTCATATAGAAGGATTTGATCGATTTTGGCCAGCGTTCAATAAAGACAGGAACATCTGAATCTTTGGTTATCAATTCTTCTTCCGGAGCTCCGAAATCATCTTCATAACCTATCTCAACACCCTTTTCTTTCAGGAAATCTATGGTCTGCCGATGAGTCCAGCGCTTAAATGGAGCATCAGCTTTTTTCAGGGTTTCAACATCTCTTTCCAATAGCTTTAACTCTGCAAGGTTCTTTTCAATCACGGTGCGAATAACAAACCTAATCAGATCTTCCTGGATTTTCAGGTTCTCGTCATGTTCAACAAAAGCAGCTTCAGCATCCATCATCCAGAATTCTGTGAGATGTTTTCGTGTTTTTGATTTTTCAGCTCGAAAGACAGGACCAAAATCGTAAACCCGGCCCAGGCTTATGATACCTGCTTCCAGATAAAGCTGACCGGATTGAGAAAGAAAGGCCGAGCCAAGATCGAAATAAGGCACCTCAAAAAGCGTTGTTGTCCCTTCACTGGCATTAGGGGTAAGAATAGGTGAATCAAACCTGTAAAAGCCATTATTGTTAAGGTATTCACAGATAGCAAAATAGACTGTATGCCTGATTTTCAGAGCTGCTGCCTGTTTGGGTGATCTTAACCAAAGATGTCGCATAGATAACAGAAAATCTGGTCCATGTTCCTTTTTTCCGATCGGGTATTCCGGACTGAGGCAGATGATATTGATATCTTTCAGATGGAATTCTACAACATCTTCTTTATGGGGATGCTGTCGGGGTATTCCAATAATTTCCAGGGAAGATTCGATAGTAAGTTGTTTGACTTTCTCGAAGTTCTCCTCTCCCATATCCGGTTTGGAAGCTACGGCCTGAATAATACCCGAACCATCTCTGAAGACCACAAATCTTAATTTACTGCTGGCTTTCCGATAATTTCTAACCCAACCGCGTAATTTCACTTCCTGATCCAGATATTTTTTTATTTCTTTAATTGTAATAATTTCCATATTTATCTCCACGTCGAATATTTATATTTTTTTGATCTTGTTAACTATTTCCAGGGCAACTTCCAGGGCTCTGGTTCCTGCATATCCGTCCACCACCGGATTTATACCTGCTTCGATCGCATTCACAAAGGATTCCAGTTCCATTGTAAGAGCATCTTTTTTGCGATCAGAAGCATCTACCTCAGTAATATCCACAACGTCTTCAGTTTCTATGCCTTTATAATTTCCACTCAGAATTTTCGGCATAACTTTATAAAGGTGTTTAGATTTTTTCACATGTGTAACTTTCTTAGCCTGGAAATCCATGGAGAAATACCCATCTTTCTGAAATATCCTCAGTTTCCGTGATCTTTTCAGGGAAATACGGCTGGCGGTAACATTGGCTACTGCTCCGTCTTCAAACTCAATCCGGGCATTGGCAATATCGATACTTTTTGTAAGCACCCCTGCCCCACTGGCGGAAATGTGCTTCACCTTACTTTTAATGAATGCCAGGATCAGATCAATATCGTGAATCATTAGTTCCAAAACAACAGGAACATCAGTTCCCCGGGCTGTAAAAGGTCCGATCCTGTGACATTCTATGAAGATCGGATCTTTGATCTTGTCCGCCATTTCCATTACAATAGGATTAAAGCGTTCGATGTGGCCAACCTGTATTTTGAGCTTTTTATGGTCAGCCAGTTCCAGAAGTTCTTCAGCTTCCTTTAAAGTGGAAGTTATGGGCTTTTCGATAAACACATGTAAACCCTTTTCCAGAGCTCTTCGGGCCAGATCAAAGTGTGAGATGGTTGTTACAACATTGACAAGAGCATCGCACTCTTCGATAAGTTCATCGAAGGAATTGAAAGCTCTGGCATCGATTTTCTCAGCGATCTCTTTGGACCTTTTTCTGCTTTTATCATAAAATCCTACGAATTCACAGAAATCACAATTTCGTAAAATCCTGGCATGGTTTTGCCCGAATTGTCCTACTCCCGCTACTCCGATTTTGATCATTATACCTTAACTCCCTGTATTAATGGTTGTTAAAATCTTCATCTACTTTTCATGTGTCAAGCAAAGAAATCCCCCCGGCAAGGCTTTATTTGCAGAAGGAAGATATTTGCCTATATTGTTTACTTGACATTGCTTAAATGAATGATAGATGTGAAAAAGTTAGCTTATATGATATAGAGGCATAGGTTAATAATTAGAGAAATGATCAGAAATTTTTAAATAGCAGTAAATTATACTGAAAATATGGAGATAGAATGGATAAAAAAGTATTATTACTGATCCTGGATGGATTTGGTAAATCGGACGAAGTAGTAGGAAATGCGATTAAAGCAGCAAAAACACCTAATTTGGACAGATTCATGAGTGAAAATGCTGTAAATATTCTACACACTTCAGGTTACGCTGTTGGCCTGCCGGATGGTGTAATGGGTAATTCGGAAGTAGGGCATCTTAACATCGGCGCAGGAAGAATAGTCTATCAAATGAATACAATGATAGATAAACTGATAGATGATGGTAAATTTTTCGAGAATGCTGCTTTACTTAGCCTGGTAGAACACCAGAAGAAATTTAAGGGAAAGATCCATTTATTCGGGCTTCTTTCCGATGGAAATGTTCACAGCTATAACAAACATCTCTGGGCTCTGCTCAAATTCTTTAAGGATAATGCAGTACCGGAAGTTTACTTGCACGCTTTCATGGACGGCAGGGACACACTTCCTCATTCAGGTATTGATTTTATCCGTGAATTCCAGACAAAAGCAGCCGAGATCGGAATAGGCCGGATCGCGACAATAGACGGAAGATATTACGCCATGGATAGGGATAAACGCTGGGAAAGAGTAAAAAAAGCCTATGATGCCATTGTTTATGCCAAAGGAGAAACAGCGGAGGATCCGGTTTCCGCTATGGAAAAAAGCTATGCTGCCAATGTCACTGATGAATTCATCTTACCTGTCGTGATCACTGAAAATGGAAGCCCAGTGGCCAACGTTGAAGATGACGACAGTATTCTTTTCTTCAATTTCCGGGCGGACCGTGCCAGACAGATAACAGAAGCATTCATTTACAGCGAATTTGACCATTTTCCTGTCAAACGGTTCCATAATCTGAAATATGTAACTTTCAGTGAATACGACATAAATTATAAATCCTTCATTGATGTTTGCTTCAGGCTTCCTTCCTTAAAAAATATTTTAGCGGAAGTCATCAGTAAAAGCGGGAGAAAGCAGTTGCGTTTGGCTGAAACTGAGAAATATGCTCATGTAACCTTTTTCTTCAATGGAGGAGTAGAAAAACCATTTGAAGGTGAAGACAGGATACTTGTGCCATCCCCGAAGGTTGCAACTTACGATCTGCAGCCCAGTATGAGTGCTTATGAGGTTAAAGATAAACTGGTTGAAGCTCTAGGCTCAGAGAAGTATGATCTGATCATAACAAATTTTGCCAATTGCGACATGGTGGGCCATACGGGAGTCTTTGAGGCTGCCGTAAAAGCGGTTGAGACAGTAGATACTTGTGTTGGCGAAGTAGTAAAGACTGCTGCACAGCATTATTACAATGTTATCTTAATTGCAGACCATGGTAATGCTGAAAAAATGATCGACGAGAAAGGCAATATTTTCACAGCTCACACCACGAATCCCGTCCCAATAGTATTAGCTTTGTCTGAGAAGAAAGAAATAGATTTGAAAGAAGGAATTCTGGCTGATGTTGCACCTACAATTCTTAAATTACTGGAAATGGATCAACCAGAGGAAATGACCGGCAAAACTTTATTTTAAGGGGGAATTATGAAGTCTGTCGAGCGAATTGATATTAACAAAAGGCGTCCAATCCCGAATTGGATCAAACTGGTCTTGCTTATCGCTGTGATCTTAGGTGTAAGCCTAAGAAGCTGCTGGAAAAAGACAAATCCCAATTCTGTACTTATCTCGGATATCCAGGTAACCGAATTCACAATTTCTTCCGTTGATGTGAAATTTACAGTGGAAAATCCGCATAAAGTAAATCTTACAAAACCAATTCTTATCAAGATCATGCATCGTTCTGGTGTTGAATTAGCCAGTAAACTTACCAATATTGAGTTCCCGGCCCAAAGCAAAAAAAGATATTTAAAAGTTTTGACTAAACTGGTAAAACCGGTAAATGAGTTAAGCGATATTTCGGAAGTTTCAGTGGAAGTGTATAATCCATAGGCTAAGTAACTTGAACTTTCCAGTTCTAGGAGTAAGAAACATAAAGACTAAGGTGAGGTTAAGAAGGATCAATTATCAAGGACTAAGGATCAAGGACTAAGGATCAAGGGCATAAATTTTAAGGTTGAGGCTAAGTAGCTCGAACTTTCCAGTTCGAGGAGCAAGGAGACTTAATGAAGGAGCAGATAAGTAAACAATCCATTTTAGAGAACAGAGAGTTGTTAAGTTCTTTAATCGGAATTCTACCGGATGCGACATTGATCATCGATAAAGAACTGCAGGTTTTAAATTTTAATGAAAAGGCATTACAAGCACTATGTAAGAATAAACCTGATCAGATCCATACCAGTTTCCATAAAATCATACAATCGATAGGATATACAAAAAAAAGCCTGAACTCTGTTTACTCGGCACTGCAGAAAGAGACTTCCCTTAATAACCGGAGTTTACGTGTCACCCTTTACCCTGTAACAGATTCCAAAAATAAAGTAACTAATTTTGTTGTTTTCTTAAGAGATATTACGCTGCATAAAGAACTGGAAGCCTCTGATTTTGCCAAAACAGTTCAGCTAAACAAACTTCTGGAAACTGCCCGGCATCTTACTTCCAGTCTCGATCTGATCGATGTACTCACCAGAATTGCAAATGAAGCCAGTGTATTGTTAAAAACTTATGTAACCATCTACTTCCTGGAAAATGATGGTCGAACATTAAAACCTCAGGTTGCAGTTGATCCAGTCTATGCTAACGAGATCATGAATTCTACTCTCGACATAGATCACAGCCTTACCGGCAAAGCAATGAAATCCGGGAAAAGCCTTGTTTTCAACCATATAGATAATGAAGAAAATGCCTATCAGATCCCGGGAACATCAGAACTGGATAATGAGAGAATACTTGTGACACCCTTTATTGTTGATACTCAGGTTCTGGGAGCTATGTGCATGAACAGAATCGGACCGATTTTTACTGAAGACGATTTTTCATTGGCCCAAACTCTGGCAGCCTACGCTTCCACAGCAATAAAAAACGCCACGATGTATGATGAGCTGCAAAAAGAAGTTGAAATAAGAAAAAATGCTGAAAAAAATCTTCAATCCCAGCGGGAACAGCTGGAACTGATCAATAAGATCCTGCGGCATGACATCACCAATAACCTTGTAGCTGTTAGAAGTGCTTTGAGGCTTTACGATCATTCTGATTTCGACAAATCCTTTCTGGATACAGCCCAGGTGAAAATAAACAGTAGCCTGGAACTGATAAAAAAAATGCGCAAACTGGAGAATCTTATCAGATCCCATAAAGACCTTAAAGTATATGAGATAAGGGATGTAATTGACGAAGTTAGCAGTAATTTCCCCGACATTAGTTTTCAAATAAATGGATTTGGGAGAGTGCTGGCGGATGAAGTATTAAATTCAGTTATAGAAAATATAATAGGTAACTCGCTCATTCACGGCAAGGCAGATAAAATAAAGATAAACATAGATAACTCAGGAAAATTCTGTCAGGTAAGAATATCTGATAATGGTATTGCTATTCCGGATGATGTTAAGCAGAAAGTCTTTGAAGAGAATTTCAAATACGGCAACAATGCCCAGACTGGCCAGGGGTTGTATATCGTTAAAAAAGCAGTTGAAAAATATGGTGGTTACGTATTCCTGGAAGACAATATCCCTGAAGGGACCATTGTCAGTCTATCCCTGCAGAAGGCGATATAGCAATAATTTTTACCACGGAGTTCACCCGTCTTCGCCAAGGCTTCGCCGGGCAGGCGGAGGGCACGGAGAAAGGCAGATACATTTTTTAAGCAAGATTCTTCTGTCTTCTGTCTTCCGTCTTCTGTATTCTGTTTTTTTAAATTTACCACGGAGTTCACTGAGGTCACGGAGAAAGGCAGATACATTTTTTAAGCAAGATTCTTCTTTTCTTTCCGTCTTCTGTCTTCTGTTTTTTTAAATTTACCACGGAGTTCACTGAGGGCACGGAGAAAGGCAGATACTTTTTTTAAGCAAGATTCTTCTGTCTTCCGTCTTCTCTTCAGTTTTTTTAAATTCACCACGGAGTCCACTGAGGAGGCACGGAGAAAGGCAGATACATTTTTTAAGCAAGATTCTTCTGTCTTCTGTCTTCCCTCTTCATTATTCAATATCGTTGTCTCTGCAAGAAAAACAGGATAAGTTTTCCGTTAAAAACTATCTAATTAATCGCGAGAGATCCTGATCAGAAACTTGATCAATAAAGTTGCCATCAAAATAAAGAACCCGATCCCGATGAATTTACCGATTTTGAAGAAAGTCTGATGATGTTTTTTAAAGAAATCATCATACACATTTGGTTCAGATTCTTCCTGTTCCAGTTCGATCTCGCCTTTCTCGATCTTCTCTTTTAATCTGCTTTTGTAAGATCTCAATCTGTTTCTGGGAAGATCGCTCTTCTTGAATTTACTGTATAGCTTGGAATTATCGGGACTATACAATATATCTGGATTTTCCAGCAGCCAGTCAAAAACTTGCTGTTGCTTGCTTCTTTCTTCCATAATTCCACCTTATCTTTTTATTATGGGCTAATTATCCCCAGCCAGTCTCCCAGCAGGAATTGTAATCTGCCTATTAGAAGTGATATTCTTGCCATGGCAGTATAGCCAAAAGCAGCGCCAAAACTCACCATCAGGAAATAGATCCCCATTTTGGCTGCTGATCCGAACGCGCCTTCGTGCTTTTTACTAAAATAGAAATACATCACACCTGTTACCGTTCCCACTACCAGCATTATCTGACCAATAATATTGATCCAATTATCTCCCAGGAATGGATTTATCATAGTTGCTGTCATCTGATTGATCACGTCAGATTTGAGATATCTCAGGAAAAATACTCCTGAAGTGGTCCCAATAACCAGTGCAATAGGGAATCTACTAACCCATTCTGTTTTGGGGATCAACCTCATCAGCATCATTACTCCCAGGATCGCAGGTATGATCTTATACCATTTAGTGGCAAAATCCTGACTGATAGGATCATACAGATTAGGCATGAGAATAAAAAATATAGTATATACGAACCAATAACCAGCTGATAGACCAACAAAGATCTGCTCTGCAACCTTATAGAAAGGATTGTCTTTATATAGAAAACTGAAAATGGCAAAAGTGAATAAAGCACCCAGCCAGATTCCTAAAATGCTGAAAAAATGTTCCATTATTGACCTCCCATTTTCCGGGCTTTCTTGTTGCGCCAGTAGTTTATGTTGCCAATTGCTATAAAGATAATGATTATTAGATGTGCTATGGATTGCGAATCCATTCCTTTAGTTGCAGTACCGGGTTTATGGATCAGATATTCGTATTCAGCTGCAGCTTTTAATCCAGCCAGCAGACCATTAAGTTGTTTCTGCTCATTCACATAAGGAAGAATTGCAGGTGCACTTACACCTGTAACTCCACCGCTTACAGGTAACCCGTATGTGTCATGAGCTACCTGGACCCATTGTTTAAGTCCCGGGTCACCGGCAGATAAAGCAAAAACGAAACCTATATTATCAAAATTCTTAATTCCGCTCATAATGGGTAGTTCTTCCAGTACTGTTCCATTCATATCTTTGGGGAATACTTCCTTGAAATTCTTCCCCATTGCCTGAATTGTAACGATCCCGCCTGCTTTATAACCTAAATTTACATAATCTCTGCCATAGACAATATCAGGATATTCCTGCTGCAGATCTTCGAATATATTTTCTGCCATTAATACTCCCATGGGCCACAAAGCGACGACAATAATTTTAATGTTTCTGTCGAAACAATGCCTCATCACAGCTTTGCCCATAGGATGCAACTCAGGCATACTGGCAGGATCATAATCGAAAGAGAGGATCGCTATGGATCCGGAAGGAGTATTCTCTACCAGATCATATACCATACGAGAATTTTCAGTAGTTTCAATTGGAAACCCTACAATTATAATCAATGGTAATGCTACACCAACAAATATAAATACATATATCCATCTTTTGTCGATCATTTTAATTTGTTTTATTTCTGACATTATTCACCTCCCAGATAGGAACGCTCAATACCCAGGATTATACGTAGTGAACTGCCTATAATCCCCAGTCCTGCTCCGATCATAATGGCTCTCTGCCCGGCAGTATTAGGATATTTCATGATAAATTCAGAAATTCTAGGAAGATGCAGAAAATATAATGAGTCTGGTAACCAGCCTGTAAGCATACTACCCAAACTTGTATTACCCAGCATTACAAGAATTGCAGCAGCCAGCAGAAGATTGGATTCCAGGGTTCTTGCAATAAAAGCTCTGTAAGCAGCTGAAGCTATAAAAAATGCGAGCAGCGAGAACATGGTTGCCTGTAAATGCTGATAAACATTATTGAAAAGGTAATCGAAAGGTTTCTCCCCGACCATTGCAACTATCTTTGTACCATTGCCTAATAAACCAGGATTACTTTCCGTACCCCACAACAAACCGATAGTTACCATAATACAGAAGCTTGCAAGAGTAAAGATGTAATACTGCCAGTTCTTGGCACGGTGCTGGATTTTCAGAATATTGACTTTGAAAAGATTCATCTGACCGAGGATTATTGAAAAACCGGCAATTATAAGATACCAGTTTTCCAGTTCACCGGTCAATTGACCAAAAGGTACGTGCGGTATGAATTCAGACACAATCACAAGAATTCCCACCAGAAATGTTATTACTAAAGGTAATTTTCTTTTCATACAGCCGCCTTAATGTATTGTTAGAAAGTCTTTGATAAAATGGATACCGAACATTTCCAGGATCACGCCAGAAAGCAGTACGATTATAAACAACGCTTTGCCAAGATCCTGCCCTTTAAGGCTTCCCAGCTGTTGTGGGTCTTTGGAAAGGTAAGCGCTGGCAGCATAAAGTTCTTCGCCAATCAAGGTATAATCACAGGCAACCACAAAAAAGGGTAACTGACTCGGCATAGCTGTTCCAGAGGTCTGAATAGCTCCGCTGGAAAAACCTGTTTCTGCTAAAATAAGTGATTCCGCATAAAATGCACCCAGGAAGAAATTTGCGGCCGGTTTCTCCCTTACAATAATACCATCTACACCAGCAACGAATCCAAACTGATCATCGGTAAGATAAAAAACCGAATCAGGATTATATGCATCGGGTCTGCCTGCTTTCAGATATGCTTCCTTCACTACTTCTTTAGCTGTAGAGAGAACCATGGATCGACAGACCGGTACGATGAGCTTTGTATCATATTCAGCAACTTTCTGAGCTAGCTTTCCCAGAATAGTAAGTCCGGCGATCGTCTGCATATCATCCAGGTCAAGAGTACCAGGGATAAACAGGATAGGTCTTCCCATTTCGGTTGCTCTTCCAACAGACTCGTCCATAGATTCCAGACCAGCGATCTTCCTTATGTAAAGATTTTTACCTGCCTTAGCGGAAAAGATGAAGTACATTATTGCGGATATAAGGATAAGACTCATAATAAGTAACGATATCTTACTGGAATTGAACCATTGTGCTTTAGCTGAAGCTGTAATTGTTTTTTCTCCGATCAGCTCTCCAGCCATATTCAGGAGCTTTAGCCGGTAAGAATACTCTGTTCCAGGATCTACATTTTCACCATCGATATAGCCATCTGATAAATTATCCGTTTGTTTAAGAAGCAGAAAATTCCCGCCGGGGTCTTTCTTTTCCAGTTGCAGCAGAACCTTTTCATAGCCTTCCACATTCCAGATGATCTCGATGGCTGAACCATCATCATTAGGTTGATCCTGGGCTTGAAAAGTGATGTTCTGTGCTAGAAGGATACCGACAGAAAAGAGCAGAAAAATCATTATAACTCTCTTCATATTCTCTCCAGAACTAAATTTTTATTAAATATTGAATTGTTTTTTTACAGCAAGCTGTCAACAAAAAACGGATTTACATTCCTCAATAAGGGCAGTTAATTGTTAAATAATTCCTTGCATATAATTCATTTTAGAAGCTAAAGTGACTGGGAAATCTTTAAGAAAGGGGTTATATGCAAAAGAGTGACAACAATGAAACTATTCAGATGATCGACAAGTTAGTGGAGGAAGCTGATCAGGAAAATCTAGGCGGCAATTATCACAGGGTAATAGAACTTTATGGAAAAGCTCTGGATGAATGTAGTAAAATAGGCAAACAGGATTATATTGCTGATATTTACCGTTTAATCGGAGTTATGTATAAGAAGCTTTCCGACCACCAGAGAGCGCTGGGATCTTACAACAGGTCGCTGGAAATATGCAGAAAAATAAAAGATGATAACGGTTGTGCAGCCAACTACAACAACATAGGTGTGATCTACAAAAATCTTGGTCAATATGAGAAGGCTCTGGAGTTTTATTACAAATCACTGCAAATCAGGGATGAACTTCAAGACGAACGAAATTCTACCAATGTGCTGAACAATATCGGAGTAATTTACAACCTGCTGGGCAACTTCGATAAAGCATTGGAATATTTTACAAGATCACTTGATATTCGACTAAAGACCAAAGATCAAGCGGGGATAGCCGCTTCTCTTAATAATCTGGGAAATATTTATTACAAAATGAAGGATTTTGATACTGCCATCGATTATTACTATCGTTCTCTCCAGATCAAAGAAGAAATCGGTGATAAGACAGGTATTGCCTATTCCCTTAATAACATTGGAGTTATCTTTAAGAATAAAGGAGAATTTGAAACCGCTCTGGACCATTTCAAGCGTTCTCATGAGATCAAGCAGGCAATAAACGACCGGCAGGGAATTATGTCTGCCCTGGTTAATATTGCTAACATTTACAACGATCTTGGTGAGTTCGATAAATCAATTTTCAACACAAACAATGCCCTTGAAATGGCGAAAACCGATAAAGCAGGCGATTTGCTGGTAAAATGTTATCTCACTTTTTCGGAAGCTTACGGAAAAAAAGGTGATTTTGAAAAAGCATTTGAATTCCACAAAAAGTACTCTCAACTGAAAGATAAACTGCTGGATGAGAAATCACGCAGCCGGATATCAGAAATTCAGACCAACTACGAAATTTATTCCAAACAAAAAGAAGCTGAGATCCACAGGTTAAAGAACATTAAACTGGTAGAGGCTAACAGGAAGATCCGCTCCCAGAACAAAGAACTTAAGTACCACCGGGAACATCTGAGATTGATCAATAAGATATTAAGACACGACCTGCTTAATAATCTAAGTGCCACAAAAAGTGCTATCAACCTTTTTAATCATCAAGGCAGGAAAGATATGCTGGATGAGGGTCTTACCAAGATCAATAATAGCGTAAAATTGATAAGGCAGATGAAAGATCTGGAATTTTTCATCTCTACTCACAAGGGATTAAAGACTTATAAATTAAGCGACGTATTTGCCAAACTTATCAGGAATTATTCTCAAATGGAATTCTCTGTCACGGGTGATTCTGAGATCTTTGCAGATGATTCGATCTATTCTGTCATTGAAAATATTTTGAACAACGCGATAGTACATGCCGGTGTAGATAAAATAGATGTCGTCATTACGGAACAGGATAACTGGTGTCTGTTGAAAATAGCCGATACCGGGAAAGGAATTCCCGTTGAACTTCAGGATAAAGTTTTCGAGGAAAGCTTCACCTATGGTGATACAGGCAATACCGGTCTTGGTCTTTTTATTGTAAAAAAAGCTATAGAAAGATTTGGCGGATCAGTTTATATAGAGAACAATAAGCCTTCCGGAACAGTATTTAATATTGTGTTAAAGAAAGTGAAATAAGGAATGCTGAGTATCCAACTACGCTAAAGTTTTTAAGGATAAGCTGGACTTGCTTTGCTGAGAGTGAAATGAGTGTGGATCGGTAATTAGTCAAAGTAATTAATCACTGATACTCACAGATATGCACTGATAATATTTTTTTGGCATTAAATCACATCATTCGTGGAATTTTTAATTATTGATCAGCAGGATAGCGAATCTTAGTTTTGCCGATTTTGATTCTGAAAAGGAGTAAGGAATGAAAACAGTTACAATTTTATTTTTTTTATTTATATCACTATTTTTATCTGCTTCAGAGTCGGTTGAAGGGTTGATCTTCGACAGGATCAATTCTGAGATAACCCATGAAATATCTGATGAAGAAATATTTGAAATGGTTTCACGCTGGAATGATTATCACCTTCCAGCTGAATCCGGTATCTTCCTGGAAGAGATAAATAATATTAATGATTCTCTGGCAGCACCATTTGTATATTACATTCCAGAAGATTATGATCCGCATCAATCAAAACCTTTGCTCATCTATCTGCATGGTTTAGTAGGAGTTCCAGACTTTATTGAAGATCAACTTAGTTATGCTGAAGAAAATTATTTCACTAAACACAATTACAACGAATGGTTCCTGCTCTACCCCATGAGCAATGAGGAGTGCATGTGGTGGGACAAAACCGGCACAGAAAATCTGGAATATCAGATCAGATTTTTGAAGGATCGTTATAATATTGATGATAACAGGATCTTTGTTACCGGATTTTCTGATGGTGGCTCCGGCTCCTTTCATCTGGCTTTGAACAATCCGGATGACTATGCCTCTTTTTATCCCTTGAATGGCATGCTCTCAGTCGGTTCTGCCGTAAATGGACTTCCGGTATATGTTCCTAATATGATGAATAGATATTCCCGGGTGATCAATACGGATCTTGATGGGCTTTATCCTGCTTCTGAAATGCGCAAGATCATGGATCTGGCGATCTCGGCTGGAGCTGATATATTTTATAAGGAATACTGGGGCATCGGCCATGATTTTAAATATGCTGAAGATGAGATCCCACAGATCCTGGCTGACATGAAACTGCATCCCAGGAATCCTTTCCGGCAGGAGATCTACTGGGAAACTTCCCTGCTGGACTATGGGAAATGTGACTGGCTTGAGATACTTGAATTAGATACACTGAAATTAGCTGAAGACTGGCATGTTCAGTATAATCTGGAATTACTGAATAAAAGAATGAGTTTCGGTTTTTATAATGACCAGGATATGAAGGGTCCCGGAGCAAGAGTAACAGATATCGTCGAAAATTCAGCTGTAGCTTTAATGGGAATTAAGACAGGGTGATGTGATCGTGGCTATGGATGGACTTATTAGCTGCAGACATTTATGAACTGACCGATATGCGAGACAGAAAAAACCGGGGAGATTTCTTTACCCTTACAATTTTAAGAGGATCCGAAGAAATTATATTAGAAGGACAATTCCCTGAACCGGAGAAATTCCAGGTTTTCAATTATGATCTGCCTTCCGGTGCGGTTAAAGCAAAATACTATGCTAACCAGTTCCATATTAATACTTCAAGAGTAAAGCAGATAGCGCTTTTTATTCACCCGGAAATGGTGAATTTGCAAATCCCTGTTTCGGTTTATGTAAATGGTGAGAAAAAGATCGAAGACCTCATTTCGATAGATCGTGATTTCATGCTGGATAATTTCAGAGAGAATCTTGATCGAAAAACTATATGGATAAATAAAATTATTATTGATATTTAATTTAAGCAAATTGTGTTATATTAAATTATTTATAAAATTATAATAATATTGACAGTCAAAAAATTACCTTAACAAATTGTAGAAGAATTTATCAACTTAATTTATAGTATTACATACCGAATAAGAGGAGATTTATGAGAAGATTATTTATCATTTTTCTATTTTTCTTTGGTTTGAATTTATTTTTTACTGCCTATTTGCAAGCTGACAATGTTACAAAAACTACTGAATTACAGACATTATCACAACAATTAAATGATTCTTACGTTACAAGACATGCTGCAGCCCTGGAATTAGCCCAAAGATTAGATTTCCCGGTAAAAAGAACCCTGGCAGATGGAACACAAATAGATCTTCAATTTTTTTCCGATAAAGGCAGACCTATATTTTACAAAACAAATAATCTTAATGCTGCACGAACAATTTCTACCGATAAAGTCTGGTCTGGTGGAAATGCCGGTTTAGAACTTGATGGTTCTGGATTGACCCTGCACGAATGGGATGCCGGAATGGTAAGAACAACTCATCAGGAGTTTAATGGCAAGAGTAACTATAGGTGATACAGGCAATACTACTTTACACAGTCATTCTACTCATGTTGCAGGAACCATGATCGCTTCCGGAGTAGACCCTAGTGCAATTGGAATGTCTTATGCTGCAGACCTGATCGATTTTGACTGGGATAATGATGAAAGTGAAATGGCCTCTGAAGCAGCCGGTGGAGCTTTTATTTCAAATCATTCTTATGGGTTTGTCTGTGGTTGGGATTGGAATTATTTTGATGATAATCACTGGCTCTGGGCTGGTGATATTACCGTAAGCACTATTGAAGATTCACTGGTTTGGTTTTTATAGTTCATATACTCAGGTCTGGGATCAGATAGCCTATAATGCCCCATATTTCCTGATCTGTAAATCTGCCGGTAATGATAGAAATGATAATGGACCCACACCCGGAACAGAACACTGGATCTGGGAGGATGATGATTTTGAATTAAGTACTCTAACACATGATCCGGATGGAGAATATGACTGCATTCCACCCAAAGGGGTTGCAAAAAACATCCTTACCGTTGGAGCAGTTAATGACATCTTCGGCGGATATTCAGGAACCGGGTCTGTAGTAGCAACTTCTTTTTCTTCCTGGGGTCCTGCTGATGACGGCAGGATCAAACCGGATATTTCAGCAAATGGTCGACCTCTATGGTCATCTATAGAAACAGGTGATGATCATTATGCTTATAAATCCGGAACTTCTATGTCCTGTCCTTCTGCAGCCGGTTCTGCAGGTTTACTGCAGCAGTATTATAACGATTTATCCGGATCTTTTATGTTAAGTGCAACCTTAAAAGCATTGATAATTCATACTGCAGATGAAGCAGGACCTGATCCGGGACCCGATTATATGTTCGGCTGGGGTTTAATGAATACTGAAACAGCTGCTGAAGCTATTACTAATGATGGTTATTCTTCTCTGATCATGGAAGACTCACTGGCAAATGGAGCAACATTCGAAATTGATGTAATCAGTTACAGGAACTGAACCTCTTAATAGTGACTATCTGCTGGACCGATATTCCAGGTACACCGCCAGCAGACAGTCTAGATCCTCCTGATCTAATGCTGGTTAACGATCTTGACCTCAGGATCAGTAATGGAAGAGAAACAGGATATCCCTGGAAACTTGACCCGTTAAATCCGGAATATGCTGCTACTAATAGTGGCGACAATAATGTTGATAATGTTGAAAAGATCGAGATCCTCTCACCGGAATAGATGATTGGACTATCTCAGTAACCCATAAAGGCACGTTGATATCATCCCCAGGTTTTTTCTCTCATTATAACTGGTGTAATTGTTTCACCTCCTGTTATTTCAGCTGATCCACTGAAATTGAGATAGCTCTTTTACCTGACACAAATAGAACAGAATATTTTAGAATTTATAATTCCGGAACTGGCACATTATTCTATAATTTAATATTATATAATCTTTCCCGAGAGAGCTTAATATGAAACCGGATAGAGAAACCCCATTATTGAAGATCATGGTTTGATTCCTGAACAAATGAATCGAGAAAGATCAAATACTCGAGTCTACAAATTTACAGCAGGATCAATACCGTGATGAAGTAGAACTCTATTATGACGATAGTAACGTAATAGTTAATTTAGGAACTACTATTCCATATCGATGGACCCCTGCTATTCGATTTACCAGTGACGAATTATCTTCTTATTATGGTTCTTATGCCATTGACAAAGTCAAATTCAGACTCGACAGTCATGAACCAATAGTATATAATTGAGTTAAAGTCTGGGAAGGTGGATCTTTCGGTGACCCTGGAATCCTTGTTTATGATAAGGATATTACAGAAGCAACCATGCAGGGTTTCTGGTTTATCCACCAATTGGATTTTCCTGTCTTTCTGCAGTCAAGATGGGAAAGAGTATTGGGTAGGTTATACTGTGGAAACAGCAGAAGCAAGTTACCCATCATATTTAGATGGTGGTCCCGTAGTTGCTGGCAAAGGAGCATGGCTAGACTGGGGACACAACGGAAACTGGTATGAGTTAGACTGGAACAGGAATTTTAATATACGCTGTGTAATTATTGAGAACTGGGTAACTATTGTTTCCAGTTCTTCCGGTTCAATTCCAGCTACAAACCGTGCTTATAATGAGATAGAGCTGTTATTTGATTCAAATGAACTTTTGGCTGGTAATATAAAAACAGCCAACCTGCAGATCTTATCTAACGATCCCTACAATTCCCCGGTTGTAATACCTATAACAATGAATGTTTCAAATTCTGTCCCGGAAGCACCTGTAGTACAAAGTATAAATATTAATGGAAACCATGTTGAAATAAGCTGGGATCCTGTTCCAGGAGTATCATCTTATAATATATATAGCGATACAGATCCATACGGAAGTTTTTCTACGCTCGAAGCTTCCGGAGTTACAAATACGAACTGGACCCATATGAATGCTGCCACAAACAGGAAATTTTATGTAATTAAATCTAATTATTAACCAATTTTTCAATGGGAGGAGTGCCATGAAAAAGTATTTTGTTATTTTTACTATTTTATTTATTTGTTTATTTTCAATCCTGCTGCATGCTGATAAACGTACGGAAAACCCTTATCTGATAAGAACTATTGAAGCTCCTGATGGCACATTATACGATGAGATCAGGGTTCCGGGTGGTTACCCACCGGAGGATTATGTGCCAGCTAATACATCGTTATCCCGATCGGATGTTTATATCTCGGGAATTCCTGGTTTTGACTGGGCTTACGGCTGTTCTGCTACTTCTGCGGCAATGGCTATGGGATATTATGACAGAAACGGTTACACAAATATGTACACAGGCCCAACCAACGGTGGGGTCTGTCCCATACCCACTTCAGAAACACCTGTTTGGACAACCACTACTTATGTTTCTTCATCCTGTTATGAATGCCCTCTCAGTGCGACACACAACGGATTTGATGGTAGAAGTGTTAATGGACATGTTGATGACTACTGGATAGATTATGGGTATGCAGATGATCCCTGGGTGATTTTTGGTTGGACGGAACATACCCATGGAGATTGTACTGGTGATTACATGGGTACGAATCAATGGAGTTCAGCTGATAGTTATAACACCGATGGAGCTACAACATTTTGGTATTCCTCTAATGGTTAACCTGCTTATACCGAAATGGTAACTGGTTGGGCTGTCACTATCTGGAATTAATGGATTAGATAACTTTATTGAATCTCCCGTTATAGTCTTGTTCATACAGTTAACATATATAATCAATATATTGCTGAAGAAGGACTTACATATGGTTTTACTTTTGATCAGTATAAGGCAGAAATAGACGCAGGTCGCCCGGTTCTGATCCATGTAGATGGTCATACAATGTTAGGTGTTGGTTATAATGATGCTTCAAATGAAGTACTTTTACACGATACCTGGGGTTATCACAGATCAGGTGGAAGTTACACTCCTGCCAGAATGGTCTGGGCAGATGAATATATGGGCATGGATCATTATGGTGTTTCAGTTTTCCAGTTAACTCCAATTGGAGGCCCTCCCGGATTACCAGCAACACCATCTCCTTCCAATGGAGCCAGTGGAGTCAGTATAGATACCGGTTTAAGCTGGGTCAATGGTTCCAATACGGAAGATGTGGAAGTCTACTTCAGCTCTAACCAGTCTGATGTTGTTAATAATAATCCACCTGCTCTGATCTATGATGGAACTGCAGTTTCTTCGTTAAACTCCAGCTATTTAAGTTGCGGATACAGCACAACTTACTACTGGAGGGTTGTGGCCTCCAATTCTAACACAAGATTAGATACTGATGGAGATGTCTGGAGCTTTACCACTGAAACCACACCAAGTTTTAATCCACCGCAGAATTTAACAGCTACAGTTACAGATAATGATGTATTGCTGGATTGGGATGAACTACCCTCGGGCGGCGGCAAGTCGGTGCTGCTGCGCACCATCATCGGCCTTCTGCCCAAGTGGCACGGCAAGATCGAGGTGCTCGGCGTCGATCTCGACACGGCAAGCGAGCAACAGCGGCGTGCGCTCGAGCGCCGCTGGGGCGTGCTGTTCCAGCAGGGAGCGTTGTTCTCCTCGCTCACCGTGCGCCAGAACGTGCAGTTCCCCATGCGCGAGAATCTCGAAATCTCGCAACGGCTGATGGACGAGATGGCGCTTGCCAAGCTCGATATGGTTGGGCTCACGCCTGTCGATGCCGACAAATACCCGGCGGAGTTGTCGGGCGGCATGACCAAACGCGCAGCACTTGCCCGCGCGCTCGCGCTTGACCCCGAAATCGTTTTTCTGGATGAGCCGACGTCGGGACTCGATCCGATCGCGGCAGGAGATTTCGACGCGCTGATCAAGACGCTGCAAGGAACGCTCGGTCTCACCGTGTACATGAACACCCACGACCTCGAGAGCCTGTACACCGTGTGCGACCGCATCGCCGCGCTCGCCGACGGACGCATCGTCGCCTTGGGGCCGATGGAAACCATGCTCGAATGCACGCATCCCTGGGTGCAGACCTATTTTCAAGGGAAGCGTGGCGGAATGCTCACGAAACGAATCGGCCAGCTGGTGGATTGAGGCTCGAACATGGAAACCCGTGCCCGCTACGCGCTGATTGGCGCCTTCATGCTCGCCGTGATCGCGGCAAGCTTCGCCTTTGTCTATTGGCTGGAGAACAAGGGCGGATTCGGCCAACGCGCCTATTACCAGCTCCGCTTCGACAGCTCGGTGTCGGGGCTTCAGGAGGGCTCGGCGGTACTGTTTAACGGCTTTCGCGTGGGCGAGGTGACAGGGCTTACGCTCGATCCTGAACATCCCGATCAGGTGGTCGCCACGGTCGGCGTGGTGGACGGCACGCCGGTGCGCAGCGACACCAAGGTTGGGATCGAGTCGCAAGGCTTGACCGGCGGCGCGGCGGTGACGCTCACCGGTGGCGACGCTTCAAGTCCGCCGGTCTCCGCCGAGAATGGGGAGCTGCCGGTGCTCGGCGCTGAGCCTGGTGCCGGGCAGGACTGGCAGTCGCTTGGCCGCGAGGCGCTGCGCAAGCTCAATAACATTCTCTCCGACAATGCCGACAATCTGCACAGCGCCATCGCCAACTTCAACACCTTCACCGACGTGCTGGCGAAGAACTCCGATCGCATCGAGGGTCTGCTCGCCGGGCTCGAGAAGCTGACGGGAGGAGGCTCGTCAAAAACGACCGCGCCGACTTACGACGTCAACGCGGTGAAAGACATTTCCACGCCTACAGAAATGCCGTCCTGGCAGCTCGTGGTGCCTGAGCCCACGGCGCTGCTCGCGTTGAACTCGGACAAGATCAAGGTGCGTCCTGCCGAAGGTGCGGAGAGCACCGACATTTCGGATGCGAGATGGTCCGACAATATCCCGATCCTGATTCAGGAGAAGTTCATCCAGAGCTTCGAGAACGCCGGCTATTCGCAAGCGGTGAGCCGGCCGCGGGACGGGTTCGAAGCGGCCTATCAGCTTCTGCTCGACGTGAGGAGCTTCTCGCTCGTCACCGGCGCCGAGCCTCATGGCGAGCTCGAATTCGAGGCGAAGATCCTCGGACCAGGCGGCAAGATCATCGCGGCGAAGTCGTTCCACACGACGGCGCCGGCGACAGGCACCGATGCTGCTGCTGCGGCGGCGGCGTTGAACCAGGCCTTTGCCGAGGCAGCAAAGGAGCTCGTGCCGTGGACCGTCGACGCCGTCAATAGCGCTCCACCCGAGCCTGCTCCGCCGCCCGCAGGCCAGGCCGAGCCGCAAACCGAGCCGCAAGGCGAACCTCCGGCGCCATCGCCACCGACTTAGTCTCCCTCTCGCCGCTGTCTCATCGTAATGGGCCGGCATCGCGCGGTGCGGGTTTGCGTTGTTTTGTGACAGTTCCATGGCAATTTCCGCAAGATTGAGCTTCTTCAGACATGATAGTTTCAGCGCCTTCTGGCTCACTTGGCGCGGTGCGTAAGAGTTGCGGTTATGGCGGACAGTGATAAGGCCAAAGGTGAGCCACGAGAGTTCGAGCTTAAACTTGAATTCGATCCCGCCGATCTTGCCGCTATCGAAGCCCATCCTCTGCTTGCCGGAATAAGGCTCGACCGGCAGACCCTGGTCTCGGTCTATTACGACACTGACACCCTTGCCTTGCACGAGGCGGGTCTTTGCCTGCGCGTGCGCAATACTGGCAAAGGCTATGTGCAGACCGTCAAGAGCATGAACGGCATGGCCGAGCTGTTCGACCGCCCGGAATGGGAGCGGGAGGTCAGCGGCCCTCGGCCTGATCTCAAACTCGCCGCCGGCACGCCGCTCGAGCCGCTGTTGAAAGACGGCATGGGCGAGCGCTTGCGGCCGCTGTTTCAGACCAGCATCGAACGAGGCGTCTATCATGTCGCAAGCGGCGGGTCCGAAATTGAAGTTGCCGTCGATCGCGGCGCCATCGAGACGGCACAGCGCCAAGCTCCCGTGCATGAGGTCGAGCTCGAGCTGATGAGAGGCGATCCGGCCGAGCTTTTCCGCCTGGCGCGCAGCCTCGCCGCGAGCGTCCCATTGCGGCTCGCGGTGAAGACGAAAGCTGAGCGCGGCTACGAGCTCGCCGGGAATGCCGCGCCTGGCGCCGAGAAGGCTGGGCGTCTCGATCTCGACGGCAAGCTCTCCTGCCAGGAGGCCTTCCGGGCCGTCGCGCAAAACTGCCTGCGGCAGATCATCGTCAATGAGCCCGGCGTGTGCGCGGGCGATGCCCAGTCCTTGCACCAAATGCGCATCGGCCTCAGGCGGCTGCGCGCCGCCATCGTGGCCTTCGAGAAGATCGCAGCCGATGCACAGCAGGACAGGATCAGGGACGAGTTGAAATGGATCACGAACGAGCTCGGGCCGGCGCGTGACCTTGACGTCTTCGAAGCCGACATCTTGCAGCCAATGAGCAAGACTCGTGGCGACGATGCGCGCCTGGCCGAGGCTCGTCGCGCCTTCACCACCGCCCGTGCCAAAGCCTACGGAGCGGCGGCCCAATCGGTCCGCTCCGACCGGTTTCGCAACGCGCTGCTCGATGTCGCCGAGTGGATCGAGGCGGGATCGTGGACGCGCGACCCTGACTTGCGCGAGCGCCGCGAGGAGGCGATCGCCGAGCATGCCGCCGAATTGCTCTCTCGCGGGCGAAAACGGATCCGCGAGAAGGGTGCAGATTTGCGCGCGCTCGATGTCAAAAGGCGCCACAAGTTGCGCATCAGGGCGAAGAATTTGCGCTACGCGGTCGAGTTCTTCGCCGGCGTCTTTCCCGGCGAGGAGAACGCCAAGCGGCGCGAGGCGGCATTGGCCGAGCTGAAGGAACTGCAGGATCAGCTCGGCGCGCTGAACGATCTTGCGCAGCGCGAGGCGCTCGCCGCCAATGGCGACGACCTCGGGGAACATGCGCAAGGGTTGTTGAGGCCGAAAGAGGCCGACGTGGATCAGCTGCTCGACCGCGCCCAAAAGGCGCATGCAGACTTCGCCAAGGTGAAATCCTTCTGGAAATAGCCCACATTCCGGAAGCGGAGTGGCGCATGAGCCCGCAACGATGTCTGAGACTTGCCCTGGAACCCGCCGCTGCCCCGCTTGCTCGCCGAGCCGGGGTCGAGCGGCGTCTCGCCAATCGGTCCGAACGGCGCCGATCGCCGGCCGCTGTGGCGCCACTGATCGCTTGATGACGGATTCTCCTGTTCGGGCCGCCGGGGCGTGTCCAGCAGGCGAGGGGGATACGGCGCGCCTTGGGGGCGGCAATTCGCCGTCGCCGGCTGTGCCGGGGGACGTGGTCGATCCAGGGGGGACCGTGGGCGCCAGGCGCTTCGGGATCCGCCCCGAGACGGGCCACCACGGGGGGGGCGGGGGGGGGTGATCACGTCGGTCGCCTTCTTGTCGGTGCGAAGCCCGAGGAAGACCGGATGGCGCATCTCGCCCTTGGAGGTCCATTCGGTGAACTTCACCTCGCCGACGAGCTTGGGCTTGACCCAGGTGGTGTTCGCCTCGTCGGGAACCTTTTCGGCGATGGGCTTCGTCTTGGCGATGAGCGGCACCATCAGCGCGTGCAGGGATTTGAGCGACTCGCGGTCGAAGCCGGTTCCGGCGCGGCCGACATAGCGCCAGGCATCGCCCTCGCGCACGGCAAGCACGAGCGAGCCGAAATATTGCCGCGACCGCCGCGGCGCGGTGAAGCCGACAATGACCACCTCCTGGCCAAGCGAGGCTTTGACCTTCAGCCATTCCCGCGTCCGCTGGCCTGAGTAGTAATGACCGCGGGAGAATTTCGCCATGACGCCTTCTTCGCCGGCGCGGGAAGCGCGCTTGAAGGCGGCAATGCCCTTGTCCCACACATGGGCGCTGTAGTGCAGCAGGGGGTCACGCGGCAGAATCTTCTCCAGCAATTCTTTCCGCTCGATCAGCGGATGATCGCGCAGATCCTGGTCGTCCAGATAGATGAGGTCGAACGCGCAGTAGCGCAGCCGCACCTTCTCGCGCTCGGCATTCTGCAGAAGCTGGAAGCGCGAGCGGCCGCGTGCGTCAAGCGCGACAAGCTCGCCGTCGATGACCGCGAAGCGGTGAAGCCCGCGCAAGGCGGCGCAGACCGAGGGATATTTTCTCGACAGGTCGATCAGGTTCCGCGAATAAAGCGCAACCGAGCCATCCTTGATTTCGGCCATCAGGCGGAAGCCGTCCCATTTCGTCTCGAAGATCCAGTCAGGATCGTCGAACGGCTTGTCGGTCAAGGTGGCCAGCATGGGACGCAGATCTGGCTTCATGGGAGGGTGCTTCCATGCCAAAAGCGGTTAGCGGTAAAATACATTAGTCGTAGGGTGGGCAACGGCTTTCGCCGTTTGCCCCCGTGGACGTAATGGTGGGCACGCTTCGTTTTGCCCACCGTACGCCAAAAAGGGGAGAGAAACGTGAATCTTGCCGAGCTCAACAGAGTTGCCAACGCCCTGGTGGCGCCCGGAAAGGGCGTGCTCGCCGCGGACGAATCCGCGGGCACGGTGAAGAAGCGCTTCGACGTGATCGGGGTCGAGTGCACCGAGGACAATCGTCGAGACTATCGGGAGCTGCTGTTCCGCTCCAAGGGCATGGCCAATATCTCCGGCGTGATCCTGTTCGACGAAACCATCCGGCAGAAAGCCAAGGACGGAACACCTCTGGTCAAAATCATCGAAGCCGCCGGCACGCTCCCCGGCATCAAGGTGGACAAGGGGGTTAAGCTCTCCCCTTCTGCCCCGGCGAAGTCATCACCGAGGGGCTCGATGGCTTGGGCGAGAGGCTCGCCGAGTATCGCTCGCTCGGCGCGAAATTCGCCAAATGGCGCGCGGTCATCGATATCGGCGCCGGCATCCCGAGCTATGCCTGCATCAACGCCAATGCGCACGCGCTCGCGCGCTACGCGGCGCTCTGCCAGAGCGAGGACATCGTGCCGATCGTCGAGCCGGAAGTTCTGATGGACGGCGACCATGACATCGACCGCTGCGCTGAGGTCACCGAGTTCGCACTGAAGGCTCTCTATGAGCAGCTCTATTATGCGCGGGTGAAGCTCGAAGGCACGGTGCTCAAACCCAATATGGTGGTGCCTGGCAAGAAGTCGGCGAAACAGGCCTCGGTCGCCGAAGTGGCGGAGAAGACGATCCGAGTGCTCAAGGAATGCGTGCCGGCGGCGGTGCCTGGAATTGCGTTCCTGTCTGGTGGGCAGTCAGACGTCGATGCGACGGCAAGGCTAGACGCCATGAACAAGATCGGCGGGCTTCCCCTGGAAGGTGAGCTTCTCCTATAGCCGGGCGCTGCAGGCTGCGCCGCAAAAGGCCTGGTCGGGGCGGCTTGAGAACGTTCCGGCGGCGCAAGCGGCTTTCGCGCACCGGGCGCGCATGAACGGGCTCGCCTCGCTCGGCCAGTGGAAGCCGGAGCTGGAGCAAGCCGCCGCCTGACCCCGGCAGGTCAGGGATGGTGGGCTGAGACGGACTTCGCCACCTCGCCGGTAATGTCGCGCGGGAGCGCGTGCGAGACGTCGCCGAGGCTCACCATGCCAACCACCTGCATCGCCTCGTCGAGCACCGGCAGCCGTCTGATCTGCTTTCCTTCCATGATGCGGACGGCATCCTCGACGTCCTCGTTGTCGCGGCAATAGACCACGCCGGACGTCATCACGTCCTTGGCCTTGACCTTCGACATGGCCTCGTTGCCGGCGACGCAGCGGATGGTGATGTCGCGGTCGGTGATCATGCCGACGAGATTGCCGTTGGCGGCGACCGGAATGGCGCCGACATCGAGCTCGCGCATTTTCTTGGCGACGGCGTCGATTGCGGTGTCGGGCGAAACGCATGCGACGCCCTTATGCATCATGTCTCTCACTTTCATCGCGAACTCCTCTTCACGCGGTGGAGTACAGAACAAAAAACTAGGATGCGCGAGATTTGACGTCGCCTCTAAGCTTCCGCGCATGATCTTCGAGCTGGCGCACCGCGGCGTCGAAGGCGTCGCGGATCGCGACATTGATATCCTCGTGCGCCTGGTTCTTCGGGCCTTCCTGATTCACATGCACGTCCTTGCCGGGCATGCCGATGTCGATGCGGACCTTGTAGAGCTTGCCCTTGTGGTGATGGCGATGCGGCGCCTCGATGGTCACGTCGCAGCTCACGATGCGCTCGAAGAAGCGGTCGAGCTTGGCTGCTTTCTCGCGGACGACCGCTTCGATGGCAGGCGAGGGGTCCATGTTCCGAAAGCTGATCTGCAAGGGTATCTGCATGTTGTTCTCCTTTTCGATACTCAAACCAATGTCCCCCGCTGTCACGAGCCAGTCTCGATCTCGTTGATCACGTCGTCCACACCGAAAACATACCAGCCGTCCCATCCAGGCTCTTGACGAGGGTCAACAAGAAAGAGAGCAAGGAGGGAAAGAAACGGAGTATTATTGGCCCCGAGCAACGCTATTGGCCACGATAAGATTGCCGAAAAGTCCAGAGGCAGAAGAACGAGAAGAGGATCGCGATCAAGAAGGGTTAGGAGCGCGGCATCGAGCTCACCTTTCTCGGCACCCGCGGCGAGATCAAGATCAGGTCTCGCCGCCATTTCCGCCACAGCGCTTTGCTGGTGCGGGAAGGGCATGCGCGCGTGATGATCGATTGCGGCGCCGATTGGCTCGACCATCGTGCCACGGCAGCTTTTGACTGCGTGCTTTTGACCGGGACCTGATTTCGCGGAGAGCATTATGGCCAGCGGCCACGCGAAAAGCGCCGCATCAACAGGCCGGACACATGGCAGCACCGACCAGCCGTGCATCACCTCCGAAAAGCCCTTGCCAACAGGGAGCCGTCCACACATGGCACGACCTGGTGCGGTAGAGGGTAGTGGCAGGAAAGTGTCGCGCTGCGTGTCCGCTTTCGATCGCTTCAATCCCGACACATCAACGCGTTGCTCGGACTTCGCGGACCTGAGTGGAGTCGCTGGCCCGCTTGAGCTCCGCTACGACAACCAGAAAGCCAGTGCATAGCAGGGCAGGGACCCGCAACTGGTAGTCACTATAGTGCACACGGGGCCGTTTCTCCTGTGGCATCCGAGCCCATGCCCTGTTGTCCCTCAAAGCAGGAAGTAAGCGGCAGATTAGTGACCGCTTCAATCCTCCGTGTCTAGGCTGCAACACTTGCACTAGAAAAATCTTCTGTCGCCGATCTGTCACGAGATTGTCATTGCTCAGCTTCTAGGCTCAGGCCGTCAAATTTAAGGCTCCGAAGCCAGGTCGTATCGGACGGGGATCTTTGTTCGGAGGCAGGGAATCAGGCGGCTTACCGGGGAAGCCGCAGGCTTTAAACAAAAGTGGAGGGGTCATGACCGGGGGATTGAGGGAGACCGCCAGCCTAACGGCGATCGCTGCCCTTCTTTGTGTGGGTGCGACGGTCTTCGGTGCAAAACCGGCCAAGGCGGCCGATCTCGGCGGCGATTGTTGCGCCGATCTCGAGGAGCGCGTTGCCGAGCTTGAGGCAACCACGGTGCGCAAAGGCAACAAAAAGGTCTCGGTGCAGATTTACGGCAAGGTCAACTACGCCACGATGTGGTGGGACGATGGCGGCGAGCAGAATACCCACACCGTCAACAACTACAATGAGACTCAACCCGCACCGGCATCAAAGGCAAGGCCAAAAGATAGTCAGCGACTGGGAAGGTGGCTACTGAAGCGGTGGAGTGGGAATACCGTCACGCCGCTTCTCAGCAACTGAACCAATTCAACGATAACAACTGCTCTAGACCCCAGTCCGATAACCGTGCGCTGGTCGCAGATGTACCTCGCCAATCCGCACTACGGCACGCTGAACTGGGGCCTCACCGCCACGCCCAAATACGACATCACCAAAAACGCGATGGAGTACATCTCCACGGTAAAGGGCGAGGGCGGCGGCCTATCGGATACTCTCGTTTCCGATTTTCGCATGAACCCTTCCTTCCGCTTGCGGCCCACCGGCTTCAATAACGCTGAGGGACTATCGTCTCTGAGATGGTCGATATCGCCCGCTGCTATAGCGCCGGCGATCAGTTCAACTGCCCGACGCGCCGCAACGGCGTCGAGTATTCCTCGCCTGACTTCAAAGGGCTTTTTGAAGGCTTCAATGTCCAAGGGGGCTGGTTCGAGGACGACGATTGGGGCGCGTCGCTGCGTTACAAGAACACCTTCAACGACACCTGGAAGTTCTCCGCCAACGTCGCCTATGAGAATTTACGCGACGAGCGCTTGCAGGCTGGCGGCGGCGGCGGCAACCGGCACTGTTCCGCAATTCCCCCGCCTGACGGGTCGATCGTGAGGGGCGGAAACACCAGAAAACAACCTTCTTCCAGCGCGACTTCGACGAATGGGCTGGCTCCGTCGGCCTGAAGCACAAGCCAAGCGGACTGTTTGTCGTCGGCGTCTTCAGCACGTCAGAGACCAACGACACCAATGCCATTGGCTTCTTCACGCACAGGCAGGCACCAGAGATGACACCGCATGGGACGCTCAAGGCCGGTATCCTGCGGAAGTGCTGCTTGTTTGGGCCTGCATGTACGGTGACACCGCCCTCTGGGGCGGTCTGCAGCCAGGTTAATGACGGCTTCGTCATAGGTAGCAACGGGAACGGCGGACACTCCTGTGGTGTGCCTGCCAACGGCATCCGTTGCTCCACCGGAGCCGGCACTCTCGGTGGTGTACCATCTAATGGTATTCTTCCTGTCGGAACCTTCGCCAATGTCGATGAGCCTGCAAATTACCGGCTCTGAGGTCAATCGCCGGTTTCTGGCCCTCGACCAGGGCTTCGAGTCCGCTGCCTTCCATCTCTACGTGCGTATCAGCACTTCGACGCCGACGTCAATTGTGTCAGGCGGATCGAGCCGCTGCTCGTCGAATAACACCGAAACTGCAAAACCTTTGGCAAGCTGAGAAATGTTCCCGAGATGCACGAGATAGTTTCACTTCTTATACTGGCGGCGCATCTACTTCTAACTCATCTCTCCCCTTCCAGGGGCTGGGAAGACCGCCCTTCGGGGCGGTCTTTTTTTCGA
>CALOBL010000012.1:0-143669 GCA_942491655.1 Cloacimonadaceae bacterium (SeqCode)
AGTCCCTGGTCGTACCCGGTATCGGAGTTACGATCGCCCGTTCAGATTCCAGAAATGAATTGAATATGCTCGATTTCCCGACATTAGGTGCCCCGACCAAGCTTACCTTAAAGCCATCCTTTAAAATTAAACCTTCTGTTCCTGAAGCAGATAATTTCTTCAGATCAGATCCAAGCTTCCTGATATCTTCCAGCAGCTTATCTCGATCTGTATCTATCAGGCCCTGTTCCAGAAAATCGATTTCCAGTTCCAGCAATGTTCTTAAGGAAGTTATCCGCTCCAGAAGATTAGCGATCTTGTTATGCAGGCTGCCTTCCAGCTGTTCAACTGCCGCCCGGTGAGATCTTTTGGTTTTAGCCTGCAGAAGATCGGCCACCGCTTCTGCCTGGGTGAGATCAATTTTATTATTGAAAAATGCTCTCTGAGTGAATTCTCCGGGGTCAGCCAGGCGGATATCCTGCAGTAGAAGCTCCAGAATTCTGCCGGCAATAAAAGTGCTGCCGTGACAGGAAATTTCGATGACGTCTTCACCCGTATAACTGCGGGGAGCGCGGAACAGCGAAACGTAAACCTCATCCACGATCTCGCCGTTAGAAACAATCCGGCCAAATCTAACCTGATGGGAGTTGAATTCTGAGATGGGTTGTTTTCCCCGGTATATTTTATCAACTGCCTTAATGGAGTCAGAGCCGCTGACCCGGATCACAGCTATGCCGCCCACACCAGCGGGGGTGGAAATAGCACAGATAGTGTCGTTCTTATAATCCATGATCAGAAGTTAAGATTTTAATTATTTTATTCTTTATTTGAACTGGTCTCAAGTAAATAGATTTTTTTAGTTCAGCGGTACTTCCATGAGTAATAAATTTATCAGGAATACCATAAGAGTAGACTTTCATCCTGGAGTTTGCATAAAATTCCTTAATTGCACTGCCGAATCCTCCGATCAGACTGTTATCCTCCAGAGTGAAGATCATATCTGTATCCTTTTCAAGTGAATGAAGCAGTTCTTCATCCAGAGGTTTGGCAAACCTGGCATTGATCAGAGAATAATGCTGGTCCGGGAATTCTTTCTTAAGCAAGTCATAAACGGATCCCATATCGTTAAAAGCTGCCCCGATTCCGATTAAAGCTATTTTTTTACCCTTTTGCTTTACATCAAATTTGCCGATTTCAACCGGTGCAGATGCGGTTTGACAGAACAAAGCATTACCGCGGGGATAACGTATGGCAATGGGACCCTTTTTATAGGAAGCTGCCAGTTTCAGCATCTCTGTGAATTCATCTGCATTGGCTGGTGCCATCAGGATCAGATTGGGGATCAATCTTAAATAGGAAATGTCAAATACACCATGATGAGTTGCACCATCTTCTCCTACCAGGCCGGCCCTGTCCAGGCAGAAAACAACTGGCAGTTTCTGCAGGGCAATATCGTGAATGATCTGATCATAAGCCCTTTGCAAAAAGGTTGAATAGATGGCAACAAATGGTTTCAAACCCTTCTACTGCCAATCCTCCCGCAAATGTTACAGCATGCTGTTCGCAAATCCCCACATCAAAAAATCTGTCCGGATATTTTCTGGAAAATTCCACCAGGCCAGTTCCGTCTGTCATTGCGGCAGTGATAGCGATAATTTTTTTGTTCCTCGCTGCTAACTTGCTCAATTCCTGACCGAAATGCTTGGAATAGGACAGATTCTTTATTGTGACACATTTTCCTGTCTCCACCACGAAAGGTCCCAGTCCATGAAAACGGGGAGCATCTTCCTCGGCAAATTCATAACCTTTCCCCTTTTTAGAGACAATGTGCACCAGTACCGGACCTACCATGTTCCTGGAGACCTGACGGAAGATCTTGGTCATTCTGGAAATATCGTGACCATCGACCGGACCTACATACTTGAACCCCAGATCTTCAAAGACAACATTGGGGACGAAGAAATTGATCAGGTTCTCTTCGAATTTCTGAGATACAACGATAAGTCTTCGCTTGATACGCTTGGGAAAATGCTGGAACAGATCCCAGATCTTGGCTTTTAATGCGTTATAGGAACGGCTGACCAGAATATTGGTTAAATAAGCTTGTAGGGCTCCCACATTCTTGGAAATTGACATATTATTATCGTTGAGAATAACGATCATGTTCTTATGCAGATGCCCGGCATTGTTCAAACCTTCGAAAGCAATACCTCCGGTTAGAGCGCCATCACCAATCACGGCAATGGTTCTGCCCTTTTCTCCTTTGTATTCTTTCGCCACTGTTATGCCAAGCGCTGCCGAGATGGAAGTGCTGCTGTGGCCGACACCGAAAGCATCATATGGGCTTTCAAAAATATTGTTAAAACCGCTTATTCCCTTATACTTCCGAAGTGTGTCAAATTTGTCGTTTCTTTCTGTAAGGATCTTGTAGGCGTAGGATTGATGGCCTACATCCCAAATTATTCTGTCCTTCAGCGGATCAAAGATCTTCAGAAGTGCAACAGCCAGATCCGTGGCTCCCAGGCTGGGAGCTATATGGCCACCGTTTTTGGCTGTAACTTCGATGATCCTCTGCCTTACATCGGCTGCCAGTTCCTTAAGTTGAGGAAGAGATAATTTCCTTACATTACAGGGCTTCTTTATTTTTTCTAACATGTATTTTCCTTAAAAAAATGAACTTTAAACAAATATCAGTTCATGTCAATTAGAAATCAGCAGATGCAATTATATATCCAGTTCAAGGTATCAGGAATGCCAACTTTTTTTAGTGCGGAAAAAGCTATGATAGCACTTTTTTCAATTTCATATTGAATAGCCAGGTTTTTCAGGGTCGCCGGAATTTTCGACTTGGGGATCTTGTCCGCCTTGGTGGCAGCAATTCTGAACGGAATATCCCTTTCCTTTAACATGTTGATCATTATAACATCCTTGGGGTCAGCTTTGTGCCTGATATCAATAAGCACAATTACCCCTTTTATCTGAATGCGATAGTTGAAATAATCAACGACCATTTTTCGCCAGCTTTCCCGTTCTGATTTGCTTACTTTAGCATAGCCGTAACCGGGAAGATCGATGAAATTAACCATTCCCTCTTCGTCTGCCTGATCCAGTTTGAAGCGGATCTCAAAAAAATTTATCAATCTTGTTTTACCGGGTGTGGAACTGATCTTAGCGATGGCTTTTCGATTGAGCAGAGTATTGATCATGGAGGATTTTCCAACATTAGACTTGCCTACGAAGGCAATATCGGTAAATTCCGAAGCCGGAAAATCCTTGGGATGTACAGCGCTTTTAATAAACTTCGATTCCACAATTCGGATCATGAAATTTTAGGCCTGCTCAAAATATACAATAGATGTTTTTTCTGACTCCCAGATCTCTACCTCTGCTAACCTACAATTCTCATCATTTATTTTCAGACTTAATTCCTGAAAGAAGAATTTAGCAATATTTTCCGAAGTAGGATTGCAGTCCTGGAAATACTCCAGGTCGTTTAATAAGGTATGATCCAGTTTATTTATGATCTCGTTCAAATCCTCTTTAACATCACCAAAATCTATTGTCAGACCGATCTCATCGGTTTCTTCACAGAGGATACCTATTCTTACCTCCCAGTTATGCCCGTGCAGATTCTGGCAGGGGCCATCATAGCCGATAAGCTTATGAGCTGAGGAAAAATGAGACTTTACATTTAATTTATACATATAAACTCCTCTATCTGGCATTAATTGCCAGATTCTAAAACTTAAACCGTAGAAGATTTTTTAAGTCGGGAATTTTTGTAAAGAATTTAATCTGAATCAGCACTTTATGTTTTTGAATTTTAAAGGGTTAATAAGATCTGATCATTTTTATGTTTAATTCTTTTTCTTCATTAAGCAGGAATCCTTAACCTGGAATATGCAGTAGAAATTCACATTTGCCATCACTACTTTTTACCAGTGTAATTCACAAAACAGGTCTCAGATATCTTATGGATATTCGATTGATAATATTTCAAATTCTCAATCTGAAAAAATCTGATCCTTTTCCTCAAAGTTCTACTGTATAATTTGGATTTATTAAAATAATAGTACTAAGAATAGAAAAGCAGTTGACTTCATTGTTAAATATTTTTATAAATTTGGAATAATTCTTTCATGAAAAAATGGTTTGCGCGGAGGTTGTATGGATGAGAAGATAATCAGGGCAGATAAAAAGACCAGAATCGTTTACCTTGTTCTGATAGTATTATTAATAATTGCTGCTCTGTTCATTTACCGTTACTGGCAGAATTATTATGGTGATCTTAGCAAACTGGCTGATACACATCCTGAACAGGCCATGATGAAATTGATGAGCCTGGTCAAAGCTTTCATTTTGATAAATCCTATTATAATGGCCGCCTTTATGGCTTATTTTATAATTGTCGGGGCAAAAACATATCGCTCCGGTCAATTCCCTCCTCCTGGCATTAAAGTGATTAGAGATACAAAACTTACCCGGGGTGACCAGGCTAAAAAATATGCGTTAGGCTTCTGGTTGATTGCGGCAACACTTCTCGTCTTTGCCGTGATGATTACCATTTTGCTGAATAATTTTATAAAAACTATATACTGAACAAGGAGATTTAATGAAGAATCTGTTAATCCTATTTATTTTATTATCTGTCATGCTGCTTTCAGCAGAAACAGTTCTGGAAGAAGGTTTCGAAGGTGGTGTTCTGCCTGCTGGTTGGACGCAGGAATTTGTTGATGGTACCGTAAACTGGGCTTACACTAACGGTGGTTATAATGCCCACCCTGAATCAGCTTATAACGGTTTTCTTAATGCCAGATTTTTTAATACAAGTACAGACGGTGCAACAACCAGGCTGGTGACCAGAGAGTTTAACCTGGGGATCAACGAGGTCGGCACCCTTACTTTTTATCATGCCCAGCAATCCTGGGTTGGTTATCAAGATGAGTTACGGATCTATTATAAAAATGCAATCGACGGAGAATGGATTTTTCTGACTTCCTATACGGCCAATACCTCCAGCTGGAACTTCAGGCAGGTAGTGCTGCCCAGTCCCTCAACAACCTATTATGTAGCTTTCGAAGGATATGCCGAATATGGCTATGGCGTCTGTATTGATGACGTTCACGTTGATGGCAATCCGATGTATAATTACGATCTGCAGGGTTTAACGATCGAAGGTCCTCAAAATGTTACGGCAGGAAACTCAGAATCATATGCCGTAACAATTCAGAATGCCGGGATCAACCCGGTCTCAGATTTCACTTTAAGCATTTATCGGGAAGGTGATATCCAGGTCGGATCAGCTCAGATAGAATCTGAAATTGCGGCTGGAGCAATCGAGACCCATTATGTTGTCTGGAATATTCCTGAATCGGAACCTGAATCTTACACCTACATCTATGGCCAGGTAACATTCCCCGAAGATGAAAATGTCTATAATAACAGCACTGAAAATTTTGCTATCCACATTCTACCGCAGGGTACTGAATATCTGGCTGATGTTAATTTTGAAGATGGAGAACTTCCACCTGGCTGGACTCAGGAATATGTTTCCGGAACAAATGACTGGGTTGTACAGACCGGTGGAGCGAGCGGAAATCCTGCCGGAGCTCACGGGGGTGAATTTAATGCAGCCTTTCTTCACTCTACTACCGGTAATACAACCAGATTGATCTCACCGGACTTCAACCTGGGAACAGCTAATAATGGAACTCTTAATTTCTGGCATGCTCAAGCTGAATGGGCCCTGGATCAGGATGAACTGAATATCTATTACCGGAATGCCCCTGCTGCCCCCTGGACTATTATCGAATCATTTACCGCTGATACTCCTGCATGGACAGAAAGAAACGTGATTCTGCCCAATCCCAGCACAACTTACAGTATTGCTTTCGAAGGGGTGGATGGCTATGGCTATGGTGTCTGTCTGGATGATATTATTATTATAGGGCAACCCACGGTTTACGATAACGATCTTTCCGGACAGGTAATATCCGGGTCCACAATCGTAAATGCCGGAAATAGTGAAATTTATCAGATTTTGGTGAAGAATGTAGGAGAATTTTCTCAAAATTCCTATACGGTGAAACTATTTAAACTGGGCAATATGGAACTGGCTTCCATCGAAGTAAATGAAACAATTCTACCGGGTGAGATCGCTGCTCACGATCTGCAGTGGAATATTCCTGTTGATGAATCTTCCGGTACGACCCAGCTTTATGGAAGGGTTTTTCTGGATGGTGACGAAAACACCAACAACGATCTTACCCCTTCTATGGAAATAGAAATATTTCCCCAGGGAATTCTTGAGGTACAGGTGGGTGAAGGAACTGAACAGAATACCAGGCTGCCCATCTCTTTTGAATACCTGAACAGTTTAACCGAATGTATTTATTTATCCTCCGAATTAAACAATCTCACCGGGTTCATTAACGAGATTTCCTATTTCAACAATTTTACAGATAATCTGCAGCAGCAGCAGGTTTCCATCTGGATGGGTGAAACCACCCTGGCCACATTGGCAGACGGCTGGATCCCAGCTTCACAACTCACTCAGGTGTTTAATGGGAATGTGAACTTCCCTCCCGGAGAGAATGAAATCAATATTAATCTTACAACCCCATATTATTATCAGGGCGATAACCTGGTGGTAATGGTTCACCGGCCAATGGATACTAATTCCTACAGCAGCACGAATTACTTCTATCTTACCGAGACAGCCGATATTATGGATAGAACCCGGTATGAAAGAGATAATGTTCTGGTACTAGATCCCTATGCTCCACCGGAAGGTTATTCCTTCGAAAAATTTCCCAATACCAGATTTACCTTTTACCAGGGTTCCATGGGCGATGTGAGTGGTTATATTTATGATGAGAATGGAGTGCCTCTAGAAGGTGCTTTAATAACCATAGAACAGACTCAACAGATCGGTTATAGTAATGGTGAAGGAATGTTCTTCCTGGGCAATGTCCTGGTAGGAAACTATAACTTCACAGCCAGTGCCTTCGGCTATACTCCCCAGACTCTGGCAGGCGAGGTGGTAGAGGGTGAAACCCTGGAGCTTGAATTCAACCTTTCACCTCTCGGGGTGGTAACAGTTTCAGGTTTTGTGGCAGGAAGTGATTTCCCTGAGATCGGATTGGAAGGAGCAGAGGTCAGCCTTACAGGATTTAACAATTACCAGGTCACAACAGACGCGGATGGATTATTCAGCATTCCGGAAGTTTATGCCAATCTCACCTATGATATTGAAGTTAACCACGAGGAGTATAATTCCAGCAATGACATAGTAAATGTGGAAGGTGCGGATCTTGACCTTGGTGTCATTCTTCTGAACGAATTTACGGAACCACCCTCTAATGTTCATGGCGAACAGAATTTACAGGGTACCGCTGTTGCGTTGAATTGGAGCGGACCAGGTGTAGGCGGCAGCGAATTCCGTTATGATGACGGTGAGGTCACCGGACAGATCGGTTTCAGTAATACACCACCTAATGCAGTTTTTGGGGCGGTTCACGAAAACAATGCTGTTATCCAAGAGATCCACTGGTACCTTACTGCCACTTTCGGCTCACATGCCAACGTAAAACTTATACTGCTGGGCCTAACAGGCGGCGGAATCCCTGATGCAGAACAACTGCTCCATCTTACCGGAAATATTCCGAACTCAGATGATCAATGGAACACTTATGTGCTCCCGGAAGCAGTGTCTGCACCAAATGGCTTCCTGGTAGGTGTGATAACAGCTAATCTGTATACTGGGATGGGACTTGATGACGGAATCGGAGCACCATGGGAATTCTTTCCTGGTACCCAGTTGGCTTCTGAAAACTGGAGTTCTGCTGACCCGAACTGGACTGATATCGGGGAGTTTAATTTCTCCAGGAATATGATGATAAGAGCTTATGGACTGGATTACGGGATGATCGGATCGACCGAACCGCAATTTGTAAGTGAAGACCGTGAATTTGAAGCTTACGCAGTTTACCGCTTTCCCCATGTTTACCAGAACAATCCCAATCACTGGACCGAACTGGAAGATACGGTACTGGATACTACTTACACAGACCTTACCTGGGGTGCACTGAACCAGGGAGAATATCAGTATGCTGTTACCGCGGTTCATACCAACGGAGTGGAATCAATACCCTCATTCTCCAATGTGATAAATAAAACAACTCCTGCTGACGCCGAAGATCAGACTCTGCCGGCAGAAACGAAGCTGTTCGCCAATGTGCCAAATCCGTTTAACCCGGAAACAGTTATCAGATTTCAATTATCAAATAATAGCGACCAAGATGATATTGAGCTAACAATATTTAATGTCAAAGGTCAGAGAATTAAAACGCTCCCAGTCTCCCCTTCTCCGGTTCACACACTCTCAGAAGTAACCTGGAATGGAACAGATGACAACAATCAACCCGTTCCATCCGGAATTTATTTCTATCGATTGAGTGTGGGGGATTACACTTCAACAAGAAAAATGCTGTTATTGAAATAGTGACAAATGTAAATATCACCTTGCGGATGGTCTTAATCTGTTGCAAACAGATAGACCTCCGCAATGGTGTGTTCTTCAAAAAGGATTGCTTATTATACTTAATAAATCCCTAGCAGGAAACTTTTTCTGTCATATCTCGTTGCGAAGTTTTTCTTCGTAACGGTTTACGGTTTCTATGAAAATCCATCAGAGGCGGGTAAAATTTGGGAGCAAGAAAAAGGTCTTTCTCAGGATTTCCTGGAAATTGACCTTTTCAGGGTTAAATCCTCTCAATAAAAAAACCCTGGCAGGTTATCAAAACCTGCCAGGGCAACATATTTTTTGATTTAATATTACTAAAACTCTGCAGTTTCCGCTCTGAAGTTTTTAAAATTTGATGCTTTCCGGATCTTCTGGGAAAGAAACTACCTTCCATTCCTGTTCATCTTCATCAAAATCAGCAATTTTATCTAATGGAAGTTTTATGTATTTTCCGGAAGCGGTTACAGCAACGTCTCCGTTCGGCAACACCAGTTCACCAGTTCCCTCAAAAAACCTTTTATTCTGGGAAGTAATTCTGCTTATAATCTTTAACTCTACATTCAGAGGAACAGGTTTTTTGAATTTAACATTCAGATCGACTGTTACTCCCCAGATGTTGTCATCCTCGATCATTATCGCCCGGCCGATGGTTTCATCCAGAATAGCACTGGCAATACCTCCATGCAGACGACCAGGATAACCCTGATGCCGATCATCCGGAGTGAATACTGCTGCCAGCTCATCATTTTCCAGCTCAAAAAATGCTGCCTTCAAACCGAAATTATTTTTTAGACCACAGACAAAACACATTTTACTGTTTTCATGTTTCTTCCGAATTTTCAATTCCATTCTAATTTCCTTGTTTATATAATTTATTAAACAAATTCAGAAAAATACCGAAAAATGTCCAATATTTCTGGAAAAGATCATTCAAGCAATAAACATTTCCGGCAATCTGCGATCTGATCATTTATCTTAAGCTGATAAAAATACAGACCTGAAAACACTTTATTTCCGGTTTCATCAGTTCCGTTCCATACCAGCGAAGTTTGATCTGCTGCAAGAGAATAACTTCTGATCAATTGCCCTTTTATATTAAAGATCTCAAGCTCCGCGTCATTAAAATTATCCGAATCAATATAAAATGACAGAGTAGTACTGGGATTGAACGGGTTCGGATAGTTTTGATTCAGGAAAGAACGATTTCCATCTGGAACAGTGTCATCATTAAGCCCGGTTGCATCGATATCTCTAACCAGCCTAACATAGTTATAGATCGAGATCACATCACCCTGAGGTCCGTTTCCATAAGGCCAGTCATCAGGATCACCGCTTTTGGGATCACTGCGCTGAGCGCCGGCGCCATGAACATCCATAAAAGTGTAATTGCCGGAATTCGGGGGGTCCTCCATCCAACCGGAAGCTCTGCCGAACGCTACATAAGAAGCATACCCGCCATTGACCATATTGGCATGAGTGGTACTACTCCAGAAATAGGGATAATCTGTTTCTTCAATACTGTTTTCTATCTCTGAAACATTGAAAACAGGGTCAAGCGCTGCTGATCCTGTAACATCAGGAGCTCGGGTGTAGTCCGTTATCGATTGCAGTTCCTTGATATTGGGCAGCCTCCAGTCGCTGTAACCAAGATAATTCTCATCATTTTTCTGCTGAACCCAGGCTAAAGCTTCTTCCCAGTTCAGCCCGGCACCACTGTCATCCTGTGACCACATTAATCCGGTCGCAGCATCGCTGATCGTGCTGTTTCCGTTATCTGTAAAGCTGTTCACTCCATAAGTTGAATTTCCCCTCACAAAATAGACGTAGAATTGTTTATCTTCAGTCTGACCTGGCATGGGTCCGGTTGGATATCCCTTGATCCTGCCATCGGCAAAATTAACTCCGAACATGGTTTCTGCGCCATTCATTGTGGTTCCTACATACAAAGTAGAGCTGGCCATCTGGGCATCGATTATCCTTTCGCCGGCGTCAGTATCTCCATAGGCAAAATCGAAATAGTCGGTATTAATGAAAGGTGAAAGCAGATCTGTGTCAGAGCCATTCCATCCGCTGGGATCGAGACCGCTGAACATGATAAGCGAGTAGATCTCCTTTATGTTGGGAAGCCGCCAGTCATTATATCCAGCCAGATCAAAATCTTCAGCTCCGGCCAAAGCTTCCTCATAACTCATTTTATCCTCATAATTTATATCGCCGTCGCCATCCATATCGGGGCTTTTCTGCCACATCAATCCTGTCACATTATCCGATATAGTGCCATCTCCATTATCTGTGTAGGATGGTTGGAGGCCTATTGTCTGAGCATCCTGGCCATAAAATGCATCATTGCTGCCAGGGCTTGCGATCTCCTGGTTGTTATCATAGGTAATTATCTGGCCGGTATCGACTATCGGGTAGGATAATTCTGCTTTAAGGTTGAATGACAAAGTTACCATCAGTACTGCGAATATTGCAAAAATTTTCATGCTTCCCCCTTTTCTGAATGTTTGAGACAGGAAGGATGTGAAATGTCTGCAGTTTTTTACATTAGTTTGGATCTTTTTATGAGATATTGCAGCAGACTTTCGTCGAAAGGAGTTTCCGTGGTAATGGGATTGTATTCAATAAATGATTCATGACATTTTGTTTTAAGGTATTGTGTGTTTTCGTTATAAGCGGTCAAATAATCTTTTTTGATCTGCCAGGGATTAACCGTTATTTTCTCGCCTGACTCTGAATCTATAAATTCAGTTTCATATTTAAAATCGAAATCAAGTTCCGCTTTATCCTGGATATGAAACAGGATAACTTCATGTTTCTGGTGCCTGAAATGTTGCAGTCCCTGCAGTATCCTGTCCGGGTCATCAATCAGGTCGGAAATAAGGATTATCAATCCCCGTTTTTTAATTCTATCGGCCAGAGAATGTAGTATTTCCGCGGTCCTGGTCTTATTCTCAGGTTTCAAATTAAATAATTCCTTAAAAATTACATTCAAGTAAGAACGCATGGAGCGGGGCGGGATATAAGTAGTTATCTTATCGCTGTAAGTCAAAAGTCCTACTGCATCCTGCTGTGAAATCATCAGGTAGGAAAGAGCGGAGGCAAATGCTTTGGCATATTCCAGCTTGGAAATAGTTCCTGATGAATACTGCATGGAATTGCTGTGATCGACAATTATATATGATTTAAGATTTGTCTCTTCTTCGAAACGCTTGATATAATAACGGTTTGTTTTGGCAAAGACCTTCCAGTCCAACTTCCCAATAGGATCTCCGGGGTTGTATTGTCTGTGATCGGAAAATTCAACACTGAATCCGTGGTAAGGTGATTTGTGCAGTCCTACGATAAAGCCTTCCACTATTAGTCTGGCACGCAGGTTGAATCTATCCAGTTTTGCAATAAATTCTTCAGTGAGGTACTTACTGTGCATTATTTGGCTGCAGCTGAATTTTTATTATTGATTCCTGTAATAATAGCTAGGGGGAATAAAACAACGTAAGCAATTATAAGCAGGACTGGTGAGATAACCTTGTCGCCCGTCCTCATTATTATATAGGCAGCAACTGTAATTATTATGGCAACAATCAGAATTATAGTATTTATTCTGGAAAATATGAATTTCATTTATTTCTCCTTAAAATCACTAAAATCTTGCAATAACTTGCGAGATAAATTCACTGCATCGGAATCGTTGTCAAGTTCAACTGCCAATTCCAGATATTTTCTGGCATTTTCCCTGTCAGCAGCTTTTAAAAATATTTCACCCAGGTGATAAGCAATCTCGCTGTTATTGATCTCCATGGAAAGCGGTTTTTCCATAGCTGCCAGTGCTTTTTCGTATTTGCCCATACGGAAATAGAGCCAGGCCAGGCTGTCCCAGTACATCAGATTATCAGGAGCAGCGTCAATGGCACTTGTCAGCATTCTTTCAGCTCTCTCGTATTCAGCTTCAATAGCCATGTCCGCTATGGTGTAACCAAACAGATTCAAGATCTCCGGATCGTCTTCATATAATTGCAATGAAATATCCAAAGCTCTCGTGATGAAATCAATATCCTGCCTTTTTTCAGCAATAATAACTGCAGCCGAAATCAATCTTCTGGAAGGTGCAGGACTATCCTCAATTTCAGCATTGAAGTAATTATAGGCGATAGAATCTTGCCCTTCATTGTAGAAATAAAATCCGGCTATTTCATTAAAAGATGGAATTTTATCCTTTCTTTTTGATAGTAGTTCCTCAACCCGAGCCAAATCAGTCTCATTAACATTTAACAGTAATATAGCAGCAGATTCCACCAGACCGTTTTCCTGTAGGAACTCAAAAGAAACACGGCTCAGATATTCCTCACTGTTTCCCTTATCATCTATTAAAGCATATAGGAATCCGGAAAGAAAATGAGCCATATCAGGCTGCTCGGATTCAGCCAGCAGAGCTTCAGCAAATTCTTTCAGATCAGATGCGCCGATATCACTGGCCATACCCAGTTCCGTGATAATATCAAGCACAAGATTTATGTTATTGGTCAGCAGAAATTGCTTTCCTGATGACTGAAAGTCCTTCTGGGCAAACAGAACATAACCGTAGTAAGCATGGAAAAGTGGTTTAATCTCTTCTGGCAGATCTGCTTTTTGCTCGATGATCTTTGCGGTTGAGAGTGCCAGGTCATTCTTTTTCAAAGACATGGCTGAAAAAAACAGGTACCGCAGGACCGGATCTTTATCCAGTTCCAGGCAGATATCCTGATTGTCAACGACTGCCTGAAAATTCCTGGCCCTGAAATAAATACTTATCAGGGTTTCTTTCAGGAAATCAGAAGCCGGTCTTTTGGCATCAAGGTGCTGCTGGATTTTATTTACCAGCAGAGCAGTTTCTCCACGCTGTTCGTGAAAAGCCAGAATGGGTCTCAATACTCTTTCTTCACTCCAAATATCATAAGCTTTGTCCAAAATTATCAAGCTCGAATCCGGGTTGATTGCACCATAGAGTTCTGCTATCATCATAACCGTCTGCAGATCATCCCATTTTTCCTGAAGGGCCGTTTCCAAAAGAGTTATGTCATCATCCTGCATCTGGTTTTTACGGAACAGGTAATAGGAAAGATAAAGATTCATGGATGGTTCATGATCCAGCGCCTGCTTCAGATAGAGGTCTCCTTTTTCAAGGTCTCCTGCGAAGCTGCAGGCTTCAGCCAGGATGATTCTGATAGTATTAGGACAATCTTTTCTAGCAATACAGGATTCCCCGATTTCAATGATCTCACTGTTGATCTGAGGATCGTAATTTGCCTGAATGGACAGAACTTCCAACAGCCTTTCTTTTATCTCAATGCTTTCCGGTTCATAGGTGGAAGCCTTGCGGAACAGGCTTGCCGCAGAATTCAGGTCTTTCATCTGCAAAGCTGCTTCTGCCATGGAATAGTAGTATAAAGCATTGGGATCATATTCCTTGCGGGGTGCTACAGATGCAGATCTACTGCTTATGCTGCAGCCGGACAGTAGAATGATAGCTAAAAGTAATAAGTTAAATTTATTCATTCAATTTAAAAAGTCATATAATACAGAAGGCTGATCGTTCTGTCGCTGCCTTCTGTGTCCTGCCTGTTTTCCAGCAGGTCATACATGGAAATTTTCAGGATCAGGTATTCTGTGAAATAAATATCAAAAGATGCGTTCAGATATCCGTATCCCATGCCTTTCATGGTTTCATCCAGAGTATCATTCTTCCAGCCATCATTATCGTTCCAGGCCAGGTCATATTCACACAGGAAGACTACAGCGTCTCCAATAGATTTATCCAGACCGGCAAAGACATTAACCTCTTCATCATTATCCTCTCGTTCCAGGCTGTAATTAAGTCCCATATGAAATCCCAGATTTCCCAGGAAATAGTAATTTTTGCTAAGCACTCCGAAAAATCCCTTTGATTTAATGTCGTATCTTTCCAGTCCGCTGTAATAATTTCCATGACCCTGTGAATCGTATCCCAGTGCGATGGCCGGTAAAGTATTTGTTTCGTCCAGAATTCTGAATTTCGCATTGAATTCAACCCTTTCGTGCCAGTCTGGTTCCTGGTTTCCTACGATATTCTCGGCTCCATAACTTACTCCGAACATAAACCGGGGAAAAAGACCAACCTGGGTTCCCAGGATCAGCCCATTTCTTTTATACAGTTTTGCTGAGATCTCTGCTTCTCCCTTCTGCAGAATTCCCGCAGTGGGTGAATCTATCAGTTTATTCAGCTCATAACCGGAAAGAAAACTGAATATGGTTAACATTGCTATGATTGGGATAAGCTTTTTCATACACTCTCCTCTGCTAATTTATCTTTAAACTGTTGCTTATTACTTCCAGCTCCATTAAGGAATTAAGTTTCGACCCTTCAGGATAATAAACCGAGTTATCAATGAGATAAGCACAGCCGCTGGGTTCATCGTAGAAAGCGAATGACTGGAACGCACCGCCTACCAGATATTTCATGTTCTGCCAGCGTCCGGAAAGCTTGAATCCCTTTCTGCCGGCTATTTCATAATTCTCAATTCTTACATCTTTATCTTTAAATTCATCTTCCTCGTAATAATTCCAGACAAGTGAAGCTCGTTTTTCCTTCAGCCATTCTCTGGTAAAGAGCTCTTTTGCCATTTTTTCATAATAAACTGCTACATATCTGTCCGCTTTATCTTTACTTCTGGCCAGGAAAGAGATAAAATTAGCGGGTCTGTCTTCCTTATAGACCAGGTAATATTTGGGCAATTTAATCTGCCAGGGATAACCAGAAAAAGTGGAAGAAGCGTATGTAGCGAATTTATAAAGCTGCTCCTCAATACGATCGTATAATTTCTGCTTGAAAAGCGTGAATATTTTCTCTGCCTGCAGGATGTTCAGTCTCAGTAGATTTTCTTCATTTTCCCCTAAAAGGAAGAGTACAAACTGATCATTCGCCCAGAGATTGGTTTGAGGATAAATTCCCACCCTGTTTTCCTTAACCTCTTCCAAAACTTTTTCACCCATGATACTATTTACGTATTGAGCTACTTCACCCTGAGATGATATGTCGCAGAAAAAAATCAAATTGTTGAATTTGTAAAATTGCTCCAGTTTGGAAAAATCAATGCGCTCAAGTTCAAAATACTGTTCATTGTCGGTAGTGAAAGTTACTCTTTCCAGACTTTCCCGGAGCGGTTTCTCTGCATATTTCCAAACTGCATCATCGGCAAAAACATAGATGGATTGTTTATGACCCCAGGACATTGGTTTGTTCAAATCCCGGGAATTGTTCTGTTGTTTATTCTCGCCTTGTAGAGCAGCTTGATAAAAGCATTAATATAACAAATGAAAAAAATAGATTTTTCATTTCTTCCTCATTTTTAAAAGTAGAAAAAAGTATTGTAATCCGGATATCCAGGTTATAACAGCTACGAATATAAAAAATCCAAGAAAAATGGAGTTTGCTAAAGGAGGGGTTGTTTCAGTATCGAACAAAATGGTTCTGGACCTGTAGAGCATGGCGAGAATAATTCCTATCATTTGCAGGAAGGTCTTGATCTTTCCCCAGAGATTGGCTGCTATAATGATCTTTTTGCTGGCAAAATACTCCCTGAAAAATGATACAGTAAGCTCTCTTACCAGGATAACATAAACCAGCCAGACAGGGATGATGGCAAATTTAAAGGCTAGAGCAATTAAAGCTGTAATGACCAGAATTTTATCTGCCAGTGGATCCATGATCTTGCCGAAATTGCTTATAGCGTTAAGTTTGCGAGCCAGTAATCCATCTAAATAATCAGTAATGCTGGCAATTAAAAAAATCAACGTAGCCCAGATGATGGCTGTTGGGGAAGAAGATAAAAAAGCAAAATAGAAGAAAATCGGTACAAGCAGAAAACGCAGGATAGTTAATGAATTAGGTATGTGCTTTCTCATTAATTTTTGACTCCCAGGAAAATTCTACTTAATAAACTGCCCAGCAGCAGGGTTGAAAACTGAACTAAAAACAAATAAGGATTTATACTGAAAAAGATCAAGTTGTATTGAGATAACAGAAAATATGTCGCTGCAACCAGCATAACAGGAACACAGGTAAGTAAAAGTGAATTTAGCCAGTACTGCCGCGTGCGATGCCCCGGGTGACCACCGGTTTCCCTGAAAATTCTCCAGTAATGGCTCTTTTTCACTTCAAAATGATATCTCAAAAATGTCAGCAAGAGCAGAATCAAAAATGCAACTGCACTATTAACTGCGTAGAACAAAGTAAGAAGATCACCGGATTTACGGTCGTGCTGAAGGATATGGTCAAGATCGTAATTTAATTTCAGGTCAGGAAATTTCAACAAAACTAGCGCTTCCAGCTCATGATAAGAAGTCAAGCTGACCTCGTTGCCCTGCAGATAGATTCTCATAACATCAGGCAGGTCATATTTCTTCAAAAAGGAACTGGCTTTTTCCAGCTGGTAGGTTTTTATAAGATTACTTGTAATTAATGAATCTCTTTCAATAATAATTTTATCGACCAGGCTGTGATCTTGCAATACGGTTTTTAGGGATTCCAGAGCGGTATAAGACTCTGAGATCAGCAAAATAGGAGTCTCCATCACTTCCCTGTCGTAAATTTCCTGCTGTTTGTAATAAGCATAAGGAATACCGGCCCAGATTAATAAAAGAAGCAGTATGATAAGGAATAATGCCAGAATTTCTTTATTCATAATTTAACCAGATTATGGTTCTGGATCCGATAATTGAGATCGAAATTGTCCATTTTCTGTTTTGCAGTTACCAGGACGCAGGAACCGTTATTGGTAGCGTAATCAAGAATGTCCAGCACGTGGTTGAGTTTGTTACTGTCAAAGAACATATCTATATCATCAATCAATATTATATATGGAAGTTGTATGACAGCTCTTATCACTTCGATCATTTTTTGGGTGGAAAAGGAGGTTGTTTTTGCCTTGGATTTCAGCAGCATGTCGAGACCTGCTTTTTCACAGAATTGCTTAATCTTCTGGGTTGTTCGGGAAGAAACTCCGGGCAGAGGAAGTGTAAGGTTCTTCCATAGATCTTCATTTTCCAGAATCCGGTTTACGCTGTCGACCAGAATGGTCTGCTTCCTTTTTTTATAGAAGATACTGGATTTTTCCTTAATGAAGATATTTCCGGTAAATTTTGAAAAATCTCCATGGATAGCCTTTAACAGAAGACTTTTACCTGAATCATTATTACCAATGATGGCAGCCTTTTCGCCTGCATTCAAATTAAAATAATCTGTTTTCAGCAAGACCTCATCATTTATGGCTATTTCCAGATTATCTATTCTTAACATAATTATTTCCGTTGAGTAAGGAGAAAAACAATCTTTTCCTTTTTATTTTTGTTAAAGAAAAATTCAGCTTCAACATTTAGGTCAACCTTTTTTGCATATTTTTCCATATCTCCTGTACGGGTGGAAGGATAGATCAGATATGCTTTTCCTGAAGATTTAAGATATTTTTTTACAAAGTCCAAAATGTCTTTCATTGAACAGGTGATTTCATGTCTTGAAATCGCCTTTTCTCTAACGGGACTTACCCGCCCTGAAACTTCCGGATAATAGGGTGGATTACTGAATATTAAATCGTACTGATCTTTTTTTTTCCAGTGACGAAGATCTTGTTGAAAGATGGAAATATTAGCAGTTTCTGCCGATTCGCAATTTTCTCTGGCCAGCTTTACTAGATGGGGCTGGATCTCCAGTCCCGATATTTGCCAGTCTGGCCGGTAATGTGCCAGCATGATGGATAATATTCCGTTGCCGCAGCCCAGATCAATAACCTGAAGTGGTGATTGATCCTCACTCTCCAGGATCAATTCTACGAGATAAGTGTTGTCAGAAGTGATTGACTGCCCCTGATCGGTCTGATATATGGTCTTTCCAAAGGGTAGTAAAACTGGTTTCGGGGACATTTCTATTTTGGGTTAGATCTTGGTGTGGCCAAATCCGCCGGAACCCCGTTCTGTGGCATCTAGATCTTCAGTAAGATCGAAGTTCAGTATTTCGTGTTTGCTTACTACCATTTGTGCAATTCTCATCTGGGGTTGAACAGTAAAATCCTCTGTTCCAAAATTGAATAAGATCACCCTGACCTCACCCCGGTAATCTGCATCAATTGTGCCGGGAGAATTCAGGATTCCTATCCCGTGCTTAAATGCCAGACCGCTGCGTGGCCTAACCTGTGCTTCATAACCGGGCGGAATGCTTAATGCTATGCCGGTCGGTATCATTTTGATCTCATTCTTTTTTATTATAATTTCTTGCGGATTAGCAGAATAGAGGTCATATCCGGCTGCCAGAGAACTCATTTTTTCAGGGATTCTAGCTAAAGCTGATATTTTTTTTATTCTAATGTTAAGCATTGATTGTTAAAATTTTCTGGTCAGAATAAAATCTGAAAGCAGTAGCAATAGTTCAGCTTTTTCCCCATAAGGTTCAAGCAGTTTTTTTGCTTCTTCTGTCAGTTCATTCGCCATGGTGCGGGATTTTTCCAGGCCATATACGGCGGGAAAAGTTGCCTTATTTACTTTGGCATCTTTGCCAATAGATTTACCCAGGGTTTTTTGATTGCCTTCAATATCCAGGATGTCATCAACAATTTGGAAAGCCAGTCCCAGTTTTTCACCGAATAATTCCATCCGGGCCAGATCATCTTCCGAGGTATTGGCTAAATAACAACCAAACCGTATCGGCAGCTTTATCATCCGGGCCGTTTTATTATTGTGAATAAAATCGAGAGTTGCCCTGCTGACCTTTTTCCCTTCATTTTTAATGTCTGCCATCTGTCCTGCTATTAAACCTTTATGTCCAGTTTCCTGAGCCAGTTCTCTGATCATATTGAATTTCAGTTTTGCATCCATTTCCGTGCTGTTCAGAGCCTCAAAGGCGTAAACCAGTAATGCGTCACCGGCCAGAAGAGCTATGTCGGAGCCAAAAACAACATGGCAGGATTTTTTCCCGCGCCGGTAATCATCATTATCTATTTCCGGCAGGTCATCGTGGATGAGGGTATAACTGTGGAGCATTTCTATAGCTCCGGCGGCCAGTAAGGTCTGCCGGATATCATCCTTGAACAGGAGATAAGTATTTATCATCAGATAGGGTCTTAATCTTTTTCCGCCGGCGAACAGGGTATGCCGGATAGCTTTGTGGATTTGTTTGGGATATTCATCTTTGCGGGGCAGAAATCTGTCCATTTCGATATTAACGAGTTCTCTTTTCTCTTTTATATCTTTTTTAAGCAGCATTTTGTTTGCGCTCATATTACCTCATGAAATCAATTATTCTTTGCAGCTTTCGCTGACAATGTTTCAATTTTATTTTCTATCTTTTCCAGTTTGGAAGTACAAAAACTGCTTAATTCCATACCTTCTTCATATAGAGCGACAACTTTATCCAGTTGATCAACTCCCTCTTCCAGAGTACTGACAATTTTTTCGAGTCTTTTCAGGGCTGTTTCAAATTTAAGGTCTTTTTTCATGCTATTCATCCTGATTCTCTTTATAATTCAAATCTCTAGGGCAGGCAGGAATAAAATTTCTTCCAGGCAGTAATTTAAGAGGAAAGGACAATGTCATCTTCGAGTTTATTCAGGTAGTCGTAGGGATTACGGTATTTGTTATAGCGTAGCACTTCGTAATGCAGATGAGCCCCGGTTGAGCGTCCTGAATTACCCATTAAAGCTATTATCTGACCCCGTTTAACCTTATCACCTACTTTGACAAAGATCTTATGGAGGTGCCCATAACCGGTCTGATAGCCGAATTTATGGGTTAGAACAACATATTTTCCGATCAGTTTTTTATTTTCTACAGATTCTACAACGCCATCTGCTGTAGCATAAATTGGTGTGCCTACCTTGTTACCGAAATCCAGGCCATGATGGAAGGATCTTTTCCTGGTTACAGGATGTGTTCTCCAGCCGTATCTGTCTGAAATGCGGCCATAGGTCGGATAAATGGAGGGAGTATTTCTATATAATGATTCTTTCAGTTTTACCTGATCCAGAAGATCTGAATGAGTATTGTAGTCAAATTCCACTTTTGACTTCAGGTTTTCCAACCTATTTATTGCTACATTAAAAAGGAGGTTGGTATCGGAGGAAAATCCTTCTATCTTGTTATAGGTCTGGGGAAGACCACCAACACCCATTTCTCTTATCTCTTTATTAATGTTTTTAAGGTTTTTTTCCAGCCTTATCTCATCTTCCCACTCTTCCATTAATTTTAATTTCACCAGAATTGAATCGATTTCACCGGAAAGGCTGATGAGTCGTTGTTTGAGGAGATCATTTTCGTTCAGTGTTTGCTGAGCGGTAATAATTTTATTTTGATTATATCCAATATAAATGATTGAAGTAATAATAATAAACATAATAAAAAGGGTAAATGAACCCAGCAGAATCCCCGCTTTTTTAGATATACTGATAGTGTAAGGTCTGGGAGACTCAGTAGATGTGAACGTTATGTGCCACCTTTTTTTAACAGCCATATTATCCCTTATATATTATGCTCCAAAAGGCTGTTAATTGCGTTTGATGTCAAGCTATTTCACAGTTTTCAAGATCTGTTCAAGATTGGAAATATTAACTGTACAATAATTTTCTTGACCTGAAGAATAAAGCACAAGGGATATACTTGAAAGGGAGGATTTAATGATAAGAAATTTTGAGGAACTATTAGATCGGGTGGAATCGATGCCTTCCAAAGAGGTTGTTATCCCCGGAGCAGATACAGAATCAGCGGTTAAAGCGGCTATTCTAGCACATAAAAAGAACCTGGCAGATTTCCTTTTGATAGGCGATATTAATAAGATCCAGAAGCTGATTCTGGAAATAGATGAGACTATGATCGATAAGTTCGATTACATTGATGAAAAGGATGACGATCTTTGTGTTGAAAAAGGAGTAAGGGCTATACTGGAAGGCAGAGCAGAGGTTATCCTGAAAGGAAGAACAGCTACTTCCACTCTGATGAAAGGAGTGCTTAATAAATCTGCCGGGCTTAACACCGGCGGAGTGATGAGTGATGTTTTTGTTTATGAAACAGACGAAAAGCTCATCATGATGTCAGATGGAGGGATTGTGATAAATCCCGGGGTAAAGGAAAAAACCGCCATGATAAATAATGCTGTTAAAGTAGCTCATGCATTAGGAAATCTCTTGCCGAAAGTAGCTTTGCTGGCTGCGGTGGAAGTGGTCAACTCCAAAATGCAAGCCACAGTTGATGCGGCTGAAGTTAAAGAACTCTATGAAAGGGGAGAGATCAAAGATTGTATAGTTGACGGTCCTTTTGCACTGGATATTGCCATTTCGAAAGAAGCCGCTCAGATCAAGGGATTTAATTCACCTGTGGCTGGAAATGCAGATATTCTGATCATGCCCAATATTGAATCCGGGAATGTTTTTGGAAAATCTATAACTTACTATGCCAAGTTAAGGGTTGCCCATATGCTTATGGGCGCAAAGGTACCAGTACTTATAACTTCCCGTGCTGACGATGCACAAACCAAGATGCTCTCCATCGCTCTGGGGAATATCTGCGCCTGATCTCTAGTATGAATATCAATATACTCTGTCCTGGAAAAACAAAGCAGGGTTACATAAAAGATGGAATTAAGGAATACCTGAAAAGGCTAAAGCTATTTGCCAATGTGCAGCTGCTTGAACTTCCGGATGTAAAATTAACTTCTACCAATAACATAGATATTGTGAAAGAGAAAGAGGCTGAGATTATCAGGAAAAGAATTCCAGAAAACTGTTTTCTGATCGCATTGGACGAAAGAGGAGAGCAATTTGATTCAGTAGGATTCGCAAATCTTATAAACCGGACAGAGAACAGCAATATAGTATTTCTGACTGGTGGAGTTTACGGGTTATCTTCTGATCTAATCAAGAAGTCGGATATCCGGCTGAGTTTTTCGAAAATGACTTTTACACATCAAATGATCAGGTTAATATTGCTGGAGCAGGTGTACCGGGCATTTACAATTACGGCAGGAAGAAAATATCACTATTAGTTTCTTAAAGCAGCCTTAATGCGATCGGGATGGATAAGACCATCTAAAGCGTCATTTATATCTGAATAGATCAGATCGGCGGAAGCTATTATTCCGCTGTAACAGCCTTCACTCTGCATAATACCAATTCCCAGCACAGCATTTTTCAGCATAAGAATATCGTTCCTGCCATTACCGATGGCGACAGCATCTACACAGCCGATTTTTTCCAGGAAGTTCAACTTCTGTTGTGCCTGCTCCTGACGGGGAATAACAACTATCTTCAGAGGTAGTTCCTTTAATTGACTGGCAGCATTGCCGAAAGTGTCTGCGGTTACAACATGGATCTTGAATATTCGGGCAAGCTGAATAATTCTTTCCGCTACGCCCTGGAGCAAGATGCCGTCCCGGGCCAAAGTGCCATTATAATCTAAAATAAGATTATCTGCTTTGATTGTTATTCCGCCCGGAATTTCTAAATAAAATCCGCTTTTTTTCATGGTTAATCCAAAGGTATGTGTTGATCGCCTTTTTGTTGCTGATATTTATCTGAGACGTTGTCATACATCTTTTTAAGTGTTTCAACTTTACTTAAAAAAAGTTCTCTGTTCTCGGGGCTTTCCATATTTATGAGGTCGAGAAGATAGTAGCTTTTCCAATAATAATTTACTGGATTATATTCTCCTTCTTCGCATTTAAAAACTTCATCAAGGATCTTAAGGTCATGCGGAATATTGAATGAATCTCTGGAATCCTCGTAACTGAAGAGGTAATAGAAATTGTCAAATCCACTCCAGGTAATCCCTGACAGGCAGAGCGAACAGGGTTCATGGGTGGAAAAGAAGAGGCATTCTTTGGGATCTGGCCGTTGTTCATCGGGAAGAGCCCAGAATTTATTTAGACAGGAGATCTCACCGTGGAAGAGGGGATTGGCTGTCTCTTCATTTGTTGCGGCAATAACCAGGGAGAGATCTTTTTTCAGAAGGATGGCTGCCCCAAAGATCTTGTTTCCTGTTTCAGTACTGGCAGCGGTCAGAGGAAAAATATCTTTTTCCATAATAGAGAGCATTCTTTCAATAATTTTTGTCTGTTTCATAATATTTCCTTTGTTTAATTTAAAAGCGAAGGTGCTTGACCGATTTTCCGGAATTTATGAGTTCAAGAAGTGCATCAATGCCAATTTCCAGATGTTGTTTCACAAAATTATCTGTAACTTTTTTATCACTTTTATCTGTTTTTACTCCTTCCGGGATCATGGGGTTGTCAGAAACAAGCAGAAGTGCGCCATGGGGGATCTTGTTGATGAATCCGACCAGGAATATGGTGGCAGTTTCCATGTCGATCCCGGCAGCCCGGATCTTAGATAGGTATTTCTTGAATTCTGCATCGTGTTCCCAGACGCGACGATTGGTAGTGTAAACCGTTCCGGTCCAGTAATAGCGGTCGTGTTTAACGATCATTGCAGAGACTGCCTGTTGGAGTCTGAAAGAGGGTAATGCCGGCACTTCCGGTGGCAAGTATTCGTTGCTTGTCCCTTCGCCACGAATAGCAGCGATCGGAAGGATAAGGTCTCCCAACTTGATCTTTTTCTTTAATCCTCCGCATTTTCCGAGGAAAAGAACGGCTTTAGGTTTAATGGCAACCAGAAGATCCATTATAGTAGCAGCCATAGCACTACCCATGCCGAAATTAATGATGGTTATGTTCTCGGCAGTTGCTGACTGCATTGCTTTGTTGGTTCCTTTAACAGACACGTTGAATTTTTCTGCAAATAGTTTAAGATAAAGGGAGAAGTTTGTCAGCAAAACATATTCACCGAAATCCTCGATCTTAGTACCAGTATAGCGAGGCAGCCAGTTTTTTGTTATTTCGTCTTTAGTCTTCATGTTCAATCCTTACATGAAAAGAAAAGAAACTGACTGATATAAGTCAATTTAAATGTATCAAAGAATGACCGATCCTACAATTTTTCTGGCGGGGAATTGCTTAATTTACAGCAATATGCAGCTGGTTGTCCAACCAGCTTTTCAGTGGCTCCTTTACCGGGATCGAATTTAGCCATTCATTGTTATTGAAGAGCATATCATAACGGCACGAGATCAGGTCGTTCATAAATTTTACTTTTCTGCTCTCGGGGTAGTCTTTATGCATATGAAGCGGGTAGGTGATCAGCTCGGATAATTCTTTGATCTCTTTGTGTTCCAGCATAGCCAGGACTGTTCCTGTTAGAACGGCCTGATGCATGAAGGTTTCGTAGACAGGCTGTTTTTTATAGAATTTTCTGAAACAGCGTTTTTTATAAATATCCTTAAAATTATCTCTCCATCTTTGTAGCAGACCATTTTTGGGACGAACCACAGCAACACCGGCATTAAAATAAGGTCTTATCCTGGTTTCATCAACGGTGGAGGTCATTGGATATATCTTTCTCTCCGGGACATTACAGTAATTGTAGATAAGTTTCCAGAAATCATCAGCAGGATCTTCATAATGCGATCCGATAAGTGTGTGATCTACCGGACGGCAACCGAAATATGTGCGATGCGGCAATATCATATCACCTGGCTCGTTGATCATTATGGAGTCAGAATCAAGCCAGACAAGGTAGTCTGCTTTGTTTTCTGCCATGATCTCTGCATTGGCGGCTGCGAATATTTTTGAGGCAAAAGGGAATTTTAATAATTTTTTATCCAGTTTGTAAGTGTATATCCGTACATAAAGTTCTTTGAATTTATCTTTTGTTTCTGACGATATTTCGTTGTCATCATTGGGCACGAATACCCAGATATGGCTGTTAGCATATTTGCCGGCAAATTTCCTGATACTAGAGGCCAGCATTATTGCTTCTCTTTCTTCCGGACCTGGAATGATCTGACAGGCAAAGATCATTTGACCTTCTATATTTTCATTAGTCGGGAACACAATACCCTCCTTTGTAATTCCATTACTAAAATTATAATAAGCATTTTAAGTGCCACCACCATAAGTTATTATATTGTAATATATTATGTGATAGGTGTCCCATAAGGTCATGAACGTCTTCGAACAGAAAATGTACAGTATCGAACGGGTGTAGGAAAACTTTTCTAAACTCCGTAACATTTGAATGATTTGTTAATTATTAATTATTTTGTTATCTATGCAAAAATTTGAGCAGAAATCATATTTTGTTTATCTATAAAAAATATTATACTTTTATGAAATATCTTGTCATTTGAATTGTGAGTAAAAGATTCAGGTTCAAATAAAAATTACGAGGAGTGATTATGAATTATACAGACGAAAAGATCATTAAAAAAGAGAGAAGATTCTTTGCTGAAGAACTTGATCTGACCCAATGGGAAAATGTGAAAAAAGAGTTGGACCTGCTGGAGGCAGAAGAGATCAGTTCTGCAGATCAGCTTATAACATTCATGGAAAAAATCAGTGAACTTTCCGATATTCTTTATGAAGAGATGGCCTGGCGTTATATAAATATGACCAGATTTGCTGACCAGGAAGAGTACTCCAAAGCCTACAATGAATATTTTGCCGGAGTTATTTCTAAAACCAAACCATACGATTTCAAATTCAATCTTAAATTCTACAACAGTCCTTATAGAAAAGAGCTTTCCGAGGAAAAATACGGGCTTTTAAACAAGATAATCTCCAATTCTATTGAATTATACCGTGAAGAGAATATTCCACTGCAGATCAAAGAAAGGGAACTGGCAAATAAATACGGTTCAATTTTTTCCAAACTAACCGTTGTTTATAAAGGGGAAGAGAAAACTTTATCCCAGCTGGGAATTTATCTGAAAGATCCGGACCGGAAAGTAAGAGAAGAGGTCTGGCGTCTGCGAATGGAAAAAATGATGGAACATCGGGAAGAGTTCAACAAGCTTTTCGATGAGTTGAAAGAGATCAGGATACAGATCGCAAAAAATGCCGGATTTGATAATTACCGTGACTATATGCATAAAGCAAAGGGAAGATTTTCCTACACACCTGAAGATCTGATCAAATTCCATGAGGGAGTGGAAAAGGAGATCGTTCCAATTTTGAAACAGTTTACCGATGAGAGGAAAGAGGTTTTACAAGTGGATTCGGTAAGACCCTGGGATACATCTGTAGATCTGGATGGCAAGATCCTGAAACCATTTAAAACAATAGATGAATTTGTTGATAAAGGAATTGAAATACTGCATGAACTGAAGCCGGAATTCGGGATAAAGCTGAATATGATGAAGAACAGTGGATTGCTGGATCTGGAGAACAGGAAAGGCAAGGCTCCCGGCGGCTATAATTATCCACTCTCGGAAACAGGTGCACCCTTCATCTTTATGAATGCGGTAGGGCTTCACAGGAATGTTGTTACGTTGCTGCATGAATCAGGTCATGCTATGCATACTTTTGCTACGAAGGATTTCAAGATCGGGCAGTATAAAGGCACACCTAGCGAAGTAGCTGAACTGGCTTCCATGGCAATGGAATTTCTTTCCATGAATTTATGGGGTAAATATTATAGCGATAACAATGATCTAAAAAAAGCCAAACTTGATCAATTCAAAGGCGCTCTGGGCTTTATGCCCTGGGGTATGATAGTTGATGCATTGCAGCACTGGATCTATCTTGAGCCGGCTCACAGCATGGAAGAACGCGAAGATTATTTCTCTTCTTTAATGGATAGATTTAATTCCGGAGTTGACTGGAGCGGGTTGGAGGATTATAAAAAAATCACCTGGCTGTTCCAGCTGCATATCTTTGAAGTTCCCTTCTATTATATTGAATACGCTATGTCCCAGCTGGGTGCATTAGCGGTTTACAGAAATTATCAGGAATTTGGCCGTGAAAAAGCCTTGGAAGCATATGAAGATTTCCTTAAACTGGGATATTCCAAATCCGTGAAAGAACTTTATGAAGCTGCTAATATAAAATTCGATTTTTCTCAGCATTATATTAAGGAAATTGCCGAATTTGTGAAAAAGGAATTGAAAGAATTAAACAAGGAATAGAGATAAAAATGTTCAATAAAATCATCAATAAATCGGAAAAGGTGCCGGCTGAAGTTCGACCGGCCCTTTGCCTGGATCTGGATGGGACGATAAGGTACAGCAAAAGTTCCAAATACATTCAGCATCCGGAGGATATTGCTCTGTTCGAAGGGGTTGAGAAGAAGATCTGGGAATATCGAGACAAGGAATTCCTGATATTCGGGGTTACTAATCAGGGTGGAGTAGCTTTCAATTATAAAAGTCCTGAGCGTAATCTGGCAGAAATAGCAGCAACTAAAGCTCTTTTCAAAAATGATCCTTTCCACAGCATTAAGTACTGTTATCATATAATAGAGGGCACGGTATTTCCCTATAATTACAGGTCTCTTTTAAGGAAACCCTTTACCGGTATGCTGGCTCTGCTGGAAGTGGAAGCCTGGAACGAAGGTTATATAATTGACTGGGATAAAAGCATTTTTGTGGGGGATAATGATGTAGACCGGGACTGTGCGGCAAATGCCGGAATACATTTTGAATGGGCGGATAAATTCTTTGACTTATGAAGAAGTTAATGCTTTAAATACTGATAAGGGGATATCATGAAGTATATTATAGCACTAGTCTTGTTTCTGCTCATTAGTCTTAATACAAATTTATTGGCATTAGATCAAATAACCCTTCAGTTAAAATGGACTCATGCCTTTCAATTTGCCGGTTATTATGCCGCATTAGAAAAGGGTTATTATCAGGAAGCAGGTCTCGATGTTAAGATTCTTGAGGCCTCACCGGAAGTAGATGTTGTTGAAATTGTTGGTGCAGGTAAAGCTCAATACGGGGTAGGTAGTAGCGGTTTGTTACTTGAACGCGCCGAGGGGATCCCTGTTGTTGTGTTAGCTGTGATATTCCAACATTCTCCCTATGAGATATATGCTGCTCCTGAAATTATGCGTCTGTCAGACATTCAGGGCAAGAAACTTATGCTGGAACCTCATTCAGAAGAATTGACTGCATATTTATTAAAATCTGACATAAATTTGAATGATATACAATTAATACCACATAGTTTCGATCCATATAGCCTTATTAATGGGGAAACCATGGCCATGTCCGGGTATATCTCCAGCGAGCCTTATTATTTTAAGCAAGCCCGATATCCATATCAGGCATTTAATCCGCGCTCTGTCGGAATTGATTTTTATGGAGATAATCTATTCACAACAGAACAGGAAGTATCGGAGAATCCTAAACGTGTTAAGGCATTCCTGGAAGCATCTTTAAAGGGCTGGCAGTATGCTAAGGAAAATGCTGATGAGATAATAGATCTAATTTACAATAAGTATTCACAACTTCACACAAAAGATTATCTGCACTATGAATCAGATCAGATGATCCCCCTTCTCCAGCCTGATCTGATCGAGATAGGATATATGAACCCTAATCGCTGGCGACATATAGCAGATACTTATGCAGAGATCGGGCTGCTTCCGGAAAACTATTCTTTGAAAGGGTTTATTTACGAGGAGAAAGATAGTAATATTATATTGATGTATAAAGGGTTTGCATTAACAGTATTCATAATAATAATAATCAGCTTGATCGCCATTTATATTTTTAAAGTAAACCGGAAATTATCCAGTAGTTTGAAAAGCATCAAGCAGATAAATACCGCTCTTTCAGAAAGTGAGAGAAGTTATTATGGACTATTCAATTCGATTTCAGAAGCGATTTATATTCAGGATGCAAATGGGAAATTTATAGATGTTAATCTTGGTGTAGAGCAGATGTATGGTTACTCAAGAGATGAGATCATAGGAAACGGGCCGGATTTTCTGGCAGCCCCGGGCAAAAATGAACTTCCCAGGGTACTTGAACATGTAGAAAAAGCATTTGCAACCGGTAAACCTCAGATCTTCGAATTCTGGGGTAAAAGGAAAAATGGAGAAATTTTTCCTAAGGAAGTAATACTAAACAGGAGTAAATACTTCGGGCAGGATGTAATAGTTGCAACGGCCAGAGATATTTCGGAAAACAAACAGGCTCAGGGAATTATTTTAAATGGAAGAGAGCGGTTAAAGAATCTAAACAGGATCATAAGGCATGATCTTTCCAATGATCTAATCGTGATAAGAAGTGGCCTTAAGCTTTATAAAAGGGATGCTGATAAAGGGATGCTGGAAGAGATAGAAAACAGGGTTAATAAAAGCATTAAAACTATTTACGAATATAAGGATTATGAAGATTTTATCGACTCTAATGCAAAGTTAAAAGAAGCGGATATTTCACCTTTTCTGAATGACTTAATCAAGGATTTTCCTGAGCTTAAATTTATTATTGAAGGTGACTGCATGGTTTTTACGGATGACACTTTGCGTTCTGTTTTCATAAACTTGATAAATAATTCCTTGAAACATGGGAAAGCTACTGAAATTAAAATTAGAGTACTATCTGAGAAAGATGCTTGTAAAATTGAGTTTTTAGATAATGGAACTGGAATTCCGGATGAAATAAGAGACAAAATTTTTGAGGAAGGGTTTTACTACGGAGAATCAGGAAATACTGGTATGGGATTGAGTATAGTTAAACAGACCTTAAAAAGTTACGGCGGTTCAATATCCCTGGCAGAAGACCAAAAAAATGGTACGTGTTTTATAATTGAATTAAAAAAAGTATATGTTTAGTCTTGCCTGATAGAATTTTTAACCGAAGGTCTTAATTATGATCCCCTTTGAGGAACCGGTTACTCCGCCTGTTCCTTTTTTATTTGACTTGAGATCTGTACTTGGGAAAGAAGTAGAAAGAATATTTTATTACAGGAGCAGACATGAAGAACAGAAAAGTAATAGCCTTTGATGCAGATGATACTCTCTGGATCAATGAAACATATTATAAAGAAGCTGAGATGAAATTCTGCAAGTTGATGAGAAAATATATGAGCGAGGAAATGTCTTTTCAGGAACTGTTTAAAACAGAGATGAAAAATATTGAATTGTTTGGTTATGGAGCCAAGGGCTTTACTCTTTCCATGATCGAAACAGCTTTAAGGATCTCTCATAACGAGATCTCCTCTGCCGCGATCCAGGAAATTGTGAATTATGGCAGAAAATTGATGGATTATCCAATGGTGATTTTGCCGGGAGTTGAGCATGTTCTGAACACCCTGAGAGACAAATTCAGACTGATAATTGTAACCAAAGGTGATCTGATGGATCAGGAAAGAAAGCTGAGGAAATCGAATTTAGCAGAATATTTTCATCACATTGAGATATTAAGTGACAAAAAGCAGGAGAATTATCAACAATTATTGGAAAGACTGGAGATCGGGCCGGATAATTTCCTGATGATCGGAAATTCACTGCGGTCAGATATTCTTCCGGTTATTAAGCTGGGAGCTTTCGCAGTTCATATACCCTTCAGGGAAAACTGGGTGCATGAATCTGAAATTGAGGAAAAGATATCCAGTCCCAGGTTCTTTGAGGTTGAGAATATTAACGCAATTCCAGATCTGGTGACTGAACACTTCAGTTGATCTACCAACCTCCGGAAGCGCCTCCGCCACCAAAGCCTCCGCCGCCACCGGAAAACCCTCCGAAACCACTGCCTCTGCTACTGTGTCCACTTCCACCTCCCATCATGCTGCCCAGGAATAATAAGGGAAGGAGACCGCCACGCCGTCTGCGGCCCAGTCCGCCAAAGAAAAACATGAACAGAAAGATAAGGAATCCGAAAGGGATCTGAGGTCTTTTTGATTTTGACTGTTTCTTTTCATAAGCGGCCAGTTCTTCATCAGAAATATTATATTCGTTGGTAATGATCTTTCCGGTTATCAGAAGTCCGCTGGCAATTCCCTGATAGTAATTCCCTTTCTTAAATTCAGGTACGATGATCTCTCTGATTATGTAGCCGCTTTTAGCGTCAGTAATTAATGGTTCCAGGCCGTATCCTACTTCCAGACGGAGCTGTTTTTCCTGCATTGCTACCAGTAGAAGAATTCCGTTATCTCTATCCTTTTGTCCCAGACCCCACTGATCGGCAACTTTAATAGAATAGGCTTCCAGTGCTTCGCCTTCCAGGGAAGGTATGGTAAGCAGCGCTATCTGTGAGCTGGTTTTTTCTTCAATTTGCTTCAGTAGGTTTTCCAGATTAGCTTCATCTCCGGAGATAAGAATATTGGCATAGTCGTTAACTCTACCTTTAAGTCTGGGTACTTCCAGAGAGAATAATGATGAGAAAATTATTATTATGAGCAGTATCAGATGTATTTTTTTCATATTATTTCTCCAGGATCTCAACTTCGTTGGAAAGTTCATTTGTATCATCTTCCTTAATGGGAAAGAATTCCTGCAGAAGGTTACCGCATTCAGCTACGGCTTCATTTAAACGGCTGTTGAGTTGACCCGATTTAATTCCTGACACGATATTGGAAACGATATCGTTCCATTTTTCCTGGGAGATTTTTTCAGCAATACCTCTGTCCGCCAACAATTCTACCCTTCTTTCCAGGATCGAAATAAAGATAAGAATACCGGTTCTGTCTCTGGTATCGGCTATTCCTGATTCCATGAAATGGCGGGTCGCCCGTTCTTTTACCTTGCTGTTTCTAACTTTTTTGGGAACGATCAACCTATCCAGTGATGAGATATTAAAAAGGAAATAAAAGATGGTCATGACAATAAAAATAGAAAATCCGTAGAATAATGGCAGGTAGTTTACCGAATAATCCCAGAACTGTCTCTGCAGGAAGATTTCGATCTCAGCTACATAAAACATCATAAAAATGAAGTAGAAAAAGCTGATAATAATTGAGGCAATAATTTCGTAAACCGCGTAATTATAGCTTTCTTTAATTACAGCGACTGCAATTTCTCCGGAAGTGTTGCTTTCGGCCTGTTTAATGCTTGCACTAACAGTTTTCCTGTCTGCTTCAGTAAATTTAATTCTAGCCATGATGACTCCTATCCTTCAGGTCAGGAAGAGAAATCAACTGTGGGAACTTCTTCTGCACCCTCGGAAGCCGAAAAGTAAGGTCTTTCCTTGAAGCCGAACATATTGGCCAGCACAACTCTGGGGAATTGTTTGATGAAAGTGTTATAACCTCTGGCTTCCTGGTTGAATCTCTGACGCTCGACGGTTATGCGGTTTTCGGTTCCTTCCAACTGATCCTGCAGAGCCAGGAAGTTCTGGTTGGCTTTCAGTTCAGGATATCTTTCCACCACGACCATTAGTCTTTGTAAGGCGCCGGATAATCCAGCCTGGGCTTCTGTAAATTTCTGGAACATGGCGGGATCGTTCAGGACATCTTCAGATATATTAAGCATACCGCCAGCTTTGGCCCTGGCTTCAGTTACTTCTGTGAAAGTTTCTTTTTCGTGGGCTGCATACCCTTTTACGGTTTCCACCAGGTTGGGGATAAGATCAAGACGGCGCTGATAAACATTTTCCACCTGGCTCCATTTCTCTTTTACACCTTCGTCCAGGGTTACCATTTTGTTATAGATTCCCACACCATAGAAATAAAGTGCAATAGCGAGTATAATTAAGATTCCAACGATACCAAGACAACCTACCAGTAATTTTTTATTCATTGTTTTTCCTCCAGATATTATTTAATATAAGATTCCTGAGTCGAACTCAGAGCCCATGTAATCTTGCCAGTCCGGGTACGAAGATTCTTTGTCATCATTTTCGCTGTAGATCAGACGTAGATCCCCGGATGTTTTCAGATCTAGAAATATAAAGGTGAGGTCTTTATTAATGCGATACTTCCAGATCTGGTATTCTTTGGATCCGTGCTTGGCCAGGATGTCAGTACGGCCTTTAATTATTTCATATGGTATTCCATGTCTGATCAGGATGCGTCCCAAATCGGTTTCCCAGCCTTTTTTGAAATTACCGAATTGCTTATTGCAGTAGTCGATTCGAGCCCGTAGAATTTCCAGGAATTCATTTTTAGGAGTAGCGGGATTGGGATCATTCGCTGCCCAGAAAGCATCCAGGAATAGTCTTTTCCCGGAGTCATCCAGTTTTTTGTAATATCTTTTTTGTTCAGAATTAAAAAAGATCTTGGCTAGCGAATATTCATCATCCAGGTCTTCAAAAACGCGTTCTGTTGGGGTTTGTTCCTGAGAATTTTCTTCTTCCAGGATCATTTCGCCCGAGTTGGATTCGGAAAGAAGCAGCAGGCTTCCTGAAAGCAACAAAAACAGGATTAATGTTTTCTTCATTTTTACCTTCCTATTTTTTTGTTTAAACTTATTTTCAATATTGCAAAGATCATGACCATAGCACTTAGCCACTGCACTGTACTAAGTACGTGCCCGTTTATAAAATAATCAAAAATTATGGCAGATACAGGAAAAAATAATTCACAGATGGTAGAAACAGTCGCTTTAACCTTGTTCAAGCCGTAGTAATAAAGGAATAAGGCTCCGGAACCTGTGGTTAAGGCGATAATTAGAAAAAACAACCAGTTGACTGTAGTTATATTGTTGAATTCACTTATCTTGCCGACGACCAGGATATAAATAAACAGAATAAAAGCTGTAAAACCAAAACGGTAGAAGTTCACTGTATAGAAGGAGTATTTCTGCAATATTTTCTTGCTGAGGACAGTTGAACTTCCAAAAGAAAAAGCAGCCAGGATCGCCCAAAGTGCTGCCTGAATTAATTGGGGGTTTTCATTGCTATGAGGTAGAGATATTCCGAAGGTAAGAAAGTAACTGGCCAGGATGGCGATAAGGGCCCAGAAAATGAAGTTGCGGGTGATCTTTTCCTTTAAAATTATGGCTGCCAGGATAATCGCGAAAATGGGTTGCAGTTTCTGCAGAAGTACAACAACCGAGAGATGTTGAAAGTTGACCAGGAATAGGGCTTTAACAATCGCCAGGGTTCCCAGTGCTCCGCCGAAAATTGCAATAAGCAGTAATAAAAGCAGATCACTTCCGGAAAATTTTCCAAGCCATTTATACTGTTTGAACAGGAAGAGATTCATAATTACAAAGGGGACAAGATGCAACATAAAAACTACAAATCCGACATTCAGATTATATAGTCTGGGAGTAAGCACAACTCCGTCGAATCCCCACATGGTAGCTGCCAGAATGATGAGAGCAGCTCCTGTAATTCTATCTTTTATTTCAACCCCCCAATCTTTTCAATATCTTAATAAGCTAATATTATTTCAGGCAATTGTCAGCAGAATAATACCACCGACAGTCATCAGCATGCCAATAATTGATTTTAATGTTACAGTTTCCCCGCTGAAGATGATTCCCATAAGAGCTCCGAAGAGTGGTGAAGTAAAAGCGATGGGCATTACTTTTCCCAGTTCTGCACCTTTAATGGCAGCATAAAAGCAATACATGCCCAGCGCACCGGCCACAACACCTCCTCCCAGGATCATATAGGTAAGGGAACGGGATCCGGCAGATCCGATGGATTTCAGTTGCGGGTAACTAATAGTTGTTAGTATGATAAGTGCGATAAAGGTTCTGATGGTGATTCCTACCTGTGGAGTTAGTTTTCCCAGCAGCAAACCCTTCTTTTCGAAATAACCGCCTACCCCCCAGGCAATAGCTGTTAAAATTGCATATATCTGTGGTTTCATCAGTTTTTATCCCCAACTTCTGTATGTGTGTAAATAACATTTCTGTTTTTCAAATAAGCAAGTATTTCGGCAAAGCAGCCGGTTTCAGCTCCTACATATTCGGGCGGGCAGATACCGATGCGGGAGAATTTTCCAGATAAGATAAGTTTTACGACGGCAGTACAGGTATATCCCGTGGTTCTAGCCATGGAGGAAATCCCGGAAGTTGGATCATATCTATCAAGAAGATCATAGGTGTGGATTACTTTATTACCATTTTTCACACCTTCAACAGTAATCTTCATAACTGTGAATTCGGGTTCATCAGCTTCCAGTTTCCAACTATTGAAAAGGATCCTGGAAGTCAGGTCGAGAGGTTTGATCTTTGTGCCATTGATATCCATTTCCTCGGTTGAGAAAAAGCCGGTTTCCCGCAAGACCTGCATCAATTTTATGTGACCGGGATAACGGAGGGTTTTCTCTTTCATGTTGGGGATATCGATAGTTTTCAGTAAAGTACGCAATCCGTCGCTATTGAAAGATTCCAGCGTTCCGATCTCCGGGAAATCAACATATTCGGGGTCGGAAAGGGCTGGTCTGTTCACAATGCAGTTGTTTTCTTTATATCTGGCGGGTCGGGTATATTCTTCCAGAACATCTACCGGCGAGAAGGGTGCTTTGTATTCATAGGGCCAGATGCGGGTTTCGGGGAGTCCTCCCACCAGGCAGTCAAAGGAATCAACTTTCATTTCCTGGTGATGATAACCAAGCACTATATTGCTTACACCGGGAGCAACTCCGCAATCTGTTACTGCGATGACTTCTTTTTGTCTGGCCAATTCATCAAGCAGAAAGGGATCTTCCGGTGAAAAGGCGATATCAACCACATTTTTACCTGCTTGAATAATTGTCTTAAGACTTTTGAATCCCATAAAACCGGGTACAGCATTTACTACAAGATCAGCATCTTGAATAGATGAATTTATGTTCTCTTTATTTTGCAGGTCGGTCTGAATAATGGTAATATTGTTATAAGGGGTTAATTTAGTAAGGTTTTCAGAACTAATATCTGCTGTTGTTACAGCACAGTATTCCGCCAGATCCCGGGCTATTGCTCTTCCAACCATTCCGGCACCCAGAACAGTTACTTTTTTCATAGGAACTCCTTTAAAATCAACCATGACTGCTAAATAAAAAGCAGTAGAAATTTGTACAATAAAAAATTATTGAATAGTTAATTAATGGATGTTCAGACTAAATTTAAGCAAGAGCAGGTTTGTTGCTTAATTTGCAGAAAGAATCTGTTCCAGATCCTTGTGAGTGACCTGTTGATAGGGAAAAAATGAAGATGAAATTTATTCCAGCCGGTATTATAATTGTCCGGCAGCTGTAGAATATTCCAGTTTCAAAATATTGAATAAAGATTTCACCGATAAGATCTTTTTGATTCTATATGCATTAGCTCCAGCAAAGGCAAATCCATTTTTTAAATTTCCGGACCTTGCGTTTGTAAGGGCGCTGGCGATGCAGTAAGGAGTCTTTTTAAAATCACAGGTTTTCAGACATTTCCAGGGGCATTTGAAAGGTTTTCTGATACCGGCTGAAACTTCTTTGAGAAATTTATTCAAGATAGCTCTTCCTGGTAGTCCGACAGGGCTATCTATTATTACAAGGTCCTCTTTTTTACAAGTAACAAAAGCACGCTTGAATTTCTTGCTGGCATCACATTCCCGGGTTGCAACGAAACGGGATCCCATTTGAATACCTTGGACACCAAGCTGGAGAAATTTATGAATATCTTTTCCGGTAAAGATACCTCCGGCAGCGATCAGGGGAATTTTCTTTTCATATTTTTCTTCATAGATCTTAATCTCAGCCAGGATTTCGGGGATCAGATTTTCCAGATCAAAATCATGATCTTCCAACTGACTTCGTTTGAAACCGAGATGTCCTCCTGCCAGAGGGCCTTCCACTACAAAGGCATCCGGAACATGCTGGAAACTTTTATCCCAGCTTTTAAGGATGATCTTAGCTGCCCGGGCTGAAGAAATGATTGGTGCGACTTTAGTTTTGAGGGTTGTTATTGTTTCCCGGTCTATAGTTTCAGGTAATTTCAAAGGAAGTCCTGCTCCCATAAAAATAATATCGACCTTTTCTTCAACTGCCACTTTTACGATTTCGTTAAAATCGGTAATAGCGACCATTATGTTAAGCCCGATAATTCCATTGGTTTTTCTTTTGGCTTTTCTGATCTCTCTTTTCAGCAATTCTTTATTGGCCCATCTGAATCTATTGGCAAATTTTGATTTGATCAATCCCAGTCCGACAGATGATATTACGCCGATCCCACCTTCATTGGCAACGGCTGAGGCTAGTTTTGAAAGGGATATGCCTACACCCATGCCACCCTGTATGACAGGCAGTTTAGCGGTGAGATCCCCGATTTTTAATTCAGGCATTTTTATCATAATTTACTCCATCTTTTAATTTTTTATTCCTTCGAAAAGGACATTCAGCAGCCGCGGAATTTCAATTTCCAGGTTAATGTCGCTTTGACTGATAAGGAGCGGATATTCCAGTCCCTTGACAATAACACTGATCACTCTGGCAGTGAGGTCGGGGTCGGGAACGTTGAATTTTCCCTGCTCAGCTCCTAATTGCAATAGCTCAATCAGTTTTTCTTTTTCATATTTATAAAAATCGTTTCTGGTCTCTTCAATAAAAAGATAATGATCCAGGTATTCATCTGTAAGGGTTGTATAATAATTTGTTAAATCCCGCAGGTGTTTCAGTCTGGAATATACATAGGCTATAATTTTTTCTCGGGGTTGCAGAGCAGAATCAACAGCTTCGTTAATTTTCTGTCGGAAAATAACAGAATCCTGTTTAATCACTTCAGCAAATATGTCATCCTTATTCTGGAAATAATAATAAAGTGAAGATTTGGCCATTTTGCAGTCAGAGGCTATATCGTCCATAGTAGTTTTCTGATAACCATAGCGAGCAAAAAGTTTATCTGCAATATGTAATATAGCGGTTTTTTTATCCAAAACACAGCCTCCTTTTAATATGTTTCGACCAGATCGGTAAATTGTTCGAAAAGGTCAAGGATATTCTTTTGCCTAAAATTATTACTTACAGGAATATTTTTTGCATGACATTCGAGGGGGGTGGAGAATGAAAAACACAATTTTATTTATTATGCTCATTTCATTTACGGTAATTTTAAATGCAGATCCAGACAGGAATTCCAGGGTTGATACAACAGCAACAATCAACAGCTTTTCCAGTCTGGGAGAGTTTTATACCATTGAATATTCCGGTGAATACCAGGAAATTATGGATTATCTGGATGACATTTATCTGGGTAGTCAAAGTCCAGGTCTGGAACAGCTGGGCTGCAGTCTATTCTCTGGTTTTGGAGAGCCTGACAACATTTTTCTGGGCAGAAATTTTGATAATCAGCAGCAGGATGCCCTGGTTGGCAAGTATTCAGCTGAAGGCTGTTATGAATCAATTGCTTTGAACAGGTTAGCTGATCTGGGTTTACCAGTAGGCACGAATTTTCAAAATCTATCTACGAATCAGGAAATGCAGCTGCTTAAGGCACCCTATTTTGCTACTGATGGAATAAATGAAACAGGGTTGGCAGTTGGAATTGCTTATGTAGACGCAATGCCGGTGGAAGTTGATCCTGAGAAAGATAAAATATTCATTACGCGATGGGTAAGGGAAGTACTGGATCATGCCGCAACAGTAGAAGAGGCAGTCGAGATAAGCAACAATTACAATATTCTGGATAACATGTTCGGACAAAACACGCTTTGTCACCATCTCTTAGTTACGGATAGGAATGGCAATTCTGTGATCCTGGAGTATCATGACGGAGGATTTGAAGCGATTTATCCGGAAGTGGAATGGCAGGTATTGACTAATACTCACATTTATAATCATACTTTAGAGCAAATGTTTTATTTATGCTATCGCTATGAACTGCTTTACGATGCTCTTGAGGTACAGAATGGAATTATTTATGATTGGAGAAATGCTCTGGAAATACTGGAACTTCCGACCTGGGGTAATGTTTCGAACGGGACCCAGTGGTCTAATGTATTTGATCTGAATGAGAATTATATGTATCTATCGCTATTCCGTGATTTTGATAATATTGTCAGAGTTGATGTCGAGACTTTTGATTTTGTTAATTTTGGTGATTTTTATCTGGAAGATCTTGTTATCCAGGATGCGGATGGTGACGGTAATCTTGAATCCGGGGAGCAAGTTTACATAATCCCAACTGTCAGTGTAGATTTTAATTCCTATGGAGTGGAAGTTGAGCTTTCTACTGAAGATCTCCAGGTGGTTTTCTTAAACAATGAAAGTGATTATGGAGACATTCTTCCGGGTGAAATCGCGCATAATGCCACCGATCCATTTCTGATCCAGATTCCGGCCGAACCAGCTGAATCGATAGTTTTCACTTTAACTTTTACCACAAGTTATGGTTACAGTTACGAAACTGATTTTACGGTGCAGGTAGCTGGGACAAGTAGTGAAGATAACGCGTTAAACGCAGAGTCAGTTCGGCTGCAGAATTATCCTAATCCGTTTAATCCGAGTACAACAATTTCGTTTGATTTAACCACCCGTCTTCGTTCCAATGATAGGAACTACGCCGGGCAGGCAAAGGACACGGAGCTTTTGATTTACAATATCAAGGGGCAGAAGGTAAAAGATCTTTCCCCGAGCTTGTGTCATCCGTCAGTTGCCGGACGCGGTCCTGAGCTTGTCGAAGTACGAGGAGAAAGCATATATTCTATCACCTGGAACGGAACTGATGATAACGGTTTATCCGTTCCATCCGGTATTTACTACTATAAACTTAAAGCAGGAGATTTCGAACAAACCAAAAAAATGCTGCTGCTGAAATAGTGACAAATTACCTTGAAAAGGTCTCTTTCAGATATTCTCGTAAGTTGACCTTTTCAAGGTTTTATTTATGTCCTTCCAGTTTTGGTAACCTGGAAGGTGTTTCTGGAAGCAAATAACCGTACCCTGTTCTCCACATACTCTGGTTTCCAAGGTCTTCCTTGGAAACTCACTCGGCATCCAAGCTGGGAGTGGTATTCACCACCCTAAAGGCTTGGATACCAGGAATAACGATATAGAAACTGGCAGGATTGCCTTATATCTCGTTACGAAGTTTCCACTTCGTGACGTATAGAGGGTTCCCAAGAAAATCCACTAAAGGCGGATAAAACTTGGGAACAAGAAAAAAGATCTTTTTCTGATATTCTTGGATGTTGATTTTTTCAAGGTGTTTCAAAATACTTCAAGCTTGATAGATTGAGAGGTTATGTATTTTAAAGTCTTTTTCACAGACAGGACACCAGTTAGTCAACCCCATTTAATCAACCCCAGTCAACCCCAGTTAGTCAACCCCAGTTAGTCAACGGGGCAGGCGGGGCAGGCTGTTTGTGGTACGTAACAAATACCTGGCAGGTACTGGAAGACCTGCCAGGATATGATAGAGATTTGATCTAATATCTCTGTTTTCCTGCTATTACTCCTCTTACTCCCCCGGTCGGGTCTGCTGAATCATTGGCCCGGCGTGGTATGAGATGAACATGCAGGTGCATGATAGTCTGACCTGCAGTTCTACCATTGTTTATTCCTATATTAAAGCCATTAATGGAAGGATCTTCAATCAACAGCTGTTCTTTTCGCAGCAGGATCAGTTCATGGATAGATTTCAGTTCTGCAGCTGTAATATCAAAATAATCTGGAAAGTGTCTTTTGGGAATGACAAGTGTGTGTCCACCTGTTACTGGGAATTTATCGAGAACTGCGTAAGCCAGGTCATTTTCCAGCAGGACATCGTTTTTTTTATCACAGAAGATGCAGTGATTCTGATTATTCATATTACTTCCTGTTATTTTTATAGGGAAGATAGTGAACACACCTTTTATTGCAAGAATAATTTTTGATTGACACTATTTGGCTATTTTGCCAAATAGGCAACAAGAAGATGGAGGTAATAATGGATCTTGAAGAAAAAATAAAGTTCGAACAGATGGCTAAAATAAGTAAAGCACTGGCTCATCCGGCTCGGTTGTTTATTATTCATAAACTGGATGAACAGGAGTTCTGTGTAAATGAACTAACAGAAATGATCGGATCGGATATTTCAACCGTTTCCAAACATTTAAAAATACTTAAAGAAGCAGGAATAATAATTGATGATAAGCGCGGTAATTGTGTTTACTATAATCTGCTGACCAGATGTGTGCTGAATATTTTCAACTGCGTGATGAATGTGATCGATTCCAATAAAAACAGAATGAACCAGATCGGAGTGTAAATTATGAACTGGAAAAATGAATGGAAAACGCTGCTGTTAATGGTGATTATTTTTCTGGCTGCTTTCTATCTGCCGGTAAATTCCGCCAGATTGCAGAATGCTATTATCGAATCACTGCATCTTGTACAGGAATATGCCCGGCTGCACGTAATATTTTGTTTGATCCCGGCTCTGTTCATAGCAGGAGCAATCGGGGTATTTATTTCCAAGAATGCAGTGATGAAGTATCTGGGTGTAAGAGCAAAAAGGGTAGTGGCTTATGCTGTTGCTTCTGTTTCAGGCTCAATTCTGGCAGTTTGCTCCTGCACTATTTTACCTCTTTTCAGCGGAATTTATAAAAGAGGTGCAGGCATAGGTCCGGCGACTGCTTTCCTCTATTCCGGTCCGGCAATAAATATTCTGGCTATCATATTAACAGCCAGGGTTCTGGGTCTTGAACTTGGTATAGCCAGGGCAGTTGGTGCGATCTTGTTCAGTGTAGTAATTGGTGTAATTATGGGATATATTTTCCGGAAAGAGGAACAGCAGAAAGCGCAAAAACAGATGTTAATGCCTGAACCAGAAGTTGAGCGGCCTCTCTGGCAGAATCTGATCTTCTTTGCAGCAATGGTATTTATCCTCATCTTTGCAAACTGGGCTAAACCTGTTCAGGGAGATTCTCTCTGGAACATTATCTACAGCAGTAAATGGATAATCGTGTCAGTACTGGGTCTGATCCTGGGGATTATTCTGATCACAGTTTTTAAGGTGAGATCCTGGAAGATAGGATTAACCGGATTAATGGTCATAATAGCAGCAATTGCAGCGAAAGGAAATCCGATGATCCCTTTTATTACTGGCATAGCAGGTATTTCCTGGTTTACCAGTAGATCTGATGGGGAAATGGGCGAATGGTTCTCTTCAACCTGGGATTTCGCACGCCAGATTTTGCCTCTTCTGTTTTTTGGTGTAATCATAGCAGGGTTATTACTGGCCCGACCAGGTCATGAAGGTTTAATTCCAACTGCCTGGGTGTCTAAACTGGTGGGTGGAAATTCTATTTGGGCCAACCTCTTCGCTTCAGTTGTAGGAGCATTCATGTATTTTGCCACATTAACCGAAGTACCGATTCTGCAGGGATTGCTCGGAAATGGAATGGGCAAAGGACCTGCACTTGCGTTATTGCTTGCAGGACCAGCACTTTCACTGCCCAATATGCTGGTGATCCGTACTGTTATTGGCACGAAAAAGACACTTATCTTTGTAACGCTGGTTATTACTATGGCAACTATCTCCGGGATAATCTTTGGGGTTATAGTCTAGGGGGCACAGTGCTGGAAATATTCGAGAAACTTACCACAGCTTTATATGCTAATTCCGGCATTGCCATTACAGCTGCCTTTTTATGGGGGATTTTAAGCATAATTCTCAGTCCCTGTCATCTGGCCAGTATTCCAATTGTGGTGGCTTTTATTAATGAGCAGAAGGACATTTCAACCAGAAGGGCTTTTCGGATATCAGCCATGTTCTCGGCAGGAATATTACTGACATTGATTGCGGCAGGTGTTGTTTCTGTGTTTATTGGACTGATTCTTGGGACAGCAGATCTGGTGATAAGACTTATCGTAAGCATACTGCTATTACTTGTGGGGCTTTATTTGCTGGGGGTTTTTCAGTTACCTGATATCGGCTCAAGTAAAGACAGAAGAATACAAAATCGTCCTTATTTAAGCGGATTTATATTAGGCCTGGTATTTGGATTAGCTCTGGGGCCCTGCGCGTTGGCTTTCATGGCACCCATAATTGGAATTGCTATGCAGTCCATTACCGTTCAGCCCTGGTTTTGCCTTGGCTTAATGCTGGCCTACATTATTGGTCATTGTGGTTTTATAATTGCGGCAGGAACTTTTGCGGAGGCAGTAAAGAAATATCTTTCCTGGGATATTGCTTCAAAAGGAACCAGGGTATTACGGATCGTGTGTGGAATTCTTATTATAGTTAGTGCATTGATATCTTTGATAAAATTAATATAAGGTGAAATCATGAGTCAACTTTGTGAAGTAACGGATAAGAAGAGCAGAGGAAAAGATCTATCATTTTTTGAGAAGTATCTTACCCTCTGGGTTTTTATCTGTATAGGGATTGGGATAACCCTGGGGAAAACAGCACCGCATGTAGCATCAACACTGGATGAGCTATCCATTTATCAGGTGTCAATCCCGATTGCAATCTGCTTATTCTTTATGATGTACCCGATCATGGTTAAAATTGATTTTTCGGAAGTGATCAAAGCAGGGAAAACGCCTAAACCAGTTATCCTTACATTAGTAGTAAACTGGTTGATAAAACCATTCACTATGTTCTTCATTTCAACATTTTTTCTTACTCTCTTTTTCAAACTGGGTCTTATCGAAGGTGTCGAAGTGTTAAGGAACGGGCAGGAAGTTCCCTTGTATAAAAGTTACATCTCCGGAGCCATTTTGTTAGGAATAGCACCCTGCACGGCCATGGTACTGGTATGGAGCTGGCTTTCCAAAGGAAACATGGGGCACACCCTGGTTATGGTTGCGATCAATTCTCTGGCCATGCTCTTTCTTTACGCACCGCTGGGAGGTTTCCTGCTGGGAGAAAATGATATGCCGATTCCCTGGGAGACAATAATACTGTCAGTTCTTATTTACGTAGCTGTACCTTTGGTAGCAGGATATTTTTCCAGGAAGTGGATAATAAGGCAAAAGGGGATTGATTATTTTAACGAGAGGTTTCTTCCTCATCTCGGAACAGTTTCCATAATAGCTTTACTGATAACATTGATCCTCTTGTTCTCTTTTAAAGGAGATATAATCCTGAGTCACCCTTTAACGATCGTCTGGATAGCAATACCATTAATTCTCCAGACAATGTTTATTTTTGTAATAGGATACATTGCCGCAAGAATAATGAAATTATCTTACGAAAATGCTGCCCCGGCAGCGATGATTGGAGCATCTAACCACTTCGAAGTGGCCATAGCAACAGCAACAATGCTGTTCGGGCTATCCTCGGGAGCTTCACTGGCAACAGTGGTCGGAGTGCTTATTGAGGTTCCATTAATGCTGTTTCTTGTTAAGATATGTTTAAAAACAAAGAACTGGTTTCCGGTTCACAAATAAAAAGGAGAGAATTATGATCATTAAGATCCTTGGAAGTGGATGTGCAAAGTGTAAAAAATTATACAACAATACCTTGAAGGCGGTTGCCGATTCGGGAGTCAGTGCAGAGGTTATTAAAGTTGAAGACATTAACGCAATTATTGATTATGGAATAATGATGACACCCGGACTTGTAATCGATGAGAAAGTGAAGTCAGTCGGCAAAGTATTAAACCCTGAAGACATTGCAAAGCTGTTAATATAAGGAGTTGAAGTGAAAAAAATATTATTCCTCGCATTACTGATCGCGATATCTGCTCTATTGTTGACTGAAGAGTCTTCTGTGGATTCTGAGATGCCTGTTAAACCTCTGATAACCATGATAGAATTAGGCTCTACAACCTGTGTTCCCTGCCAGATGATGGAGCCTGTAATGGAATCTCTACGGGAAAATTACGGAGATCAGATCGAAGTTATATTTTATGATGTTAAGGAAGATAAAGAGAAAGCAGCTGAATGGAAAATAAGAATGATACCTACCCAGGTTTTTCTTAATGTGGAAGGAAAGGAAATTCATCGTCATGTCGGATTTTATTCAGAAGAATTGATAGATATCTTCCTGAAAGAACAGGGTTTGATAAAAATGACCGGTGAAGGCAGGGCAGAATGAAAAAGATCTTACTCTGTATTTTGTTTCTGTACTCTTTAAATCTTATCGGCCATGAAGTATCTTTCAATTACTCAGTTCTGGAGAAAGATCCTGATAATGTCGTTGAAGAGAAGGGATGGCTGCTTAATTTTGCGGCCTTACGGTGGGGGAATAATGACTACAGTGATTATGCTTTTTCGATATTATTTACCCATTATGGAGCAATGTTGCGGACGGATCTGGATCTGGCCTGGTTAAGAATTAATATTATAGAAGGATTAGAGTTTAGAGTCGGCAAACAATATTATGACTTTGGAAAGATGAGTGCTTCGGGCAGCTGTTGAGCTGGTTCCGCTAAAGTCGGCGGCGCCGAATCAACATCCATTTACCTGATGAATCATTCAGAGCTGACCAGCAGTTTCATGCTCAAGCTTCTCTATGAATATGGAAGAATAAATTCCCGTGTTTACTGGGCTCATGAGTTTGCAAAAGAAATGGATGCAGGGGGAAGAGTAGGGGCTGATTTCGGGGATTTCAACATTGGCGGCTCAGTGATCTGGGAGAATTTTGAACATGATCAGGAAAGACTTCATTATGGTTTAGATATGCAGTACTTGTTCCTGAATGTAATTGAGTTTTCAACCCAATTAAGCATTGTCGATGATGGCATAGATAACAATGAAGATCTGCGAGCGTTCATTTTTGCGGGTTACAAGGCAGGAAGCATAGTCTCCTTCCTGGGAACCACAACATTTTATGCCGGAATGGACACTTATGCTAAGTTTGAAGAATCTGTAAAAATAGCCGGGGTTAATTTAAAACCGCTGCCGAATGCGTTTATCAAAGCAGAATATCAAATCAGTTCTATTGCTGATGTTGAAAAAGCTTTAGAAATTCAGGCGGGATTTATATTTTGATCACATGAAATCTTTTTTTCAGGAATTTCATTAGTATATCTTTACTAAAAAACACCTATCATTTTTTTGGAATTTAAATTGGTCTATTTGTTCATAAAACACTTTAGTATATAAAATTATGAGAGGTAAAACATGAATTTATCTGGTCATTTATCTGAAAATTGCATAACGGTTAATCCAGATGCAACTGATAAAAAAGGTATTTTGCGTGTAATTGCTGAAACCGCAAAAAATGACAGGGTCTTAAAGAAAATAAGTGCTGACGAGATCTATTCGCGATTGAGGGAAAGGGAAAAACTGGGCTCAACAGGTTTTGGCAACAATATTGCTATTCCCCACTGTTCTATTGAGGGTATAACCGATTTTGTAATTGGCATTGTTATTGTTAAGGGGGGAATCGATTTTGATTCTCTGGACGGGGAAAAAGTAAAATTATTTGTTTTCATTATAGCTCCTTCAGACAAGCGCAACGAACACATTCATTATCTCTCGGCAATCTCCAGCGTATTAAAGAATCAGGCAGCGGTTGAAGAGATAATTGCCGCTGACAGCCCATTTAAGGTAAGGGAAAGTTTTTTGCGTTATCTTACCCGGGACGATGAAAAGAAACAGGCTAAGGAGTATAATCTTCTTCAGATAATCACTCAATCTGAAGACAAATTTGACGACATAATTTCAATTTTAATGGAAGTGAAGGATATTAATATATCTGTAATTGAATCAGAAAATGCGGATAAATATCTACATCATCTTCCGCTCTTTTCCAGTTTCTGGAGTGATAGCCGGTCTGGTTTTCAGAAGATCATCATAGCTGCGATCGAAAAATACTATACCAATGATGTATTGAGGAAGATCAATCACATAATAGATACTCTTCCCGATAAAAAAGGTATACTGGTGTTGATGCAGAGCATAGACTACAGCAGTGGTTCACTGGATATTTAGGGGACATCTTAATGGAAAATGATACACTATTCATGCCGATTCTCATGCTTCTGGGTGGAATGATAATATTGTCGTTTTATTTCGGCAGATCAATGAAATTATTCAAGTTACCATCCATTATAGGATTCATGATATTTGGGGTTCTATTGGGTCCATCACTATTCGATCTGCTGTCGGAATCAGTACAGCTGGATCTGTCTTTTTTAACCGAGATAGCCCTTAGTTTTGTTGCCCTCAGTATAGGTCTGGAACTAAACTTTGTTCATTTGAGGAAACTGGGTGTTGGTATAATCTATATAATTCTGTTTGAATCTTTTGGGGCTTTTCTACTTGTATTTGCGGGATTAATGCTGCTTACCAATAATTTGCCTCTTGCCATTATTTTTGGTGCTATTGCACCCGCCAGTGCTCCAGCTGGGACTGTTGCCATTATTCAGGAATATAAAGCCAAAGGCAGTTTAACAAAAGCACTTTATGCAGTTGTAGGTTTTGATGACGGCCTGGGGATCATCATTTTCGGTTTTGCCGCTGCATTCGTAAGAATTATTCTCTTAAATGAGACCGGTGAAATATCAGAAAGTTTATTCATGATGATACTTGAACCGATAAAAGAGATTATTTTGAGTATAATATTCGGCGGCATAATCGCGCTAATATTATCTTTTTTAACCAGAAAACTGAAGAATCCGGATGATGTTTTGATCCTGGTTATAGGTTTTGTGTTTTTTACCAGCGGATTATGCCGGTTGTTCCATTTGTCAATTATTCTTACCAATATGGTAATAGGAATGGTTATTATAAATACACAGCCACATTCCTTAGTAATATCTATCCAGAACAGATTCCCCTTGATAATGCCTGTTTTATTTATTCTATTCTTTACCCTGGCCGGTTCAAATCTGCATGTCGCATCTCTTCCTTCCCTGGGTCTTCTGGGGATAGTATATATACTCATGAGAAGCGGTGGTTTAATTTTCGGTTCCAGAATAGGTGCTGCTCTGGGAAAAGTTGATGATAAAATAAAAAAATATGTTGGTCTGGGGATATTGTCTCAAGCCGGGGTTGCTATAGGTTTGTCTTTGATCGTAAAACATGAATTCAAGGGACTTGGCAAAGTCGTAGAAATAGTTGATGGAGTTAATGTTACTACTGGCGATAAGCTGGGAGCTATGGTGCTTACGACTGTGGCCGCCACCTGTATATTTTTTGAGATCGTTGGCCCGATCTTAACTAAAATTGCGCTTAAAAAAGCCGGTGAAATAGAATAGGAGAAAATCACATGCCTGAAGAGATGTTAATTAATAAACAGGTGAAAGACATAAAGAACCTTATCTGCAAGGATCCTTCTGTGATCTTCCAGGAAAATTCCCTGACAGATCTTTTAAGAGAAATTATCAAAGATACCAGATCCAGACATGTATATGTGGTTGATGACCATAATAAGCTGGTAGGGTCTGTAAGGTTAAAGAACACAATTCAGTACATGTTCCCGTCCATAACACTGCTGCAGGAGAGTAAAGCACTGCAGGTAAGTTCCTATCTTAATTACTCCCAGGCTGAAACTGTAAAAGAGATCATGACCAGAAATCCCAGTTATGTTCATGAAAATACAACGCTGGCAGAAATGATTAGAATTATGGTGAAAGAACAGGTAAATGAACTACCGGTTTTAGACAGGGAATTCACTATTATAGGTGAAGTTAATTTCCTGGAATTAATTACATATTATCTGGATAATATGGAGTAATTCTGCTTCATTTTACTTCTCTGCAGGCCAGTAAATTTATCTCACACCTGGGAAGTATAGATAACTTGAAATCAATTTGTAAGAAGACATTAGATATAATTGAAAACATTTAACTAAATAATGTGGAGGTGTTCGTGAACACAAATGATATCTGGGGAATAATTAAAACCAAAAACGTAAAATTCATTCAACTGCAGTTCTCAGACCTTTATGGTATAGTAAAAAGTTTAACAATTCCCGCCAAACAGCTTAAGGGGGCTCTGGAAAATGGAGTATGGTTTGATGGTTCATCAATTCTGGGCTTTTCCAGGATATGTGAAAGTGACATGTATCTTTCACCGGACATCAACACTTTTGCCCTTATCCCCTGGTTAAATTCGGAATATGGTAATACGGCCAGATTTATCTGCGATATTTACAAAACTGACGGCACTCCTTTTGAGGGTGACCCGCGGTTCATCTTAAAAAGAGCTTTAAAGGAAGCTGAAGCGATGGGTTATGGCTTTAATACCGGACCGGAAATGGAGTTTTTCCTGTTTAAAACGGATGACGGGATAGCACCCTTGCCCCATGACAAAGCAGGATATTTTGATCTGACCACGGATGAAGCCTATGATCTGCGTAACGAAATTAGTGTTGCCCTGGAAAGTTTCGGGATCGAAATTGAAACAGCACATCATGAAGTAGCGATCGGCCAGCATGAATTTTCCTTTAAATACGGGGAAGCCCTGACAACGGCGGACATGGCTTTAACGCTCAGGTTCACTGTAAAGGCAATTGCCCATAAACACGGCTTGCAGGCTACTTTTATGCCAAAACCACTAGCTGGCGTTAATGGCTCTGGTATGCATGTTCATCAAAGTTTGTTCGACATTAAAACAGGTAAAAATCTCTTTTACGACAAAGAGGATAATTACAGCCTTTCCCGGGTTGCCTATGGTTTTATGGCAGGACAATTGAGTTTGATAAAGGGAATGAGCGCGATAATGTCTCCCACCGTAAATTCCTATAAAAGGCTGGTTGCCGGGTACGAAGCTCCGGTTTATATCTGTTGGGGAAGGACTAACCGTTCTGCCCTGATAAGGATACCCAGCTCATTTAAGAATAATCCGGACTCTACCCGGATCGAGCTAAGAAGTCCCGATCCCAGCTGTAATATTTACCTGGCTTTTGCTGTGATGCTGCAGGCAGGTCTTTATGGTATAAAAAACGATCTGCAGATCGCGGAGCCTCTGGAGGAGGATATCTATCTGTTTACCGATGAACAGCTTCAGCAGAAAGAGATTGATACGATTCCAAAAAGTCTCTGGGAAGCGATTGAAGCATTAAAGAAGGACGGAACATTCCGGGAAATATTAGGAGAACATACTTTTAAAAATTATATTGATGCCAAGAAAAAGGAATGGGAAGAATACAGCATCCAGGTTTCAAAATGGGAGATCGATAAATATATGGAGCTCTTTTGATCCATGCAGATAATACAATTTGATGAAACACTTTATGAATATGTCCAGGACAGAGGTGGTATTATATCGATCGGTAATTTCATTCAGATGAAGGGCTGATGAAATGCGGTAAAAACACCATCAGGTCGGATGGTTTCTCCGGATTCAATGCTAAACAAAAGCAAATCAGGTAATTTCTGCGAATACAAGTATAAAGAGATCTCGGTATTTATCCAGGAAGAATTTCTACTGAAGGATTCTATCATCTTTGAAATAACCGGTTATCGGAATTTTGTAATAAGTAAGAACAATAATCAGATATCCGTAAATTGCATTACCCATAAATCTCAGAAATAGTGTGTTTAACCCATCTTTTTGCGACGGAAAATTCAACTTGACGCTTGATTGCGGGAAAAGATAAATGCAAATTAATAATTATACAGGCAGGAATATTAAGGACGGGTTAATTGAAAATAACAGCTGTCTACGGCAGTCCAGCAAAAGCAGGTAACTCAGCAGTTCTCGCTGATACTATTCTGAAATCTGCAGAAGGGAATGGGCATACCTGCGAACGATTTTATCTGCACGACCTGCTTGTAAACAATTGTCTGGCCTGCGAAAATGCAGCAGTTTATCACAAAGAAAGATTTTGTGTTCACGATGACGATATGACCATGAAGATCATTCCTGCTTTAATAGAAGCAGATATAATTATGATTTCTTCACCTATTTATATGGGACATATCACCGGTATAACCAAGACATTTCTGGATCGCTGGTATACTTTTATTCTGGAAGATTTCAGTATGCGCTTCCTGCCGGGTAAAAAATTTATTACAGTGGTCACATCTGCTGCCCCTGATGAAAATTTCCGGAAGGTGACAGAATATCTCGATTACTGGCTCTCCGAGTTTTTTAAGCTGACTAAACTTGATCAAATGCATGCTGGTGATCTGATGGCCAGCGGGGCCGTGAATTCTAGAGCTGACCTACTTCAGAGAGCAGCAGAGCTAGGTAGAAAAATAAACTAACGGGTGGAATAGTGAATTTTCAGGATATTATTTTAAAACTTCAGCATTACTGGGCAGAAAAGGGCTGTAATATTCTGCAACCTTATGATATTGAAATGGGAGCAGGAACCTTTCATCCCGGCACTTTTTTCGGAGCGTTAGGAAAAGAACCAACCTCCATTGCCTATGCCCAACCCTGCCGCAGACCCAAGGACGGAAGATATGGAGAAAACCCCAATCGTCTGCAGCATTATTATCAATTTCAGGTGATCATAAAACCAACCCCGGACGACATTCAAAATCTTTACTTAAAAAGTTTGCAGGAAATAGGGATAGAGATCGAGAAACATGATATCAGGTTTGTGGAAGATGACTGGGAATCACCGACACTGGGAGCCTGGGGGCTGGGTTGGGAAGTCTGGCTGGATGGCATGGAGATCTCACAATTCACCTATTTTCAGCAGGTTGGCGGATTAGAGGTTTTTCCTGTCAGTGTAGAACTTACCTATGGTCTGGAAAGGCTGGCGATGTATATTCAGAATGTTGATGACTTTAAAGATCTAAAATGGAATGATACGACAAAATATGGAGATTTATTTTTTGCCAGAGAAGTAGAATTTTCCGAATTTAATTTTAATCAGGCCGAAGTTGAAAATTTGTTCTCACAGTTTAAAGAATATGAGTTACAAGTTAACCAATTGATCGGAAAAAAACTGGTTTATCCAGCGTATGATCTTGTTTTAAAATGTTCTCATGTTTTTAACCTGCTGGATGCCAGAGGTGTGATAAGCGTTACAGAGAGAGCTGCTTATATTGGCAGGATAAGAACAATGGCCAAAGAATGCGCTGTTACATATCTGGAAAAATACTGTCAGAAAGCATGATTAAAAAGATCCTGCTGTTAGCCCTTTTATTGCCTTTTCTGCTTACTGCGGAATCAGATCCAGCTGGTAAATACTCAGATGAATCTTCAGAAATTCAATTGTTTCTGAGGATTGCCCGGGAATCTATTCCTGCAGACATGGATAAAGCAGTGGATTATACTAATAAGGCGTTAGAGCTTTCCCGACGCACCGGACTTAAGACCTGCGAAGTAGAAGCTGTTTTGCTTTTAGCAGAAATTCAAAAAGAACAGGGAAATTACATTAATTCCTTTAAAAAATACCAGCAAGCCCTCGATCTCTCTGAAAACAATAAGCTCAATGAATCCATAGTAGATTCTTATACTGGGCTGGCTGATTTTTATGTAGATATCAATGAATACGATAGTGCAATAAATTACCTTTTTAAGGCACTTGATAAGAGTATTTTAATTGATGACGACTACCGTTCCGGAATCGTTCAATCTGCGTTAAGCTATAGTTACAGGAAGAAGAAGTCTTTCGATATTTCCAGCATGTATGCCGAAGAGGCAATTGAGATCTTCAAGAAGTCAAATGATGAATTTCAGTTGGCTACAGCTTATATTCTTCTGGGTAAGAACTATCTGGATCAGAACGATCTGGAAAAAGCATTTGAGATCGACAATATTGTCCTGGATATTACAGAAAACACAAATGACCACAGGAATAGAGGGCTGGCCTATAATGATCTGGCCTGGAATTTCTGGGCTCAGGGTGATTTCAACAAGGCACTGGAATACAACAAAGAAGCCCTCCAATTGAGAAGAGATAATGGTATTAAGGTACTGGAAGTGAGTTCTCTGATCAATATTGCAATATTATTCATGGACTGGGAACGCTATGCTGACGCTGCAGATTTCTTCTCACAGGCTGAAAAACTGATCGATGAGGTAGATAGTTTCTCTATGAGAGAGATGAAGCTGAGATATTATAAAGAACTATCTGAATTGAATCTTCTGTTGGGAAATGTACTTAAAGCTCTGGAAAACTACAAGGAATTTCACAGAATTGAAGTCGAGCTGGCAGAAATAAAAAACAATCAGGATCTTAACAAGATCAGAACGCAATTCGAAATAGACCGATTTAATAAAGAAGAAAATAACCTGAACAGATTGCAGCAGATGGAAATTAAAAGGCAGAGAGTTATCATTTTAGCCTTCGTTGTTATTGTCTTTCTTACAATAGTGTTGGGTTTCTTCCTGTACAGTAGATACAGACTGAAGAAAAAGCTGAGTGATAAATTGTCGAAAACAAATTATATGCTGCAGAAAGTAAATGAAAAAACCAGTAAGGAAATTGCCGAAAAGAAGCGGATGGAAAAGATCATCAACTCAAATGCAGAACACCTTAAACTTGTTAATCATATATTAAGACACGATATTACAAATGATCTAGTTACAATTAAAAGCGGATTATCGGTTTATAAAGCAAATAAAGATGAAGCCATTTTGGATGAATTAGCTAAAAGAATTGGGAAAAGCGTTAATCTGATCCACAGCATGAGAGAGTTTGAAGAATTCATGAATGAACATGTCAGCCTGAAGGTTATAGATCCCGTTTCTATAGTAAATACTATTGCTGAAAATTATCAGAACATTCAGATCAATCTTAACGGAAACTGCAGAGTTATGGGAGAAGATTCTTTTATCTCTGCGACTGGAGAACCTGATCAGAAATGCGATTGATCATGGTGGTGTTGATAAGGTTGATATTATTATTGAAGAACAATAAATATTGTCAGATCATTGTAGCTGATCAAGGTTCTGGAATTCCAGATAGTATTAAAGAAAAAATATTTGATGAAGGTTTTCATTACGGCAGCAGCGGGAATACAGGAATGGGGCTTTTCATCGCCAGGAAGACCATAGAGAGCTTTGGCGGTACATTAACGATAGAAGATAATGAGCCGCAGGGTGCTAAGTTCATTATCACTTTAAGAAAAGCTATTTAATATGAAAACTTTCGAAAAAATAATTCCTATAGTAAAAAAGAACTGGCTGAGAATCATCTCTGGTCTTTTTATGATCGTAGTTGTCGATATACTTCAACTGCTGGTGCCCAGGATCATGCAGCAGGCTATAGACAAAATAGATGTGCCCGGTTTTGCTCAGTCCGGTCTGTTAAAATACTCTCTCCTTATCTTCCTGATAGCTGTAGGGATTGCTGTTATTAGATTCATCTGGAGATTTCTGCTTATTGGTAATGCCTGGATCGCCGACCGTGATATCAGGCAGCTTTTTTATGATCACCTTTTATCATTATCGAAAATCTTATTTTGATCAGGCCAAAACAGGTGATTTGATGGCTTATGCCACCAATGATATAAACGCTGTAAGGATGCTGGTCGGATTTGGCTTCGTGATCTTGGTAGATATTGCCGTATTCTCTGTAGCCTCTCTTTTCTTCATGGTGAACATCAGCTTAAAGCTAACACTGCTGGCTATTATACCCATGCCGCTGCTTACCTTTGTAATTATTTTTTTCGGGAAAAAGATCCATTTCCATTTCAAACTGGTCCAGAAATCCTTTGCCACCATGTCCGGTCAGGTGCAGGAAAGTATTTCCGGGATCAGAGTGGTCAAAGCATTTGTTCAGGAAAAAGCAGAGCTGGATAAGGTTTCCCGCTCTGCTTATGAATACGTTAAAGAGAATATAGCTCTGGTAAGAATATTCGGAATTTTTCACCCCGTTCTATTCCTGGTGATCTCGATAAGTATGGGGGTTGTACTTGTTTTCGGAGGCGAAGCAACCTTGATCGGTGAGATCTCGATGGGTGAATTTGTGGCTTTCTTCTCCTATCTGGGAATGTTCGTCTGGCCAATGATAGCAATTGGCTGGTTCGTTAATCTGCTGCAACGTGGTAAAGCTTCCTTAACTAGACTGAACTCCATTTTTGAAGTTGAACCAGAGATCTATGATGAAGATCCAGACCAATCGATCATTTCCCTGCAGGGAAAATTAGAGATTAGGAATCTCAGTTTCCGTTATAAGGAAGATAGTCCCGAGATCTTCTCCGGTGTTTCTTTTGGCATTGAATGTGGGAAAACACTGGCAATGGTTGGAAGAACCGGCTGCGGCAAAACAACCATGATCGATCTGATAACCAGGGTCTATACACCACCCCGCAATTCCATTTTTATAGATGATCATGATCTTTATGAGATTCCACTGCAGGTTCTTAGAAAGCACGTGGTTACGGTACCTCAGGACATCTTTCTTTTCTCTGATTCTATTGCCGATAACATTGCCCTGGGCAAGCCTGATGCCAGTCGGGAAGAGATTGAGGCTGCTGCCCGGAATGCTCAGGTCTATAATGATATAATAGAGTTTGAAAAGGGATTTGATACAGTGATCGGCGAACGGGGAGTGACCCTGTCCGGAGGTCAGAAACAACGTCTGGCCATTGCCCGTGCTCTGCTCACAGACCCGGAGATATTGATTTTGGATGATGCTCTTTCCGCGGTTGATACAAAAACCGAAAAAGAGATCCTGGATCTGTTGATCAGGATCAGGGAGAACAAAACAACGATAATTATAGCACATCGAATCTCTTCTCTGCAGCATTCTGACCGAATTATTGTTTTCGAAGCCAGAAAAATAGCTGAAACAGGCAACCATGAAGAGCTTCTAAAAGCAGGCGGGATCTATAGAGACCTGTATGAGAAGCAGATGATCAAAGAAAAACTGGAAGCGTAACAGGAAGGATAATGCGACAACGAATGATGGGTTCGGATGACGACATAAAGGGGAAGATCTACGATAAAGACCTTTATCGCAGGCTTATCCGCTATCTGAAGCCCTACTGGAAACTGGTAACCTTATCTTTCGCCCTGCTGCTGCTTTTCGCTGCCGCTGAACTGGCAATTCCCTATGTGACCAAAACAGCGGTCGACCAGATAGTGAGTCCCAATATAGATTTGATCAGCTTTAACAGTGAGACATTGCGGCAGAGCTTCCTGGCGAAGAATAGTAATATTAAATTTGAAATCTACAATTATAAAGGCTTATATTTCGCGACATTTTCGAACGATAAATTATATTATTTTGCTAAAAGCGATATCGAAAAACTGAAAAAAGAAGGTGGCTTCTTTAAAAAGATAGTCTTCCTGAAAAATAATGAACAGGTGATCCAGAAGATCCAGGGAGTTGATTATCTAACGGTTTCTGAAGAGTCGATCGCAGTGGAATCAACCCGGCTGGAAGATTTGAAAAAATCCGGAGTACTTAGCAGCGAGGATCTTAAACAGTTAAGAGAAAAGGATATTTCAAAATTGAAATATTACGGAATTATTTTCGTCAGTATTCTGCTGCTGCAGTTCATTGTCACTTATTTCCAGATCTATTCCATTAATTATGCGGCTCAGCATGCCATGTACGATCTAAGAAAAGATCTTTTCTCTCATTTGGAAAAGCTACCGCTTTCTTTCTTCGATAAGAATCCCATCGGCAGGCTGGTCACCAGGGTTACTAATGATGTAAGGACAATGGATGAGATGCTGAGTTCAGGGTTGATCCAGCTGATCCAGGACGTTCTTGTGATGCTCGGCATTCTGGTGATGATGCTGGTACTGAACTGGCGGCTGGCACTGGTTTCCTTTACTGTACTGCCTTTGCTGATACTACTGCTTATTATCTTTAAAAATAAAGTACGTACCATCTACAGAGTGGTCAGAAAAAAAATCGCATCGATCAACACAACTTTGTCCGAAGATATTTCCGGTGTGAAGATCATTCAGCTGTTTAATCAGTATAACAGAAAAAAAGAAGAGTTCACCCGGATCAATAATGAGTACTACAAAGCGTCTATGCATCAGATGAGGATTTATGCTTCATTCCGGCCCGTCATTCATTCTCTGCGGCGGGTGGCGTTGGCTTTAATTGTCTGGTTTGGTCTGGGGCTGGTGATAAAAGATATGATCTCACTGGGTATTTTCATGGCTTTTATAAGTTACATGGATAGATTTTTCCAACCGATAGATCACATCAGCGAGAAATTTAATATTCTGCAGGCTGCTATGTCTGGTGCGGAAAGAATATTTGATTTGATGGAGAACGAGCGGGAAGATTACCAGTTGGATAAGAAGCTGGGCAATAAATTTCAGGGCGAGATCGAATTCCGCAATGTCTGGATGCGATATAATGATAATGGAGATGTGCTGAAGAATATTTCCTTTAAAATTAAACCGGGTGAGAAGATCGCTCTGGTTGGTCATACGGGTTCAGGGAAAACATCAATTATCAGTCTGATCTCAGGACTTTACCCATTCCAGCAGGGAAAAATTCTGATCGACGGGAAGGATATTTCCGAATATTCTCTGGAAGAGCTGCGAGACAATGTAGGGATAGTGCAGCAGGATGTATTTCTGTTCTCTGGGACCATAAAAGACAACATTGTTTTAAGCAATGGTGATATTTCATATGATGAAATTAAACAGGTAGCTGAATATGTAAACGTGGATAATTTCATAGAAAGCCTGCCGGACAAATATCTGGAACCGGTCATGGAAAGAGGTGCCACCTTCTCTGTGGGACAGCGACAATTGATCGCTTTTGCCCGTGTACTGGCTTATGATCCGGCTGTTTTTGTGCTGGATGAAGCTACTTCCAATATTGATACTGAAACAGAAATACTGATCCAGGACGCTTTGAAAAAACTGATGGAGAACAGAACTTCTATTGTTATTGCCCATCGGTTATCTACAATTCAACACGTTGATCGAATCATCGTAATGCATAAAGGTGAGATCAGAGAGGTCGGCAGCCATCAGGAATTGCTGGATAATAAGGGCTTATACTACGATCTTTACAGGCTGCAGTATACATAGATAGATTAGCCACTAAGACAGGAAGACACTAAGAGACAAGGAAAGACTAAGGTTTAGGTTAAGTTTGAGCAGAAAGCAGAGGAGTAGAGCACATGACTTAGTCTTAACTAAATTTGTTTCCGGACAGCACTGAAGTTTCAATTGAATTTGGTTTTAAGACCGGTCCTTTTCATCTACAGACCGGGAGATTTCTTGTGTCGTTCTTTGGTGGTCCAAAAGAATGAAAATAAGGTTGAGATTGAGCAGGCTAGACCTGCTTCGCAGTAAATGAAGAAAGCAGGTTTGTCACTAAGACAGGAAGACACTAAGAAGCACAAAGGGAAACCCAAAAAACAATCTCATTCCCAAGTTTCTACTTGGGAATATAACAATTATTTTGCATGGTTACGAGACAAGCCGAATACCATATTGTCTTTTGAATTCCGAACTGGAAAGTTCGGAATCAGCTAGAAGGTTGAGCAGAGTGGATCTGCTTTGGCTGAATCACTCTGGAGTGGTCAGATGAAGCGGGACCAGATCTAAAAACTGAGTTTAAGAAGTTTAGGAGTTTAGAGGTTGAATTGCGATTGCAAAACAGAACAATGAACAGCCACATGGAGACAGATATTCACAGCTGCCGGAACCGGATGTTACAAACGAAAATGAAGTTCATGATTCTTCGGTAAAACACTGGAGTTTTTTCCTGAAAGGAAGTTGGGATAATTCAATAGAAGTTAAAGATAAAGATTCCTTTTCCTTTGAATTGGAATTTAAAGCTTATCTTACCAGAGTCTTAACTGTAAATGCAATCTATTTCGTGCAATACAAGGGATCAATGTAGGATGAAGAGTTCGAAGCACATCACGAGTTCTGTATAAATCCCATATACCTTGGTGGTCAGGTTGTACTGTTGAATGGAATAACAAAGGACTTTTATATATCCGCTGAATTGGGTTACAACATGCCTTTCTTTGAAGATGATTATGGTCTGGACCTGTATTATTCTGCAGGGCTGGGAATAAAATTTGGGGTTAATTAATTTGGTAATGAGGAATACAGATTTGTCAGGATCGGTGCCGGGATCTCTCTGAAAACCCAAAAAACTGATTTTTGAATTTCTATTAAAAAGAAAAAGGATCTGATGCAACTTTATCAGATCCTTTTTATAAACTCATCTCTTCCCTTCAGGTAAGATCGAATTTAGAACCGAACTTAGCAGCTACAAAGTCTATATCTTTATCTCCTCGGCCGGAAAGATTCACGAGTATCTTCATCTCTTTGGGCAATTCTGCTGCCAGTTTCATGGCATAGGCTACAGCATGAGCACTTTCCAGAGCAGGAATTATCCCTTCGGTACGGGAGAGTGTGAAAAAAGCATCAATCGCTTCAGCATCAGTTACGGATTTATAATTTATTCTACCGAGGTCTTTCAGGTAGCTGTGTTGAGGCCCTACTCCGGGGTAATCCAATCCGCTGGCAATGGAATACACTCTGAGCGGATTTCCAGATTAATCCTGCAGCAGATGGCATTTAAATCCGTGAATGATTCCAGGAGATCCCAGAGTAAGAGTAGCAGCATGATCAGGTGTGTCGAGGCCCATTCCGGCTGCTTCTACACCACAAATTTGTACTTCATTATCTTCCAGAAAAGCAGTGAACAGGCCGATCGCATTAGAACCTCCACCTACGCAGGCCACAAGATAATCCGGTAAAGCTCCGGTTAGTTCCTGAAATTGTTCTCTGGCTTCCTCGCCTACGATCTGCTGAAAGTCTCTTACCATCATGGGGAAAGGATGAGGTCCGACCACAGAACCAATAGCATAGAACTGAGTAACAGGATCTGCCAGATAAGCCATGAAGGCGGCATCAACAGCATCTTTAAGTGTCCTTGTTCCAATTGTAACAGGAATCACTTTGGCTCCCAGAATTTTCATGCGAACGACATTAGGATGTTCCTTCTGCATATCGATTTCACCCATGTAGATGTCACATTCTAATCCGTTCAAAGCAGCCGCTGTCGCCAATGCAACACCGTGTTGCCCCGCTCCTGTTTCAGCGATCAGTTTCTTTTTCCCCATAAATTTGGCGACCAGAGCTTCCCCCAGGCAGTGATTGATCTTGTGAGCACCTGTGTGATTAAGGTCTTCCCGTTTTAGATAGATCTCTGCCCCGCCACATTTTTCTGATAATGCGTGAGCAAAATATACCGGACTTGGACGGCCGGTATAATGTTTATTAAGATAAGCCAGTTGCCTTTTAAATTGCGGGTCTTTCCTCAATTCCAGATAACTTTGAGTTATCTCATCAATGATCTCCTGAAGATCTGGCGGGATAAAGCTTCCTCCGTACTCACCGAAATAACCCTTTAAATCGGGCAGTGTTTGTAATGCTTCCATTTTCTTCTCCTTTTGTGGTATTTCCCCTTTAGGGATAAAAAAAGCCGCAGCTTCAGAAAGAAACCGCGGCATAAAAAAACCGCGGACAGTGTTTCCACTATCCGCGGGTAATATTATCTTATCCGAACAGTGGAACCGGTCAGTTCCACCACCAGGAATTTGTATTTAATTCAAAATTTATTTTTAACATGCAACAAAAAGATGTTCTTTCATATTTTCTGGCAAGTAATGATTTATGCTTTTATTTTCTATCCCGCCATTTTTCAATGCTGGGAGCCTGGTAATCCATAAATTTCTCCAGTAGTTTTTCGGGTGATGAATCGGATAAAAGCATATCTTTATGGGCACCCCAGATGTATCTTTCCTGCACAGCGTGGTCCAGAAATTTCAGCAGGTCATCATAAAAACCGCAGGTATTAAGGAGTCCGCAGGGTTTTTTATGGAAGCCGATCTGAGCCCACGTAATTACTTCCATGATCTCTTCAAAAGTGCCGAAACCACCCGGAAGGGCAATGAAAGCATCTGCCAGTTCAAACATCTTCGCCTTGCGTTCATGCATGGTATCCACGATCTGAATTTCAACAGATTCGGGATGATTGACCTTCCCATCGAACACCTTAGGCATAATACCGGTAACCGGTGCACCGCCATCAATGGCTGCCTGTGCTACTTTACCCATCAGTCCCAGATCAGAACCACCGTAGATCAAGCTCATTCCTCGGGCAGCGATTGTCCTGCCTAATTCTTCTGCCGCCTGGCCATACTCAATTTTTGCTCCCGGGCTGGAGCCACAGAATACGCAGATGTTTTCATAGACATTCCTTATATTTTTTAAATTGCTGTTTATAAATGTTAAAAAACATTGAGAATGTAATATTGTCAAAATACAAATTATGAATAATAGCTGTTTCAATCATAGAGTTAATTCGGGTAGCCGACAAAGAAATCTTTCTCGTTACGAAGTTTTCCTGTCTCGCAGTAGTCCCTGTTCTCCGCAGAAGCCTTGCTTAGAGAGTAGATTATCGAAGGTGATTCTTCATAACGTTTTACTGTTCCCAAGAAAAACTTGGGAACAAGTTCATTTTTTAAAACCTTGAAAAGGTGAACTTACATAATATCTAGTCCACTCATTCTGAACTTTCCAGTTCGAATTTTATTATTACCCTATAATTAATTTACCACAAACAGGACTGTTTGCGGTACGTAACAAAAAACCTGACTGGTTATCGAAACTAACCGGATTGCTCTTAAATATAAGCTAAAAATATCTATTCCCTGCAGTTTCGGTAAATTCAATTTGTGAAAACAAATTGAATAGAAATCTGCTAATTAAAATTTGCTTCAGCAAATTTTAACGTGCACTTCTTTTATATGAAATCCCCAGAGCAGCAGGATCCTTACTTTTACCAATTGAGAAAAGCAGCACTATGACAGTAACAACGTACGGCAGCATAATAAACACTTGTGAAGGTAACCCCAGACCCAGGGTCTGCAGCCTGTATTGCAGAGCTTCTGCGGCGCCCACCAATAAAGCCGCCAGCAGCACACCAAAGGGATTTCTTCTTCCCAGTATAACTACAACAAGCGCGATAAAACCTTTGCCGGATGTAATGTTTTCCATGAAAAAACCCAGCAAGGCCAATGTAAGATAAGCCCCACCTAATCCGCCCAGACACCCGTTGATTATAGCTGTAATGTAGCGAGTTCTTTTTACATTCAATCCAACTGTATCAGCAGCTTTAGGGTGTTCTCCAATGGAATCGATATTGATACCCCAGACCGTTTTATATAAAATAATATAGGAAATAACACAGGCAAAAATTGTGAAATAAACGAATATATCCTGATTGAATAGAACATCGCCGACCACGGGAATATCGCTGAGCAGAGGGATCTTGATCGGTTTAACAACAGGGCATTGCGGTACTGTAGTCGTTCTGCCGAAGTTTGCCAGGAAGAGGAAGCTGGTCAGTCCCAGGGAAAAGAAGTTCAGAGCAATTCCAACAATTGTCTGGTTAACATAGCATTTGAAGCTCATATAAGCATGTATCATGCTTATAAGCAGACCGCCCAGACAGCCGCCGATCACACCGATCAGGATGTTCTGGGTAGCATAAGCTGCCAGGAAGCTGAAAAAAGCACCGCTCAACATGATGCCTTCCAAACCGATATTAAGCACTCCGCTCCGTTCCGAGAATGTTTCCCCCAGTCCTGCCAGTGTAAGGGGAACTGCCATTCTTATGGAGGCAGCAAACAGTGTTATAATAAAATGAAGCGTGATCCCGGCTTCTGCCATTTCTAGGTCCTTATCTTATTCAAGATCTTTGCGAATATTATATTTTTACTTAATGCCAGAAGTACGATGGTACCCATCAGCACGGATGTGATGGAGGTTGGAATACCGGCCTGCCTCTGCATGGAATTAGCTCCAACCTGCAAAGCAGAAAGACCGATGGCGGCCAGAACAACACCGACCGGATGATTCCTGCCCACAAGAGCTACGATAATGGCAATGTAGCCATAACCGGGTGAAATTCCTTCCAGCAGGCGATGATGGACGCCGGCAACTTCACTTACACCTGCCAGACCAGCCAATCCACCACTGATAAGCGAAGCCAGGACAATGTTCTTATAAACTGAAATTCCCGAACATGTACCTGCTCTTTTATTGAATCCTACTACTCGCAGCTCGTAACCCAGAGTAGTTTTCTTCATAATGAAATAGACCAGTACGGCACAGACAAGTGCTAAAATAAATCCACCATGCAGTCGAGTGGGATACATTAATAAGGGAAAAGTAAGCGATTTAGGCAGAACTGAAGAATAGGGCAGAGCGGATTCCTTGTTCTTCAGGATCGTCCTTACCAGGATTCCCAGGATATTGATGGCAATGTAATTGAACATAATGGTATTGATAACTTCCGAAACTCCGTATCTTGCCTTCAGGAAGCCGGGGATTACTGCCCAGAGGCCGCCCAGCAGAAATCCCGCCAGAATTGCTATTGGAATATGAATGAAAACAGGCATGGGTGGAAGTAAAACACCTACGGCGGTAACCGCAATAGCGCCCATATATAGCTGTCCTTCAGCTCCTATATTGAAAAATCCTGTATTGAAAGCAACTGCAACACCCAATCCAGCCAGGATGAGCGGAGTGGCCCGAACCATTATTTCGGCAAAGCCGTGCAGGGATCCGAAAATACCGACAAAAAAACTTCGGAAAGCTGCCGCTGGATCGTATTTGGCAACAATTATCAATGTTGCCGCCAGCAGGAATGTTACAAGGATAATAATAAGCGTTGAAACAATATCTTTTAAATATTTTCTCAACTTACTTTCTCCTGCTTCTGTCCGGCCATCATCAGACCGATCTTGTTCAAATTCAACTGTGGTCCGTTATCAAGAATCCCCACGATCCTTCCTTCAAACATAACTGCGATCCTGTCGCAGATACTTACGATTTCTTCGAGGTCGGCTGAGATCAACAGCACGCTTATACCCTCATTTCTTTTATTGATAAGGGTTTGACGCACAAATTCCGTAGCACCGATATCCAGACCGCGAGTTGGTTGACAGGCCAGGACAACAGATGGTCCAATGGCAAGTTCCCGCGCTAAAATTACTTTCTGCTGGTTCCCGCCGGATAATAATCTGATAGGAGTTTCAGTGCCCGGGGTTTTTATATTATATTCTTTAATTCTATCTTCAGTATTTTCTTTAACCTTGTTATAATCTATAATACCATTTTTTGAGAAAGGTTGACGATCGTAATCTTTCAGGATCATATTTTCTGCCAGGGTCATATCAAGAACTAAACCTTCGTGGTGGCGGTCATCCGTTATATAAACAAGTCCTGCAGACTTCCTTCTTTTGAAGTTAAACCTGCTGATCTCTTTTCCTGCCAGAATAATTTTCCCGGAATTCTGGGTTCTGATCCCGGTGATGACTTCCGCCAGTTCCTTCTGACCATTGCCGTCCACCCCGGCAATACCAAGGATCTCACCTTTCCGGAGCTGTAGAGAAATATTTACCAGCTTATCAATTCCCTTCTGCGAATAATTTATGTTTTCCAGGCTCAACTGGTTTTCACCGATTGCCCGGTAACCAGATATATGGGGCAAGCTCTTCAGGCTTCTGCCAATCATGAAATTGGATAATTCATTTTCGTTTGATTCAGCAGTATTGACCGTGGCTACATTTTTTCCGTCTTTTAATATTGTAACCCTGTCTGTGATCTCCATAACTTCAGGAATTCTATGAGTTATTATTATTACTGAATGACCTTCAGATTTCAATTTTTTTAGAACATCGAAGAATTTTGTAGTTTCATGGGGTGTAAGCACGGCTGTCGGTTCATCCAGGATCAGAAGTTCTGCATCCCGGTAAAGCGATTTCAGGATTTCTACTCTTTGCAGTTCTCCCACAGACAGCCTGGAAACCAGGGCATCAGGTTCGACAGGAAGTCCGTATTTTTGGGAAAGTTTAACAATGCCTTCGGTGATCTTATGCTGGTTAAAGAAAGGATAACCCTTCGATCTCAGGCCTAGATTAATATTATAAGCGACAGTAAGAGTGGGGACCAGCATGAAGTGTTGATGCACCATGCCAATACCGTTCTCGATGGCAGCTTTGGGTGAACGGAAGGATACTTCTTTTCCTTTCCAGATGATCTTTCCAGTGTCTTTTGTATAGATTCCGTAAAGGATGTTCATCAGAGTTGTTTTGCCGGCACCATTTTCACCCAGCAGGGCATGGATCTCACCTTTCCTTACTTCAAGGTTAACCTTATCGTTGGCAATAACTCCAGGAAAGGATTTGTTGATCCCCTGCATCTCTAAGATCGCCATTAATTCCTCAAATAAAAAAAGGGGCGGGACTAAGCCCACCCCGAAATATTCTACATGGTTTTTTCTTCAATAGAAGGAACTACCAGAGTGCCTTCAATGATCTGTTTCTGCAGATCGGTGATCTTGGTTTTTACGTTTTCAGGAATTTTTGAGTCTAGATCGTGATAAGGAGCAATGTCGATACATCCGTCTGCCGTACCCAATTCAATGATCTCACCCTTGAATGTTCCTTCTTTAACATGAGTAGCTGCTGCCAGAACAAGAGCTGGTACATTATAAATTGTGCTGGAAAGAATGGTGTTTGGTGCCAGGAAATTCTGGTCGTAAGAATCGCCAGTTGCGAACAGACCTTTTTCCTCGGCTGCTTTAATCGCACCGGTTCCAGCCTGATTGGCGCAGTGGGAAAGGACATCAGCGCCCTTGTCTACCATGGCCATGGCGGCTTCCTTACCTTTGGCAACATCAGTGAAAGTACCAACATAAACATCATATACTTTAACTTCTGGATTTACAGATTTTGCTCCTAACTTATAGGCTTCCAATACCTGAACAATAGAAGGTTGTTCAACGCCACCGATAATTCCGAGTTTACCTGTTTCAGACATTTCTGCTGCCAGCACACCCATCAGGTAGCCGGCTTCCTTGCAGGCCATTCTATAGGATGCCACATTAGCAGAATGGGCATTGGATTCGATAGCGACAAATTTTGTATCCGGGTATCTCTCTCCAACTCTAACAGCCGGATCTCCAAATTCGAAACCATGACCGATGATCAGATCGTAGCCCTGTGAAGCATAGTCAATATAGCCTGCTTCAATGTCTGCTACAGATACATTTTCAGTATAAGCAGTTTCAAAACCCAGTTGCTCACTGATGTCCATCAAACCTTGATAAGCTGCTGCATTCCAACCACCGTCATTCACCGGACCGGATGTGAGCATGGCAACTTTGAATACCTTTTTTTCTGCTGGAACTTCTTTCTTTGTGCAGGCACTGAACACTAATAAAACCAGCAGTAAAACCACAAACAATTTCTTAAACATACATACCTCCTTGGTTTAGCCCTTTTTTATCGCTGCGAACTTCTAATATATTCCGGATCTGAGTAGATCACTTTTTCACATACTTTCTGAGCCTTTTGAAAGGTTTGTTCTTCATCAATTCCGGTAAGTTTACCATCTTTATAGACTATTTTTCCATTAATTATTGTCATTGTAACTGGTTCAGAAATTCCTACTTTAACAGGAAGAGCAGCAGGATCGTGCAGGGTGCCGGCATATTCAAGTTTGTTCACATCAAGCAGGAACATGTCTGCCGCTTTACCTCTTTCCAGGCTTCCGATATCGTTTCTGTTCAGCAGCTTTGCACCTCCAGTTGTTGCCATTTTCAGGAATTCCTGAGGTGGCGGGATCGGTAGATCTCGTTTTCCTGCAACATGACACTGCAGCAGATAGGCAGTTCTGATGACCTCCATCAGGTTGGAATTATCGTTGGATGCCTGCCCGTCCACACCCAGCCCTAAAGGTACATTTTTAGCGTATAATCTGGGAATGTTCAAAACATTAAAGCCGCCCAGGAAAGCAGGAGCAGGGCAATGTGATACACCGGTCTGCAGTTCTGCCAGACGGTCGATCTCTTCATCCTGTAGATCCCAACCGTGAGCGTACCAGACATCGGGACCGGTAAAGCCCAGATCGTAACACCACTGCAGAGAACGCTTGCCGTATCTCTCCAGAATAACAGGGTCTTCACCTTCACCCAGATGTGTGTGCATTGAAACTTTCTTGTCCCGGGCCAGTTTTACAGATTCCGAGAAAGTTTCCTGATAGCAGTTGACTGGCTGGCAGGGGGCTACAACGATTCGTTTCATGCCGAATTTTTCATATTGATGATATTTGCTGATCAAACGGTCACAATCTTTTATGAATTCGTCCGTCGATTCCACCATTTCGTCTGGCATTAAGCTTCCTTTTTCTTTAGGAAGAGTATTAGTACCTCGACCGGCATGGTAGCGCATTCCCAGCAGGTCGGCAGCTTCCATCTGGCGATCCACCAGCTCTCTTCCGGCATGTCTGGGAAAACAGTACTGGTGGTCAAAAGCTGTTGTACAGCCATGTTTGATAAGTTCCGACATTGATATTAAAGAAGTATAATAAATGGAATCCGAGTCGATAAGTTTAAAGAATTCATAGATCTTTTTGATCCATTCCATAACATTCAGATTAGTCCAGTCCAGCCAGACATTGTTTCTTACAAAGGCTTGAAAAAAATGGTGATGAGTATTGATCAATCCGGGATAGACGAACATGTTACCGGCATCTATTACCTCCGCATCAGGATAATTAAGTTTTTTACCGATCTCAATGATCTGCGGGCCTTCAAAGTAGATGTCAGCATCATAATGAATTGTATTATTCTGATCGCAGGTTACGATCGCTTTAGCATTTCTGATTAGAATTTTATCATCCATCCTTTCTCCTTGCATAAAAATTATTAATGGTATGAAATAAAATAAAATATATTTAGACAAGATTAAATTTTATAAATAAGCCTCCACCAGCTCCTGAAAAGTTTCCATAAGGTGTTCTGCAGTAATTTTTTTCATGCAGTCAAGAGTACCAAGAGGACATTTTGCCAGTCCATAAGCCGAACAGGGCTGACAGGCAAGGTTTGCCTGCAGGACAACAGCTTTAAAGTTCAGGGGAGAGAAACCCAGCACAGAATGTGTGCCGCCGAATATGGCGATCTGAGGGATCTGCAGAGCGGCTGCGATGTGCATGGGGCCGCTGTCGTTAGAAATAACAGCATCCAGATTAGTGATCAAAGCGATCAGCTCCGGAATGTTCACCCTACCGCAGAGATCATACAATTTTACACCGGTTCTTTCGATTATTTTATTCGCAATGACCTTATCATCTTTGGAACCAAGGATGATAAACTGGCAGTTCAAATCATCCGGAACCTGGTTGATAAAATGAGCCAGAGCTGAAGGCGGATAGCGTTTTGTAGTCTTTGTGGCACCGGGGAAGATTCCGATAAGCCGTCGGGATCTATCAATCCCGGAATTTGTGATGAGTTTATCGGTCTCCTTTTTAAGGACAGGGTCAGGATACAGCACCGGTAAAATATCTTTTTTTTCAATTTTCAATTTCGTCAGGGTCTGCAGATAGATATTGCTCATTGCCTGGTTTGGCTTTTTCACAAGTTTTTTGGAAAGAGCCCAACGGTACCAGTGTTTTTTATTTACAGTAAGGATCTTTTTCGTGCCTGAAAGAAGCTTAATAACAGCAGTATTGAGTTTAGAATGAAGGTCTATCACAAGATCGTATTTTTTTCCTCGAATGATGCTGATAGCAGCTTTTTTATCTTCCCACAGGAAAATATTATCAATGCAGCCGAAAGCCTCGACTACTCCTTTGTAAGCTGGTTTGGTCAGGAAGTCTATGGTAGCTTCCGGATAAGTTTCTCTTAAAACCTGGGGAACAGGCTGAGTGAGCACAATGTCACCAATGGAACTTAGCCTGAGAATGAGTATTTTCATTTTAGAATCTGGCCTGATCGAAGACCACTTCGAATTTAAATTCCCCCAAAGTTAAAACTACCATGATCTTCTCTATCTCTCTTTCAGTCGGAAAATAAATTCTTCCCTCAATTGCTTCATTCTGCTTCAGAGTGGTTTTTCTTAGTACTTCACTAGCCCAGTATTGACGCTGTTGATTGAGATCAGTTATCTGATTTCTTGTTTGAGTCTCTTCTTTATGCTGTTCTATGTGTCTTGCCAGGTCTTCCTGTTTTTCGAGTTGTTTTTCTTCCACAGACATATCATCAGAATCAGCTATATCGCCGATCAGATCTGTGGTTTCCGCAATAATATTAGATAAGTTCTGGTTTGCCTGATGAGCTCTTTTTTGCGAGAGCAGCTTATCTATTTTCATTAATTGAAGTCTGGGATCAAGAGCCGGTATTTTCATTGTATCAGCATGGGTTTCAGAGATCAGAGGATGATAATAAAATATTTCCGGAGCAACCAGAATATCGGTTTCGGATTTATTTATCACCTCCAGATCGAAGACCAGAAAATCACGTTCACTGTTCACATAAGCAAGAGATGCTATAACATTTCCATTCTCCATAATCACGTACTCACTGCCGAAAAGCCAGCGGGTAGTGTAATCGCCGGAGGGATTCAAATCGTAAATAGGGTAGGGTCTGAAACAACCACTCAGGATCAGCAGAATGAAAATTAAGGGAAAAATTGAGATTTTTTTCATTTTAATAAACTCCTGATAATTTGGGAAGCCTGCTCTACGGCTTCATTAATTTTATCTACATCCTTACCGCCAGCCATAGCCATGTCGGGCCGGCCTCCGCCTCTGCCGCCTACAATGGCCGCAACCTGTGCGACGATTTTTCCTGCCTGGATCTTTTTGGTTAGATCTTTTGATACGATAGTTAAGATGGATACTTTGCCGTTAATTTCGGCGATCAGAACAGCTATGCCGCTGCCTATCTTCTCCCTGACGCGGTCTCCCAGCTCTTTCATTTTTCCTGCATCATCCAGGGTAACGCGGGAAGCGATGATCTTAATGCCATCTATCTCTACGGCCTTCGAGATCATCTCGTCGATTTCCGAACTGGCGGAGCTCATTTTTAGCTGATCCAGTTCTTTCAAAAGTTCTTTATTCTCGATCATCAGGCGTTCAATTTTATCAGAAATATCTTTTTCAGGAATTTTCAGTAGCCGGGAGATCTCATCCAGTTTATCTTCCATAATATTTACGTAATTTTCTGCCCGATCCCCGGTAATTGCTTCAATTCTTCTAATGCCTGCTGCGATGGAAGATTCAGAGATGATCTTGAAAAAGCCGATCTCTCCGGTAAATTCCAGATGGGTACCGCCGCATAATTCTTTGGAGAAATCGCCCACGCTAATTACCCTGACCTCTTCGGAATATTTTTCACCGAATAGTGCCATGGCACCGGATTTTCTAGCTTCTTCCAGCGGTTTAACTTCAACTGCAAGCGGAATATTCTCGCGGATCTTCATGTTAACGATCTTCTCGATGAAGCCCAGCTCTTCCTGGCTTACCTGTTGGAAATGGGTGAAATCAAATCTGAGGTGATCCGGATGAACGAGGGAACCTTTCTGATGAACATGTTCTCCCAGGATCTCACGCAGTGCTTTATGAAGTAGATGGGTGGCCGTATGATTCCGGGCAATTCTTTTCCTGTTTTCTGCATCAACTTCTGCTACTACACTGCCCTTGGCAGGAGTTCCCTTCAGAAGCTTTCCGAAATGAAAAAAAACATCATTTTCTTTTTGAACATCATCGATAAGAACTTCAAAATCATTATTATAAATTCGGCCTATATCCGCTACCTGACCACCTGATTCTGCATAAAAGGGGGTTTTGTCTAAAACGATGATAACCCTCTTTTCTTCATCTATGAAAATATTTTCGATATTGGCTGTATTAGAAAATTTATGATACCCGGTAAATTCTGATTTGCTGGAAGAATCCAGACCCAGTTTTTCGATCCCGGAAGCTTTCATTTCAAAATTGCCGGCTTTCCTGGCTCTGGCCCTCTGCTTCTCCATTTCTTTGTGGAAGCCTTCCACGTCTATCTTAAGTCCCTTCTCTTCCGCCATAATCATGGTCAGGTCTAGTGGAAATCCAAAAGTATCGTACAGCCTGAAAGCATCTTTACCGGAAATAGCACCGGAATCCTTTTCAGAAGCCTGGTTAACAATATCTGTAAATATCTCCAGTCCTTTATCCAGGGTTAGATTAAAGCGCTCTTCTTCAGCTTTGATTATCATTTGAATATGCACCTGTTTTTCTTTCAATTCAGTGTAGTGGTCGCCCATAACTTCGATCACAGTATCGACCAGTTTATACAGGAATGCTTCTTTCAGGCCCAGCAGATGGCCGTGTCTGGTAGCGCGTCTCAGGATTCTGCGCAGCACGTAGCCGCGGCCTTCGTTAGAAGGCAGACCTCCGTCCGCCAGAGCAAAGCTGAGGCAGCGAATATGATCTGCAATTACACGATGTGATGTTCCACGATCATCAGGGAAATATTTCTGACCTGATATATTCTCGATCTGTTTTATGAGAGGAATGAAAAGATCGGTATGATAATTGGAATCTTTATTCTGCAGAACCTGGCAAATCCTTTCAAAACCTGCTCCGGTATCTACATACTTCTTAGCCAGATGTGTAAGCGAACCGTCTTCCTCGCGCACATACTGGATGAAGACAAGATTCCACAACTCGATATAGCGATGGCAGTCTCCATTAACACGGCATTTATGGCCTTCAACTCCTTTCAAATTGCAGTGATCTTCACCTCTGTCGATATGGATCTCGGAGCAGGGACCGCAGGGCCCAGTATTGCCCATTTCCCAGAAGTTGTCTTTATCGTCATGATATTCAATATGTTCAACATCAATATCGGTAAATTGTTTCCATAAATTGAAGGCTTCTTCATCTGAGTGGTGAACGGTGGCATATAATTTATCTTTAGGAAGTTTCCAGACTTCAGTAAGAAGTTCCCAGGCCCAGATAATAGCTTCCTTCTTGTAATAGTCGGCAAAAGACCAGTTGCCCAGCATTTCGAAAAAGGTGTGATGATAACCATCTTTTCCTACTTCTTCGAGGTCGTTATGTTTACCTCCGGCCCGGATACATTTCTGACTGTTTACAACCCGCTTGTACTGAGGTGCCTGTTTTCCGAAAAAGATATCCTTGAACTGATTCATGCCGGCATTTGTAAATAATAGAGTAGGATCGTTAATTGGTATTGCCGGAGCGGAGGCCACAGCTTTATGTCCTTTGCTCTCGAAGAATTCGATAAATTGTTTTCTTATATCTTTACTGCTCTTCATTTATACTTCCTTAATAATTTAGATCTTAACTTCAATGGTAGTAAGAAATTGTCAATCAGCTTTCCTGTAAAGGAAAAATCTGCCGGAATAATTGATCTAAATTACATCAGGTTAATGTTGTATTAAATATGAATTTGCGAAAACTGCAGAGGTTTGATAATGTTGGGTCAAATCACTATATTATCCTGGCAGGTTTTGATAACTTGCCAGTTATTTTTCCTTGTCCCAAGTTTTATCCGCCTTTAGTGGATTTTCTTGGGAACAGAAAACGTTACGAAGAAAACCATAGTATTCACAATGGCAGGACTTCGTAATGAGACAATCATTACTTAGAGAATTCTTGGCTTTGTCTGGTAAAACATTCCGAACTGGAAAGTTCGGAATGAGATAAGATGGTTAAAGTCATCCTGGCAAGGTTTTGTAACGTACCACAAACAGTCTGCCCCGCCTGCCCCGTTGACTCACTGGGGTTGACTAACTGGGGTTCTGTTTGTGGAAAAGAAGAAAAACACAATTACCTCAAGCTAGACAGCTTAAGGTAGAAGAAAAACTTGAAAAGGTCAACACTCACTTTGTCTTTGTAAGATACTTTTTCAAAGTGTCGTTAAATATTGGTGGATTCCCAAGAAGAACTTGGGAACCAGCGAATGAAAGACTTTTAGGAATACTCTATGCATTCCGAACTGGAAAGTTCGGAACGAGATAAGATGGTTAAGTCATCCTTGTAGTTTTTTATCCTGAAAATCCTGAAATAATCCGGTAGATCCTGCTCCTATTTGATCAGAATCATTTTCCTGGTTTGAGAAAAATCTCCTGCCTTCAATGTATAGAAATACATGCCGGAGGGTACCGGCTGGTTTTTATTATCTGTACCGTTCCAGATATAGGAGTACGATATCCCAATGTCATTTTGAGAAGAGTCGAAGGATAGATTATGCGATTTTACAAGCTGTCCTCTATTATTACATATTAAAAGCTCAGTGCTCTCAGCCTGCCCGTTGTACTCTGTGTTAAAATAAAAAGAGATCACTGTTGAAGGGTTAAAGGGATTGGGGTAGTTCTGTTCAAGCTGGAACATAGGAATAATAACCAGATCTTCTGTACCGGTCTCTACCCAGATGGCCTGAGCATATTCGGGATGATCGATAAAAGGATTGCGGTTGCCCTGATAATCCTCGTAAATAATGTCATTCCGATTCTCCTCAAACACACTTACAGGGTCTATTGCGTGCCATTCCATTAAGGTTGAGAACTTACCATGCAGCGGGTTGGGTGCAGTATTAACATAATCAGCAAGTTCCAGATCCAGTTCACCACTGTCTCCTTCGTAACGGACAGCCATATAGAAGATCATCCTGGCAACATCACCTTTCACTTCATCTCGGGGTTCCCAGGAATCTGAATCGCTGTAACAACCGGTGGGTACACCACTATCCAGATATTCACTGCCGCCATTATCGAAATCTTTGTTGCCCCGGGCACTGTTCACAGAAATATCTGCGGGTCTGAGGTGATGCACATCAGTGCCGGCTCCCGGGCTGGTCCCGAAATCTCCGTGTGACTTTGCCCAGACATGTTCACGACTCCAGCCACTGCCATTGTTGTATTCCTGTTCAGCATCTACCGACCAGCCAGTATAAAGCAGGATCACATTATCCGGATTTTCCGGGTCGCGGTCAGTTTCCTTTAAAATGTCCCAGGTATCTGTACTTCCACTTGTATAGGGGAATTCAACATGATCATCGATTATCTCATGCAGAGCTGCTTTAAGATCTTCTCCTGTCAAACCTTCCGCATCATCATAATAACCTTCCGGGATCTGTGCGAAGAGAGTGACTGATATAAAAATTATAAACAAAAATATTTTTCTCATATTTATTCCTTAACTATGAATTTATGTTACAAAGATTTCTAATGCCCCCAGGCCTGGCAATTATTATATTATGGAACATAAAGCTTTATTAAAAAATAACCGAAAAAGATGTCTGTGAAAAAAAAACTTTTCAAAAAAATATCTTAATCTTGATTAAGTCATAAATTTCGAAGGAGGAATTATGAAATTTACAGCAAAGATCTTTCTTATATTATTATTTATTTTTAGTGTGATTTTTATAGTTTCCTGCAGCAAAGACAGTTCTTCAACTGAACCGCCAGATGGAGGAGATTTCTTAACGGAATTTTATGGAACCACCATGACTCCATTCGGGATATTTAAAAATGAGGCTACCGATGTTACCGTCAGAGCCAGCATCTCTGTTAACCCAAACCTGGTCGACGGTGGGGTAACACTCGTGAGAGTAGATGCTGGCGGTAATGTTCAGGAAGTTGTCACACAGATGTATGATGATGGTTTACTGGAACATGGGGATGAGATCATTGGTGATAATGTTTTTTCTGTTATTCAGAGTTTTAATTTTGATGCGGTTGGAGATTATTTTTTCAAGGTAGCGGCTGTATCGGATGATAATGGAACTGAAGTAACAGATTATTCTGAAGTTTTTGTCCTGACAGTGGTTGATAATAACAGTGCTGCCGATTATCTGGAAGTAAATAATTTTCAGGAAGAAGCGGGAGATCAATTCGAACAAAATCTGGTGGGAACTGATATTGAGTCAGCGTTGGAATCCACCTTCAACTGGATAAACGGCCAACCGGGTGTTGAAAATGTAGAAATGGTTGAAAATGGTGTTAGTTATATGTATGAGAATGGTATTCGGGCAGGTATCCGGGTATACCAGTCAGATGAAAATGGTGAAATAGATACCAAAGGCTGGAGTTCGGATGCAGAAAGAAAATCCCAAAGCAGTATCCACCCGGCTTATCAGACTTCCGGTGCAAATTCAGGTGGCCAGGTAAGAGTTGAAGAAGATAACAATATTATAGGTAATGATAATATCCTCATCTGGGCACCTTTTGAAGCAGCTTTTAGTACAGACATGAGACCTTCACTTGAGACCATAATTGGCGAATCTGATCTGGAACTGAACCTGGTCACCATGGCTGATGCAGAATGTACCGTAGCTTCGGTTTTAAGTTTTACAGACTATGGAATAATTATTATTGATAGTCATGGATCGGAGGGAAGAGAGATCGGTACTGGCGAACAGGTAGATGATGTTTCATTTGTTCTTAATTACCTTTTTCTACTTACCGGACAGGTTTCTATCTGGCATAATGTGAAAGTGGGTTATAATGGCGGTGTAGCTGTCAAAGAAGATATTTTTGCCGTGCATGATAATTTTATTTCTGCCTTGCCGGGAACCTTTCCAAATTCTCTAATCTTCAACGGTTCCTGTGAAAGTACAAAAAACCCCGATCTGAAAGATGCCTTTCTTGGTAAGGGTGCACAAACATACTTTGGATTTGATAAGGTAGTTAATACAGTATTTTGTAAAAATTCTTGTGACGATATAATTCAGGATGTGGTAGTTGATTTCGAGACTACCGGTGATGCATTTACAGCCGGTCAGAACGATCCAGTGTCACCTTACGCATTATTTGAAATGTTCGGTAACGAAAACCTCTATTACTCCCTTGAGCTGATCAATGGAGATTTTGAATATGGCAATCTTACTGGCTGGGGTAGAAGTGGTGACGGCAGAGTGATAAATGCTCTGGCTTATATCTCTCCCTATGAAGGATCTTTCATGGGTATTATCTCTACCGGATTGGGATATACAGAATCAAGCGGTTCAATTTATCAATTCTTCCGTGTTCCGGAACAGGACAATATGCTTACTTTTAAGTGGAATTTCATGTCAGAAGAATTTATGGAATATGTCGGTTCAGGATATCAGGATTATTTTAAAGTCACCATTTATGATGAGAATAATGCTGAATATACACTGTTGTACAGGAATATCGATTATATGGCAGAGAATTACGGTCTTTCATTAGTTTCTCCGGATATCGTTTTTGATGTTGGAGATGTTTACGGTTCCGGCTGGCTCAGTTTCAGTTACGATCTTTCAGCTTTTGCCGGACAGATAGTTACAATTAGATTCTCAGCTGGTGATGTGGGTGACAGTGTCTATGACACAGCAATATTGCTTGATCAGATCCAGGTGGGAGAAGCTGAATAAAATGTGAGGGGAAGCGGTGAAAAGCTGCTTCCCCAATTTAATATTATGAAAAAACATTTATTGATCTTAGTAGTAATTCTAGCGCTAATAGGCTGCAAAAAAGAGGAACTGACTAAAATGAACGTCAGTTATTTTAGCCAGGGAAAAGAAAGCGTAGTTAGTTTCGATTCTCAGGCTGATTCAGACAAAATGTTCAGACTCGTTGAAGATCTGGTTGCCGGAACAGATGATAAATTTCGTCTCCTGGTATCTGATGCTAAAATTGACCAGATAAAGAATGAGGCCAGCGGGATAGAGATCAAATTCTCAGAATTAAAGATCCTGCATACTAATGAACCGGCTGCATATCAGGTTGATGGATTATTCATACCATGCAGCGGTGATTTTGCCGGGGAAGATGGTTATAGTACGGTCTTTCTGGCTGACCAGGTTTACCTGTCCGGTCCACTTAGAAACTCCCAGGGTATGGAAATAGTTGAACAAATAAAAGAGTTGATCGAACAATCAGATAAATAAACCCGGATTATGTGAGTGACATTAATTCAACTGTTTATTCCAGGACATTATTCCGGCAGGTTATTTTTGTTCTGCAGTATAAAATCGTGTAGTGGGATAAGCCAGATCTATATCGTCATGTTTGTCAAATTCTCGCAGAATACATTCCCACAATGCTTCAGTGGTATCTCTTCGGCTTCGGGGTTCGCACAAATAACGGATCGTTAACCGGATTCCATTATTAAGTACGTCAGTATAGACGATGGGTGTAAGGTTGCTGTAGTATATCATGAACTGTCTTGCCGCTTTTTTAATCTGTTTTTCCATTTTACTGGAAATTTGACCTTCTTGTCCATTCGCTAACTTACTCAGTAAATCTTTGGCTTTTTGCCAGTTGCTTTCAAAAGTTATAACCACGGGTATCTCATTCCAGATATATTTAAAACCTTTATCATAATTTACCAGTTCACTTATGAATATCTTGGCATTGGGGATCTGAACAATTCGACCGGTACTCTGGTCAGCATCTACCCAATTGCCAATTTCAAGAATTGATATCATAAATGGAGAAAGATCGATTACGTCACCAGCAAAACTTCCGATCTGTATCCTGTCTCCCACTTCAAAAGGTTTGCGGGAAAAAATGAAGATCCAGCCGGCCAGATCTGCTATCGGATCTTTTAAGGCTATAGCAATACCGGCAGACAACAGGCCCAGATAAGTAGCCAGAGATTGTATACCCGCGAACCAGATCCTGCCGATCATAATGATAGATAAAAAACCCATCATGTAGGCTATGGATTTGCGCCAACGATACCTTACTTTTAGATCTGTAATATTTTTAAAGATGAGTTTATATAAGAGCAGTCTTATAACCCAGAGAATAAGCAGGATTAGAATAGATTTAATTATGTTTACAAGTGTTCCAGTATCAATGAAGGATATCTGTTCTGCAAGCTTATTGATATATTCATTATAAGCCATATTGATCTCCCTTCCAAAAATTATGATTAATCTAAGGCAATGTGATTTGAGGGATATTATGTGTCAAGATGGGATTAATTTTTAAAAGTACCATTTTATGTGAGTTGAATTTACTTCATCAATAACAATTTCCTGGTCGCTTGTTTGTTCCCATAGGTTAATTTGCTCAGATATATTCCTGAGGGGACTTTATTGCCTGCTTCGTCTGTACCGTTCCAGGTTACTTCATAGAGCGAGTGATCAGGAGAATGGGAGAAAGGGAGATATTCGCTCGTTCCTATCCGGCAGCTGCCGGATGGGAATGTAAATGTCTTTATCTTCTGCCCTTTAATATTGTAAATACATAACTCCGTGTCCTCTGCCTGCCCGGCGTAACTGACCACACTAGTGTGGTTTAGTGAAGACGGGTGGTTATAGGAAAAATATATTGTAGTAGTTGGATTAAAAGGATTTGGATAGTTTTTCAACTCTATAATACTGTTATCGGGGAATTCTTCCTGTTCTGAATAAGTTGTAGATATATTCCAAAGATCCAGATTGTCCAGTACGGTATTCGAACCAATGGTCTGGAAATAAGAAATCTCCTGAGGAGTAAGATCTACTTCATGTTCCAGGCCTGCTGCGCTTTCCAGGTAGACATGTGAAAAAATAACGCACGCCATTAGGTATGAACCCCTTAAAGTAGGATGATTCCAGTCACTCATGTGAAGATAATGCAATGGGAAGTCCTGCTCCATGAGAACAGTCCTCCAGGCCCAGCCGACAGGTGAAATCTCGAACCCGATCTCGGCGGAATATGCTAAAGTATTATCATAGATGTGCTGCTGCATGTCCAGGTAAGTATCTGTCCAGCCGGGCACCCAGGTCATTCCGTCTTCAAAAGCCCAGGGCATACAGAAGATTATTTTTGTGGTGGGGCAGTTTTCCAGGATCATATCCCTTAATGCGACAAGTGCAGGATAAACAGGATTTTCCGTATAATAATCAGGATATGCCATCAGGCTGCCGACCCCCTGCAGGATAACATAGTCCCAGTCCTGTTGATAGATCTTCTCTATTGTTTGTGGCCTATCCACGTGATCAGCCAGATAAAGACCATTGGAAATTGATTGGTCAAAAAAGACATCATGTTCGGCAGCCGTAGCCAGTGAATCAAACAGGGCAGGAAGGTTATTGAAGTTAAAATAACTGCTTCCGATGAACAAAATTTCGTAATTCTGAGGTCTGTAATTGGGATCAGCATAAAGCAATAGATTAGTAATAACAAGCAATAAAAGAATAAAAATAGTTACTCTTATATAATCGGATCTCATAATCTTTCCCCCTTAAGATATGATCTTTATCAAAGATTATTTTTTAAATGGAAATGTAAATAAATATCTTCATTTCAGCTAGTTGAGTAAAATTTCAGTTATTCTAAAAACTGATAAATTTTATTTCTTGATTAATACCCGAAAAAGGTTGCCTGAATAACTGTAAAATAAATTTCGTCACTACTTATGAAGAATTTCACTATTTTATCTACTTAGGGATCGAGATATTGAATTCAAACAGGAGAATTAATGCAGAAGATTAAAAATATAGCAATAGTAGCACATGTGGATCATGGAAAAACCACCCTGATTGATGCTGCCCTGCAGCAGATGGGGGTTTTCCGGGAAAACGAGAAGGTAGATGAAAGGATAATGGATTCCAACGATCTGGAGCGCGAACGTGGGATCACCATCTTCTCTAAAAACGCTTCCCTTTATTATAAAGAATACAAAATTAATATAGTGGATACACCGGGGCATGCTGATTTCGGTGGTGAAGTACAGCGCATAATGAAGATGGTAGATAGTGTTCTACTGCTGGTGGATGCCTTTGAAGGTCCGATGCCGCAAACAAAATATGTGCTGAAAAAATCCCTGGAACTGGGGCTGAACCCTATCGTTGTCATAAATAAGATAGACCGTCCCAATTGCCGTCCCAAAGAAGTTTTGGAGATGGTATTCGATCTATTCATAGAGTTGAATGCTAATGATGCTCAACTGGATTTCCCAGTGATCTATGCTTCCGGAAAAGATGGGATAGCCATGCACGAGTTGGGCGACAAATCCAATAGTATTGAACCTTTGTTTGAAACTATTGTAGCTCATGTGCCGGATTCGAGGGGAGAAATTGATAAGCCACTGCAGATGTTGATCTCAGCTATTGAATATGATAACTATATCGGGAAGATCGGAACAGGTAAGATAAGTTGCGGCACCATCTCGCAGGGTCAGGAGATCGTTCTTTTAAAGCGGGATGGAGAACGTCTGTTATACAGGATCTCCAGGATTTTCCAATATGAAGGGTTGAAGAAAAAAGAAGTGAAAAAAGCTTTTGCAGGAGATGTAGTATCTATCGCAGGATTAGAGATGGTTGATGTAGGTGAAACGGTTGCCGATAAAGAACATCCCGTGCCACTTCCCCTGATTGAGATAGATGCCCCTACCCTGGCGATGCGCTTCAAAGTCAATGATTCACCCTTTGCCGGTAGAGAGGGTAGATTTCTTACTTCCCGCAAAATTCTGGAAAGACTGCAGAGAGAACTGCAGACCAATGTAAGTTTATTGGTGGAAGAGACTGGTTCTGCGGATGAGTTCATTGTTAAGGGCCGGGGAGAGCTACAGCTTTCCATCTTAATTGAAAATATGAGAAGAGAAGGATATGAATTCCAGGTTTCCAAACCGAAAGTAATTTACCGGGAATTGAAAGGGAAAAGGACCGAGCCGATCGAACTGGTTATGGTTGATGCTGCGAATGAATTTACCGGGACAGTTATTGAGATGCTTTCTTTAAGGAAAGGAGAAATGCTCGATATGGTTCAGGGGACAGATGGATATACAAGATTGGAGTTTAAAGTGCCGGCCCGGGGTCTTATCGGATTCAGGAATGAATTTTTAACTTCAACGCGGGGAACAGGAATAATCAATCATAGTTTTTATGAATATGAATATTATAAAGGGGATATCCAGCAAAAGGAGCGCGGTGCTTTAATTGCCATGGAAAAGGGTTTTGCTACGGCATATTCCTTGAATAGCTTTTCTGCCAGAGGTACTATGTTCATCGCTCCGGGTACCGAGGTTTACGAAGGCATGATCATTGGGGAACACAGCCGGGAAAATGATCTTGTTCTTAATATTGTTCGGGGTAAAAAACTTACTAATGTTCGAGCATCAGGTTCTGACGATACGGTGAAATTAACACCCCCCCGTAAGTTTTCTCTGGAACAGGCTCTGGAATATATTGAAGATGATGAATTACTCGAGATCACGCCGAATAATATGCGCTTCAGGAAAAAGATCTTAAGGGAAATTGACCGGAGGCAGAACAGGAACAAAGAATCGATTCAATGATCCAGGTTTAATTTGCTTATGCCTATTGATTCACTGTTTACCTTTAATTTCTGCTTGCAGATCAGAAATGACATAGAGTTTTTTCAAGTTCTCTAGATATTTACAGGGACAGGATTCTGATGATACAGTTTTGCTGATGAAACACTTGAATGCTTCCCTTTTACCTTCACCCAAAAATAGTAGTATAGCTGCGTCTGATCTTAACATTAGATTCCTGGATATGGATATGCGATCGGCTGGAGGTTTGGGAGAATTTGAAACAAAAATATAATTTTCGTCATTATTGTTTATTGAAGGGTGGTCAGGAAAAAGAGATGCAATGTGTCCGTCTTCACCTGCACTAAGCAGGACAAGATCAAACTTCCCTTCAAGTTCAGACAGTTTTTTATTATAATTCCGTAACGAATCATTAATATCCAGTGATTGCGGGAAAGGGTGAATATTATCAGCAGAGATTTTCCCCCGAGTTGTCAATTCTGATAAGAATGTGATATTTGCCTGATGAAAGTTGCTGTCGGGATGATCTAAAGGAACCAGCCTTTCGTCGGTCATGAATATATGTATTTTCTGCCAGTTGATCTTTTTTTTCAGAAGATTTTTGAAAATCCCTGCAACCGACCTTCCACCTGGAATAGCAAAAGTAATGGTCTCTTTATTGATCCCATTAAATATATGCTCGATCAGATCAGCAGCTTTTGTCTCCAGTTTTTGTCGCTCATCGCTGTAGACTTTCATGGCTTTCGCTTAAAGGCATGCCCGCCGAATTCATTTCTTACTGCTGCAATGGTTCTCTTACCCAGTGAGAAATTATCACTTTCATCTTCCCTGATCTTAACTGCACTATTAAAGGCAGGAGCAAAGCCATTAACGGATTCAACAGTTTTCTTTAATTCATCAATTGTTACTGATCCAATATGAGTTCCGATCTGATCAAAATCTTCTCTTTGTAGAGCTTTATTAGTAAGGTCCAAGAGCCAGCTGTTGATCACAGAAGCTGGTTTCCATACGGATGTAGCTTTTTTCAGATCAATAGGTGTTTTAAATTTATTCAGCAGTTCAATTCCTTCCGCCAGTCCCTGTAGATAGACATACTCAATTATATTATGAACACTTTTTACATAATGCCCAGCGCCATTCGGACCGAATAAAGCATAACCACTCTGCGGTGCCAGAGCCCGGCAATAGGGTTCGATGGAAGTAAAATGTTCTTCGGGGCCTCCCAGCATAAGAGTGTAACCGTTCTTTAGGCCATGAATACCGCCGGAAACACCACAATCAAAAAAGATCACTTCTTTTTCCCGGCACCATTTGGCATGCTCTTCAGCATAACCATAATACGCATTAGCACCATCAATAATTATATCATCTTTATTCAAATACTTAAGAAGTTCTCTGATCATTTCATCTGTGGCAGTTCCAGCCGGCAGCATCAGCCAGATGATCTTTCTGTCTGGCAGTAATTCTATCAGTTTATCCACACTATAAGCAGGGATCGCACCCAATTTTTTAATTTCATTAACTTTGTCCGGACTGCGATTGAATGCAACCACTTCCAGTTTATGCTGCAGTAATCTCTCAACCATGGGAAAACCCATTCTGCCGAGTCCTATAAAACCTATCATTAAAATACCTCCGAGCCTTCCTCATAATAGAAGAGCTGTTTTTTCTGTTTGATGATCGGATCAATTATTTTCCAGCTGGCCTCTACGCTGTCCCATCTGGTAAACAAGGTTTGATCGCCTTCCATGATCTCATAAATCAGTGATTCATAAGCCTCTGGAGTGTTCGGGCCAAACTCGCATTTGTGGCAGAAATCCATCCTTACCTGTTGCAGATCCATTCCTGCCCCGGGAATTTTGGCATTGAATTTAACCATTATACCTTCATTTGGCTGGATCCTCAAGGTGATGATATTGGGAAGATTATTCCTCATCCCCTGAGGAGAAAAAAGCTTACAGCTTACATCTTTCATTACCAGATTGATCTCTGCGTAACGTTTTGCCAGCTTCTTTCCAGTTTTAAGAATAAAAGGTACTCCTGTCCAATTTTCAACATCAACATTAACTGTGAGAGAGGCGTAAGTTTCAGTAGAAGAATCCTGAACCTCTATTTCATCTTCATAACCCTTGTATTGGGCGACTTTGACCTCTAGCGGTCTAACTTTTTTTAATATCTCTACAACTTCATTTCTTATTGCGTCAGCTTTCATGGAAACCGGGGCTCTCATTGCTGTTAAGGCAAGGAGCTGCAGCATGTGGTTCTGCATCATATCGCGTAAAGCCCCCGCTTCTTCATAATATCCTGCCCTTCTTCCTACCCCGGATGTTTCTGAAATGATTATCTCAACTTTCTCGATGAAATCCTTATTCCAGATCTGCTCGAAAATGGAATTAGCAAAGCGGAAAACGAGGATATTCTGAACCATTTCTTTTCCCAGATAATGATCGATACGGTAAATTTCCTTTTCTGTGAAGGCCTTGGAGATGTGATCATTTAAATTAGTGGCAGAGATCAGATCAGCTCCGAAAGGTTTTTCAAAAACCACCTTCTTCCTAGCCATATCAAGCTGATCGATGATATCGGCTATCGGTTGAAAAAGATCGGGACCTACAGCCAGATAAAAGATGATCTCCTCATCATTGCTTATTATAGATTTAAGCAATTTTATATCAGGATCAGTAATATCAGTGGAATAATATGAAAGCAGGGCAAGGAAGTCCGGATCGCTGAAATTTTCTTCAATAAATTCATCCAACTGTAACGAATTGATGAACTCCTGTGTAGAATAATTTTTTCTGGCCAGGCAGATTATTTTGTCTTTGATATTCTCAGTTTGATAAAGATGATAAAGAGCAGGAATAAGTTTCCTTTTAGTGAGATCACCAGTTGCACCAAATATAACTAACATAATAATTTCCGAGATTATTTGAACAGGGAAGAATATTCCGGGACAATATCATTAATGAAATTCTTCATGCCTTCACTGGTCTTATAATGGTAGAGAAGTTCTTTGATCACCGGGAAAGGCAGAGTGGCAATATCTGCACCCACCAGAGCAGCTTCTCTTACCTGTCTTGGATTACGCAGAGAAGCGGCCAGTACTTCCGAGTTCAGTTCATATTCACGGAAGATCTCAACACATTGACTGACCAGATCTATTCCGGATACAATACCATTGTCTTCCAGATATTCTGTAAGTATGTCAGTTTTCTGTCCGTTAGAGGGAAAATAATCAGTTTTACCATAATTCATTTTGTTTTCATCTCTAATATAATCATCTATCCTGCCAGCAAAGGGGCTTACAAATACAGCTCCGGCTTTGGCAGCCAGCAGAGCCTGTTCCGGAGTAAAGACAAGAGTAGCGTTCACAGGTATACCGGATTGAGTAAAATGTTTTATCGCTTTGATTCCTTCATAGCTGGGAATGTCATTCGTTGATGGATTTACAGGTACTTTTATAACAACGTTGCCGGCGGTTGGATTGAAAATTTCATAAAGTTTATTACCCTCTTTAATCATGTCCTCAAAGGAAGTTCCTATTACTTCCAGGCTTACCGGAGTGTCTCCAGCGGTTAAAAGGATCTGGTTTATATAATCCTTCATGTTCAGCCCCGGACGTTTATCAACGGCCTTTTTTATGAGCGAAGGATTTGTTGTTATCCCGTCAATAATACCGCCATCATAGGCTTCTTTGATCTCGTCAATATCTGCACTGTCTATAAAAATCTTCATTCTTCCTCCCTGGAAAATTATTTATGCTTTATAAATGATCCATTATTATATTCTTCAAAAGCCTTCTGCAATTCTTCCTGAGTATTCATTACTATGGGGCCATACCAGGCTACCGGTTCATTCAGCGGCTTACCGGAGATCAATAAGATGCTGATACCAGTTTCACCTGAAGTTATGTTAACCTGATCACCGGGCTCAAAAAGAACAACAGTGCCTTCAGTTATTACTTCTTCGCTGTCGGCAAAGATGCCCTTGCCTCCAGTAATATAGGCAAAAACTGTATGCCCCGGATTGACTTTATGGGTAAACTCTATTTCAGCGGGAATGGAAATATCCAGGTATTCAGGATCAATGACAACATCCGTAACCGGCCCCTGGACATTTTCAATCCTGCCGGCAATAATCTTTATCGTTGTACCATCTGGTCTTTCTACAATGGGGATCTGATCCGCTGTAATTTCCCTGTAGCGGGGATTCATCATTTTCTGATGAGCGGGAAGATTAGCCCAGAGTTGAAAGCCGTACATTTTTCCCAGGGGATCTCCCCGGGGCATTTCCTGGTGAATGATGCCGCTGCCGGCAGTCATCCACTGAACGTCACCCGCACCAATTATTCCACTGTTACCCAGGCTGTCTCCATGTTCTACTTCACCAGCCGTAACATAGGTAATGGTTTCAATTCCACGGTGTGGATGCCAGGGGAACCCTTTTAAGTATTTCTCTGGGTCGTCTGAACGAAAATCATCTAGTAACAAAAAGGGATCGAACAAGGGTTTTTCATCGAATCCAAAAACTCTTTGCAGATGAACTCCTGCACCTTCCCGGACGGATTTGCTTCTTAATATTATTTGGATTTTACAGATTTCTGACATAATTTCACCTCATTTTAAAGAGTAATATAATCTAATTTAATGGCAAGGAAATTTCATAATATTAAGCAGATAAAAAAGTTAGATCAGGCTAAATTAACTTGACATTTAATATCGGTAAAGTTCCAATCCGAGTATCTATAATTTCAATTTGTTGGGCTTGTTTATTTTGTGCACTTAATCTGTTAATGTTTTATTGATTTAATCCCACAAAGGTTATTAATATTATGCAAAACAGAAAATGTGATCTTATTCTGGAGAACATTGAAGCAGGATATTTCTATATAGATAAAGACGGAATCATCCGGGATGTTAACGAGGCCTGGGTGAAGCTGTATAAATACAATTCCCGAAAAGAAATAATCGGTAAACATTTTGCTGTGATCCAGAAAATTGATGACTATGAACAGGCAGTAGAATTCGTCAACGGGATTATGGCTGGGAATCCCGAGTATTTAAAGGGAGAATTCAGCAGAAAGTGTAAAGATGGCACCATTGGTTATCACACCTTTTCAGCCGGTCCGGTCATAATCGATGGTAACATTGAAGGGATCGAAGGTATCATCATAGACACTACTAAAAGAAAGAATCTGGAAGAGGAATTGCTCAAGAATAAAAATACTCTGGAAGGTTATCTCAATACTGCAGCCGAGATCGTAATTACTCTGGACACTAACGGTGTAATTACATATCTAAACGAAAGTGGACACAGATTACTCGATTATGAAGCAGGGGAATTGATTGGTAAGAACTGGTTTGATTCATGTCTACCTGAAATTTACCAAACTGAAGTTAAGGATTTATTCAAAGATGTAATCAAAGGCAATAACGAAAATATTCGTAATTACGAGAACCAGATAGTTAATAAAAAAGGTGAAATAAAAACAATTTACTGGCATAATACACTGCTTATGGATGAATCAGGTAAGATAAATGGCACATTAAGTTCAGGAGAGGATATTACAACATTGAAGGAAGCTGAAAGACAGGCTTTGAGGAGTGAAGAATTTATTAATTCTCTGCTGAATGCTGTACCGACACCTGTTTTCTATAAAGACAGGAAAGGTCTTTATATGGGCTGTAATAAAGCTTTCACTGAGATAATGGGAGTTACTCCAAAAGAAATGGCAGGTAAATCCGTATTTGACCTGTGGCCTTCTGAACAGGCAGAGATGTATCATAAAAAAGATCTCGAATTAATGGAAAAACCTGAATATCAGATCTATGAATTTGAAGTTAAAGATAAACATGGTAAAATCCGACCAGTTATCTATGCAAAGGATGTTTTTTACGATGAAGCTGGTGAAGTGGCTGGTGTGGTGGGAGCATTCCTTGATATATCTTATCAAAAACAGATTGAGTTTGAATTAAGAAAAGCCCGTGCAGACTGGGAGAATATTTTCAATTCAATTGCTGACCTCACTATAATAATTGATCCTGATCAAACCATTTTAACAGTCAACGATGCTGCAGTAAATGCCTTAAAGTTAGATAGAGAAGCAATAATCGGTAGAAAATGTCATCAGGTCTTTCATAAAAAAAACACTTCACCGGAGGGCTGTCCTTTTAAAAAATTACTTAAGTCAAAGCATCCGGAAGTGGAGCAAATGGAAATAGAGATCTTTAATGGTACTTTTCTAGTTTCCACATCACCTGTTTTAAATGAGAATGGAGAATTGGAGAAAGTAATACACTACGCCAAAGATATTACTCAAATAACAAGTTTAAAAAAACAAATTGCTGAAAGAGATGCCCGTAACAGTGCGATCTTAAATGCAATTCCCGATATTATGTTCATATTTAGTAAGGATGGGAAATATCTGGATTACCATGCCCCAAACAAGAATATGCTATATACTTCTCCAGAGAATTTTATCGGAAAAAAGGTCACTGAAATACTTCCTGAAGAAATAAGCAGAGAATTCCATTACAGAATAAATAAAGCGATTACACATAATGCGGATCAGATCACTTATTACAAAATGGATATAAATAATACACTTAAAACATTCGAGGCTCGCATTGTACCCTACGAAGAGGACAAAGTTTTATCGATCGTAAGAGATATTACTGAGCGCACAAATGCCCTGGATGCGCTTAAAGAAAGTGAAGAAAGAATGAATCTAGCAATTGAAAGTACTGGATTAGGATTGTGGGACAAGGATTTTATGACAGGCAAAATAAAAAGAAATGATAAATGGGCAGAAATGCTAGGCTACAGTCTGGAAGAAGTTGAAGAAGATCTGGATTTTTATTACAGGAATGTACATCCTGATGACCTGCAGGAAGTGAAACAGGCAATAGAAGATCACAAATCCGGGAAAAGCGAGATTTTTTCAGTTGAACACAGGATGAAACATAAAAAAGGACAATGGATCTGGATCAATAATACGGGAAAGATTATTAAGCGCGACGAGGCTGGCAATCCTCTGAGAGCACTGGGGATCCATGAAGATGTCACTGCTCGTAAAGAAGTTGAAGAACAGCTGAGAATTGGTAAGCAGCGGTTGCAGATACTTAATAAGATCATTCGTCATGATCTGGCTAACGATTTTAACGTTATCAAAAGTGCAGTAAATTTGTTCAAACGAAAATCAGAGGTACGTTTTATCGATGAGATAAATAAAAGAGTCAATACCAGCCTTCAGACAATTAAAACCTATAAAAGTTATGAGGATTTTATCGGATTAAACCTGAATCTTGAAATGATTGACCTTAATGAATTTCTGGATAAGATCATCCCGCAATTTCCTGATCTTGAAATTAAAATTTCAGGTTCCGGAAAGGTGCTGGCAGATCAAGCCCTTTCTTCTGTTTTTAAAAATCTGTTTACCAATTCTAAGTTACACGGTGATGCCAGTAAAATAGAGATAAATATAACTTCTGATATTGAATTTTGTAAGATCCTTGTTCGAGATAACGGCAAAGGAATTCCCCTTAGAATAAGGAACGACATTTTTGGGGAAGGTTTTTTCCATGGAAAACACGGTAATACAGGGATCGGTCTGTTCATTGCCAGACAAGCAATCAAAAATTACGGCGGAGAGATATATCTGGCTGATGATCAATCTAAGGGTGCAGCCTTCTTAGTAAAATTAAAAAGGGCTTTTTTCAGGAATATTTAAACTAAAATAATTATTAGCCGCAATATATTGTTAAATCAATTCTATACAATTCAAATCTCAGGTGTATATTAATTTCAGGAAAATTGATAATTAAGGCAAATCCCTGGAATTTCCTTCCATTTAATTATTTTGGTATGGAATTTTCATCCTGACTTACAACCGGAAAAAATCAGGAAGAATTGGTAGATTTATGTGATTTTTCAGGAATATTCGAGCCCAATATGGCACAGTTAATCTTAACTAAGTCTAAAAATTGCCTGAACCAAGTATTGAAAAGGAGAGCACAAGATGACAGAACACAAAGATATGCAGGATCCTGCCCAGTTTAATGAATTAAAATATCGCTGGCTGGAATTGAAATTACTGTCAGCAGATACCCCACAAAAAGAACTGGAAGATATTTGCATGACCCTGGCACATCTGCCCACAAAAAGAGCCCGTGAACTATTAAACAGATTTCAGGAAAGTGATAGGGCAACCGAGGTAACATTCCTGCAATGCGCTGTTGAAGAATGTAAATTTCACTATCTCTGTCCTGATAATGAAACGGAAAGAAGAGACTTTATCGCCCTTAAGCTGTATTATAAAAATGAAGATCGCATGGTTGAATTAATGGGTGAACAATCTGTTAATGAATTCCACCTGGAAGAAATGCAGATCGAATTAGATGCTGTGAAAAGCTTAGTTCAAGAGAAAATGACCGAGGCAGATAAGTTTGATCTAGAAATCAGGATCTCGGTGTTAAAAGATCTAATGACAATAGAGGAATCTGCCCTCAGGGAAAAAGTTGCTGATATGGAAATGCTGGAAAGAATTAACCAGGCCATTATAGAAGGTGTTACAACCGAAAAGTATAAAGATCTTCAGAACAGCGATGTTAGTGAAATAGTATTTGATGGTGAAGAGTTTTAGGTTTTTACTTCTCTTAGAGATCTGAAATGATACAATAACCCTTATAACTGTAGCAGATTTTAATTACAATACAGTTGATCACTTGAACTTAATCAGCTCATATTTTTTGAGCTGAGAAACACTGTAAATCCCATTATTCCCGGGTTTGGTGGAAGATATGAACGGGAGATATTGTAAAAAATGAAATATATACCCCCCAGCCTGTTACTATTAAACTGTATATCTTCTTTACATGTAAAAAAAGTTGACTAATTTAATCCGGAAAGTTTTCTGTTCCCCCAAATTAGGCGGTATTATGAGAAAAGCTATAGATAAGATTCTAGCTGAATATGTGACTGAAAAGTCAACTGTAATGGAAGAGATCACCCGTTTTCTTGAGGTTGAGAAAAGTAAGATCATCGAGATTATCGGTAAACAGGGTTCCGGAAAATCATTTGTATTTCATAATCTGATCAACATCTTTGAACAGCAGAATATCGATCATCAGGTCTTCATCCCGAGGATATTTATGATCAATCAGTTCTGGAATATCCTAAAACAGATCTCTGCAATCAGTGAAGAAGAGTTCCAGGAACTCATAAAACAGGCTGATGAAACTGGAATTTCCCAAAATAAGTATAATTTCTTCTTCTTCCTTACTTCTAATATCAAAAAACATGATTTTTTTAAAGTTAAAAATGTGATAATCTATGAAAATTTCTACCTGGATCCATATACTCAGGATTTCATTCAGTATATAGTTCAATATTTTGAAGATGAGCAAATAAACTTCATTGTTTTCTGCCGCGAGGAGACCTATAATTTTTCCGAAAAGATCTATATTAAACCGCCCGGGAAAGAGGATATAAGGCAGATAATCAAAAAAATTTCAGCTAATGAAGAATCTGAATTTATCATGGAAAGTGAGATCATTTATAAACTCTGTGAAGGGAACCTTGCTGTTACCGCCTTTATTCTGGATAATTTCCTGAAAAATTTTACTGATCTTCATCTGGAATCTGAACTGACAAAAACCTCTGATCCCAATTTAATTTTTAAAAAACAGATAGGTTCTCTCAGCGATGATCAGAAACATTTGCTGTTCACTGTTTTTTTACTGGATACCGATACTTCCATACTTTCCGATCTTATCCCTCCAAATTCCCTGGAGAAAGATCTTAATTCTTTACTATTACAAAGACTGATTTTCAAGTATAAAAAAAATTATTATGTGACTAAAGTTTCCGCCGTTAAAGAAGCTTTTTTCAGCTTGAATAAGGATAAGCAGAAAAGCATATTTGAGCCCATTGACGGAAAACTTCCGGGTAGGGTAGAAATTGTTGCTTTGCAGACAGGTGTCTTCTCTTCAGAACAGGCCGACAGAATGATCGGTTATTTCACTGGAATACGAGATTATTCTGCTCTGATCGTTCTGTATAATATCATGCTAAAGAAAAAGATCAAGCTTAAAAAGAAGATCGAGCTGTTGAAAGGTCTGGGTTTAGCTTACAAAATTACCGGAAATATAGAGACCTCTAACCAGAATTTCCGTGAAGCTTTAAAGTTAAGCCTGGAAAACTCCATCAGAGCTGAAGAGCTTATTTTTCACATGGCGGAAACCATGTATAATGTTAATTCCACCGGGTTTGCACTGGAGATCATAAAAAAATATTCTCCCGATACAATCGATCTTTCACTGAAATGCAGCATCCTGCTGCTGAAAGCTGAAATACTTATGGATACGGAACAGTTCGATGAAGCAATTGATGTGACCCGTGAAGTTGATGGACTGGCCAATAAAATAGATGAATTTAAAAAAAGGTATGAGATCAGGGCCAGATATCGCAAGATCAGGGGACTTATCTTCTACTATTCAAATGAGTGGTCCAAAGCCGAGAACGAGTTTCAGGAAGCAGGTAAACTCTATAAAGATATTAAGGATATTAAGGGACTGGCCGCCATAAACAATAACCTGGGCGGCGTTTCAATCCTGCAGGGAGATCTGGAAAAAACAGAAAAATATTTCCTCAACAGTCTGGAACTGGAAAAGCAAATTTACAGCCTGGGTGGAATATCTGGTTGCTACAGCAATCTTGGCTATCTTTACGAGGATAAAGGTGATTACGAGAAATCGCTGGAATACCTTAATCGAGCCCTCAAAATCCAGAAATTACTTAACGATCGGAACGTTATAACAAAGATATATAATAATATTGCAGTTACTTATATGGATAACGGAAAGTACAAGGAAGCTGAAGGATCTTTTAATAAACTGCTGTCCATCAGCCAGAAATTTAAATCTCATCGTGATGTGATAGCTGCGTTGAACAATCTGGGAGCACTTTATTTCAGTTGGGGAAATTGGAAGAAAGCTTCCGATTATTATGAACGGGCCATAAAAAAATCCCTGTCCAATAACTTCTTTGAAGGACTTTCCAAATCCTATAATAACTTGGGAGAACTGTATGAGAAGCAGGGTGAGTACAAGCTGGCTCTGGATTACTATAACAAGAGTAAAGATCTTCTACCCAAAATCTCAGATGAATTTTTGAAAGCTGAACTTTATGGAAACCTGGGCAGTGTGCATACCTTAATGCATAAATTCAAGGAAGCATACTGGTACCTGATCGAAAGTTTTGATTTCTTTAAAGATCTTAATGCAATGAACAAAATGATCGAAGGTGCACAGAAAATAGCACTCTACTTTATCGAAACCCGTAATCTGGAAAGTGCAAATTATTATCTTGAAACAGCACTCAAGCTTTCGGAAGAAAACGGCAACGATTACCAGGTTGGGAAATGCTATCACCTTATGGCTTTGCTGGAAAAGGATAATACAGAGGAAGCAGAAAAACTTCTTAATAAATCTGTTGCCCTATTCCAGAAAACAGGAAATAATTTTGATCTGGCTATAGCCAATTATGACTACGCCAATATTCTCTATAAAAAGGAAGAATGGGAAACAGCCCTGGATATTCTAAAGAAGAACAGGAAAATCATTAAAACTTTTGGCGCGATCAAAGTTCTGGAAAAAACCGATTCATTTATTCAGGTCATTAAACAGAAACATGCTGCAGAAATAGAAAATTCACAGGAACAGGAATCTCTGCTCAATAAATTTTATGAAATTACCCAGGCTCTGAATAATATAAGTGATTTCGACATTCTACTGGAAACCGCTCTGGATAAACTGGTGGATTTTGCGGAAGCTGATGGTGGAATGTTCTGTCTGTATAAAAACCAGCTTGTCAAAGATTCCTGGGAATATATCATAATGAATAATTTCTCCAGTGAGGCTGAAGAATATTCAACTCTGATGGATCAGATGAATAAAAGCTTCCATGAAAATACCAGCATTAACGTTAAACAGCCCAAGTTTGCCTCCCACTTCAACAGCCTCCTTATCCTGCCGCTTAATGTGAGAGGAGAAAATCGGGGCATGATGGTCCTGTTTACAAAATTAGGTGCCAATTATTTTACGGAAAAAATGTGCAACCTTATCAGTGCCCTTTCCAACCAGATAATTGTCATTGTTGAAAATATCTCCTATGCAAATCTGCAGAAAACCCATGAAGTGATCAGGGAAGAACTGGCTTCCCTTAATACCTTTGCTAATATTATCGGGAAAAGTGATAAGATCAAAAGGATCTTTGCCCTAATTGAAAAGGTAAAGAATACCCCTACAACCGTTCTGCTGGAAGGACCCAGCGGTACCGGCAAGGAACTTATCGCCAGAGCTATCCATTATAACAGTAGCAGAAAGAATAAAAAGTTTGTTGCTCAATATTGCGGAGCATTGCCGGAAACCCTGCTGGAAAGTGAGTTGTTCGGACACGTAAAAGGATCATTTACCGGAGCCTCGCACGAAAAAAAGGGTTTATTCGAAATAGCAGACGGCGGGACTTTCTTCTTAGACGAAATTGCCGATATCAGTCTGTCTACTCAGGCTAAATTGCTGCGCTTTCTGCAGGAAGGTGAGATCAAGCGGGTAGGTTCCACCAAAACGGAAAAAGTTGATGTGCGAGTGATCTGCGCTACAAATGTGTCACTCCAGGAGAAGGTAGAAAAAGGTGATTTCCGGCTGGACCTATATTACCGACTGAATGTCATCAGAATCGAAGTACCTTCCCTCGGTGAAAGAAAAACAGACATTCCCCTGCTGGCGGTCCATTTTCTGGATAAATACTGCGAGAAAATAAATAAAAAAGTGAACGGGATCACAGATGAAGCGCTGAAATATATGGTAAATTATGACTGGCCAGGAAATATAAGACAGCTTGAAAACGAGATCGAACGGGCGGTTACCTTGGCAGAGAATGATTCATTTATCAAATCTACCGATCTCTCCGAAGAGATCTTCCGGTTCCAGGAAAATGTAGAGACCATCAGCCTGCTGGAAAAAAAATCTTTGAAGGACGCTGTAGAAAAACTCGAAAAACAGATGATCATCAAGACCCTGGAAGAATACAATTGGAATCAGACTAAAACCGCCAAGGAACTTGGCTTAAGCAGGCAGGGTCTGATCAAGAAAATGCAACGCTATCAGTTGTCCAAATAGCTCTAATATAAATTTACAACGGGAAGGTCTAACATGAGAACACTATTTGATTTTGTTGCCCTTGATATTGAAACTACCGGCTTTGACTTCCAGAATGATGAGATAATCGAGATCGGCGCAGTCAGATTTCAACAAGGCAAAAAAACTGATGAATTTTCCACTTTTATTAAACCCTTAAAACCTGTTTCTGCTTTTATAAAGCAATTAACCCATATCACAGATCAGCAGCTTGCCCAGGGAATAGCGCTGAAAGATGCCTTAAAAAACCTGCTTGAATATCTGAGAGCTGATATTGTTGTATGCCATAATAAGTCTTTCGATCTGGGTTTTATAAATAAAAAGTTGGAAATGAATGATCTCCCTTCCATAAAGAATGAAGAGCTGGATACTCTGGATCTCAGCCGTATCTATCTTCCATTTACTTCAAATCATAAATTGGAAACTGTCTGCGAATATTTTAAGGTTGATCTGGAAAATGCTCACAGGGCAATCTATGATGCGGAAGCGACCGGGTTGATACTGCTCAATATCATGGATTTCATAGATGAAAATATTCCGCTTCAGATGAATTTTAAACTCCTCGAGACCAGCCGTTATGCGAATGCTCCCGTTACAGAATTCCTGGGAAGAATTGTAGAACATCAAAAAAAACATGCCCTCCTAACTAAAAAGAAATCCACCTTCAAATTTCACAATCGTAATTATATAGAACATAAACCAGCCCAACCACGTGATTACGAAATGGAAGAGATCTTCGGGGCTGATGGAGTATTTGCCGGCAAATTCCCGGAGTATGAACTGCGTTCAGGTCAATTGCAGATGGCCCGGGCAGTGGAAGATGTTTTCAGAAACCTGGAATATCTGCTGGTGGAAGCCGGGACTGGAGTGGGGAAGTCGCTGGCCTATCTTCTGCCTGCAATCAGATATTCTATCCAGGAAGAAAGTAAGGTCGTGATCTCAACCAATACTAAAAACCTGCAGGAACAACTTTTCTATAAAGACCTCCCGGCCGTCAGAGATTATCTTGATCTGCCTTTTTCGGTAACTCTGCTGAAGGGAAGAAGAAACTACCTCTGTTCCAGAAAATGGCAGGAAGTCTTAATGGATATTAATGGAAGTTTAAGTCCGGAAGAAGCTGCGGTATTCATGAAATTATTCATCTGGAGAAATTTTACGCGGACGGGGGATGTCTCGGAAAATTCATCATTTCATTCTGGACGGGACGGGAATGTCTGGAAAAAGGTGATGGCAGACCGCCATTTCTGTAATGGAAAGCGCTGCCAGTTCTATTCCAGCTGTTTCCTTATGGATATCCGCCGGAAGGCAGAAAAATCTAATCTGGTGATCATCAATCACCACTTGCTGCTGGCGGATATGAATGCAGAAAATTCTGCTCTGGGAAATTTCGAGAATCTGATTATTGATGAAGCTCATAATCTTCCACATCTGGCACCTGCCGAATTAGGCATATCTCTCTCTTTTGCTGATCTCAACAATTTCTTTCAGCAAATGTTCGCAGTCAGGAAAAGATTCCAGTCAGGCATCCTTCCTAACTTAAAATCAGATGCAAAAAAGAGTCAGTTTGAAAAGCAGGAATTTGTAGTAAAAAAGATTGATAACGCGATAAACCTTATCAAAGATAACAGAGATATGGTAGGCGATCTATTTAAAAAGGTGGGCAGCCTGGTAGATAAATCAGGGAATTATGGTAAGCTTAGGATAACCGATCTGGAGAGATTTCCTTTTATAACGGATTTCATCAGTAAGATCATTGTCTTCTGGGAAGAGCTTTCAAACCAGATAATGAGCTTGAAGGATACACTTTCCTTAGTTAAAAGCGATCTCTTTGTAAATCATGAAAAAAACATGGAGAATCTTGAAGGTGCCCTGCAGCGTCTGTCTGAATTCCATAATATCCTGGTGAATCTGCATAATCCTGAATTAAAAGATTATGCCTTCTGGCTGGAAAGCATTAATGTCTCCGACGATGATTATCCCAAAGGTGTATTCAACTACGCACCTTTGAATATTGATCGATTGCTTAACGAGAAGCTTTATCGGAAAGTGCGATCTATCGTTTTCACATCAGCCACAATTGCGATCCGAGGTGTTTTTAAATATTTCAGCAGCAGAATGGGACTTGATCTGCTGGAAAAGGATTTTGTAAGAGAGCTGATTGTAGCTTCGCCATTCGATTATAGTAAACAGACCAAGATCATGGTCTCCTCTTTCCTGCCTGAACCAAAAGATAAGTTCTTCCTGAGACAGAGTATTGAGCTTATTCGTAACGCTATTGATGCAAGTAAAACAGGTACGATGATACTGTTTACTTCTTACCGTGATCTAAATAATGTATATGAGCTCTTAAGTGAAGAGTTCTATGCCCGTGGTATTCCGCTTTTTGCCCAGAATAAGGGTATCAGCAGAAGTGCTATGTTAAGGGAATTCAAGCAAAAGGGCAGGGCTGTCCTGCTGGGAACCAGCTCTTTCTGGGAAGGGGTGGACATCCCGGGAGATGCACTGCAGTTACTCATTTTATACAAACTTCCTTTTATGGTACCTTCCGAACCTATTGTGGAAGCCTTCCTGGAAAAGCTCCAGATGGAAGGAAAGGATTCTTTTATGTATTACATGCTGCCTAATTCTATTTTGAAATATAGGCAGGGTTTCGGACGTCTGATCCGCAAAAAAACGGATAAAGGAGTAGTTTTAGTGCTCGATAACCGGATCAGTACTAAAAAATACGGGAAGTATTTCATCGAGGCTGTTCCAGCCCAGACAATAATAACTTCAAATGATATAGAGGTTTATGATTATTTGGGTCGCTGGTTCGGAATCTGATTATATTTTCCTATCTGAATAGTTTATAATAAATTAACATCAGACATAAAATATTTTAAAAAAATGTAATATTTTGCCGATTTTACTAAATTCTCAGGCCTTAGAAACTCCGGAAAAAACAGATATCTGAGTCAACTCGACTCAAGGCTAACTCATTAAAAACTAAAAAAATACAAAAAAAACAAAAAATAATTGACATCTAAACACCGAAATTGAATTTGACATCTCATTTACGAATTTTTGGTAGCAAATACATTTAATGCTACTTTAAAATTAAACCTGCAAGACAGGTTTTTAGTTCTTTGAGGAGGAATAATGGCTAAGGCAAAATTTGTAAGAAACAAGCCACATGTAAATGTTGGAACAATTGGTCATGTAGACCATGGCAAGACAACCTTAACGGCTGCCATCACACTATTTTTCAGTGAGCTTTCGACAGTATTGATAATGCTCCAGAAGAAAAAGAGCGTGGAATCACAATAGCTACAGCTCACGTTGAGTATGAAACAGCCAATCGTCACTATGCTCACGTAGACTGTCCGGGTCACGCAGATTATGTAAAGAACATGATCACCGGAGCAGCTCAGATGGACGGAGCTATTCTGGTAGTAAGTGCAGCAGACGGTCCAATGCCTCAGACCCGTGAGCATATTCTGCTTGCCCGTCAGGTAGGTGTACCGGCTATGGTAGTATTTTTGAATAAAGCAGACCTGGTAGATGATCCTGAACTTCTGGAACTTGTAGAGATGGAAGTACGAGAATTATTAAGCGAATATGAATTTCCTGGAGACGAGATTCCGATCGTAACAGGATCAGCTTTAAAAGCTTTGAATGGTGATCCAGAAGGTGAAGCAACAAAGGTATCAAGAATTGATGGATGCAGTAGATTCATATATTCCGCTTCCAGAACGAGACAAAGACAAGCCTTTCCTGATGCCGGTGGAAGATGTATTTTCAATTTCCGGTAGAGGAACTGTTGCCACAGGAAGAATCGAACGTGGTGTAGTCAAAGTTGGTGAGAAAGTAGAGATCGTAGGAATTAGAGATACCCGCGAGACTACCTGTACAGGAGTAGAGATGTTCCGTAAGCTTCTGGATCAAGGTGAAGCTGGTGATAATGTAGGAATCCTTCTGCGTGGAGTAGCAAAAGATGAGATCGAACGTGGCATGGTACTTGCTAAGCCAAAATCAATCACACCTCACACAAAATTCAGTGGAGAGACCTATATTATTGACCAAAGATGAAGGTGGACGTCATAAACCATTTTTCACTGGTTACAGGCCTCAGTTCTATTTCCGTACAACAGACGTGACCGGAAGTCTTACTTTACCTGAAGGTGTAGAGATGGTAATGCCTGGTGATAATGTAACCATATCAGCAGAACTGATAACTCCAATTGCAATGGAGAAAGGTCTTCGTTTTGCTATCCGTGAAGGTGGAAGAACTATTGGCGCCGGCGTTGTTGGCGATATTACTGAATAACTCGGGAGAAAATGTGGCTAAAAAAGACGAAAATAAAATCAGAATCAAATTGAAAGCTTATGATTATCGTTTACTAGATAAATCTGTAGCGGAAATCATCAAGAATACCAAAAACACCGGTGCTAAAATTGTTGGTCCGATTCCTCTGCCTACAGAAAGATCGCTTTATACAGTATTAAAATCTCCTCATGTAAATAAAAAATCACAGGAACAGTTTGAAATGTTAGTTCATAAACGATTATTGATATAGTAAATCCTACACCACAAACAACGGGAGCATTAAAAAACTCAGTCTGCCTGCTGGTGTTCATGTTGAGATCAAGGCGTAAAGGAGTTTGAGATGATAGGATTAATTGGAAAAAAACTTGGTATGACCCAGATATTTGACGAACGTGGCGACAGGATCCCGGTTACTGTTATTCAAGCTGGACCTTGCCGCGTTATTCATAGAAAAAACAAAAGAGAAACATGGGTACGATTCTGTACAATTAGGATTTGAAGAAATTGAAGAAAAAAAGCTAAGTAAACCTCAGGTAATGGGACATTTCAAAAAACATAACAGCCCTCCATATAGATATCTTAAAGAATTTCGTCTTAAGCTTTATAAAGATATTGAAGAAGGTGAAGTTTTTGATGTTAGTATGTTTACAGAAAATGAAGTTCTTGAAAGTTACCGGAACTTCCAAAGGTAAAGGATTTCCAGGTGTGATGAAAAGACATAATTTTCAAGGCTTCAAAGCTACACATGGTGTTCATGAATCTTATAGAGGACCTGGTTCAATCGGTCAATGTGCTACTCCTGCAGAGTTTTCAAAGGAAAAAAACTTCCGGGACATCAGGGTGTTGATAAAGTTTCTGTTCTTAACTGTAAAAGTTGTAAAAATAGATGTTGAAAAAAATCTTGTTATGTAAAAGGAGCTGTTCCCGGACACAGAAACAGTCATTGTTCGTCTGAGAAAAGAACTGTAATTGGGAGATATAAATGTTAAAAATAAATAAATATTCAATGCTAAGGGTGAAGAGACTGGAACAAGGCAACACTTCCTAAATCTCTTTTTGCTGTTGAATCAAAAAATCCCAAAGCTTTACTTTATGAAGTTATTAAATATGTATCTGGCAAATCAGCGTCAGGGTACTTCTTCTACAAAAACCAGAGCTGAAGCTAATGGTAGCGGTAAGAAATTATTCCGACAAAAAGGAACTGGTAATGCCAGACCAGGTAACTTGAGAACTCCGCTTCGAGTTGGTGGTGGAATTGCTTTTGGTCCAAAACCTAAAGACTGGTATAAGACAATTCCAAAAAAAAAGAAAAGACTGGCTTTGAAACTTGCCCTTAACAGAAAGAGCAAATGCAAACCAGGTAATAGTTATTGAATCACTTGATTTTGAAAAACCAAATACTAAATCTGCAAAAGGAACTTCGAAAAAATCACTCCAGAAAGAAGCAGAAAACTGATTCTTATTGATGATAATGATAAAAATGTAATCAAATCTTTCAGTAATATTCCATTATGTTAAGATGGATAAGAGCAGACAGCATCTTTGCTTATGAAATTCTTAACTGCAATTTCCTGATAATTACTGAAGATGCACTCAAAATTATGGAGGAGGTATTTACAAAATGAAACAGGCAAGAGAAATTTTGATAGCCCCCCTCATAACAGAAAAAACTACTTCGCAGCAGAAATCCAGTAACAGCTATACCTTTAAGGTTAGTCTCAATGCCAATAAAATTGAGATAAGGAAAGCTGTGGAAGCGGTATTCAATGTTAGTGTTATAGATGTTAATACAATAAATCAGCGCGGCAAGATCAAAAGAATGGGCAGATTCTCAGGAAAGAGAGCCGATTGGAAAAAAGCGATCGTTAAATTGAAAGCCGGCGATAAAATTAGTGATTTCGAATCATAGGAAACGGGAGCTGAAAAATGGGAATCAAAAAATATAAACCAATAACTCCAACCTTAAGGTATAAAACCGGGTTCACTTTCGAAGAGATTACCAAAACTAAACCAGAGAAATCTCTTACTAAACCTCTTCCACAGAAAGCAGGAAGAAATAATCAGGGCCGGATTACCTGTCGTCATCGTGGCGGTGGGCATAAAAGACATTACAGAATCATCGATTTCAAAAGAAATAAACATGATATTCCAGCCAAAGTTGCAGCAATTGAATACGATCCTAACCGAAGCGCTAGAATCGCTTTACTTCATTATGTAGATGGAGAAAAAAGATATATCCTTGCTCCAAATAAACTGGAAGTTGGCGATATGCTGAATTCTGGTGAAAAAGCTGAATCAAAATAGGTAATGCTCTTCCCCTTGGAAAAATTCCTCTTGGAACACAATTCATAATATTGAATTAAACCAGGAAGAGGTGGTCAAATGGCTAGAAGCGCCGGATCTTATGCTCAAGTTGTAGCAAAAGAAGGTGGATACGTTCATGTTAGAATGCCTTCAGGAGATGTTCACCTGATTCGTAAAGAGTGTTATGCTACGATCGGACAGGTTGGAAATACGGAACATAATTCAATAGTTATTGGTAAAGCAGGACGTAAACGCTGGATGGGTATTCGTCCTACTGTTCGTGGTGTTGCTATGAACCCGGTAGATCACCCAATGGGTGGTGGTGAAGCCAAAACATCCGGTGGTGGACATCCTGTGTCTCCATGGGGTGTTTGGCCAAAGGTGGAAAGACTCGAAAGAAACGTAAATATTCTGATAAATATATCATTAAAGCCAAAAAGAAAAGATAAAGGATTAGGAATAATATGTCTCGTTCAATTAAAAAAGGACCTTTTGTAGATAAACATCTGGAAAAAAAAGTAGATGCATTAAATGAATGAAAGCAAAAAACAGGTTATTAAAACCTGGTCGAGAAGATCTACAATTTTACCAAAATTTGTAGAGCATACTTTTGCAGTTCATAACGGCAGAAAATTCGTACCAGTTTATGTTACTGAAAATATGGTTGGTCATAAATTAGGAGAATTTTCTCCGACACGAACTTTCCGTGGCCATAAAAAGAAAAAAGTAAAAAGTTAAATAAAAAAGGGAGCTTAAGTAATGGAAGCAATAGCAAGAGTTCGAAACTTAAGAGGCTCAGCGCGTAAGGCGAGATTAGTACTTGATCTTATTCGCGGCAAATCTGTGCCTGAAGCTCAGCAAATTTTACTGCTTTTCTCGAAGAAAAGAGTGGCAACTGATGTTGCCAAACTTCTTAATTCTGCAATTGCAAATGCAACAGTGAAAGAAGGCAAGGTTGATATTGACTTAATTGTTCATCAATAAAGTTTTTGCAGATGATGGTCCAATCATGAAAAGATACAGACCTCGTGCACAGGGTAGAGCTACTGTTATCAGAAGAAGAACCTGTCATATTACTTTAGAGATTAACGGAAAAGAGTAGGAGGAAACTTTGGGACAAAAAGTTAATCCAGTTGGCTATAGAATAGGGGTCAATAAAAACTGTGATTCAATTTGGTTTGCAACAAAAGATGAATATATTGAAAATTTTCATGAAGATCTTAAGATCAAGAAATATATTAAAAATCAGATTGAATGATGCAATGGTTTCTAAAGATTACTATTCAAAGAAAAACAAAATCAGTTACAGTTGATATTCATACTGCCAGACCTGGACAGGTCATCGGTCGAAAAGGATCTGAAATTGAAAAATTACGAAACGAATTAACGGTTCTGGTTAATAAAAACAAGCAGAAGCAGCGTTAAACACGTATTTGTAAATGTTCAGGAAATCAAAAATCCCTGGCTCGATGCTAAACTCGTCGGTGAAGAAATCGGAAGTCAAATTCAAAGAAGTGTATCTTTCCGTAGAGCTATGAAATTTGCGATTCGAAATGCAATGAGAAATGGTGCTGAAGGTATTAAAGTTCAATGTTCCGGTCGTTTGGGTGGTGCTGAAATGGCCAGAACTGAACGATATCAGGAAGGAAGAACACCTCTTCATACTTTAAGAGCAGATATAGATTATGCGCTTACCGAAGTCGTAATACAACTTACGGAATTATCGGCATCAAAGTCTGGATCTATAAAGGTGATATTCTTAATTAATTTCAGGAGATTGATAAATGTTAGCACCAAAAAAAGTTAAATATAGAAAAAACAAAAAGGTCGCAGAAGTGGACTGGCTATCGCGGCAGTACACTTAATTTTGGAGATTACGGATTATAGCCTTGGACGCAGGCTGGATCACCAGTCGTCAAATTGAATCTGCTCGTGTGGCCATTACAAGAACAATGAAAAGATCCGGGAAACTCTGGATCAGGATCTTTCCTGATAAACCAGTTACCAAAAAACCCGCAGAAACTCGTATGGGTAAAGGTAAAGGGGCTCCAGAATACTGGGTTGCTGTTGTAAAACCAGGCAGGATCATGTTTGAATTTGAAGGTGTTGATCTGGAAGTAGCCAAAGAGAGCGTTCGTCTGGCAGGTCACAAACTTCCAATGTAAAACAAAATTAGATGATTAGAGAGGGAGTTGAATAATGAAAATGAAAGAACTACGTGAATTAACCAATGAAGAACTTGCAGCAAGAAATTGATCGATCTGAAAGAAGAATTGTTTAATCTGAGATTTCAGAAAATCAATGAACCGCCTGGAAAATCCGATGAGGATCGGGGATGTGAAAAAAGACATCGCCAGGATCAATACTCTGTTGACTCAAATGAAAAGAGGTAATGATGGCTGAAGGAAGAAAATTAACCAAACAGGGTATAGTCGTCAGCGATAAAATGGATAAAACCATCGTCGTTAAAGTAGAACGTCAGTTCAAACATCCACTTTATAAAAAAATTGTTAGAAGACATAAGAAATTTAAAGCTCATGATGAAAATAATGAATGTGGTATCGGTGATGTTGTTCTTATAGAAGAAAGCAATCCGATAAGCCGTCAGAAAAGATGGTCATTGAGCCAAATAATTACGAAAAGTAAATAAGGAGTCTGAAATGATTCAAGCTCAGACAATATTAACTATAGCAGATAATTCAGGCGCAAAAAAAGCAATGTGCATCAAAGTTCCTGGCGGATCTAAAAGAAGATATGCCAGCGTAGGTGATGTTATCGTTGTTGCCATTAAATCAGCTGTTCCAAATGGAAAAATTAAAAAAGGGTCAGTTGCTAAAGCTGTTATCGTTAGAACTCATAAAGAAGTAAGCAGAAAAGATGGTTCCTACATCAGATTCGAAGATAATGCAGCTGTTATTATCGATGATAGAGGTGAACCCATAGCTACCCGTATTTTCGGTCCTGTAGCAAGAGAATTAAGAGAAAATCAGTATATGAAAATAGTTTCACTGGCACCGGAAGTACTCTAGGAGTTATTATGGCAAAGAAAATTGAGAATATTAAGAAAAAAATCAGAATTAAAAAAGGTGATACCGTTGTTGTCATCTCGGGGAAATACAAGGGAGTCAATGGTAAAGTCTTAAAAGCCTTTCCCAAAGATAACAAAGTTATTGTGGAAAAAGTGAACTTTATTAAGAAACACACTCGACCAACTCAGCAGAATCAGCAGGGTGGTATTATAGAAAAAGAAGCTCCGATTCATGTTTCCAATGTGAAACTGTTTAATGAAAAATGGGTGATGTTACTAGAGCAAGTTTTCAAAGCAAGTTGGAGACAAGAAGCGGATTCGTGTCTGCAAAAAAACCGGTGATGAGATTTAAAGGAGTTGATGATGAATCAGATTACAAGAAAAATATAAAAACGAAATTATTCCTGCTTTGATGAAACATTTCGAGTATAAAAATGTACATTGTGTTCCTAAAGTTGGAAAAAGATCTCTGTAAATATGGGTGTGGGTGCTGCTACTCAGAACAAAGCGTTACTTGATAATGCAGTTAAAGACCTTACCCAGATTACTGGTCGAAAACCCATCATTACCAAGGCGAAAAAAGCTATTTCTAATTTTAAATTAAGACAGGGAATGCCGATCGGCTGCAAAGTAACTTTGCGCGGTGAGATCATGTATGAATTCCTGGACAGGCTTATCAGTATTGTTATTCCCAGGATCCGTGACTTCAGAGGTATTTCACCCAAATCTTTCGATGGAAGAGGAAACTTTACTGTCGGTATTAAAGAACAGACCGTTTTTCCTGAAATAGAATATGATAAAATTGATGCCATTCGTGGAATGGATATAACCATAGTAACCACAGCGGATACTGATGAAGAGGGAAGAGAACTTCTTCGTTTTATCGGTATGCCGTTTAAGAAAATGTAAGAAAGGGAGTCATTTTGGCTAAGAAATCATTAGTTGAAAACAAAAAAGAACACCAAAATTTTGCAGTAACGAGAAAATATACCCGTTGTAAAATTTGCGGTCGTTCCTCGAGCTTATATGCGCGATTTTGGGATTTGCCGTCTTTGCTTCAGAAAACTGGCTTCTGAAGGGTCAAATTCCTGGTATAAAAAAGCAAGTTGGTAAAAAGGAGAAAGAATGAGTTTTACAGATCCAATCGCTGATGCAATTACAAAGATCAGGAATGCATATCGGGCCGATCATAAAACAGTGACTGTTAATCACAGTAATTTAACTGAAGCGATAGTAAAGATTCTGGCAGAAGAGAATTATATCAACAGTTATGAACTTGTTGAAAGAGATCCTGAGAAAAAAAATATACAGAAAAAAGATCTTTATTAAATTTGCGTTACACTAATAACGGTGAACCTGTTTTGAAAGGAATTGAAAGAATTAGTAAACCCGGTTTACGAGTTTATGTTAATTCAAAGAATATTCCTTCAGTTTATAATAACACAGGTTGTGCTATTTATCTACCAACAAAGGTGTTATGGTAGATAGAGATGCTCGTAGGAACAAAGTTGGTGGTGAATATGTTTGTAAAGTTTGGTAAATGGGAGGAAATTATGTCTAGAATAGGAAGAACTCCAATTAAATTACCAGAAGGTGTAAAAGTTGATATAAGTAATGATATTAGTAAGTTTTCGGTAAAGGCAAAGCTGGGAACTTGGATTATACTTTCATGATGGTATTTCAGTTGAAGATCAAAGAGCGAATCAATTAAATTTTGAAACCAGACAATGATACCAGAGAACAAAAATCTTTCATGGTTTAACACGTTCTTTTGGTCAATAATATGATCATTGGTGTTTCTGAAGGTTATATGAAAAAGAGTTACAGGTGATTGGTACTGGATATTCTGCAGAAGTTGTGGGACCATGGATCAAATTGAACCTTGGTTATTCTCACGAAATACTGGTAGAGATCCCGGAAAATCTTGAAGTTGAAGCTCAGGCCATTCCCCGAAGAGAACAGGGAGCACTTGGTGTTCAGGCCGTTATTAAGGTTTCAGGTATTCACAAAGAAGATGTCGGTAAATTCGCAGCCGAGATCAGAGCCTGCCGTAAACCTGCTCCTAACTTCAAAGGGAAAGGTATCAGATGGGAAGGTGAACACGTACGCGTAGTATCGAAAGCTGGTACTTAATAATTAGAAGAGGATATGATGAATAAGAATTCTATTACAAAAAAGAAAGAGCTGGCAAGAAAAAGACGAACCAAAGCGATCAGGAAAAGGATGTTTGGTACAGCTGATATGCCGAGACTGGCTGTTTTCCGCAGTATCACTAACATCAGCGGACAGATCATTAACGATGAATCCGGGGTTACGCTGGTTTCTATATCTACTCTTTCTAAAGAAATTGAAATTGATAAAAGCAAGAAAAAAGTTGAACAGAGTTTTGAGGCTGGTAAGAAACTGGGCGAAAAAGCTCTGGAAAAAGGTATTAAAAAAGTATGTTTCGATCGAGGCGGTTTTCTTTATCATGGTAGAGTTAAAGCTTTTGCAGAAGGTGCTCGTAAAGCTGGTTTGGAATTTTAAGGAGGAATATTGGCTTAAATGAAGAAAAAATCGTAAAAATGAACCTCAATTTGCAGTTGAAAAAATAGTGGATACAAATCGTGTTGCTAAAGTTGTGAAAGGTGGTAGAAATTTCAGCTTTAATGCAACTGTTGTTGTTGGAGATAAAGAAGGTAAAGTTGGAGTAGGAACTGGTAAAGCGAATGAAATAGTTGATGCCATCCAGAAAGCTAAAGAAAGCTGGTAAAATATGTTTTCAGTTCCAATAGTTGAATGGTACTATTCCTCATGAGATCATTGGTCGATTTGGAGCCAGCAAGATTATGCTTCGACCTGCATCACCTGGTACCGGTGTTATCGCTGGTGGACCTGCACGAGCAATTCTGGAAGCTGTCGGAATGTCAAGATATTCTCACAAAATCTCTGGGCTCAAATACTCCCGCTAATGTTGTTAAAGCAACTGTTAACGGATTTAAAAAGCTTAGAACTATTTCTCAGGTGGCCAGACTGCGTGGAAAAACTATTGCTGAAATCACTGGACAAAAAATAACTGTGGTCGAGGAGGAAGCTAAATGAAACTTAAAGTTACTCAGATTAGAAGTACGATCGGTCGCAAAGAAGATCAGAAAAGAACAATTGCAGCTTTAGGTTTAGGCAAGATCAACAGATCAAGATTGCACGATGACAATCCTGTTATTCGTGGCATGATCTACAAGGTGACACATCTGGTTAAAGTTGAAGAGATTGAAGGAGCAGCCAAGAAAACTGCCACCAAAGCTAAACCGAAAACACCTGCTAAACCAAAAGTTAAAGCAGTAGAAAAAGAAACTTCAGTAAAAGAAACTTCTGCCCCTGAAAAAGAAAAAGCAGACGTAAAGAAGACTGCTGCCAAAAAAACAACAGCAAAAAAAACAACTACTAAAAAGGCAGCAGAGAAAAAACCGGCAGTAAAGAAAACTGCTCCTAAGAAAGCTGCTGCAGAAAATGTAGAGCCAAAGGCAGAAAAAGAATAATTATCTAAGGGGTAATAAATGGATTTACATAAAATAGAAAGACCCAAAAATATTAAAAACAAAAAAAGGCTTGGTAAAGGCCATGGTACAGGCCAGGGTAAAACAGCCGGTAAAGGACATAAAGGTCAGAAATCCAGATCAGGCGGAAGTATCCCAGCTTGGTTTGAAGGTGGCCAGATGCCTCTGCAGAGACGTCTTCCCAAAAGAGGATTTACCAATATATTTAAAAAACAGTTTAGAATCGTTAATCTGGGTAAACTGGCTGAGCTGGAAGATACCGAATTTGATATTGCAAAACTGGAAAGCATGAATTTGATCAGAAAGACTGAAAGCAAATGAAATAGCTCCTGTTAAAATTCTGGCAAAAGATGTTGAAATATTTAACAAGAAAGATGGTGATCAAAGCTAATGCTTTTTCTAAAACTGCTAAAGAGATTATTGAAAAATTCGGCGGCAGCGCGGAGGTAATATAAAGTGTTACAATCCATAAGTAATGTTTTTAAGATTCCAGATCTGAAGAAGAAGATTTTATATACGGCCCTTATCTTAATAATATACCGATTGGGAAGTTTTATCCCTGTTCCCGGCATTAATGCTCAGGCCCTGAAAGAATTTTTGGGCGGAGCCAGTGCTTCCGGTGGCAATCTGTTCGGCATGTTTGACCTTTTTGTGGGCGGTAATCTGGGGCGTGCATCTGTGTTTGCTCTGGGAATTATGCCGTATATTACAACCTCAATCGTAATTCAGCTGCTGGGCGGTGTTCTTCCTTTCTTTGAAAGATTAAAGAAAGAAGGTGCTGAAGGTCAGAAAAAAATTGCTCAATATACCAGATATGGTACTGTTCTGATCGCTTCATTCAATGCGATAGGTATCAGCCTGTTTCTGCAGAGAGGTGTAGAAGGTGCTGTTCCTCATCCGGGTGTCTTTTTCATTTTTACAAGTGTGCTTACTATGGTAACGGGCGTAATGGTAATTATGTGGCTGGGTGAACAGATCACGGAACATGGCATCGGTAACGGAATTTCTCTTATCATTTTCGCCGGTATTATTGCCAGATATCCTCAGGGATTCTACAATATGTTCCGTATGGTTCAAGTTGGAGCTATGCAGATCTTTGTTGCAGTAGGTGTTATTATACTTATGGCTCTTGTTACTGCCTCGGTAGTGTTAATTACTGAAGCGAACCGAAAAATACCTGTTCAGTATGCAAAAAGAATTGTTGGTAGAAAAGTTTATGGCGGACAGAGTACACACATTCCACTTAAAGTGAACACTGCTGGTGTAATTCCAATTATCTTTGCTTCCTCAATATTGATGTTCCCTCGTACGATCGCTACGTTCTTTAAAGACAGCGATTTCATGAATTCACTCGTTGGGTATTTATCGCCTGGAGCATTTTTATATACTGTTCTTTATGTTGGACTGATCGTTTTCTTTGCTTATTTTTATACAGCAATGGTGCTGAATCCGGTTGAAATGGCCGAAAATATGAAAAAATACGGTGGCTTTATTCCTGGTCGAAAACCAGGGAAAAAGACTTCCGAATATATTAATAACGTATTAATTAGAATTACATTACCAGGAGCAGTATTCTTTGCCTTTATCGCAGTTATGCCGGAATTCATGTCAAAATGGGCGAACCTGCCTTTCTATTTTGGTGGAACCGGACTGATCATTATTGTGGGTGTGGCACTGGATACATTGCAGCAGATCGAATCTCATCTGGTGATGAGACATTATGAAGGATTTATGAAAAAGGGTAACTTCGCGGAAGAAGTGGTTAGATCTTTTATAATATATATAGTGTGAGAAAAAGTATGATACCTATTAAGAATAATAATGAGATTAAAAAAATGCGGGAAAGTAACCGTATTGTTGGTCTGCTGCTTCAGTAAGCTTGGATGATATGATCAAACCTGGTATCAGTACTCTGGAGCTGGATAAATTCGCTGAAGATCTGATTAGATCTGAAGGCGGGGTGCCTGCTTTCAAAGGCTATTCCATTCCTGGGTTAGCTCCCTTTCCGGCTTCTATTTGTGCTTCAGTCAATTCCTGTATCGTCCATGGAATTCCTTCCAGCAAAACAATATTGCAGGAGGGTGACATCATCGGTGTTGATGTCGGCGTATTAAAAGATGGTTATTATGGTGATGCTGCCAGAACTTATCAAGTAGGTAATTGTCGAAAGAAGCAGAACAGCTTCTGGAAGTAACCAGAGAAGCTCTGGATAGAGGAATCGCAGAAGCAAGAGCAGGTGCTAGAGTTGGAGATATCTCTTATGCAATTGGATCCTATGTCACAGAGCAAGGGATATTTTGTTGCTGATAGCCTAACCGGTCATGGCATTGGAACAGGAAACTGCATGAAGAACCAATGATTCCAAATTTTGGTGTTAAAGGAAAAGGACCAAGATTAAAAGCTGGAATGACCATTGCAATCGAACCAATGGTCAATATTGGTACTAATCGAGTGATAGAAGAAGGTTGGGAATTTTTTGTGGCAGATAATTCTCTCTCTGCTCATTTTGAACACACTATCCTGATAACGGATGATAAAGCAGAGATATTAACTGTAAAGTAAAGGAAGAACTATTATGGCTAAGGAAGGAGTAATAGAGGTTGAAGGTACTGTGATTGAAGCATTGCCAAATACTTCTTTTAAGGTTCAGTTGGAAAATGGACACGAAATACTAGCCCACAGTTCTGGTAAAATGAGGATGCATTATATAAGAATTTTACCAGGAGATAAAGTTAAAGTTGAATTATCTCCTTACGATCTGAATCGAGGTAGAATCACTTATCGTTATAAATAGGAGAATATGATGAAAGTTAGAGCATCTGTTAAAAAGATCTGTAAAGATTGTAAAATAATTAAAAGAAACGGAATAATCAGAGTCATTTGCTCTGCTAACCCTAAACATAAACAAAGACAGGGTTAAAACTAATGAGGAGGATTTAACTTGGCCCATATTGCAGGCGTTGAATTACCTAAAGACAAAAGAATTGTTATAGGATTAACTTATATCTACGGTATAGGGAAAACAACTTCTATGGAGAAATTTTGCAGAAAGTTGGTATTGATATCAACAAAAGAGTTAAAGATCTTTCAATGGAAGAGGAAAAAGACATCCGGGAAGTCATTCAAAATGATTACCTGGTAGAAGGTGAATTAAGAACTCAAACTGCGATGGATATAAAAAGACTGATGGAAATCGGCTGTTATCGCGGCACCAGGCACAAAAGAGGTATGCCCGTTCGTGGTCAGCGTACCCATACAAATGCAAGAACCAGACGCGGTCGTCGTAAAGGTTCTTCAAGGTAAGAAGAAATAGAGGGGATAAAATGGCAAAAAGAAAAGTAACAGCCAAAAGAACTAAAAAAAAAGAGTACGTTTATCTTTTAATGAAGGTATTGCTAATATTCATTCCAGTTTCAATAATACTATTGTATCTCTTAACTGATAAAGCAGGAAATATTCTTAACCTGGTCAAGTGGTGGTAAAATTGGATATAAAGGTTCTAAGAAAAGTACTCCTTTTGCCGCTCAGCTGGCCGCTGAAGAAGTCGCTAAAGCGGCTTTGGAAATGGGTATTAATAAAGTTAAAGTTATAGTGAAGGGTCCTGGTGGCGGTAGAGAATCTGCAATTCGTGCTCTAAACGCAAATGGTCTGGAAATTACCTTGATCGAAGATAAAACACCTATCCCTCATAATGGGTGCAGACCTAGAAAAACTAGAAGAGTATAAAGGATTATTATTATGGCGAGATATACTGGATCATCATGTAAATTATGTAGAAGAGAAGGAACAAAGCTTTTCATCAAAGGAGCACGCTGTAATTCTGATAAATGTGCTTTTGAAAGAAGACCATTATATTCCAGGAGAACATGGAAGTGCTCGAGAAATTCCGAAAAAGAATGAGTGATTACGGTGTACATCTTGAGAGAAAAACAAAAAGTACGTAGAATTTATGGCGTTCTGGAAAGACAATTCAGAAAATATTTTAAAATGGCTGCTAAAAAATCTGGTGTTACAGGTGAAAACTTACTGCAGCTGCTGGAAAGAAGACTGGACAATGTTGTTTACCGTATGGGCTTTGCTCCTTCCAGAAAAGCAGCTCGTCAAATTATTCGTCATGGTCATGTTTTAGTTAATGATAGAAAAGTTAATATTCCTTCTTTTTTTAGTTAAAGCTGAAGATGAAATTTTAATAAAAGAAAAAAGCAGACAGATGATTTTGATCCAGGAATCAATGGAAGCTTCCACAGAAGTCGACAGCTACGATTGGTTCAAGGTTGATAAAGATAATTTTAAAGGTAAGTATTTTCAGTATCCCAACTCGTGAACAGATCCAACTTGATGTTGATGAACGTTTGATTGTTGAGTATTATTCCAAATAGTAGATTAGGAGAATCAATATGAAATTCCTTGAACCATTACAATTACCGGAAAAAGTAGTAGTTGATGAAAAAACTATAGCACACCTACGGGAAATTTGAAATTGGTCCACTGGAATCAGGTTTTGCTACTACCATTGGAAATACTCTGAGAAGAGTTTTGCTTTCTTCCATTCAGGGTGCTGCAATCCGTTTTGTTAAAATCGAAGGATTGCATCATGAATTTTCCCCTATTCCCGGTTCAACGATTCAGATTTTATCGATCTAATTCTGAAACTGAAAAAACTCTGGTTATTCAATCTGAATCAATTAATGAAGAGAAAACTTGTTCTGGAACATAAGGGAATCGGTGTTATAACTGCAGCTGATATCAAACTCTGCTGATGTAAGTTGATATCATCAATAAAGACCTTGTTCTTCTGGAAATGACTGAAGATGTAGATTTTAGAATGGAATTATGGATTGGTATCGGTAGAGGCTACTTTTCTGCTGATAATCATGATATGGAAGAGAAATCTGTTGGTGTTATTCCAATTGACTCGATCTATTCTCCAGTCGTTAAAGTGAATTTTGAAGTTGGAAATCAACGAGTTGGGGAAAGAATTGATTACGATAAACTGAGTATGGAGATAACAACAGACGGCAGTATCGACCCTAAAGAATCTTTGTATCTCAGTGCTAAGATCCTGCGGGATCTCTATGATACAATCGTCTTGTTCGAGAAAGAACCGGAATATATTGAAGAAATTGAAATGGATCCTGAACTGGAAAGAATGGAAAAGATATTATCAACAAATGTGAATGAACTTGAACTTTCCGTACGCTGCAGCAATTGTCTTTCTGCTGCTAAGATCGATACTATCGGTGAACTGGTCGAAAAAACTGAAAATGAAATGTTGAAATATCGTAATTTTGGTAAGAAATCTCTGGAAGAGATCAATGCTCTCTTAGAAAAATATGAGCTTTCCCTCGGTATGAATGTTGATTCGATCAAAGTTAAGATCGAACAAGCTAAAAATAAAGTAACTATCAAAAAATAAGGATTAGAATATGAGACATAAAGTAAGCGGAAGAAAATTTGGTAGAGAAAAAGGGCATCGGAAATTGATGCTGAAAAATCTTGTTGCTATCTCTTGTGAACACGGAAGAATTAATACTACCCAGGCTAAAGCAAAAGAGATCAGGAGTCTGGCAGAAAGAGTTATTACTTACGGTAAAAAAGGTACTGTTCATCATCGAAGATTAGCTTTCAAAATACTTAAGAATAGAGATCTGGTAAAAAAAGTATTTGATGAACTGGCTCCGAAATATGTTGACCGTGAAGGTGGATACACCAGAGTACTTAAGAACGGTTTTCGCAAAGGAGACTGCGCACCTATGGCTATCATAGAATTTGTCGAAGGTAAAATTGAAGAGAAGAAAAAGGGTAAAATAAAATCCGAAGATATTGCCAAATAACTATTTAAAGGCTGCTTAAGGCAGCCTTTTTTTTTGTCCATAAATCCAGAGTTGACAAATATATACCTCCAGTAATAGCTTCCAAATAAATAATCGGGAGTCAGGTATGCTTAAAGTTTCCTATGATCAGGTATTTCTTTATCTGGAAAACAACCAGGATAAGGAACTGAAAGCGATAATCAACCAGCTGCATCCGGCTGATATCGTTCAGATAATCAATGATCTTCCCTCAGAATATCAACTTACTCTTTTCAATCTGTTGAATCCGGATATCGCATCGGATGTTCTGCCAGAATTGTATGATGACATCAGGGAAGCTATTCTGAATGAAATTGAACAACCGCAGTTAGTTCCTATCATCGATGAAATGGATACAGATGACGCTGCCGATATTATCAGCGAGCTGGAAGAAGATGTCTCCCGTGACCTGCTGAATAAGATCGATGTAGAGGATTCAGCTAACATACGAAAGCTTCTGGCTTATGATGAGGAGTCTGCCGGCGGTCTGATGCAGACCGAGATCATTGCTGTTTATAAAACGAAGAAAAGAGATCAGCTGATAGAATATATCCGTGAAAATGCCAATGAGGTAGAAAATATTCACTATGTATTTGTTATAGATAAAGAATTTCACCTTATCGGTATACTTGATATAACCAAATTGCTGCTGGCAAAACCAGAACAGACAGCTCAAGAGATCATGGATCCGGACCTGATTTCTGTGAATGTTGATGTAGACCAGGAAAAGGTGGCAAACATTTTCCGTAAGTATGATATCTACAGTTTGCCAGTGGTTGATGATGATAATAAGCTGTTGGGCAGGATCACGGTAGATGATATTATTGATGTCATTGACGAAGAGGCTTCGGAAGATGCTTACAAAATGGTGGGTCTGGAAAGTGAGGACAGGGTATTCACGCATCCGCTTAGTTCTGTCCGCAAAAGACTTCCCTGGCTTACACTTAATTTGTTCACAGCCCTGCTTGTTTCCAGTGTGGTGGGCATTTTTGAAGCAACAATTGCCAGACTATCTTTTCTTGCGGTGTTAATGCCGATCGTGGCAGGTCTGGGAGGAAATTCGGGAACTCAGACCTTAACTGTTATAACCCGTGGTATCGCTTTAGGTGAATTAACAATTCGTAATACCTCCCGGGCTATTTTTAAAGAGGTCTCGGTAGGTCTGATCAATGGTATTATAATTGGAAGCTGTGCTATGCTTATAGCTTATCTGTTGCGGGGAGACATCATGCTGGGTGTTGTACTTGGTACGGCCATGGTCTGTAATATGTTCATTGCGGGATTTGTAGGTTCAATGATCCCGGTCGTAATGAAAACGCTCAAGATCGATCCAGCTCTGGCTTCCAGTGTAATAATTACCATGCTAACTGATATAGGGGGATTTGCTTCTTTCCTTGGGCTGGCAACAATCCTGTTATAATTTCGGTTCGTAGAATTTCTGAAAGATCTGGTAAAGATCCTTATCAATCCTTGCAGGTTTTCCGCTTTTCACATATACTCCATCTACCAGTGCCCGGTTGCATAGTTCACCATTTTCGTCAAAGATCTCCTGGAGCCAGGTGGCACGAAGTCGGTTCATCTTATGTATTTGGGATTTTACGGTAATCGTTTCATCATTAGGGACCCCTTTTTTATAGATCAATTCGACCCTGGTAAGATAGATCTGGAAATCAAGCTCAATCAGCTTACTGATGGGTAGGCTCATTTCGGTTAAGGCTTCTGAACGTGCTTCTTCATAAATCTGCAGATAACTGCTGTTGTTCAGATGTCCGTAGATATCACATAAATAACCGTAGATCTTCCTTTTATAAACAAACATAATTGCTCCCTGAACGCGTTTATTTCTTAAGTCTAAATTATATTTTCTGCAGGAATTCCGCTACGTCGCTTTTTCCTTTCAAAACGAAAAAATCGACAGCTGTCTTTTTTATTTTTCTAAAGATCTCAGGCTTCTCTTTCTGAGGGTAATTCCAGATCCAGCGGATAAATTCCAGGTCCAGACTCTCCGGACAGCCTGGCCGTAAGTCAGGCCTGTTCCTGCCACGATGTTGTAGATATCTGCTAAAACATCGCCATAAACACTTAAAACGGCTTTCCTGCAGGAATATTACCGTATCTGCTTTATCTAATCTTAACTCAAGAGTGCTGGAATAATTTCCATCCATTACCCATTTCGGTTTACTTATAAGATGATTATTTTTCTTTATCCAGTCCTCTTTGGCCGATTTGCGCCAGCCGGGCTGCCAGAAATAGTAGTCCAGATGAATTAACTCCAGATCAAGCAAATCAGCCAGCTTCCGGGCCAGAAAAGTCTTCCCCGAACCGGCGTTACCTAAGATTAGAATCCGCTGCATATGATAATTCAATAAGTATTATAAGTTTGCCAGGCGATAGCTTGCAGGAAGTCTCTCTCCTCAGGTGTTATGACTTCATCATTAACATAGCCAAATCCTTGCGGGGTAAGATTCCAGAAATATGCGTAGAAAGTACAGATTGCCAGATAGGTGCCAAGCTCGCTGGGATGATTTCCATCCGTATAGAACAGCTCTAGATGGGAATCTTCCTGCCGTGATAACTGCCAGGCCCTGGCTACCGGTATTACCGGGGCATCCAGCAGATCACTGATATAATTGAAAGCGGCCGCCTGATCTTCGATCATAGTATCGAACTCATCCTCATAGGGCCAGCTGAAAAAGAAGACTGTCTGAGCTCCTGATTCAGTTATAACCGAATCAAATAAGGCAGCATATTCGTAAAAGATTTCAGGCTGGTCTACGGGCCAGGAAGTTCTTTCCTGCAGAACAACATAGTCCCAGTTACCGTTCTGAATAGTTTCGATATTAGCCGCAGTGTAATGTTGCTGCAGTGTGTAACCACCTCCTGTGATCTGTTCGCATTCTATTGAGATCGTAGAATCGGCGGAAAGAACAAAATCCTGCAGATGATAACCAATACCACCGTTCCAGTAAGTTATACTGTTGCCAATAAAGAGTATGCGCTGTGGATGATCAGGAAACTGATCTCCCCAGTCAATCACGATCTCAAGATTTCCTGTTTGCCCGGTGAATTCAAGTGTGATCTGGACAGTACTGGTTTCACCAGCCACTACAACTCCCGTGCCATTACCTGTGGCGATCATGGTTTCATTTTCATATACCTCCACCAGGATCTGGTAAGTTCCTTCTGCCAGTTCGTAGAATGTACCGGAAGCAGTATGCCCGTCGATGGTTAGATTCAGGCTGTCGATGAAATTCCCCCGGGTGATGGTCACAGTTACCCGGGTCACATCAAATCCATGCTCAAATGCGGGTTGTAAAGACATATTGATCGGCATATCTTCATAAAGGACAGGACCTGTGGAGTTGTTTCCGGAACAGGAAATCAACAGGATCAAGACAATAAAAAATAACCACTTCGTAGATTTGATAATAACCTCCTTCAAAATCAGAATAAGATCATTTCAGCAGGATTTATCCCATGAAATTCCGTAGGACTATTTCATCAGGATCATTTTGCGGGAAGCTGTTCTGCTCCCGAATTTTAATTTACAGAAATAGATACCGGAAGGAACAGGCTTACCGTTATTGTCGGTACCGTTCCAGATTATTGAGTATTTACTGCTTCCAGCTCGTGTCATCCTTGGCTTGTCATCCTGAGCGGTTTCGGATCCAATCCGAACGGATTCGAAGGATGAAGGACTGGAAGCATTCTGCTCATAAACTGATCCTTCGACTTCGCTCAGGGTGATAGTAGAAAAATTTTGGTTCACACTATATGTTCTCACCTTCTGACCTTTAATGTTATAAATACACAACTCCATGTCTTCCGGAACCCGGACATCTGGCACCTGAAAGCTGATGACCGTTTCCGGGTTGAAAGGATTCGGGTAATTGGTTAATTTTAGATTTCCTGAAGGGATAACATCATCCCCTACAGAAGTGCCCTGCCATTCATAAGCACCCATATCGATAATATCATCATAGATCCTGACTTCACCAGCCAGATCTGTGACCGGTAGAGGATTATTCCAGGGTAATTGATTTATGCCGGCATTAATACAGGGTGAGCTTACGATCAAGATAATATGGGTTGGCTTCCTGCATAAGAAATTGAGCAGGAAGATCGATGTTACCTGTGCCGCCTTCCCAGTTTTCTATATTGTTATAATTCAGGTAGAATGCTTTACCTTCCAGAATCTGATCACCAAAATAATAGTTGGTGAAATTATCCCTGATAATATTTCCTGTTAATTGTGGTTTGGCAATATAGGTGTGAATTATTCCGGTAACATACCACTCATCTTCATTTTGAATAGTATTCGATGTTATGGTGTTATAATTGATAACTGGGTGGGAATATTTTATATAGAAAGGAGAACCGGCGGTAATGGCATCATTATCATAGAATAAATTGCCGGTTACAACTGGAGCAGAATTATAATTGCAGCCAAAAACGCTGCCGAAAACTGCCAGGTTATTGCGGAAAATACAGTTTGTGACATTTAGCTTTGAAAAATTATAACAGGAGATCACTCCGCCCAATCTATCTTCTGTTAAAGATTTGCTGTTCTCAAATATACAATAAGTGAATACTGAAAGTTGATTAGTTGTTGCAGTATTTATGAAATTGATACCGTTCCAGCTGCCTTCCATGGTGGTGTCGGGCTGGTAAAGCTGAGAACTGGAGCTATGGAACAAGATCCTGTTCTCCGGATCTCCTTCTGCAATTATTGTACCCGCTACTGAGATCGAATAAAATCCGGCAAATTCAATGTTCGTTCCGGGTGCTATTTCCAGGATTACATCGTTATTAATTGTTAAGTCACCGACCACGGCTATCGTGTCCGCATCCCACATGGTATTTACAGAGATCTCTCCTTCAACCTCCAGGCGCTTGTCAGTTAAGGTAATGAGATTATAGTTCTGTATTTTATCTTGTAGAGGTATTTTTTTCCTTTCTGGAAAAGTATAACAACCAAAACCTGCGGCTGGAGATCCCGGTTGCAAAGAATAATCTCCGTTGCTTGGATCAGAAAGCAGGGGATCTTCGCCGATTACATTAAACGGTATAGCCCAACTGGCTACAAAGGGTTCCACTCAGCCATATTCACATAATTGAATGATATGCCGGAGTGAATCGCTGTTAGCTGTTTGATCTTCATGAAATGTCCAGTTATCCAGCAGGACAGGGAGTCCGTAGATTCCCGGAAATGCACTGGCCGCAATAGCTGGACCGGTGGGGAGCCAGCTGGTAGAAACCCCTGTAGTAAATACATAATCGCTTCCTGTCCAGACAGCATCAACGATGATATTTCTTTCGCTCAGGATATTCTCACCTGATCCCTGCAAGCGGACCCCATAATCGTGCGGCTGGTAAAAAGTAACATATCTCACACTTCCCCAGGGCCTCTGGTCGAACAGACTATTATCCATACCCCTGAATCTGACGTTTCCATTGATAATGATACAGTCTTCGATATCCAGAATGTTCTGGCAGCAGGAAATACAGATCTCGGAACCCTGCAGGTCAAGGATCGCTCCATTTCCCTGGATCCGGACATCGTGTCCTTCCTCTCCGTATAGGGCTGCCGTTCTCTGATCGAAAACCTTACCGATCAGTAACCCGCCCGTATAAGTCTCCCCACTATTCAATTCCAGGTATTTGTCGTAACCTTCCAGGGCGGGGGCTGCATCAAAAGCTTCCTTTAATGAAATAGCAGAAGAAAAATGAAAGCAGACAAGGAATAACAGCAGAAAGAGAAATTTACTGTATTTCTTCTTTGTCATTGAAAATTTCATCCTGTCATATGATGTTCTTCCTGCTTCGGGAGCAATGATTTGAAAATTATATAGAGACCGAGCAAGATGATCAATACAGGCCAGAATTTGACCATCCAGAATGAGGATTTGCGGATCCCGGTTATCACAAGTATGGTCCCGGGTATTAATGGCCACCAGTGGGTTTTACCCTGGTAGAGGAGGTCGATAAGGAAGATCGCAAAAAACCCGAAACCCAACCCCCAGCTGCTGGAATTGTTAAAGGTATGGTAGTAACCCATACCGCCTGAACTGAGAGCAATGCCCAGGAGAAGACAGCCTGGTATGAGCAAGCCATAAGACTTGTTGTAAAAATATGCTGCCAGAAAAAGTCCACCGATCAGCAGTAGAAATGAATTGGGGTGATGAAAGGTGGAGAATTTTAAAAAGATAATGAGAAGACCGAGCAGGATTAATATAATGCCGGCCAGAATACGTCCCCTGTTATTCATAACTTCTCCTTGTTAAGTTTTTTTTATCACTCTGAATGCGATGATCCTGTCACTGAAAAACGTTGGCACCAGCAGAAGCTTTAGTTCTTTGGCATAAAAAATATCTGCTGCATTCTGCTGTTGTGGTATCAGATCTATTAATTGATCGACTTTATTGAAATTCTCCAGATGGAATATCCTGCCATACCAATCAGAGAATATGTAGGAATTTACATCCAGTTTTACGATACCATCTACAATGGAATTGACTTTGACTTTATCAATAACCTGATTTTTCTGCAGATCGACTGCTACGATCTGCTTGGTACCGGAAGAACCTACGATCAGAGATATTGCCGTCGATATATAGACCGTTGGGGCGTTCGATTTCCATACTTTTATGCCATTTTTCTATTGTTTCATCCCGGAATTTATAGATTGTATCGTTATCCTGGCTTGTTTCAGAAACATAGATATTTCCCAGTGCATCGATCGCTATATCATTAAGCAGTCTGGCATCAGGAAAGGTGTATTTGTTGGTGATACGGTTTTCGTTGATGCTTATTTCGACCAGTTCAGTGAGGTCGGTCACATATAATTTCCTATTATAAATCCCCATTCCTTTAGGAGCATTTAATCCGGTGATCCATTTTATTTCAACAATATTACCGCTACTGTCCAGCTGAGAAATAAAGCCGTTTCCATCTGCTTCCAGGGGATCGCCCATAATATTGGAGACATAAATGAGGGAATCGACAGGATCATAAATCACCGATTCAGGTGTTTCTAATACTGGCTGGCAGCTCCAGACCTCTTTTAACTCAAAGGAGGGTTCAACTGCAGTTAAACAAATTCCCACCAAAAGAATTATTAAAACCAAGTTTTTTTTCATTTCATGATCCTTATTTCAGATTCTCCAGGACATAAGAGGTATAATCGTCCAATTTATAACACTTAGTGTTCCTGCCCTTCATTCTATCTGCCCAGGCCACAAAGTAGTCGCCTACATAAACATAACCTTCGTCAATAAAGATGCTGTAAACATCGGGTGTTTTGCTGTTTTCGCTTTGGTAACCGTAAAGCAGGAATTGCGGTTTTTCGTAAAATTCGTAAACAGCCGGTTCCAGATCCAGGAATAGCTCTTGCAGTTCTTGAATATCATCAGATGAAAGCTCTTTGTTATCTGCCAGCATTTTTTCATAGTCGGGAAGCTTAATCCCTTTTCCACCGCTGCCACAGCTTATTAGCGGAAGAATTATCAATAGCAGTAAAATTATTCTCATTTTATTTCACCTTTTCCAAATAAAATTGTTCATGGGTTTCTCTCAGCCATTTCATGATCTTTATATTCTGAGGACATTTCAGTTCACAGGCTCCGCAATTTATGCATTTATCTGCCCGGTTTTCTTCCTTAATGAAATTGTTGTAGATCATCCTACTTCTATTCAGATCATCATACATGGCATACTCCATTTTGATGCCAAGTATGTTGGGGATTGCAACACCCTGCGGGCAGGGCAGGCAGTATTTGCAGGAAGTACACCGAATTGGAGATCTTTTGATATACTCACGTCTGATCCTGGCAAAGATCTTTAATTCTTTTTCAGTAAGACTTCCCACGGAAGCTTGCTCAGCGCTCCGGATATTTTCTTCGACATGTTTTAACTCCGACATGCCGCTCAATATAATAGATACTTCTTTCTGATCCCAGACCCACTGCAGAGCTGCATCAGCATATTTTCTTTTAACAGGAAATTTCTCCCAGAGGCGTGCTATTTCTGCCGGGGGTTCTTTCGCCAGCAGTCCACCTCTTATGGGTTCCATTACAATTATTCCCAATCCCTTTTCAGCAGCATATTCAAATCCTCTTCGGCCAGCCTGATAACGGGTATCCATATAATTATACTGGATCTGGCAGAAATCCCATTTATCATAAGCATCAATAATTTTTTTGAAGACTTTGTATTGATCATGAAATGAGAAACCGATATATTTTATCTTTCCTTCTGCTTTTTTCTTTTCACACCACTCCAGAACTCCCAGTTTTTTTACTTTCGCCCATGATTTTTCGTTCAAGGCATGCAGCAGGTAGAAGTCAAAATAGTCAGTTCTCAGTTTACTCAATTGTTCATTAAAATATTTGTCAAAATCAGATTTTTCATTTATCAGCCAGACTGGAAGTTTTGTGGCCAGTTGCAATTGGGTGCGAATTCCCTTTTTTTCAATCAATTCACCCAGAAATTTTTCGCTTTCTCCCCCGTGATAAGGATAAGCCGTATCGAGATAGGTTACTCCTTTCTCCAGACCATACATGATCATCTCGGTAGTTTTTACCTTGTCGATCTTTTTTGTGTCGTTATCAAGAACAGGAAGGCGCATAGCGCCAAAACCAAGGATCGGTACTCTGGCACCGGATTTCCCCATTTTTCTGTATTGCATAATTCTCCTTTATCAGATTTCGTAATCTATAAAATGTATTTCAGATCTTAGATCACTGATGAATTCTTTGAATTTCTGGTGTTCAGGATGGTTCTGATAGATTTGGAGGTCTTCAAGAGTACGGAATTTAGAGTACAGGACCAGATCAAAAGCATGATCCCCTCTATTGATGTTTACTCCAACCTCAAAATGTTTTATCTGCGGAATTTTTTCAGGAAGCTGCAGCAGTCTGTCTCTTATCCTTTCCGCATTTTCAGCTCCGGAATATCCTGCTGCTGCTGAATGAAGTTTCCACATGACAATATGTTTTATCATTTTATTTCAATATTATAGCTCTGCAGGGTCTTCCTTAAAGCAACTGTTAATTTACTGCAGAATTCATATGCCAGAGGGGAAGGATTATTGTCTTGTCCCGCAGCTGGTTTTCTAATTTGAATAGGAAGCTCAATGTGGAGAGCCTGCCATCTGGATGTGTTGATGGTTTTAGTCATGGAAGCCTGAAAATAAATTTCAGGAAAGTCCCCGGAAATGGAAAGCTCAGATAATTCAGCATGATCGGAAACCGCCAGCATCAGATTATGAGCCAGGAATTTGGAAAGATCGTTTCTTTCGAGACCTCCTGTTGTGATCTCAATATCATAGAATGCACTATTACCGCCGTGTCCATGGATCTCAATCAGGATTTGCGGCTGCCATTGTTTAATGATTCGGGAGTAGTCGCTGGTCCAGTATTTATTAACATCAAATGAGTAATTACAGGCAATCACACAGGAGCATTCCAGCAGTCTTGCTATTTCCAGACCAAGATAGCCGGCGTTTTCATCGGCGGGTCTTGCATCCACAGTAGGAAGTCGTGGGTTTCCAAAGGGTGCATGATGAGGGACTCCGATAATGATATGTTTATTTTTACCTTGTTCTGCCACAAGATATGAAGCCGCTGGATCGTTTAATATCTGCTGGATCATTTTAACTCCCTGTTTATTACTTTCAAATAATTCATGAAAAGAAAATCCTTTCAGAGAAGCCCTTTATTTTTTTCTAAAACATAGCAAAGCTAACCTGCTACAGTTGAGCGTCAATAGAAATCTATAAAGAAAAAAACTTTCCGAATAACATGAAATATTCGGAAAGTTCTAAGAAACCTTGAAAAGGTCAACATCCAATATTTCATTGAAAGAGACCTTTTCAAAGTTATTGTTATAAGTTTTTGTCAGGCTTTTACGTTGCAGACAATATTGCGGAATCTGGCTGGTGCTATACCATGAGAGAGGTGCATAGCCTGGCCGGGTTCCCCTTTGCCGCAATGGAAAGTACCGTGGAACCCCCATTCCTCCGGGCCGCAAACGCCATCACAGGCTCCCCAGAATTCTGGTGTTATCCCATAATAGGTAGGTTCTTTCACAATATGTTTCAGTTCTCCGTTCTCAATTTTCCAGCCGATTTCAGTTGTGAACTGGAAATTATTCCGATTGTCATCAATACTCCAGGTTTTTGTGAAGTCGATATAATAACCGTTTTCGGTTGAACCGATGAGATCCTGCAGGGAGCCCTTATGTGGGGCAAGGCAGAAATTTGTCATACGGATCAGGGGGATATCATCGGCATAAGAAGCCATCATATTGGAGCTGGGCTGAACACCCAGCAGGGCTGCAGATTCCTGTGAAGTCTGCTGATCCAGCAGGATACCATTTTTAACAATATCAACTCTGTTGCCTGGTGTTCCCTCGTCATCTACCAGGTGATAGCCGATACCGGCTTTATCTGTGCTGTCACTGTAAATATTAACAATATCGGAGCCATAACGGAAATTGCCCAGCATCTCCGGCTTAATGAAAGTTTTTCCGGCATAGGAGATCTCTTTTCCGAAAATGCGGTCTGCTTCAGTGGCATGGCCTACAGATTCATGCAGCTGGAGGGCAAGGTGACCGTTACCGATAATGATGTCAGCCCTTTCCTCTTCTATTCTGGGGGCGTCCAGCAGGTCGATCGCTTCTTTGATTATCCTTTCGGAGTTTTCTTCCATTTTAACCTGTCGTACTCTTTCAAATCCGCCTCTGTAACCGTTCATATGGCCGGGCCAGGTACGGCACATGGTCTCTTTTCCATTGGAAGCCAGAACGTAAGCCATTGGCAAAGTGTCGTAAACCAGTGAGTCGACAAAGGTTCCTTCTGTATTGGCGAAGATCTTGTATTGACGATAAAATTCACTGTAAACGTAAGAATAAACGATCTTCTCGTTATCGGTAAGCAGATCAGCGATCTTTTTATGGTAATCGATCTTGTATTTATCATCCATCAGGAAGGGATCTTCTTCAGGTTTAAAGAAATAACTGTCCTTTATAACAGGAAGCTTTTTGAAAACAGCCGGTTCCCGACGGAACCTGCTCCCGGTTTTTGCATTATAGATGGCTTTTTTCATGGCTTTTTCTATTGATTTCCCGGAAAGATCTTTTGTTCCGGCAAAACCCCAGCAGCCATCTGCCAGGACTCTAATTCCCAGAGCCAGCGAATCGAGATTGGAGCCGAAGTATTTCAGCTGTCCTTTTTCAAAATAGACGGTTTGTTCATCCGTTTTGGTGAATCGCACATCAGCATAATCAATTGAAGGGATATCCAGTTTATTTATAATGTCATATATCAATTTTTTCATATTTTTCTCCTTATATGGGATTATTTAGAAAGCTTTTTGCTCACAGATAACAGCAGATAACACGGATAAGTTTCTCTTAAGGTCATCTCTTAATCTTCTACAGGTGTTCCTCAATGTAGATCTTTGAATTGTACTCATTGCATTAAATCCTCATCTTTACTATCTTGTTGTAACGATCGAATATATGGTTTCAGTTCATTATCAAAGACTTTCCTTTTAGATTGCGGTTTTGGGCCAAAATTCAACAACAATCCTACTTCTAATTCAGTGCATGAAAGGTAATTCAATATTTGACTTTCATCCTGAACACTTAAGGATTTTATTGATTTCAGTCTCTAATAGTATTTTGTCTTCTACAATTATATCGGCAATATAATTACCAATAACCTCTTCTTCATAATAAACTTTAACAGACTGATTATTACAGTTTAATCCAAGCTTATTCAACTCGATCATCATTGCTTTTTCATAAATCTTTTCTAGAAAGCCATAGTCAAAAACATTATACACTTTGTAAAAAGCTTTGAGGATTTTATTGCTTATCTCTTTATGCTTAAGTTCTTTATCTGTGTTCATCAGTGTTATTCCGTGAGCTAAACTTGCTTAGTGGAAGAACTGATCTTGAAGCCTTTCACTTTCACATGAGGCATTCTAACGCTGTCGATGCCGAATTCACCATAATTGCTGGAATAGGGTACCGTGTAGGCTTTATCTTCGATCTCTGTAATTCCACTGATAATATCTGAGATTTTCTCGGTAAAGCGGAGGTTGTTAACCACTTTAGTTAATTTTCCATTTTCGATCAGGAAAGTTCCATCCCTGGTAAGGCCTGTCAGAGAAGTTTCTTTACGGTTGATGAAATTCATATAATGCAGGCTGGAAATATAGAGTCCTTTTTTTACTGAACCGACCAATTCTTCCCAGCTTTTGTCACCTGTTTCCATGACCAGGGCAGCGCCAGCAGCACCATTTTTTGCCATCTTCAACTTCCTGCCATAATAATTATCTACCATGAAATTCTTAAATACACCCTTATCAACAATGGCTGTTTTTCGGTAAGGGTGGCCATCACCGTTGTAGTCAAAATTTATCAGTTCCGGATGTTCCGGATCATCGGAAAGGGTGATGTTCTCGGGGAACACTTTTTCATTCAGCTTGTTTTCAAAGAAGCTCTGCTGAACATCCAGGCTACGGGCTGTCATGCTGCTTTCCAGATACATCCAGTAATCGCCAATGCAGCGGGGAGCCAGTATAACTTCATATTCGCCCGGTTCAACATCAACTATTTCTCCAGAAGCAGCTATAACTTTTGCTTCCAGATTCTTGATAAATCTCTGCTGGTCGAATTTATCAAAATTCTCACCACCGAAAACTTCCAGAACAGTTACTTCATTTTTATTGGAGACAGCCTTTACTTCCATATAAATGGGAGAATTGATCTCTCTTTTAAGAAGTCCGTTGCTGTTGACAATGTAAAGCGTTTTATAGTTACAGATGAAAGTACCGTAGATCTTGAAATCATGCGGTTCAATGGCTTTTACAATATTCTCCAGAATATCGATCTTTACATTAAGACTTACCTTTTCGATGTTATTGATCTTTTCTTTTTCGGCAGTTTTTTCCTGATTGTCTTCCAGATCTATAAAATCCGGGTCATCAGGCAGCCTTTCAACCAGTTTGCTAACTTCCTCAATTTTGGCTAGAAGCAGCTCTCTGGTAGGGTTATAGATGGTAAAAGAATAAGATTTTTTACCTTTGTAGAGGGTGGTATTAAGGGAAATAGAATGCTTGGAAATATTGTAATTGATCTGACTCTGATAGAAGCGCAGAAAATCAGTTTCCCATTCCCTCAGATGGAAGTTGAATTTTAGATCTGGATATTGCTGACAGATCTTTTCGAGCTCGTTACTGAAGTTCATAAGTTCTCCTTTTACAGGTTATTTTACTATCTCCAAAGGAAATAAAAGTTAAAATCTGTAAATAAAAAAAACTATTCCATTAATTCAATTGTGGTTTAAATTCCAGCAGGTGCAAGGAGAGAAAAATTCCCTCCGCAAAATTGAACAATTAAGATTGACAAATAATGGATATTATTATTTGGAAACAAAAAAAACTAAAGGAAAAGGATGAAGAACATAGATCTGCACATTCATACGAATTGCTCCGATGGAATATATTCTACAAAAGAAGTGCTGGATCTGGTTACAGAACGTAATCTGGATATTATAGCTATTACCGACCATGATACACTTGACGGTTATAATGAAGCAATTGAAATTCTGGATGATTATGATCTGAAACTGATCCCCGCTGTGGAAATAAGTACAAATTATAAAGGTTACGATATACATTTACTGGCCTATGATGTTGATCCCCAGGATAAAAAACTGTTGAATCTGCTCCTTGGTATTCAGCATGGAAGATTTATCCGGGCTAAAAAAATCATTAAAAAACTGGAAGAATTTGATGTTTTCATAGATTTTAAAAATGTCAGGAAACTTACAGGAAGCAGAGATATAATCGGGCGGCCCCATATTGCCAGAGCAGTTCTGGAAGCCGGTTATTGCGGAAACAAGCAGGAAGTCTTCGATAAATATATTTCCAATGATGCACCTGCCTATGTGGCAAAACCTACTCCGTCCCCTAAAAAAGTTATTAAAACAATTAAAAAAGCAGGGGGTATCCCTGTTGTGGCTCATCCCTTCACCATCAGAAATGATCTCATAGTTGAAGAATTGATCCACATGGGTGTAATGGGGCTGGAAGTTTACTATGCTAAATCTTCCCGGGAAACAGTTGATCATTACGAGAATATGGCCTGCGAAAATAATCTTATCAGAACTGGTGGAACAGATTTTCATGGGGACGATTATGATCTGGAACTTCTGGGAAATTTCACAGTCCCTGAATTCGTTCTGGAAGAACTGCAAAGCAAGGTTAACTGCCAGATGCCGTTAATTAGAAGTTAAACCATGAGAAATATTAGCAGCCTGATTGACATTAACCTGAAAAAAGGTTTACCGAGAAAGTATAAATTTAGTTATTTTATCCGTTGGACAACCCTTCTTCTGGGTCTGGCAGCAACACTTTATGCTATCTGGGTTATAATCTTTAAATTGAATGCCGAGTCACCCAGGTTCTTTAAATTTGTACCGTTCATAATAATTTTCCTGGCTGCGAACTCGATCATGAGAAATCTATTCTCAATTAATACGATTTTATTCACCAAAGAATACATCCGCTTTAAATTTCTGGCCCGAAGAACTGTAACTATTAAATGGGAATCGATCTTCAAGATTACGATGGGAAAAGACAGACAGAGAGCGATTAACATATTTTACAGAGAAGATGAAACAGAGAAGAAGTTCCTGATGTCTCTCTCCTTTCCCAACATGCTGGAGATCATCAACAGTATTGCTGAAATGTGCGAAAATGTTGATTATGATGAATTTCTGGAGAGTGTGCTGGTGAAGGATAAGGAACGGAAGGGATAAAACTCAGATAAACAAATATGAAAAAAGTTTTGATAATTACATACTACTGGCCCCCAGCGGGAGGCCCAGGTGTACAGAGGGTTCTAAAATTTGCTAAATACCTGCCGGAATTCGGTTGGCAACCTATAATATTAACAGTGGAAAATGGTGAATATCCAGCTTATGATGAGAGTTTAAGCAAAGATATTCCACCCATTTGTAAAGTATACAGAACAAGATCAATAGAACCTTTTAAATTATATAAAAAGTTTACTGGTATGGCCGAAAACGAAACCATTCCTGTAGCCACCTTAACTGAAGAAAAGAAGAACTGGAAAAAAAAGTTAGCTCATTGGATCAGATTAAATCTTTTTATTCCTGATGCTAAAATCGGTTGGATACCCTTTGCAGTTAAGGAAGGTAAAAAGATAATCATTAAGGAAAAACCAGATCTAATATTTTCAAGTTCCCCACCTCCAACAGTTCATCTCATTGCCAGGAAACTGGCAAAATGGAGCAAGTTGAAATGGGTGGCAGATTTCCGGGATCCGTGGATGGAGATAGCCCATTTGCAGAAGAGTAAGAGATGTATTTTAACGGAGTCTATTGATTCAAAATTAGAGAAAAAAGTACTTCATGATTCTTCCAAAATAACTATCATAAGTGAAAACCTAAAGCAACTAATTTCAAAAAAAACAAATCCGCATAAAGTATCCGTGATTCAGAATGGTTTTGACAAAGCTGATTTTCAAAACATGGGAATAGTTCCTTCTGAAAAATTTACAATTAGTTATATCGGTAATCTTTCTAAACAACGAATTCCCTATAGCTTATTATATGCTCTTCGGAAACTGAGGCTACATGATCCTGAGTTTGATTTCGAATTTAAAATAGTTGGGAAGATTTGCTCTGAATTTGAAAAGGAGATTGATAAAAATGATCTTACACACTTCACAACTATTTCTGAATATAAACCTCACGATGAAGCCTTGAAAATTCTTGCTAATTCAAACATTCTCCTGCTGGTGATAAATGATATTCCTAATAATCTTGGATTTGTTACTGGTAAATTATTTGAGTACCTAGCCTGTAAGAAACCAATATTTGCGATTGGTCCGGTAGATGGAGATGCTGCTAAAATATTACGGGATACGGATTCAGGCGTTATGATAGATTATGCAAACTTTGAAGGAGCGTATAATTTGTTGGTTACTTATTATATAAACTATCGGACGGGAGTAAACCAATTCATTTTTGACAGCAGTAAATTCAATCGGAAAGCTATAACTCGTAAACTGATTGATCTGTTCAATCACCTATCATAATTTTAGATATTACATGGTAAAAATAAAGATGGTATGATAATTTATGAAAATAAAGAATAAATATTTGTTTTTTTTGTTAAGGATCCTGAAGGATATTACAAAACCGGTAAATTGGACCCTATCTGATGACCTGAACTCTTTCCAGTTAAAGGAATATTATTTCCGTTTTTCTGAAAAGGCTATGGAAAACCAGAAGGGAGGGCAAAAAAGCATAATATACGATAATTCTGGGATACCAATGAATCCCACCTATATTGATGTTAAGGATAAAGATTATGTTTATTTTCCTATAACAATTGGGCAGGTGGGTTTGGCTATTTTCCATACTTGGCTGGAAACTAAAGAAAATTCGGATAAAGCTAGATTTTTGAAATATGTAGACTGGTTTAAGGAAAATGCCGAAATAACAGAAGAGCTTGGAGCGCGCTGGCTAACCGATGTCTCACTACCTCAATATAAAAATCCCGGCCCCTGGCAGTCCGCTTTTTCTCAGAGCAGAGGTATTTCAATTCTTTTAAGGGGTTATCAGTTAACCAATAATAAAGAATACCTGGAAATTGCAGAAAAAGCCCTGATACCTTTTACGAAAACAGTTTCTGAGGGTGGAGTAACATCTTTAACACAAGGGGGACCATTTTATGAGGAATATACTTCCAACGAACCGACTCTTGTTTTGAATGGTATGATCTTTTCGTTATTCGGACTCTATGATTTCTGCAGAGTTTTTCCTGAAAATAAATTAGCTGATAAACTTTATAAAGAGGGAATTCAGACACTCATTAATATTTTACCTCAATACAATTTGAAATACTGGTCACGGTATAACCTTTGCAAAGCAGAGTGGTATCCGGCTGTTGATCCAGCCACAATAACATATCAGCATTTACATATCGTTCAGCTTAAGTGTTTATATAATATTACTAAATTTGATTTTTTTCTTGATTACTCACAAAAATTTAAAAAACAAATTAATTTCATTAATGTATGTAAAATGTATTTTTTGAAATACAAGGCATTGAAAAAAATTGGGAGAATTTAATTTGAATATTGGCATGGTTTTGGATAAAGAATTTCCACCAGATTTGCGTGTGGAAAATGAAATTATAGCATTGAAAAAGGCAGGATTTAATGTCAGTATTTTATCATTAAATTTTGGCACAAAATCTTTAGTAGATAATTTTCATGGGGCACCAGTAATAAGAATTAAAAAATCAAAAAAGATCATAAAGAAAATGAGGGCATTAACAAATACATGCTTAAATTTTTATCCCGGATTCTGGGCAAACCACATTATAGACTTCGTTAATCAATATAATATTGATATTCTGCACATTCACGATTTGTATTTGCTGGGGGCAGGATTTATCGCTAGGGAAAAAATAAAAAAGAACTTAGTAATAGTGGGAGATCTTCACGAAAATTATGTAGAGGGATTAAAACATTATAAATTTTCTAATACCTTTCCGGGAAATATGTTAATTTCTATTCCAAAATGGGATAAAATTGAAAAAGAATGGATTAATAAATTAGATTATGCAATTACTGTCATCGAAGAAGCTGTTGTAAGATATGTTGACTTAGGTATCAAAAAGAATAAAATTTCTGTTGTAGCTAACTATATTAATATCGATGAATTTCTAAAAGTAGAAGAAAATTTAGACATTATAAGCAAATTTAAAAATAATTTTGTTGTTACTTACACGGGTGGATTTGATTCACACCGTGGTTTAGAATGTGTTGTTAAATCAATTCCTTATGTTATTGATACAATACCGAATTTAAAAATAGTCCTGGTCGGTAGAGGTAATAATTCTGATTCTTTACAAAAAATGGCCATAGATTTAAAAATCGAAAAATATATTTCTTTCGAAGGATGGCAGCCACCAGATTATTTACCTTCTTATATAAAATCAAGTGATGTGTGTTTAATTCCACACATGAAAACTATTCATACTGATAATACGATTCCTCATAAGTTGTTTCATTATATGTTTTTTGAGAAACCAACAATTTCTACTAATTGTAATCCCATTGAAAGAATTCTTAATGAAACCAAGGCAGGTTTGACTTATAAATCTAATGATGAAAAACAATTAGCAGAAAAATTATTATATTTATATAAAAATAAACAGTTAAGAAAAACTATGGGAGAAAACGGGAAAAAGGCTGTTGAAGAAAAATACAATTGGGATAAAACGAGTAAAAATTTGATAAAACTTTACGAAAAAATTAATATAGGATAGAAGCAATTTTTTAAAGTTATTTATTCCTAATACCAAAGGTTAGAATTATGAAACGAACATTAATAGAGAGATATAATAAAACAGCAATCTGTAATCGGCTTTTATTTGGACCTTTTAGAAAAAAAATAAATGTTAGTTTAACAAGAGATTACCTTGATGAAATAGAACCTCCAGTGTTTTTTTTGTCAACTGGTCGCTGTGGTACAACTTGGTTTGCTAAGCTATTAAATACGTCTCCAAACTGTATTTGTAAACATGAACCAGAACCCAATTTAGCATATCAGAGCAAGTTTGCTTATGAAGTTCAGCATGGTAAACCAATTGAAAAGACTGATCCTGAATTTCCCTTTCTAAAAGAAATACTATTGGCAGGCAGGGAAAGAATTTTCCGCTATGTTTATAAAACCAATAAAACTTATGTTGAGACTAACAATAGAATGACATTTTTTGCACCAATATTGTCTGAAATTATACCACAAGCTAAATTTGTACATATTTATCGCCATCCGGCTGAATTTGTAAGATCTGGTATGAGACGAGAATATTATAGTGAAAATGATGTGATTTCAAATACAAGAATAACTCCCCATAAAAACAGTAATGATTATGGGACATGGCCTTTACTTAGTGAATTTGAAAAAGTGTGCTGGCTATGGAATGAAACTAATACTTTTATAGATCTATTTTTGAAAGAGATACCAGCAAAACAAATATTTCGCTTTAATTTTAATCATCTTTCACAAGAAAAAATTATATCTCTTTTAGAATTTATGGACTGTACAGTTAAAAAAAATAAAATTCAAAAAAAACTTAATAAAAGAAGTAATGCTCAATTGGAAGGAAAATTTCCAAAATATAAAGATTGGAATGAAAAACAAAAGATAAAATTAAAAGAAATATGTGGTCCTTTAGCAGAAAGTTATGGATATGAAATCTTCGGATAATTCAATATATAAAAAAGATCATATTTATAACATACTGAAAAAGATGGATTTGTGGATAAAAGACAATAAGTTTAGTGGCTATGATCCCTATGATATAAAAGCTATACCTGTCATCCTTAATATTACAAAATGGGGCAATAATAATCGTCTGGCAGAAATTTTACGTGAAATTGTTTTTGAGTTGGGTTATACTTTTCCAATCGCTATTCGAAAAATTTTATCTGTCGAAAAAAAGACTAATCCAAAAGCTTTAGGTTTGCTGGCTTCTGCTTATTTGAAATTATATAAATTAACCAATCAGGAACAATTCGTAACTACTTCAAACTATTGTTTAGAATGGCTGAGTAGTAATGCTGTATATTATAATGGTGGAATGGGTTGGGGTTATCCTTTTGATTGGCAATCCGCAAAAAAAATTCCGGCAAATACACCAAACGGTATTGTAACAACAGCTGTTGCACAAGGATATTGGGAATGGTATAAATATACGAATAATCAAAGTTATTTGGATGTCTGTGAAAAAATTTGTGTTTTTTTGTCATCTCTGCCTAAAGATGAAATGAAAGACGGCTCGATTTGCTTCTCTTATACTCCTCTTTTTGTTAATCATGTACACAATCTAAACCTTTTTGTTGCAGAAATCCTGTTAAAAACAGGTTTAGAACTGAATCGAAGTGATTGGGTTGACCTGGCTTTAAGATCAGTAAAATATACAATCAATAATCAGTTGGAAAATGGTGCATTTGACTACAACGGACCGCCTGAAAAACCACAGAATTTTGTCGATCATTATCACACTGGGTTTGTCTTGCGGATGTTATATTCGATTTGGAATATCACTAAAGACAGTGAAATTTATGCGGCCTTTAAAAGAGGATTTAATTTTTATATTAATAATTTTTTTTATAATGAAACTATTCCAAAATTGTTGCCTGACAGACTTCATCGAATAGATATTCATTCTTGCGCTGAAAGTATTACTTGCCTGTCTAAAGTTTCTGATACATTTCCGGAAGGTATTCCCATTTTAAATAATGTTCTTCAATGGACAATAGAAAATCTTTATTCCGATAAAGGATATTTTTATTATGGTATATTGAAAAGTCGGTTTACAAAACAGACTTTTGTATCAAGGATTCCATATTTTCGCTGGGGACAAGCCTGGATGTTCTTAGCATTATCTGAATATTTATCATTTGATGAGAGAAAAAAATAGTTATTTGTGTTTATCAAATATACTAAGGGAAGTAAATGGAAAAATTGAAAATATCTATAATTGGTAATTCAGTTGCTTTGCGTGTCATTCCCGCAACAAATAGTATCAGGCAGCTCAACTATGGTAATGTCCTTGAAACACTCCTTTTAAAAAAAATGAATATGAATTTATCTGTGGAAAATAATTCAATTGGTGCTTCTATTATCACGGATGTTACGAATAAGATAGATTATTATGTTAATTCATTTCCTGATTACTATATTATTAATTTGGGTGTAGTAGATGCCTCATCGCGGGAGATACCACGGTGGTATTTTAAGATAATAAATAAATGGAAATTGAATTCTATAGGACATCTTTTAAAGTTTATACATCTTGTTTTTATTAAACCATTGAGACCTTACGTGGTTTATTTAAGAGGCAGAAGAGGTTGGACGTCTCCTAATCAATTTCGTAAATTATTTGATAAATTGATTAATTATCTTTTAAGGGAAACAAAAAGCAAAATAATAATTTTACCAATTAATAATACTACAGATAGAATTGTTAAAAACTTACCTGGCAGTGAAAATAAATATAAAATATTTAGTGGAATCATGAAAAATATAGCCAAAAAATATAAGCAAGTTTATATTAATTTGGATGACTTAGATCCTTTAATTCATTGTCCCGACGGAATTCATTTTTCTGAATTAGGGCACCAGGTGGTGGCTGAAAAAATAATGGATATCATTATCAATGACGTTAAAAAATCTAACTAATCTATATACAAGAAATGTTTATAAATAGGTAAGCAGAATATGCTGGCTAAAATAAATCAAACAACAAAACATACTGTTATCTATAGTTTAGGCAATCTATCAAATAAATTAGTGGGATTTATATTATTACCTCTATATACAGCATACCTGACGAAAGCAGATTATGGTATATTTTCAATTTTTGAAATTACATTACAATTATTAATTGCTGTGCTTGGATTGAATCTACACACATCAATGTTGCGCATTTGCAGCATAATGAAAGATGAAAATGAAATTAAGCGGGTAATTTTTACAACATTTTTTACAACATTTCTGATCATTTTACCATTTACTGTTTTATTAATCAATTTCAGTTCAAATTTTTCCAGAATAATATTCAGTACTGAAAATTACACATTATTTTTTAACATCATTTTTTGTTCTATGATTTTTGGGATTCTCAATAGAATAATTTTAAATGTCATTAGATTAAGGTCTAAAGCAGTATTTTATGCAGTGCTCTCTTCACTAAAATTCTTGGTGATTTTGTTAAGTAATATCTTTTTTATTGTATATATCGGTTATGGGGTAAAAGGATTATTGTTAAGTCGGTTATTAGCAGAAATATTTTTATTGTTGGTCGCATTACCCTTTGTCTTTAATAATATAAGATTTAAATTAAATTTGAGTGTATTAACGGAAATGATCAGCTATGGATTTCCCTTAGTTTTTTCAACTGTTTCAGCCATGATTTTAAATTTTAGTGACAGATATATTATTAAGCCTATGTTAGGAAATGCTGCAGTCGGTGTTTATTCTATGGGGTACAAAGTTGCAGGTCTTATAAATGTGTTGATAATACAATCTTTTCAAACAGGCTTTTTACCAATCGCCTATAAGATGGTTGATAAACCAAATGCCAGACGTTTTTTTTCCAAAGTACTTACCTATTTAGTTTTATTATTGTCGATGGCTGCTTTAGCCATTAGTTTATATGGACGAGAAATTTTTGAAATTATGTCAAAGGAAGAAAGCTGGATAGAGGTGTATAAAATTATCCCCCTGTTTGCATTATTTTTTATTTTACGTGGTATCAACTATAATTTCTCTTTGACCACCCATTATGTAAAAAAAACAAAATATAATGCCTATGTTGTGATGTCAGCTGCACTTATTAATATAATTCTTAATTTATTACTTATTCCTCGATTAAAAATATATGGTGCTGCAATTGCCTCAATAATTTCTGTATTATATATGATCGTCCTCTATTATAATATTTCACAAAAACTATATTTTATTCCCTTTGAATTATCAAAAATATTCAAAGCAATATTGTTGGCATCTCTCCTATTTTTTAGTTCATATTTATTTTTTGATTTAAATATTCGGTTAAGAATATTGCTTAAATTATTATTAATAACCTCCTTTCCTTTCATATTATATTACCTGAATTTTTACGAAAAAATAGAATTATTACGTATCAAACAATCTTGGCAAAAATGGAAAAACCCCAAAAACTGGAAGAAAAATATTTCTGGTATACAGTTTAGATAAAAATTCTTACTTTTGGAAATAAGCATGGGACAAGTTAATGCAAATTTTATGAGGAAATAGAATTGTTGCGAATAAAACAAACTTGGCAAAAATGGCGCAATCCCAGAAACTGGATAAGAAAATAAATTCTAGGAGAAGATATGCCTAAAAAAAGAAAAGTCTCCGAAAAAAAGCTTACTAAAAAGGTCTCTAAACAAAAATATAAGTTAAAAAATTATCAGAGAAATGCGATAACCTTTTTAGCTATTTTTATTTTATTATTGGCTATATTCAATTCCATGGCTTTTAAAGGTCTGCGCCCAGGTGGTGTAGATGTTATCGGCTCAAAGGGATCAAACCATCAAAAAACAGAATTTCAAAAAGAAACTGGAGAAACTGTTTTATGGAACTCTCCTGTATTCTCCGGGATGCCCATTTATCATAGATTAGGCGGGAGAGTATTTTCGATTGATACTTTGTTAAGTAATACTTTGTATCGGATTATTTACCAGTTCATCTGGATCTACTTAATTGGCTTCATCGGAATGTTCTATCTGATCCGATATTTTAAACTCAGCTATTGGGCTGCTGTATTTGGCGGTTTAGCCTTTATCTTTATACCACATTATATGTCATTGCTCAATATTGGGCATTTTGCCAAATTTAGACCGATCATGTATATTCCGGTGGTGACTTTTCTCTTTGTTTCATTCTTTAATAAAAGACACCTCGGCTGGCTTTGTGGATTTATCCTGGCATTTTCTGTTCAAATTCGGACTCAACATTACCAGATTATTTTCTACCAGATATTGATCCTGCTTTTTATCGGGATCTATTATCTTATCCAATATGCTAAACAGAAAGAATATAAGACTATTATAAGTAAATTGATTCTTACAATAGCTGCTTCTGTTGTAATAATTATGATGGTCGCACAACCACTGTTCATTACTTCAGAATACACGCCCTATTCTATCAGGGGAGGTACCGGTGAAGAAGGATCAACCGGGCTTTCCACAGATTATGCTACCCGTTGGTCGATGAGCCCGTCTGAACTGTTAGTCTGGCTGATGCCACGATTCTTCGGCGGGACATCCGGGGAACTTTATACCGGCAACAAGGTGTCTCAATTCAAAGATAGGGTAATTCCTGGCTACTGGGGAACAATGCCCTTTACTCAAGCTTATGATTATATCGGGATCCTTCTGATCTTTCTAGCCCTGCTAGGCTTGATCCTTAATTGGAAAAATGGTTTGTTAAGAACCCTGTTGCTGCTTTTTGCGCTTTCACTTTTTCTTGCTTTTGGTCGGCATTTCCCGCTTCTGTATAATCTGTTCTTTAAATATATCCCGGCTTTCAATAAATTCAGAGTGCCCACCATGATCTCTGTTATCTTACAGTTCATTCTTGTTGTGTGGGCTGCTTTTGGACTGGATTCTCTGCTAAAATTGGAACAGCAGGACAAGAAAAAGCTGCAAAAAGTGATCTTAATTGTTGCTGTAGTATTTATTGTGCTGGGACTGATCCCTTATCTTTTCGGCGATAGCTTCTCTCTGTTGAAAGAAGGTGATGCCAGTCAGTATAATCCTCAGTCTCTTAGCTTGATTAAGACAGCCCGGCTCGATATGATGCAGACTGACGGTTTGAGACTAATTTTATTCACGATATTAATTTTTGTGATCTTTTATTATTTCTCCAGGCAGAAGTTAAAAAAAACAATATTCCTGATAATGCTGTTTGCCATTTTATTTATTGATCAGATACCCTATGTAAACAAAGCTGAAGGTGAGTTGTATGACCTGAAAAGTATGGAACGTTCTCATTTCAAAAAAACTGATACTGATAATTTCCTGTTAAAAGATGACTCTTATTTCCGAGTATTTCCCATAACAGAGAATCCTTTCAATACAAACGACTGGTCCTACTACCATAATTCCATTGGAGGCTATTCAGCAGCAAAATTAAGGATCTATCAGGATATTATCGAGAACTGTCTATACGATCAGGCAAATCCCCGTAATATCCTTAACTGGAACATTATTAAAATGCTTAACTGCAAATATATTATCTCGAAACAACAACTACCGGGAGATAAGTTAAATCAGGTCTATTCCGATAAAAAATCTGAATTGCTTACCTATAGTCCCGCATTTGAAGTAAAACCAGCCTGGTTCGTAAAGAACACTAAGGTATTTCCAGAGAGAAATGAACGATTTCTGGCCCTCAATGATTATGCTTTTGATGCCTATAGAACTGCTCTTCTGGAAAAAGAGCCTCCATTCCAGATAGATATGCCAGATTCTGCTAGTGTGGAGCTAGTAGAAAACTCCTTTAATCACATGTATTATGATGTGTATACCGATAAACCTTCTCTGCTGGTGGTTTCTGAGATCTATTATCCCAAAGGATGGAAATGTTACATTGATGATGTTGAAACTGAGATCTTTAAGACAGATCACATTCTCAGGTCTGTTTTTATTCAGGAACCAGGAAGCCATTCTGTGAAGTTCGTTTTCAGTCCGGACAGATTTAACTGGCTGGTGAAAATATCCCTTATCGGTCATATTATCCTTTATCTTGGTTTTCTACTCCTTATTGTAATGTATTTCCTTAACAGGAAAAAGAAAAAAGGAGCCTGATGCTTATCTCAATAATTGTTCCTGTTTATAACCGGGCAGATGAGATCAACGATTTTCTGAAATCATTTCTGGTACAGAAAAGTGCTGATTTTGAGATTCTGATAGTTGATGACGGTTCTACGGATGAGCTGAAGGAGATTATTAGCCTTTACAGTTCAGAATTAAACATCAGATATTTTTTTCAGCAGAATCAGGGTCCTGGTGCGGCCCGTAACCTGGGTATGAAAGAAGCTGAAGGTGAATATTTTGTCTTTATTGATTCTGACTGCACCGTACCTGAAAATTATATTCAAAATTTGAAAACCCATATCATGGATGAAGAGTTTGATGCTTTTGGCGGTCCTGATACTTATCGCCCTGATTTTCCTCCTTTCCTGAAGGCGGTGAATTATTCCATGACAAGTTTTCTGGGAACAGGCGGAACTCGCGGCAGTAAGGGAAAGAGTGTAGCAAAATACTATCCCCGCAGTTTCAACATGGGAATAAAAAAAGAGGTTTTCAATAAAATTGGCGGCATGAACGCAATGCGGCATGGTCAGGACATGGATTTTTCTAACCGCATCTATCGAGCGGGTTTCAGGGTAAAATATCTGCACGATGTAAAGGTTTTCCATAAAAGAAGGACATCTCCCCGCCGTTTTTTCAAACAGATCTTTAACTGGGGAGTAGCCCGGATTAATCTGGGCCGCATAGACAGCAAAATGCTTAAGCCCGTGCATTGCTTGCCTTTTTTTATACTGATGGGTTTTCTGTTTACAGCTATTCTTGCTCTAATACTTCCTTTTTTCAGATACGTTCTGGGAATAGAAATTCTTCTGGCAGTATTAATTGCTGCTTTCGCTTTCCTGCAGTCCTTTAAGGAATATAAACAATTTGATGTAGCTGTTTATTCCATATTTACAATTTTCCTGCAGATAATCGGTTATGGACTAGGATTCGGCTATGGTTTGCTTAAATCACTTTCCGCTAAAAAGGGGAATTTTGTGAAGGGTTTTACCCGGAATTATTATAAGTAACAGATATTTTTGATTTTTTTGTATTTTAAAATAATTTTGTTCATATTTGATTATCCTCAACACTTATGTAAAACATGGAGTTTATTTATGGATAGAAGAATACTGATTATTTTAATTATAATTTATTCTGGATGTTTATACTCTCTCCCAAAACATCAGTTGTTTGACCAAAAGCTTATACTTAATGAAATAAAAGGGTCTTCCGTTCAGTTTTTTTCATTTAATTTAACTGGCTACAAATTAGGAAAAAAAATTGTTGAAGGAAACGAATATACTTGTATAACCTGCAAGAATGAAGGTGGAATATTAGCTTTAGGGAAACCCGATCTACCTAAAATTTCCAGATTCATTTCCATCCCTGATCGTTCTGATGTAGTAGTACGAATTTTAGATTACAATTCTGAAATAATCAAAAATATTGAAATCTATCCCTGCCAGAAGCTACAGAATGAAAAAGAAAAAACTGAGAAAGAATTTATAATTGATAATGATTTTTATGATAATGGTGATCTATATCCAAAAGAAATTATTCAATTAAGTGATCCGATGATAATGCGTAATGAAAGAATCGTTATTATATCAATAAATCCATTTCAATATAATCCGTGTACCAAAACTCTTGAAATATTCCAGAACATTGAGATTGAAATAAAGTTTGAGGGAATAAATCAACGGAATCAGAAAGTATCAAACAAGAAACTATCGCGGTATTTTAATAATAGTTATTCTTCAACTATCGTGAATTACGATTCAAAAAGCAGGAGTATAAACGACTTTCAACAATTTGCTTATCTGCTTATTTATCCAGATGATCCACAAGTTGAAGAAATACTGCAAGAATTTATATTATGGAAACGTCAGAAAGGATTTGATGTAACAGCTGTTAGTACTGCAGAAACGGGTAATGATCTTTATAGTATAAAAGAGTACATACAGATTGCTTATGATACTTGGGAAAATCCTCCGGAATTCATATGTTTGGCAGGTGACCCTTCGGGGTGTTTTATTATGCCAACGGGATATTTGGAGGGTGGAGAAGGTGATCAAGCTTATGTGCTTCTCGAGGGTGATGATATATTGGCTGATGCTTTTATCGGAAGGTTTTCGTTCAATAGCATTTTCGAACTTCAAACTATGATTGCTAAATCCATAATGTATGAGAAAAATCCGTATTTAGGTCAAACTGATTGGTTTAATAATATTTTATTGATCGGAGATCCCAACGATTCTGGGATATCATGTGTAAATACTAAAATCAGCATAAAAGAGATGATACAGGGAAATGCCAATAATTATGAATTCTCAGAAATATACTCAGGTCCGTGGGAAACTCAAATTTCCGAGAATATCAATCTGGGAGCCAGCATACTAAATTATAGAGGATTTTATGGAATGAGCGGTTTTGATCTGATAGACATCAACAATCTTACTAATGGCGCAATGACTCCTTTTGTTGTTATACTTACTTGCGGAGTAGGGGATTTTGATGGGACTTCAGATTGCCGAACTGAAAGGTTTCTTAAAGTAGGTTCCCCTACTGCTCCCCGGGGTGCTGTGGCTGCTATCGGAACAGCAACTGTCGATACTAATACCTGTTTCAATAACACTATCGATACAGGTATTTTCCAGGGAATATTTGCAGAAAATATTTTTCATCCTGGCGGTGCCTTGAACCGCGGGAAACTAAATATCATTATGAACTATCCAGATAATCCATACAACGCTATTTATAAATTCTCTTATTGGAACAACCTCATGGGTGATCCTTCATTAGATTTGTGGACATCAATTCCAGAACATCTGGTTATAACATCAGAGGATTTAATTTTTACGGGATCGAATTACTATCAGCTTAATGTTAGTACAACTGGAGGTTTTCCACTTGCAGATGCCGTAGTAACTCTTTGCTCAGATCAGAATCTGATTAATTTTAATTGTACTGATCAAGATGGAAATGCATTGATGGAACTTCCAGAAACACTACCTGAAGAATTGAAGCTTACAGTAACTAAACATAACTATTTACCTAGTATAAAAACAATTACAACGGTGGAAGGAGAAATTTTATTAAGCATATCTGATATAACAATCGATGATGACAACGAAGGTTCTTCTATTGGTAATAGTGATAATCTGATAAATCCCGGTGAATTGATCGAATTGACGATCTGCCTCGAGAACCATGGATTGTTCAATAGTGGGGAAGTTTCCGCATTATTAACTTCAGAATCAAAGGCAGTGACTATTTTAGACAGTATAGAAACTTGGGGGGTTATATTTTCAGATTCTTTAGCAATAAGTAATGATGACTTTGATTTACTTATAGAAAATAATCTTGAGGAAAACACACAAATTGAATTTGAATTGTTAATTTATGATTCTAATGGAATTTTCTGGAATGATCATTTCAATTTAAATATTTCAAGCTTCAAACTTGATATTAGTAATAGCTATTTTCAGCCTGAGGGCAATCCGGAACCAGGTGAAGAAACTGGAATGATTATTGAAATAAGAAACGAGGGAAGCATATCAGCGTTTGATGTATACTGCTCCTTATCAGCAAATGGAAATGAAGTTGAAATAATTGATTCCGTTACATTTCTTGGCGATCTTCTTCCAAATACAACTTGGAATAACTCTGACGATCCCTTTTTAGTTCAGATCAATGAAATGATAATTCCTGGGACGGAAATAGTACTAACATTAGACTTTTATAATACTATTGGTTTGATTAAAACAGAAGAGATTTTTGTAAGTGTTGGAGAAGTGCAGCAAACCGACCCTATCGGTCCTGATTCATACGGCTATTACTGTTACGACAGTGGTGATACCGAATATGAACAGTCACCTGAGTACAATTGGTATGAGATTGACCCCAATTACGGTGGGTTTGGGATGGCACTGCCCTTTTCAGATAATGGAGATGAGGGAGCAATATCAATTGTTGATATTCCTTTCAATTTTAGGTTTTATGGATCCGATTATACTACTTTAACAATATGTTCTAATGGCTGGCTTTGTCCTGGCTCAACCGAGTTAATGAGTTTCATGAACTGGTCTATACCTGATCCTTCAGGACCTTCTCCTATTATTGCTCCATTCTGGGATGATCTTATAACTCCAGGAGGTAGTGTTTGTTATTATTATTCTGAAGATCTTGGTTGCTTTATTGTTGAATGGTCTAGATTGCAAAATCAATTTAACGGTGATCAGGAAACTTTTCAGGTATTACTTATGGACCCGGAAGATCATCCAACAATAACTGGAGATAATCAGATTGTTTTTCAGTATCATACTGTGAACAATGTTGATCAGGGTAATTATGGGCCTTATTCTAATCATGGGCAATTTGCTACTGTCGGTATTGAAGATCCTACTGGTATGATAGGGCTACTATATACTTATAACAATCAATATCCGGTGGCAGCAGCTGAGCTGGGTAATTCGACATCTCTTCTTTTTAGTACTCCAGAAGTTCCAACAGATTTACCCTCATTAATACTTGATCATTTTGTTCTAACAGATCCGCCTTCCGGATAGCTGTCATCGAGCAGTGCGACGAGGGGTCCGATGTCCACGGGCGGGCCAATGCGCGGGGCCGTCGCCGCAGCCGCGCGGACGATGGGAATCCGGTCTGTGGTCAGCTCGAGCAGCCCGGCTACCCCGCCATGAACGCCAAGCTCACCCAGCGAGAACGCGGCGGCCTTGCGCAGGTTCTTGTTGGCGCTGAAAAGCTGTGCAGGATGAGTCGCGGGCCGACACGCCGGTCGCCGGCCATTGCGATCGCCCCCGCGGCCGTTTGGCGGGACGTAGTCTTCAGGATCATCAAGCAGGGCGAGAAGGAGCGGCGCGGCCTGCGGGTTCTCGGTATAGCCGAGCGACGAGGCGGCTTCTTCCCGTGCGCCGACGTCGAGTTGACGCAGGGCCTCGATCACCGTGGCATT